>NZ_AP026677.1 GCF_025997915.1 Aquiluna sp. KACHI24 | reverse complement strand
CCAAAAAACTTCAACTCGGACATTCAACATAGAAGTCGGGCAGATATCAAATTCTCTCGGCGTGTCATTCCCAAAATATGACAAAAAGTATGAGAGAGAATCCAGATCGTGAATTAGTTCGGAATCCAGGCTTGACTCATCCCGATGACATGGCGTAAATTACTCAGGTTGTCTAGGACCGGGCGGTCCTGAAGAATACAGGGAGTTTCAAGTGAGCAAGCGCACTTTCCAGCCGAACAACCGTCGTCGTGCAAAGACCCACGGTTTCCGTGCTCGCATGCGCACCCGCGCCGGACGTGCAATCCTTTCTGCCCGTCGTGCAAAGGGACGCGCTGAGCTAAGCGCCTAGGCCGCTCTTGCTGCCTAGCGCTCATCGGCTTACTAAATCCGATGAAATAAGGGCAGTTATTCGCGAGGGTCGCAGAGCCTCATCTCCCCTTGCAACAATCCACTATGTGGCTGGCTCTTCCAGGGCCGCGTTTGTCACACCCAAATCAATCGGCAATGCCGTTGTGCGAAACCTAGTCCGCAGGCGGAGCAGAGAAATACTCCGAGAGCAACTCGAATCACTTACTGGATTTGACCTAGTTGTGAGGCTCCACCCGGCATCGGCTGAGGCCAGTTTCGAAGACTTGCGCTCGTCTCTGATTGGCCTTCTGCAGAGGTTGAAGTGACTTCTAAACTCCTCTTGATTTTGGTTTTGGTGCCACGCAACCTACTCATTTCTTTAGTTCTGCTTTGGCGCAAGCTGATCTCTCCGCTCTATGGGGATGTTTGCCGCTATTACCCCTCCTGCTCCTCCTATGGATTGCAGACTTTGCAGAATCTGGGAGTAATCAAGGGGGTTCCCATGATTATTTGGCGAATCCTGCGCTGCAATCCTTGGTCTCAGGGTGGTATTGACGACCCCAAAACTGCCCCACGCTGGATAACGGTCAGCAGGCTAGGATTTGTAAGTCCCGCTATAGAAGAAAAGTCGAGGTAAGCCAATGGACCTGTTGTGGCCCATCAAGTGGCTAATTGAGCTCATTCTGGTTTCTTTCCACACCCTATTCAGCTCGATCGGTTTCTCCTTTAACTCAGGTGCCTCGTGGGTGCTGGCCATCGTTGGTCTAGTGCTTGTCGTTAGAGCTGCCCTAATCCCGGTTTTCGTGAAGCAAATCAAGAGCCAGCGCAACATGATGCTGGTCCAGCCAGAGCTTTTGAAGCTACAAAAAAAGTACAAGGGCAAGACAGACCGCGAATCTCGTGAGAAGTTTGCCCGTGAGCAAATGGACCTATACAAGCGCACCGGTTCAAACCCGCTCAGCTCCTGCCTGCCACTTCTGCTGCAGATGCCAATTTTCATGGGTCTGTTCTTTGTTCTAAATGATGCTCAGCGGAACAAGGCTGGTGTGGGCCTTCTGGACGCCGCCCTGGCGCAGTCCTTCTCCCAGGCCGAGATCTTCGGTGCGCGACTTTCCGACACCTTCTTTGGTAGCGATGACCTAAACGTCAAGATCCTTGCCGGAACCATGATTTTCCTAATGACTGCTTCCCAGTTCATTACTCAAAAGCAGATCATGACCAAAAACCAGAACCCTGATGTGCAGAACAGCCAGTTCATGCAGACCCAGAAGATTCTGTTGTACGTGCTGCCTTTTGTATTTTTGATCTCCGGCGTGACTTTCCCGCTTGGAGTCATGACTTACTGGTTGGTTTCAAACTTCTGGACCATGGGACAGCAGTTCCTGGTAATCCGAAACATGCCAACCCCTGGCTCTCCGGCCTTCAAGGCACGCGAGGAGCGCCTAGCTCGCAAGGGCAAGCTCCAGATTGAGGAGCCCACTGCAGCGGCAGAAGAAGAGACCAAGAAGCGTCAGCAGCCGGTCGGCAAGCAGCGCGCGAAAAAGAAGAAGAAACAAACATGAGCAGAGAAACAGAACTAGAGCAAGAAGGCGAGATCGCCGCGGACTTTATTGAAGAGTTCCTGGACACCGCCGACCTTGACGGTGACCTTGAGATCGAGTTTCGTCAGGACCGCGCCTATATCTCCGTCACCAGTGACGGTGAGTCAAATTTGGGCAAGGTTTCAGACCCAGATGTCGTAGAGGCACTCCAGGAGATCACCCGCATGGCAGTCCAGGCGAAGACCGGTGAGAACTCCCGCCTGATTCTTGACATCGGGGGCTCTCGCGAAATCAAGAACAACCAGCTTCGTGCGATTGTTGACAAGGCCATCGCCAAGTTTGAGGAGACCGGCAAGGCCCAGCACCTAAAGCCAATGAGCTCCTACGACCGCAAGTTGGTTCACGATATGGTCTCAGAGGCTGGTTTCAGCTCAGAGTCTGAAGGCCAGGGCAAAGACCGCCACATCGTTATCGACAAGGCTTAATGTTTCACGTGAAACATTAGGGGGCGGAAATGGCTGATTTGTCTACTTTGGAAGCAGAGCCGGCGTTCGCACGCGAGTTTTTCGGACCTCAGATTGATAAGGCTCGTGGCTACGCACTTCGCTTAGCGACCGACTCAGAAACTTTCGGTTTGCTTGGCCCACGTGAACTGCCAAAGATTTGGAGTCGCCACGTTCTGAACAGTGCTCTACTGGCCGAGTTGGTGCCTCAAGGCGCCAAGGTTGCAGATGTGGGATCTGGAGCGGGGCTCCCCGGCATTCCAATGGCTATCGCTCAACCAAATGCACACTTCACACTCATCGAACCCATGGAACGCCGCGCCAATTGGCTCTCTCAGGTGGTTTCAGATCTAGGCATTGATAATGTCGAGGTCATTCGCGCCAGAGCGGAGGATGTTCACCGCACCGACTTTGACATCGTTACCGCGCGTGCTGTAGCGGCCTTGGATAAGTTGGTCAGGCTACTAACTCCATTGACTCGCGGATCAGAACTAAAGACTGTGTTGGCAATGAAGGGCTCAAGGGCTCCCGAAGAAATCGAACTGGCTCGCCCCAGACTGCAGCGCCTTGGCTACCTTGAGCCAGAAATCCTAACTTTGGGAGTGGATAAAGCTCCAGAAACCGCGACAGTGGTCCGCATTAGGCTGAAGGGTCAGGAGAGCTAAATGTCTAACCAACCCGCCGACGACACCGCCACCACGCCCGCAACTGTAAAAAGCGGTATGGGATACCCAAATGATCGTGAAGAGCAGTCCCCCACACCTATCGGTTGGCAGGGTCTCGGATTGAGCCATGTGACACATGTTTCACGTGAAACATTGGAGTCCGAATGACCCTCGCAGGCCAAAATACTCCGCTACTGCGGGAGATGACGGTCAACAACGAGCGAGCTAAGCGAGTTGCTGAAACCGTTTTGGTTCCGCCTGAGAAAACCAGAATCCTCACGATTTCTAACCAAAAGGGTGGGGTGGGAAAGACCACTACCGCGGTAAACCTCGCGGCTTCCCTTGCCAGAAAAGGCATGAGAGTCCTGGTCATTGACCTAGATCCCCAGGGCAACGCCTCCACGGCACTTGGTGTTGAACACCACAATGGCGTCGTTGGTAGCTTTGAGGTTTTGGTTGATGGTCTGGCTATGGCAGATGCCGTCAAGCAAAGTCCGGAACACCAAAACTTGCTTTGTTTGCCTGCAACCATCGATTTAGCCGGCGCAGAGATTGAAATGGTGGGCTACGAAAGCCGTGAGCACGTCCTCGCAAGGTCACTTCAGGAGTTCTTGGCTTCCCAGGAACACCCGATCCATTTTGTCTTTATCGACTCCCCGCCCTCATTCGGACTTTTGACGGTAAACGCCCTCGTGGCGGCTACCGAGGTCTTGGTTCCAATCCAGTGTGAGTACTACGCGCTCGAAGGTGTAACTCAGCTGATGAACAATATCGACAGGGTTCGAAAGGGCCTTAACCCAAACCTGATCATTGGTGGCATCCTGCTAACCATGTTCGACAATCGAACCAACCTCAGTAGTGATGTAGCAGAGGATGTTCGTAAGTACTTCCCCAAAGAGACTCTCAATGCAACGATCCCGCGCTCTGTAAGGCTTTCTGAGGCCCCGAGCTATCAGCAAACAGCAATCAGCTACGACCCCAAGAATTCAGGCTCCCTGGCTTATCAGGAGGCGGCAATCGAATTGGCTCAAAGAGGAGTAATCAAATGAGTGAAGAGAAAAAACGTGGTGGCCTAGGACGTGGTATTGGTTCCCTGATCCCAGGTGGCGACCGAGATGCGGTAGATGTCTTCTTTAGCTCAACTGCTCCAAACCCACTCTCTCAAGTGCCAGGCGCAAGATTCAGCGACCTAGCAATCGACAGCATCGTTCCAAACCCGCAGCAGCCAAGAAGTGTTTTTGAGCCAGAGCAGTTTGCCGAATTGGTGCACTCAATTCGCGAGTTTGGAGTGCTGCAGCCGATAGTGGTCCGCCCGAAGGGTGCTGGCTATGAGTTGATTATGGGTGAGCGACGCCTGAGAGCATCCAAGGAAGCCGGTCTGACCACAATTCCCGCGGTAGTTCGCGAAACTGCTGACGAAAACATGCTTCGAGACGCACTTTTGGAAAACCTCCACCGAGCAAACCTAAATCCGCTTGAAGAGGCCTCCGCGTATAAACAACTGCTTGAAGACTTTGGTACTACCCAGGAGCAGCTGGCAGATCGCCTCGGCCGCTCCAGGCCTCAAATCACCAATACCCTGCGCCTCTTGCGACTGCCATTGGCCGTTCAGACCAAGGTTGCCTCTGGAGTCCTATCTGCCGGCCACGCCAGAGCACTGCTTGGCGCTCCGAGCGAAGAACTAATGGCAACTCTTGCAGAGCGTGCCATCAAGGAGGGTCTATCGGTTCGCGGTCTCGAAGAGCTGGTGGGTGGCGTCAAGGTCAAGCCCAAGAAGGCCAAGATTGTCCCTGGTGGAAAACAAGACATGCTCAAAGAGATGTCGGATTCCCTTGGCGAGAAGCTGAACACGGTTGTGAAGATTCAGTTGGGTCGCAAAAAGGGCCAGCTAGTCATCGAATTTGGCAACATTGCTGACCTGCGTCGCATAGTTGAGCAGATCCAAAAGGATTAGTTTCTAGCCGCCGCCTGGGCGATTGAAAGATAGGACTCCGCTAACTCCGAACCATCGGCAACGATTGCCTGGGGGAAGAGCGAAGTTTCCGTCATCCCAGGAGTCACATTGGCTTCTAGGAACCAAGGCGTGCCCTCATGGTCGACGATCAGGTCGATTCGCGAAAGATGGCGCAATCTCAAGGCGTTGTGGGCCGTCAGAGCGACCTCCGCTGCTCGTTCCACCACCGCAGGGCTCAATCTAGCGGGCACGTAGTAGTTGGTTTCGCCAGGGTTGTAGCGCTCGTTGTAACCGAAACTGCCACCCTCAACCTCAACTTCAACCGCCGGTAGGGCCCTTGGACCGAAGCCAAGATCCACCACTGAAACCGCTAGCTCTGTCCCAGCCACAAATTTCTCAATGATCACGGTGTCGCAGTAAACGAAGGCATCAACCATGGCCTTCGCAAAACTAGCGGCTGACTCAACCTTGGTAACACCCTGTGCGGAGCCGCTCTCGGCTGGCTTCACAATCAATGGGAATCCAAGCTGAGTGCCAACCATAGCCAGCACCGATTCAGCGTTTAGCTCGCGAAAGGTAGCACGAGGCAGCGAAATCGAGTCCGGCGTTTGAACGCCGTGGCGTCTCAGGATGGTCTTTGCTGTTGGTTTGTGCCAAGCCAGCTGAGCTGCCGCCCCATCTGAACCAACAAAAGGGATTCCAGCGAGCTCCAGGAGGCATTGAATGGTGCCATCCTCCCCAACTGAGCCGTGCAGGGTGGACCAAACAACATCTGGACGAGAGGCAATCAGGTGACCGATCAAATCGGCATCGGGCTCGCGAATCTCCACCTCTGCACCAGCATCCAACAGCGCGTCAGCAACTCTTCGTCCTGACTTCAGGGATACATCGCGCTCGTGCGAGATGCCACCGGCTAAAACTAGAACCCGAAGCGCCACGACTACTCGGCTCGGAAGGTGTCGAGTAGGTCTAGCTGCAGGTTCACAACGTTAGAAAGTCGCTTGATACCAACCTTTACGTTCTCTGCAGTTGGGTGCGAGTAGCAAACTCGAATGTTGTTGGCACCTCGACCATCACCGTAGAAGGCAGTTCCCGGGGTGTAGGCGACCAGCTCGGTTACTGCCAGGGGCAGCATTTCCTTGCTGTTTAGGCCCTCAGGGAGTGTTAGCCAGAGGAAAAAGCCACCGTTGGGCCTAGTGGTCTGAACCCTAGGCAAATACTGCTCCAGCGCCTCCAGAGCGGCATCGCGCTTCTCGCGGTAGAGACTGCGATAGCGGTCAATCTGGCCCTGCCAGTCGGCAATCAATAGGTACTCGCTGACCAGCATCTGCGCGAAAGTAGCGGGTGAGAGAATCGCTGACTCGTTAGCGAGGATCAGTTTGTCCCTGATTGCTGGGGGAGCAAGTACGTAGCCGACCCTTAGGCCAGGAGAGAGAATCTTGGAGAAGGAGCCAAGGTAAACCACGCCCTCTGAATCGAAGGCCCTCAATGCCTTTGGGGGCTGATTTTCAAAGTACAGAAGACCGTATGGGTTGTCCTCGATGATCAGGATCCCGCGTTCCTTGCAGACCTGCAAGACCTGCTGGCGACGCTCAGCCGACAGGGTCACACCGCTTGGGTTTGCGAAATTCGGCACCAGGTAGAGAAGCTTTACCTTTTTGCCAGCTGCGGCCATGCGGTCAGCAGCCTCAGCTAGCGCCTCTGGTGAAATACCGTCGTTGTCGGTGAAAACGTGCTCAATGTGAGCTTCTTTGTGGCGGAAAATACCCACCGCACCCACGTAGCTAGGTGCTTCAACCAGCACAACATCACCGGCATCTAGGAACAAGTCTGCGAGTAACTCGAGAGCATGCTGGGAGCCAGTTGTGATCATGATGTCGTCAACTGAGCCCTGAACACCATCGAGCAGCATGATTTCTTGGATTTGCTCACGAAGTTTCAGTACACCCTGACCACCACCGTATTGCAGGGCGTAATTGCCCTTGGTGGCCATCATCGAGTTGAAAGCCTCCTCGATGAGAGCACCATCAAGCGCTGAAACATCCGGCATGCCACCGGCAAGCGAAACCACCTCGGGTCTTGAGACCACCGCGAATAGAGCTCGGACCTCAGAAACCGAGAGGTTTGCTGCGCGCGCCGCGTACGCGTGCTTCCAACTGTCAAAGTTGGTGACACTGCTTGCACGCGTCTGAGTCATATCAGCTCCCCGGTTTTAGGGGTTAGCTTAGCCCGAAGTGGGGGTTTTGCCCAATAAATTCGGGGTATTAGGCGATGTACTCGGAGATCTCGGAGAGAATCGCTGCCTTTGGACGAGCACCAACTAGGTGCTTCACGATCTTGCCATCCTTGAACACTCCAAGCAGTGGAATACCTGTGACCTGGTAGTCCATAGCTAGCTGCGGGTGCTCATCAACGTTGACCTTGACGATCTTGAGCTTGCCGTCGTACTCAGCCGAAATCTCATCTAGCACTGGAGCAACCATGCGGCAGGGACCGCACCACTCTGCCCAGAAATCAACGATCACTGGAATGTTGGACTCTAAAACCTCAGCCTTGAAGCTGTCGACAGTTGCATTAACTGGTTTCACGTAAAACCTCCTAGTGGGAAGACAGGTAGTGCTCGGCATCCAGTGCCGCTACACAGCCAGAGCCAGCCGCGGTGATTGCCTGACGATAAGTCGGGTCGATTACATCGCCAGCTGCGAAGACTCCAGGAAGCGAGGTCCTCGATGAGCGACCCTCGACCTTGATAAAGCGCTCCTCGGTTAGCTCTACCTGGTTCTCAACCAACCAAACCCTTGGGTCATTTCCGATTGCAATAAATAGACCATCCAGGGCTAGGTCTGACTTGGCACCGGTGACTGTGTCCTCGAGTACGACACCCTCAAGCTTTGAATCACCCTTTAGCTCCGCAACGGCCGAGTTCCAGATGAATTCGATCTTCGGGTTGTCAAAAGCACGCTGCTGCATGATCTTGGAAGCCTTCAGGCTGTCGCGACGGTGGATGATGTAAACCTTGGATGCAAACTTGGTCAAAAAGTTTGCTTCCTCCATGGCGGAGTCGCCGCCACCGACCACGGCAATGGTCTTCTCACGGAAGAAGAACCCATCGCAGGTTGCACACCATGAAACACCGTGACCGGAGAGCTCCTTCTCCTTCGGGAGTCCAAGCTCGCGATACGCGGCACCGGTGGAAATGATCACTGACTTAGCCTCAAAGGTCTCGCCGCCGCCAGTCTTGACGATCTTGACATCACCCTTCAGGTCGACCTCAATCACGTCATCAAAGAGAATCTCGGTGCCAAAGCGCTCAGCCTGGGCCTGGAAGTTGGCCATCAGGTCAGGACCCATAAGGCCCTCTGGGAAACCAGGGAAGTTCTCGACCTCGGTGGTTTTCATCAACTCACCACCCGGCTCAACGCTCGATGCGATTAGCAGTGGGTTGAGCTGGGCTCTGGCCGCATAGATTGCAGCGGTGTAGCCCGCTGGGCCAGATCCAATGATGATTACGTCGCGCATTGCACTTCCTTACCTACAAAACTAAACATAGATGGTTATCTATGTATTCCGCTCTTTGGCGGCAAAACTTTGCCGAAAATTCAGCTTCTAGCCTCGCTTTAACCTAGCGCTTAGTGCAGCGCTCACCTCTCGCAGCTGTGGAACTCTCATTACCCACAGGATCCCCAGGTAACTCAAAAGTCCGACTCCACCCACGACAGAGCTGGTCAGTAGCGATGTGAGAACTTTGTCTAGGACAAAAGAACCTGGGCCAACCCAGCCGAATAACCACAGAGTGCTAAGCGCGAGGGCGGTGGCTGGGATCGCGGCGATTACAAACTTCAAAATCGCTGCACCCACTCCAAAACCTGCGAAGCCACCGATCTTTTTGCGAAGCAGGTGGAAGCCCAGAATCCCCTGAACCATGATGGTTGTGGCAGTCAAGAGCGATAGCGAGACCACAAGCCACTGCTTGGGCATTACTGCACCTAGGGTCACCGAGCCAATAATGTGCAGAACAATCTGAACCGTGGTGAAAAAGAACGGGGTTCTGGTGTCCTCGAGGGCAAAGAATGCCCTCTGAATCATGTACACGAAGCTGAATGGCACGAGTCCCACCATCAACGCAATTATGACGTTGCCTAGCGCCGCGGTTGCTGGGTACTCCCCAGCGAAAACTCTGGCAACCGGATAGGCCAGAACCATTAGTAGTGAAGAGGAAATCACACTCACTAGCGCAATCACCTTCAATCCGGATGTGAGATCGGCCTTGAACTTGTCCGTCTCCCCGGTGCTGGCGTGCTTGGCCATGCGGGTGAAGTAGGCGGTCGCAACCGAAACGGTAACCACCGAGTGCGGCAGCATAAAGATCAACCAGGCGATCGCCGCCGCCGCTACAGATGCAACGCCGACCCCCGCGCTTTCGCGGGCTGAGGCAGCGGTTGACGCGACAGCAGTCTGGACCAAACCACCGATTTGTGTGACTAGGACCATGGCCAACGACCAACTCGCCGCCTTGAGGGCTGGCCGAAGACCAAATCCCCGCCATTTGAAATTCAGCGAGAGACTCAGGCCAATCTTGCGCCAACTCAGGAGCAAAATCAGGGCCTGCGCGGCAACCCCGAGGGTTGCGCTACCGGCAAGCAGTGAAACTTTGTCCAGTCCCCAGCTTTCAACTGAACGTGATCCGGTCGGGTCGGCACCAAAGATAAGCACGAACCCGATTAGACCGAGAATGGAAACCACGTTGTTGAGTACCGGGGCCCACATAAATGGCCCAAAAGCGCTTCTGGAGTTGAGCACCTCACCAAGAATCGAATACAAACCGTAGAAAAACAGTTGCGGTAGGCACCAGTAGGCAAACGCGGTGGCCAGCGCTAGCTGATCTTGGCTCCAGCCCGAGGTGTAAAGCTGCACCAATAGCGGCGCCGCCAGGGTAAAGATCATGGTCAGGATAAAAAAGACCGTGATTGCCAGGGTCACAAATCGATCTATGTAGCCCTTGCCCCCATCTGCGAGTGCTCTTGCCCTGACGAGCTGAGGAACCAAAACCGCATTCAGCACACCACCCACGATGATCGCGTAAACGTTGTTTGGCAGCTGATTCGCAACCCCAAAAGCGTCCGCAGCATCGGTGGTCACGCCGATGGCTGCCGCTAGCAAAACCGCTCTGAGAAAGCCCAAAATTCTGGAGACAATGGTGCCTGAAGCCATCAGTAGCGAGCTTTTTGTCACCGAGGGTTCTTGCTCACTCACCCCGGCTCCTAGCGAGTTTGACTACGGTTCTGACCACTCCCACCACAATCAGCGAGAACATTGCCACCGCAAGTGAAACGAGTAAAAACAGCTCAACGTCATAGTTCACCGACACATCGATCAGCTGCTCTTCACCGATCTGCCTGCCGTTGATCTCAAGCCAAACCCGAATAGACACTGGGCCGTTGGCAATTGCCCGCACCGGTAACTCCGCAACTGCCGAGGTGTTGCCGGGGATTGTAAGTTTTTGGCTCTCTAAAACCTCTAGTCGGAAGCTTGTGGCTGCGCCGTAAACGGTGACCTCAAGCGGTGTAGAGCTTGGATTCATGACGGTTACCGGAATGCGGCCATCACGAGCAACCAGGTTGATGCTGCTGCCTGGGACAATGTGAACCGAATCGGATGCCATGGCCGGCGCTGCTAGCCCCAGCAGCATCAGCAAGACAGCAACTAGCCGCTTCAACTCAGTAGCTCCAGTGCTCTGAGGGCGACCTTGCGCTCGTTCTCATGGGCCAAGACACTCTCTAGCTCAGCGATTGGGAACCACTTGGCTTCAATCACTTCTCCCGCTGGATCATGATCCCCAGAGAGCTCACCACCGGTTTGCCGTAGCAAGAAGTGGTGCACGGTCTTTCTAATCCGCTGTGAACCAATCTTGAAGGTGTAGGTGATTTCACCCAGTTTGTCGATGATTTCAGCCTCGAGACCAGTCTCTTCATAGACCTCGCGGATTGCCGTTACCGACAACTCCTCACCGGATTCAATGTGCCCCTTGGGGATGCACCAATCGGCTTTGCCACCGCGGTTCTTATGGCTGATTAGCGCGACTAGAGAGGTATTTTCACGGTGTAGAACCAAGCCGCCGGCAGAGACCTCGATTTGGGTCTGCGGGCGGATGGTTTTCATGGTGCAACTCTACTTGCGGAATAGCAAAACCTCTGTGGCAAGCTAGTGCGGTGCAAGACGTAGCCAAAGCCCTGGAGAACTTGCAGCGGAATACCCAAAATCCCCTGCTGGATCGACTTGGCGCACTGTTTGAAGCGGCTGGATTTGAGCTAGCTTTGGTGGGTGGACCAGTGCGCGATGCCATCTTGGGACGTGTGGCACCAGACCTAGATTTCACCACCAGCGCCAGCCCCGATGAAATTCTCAAGCTGCTCAAGCCAATCTCCTCGGCAACCTGGGACATTGGCCGGGCCTTCGGCACTATCGCCGCACAAATTGGCGAGGAGAAGGTCGAAATCACGACCTACCGCGCAGATTCGTATGATTCCGAGACCAGAAAACCAACGGTCGAGTTCGGCACCAATCTTGAAGATGACCTAGTTCGTCGTGACTTCACAGTCAACGCCATGGCTCTGCGGTTACCTTCTCGCACCTTTGTTGATCCGCACTCTGGTTTGCGAGATCTTCTCTTCAGCACCCTCAAGACCCCGTCAAAGCCAGAGATTTCGTTTTCTGATGACCCGCTCCGCATGATGCGAGCTGCGAGGTTTGCCTCGCAACTTGGTTTTGAAATCGAGCCAGAGACCTTTGAGGCCATGGTTTCCATGCGTGAGCGGATATCGATTATTTCGATGGAGCGCGTTAGAGACGAGCTTTCAAAGCTGCTGCTCTCCAGTAACCCTCGCCCAGGCCTAGAGGCCCTGGTTGACTCGGGAATCGCTTCGATTGTGCTGCCTGAGCTACCCGCCTTGCGCTTAGAGCTGGACGAACACCACCACCACAAGGATGTTTACCAGCACACCATCACGGTTGTTGAGCAGGCGATTGACTATGAGAAGGACTACGGCCTCTCGAATGACCTGGTGCTTCGTCTGGCGGCTCTGCTGCACGATATAGGTAAGCCCGCCACCAGAAGACTCGAGCCAGGTGGAGCCGTTTCCTTCCACCACCACGATGTGGTTGGAGCAAAGCTTGCCAAGAAGCGACTCCAAGAACTGCGTTTTGACAACGACACCATCAAGGCGGTCGCAAAGCTAATCGAGCTGCACCTTCGGTTCTTTGGATATTCAGACCAGCAGTGGAGTGACAGCGCGGTTCGGCGCTATGTCAGAGACGCTGAGGATCAACTCGTTCGACTTCACGCCCTGACCCGGGCGGATGTCACAACGAGAAACCGCCGCAAGGCAGATCGACTTGCTCATGCCTACGACGACCTAGAGCAAAGAATCAAGATTTTGCAGGAGCAGGAGGAACTTGATTCACTGCGACCAGAGCTCGATGGCGCAGCCATCATGGAGCTGCTGGGCCTAAAGCCAGGACCCGAGGTAGGCCAGGCCTATAAGTATTTGATGGAGATTCGTCTTGACGAGGGCGAAATTGGGCGAGCAGAAGCGGAAAAACGCTTGCTTAGCTGGTGGCAGTCTCGTTAGACTTCCAAGGTTGCCCAAGGCAACACTATGCAAAATACCCTCCTGTCACGGAAGGACCGTGACCGTTTAGACCGAAGGAGGTGGGTTAGCTATGCATAACTACGAGCTAATGGTCATTCTTGACCCTGCTCTTGATGAGCGCACAGTTGCCCCGATGCTCGACAAGTTCCTAGCTGTTATCCCTGCACAGGGTGGCACCGTGGACAAGGTTGACATTTGGGGACGCCGTCGCATGACCTTCCCGATCAAGAAGAAGGCAGAAGGCGTATACGCAGTGGTCAACATGACCTGCGAGCCAGCTGCTGTGATCGAGGTCGACCGTCAGCTGAAGCTGAACGAGAACGTGCTACGCACCAAGGTGCTACGTCTCGAGGATGCTGTTTTCAGCATCAACCCGATTGAGTTTGTGCCTGAGGAAAAGACCCGTGCACCACGTGGTCCTCGTCCTGGAGGCAAGCGTCCAGCAGGCAACAGGTCCTAAATGGCTGGCGAGGTTAGCGTCACCATCGTCGGCAACCTAGCTGACGACCCGGAGCTTCGCTACACCCAGGGGGGTGTTGCCGTTGTGTCAGTTCGCGTCGGCTCAACCCCACGCACCCTAAACCGCTCAACCAACGAATGGGTAGACGGCGAAACCGTATGGGTTCGCTGCACCGCATGGCGTGAGGCGGCAGAGAACATTGCTCAGAGCTTGACCAAGGGAACCCGCGTTGTGGTTACCGGTCGCCTCAAGGCACCATCTGCTTACCAGACTGCGCAGGGTGAGGCCCGTGCCTCTCTCGAACTCGAAATCGACGAGATCGGCCCCTCGCTGCGCTATGCAACCGCTTCGGTAACTCGTCGCTCACGCGAGGGTGGCCAGGTGGAGTCTCCATGGCAGGATGCCAAGCCTCAGGTTTCAGGCGCTAATGCCTGGGCAAACCCTGCGGTTGACCCAAGCGTTGATGAAGCACCTTTTTAGAAAGATTCAGGAGAAATAAATGGCTGGAAAGTCAGCACAGGCCCGCAAGCCTCGTTTGAACTCTAAGTTCGCGAAGCTAGCGCCGGTCAAGACCATCAAGATCGAGGTTATCGACTACAAAGACGTCGCTACCCTCCGCAAGTTCATCTCAGACCGCGGCAAGATCCGCGCTCGTCGTATCACGGGAGCAACCGTGCAGGACCAGCGCAAGATCGCCAAGGCAATCAAGAACGCACGTGAGATGGCACTACTGCCATACTCCGGTGCAGGACGCTAAGGAGAACCCCCATGTCGAAGCTAATTCTGACCAATGAGGTCTCTGGCCTAGGTTCTGCAGGCGATGTTGTTGAGGTCAAGGACGGTTACGCACGTAACTACTTGATCCCAAACGGCCTAGCTGTGATCTGGAGCCGTGGTGGCGAGAAGCAGGTCACCTCAATCCGCGCTGCTCGTCAGGCTCGCGCCATCGCTTCTGAGGAAGAGGCAAAGGCGCTAAAGGCCAAGCTTGAGGAGAAGGCAATCCGCATCGCCGTCAAGGCAGGTAAGGACGGCCGTCTATTCGGTTCTGTCAAGACCAGCGACGTCGTTGACGCAGTCGCAGCTGCCGGCCTTGGCGCTGTTGACAAGCGCAAGGTTGAGTTTGTTGGCGCCATCAAGTCAACCGGTGAGTATGAGGCAACCGTTCGCGTAGGCGATCTAGTTGCAAACCTCAAGCTCCAGGTAGTGGCTGCTAAGTAAACAGAAACTAAACAACTAAGGGCCCGCAGCGATGCGGGCCCTTAGTTTTTGACCATACATTTGTTCGGTTATCCACAACCCTCAGGTTCAACTTGAGAGTTTTCCACTTAAATTTATCCACAGGAGCTACCCGCTTATTTACTGGCCTGTAGAGACATTTGAGATTTTTATCCACAGCTTTTCCACAGTTATGCACAGTTTCGTTCGGCGTGTTTCCACAGAGTTATCCACAGTTATTCACAACCTTGGTTGAAACCAAGTTGTCAGTGCCCCAAGCTATACAAGATTCATTGCTTGGAAGGAGTAGCACATGACTATGTTGCAGCCAGTTCCAGCGTCGGATCCGCGGGTTTTGCCCCACAACCTCGATGCTGAACAATCCACCCTGGGTGGAATGCTCCTGAGCCAGGAGGCAGTTGCCGAGGTTTTCGAGATTGTCTCGGCCTCCGACTTCTACGCCCCGAAGCACGAACTGATCTTCAACGCAATTCTGAACCTGTTCGGCAAGGGTGAACCGACCGACGTAATCGCTGTTTCAGATGAGCTGAACAAGCAGGGAAACCTCTTGAAGGCCGGCGGAGCCGACTACCTGCACTCACTTACCAGCTATGTCCCAACCGCTGCGAATGCCAGCTACTACGCCCAGATTGTTGCTGAGAAGGCCATCCTCAGAAGGCTTATCGAGGCAGGAACCAGAATTGCTCAGTCCGGCTATGAGAGCCAAGGTGAAGTCACCGACCTGGTTAACCAAGCCCAGGCCGAGGTATACAAGGTTGTCAGCCAGACCTCAAAAGAGGACTATGTAGGCCTGAGCGATTCCATTGAAGCTGCCATTCACGAAATTGAGACGGCGCAGAAGCGCGGTGGTGAGCTAACCGGTATCCCAACGGGCTTCACTGACTTGGATGCGCTAACTCACGGCTTACACCCGGGCCAGCTGGTGATTGTTGCAGCCCGCCCCGCTGTCGGTAAGTCCACCTTTGCGCTCGACATTGCCCGAGCAGCATCAATCAAGCACAACAAGGCCACTATTTTCTTCTCTCTCGAGATGGGTCGGGCTGAAATTGCCATGCGCATGCTCAGCGCGGAGTCCTCGATCTACCTGCAGTCGATGCGAAAGGGAAACCTTTCGGAGGCAGACTGGACCAGATTGGCTGCGATTCGAGGCAAGATCAATGACGCTCCGCTGTACATCGATGACAGCCCAAACATGTCCCTGGTAGAGATCAGGGCAAAATGCCGCCGACTTGCTCAGCAGGTCGATCTGAAGATGGTTGTAATTGACTACATCCAGCTGATGTCCAGCGGTAAAAAGGTTGAGTCCCGCCAGCAAGAGGTTTCAGAGTTCTCAAGAGCTTTGAAGCTACTTGCAAAGGAGCTCGGAATCCCTGTGGTGGCTCTATCACAGCTCAATCGTCAGACTGAGCAGTCGAAAGACAAGCGCCCAGAGCTCTCTCACCTGAGAGAGTCCGGATCGCTTGAGCAGGACGCCGACGTTGTCGTCCTGCTCCACCGCGAGGGAATCTTTGAGAAGGACCACCCTCGTGCCGGTGAAGCAGACCTCATCCTGGCAAAGCAGAGAAATGGTCCAACCGGAACCGTCGTGGTTGCTTTCCACGGGCAGTATTCACGCTTTGTGAATATGCCAAGCTAGTGAACGTGAATCTCAAGCAGGCTTTTAGGGCAGCGGTCAGCTTTGGCCTAGGTGTATTTGTCACTTTCAATCAGGCCCATGGCCCAGATACCGGCCTTTGGGTACTTGGAATCTTCGGCATCGTGCTCGGCATCGGCTTGGGTGCCCTGACGCTCACCAAAAAGGCTGATCTTTCAGCGCTGCAAGAGCTACCTGTTGCCGTGCTTGCAATGTTGGTCGGTCTTTTCTCGTTTCTGGCTCTTGCTAAACAAGAGACCCAGCTGCCCGCATTTTTGGCTCTGGTTTCGGCCTGGGGATTGATCTCAGGAGCATTTGAGCTTTATCAAGCCAGGCGAAGCTCCTTCAAAAGCCAAGAGGGCAAGGACTTCTTGATCTCCGCAATCTTTGGTCTGCTTCTGGGTCTTCTGTTCCTTGCAGTTCAGCTAGACAGCGTCAGCGCAGTCGGCTTCTTTGGCGCTTACCTTGCAATGTCGGGAGTCCATTTGGGCATCGCCGCCGCATCATCTAAGAAGCCGAAGTAGGCTTTTCGGGTGAAGAAGTTCGCCAATCTCCGTTCCTACATGATCGTCGCGACCGCTACCGGCCTATTTGTAGGGGTTTTGGTCTACTTCGGAACTCGTTTCGAGGACACTGCAATCGCCTGGGGATTGGGAGCATTCATCTTGGCCTTGGTGACTATCGCCACCTTAGACCTCAGCTACAAGCCTGACGATTCAGACCCAAACTTGCCAAAGCTTCGCTAGAGATATTTTTTAGCTAGCTCTGCTGCCAGGCCGATATAGGTCTGCGGCTTTAGTTTCAACAGTCTGGCCTTGGTGGCTTCCGAAACCTCCAGAGAGTTCACAAAAGCCAGCAAGTCCTCCTCGCCGACTCGTTTGCCTCGAGTCAGCTCCTTCAAGAGCGCGTATGGATCAGCAATCTTGGATTCTCCGCGAGCAACATCCGCACGAATCGCGGTTTGAATCGCCTCGCCTAGAACCTCCCAGTTTTCCAGCAGATCAGACAGCAGAACTGACTCGTTGATTGCCAGCTCGTCAAGACCACGAGAGAGGTTGTCTATCGCAAGCAACGAGTGACCAAGGCCCACACCGATGTTTCGCTGCGCGGAAGAGTCGGTCAGATCACGCTGCATCCTTGAGGTAACAAGGGTTTGGGCGAGTGAATCCAAGATGGCGTTGGCAAGCTCTAGGTTCGCCTCTGCATTTTCGAAGCGAATCGGGTTGACCTTGTGAGGCATCGTCGAGGATCCCGTCGCCCCAGCGACAGGAATCTGCTTGAAGTAGTTCAGCGAGATGTAGGTCCAAACATCAGTTGCCAGGTTGTGCAAAATCCTGTTGAAGTGTGAAACGGCCTGGTAAAGCTCTGCCTGCCAGTCGTGTGACTCAATCTGAGTAGTTAGCGGATTCCAGCTCAGCCCCAAGTGCTCAACAAAGGCCTTCGACTGGGAAATCCAGTCAACGTCGGGAGCGGCTACGACGTGGGCGGAGAAAGTTCCAGTCGCGCCAGAGAACTTGCCCAGGTAGTCCTGATCCTCGATTCGATTCAGCTGCCTTTGAAGGCGGTGAACAAAAACCGCGAGCTCTTTACCCATGGTCGATGGGGTAGCAGGCTGACCGTGGGTCCTGGAGAGCATAGGAACATCCACTAGCTCGAGTGAAATGCGCTTTAGCTTCGCAACTAGATCCTTGGCCCTAGGCAACCAAACTCGCTGCATCGCCTCAGAAACCGTGATGGCGTAAGAGAGGTTATTGATGTCCTCAGAGGTGCAACCAAAGTGAACCAGTTCAGATAGATCATCACGGCCGATTTGGGTGAGTGCAGATCGGATGAAGTACTCAACGGCCTTGACGTCGTGGCGCGTCGTGGCCTCAAGTGACGCTAGCGCTTCGACTGATGTGTCATCGAACCCCTCGCCTCCAAGCTCACGCAGGGTGACGGCCTCCGCCTCAGAGACGGGTGTTCCGGTTTTGAGCAGGTCTTTATTTGCAAGCCAGATCAGCCACTCGATCTCTACCTGGATACGGGCGCGGTTTAGACCCGCTTCGCTGAGATATTCACCAAGCTCTTTGACCTGGCTGCGATAGCGACCATCTAGCGGACTTAGGGGCTGCACAGAGAGTTTGCTCACCCGCCTAGTTTGCCCCATCCACAGACCAATTTCAGGTTTTGATTTGCACAGCCCAGCTTTTTTCCGCCTCTTCACCCATGCAACTTTGAAAACTAGCCCCATGTTCGAATTAGACAACGCTCGGTATTTGCTTGTGGATGCACTCCCGGGACCCGGTGCATGGTCAGGACCGGCAGCACTGGCGTTCGAGCTCGAGGTCAGAGCTCTAATGGCGGAGTTGGCGGCAATCAGGGAACTGCTATGGGACTAGATGTTTATGGCGGAAACCCCGTTGTGGTAGCGAACTACAACGAGTTGGTCCGGGTTTCCAAGGCATTGCAGCTTGCGGCCAGCAACCTAGATCACGCTCGCTTTGCCGGTGTCGGCTTCTCCATCGCAGAGCTTGGGGCGCAGATTCAGCTTTCAATGCTGCTACCTGGGCTTGTGGATCGAGTAAAGGATTTAGCAATCAAGGCGGAGATGGCTGCCGACGCATACTTCAGCGCTGAGAGTCGAGTGGTGGGGCTTATAAACCAAGTCCTCAGTCCCCTCAGCACACTCTCTACCTACATGGGGCAACCCATAGCGATCATGGACGGCAGCACAAAACTGCTGGCCAACCTCGGAGCGATTTTTGCGGTAGCTGGCCTCACTGGCAAAGCAAACCTGGCGAAGACAGCGATGGTCGCGGGTTCGATCCGAATGACTACCGCGGCTTTTGGCTATAACTCAGCTCAGCACCTCCTGGGTGAGCAGCAGGCCAACCTCAAGCTGGCCCAGGTCAAGCTGGATGTCAATGGGTCGGCCAAGCTCGTAACCCTGTCCAAAGTCTCCTCCGTTAATGCAATTGGTGATCACGCCGCTGCGGTCGCGAAGGCCTATGACAAACCAGGTTCTCGCATCTTGATTGATGTTTATAAAAACGGCTACGGGCGCAATATCATCGTTTACATCCCTGGCACCCAGTCCCTGAACTTTGGCGGGGAGAATCCATTGAACATCCGTTCAAACTTGACCGCCTTCGGCGGATTAGAGAAATCACCTACCCAATCGGCAATCGATTCCGCACTCAGTCAGCTCAAGGCAGGTCCGTCTGATTCGGTGTTATTGGTTGGCCACTCCCAAGGGGCACTGGTCGGGGCACAAATGGCGACCTCTGAACAGCCCTACCAAGTGGCAGGACTAATCAGCTTTGGTGGACCCATTTCGCAATTTGGTTTGGAGGTGCCGGTGATATCGCTGCAAAACCACGGCGATCCAGTCCCTCACCTGTCAGGGCAAGTCAATCCATTGGCATCCAACTGGGTAACCGCTTCAAATCCGGGTGAATACGCGTCGGTCATCGACGCTCACAAAATGGCTAGCTATGTCGATTCGGCAAGAGAGTTAGATCAGAGCGATGACCCTGGATTCCGCCGAATCCACGAGCAAATCGGGATTCAACCCAACAAGCCGGGAATGCGCTATGTGTTTGAACTCAGCCGCGACTAGCGAATTCGAAGGATCTTCAGCACTGTTCTGGTGAGGAAGCTAGCAACGCTCATAACCAGAGCGGCAAGAATTGCCCAACCGAACGATGCGATTTCCAGTCCCTCTGAGCTGAAGCCCTCAATGGTGAAGACATCCGCACCAATCAGGTTGCTCAACCAAGCCACCATCAAAAGCAGCGCACCGTTGATGACGAACGAAATCAAGCCAAAGGTGATGATGTAGAGCGGGAAGGCAAGGATCTTGATAACTGGTCCGATGATTGCGTTGACCAGGCCAAAGATTGCACCGATGAGCAAAAATGAGGCGATCGTTTCCCACAAACCGTCTCCGCCGTATGGGGTGAGCTGGATTTGAGGTACGACCAGAGTGGCAACCCAGAGGCCCACAGCGTTGACGATTGTGCCGATAAGAAAACGCAACATGGCCCTATTCTCTCAGCTAGAGACTAAATTAGCTTTCGTGACCCAAGACTCCCAGCCAATGATGCAATTTTTGGCCCCAGACGGCACCTTCGGTGTGCCAAAGGAGTACGCCCAGTATGGGGAACTGGTTGAAGCTCTAAACATTGATGATCTGACCAAGTTTTATCGAGACATGGCCAGAATTCGCCGCTTCGATATCGAGGCAATCGCCCTGCAGCGCCAGGGCCAGCTAGGCCTTTGGGTCCCAGCCATTGGCCAAGAGGGTGCGCAGATCGGATCTGGCTACGGTGTTGGTCCCAACGACCACATATTCCCGAGCTATCGCGAGCACGGTGTTGCAATCACCCACGGCGTTGAGCTGATGTCGATATTGAAGATGATGCGCGGTGTGAACCACGGCGGTTGGAACCCCGAGGAAACCAGGTATCACCTGTATGCAATCGTGCTTGGATCCCAGGTTTTGCATGCGGTTGGCTATGCCATGGGTGTGAAATTTGACGGATTGGTTGGCACGGGAGACAAAGACAAGGACCTAGCGGTCATCTCCTACTTCGGCGACGGTGCAACAGCTGAGGGCGATGTTTCCGAGTCACTGTTGTTCGCTGCCATCAATGACTCCCCAATCGTTTTCTTCGTCCAGAACAACCAGTGGGCAATCTCATCTCCGGTTGAAAAGCAGACCAAGGTGCCGCTCTACAGACGCGGCGAGGGCTTTGGTGTGCCGGGCATGCGAGTTGATGGCAACGATGTCCTGGCCTGCTACGCAGCGACCAAGTTCCACATGGATCAGGCCCGGGCCGGTATGGGCCCTTACCTAATCGAGGCGCTTACCTATCGAATCGGTGCTCACACCACCTCCGACGATCCAACTAAGTATCGATCCGATGACGAGGTCGAATACTGGAAGGCTCGTGATCCGCTGACCAGGTTTGAAAAGTTCCTGCGCCGTCAGGGCATAGGCGACGACTTCTTTGAAGAGGTCAAGCATGCCGGAGATGAGCTAGCGGCTCAGATCCGTGCTGAAACATTCGCGCTTCAGACCCCACCGCTTGAAAACATCTTCCACAATGTCTATTCGGATCAGCACCCGGATATCGATAGGCAAAAGGCCTGGCTTCAGGCCTATGAGCAGCAGATGGGTGGCCATGAGTAGTTATAAAGACATGGCAATCGCCAAGGCACTGAACGCTGGACTCCAAAAGGCGATGCAGGATGACGACAAGGTTTTGATTTTCGGTGAGGACGTCGCCGAGCTCGGCGGTGTTTTCCGCGTAACCGAGGGCCTGCACAAGGAGTTCGGTGAGAAGCGGGTATTTAACTCCCCAATTGCCGAGTCGGGCATTGTTGGAACCGCTATTGGCCTTGCTATGCGCGGTTACCGCCCGGTTGCTGAAATTCAGTTCGATGGCTTTGTTTTCCCAGCCTTCAACCAGATCACCTCGCAGCTAGCCAAGCTGACATATCGCTCCGAGGGCTTTTTGCAGATGCCGGTTGTAATTCGCATTCCTTACGGTGGCGGAATTGGTGCGGTTGAGCACCACTCGGAGAGCCCAGAGGCTTACTTTGCCCACACCGCGGGACTGAGAATCATCTCTCCATCTAACCCAAACGATGCCTACTGGATGATTCAACAGGCCATCCAGAGCCCAGACCCGGTAATTGTCTTTGAACCAAAGCGTCGCTACTGGCAAAAGGGTCCGGTGAACTTGGATGTTGCACCGATGCCGCTGCACTCAGCGCGGTTATTGCGCGAGGGCAGCCAAGTGACCCTCTTGGCATACGGACCCATGGTTACCACCGCATTGCAAGCAGCTGAGATTGGTGCCGAGGAGGGCGTGAGCATTGAGGTGATTGACCTTCGATCGCTAGCCCCAATTGATTACCCAACCATCTTTGCCTCGGTTGAGAAAACCGGAAGGCTCGTGATCGCTCACGAAGCCCCAACCAACGTGTCGCTCTCGAGCGAGATCGCGGCTCGAGTGGCGGAGCACAATTTCTACAACCTAGAGGCCCCAGTGCTTCGGGTTGGTGGTTTTGACACCCCCTACCCACCATCCAAGCTCGAGGAGGCGTACCTACCAGATGCCGACCGCATTCTCGAGGCAGTCGACAGAATCATGGCCTACTAGGAGATTTGGATGAGCATCGCTAAGTTCCCACTTCCTGATGTTGGTGAAGGTCTAACCGAGGCCGAAATCGTCTCTTGGAAGGTTGCCCCAGGCCAAAAGGTCGAGGTGAACCAGACCATCTGTGAGATTGAGACGGCAAAGTCCATCGTCGAGCTCCCCTGCCCATTTGAGGGAGTGGTTGAGGAGCTACTTGCCAAAGAGGGTGAGACTGTCGAGGTCGGAACCCCAATCATCTCCGTAAACGTGACCTCTGGTCTGATCCCAACCATGGCCACCTTTGATGTTCCAGCGGAGGCCGTGGCGGTTGAGGCTGATACCGGAGCTGAATACAAACTTCCAACATTGGTTGGTTACGGCGACACGGGCGAAGCCAGCTCAAGACGAAACCGTGCTGTTAGGCAAGCCCCGATCTCGACCGCAATCCCGGTCGCGATGGTGCGAGCCACCACTGCGGCCGATGCGGTCTTGGCTAAGCCACCGATAAGAAAACTTGCCAAGGAGCTCGGCGTTGACCTAAACGCTGTCTCTGGCACTGGAGCCCACGGTGACATCACCCGCGATGACGTAATCGGAGCCGCAAGTCAGGCGAGCGTTTTCAAAAACCTCACCACCCCGGACGCTCCCTCGGAACGCGAAGAGAGAATACCGGTCAAGGGGGTGCGCAAGGCGATTGCTAGCGCAATGGTCAAGAGCGCCTTCACTGCCCCTCACGTGAGCATCTTCGTTGACGTTGATGCGACCAGAACCATGGAATACGTGAAGCGTCTGAAGAACTCAGTTGACTTTGCGGGCATCAAGGTGACTCCGCTTTTGATCATGGCTAAGGCCATGATTTGGGCGGTGAGAAGAAACCGCATGGTGAACTCGACCTGGACTGATGAGGAAATCATCGTTCACAACTTCGTGAATCTGGGCATCGCGGCTGCTACGCCGCGAGGCCTGATAGTCCCAAATATCAAAAACGCTGATCAGATGAGCATGATCGAGCTTGCACAGGCAATCGAACAGCTGGCGGCAACCGCGCGTGAGGGTAAGACCACCCCCGAAGACATGCGTGATGGAACCATCACCATCACCAACATCGGTGTCTTTGGCGTTGACACCGGAACCCCAATCTTGAATCCGGGCGAGGTGGGCATAGTCGCGCTGGGCTCGATTCGCAAAAAGCCATGGGTGGTCGATGATGAGATCGTGGTTCGTCAGATCACCACTATTGGAGCCACATTTGACCATCGAGTTGTAGACGGTGACGTGGCATCCAGGTTTGTTCAGGACGTTGCGAGCGTTATTGAGGAGCCCGCACTGCTACTTGACTAATTGGAATTGACAATCATTTTCAATAAGAGTTAGCATCGAGCCATGAAGAAATTTGTGATTGGCGTTGTTGCGGCGGTTTCAGCGGGTATTTTGGCCGCGTTCTTCCTGGCCCCACAACTCTTTGGTCAGGGCGAGAACCCAACTCCATCCTCATCCCCCACCCTCACGCGCGATGGTGAAACCGGCAAGGTTGCGGTCGTCACCTCAACCGAAGTCTGGGCAAACATCACCGCAACCATCGGCGGTGACTGGGTTGATGTCACCTCAATCGTTCCAGGTAATCAAGACCCTCACTCCTATCAGGCGTCAGCCCGCGACCAACTTGCGCTTGAAGGTGCGGAGCTGGCCATTGCCAACGGCGGTGGCTACGACGACTTCATGATTCAGCTGTATGAGGTTTCTGAAAAACAAGCAATCTTCCTCAAACTGGTCGAGGGAGAGCACCTTCACGGTGATGAGGTTGCCGCTGAAGAAACTCATTCCGAGGATCAGCACGCTCACGAAAACGAGCACATCTGGTTTGATCTCGCGAAGACGATTGAAGCCGCGGACCACATCGCCGAGTCAATCATCGAGCTGCGCCCAGAGGCAAAAGCTGATGTCACCGCTAACCTCGAGTTTTTCAAGGCTGAGATGGGAAATATCGAACTCAGAGTTGAAGCGCTCAGAGAGCGCTCCCTGGGAGCTGGATTCATCGCCTCAGAGGGTGTAGCCAACCTACTCCTTGAGGATGCTGGTTTTGAGAATATGACGCCCGAGGCACTGGCTGATGCCATCGAAGAGGAGCGCGATGTCCCGGTTTCCGCTTTGAATGAGGCTGAAAAACTCCTGAAGAACAAGGTCGCCGCAATCTTGGTAGTCAACATCGGAACCGAGGACCAAACCTCGCAGAAGCTGAAGGCTGCTGCCGAGTCTGGTGGCAGACCAATCGTTGCGGTGGCCGAGACCCCTTCAGCCAACGCTTTGGCAACCACCGATTACTTGGATTGGCTGAACCACGTGGTTGACCAGCTGCAAGAGGCGATCTACTAATTGTCGGCTGTTCTCAAACTCCAAAACGCCTCGCTCACGCTCGGTGAGAGGGCGATTTGGAGCAACCTGAACTTTGAGATTCAACCCGGAGAATTCGTCGCCGTCATTGGCGCTAACGGCTCTGGTAAGTCGATGCTCTTGAAATCAATTCTTGGTCAACAGCGACTCAGTTCAGGTTCGATCAGCTTTCTAGATCACCCGGTGGGTCACGGAACTACCCAGATTGGTTATGTACCGCAACACCGAGCTGTTGATAGTGGATTACCGCTTCGCGTCATCGACACCGTTCGTTTTGGACTCGATGGTCACAGCTATGGAATCCCGATGCCATCAAAGAGCAAGCGAAAGCTTGCTCTTGAGGCACTTCGATCAGTGGATGCCGAACATCTGGCTCAAAAGCCTGTCGGTTCGCTCTCGGGTGGCGAGATGCAGCGAGTTCGAGTGGCTCAAGCCCTGGTATCTCACCCGAAGCTGATCTTGGCTGATGAGCCTTTGAGTGCCCTGGATCTGCATCACCAGCAGGTTGTGAGCTCCTTGATTGCTGAACGCAGACAAGAGGGCACCAGCGTGCTGTTTGTCACCCACGATGTGAACCCAGTGATGGACTACGTGGATCGCGTGCTTTATCTAGCCCAGGGCAGGTATTCAATTGGAACCCCTGATGAGGTGCTGAGAACCGATGTGCTTTCAGAGCTCTACGGTGCGGAGATAGATGTCGTTAGAAACCAGGGTCGCATTGTGGTCCTTGGCGCTCATGATCACGACCACCATGAAGACGAGGAGTGGCGCTAATGGATTGGTCACAGGTCTTCAACTTTTCCGATTACGACAAGCTTCTACCCTTGGTCACCAACTCACTGATTGCTGGCGCGCTACTGGCACTAATCGGTGGCTTAGTCGGTGTATTCGTAATGACCAGGGAGTTGTCATTTGCCGTTCACGGCATAGCAGAGCTCTCATTCGCGGGGGCAGCCGTTTTCCTGTTGATTGGACTGGACGTGGTTTTGGGATCCGTCTTCGGATCGATCATTGCCGCCGCGATCATCGCCTTTTTGGGTGAGCGGGCCAAGGACCGAAACTCGATAGTGGCTGTTTTGATGCCATTTGGTTTGGGTATCGGAATCCTCGCACTTTCGCTCTATCCCGGTAGGGCTGCCAACAAGTTCGGGCTGCTCACCGGCCAGATTGTTGCGGTTGATGATCCAAAGCTTGCATCCATGGCCGCGATCACCCTGGTGGTTTTGGTCGCGATGCTCGTGATCTGGCGACCTTTGAGCTTTGCCTCGCTGGACGCAGAGGTTGCGGCAGCGAGGGGAGTGCCAACCAAGACTCTGGGCGTGGCATTTGTGCTGCTTCTGGGACTATCGGTTGCCGCAGCCGTTCAGGTGGTCGGAGCACTTTTGGTTTTGGCACTGCTGGTTACTCCAGCAGCTGCGGCACTGAGACTCTCCAGCTCGCAACTTTGGGTCCCGATCTTGAGTGTGATTTTTGCTCTAATTGCCATGCTCGGTGGAACCCTGCTCGCACTCGGCGGCACTTTGCCGATTAGCCCCTACATAACAACGATCTCGTTCCTCATCTACCTGATAGCCCGCGTAATTGCGTTTACCAGGTCGAGACTGGAGGTTAGGGCATGACCCAGAAGCGCAATACATGGCAAAAAGTCGCAGTTCGCGAGGCGCTCAGCCAATCCCCGGGCTTTGTTTCGGCTCAACAGCTGCACTCGGGCCTGGTTCAGGGTGGCAACAAGCTAGGCCTCACCACCGTTTACCGAGCGCTTACGGAGTTGGTGGAAAGCAACGAGGCTGACGCTCTCACTGGATCCGATGGCGAGACCCGCTATCGGATCTGTGGCACCGACCATCACCACCACCTAATTTGCCAAAATTGCGGCAAAACCGTGGAATTTGAACTATCTGGGTTTGAGGCCGCAACTGAGGCGCTGGCCCAGAGCCACGGCTTTACCTCGGTCTCACACAGCATCGAGTTGTTTGGAACCTGTGCCGAGTGTGGCGTGTCCAGTTGATTTTTTCAAAACGGGACTTGCTTTTGCCCTTGGCTTTCTCCTAAACTTGCGGGGTTGAGTGGGGTTCATCCCCAACAATCCCAAACTTATGCTTCGGGTCATCGCGCCCCAAGGAGGAAAAATGGCTGCCTACTGCCAGGTCACCCAGACGGGTCCGCAGTTCGGTCACAATGTGTCGCACGCGCAGAACAAGACCAAGCGTCGCTTTGACCCAAACATCCAGAAGAAGACTTACTTCGTCCCATCCATGGGTCGCAAGGTAACCCTTAACCTGTCAGCTCGCGGCATCAAGGTGATTGACGCTCGCGGCATCGAGTCCGTAGTTGCCGAGCTAGTTGCTCGCGGCGAGAAGATCTAAGGAGTTATAGATGGCCAAGGACAAGGACATCCGTCCAATCATCAAGCTCAAGTCAACCGCCGGTACTGGCTTCACCTACGTGACCAAGAAGAACCGTCGCAACGACCCAGACCGCATGGTCTTGAAGAAGTACGACCCAGTAGTGCGCAAGCACGTTGAATTCCGCGAGGAGCGCTAAGAATGGCAAAGAAGAGCAAGATTGCTCGTAACGAGCAGCGCAAGGTTGTTGTTGAGCGCTACGCAGAGAAGCGCCTAGCCCTGAAGAAGGCGCTAGTTGACCCAAGCTCCACCGCTGAGCAGCGCGAAGAGGCACGTCTAGGTCTTCAGAAGCTTCCTCGTAACGCGAGCCCAGTTCGTGTTCGCAGCCGTGACCTAATCGATGGCCGCCCTCGTGGTGTGCTCTCCAAGTTTGGTGTCAGCCGTGTTCGCTTCCGCAAGATGGCTCACGCAGGTGAGCTTCCAGGTGTGACCAAGTCCAGCTGGTAATCAGTTCTAAATCTGATCCCGCCTAGAGAGTCCAATTGCCTCTCGATGGCGGGATTAGTTTTTCTGCCCCAATCCATTGCATCGCAAGCTCAAGCTCGGCATGCAGATGGGGGGCCATTTCTTTTTCTAGGGTCTTGGTGACCCACTGCTCTTGCCAAAGTGACTGAACAAGCAGCGAACCAGATTTGCGTTCGTGTTTTAGATCTACTCGGCCAACCAGTTGATCGCGGTAAAGAATCGGCAGTGTGTAGTAGCCATACTTGCGCTTCGGTTCTGGGGTGTAGATCTCAATCATGTAGTCAAAATCAAAGATTCTTCTGGTTCGGTCGCGGTGCCAAGTGAGCGGGTCAAACGGATTGAACAAACGAAGTGGTCTTGAGTAATCAAGCCCGCTGGGGTTTTCAAGGGTTTCTGGAAGTGCATACCCGGCTTCAGACCAACCCTCGACCCGCACCTCAACAAGCTCACCACTTTGTAGTAACTGCCTGATGTAGGGGCGAGCTTCGGTCTTATAAAAGCGGAAGTAATCCGCCAGCTCGCCCTCAGTGGCGATGCCCAGTGCCTTTGCCGAGCGACGCATCAATTCCAACTTTTGCTCGGATTCTGTAATGCCCAGGCGAGGCAATTCCACCTGCTCAGGCAGTGCATAGAGCCTTGAGAAGTTCGTTCTTCCCGCACTCACAACCTCACCCGCAAAGTGAAGTCGCTCCAAGATCGTCTTCACCTCGGACCAGCCCCACCAATTGCCGGTTCGCTTATTGGCATCGTGCTCAAATTGGGCGATTGTCATCGGGCCGTTGTTCTTGAGTTCGGCTCGGACCCAACCTGCCAGTTTGTGCTTCGGGGAGAGCACTTCCTTCACCCGATCGCGGCTGCGATATTCATTTCTTCGAAACTCGAATAGTTCCCAGTCCTCGGGCTTGATCAACGCTGCGCAGTGAGCCCAATACTCTCGGTAGCTAGGTGCATTGCCCGCACCAAAGGCCTTTTCTTCAAAATCCTGCAGTGGATATGCGCCAACCCTGGAGAAGGCAGGCATCAGGTGGGCTCTGGCAAAAACGTTAACCGAGTCAATCTGAAATAGGTGCAAGGTGTCGAGGGCCCGATCGATTGATTCGATTGGGCGATGGATGCCAAGCGAGCCCAGCACAATCTCTTTTGCTGCTTGGTTGGTGAGCATTTTTAACCCTCGGCTTGCCTCATGAAAGTGCCCCACAACTCTAATCCGCGTCATTATTGGGCAAGCGGGTTATTGCCTGCTTTGGGCAAATTTGATTCGGTTAGCCCTAGAAAGTCCAAAAAACCGCGTAAATTCAAGGAAAACTCACCCGCAACACGCCGAGTTATGAACGTTGACTTGTTCCCTAGCGCTATAGGTTGATGGAGACATTCCTGTCCCTAGACGTCCAGGAGGACTAAAATGAACAAGAGCGAGCTCGTAGCAGCAGTCGCAAAGCACACCGGCGAGTCACAGGCCGCTGTTGGCCGTGTTATCGACGCAATGTTTGACACCATCGGCGCATCCATCAAGAAGGGTGACAAGGTCACCATTCCTGGTTACCTAAGCGTTGAGAAGGGCCACCGTGCAGCACGCACCGGCCGCAACCCACAGACTGGTGCAACCATCCAGATCGCTGCAGCAGCAACCGTAAAGGTATCTGCAGGTAGCAAGCTAAAGGCTGCTGTTAAGTAACTAAAGCTAAACAACAAGGCGGTGGTCTTCGGGCCACCGCCTTTGTCTTATCCAAAAGGTAGGGTTGAGGAGTGAATAATCGCGCTCGCGGATACATCTATGTGGCTGGTCAGTTTCTTCTGCTAGCCCTTTTGTTCACCGCCCCACGCATGGAAAATCCATACGGTCAATTCACTCCTTTCTTGGGCATCCTCGGCCTTGCAGTGATGGGCGCCGGAATTGCGGTGCTGCTCGCCAGTTTCTTCCGACTGGGAAAGTCACTCACTGCAAACCCAGTCCCCAAGGACGATGCCGAATTGGTTGTCACCGGGCTGTATTCAAAGGTTCGTCACCCGATTTATTTCGGGCTGCTGTTGCTCGGTCTGGGTGTAGTCCTGGATGCGGGCTACTGGCCGCAGATCATCATCTGGATCTTCTTGTACATCCAGCTTTACATCAAGGCCAATTTTGAGGAGTACCTGCTGAAGCAGAAGTACCCAGGCTATGCCGCCTATGCCGCCAAAACTCCAAGGTTTTTCCCGAGGTTTAGGTAATTGACGAAAGACCTGGTTAGACGCTCACTGCTAACGATCGCCCTAGTCGCCCTTGGCGCGATTCTGAGCATCTTTGGAGCGCTGTTGTATGGCGGAGCCGTCGAACCACTCCCCTTCTCAGACCCCGGGCCGGTGGTTCGTTGGGGTAGTCCGCTTGCCAAGCTGATTATGAATCTGAGCATGGCCGTTACGGTCGGTTCACTGGTCTTTTCGGCCTATTCGGCTAACGAAGCAGAACGAAATCAAATTCGACCGGTTGCCGCCTGGGGCGCATCGCTTTGGCTACTTTCGGGCTTCGCCTACTTTGTGCTGACTTATCTTTCGGCCTCTGGCACACAGCTGTCATTCGGGCCTGAGTTCTCCGAGGGGCTCTGGCTATTTGCCACTCAGATCGAACTCGGCGTCCTGTTGGCCTGGAACCTGGTCTTTGCAATGGTGCTGAGCCTCACCACGATTGCCCTTAGCTCACCGCTCTGGGTCGCAATAAACGCAGCGCTAGCAATTGCAGGGCTATACCCGCTTGCGGAATCAGGGCACGCCTCAAGCGATGTCGGTCACGCGGTTGCGGTGAATTCGATGCTGATGCACCTTGTTGGGGTATCGGTGTGGTTGGGCGGGTTGTTTGCTCTCTATGCCGTTTTCTTTTCAGACCAAGAGCGCTCTGGTGAGCTGACCCGTCGCTACTCCACGTTGGCACTCATTAGCTTCATTCTGGTCGCGATATCGGGTTTGACATCGGGATACATAAGGCTCTACCAGCCAGCTGATTTGCTGAGTGAATATGGGCTCATGCTGATCGGAAAGGCAGTTTTGCTGATTGCGCTCGGCGCCTTCGGCGCTCGCCACCGAATCATCCTTGCGGGAAAGTTTGCTGAGCGAGCTAGCGGGTTCTGGCGGCTGGTTGCCTTCGAGCTTTTCGTGATGGGGCTCGCGTTCGGCTTGGGAACAGCCTTGGCCAAGACCCCCACCCCGGTTTCTGATGCTGAGTTTGTGCCACCGACTCCAGCTCAATTGCTCACTGGAGATCCCCTCCCCGAGGAGCTGACCCCACTTAGCTGGATTCGAGTTTGGGACATCGACCCACTTTGGACGACCGTTGTCGGCTTTGGTATCGCTCTTTACCTAATTGGCGTCTATAAGCTCCGTGCCCGTGGTGACAAGTGGTCAGTGGGTAGAACTGCATCTTGGCTTGGCGGCATGCTGCTTCTTTTCTATGTCACCAACGGTGCCCCGAACGCCTACCAGGAGTATCTGTTCTCGGTTCACATGGTTGGCCACATGCTGCTATCGATGTTTGTGCCGGTGCTTCTAGTGCCGGGTGCCCCTGTAACGCTTCTCTCCAGGGTCGCGGCAGCCAGAAAAGATGGCTCGAGAGGTCTTCGTGAGTGGGTGCTGTGGGCAGTTCACACCCCATATGCATGGTTCTTATCGCATCCGCTGTTTGCAGGGTTCAACTTTGCTATCTCACTGGTGTTGTTCTACTACACCCCGGCATTTAGGTGGGCTACTGAGCAGCACCTAGGTCACCAGTGGATGATCGTGCACTTTTTGATTACCGGTTACCTGTTTGTTCAGTCTTTGATCGGCGTGGACCCGCAACCGCACAAGCACGGTTATCCGCTCAAGCTAATGCTGTTGATCGGCACCATGGCCTTCCACGCCTTCTTTGGGCTTGGGTTGATGAATGAGAAGAGCCTGCTATTAGCCGACTGGTTTGGTTCTATGGGACGCACCTGGGGCGAGGATCCACTTTCCGATCAGGCAATTGGCGGAGCGTTTGCCTGGGGTGTGGGTGAGATCCCCACTATCTTGATCACGCTGTATGTGGTGTTTCAGTGGTCGCGTTCAGATGATCGAGAGCGCAAGCGCCTAGACCGGGCTTCTGATCGCACCGGCAACCAAGACCTATCCGACTACAACGAGATGCTAAAGAAACTGAGTGAGCGCTCATGATCATCGAACTGAGTGAAGAACAGCGCAATCTCTTTGACTACATCGAACAAACCGATGCCCACGTATTCGTGACTGGCCGCGCTGGCACTGGAAAGTCCACCCTGCTCTCCCACCTGGTAGCCAATACCGAGAAATCCTTTGCGGTTTGTGCACCAACCGGTGTCGCGGCCTTGAACGTTGGCGGCGTAACGATTCATTCGCTCTTCACCTTCCCACTTGGACTTTTGGGTGAAGTTGATATCGCCAAGCACCTGTCGCGCCGGACTCGCGATGTTCTCAAGGCGTTGGACATGTTGGTGATTGACGAAGTCTCGATGGTTTCGGCTGATCTCATGGATGCGATTGATCGAGCCTTGAGAATTGCCAGGGGCAGGCGCAACCTGCCTTTTGGTGGTGCTCAAGTTGTCATGTTTGGTGATCCTTATCAGCTGGCCCCGGTGCCGCCGCGTGATCCTCAGGAGCGCGCGTATATGGAGGAGAACTATCGCTCTGGCTGGTTCTTTGACGCTCACGTTTTTAGGGATGCGGGCTTAGAGCGTTTTGAGCTCAGTGAAATCTTTAGACAGTCGGACTCGCAGTTCAAAGAAATCTTGAATGCCATCCGCGATGGTTCGGTGACCCAGGAGATGCTCGATCACATAAACCGCGCGGGGAATAGGTTCCCCCCGCATCCCGATGTAATCAAGTTAGCCACCATCAACGAGACCGTGAACTCGGTCAATGCCCAGCGCATGAGTTTGATTCCATCCGAACCAAAGCTTTTCAGGGCCACATATTCCGAGGGTGCTTCAAATGCCTTCGGTAGGGTCTTGCCCGCCGAGACCGAGCTCTACCTAAAGGTTGGGGCTCAGGTGATGTTCATCAAGAATGACGATGGCACCGGTGGTAAGCGATGGGTAAACGGCACCATCGGACACGTAGTTGACCTCAAAAAATCAGGACTCGTGGTAGTCGAAGTTGATGGTGAGGAGTTTGAGGTCGGACCGGCAACCTGGGAAAAGGTTCGCTATGAGGTCGAAGAAGACTTCGACGAGGCCACCGGCAAGGTCAAAGAGGTTCTTGTTCCGATCACTTTGGCCGAATTTAAGCAGATCCCGCTGCGACTGGCTTGGGCTGTGACTGTTCACAAGTCACAGGGTCAAACCTATGACGAGGTTCAAATCGATATGGGTCGAGGAGCATTCTCTCCGGGTCAAACCTATGTGGCACTCTCCAGGGTCAGATCGCTTGATGGCCTCTACCTAACCCGAGCAATCACCATGCGAGATGTGATGGTTGACAGAGATGTGGTCAGGTTTATGTCCGGTGCTAGCTACGACCCGGAGCTTGAAGCCACCAATTCAGAGCATCTGCCACCCTTCTAGCCCAGTAACTCTCGTGGTGACCGGTGTATGGGTAGTGCGCTGCCACAAACTCCTTGTCTGAGGCGTAGCCCTTAGCGGTGAGTCGCTCGATCGCCCGCTCGTGATAAGGCCGATACATCGCATCGAGCTCAAGATCACCTCGGTCAGTCCAGATTCGGTGTGAACCTGCTGGAGGCAGCATCGCGGTCAGTTCATCGACCATGACCTCACCGCCAAAGGGCCAGTGCGTTGAAAAACCAATTGCGGTCCCGAAGATGCCTGGTCGCTTGGCGAGGGTGTAGAACGAGATCAGGCCACCCATTGAAGCGCCCATCACGGCTGTGCGGTCCGCGCTGTGCTGAATGCAATAACGTTCAAGAGCAAAAGGCAAGATGGCATCAGACAGCAGCGATACGTAGGAGTCCGCAAAGCCTGGACCGCGAAGTTTCCTAAAGTCCTCGGGGAGTGCGTCCCAGAACTCTGGGTGATCATCCAAGATCTCCTGCGGAGCAAGTTCCCGCAACCGGGTCTCATCGCTCAGTCCCCAGACTGCGATTACCAATGGCTGCTCTCCGCGAACCTCTTCCCGGATCGCGGTCAACACCTCCCAGGTCTTGCCGGTGAAGGAGTCTTTCTCATCAAAAATGTTTCGGCCATCGTGCATTATCAACACCGGAGTCTTGGAGTTGAGCGTTTTCGGAGACCAGATATCAACTAGGTGGTCATCAAACTCAAAGCGCTCGAGCTTGCCTGAGGCGAGTCTTTGCTCGCGAAGTTTGCGCTCTCTAAACGCCATGAAAAGCGGAAGGGTGAAGGCAAGGGCCGTGATTGAGGAAATTAGAAAGTAGAGCCAGACCCGCTTCATGCCGAGTTTTCTGGATTCGTAGATCATCCAGGCGGCAACCGTGATTGCCACAATGCTTAGATCAACCGATAGAACCAGGTCGACGGTGGAGCCAAACCAAGCCTTCAGATAGTCGGCATTTTCAAAGACCGCGAGGGCATTTAGCCACCAAGCGGTGATTAGACCAGCAGCGGCCAAAACAAAATAGAAGCGCTCTCTGGCAATTGAAGCTTTCAACATCAGATACCAAGTCCCTTTCTGATTGCGGTGAGCTTATTTATCTCATCGGGTGAAATTGGCAAACCTGCTGCTAGGTCCAATAATCCGCTCGCGCATTCATCGCCCGGAAGCAGCTGGAGAGCGGAGATGTCTGAGGCCAGGTTCGGGTAATCCTTTTCGAAACGCCTGAAGGCATTTAGTGAATCGGCACGGGATTGAGCGACGGGTTTGTAGTGCCGAATCAACTTGATGAGCTTCTCAACCGCATAGCTCTTGAGGTGTTGCTCAGCGGCAATCACCTCGCCCCTGCGATAGCGACCTAGCCCAATCTGAATCAGGGCCAATAAGAGTTCAAATTCGGCAAGCGGGTCAATGGCTCTTGGCAACGATCGCTTGGCAATCGCGGCCATGCGCTCAGCAATGTTTGATCTATCCAAGGCCACCGCGTAGTCGTTCGCTGAGGCGAGCTCAAGCTCATCATCTTCGAAAACTGCAAACTCTAAAAGTCTGAGGTCTTTATAAACGATCTTGAGTCCATGGGCTGTCTCGCGCGGGGCCAAGAGAATATCGGTGTGGTTTGGGAGCCAATCGAGGTTCTTGCGATAGCTCTCGCCAACGCCTTTTTTGACAATCAGGAAGAAGTCGTGGTCGGAGTGTTCGTCAGCCCGCTCCGTTGCTGCCGAACTACCCAAGAAGACCAAGCCCAACACATCGTCGCGATGCTCGACTCTAGAGAGCAGCGTGGCTTGAAACCTGAGGAATGCGTCGACGGATTGGCTCATGTGTTCAAAGCTAACCGATAACCTTTTGACATGTTGCTATCAGATCGCGATATCCGCGCCCAGATCGAGTCTGGCCGCATCGGCCTTGACCCGCTGAACATCGAACTCATCCAGCCTTCGAGCATGGATGTTCGACTGGATCGCTTCTTCCGCCTGTTCGATAACCACAAATATCCGTTTATCGACCCAAGGGAGCAGCAAGACGATCTGACTCGCTTCGTTGAGGTGGCCTCGGATGAGCCATTCATACTCCACCCGGGTGAATTTGTACTGGGTTCGACCTATGAGTTTGTCTCGCTGCCAGACGACATCGCTGCTCGCCTAGAGGGCAAGTCATCCCTTGGAAGACTGGGCCTGCTAACTCACTCCACCGCAGGTTTTGTTGACCCTGGTTTCCGCGGTCACGTAACGCTGGAGCTTTCCAACACCGCCACCTTGCCCATCAAGCTTTGGCCTGGCATGAAGATTGGTCAGCTTTGCTTCTTCCAGCTCTCCTCGGCAAGCGAAAACCCATACGGATCTGCAAAGTATGGATCCAGGTATCAAGGTCAACGCGGACCTACCGCATCCCGCAGCTACCTGAATTTCCACATCACGGATGTGGGTAACGCCCCACTAGAGAAATAGCCTGCGAGCTTTTCTCAGCGCTTGAGCATCCACTTTTCTCAGGGCGTAGTTGTCGGCAGCTAGTTCACAAAGTCGTTGCAGTTCATAGTCAAAAACTCGAGAAACCAAGAACCAAGGTGCAAGAGTCAGCGCAAAGGCACTGATAGCCCTCAGCCTTGAATGACCAAGTCTCAGGTGCCCTAGCTCGTGCCACAAAACAGCCTGCTTTTGCTCAATCGGCAGCCTCAGCGCTGCGGTTGAGAGGAAAATCTGATTAGTTTGTGCCAAAGCGAAGTAGCCGGGTAGCGACAGCTCCCTCACCAAAGCGCCTTCGAATCTCTCCGAGTGATTGGTGGCCAGCAAATCAAGATCCAAATCCTGTGCCTTTGCCTCAAAATAGGGCGCTAAGCGCAGGTTTGTGATTGCCAGCAATACCCCGCCAAACCCAAGCAGCAACCAAGGAGCAAAGCTAACGGCCAGGGTTTCCAGTAAACCCCCACCACTTTGGAGCTCGAAATAGCTTTGGAAAATAAAGCCAACTGCGATAACCACCGCCGACACCGTTGCGGCAATAGCGATGAAAAACAAGAAAAACCAGGTCAGTATGCCCAGGTTTGGAGCTGCTTGGAAGCGACCGCTTAGCGATAACGGGGCGGCGCTGGAAATTAGTAGCACCAACTCAACAAGGAGCAAAATACCAATTAGCTGAGAATCCATTACCGCCCCTCTCGAGGCGAGTTTAGATGACTTAGGATTTCCGACATGCGTGCTTTGAAGACTCTGATTTTGCTACCGCTAGCACTGATTTTGAGTGCCTGCTCGGTTTTTAACCCGAACCCAACCATTTCCCAAAGCACATCCGTCAGTGCGAATGAGGTCATGTTTGCTCAGATGATGATCCCGCACCACGAGCAGGCCCTGGAGATGGCCGCCATGGTCTCGGACAGAACCGAAAATCCAGAGATTCGAGCGCTCGCCGCAGAGATTTTCAATGCCCAACAACCCGAGATTGATCTGATGCAGAGCTGGATTGATGAATACGGCGATGTTGGCATGGATCACTCTGGTCACTCCATGGGTGGAATGCTCTCAGAGGACGAGCTGCTTACCCTCAAACAATCGACCGGAGCGGAATTTGAGAAGCTATTTCTCACCGGCATGATCGCCCACCACGAAGGTGCGTTGGATATGGCCGATATGCTCTCCAACTCCAACTACCCGCCAGCACAAAAGCTCAGAGCCGAGATCATTGAGGTTCAGCAGGCCGAGATCGACCTCATGAAGAAGCTGTTGGAAAACTACTGATCCAGAGCTTTTCTAAGCTGCTCCAGCTGTTTAGCCGATAGGCCACCGGCAAAGTGAGAGAACACCAAAGCTGGGTTTGACTGACCCATGGCATCAAGCAGCAACTTAGCAGTGTGCTCTTCGCGCGAGAGCACTGCCTTGAAGATCAGGGTTCGCCCGTTCCCGGGAAAACGCGTGACCAAACCCTTGTCGGTGAGCCTTGATAGCACCGTCAGCACGGTGGTTATGGCGAGCGAGTCATCACCTAAAAGCGCAAGGATTTGCTGGGAGCTAAGCCCATCTGGTCGATCCCACAGGCAGCCCAGCACCTCGGCTTCGAGTTCACCCTGTTTGCGCTTGGACATGACGCAATTCTACGTTGTGTAGAGCTTAGTTTTGTGGGTCTGTGATAACCGGTAGGGATTCGGTCTTGGGTTCAGGCCCTGGAGAGCGCTTGATCACAATCGCAATCACGACCGCTGCAATCAGAACAATGAGCCCGCAGATAAACACCGTGATTCGAACTCCGAAGTTTTCGGCGAACCAACCAATGGCCGGCGAACCAATCGGGGTTCCACCCATAAAGATCATTAGGTAGATGCCCATGACCCTACCTCTAAGGGTTGGCTCGCAGTTGGTTTGGACAAATGAGTTGGCACCAATCAGCATCATCAGAGCCATGCCACCAACAAAAGGCAAAATTGCAGCAAAGCTGCCATAGCTAGGCATCCAGGCCGTGACCATCAAAAGCGAGCCAAAGCCCATGCCAAAGCGCATTACCCACTTTGGAACCCTGAGGTGTTCAAGCTTGGCTGAGACCAGAACTCCTGTGAAGGAACCAATGGCCAGGATGCTGCCCAAGATTCCAAACTCGGCTGGGCCCTTGCCAAACTCTTGAGTGGCCATCACGGCCATGAAGATCTGAAAGTTCAAACCAAAGGTGGTGGCAAAAAAGACCGCGATCATCACCAAGCGGATCTCAGTGTGGGAGAGGACGTAGTTCACTGCCTCCTTGAGCTTTGCACTGCGCTCAGGCTTCACCGAGATAAAGAGCTCACCCTTTCGAATCATCAACAGACTGATCACCACCGCTAGGTAGGTGAAGGAATTGATTACGAAGGAGAGCCCTGTACCGAAGAGCACGATCAAAAAGCCAGAAGCGGCGGGTCCAATCAGTCGACCAGCATTGAAGTTTGCGCTGTTGAGGCTGATTGCGCTTGGGATGTCTTTTTGCCCAACCAGCTCCGAGTTGAAACTTGTTCTAACCGGAGCATCCAAGGCCGAGAAGACACCAACTGTGAAGGCCAATAGTGCAACATGCCAAACCTGAACTTGGCCACTTAGCACCAAAAGCCCCAGGGTCAAAGAACCAAGTCCTGCGCCAACGTTGGTGATCACCAGAAGGCTGCGCTTATCAAAGCGGTCAGCCAAGACCCCGCCATAGAGACTCAACAGCAGAGAGGGTAGGAACTGCAGGGCGGTAATGATGCCCAAAAGCTGTGCCGAGTTGGTTAGTTCAAGGACTAGCCAGTCTTGCGCGATGCGCTGCGCCCAAGTCCCGATGTTGGACAGCACGTTGGCGGGGAACAAAACCCGGTAATTGCGATGCCCAAACGCTCGGAACGCACTTGGCTTAGACACCACACAAGCGTAAACCTAAGTTTTGCCTTTGCTTTACCTAGTCGTTTATGACCTGCGGAGTTGGACTGACCCTTGCTAGAAGCAGAATGCCAACTACCAGAACCAACATCAGACCCAAGATGCCGTAAACGGTGGCCTGGGCGTTACCAATACCGGCAGAAAGTGCAATTGAAATCGCGGTTGTCCAAAGAAGTGGACTTAGGAAGCTGACTGCTCTTCCAGTTGTCATGTAGAGGCCGAATACCTCACCCTCACGCCCTGCCGGAGTGAACTTGGCGACAAACGATCTGGATGCAGCTTGGGCTGGACCAACAAACAAGGTCAGTGCCAAACCACCGATCCAATAGGTGATTGGTCCGGCGCTCGCGAATGCGAAGACACCGAAACCCGCAACTGTTAGTCCAAGTAACGAAACCATGATGGTCATCTTGCCGCCGACCTTGTCGTCCAGGAAGCCACCGATGGCTGCACCGATACCGGCCATGAGGTTAGCTGCAATACCAAAAATGATCACTTCAGCCAGCTCAAAACCAAATGCGAGCGAACCCAGAGCACCACCGAAAGCAAAGACACCTGAGAGTCCGTCGCGGTAAATGGCGGATGAGATCAAAAACTTGAAAGTCTCTGGAGCCTGTTTGCGCAGCGACTTTAGCTGAGACCAGAGCTTGAAATAGCTCTCAATGATGTTCTCTTTTTCTAGGTTCTCCTTGGCCTTGACCTCAGGCACGGTAATGAAGAGCGGGATTGAGAACACTAGAAGCCAGATTGCGCTGAAGAGGAAGACCGCTCTTACGTTGAGCGCATCCTCGGTTGGGATGCCAAACCAAGGGGTATCTGTTTGGACAAAGCCCACAAGTGAGACGAGCAGCAGGATGATGCCGCCGACATATCCCAGGCCCCAGGCGAATCCAGAAACCTTGCCGATGTTGTTTTCGGTCGAGACCTGCTTGAGCATCGCGTAGTAGTTGATAAAGGCAATCTCCTGCACAAAACCACCAAAGCTAAAGATGATGAGCCCAAGCCAGAGCATCTCTGGGGTTGGGGCTATAAAGAACAGTGATGCCATCACGCCGGATAAAACCAAGGTGTTTATTAGAAGCCAGAGCTTTCTGCGGCCCTGCTCATCAGACCTTCTACCGAATACCGGGGCAACCAGTGCAACCGCGATACCTGCAATGGTTGCCGCTAGGCCTAGTGCGCGGGAGGTGTCTTCTTCCGGACCAAAGGCCGAGGAGGTGATGTAGATCGGGAAGATGAATGTCGAAAAGATGGTCGGGAAGGGTTGTTCTGCCCAGTCCCAAAGGGCCCAAGCAAAGGTTCCACGTGGCTTTTTCGATGCAACTGCACTGTCGGTCATGGCCTGAGATTACTCCCCAAAGGCCAAATTCTTATGACCTAAATGCAAATGTTTATCTCACCGATAACCTTGCCGCCGCCCAGGACCTGCATGGTGTCCTCGGCCTCGATTGATTGTCGCTGAGCGGCATCGATCAGCTGGTGCTCGTAAAGCATGGCGGCCGTCACCTTGAGTGCGGTGCGCAGCGAACCGTCGGCAAACTTGATTGCACCTGAGAAACCCTCTCGGGAGACAAATGTGAAGACTCCTTCAGCGCCCAATTTGGAGAAGATGCCGTGCTTCATCAAAAGTGCATCTGGAGTGCTCTCATCACCAATCAGATGCGGACTGGAAAGCCCGGCTTCGAAAAGCTCTGGGTCCAAACTGGGCAGTTTTGATAGCGCTCTGGCTAGTGCTGTGGTCGACATGGCAAAAAGTGGAGCGCCGCAGCCATCAACCGTGGTCTTACCGATTTCTTCCCCGCTTGTTTCAACAATCAAGTTCCTGACCGCGAGCTGCACTGGGTGGTTAGGGTCCAGGTAGTTGGCGGTTGGTAGGTGGTTGATTTTGGCGGTAGCCAAAAAGCCGGCGTGCTTGCCCGAGCAGTTCATAAAGACTCGGGACTCTGCGGTGGCTACTGATTTTGCTGCGGGATTCCAAGGCCAAGCGCTAGGGCAAGCCAAATCCAGCTCGGAGATGCCGTGATCGGAGAGCAGCTGCCTAACCAAGGCCACCTGTGTCTTCGTGGCATAGTGCGAAGCCATGGAGATCACGGCTTGCTCTGCAGAGGTCCTAAGTCCCAACCTTCGCATCGCCATCGCCTGAACTGGCTTGAGTGCGGACCTTGGGTAAATCAGTGCCGCCGCATCGCCCCAGGTTTCTAGAACCTCACCCGATGGCGACACTAGCGAGGCCGTGCCAAGGTGGAATGACTCGTTTAGGCCATCGCGTCGGATGATTGCAAGCGGTACCAGGCCCTCAGCGGTGAGTTCGTGCATGAGAACCAGACTAGTGAGATTGCAAAGTTGAGTCATTCACACTCAACTTTCAGGAATGGATTCTTGACATCCTGGTTTTCTTATTTGAAACTTGAGCGCAGGTGACTCAACTTTGAGACACGAACAGGATTTAGAAGAAGGAGAAAACAATGGGTAGAGCAGTAGGTATTGACCTAGGTACCACCAACAGCGCGGTAACCGTGCTGGAGGCAGGAGAGCCAAAGGTAATCGCAAACGCCGAAGGATTCCGCACCACCCCGTCGGTGGTCGCATTCACCAAGGATGGCAACATCCTGGTTGGTGAGACCGCAAAGCGTCAGGCAGTAACCAACGTTGACCGCACCGTATCTTCGGTGAAGCGTCACATGGGAACCAGCTGGAAGTTCAAGGTTGACGAGAAGGAATACACCCCTCAGGAGATCTCAGCTCGCATTCTGATGAAGCTGAAGCGTGATTCCGAGACCTACCTGGGTGAAAGCGTCACCGACGCAGTAATCACCGTGCCTGCATATTTCAACGATGCAGAGCGTCAGGCAACCAAGGAGGCCGGTGAGATTGCTGGTCTAAACGTGCTCCGCATCATCAACGAGCCAACCGCCGCAGCCCTCGCATACGGGCTAGACAAGGGCAAGGAAGACGAGCTCATTCTCGTGTTTGACCTTGGTGGTGGAACCTTCGACGTTTCACTACTTGAGGTCGGCAAGGACGATGACTTCTCAACAATTCAGGTTCGCTCCACCTCCGGTGACAACCGTCTAGGTGGTGATGACTGGGACCAGCGCCTAGTTGACCACCTGGTTAAGAAGTTCAAGGAGACCACCGGTGTTGATGTTGCAAACGACAAGATTGCACTTCAGCGTCTGAAGGAGGCTGCCGAGCAGGCCAAGAAGGAACTGAGCCAGTCAACCTCAACCCAGGTTCAGCTGCCATACCTATCTCTCACCGAGTCCGGACCCGCAAATCTAGACGAAACCGTGACCCGTGCTCAGTTCGAGGACCTGACCCGCGACCTACTAGAGCGCACTCGCAAGCCATTCGAGGATGTAATCAAGGAGGCTGGAGTAAAGGTTTCCGACATCGCTCACGTGGTTTTGGTTGGTGGTTCAACCCGTATGCCAGCAGTTTCCGAGCTTGTGAAGAGCCTGCTGGGCGGCAAGGAGCCAAACAAGGGCGTAAACCCTGATGAGGTCGTATCCGTCGGTGCTGCCCTGCAAGCCGGTGTGATCAAGGGTGAGCGCAAGGATGTGCTACTGATCGACGTAACCCCATTGTCACTTGGTATCGAAACCAAGGGTGGCATCATGACCAAGCTGATCGAGCGCAACACCGCGATCCCAACCAAGCGCAGCGAGATCTTCACCACCGCAGATGACAATCAGCCAAGCGTTTCAATTCAGGTGTTCCAGGGTGAGCGTGAGTTCACTCGTGACAACAAGTCACTGGGTAACTTCGAACTAACCGGTATCGCCCCTGCCCCACGCGGTATCCCACAGATTGAGGTCACTTTCGATATCGATGCCAACGGTATTGTGCACGTTTCCGCAAAGGACAAGGGCACCGGCAAGGAGCAGTCCATGACTATCACCGGTGGATCCTCACTATCTGAGGAAGACATCGCCCGCATGGTCAAGGATGCCGAGGAGCACGCCGCTGAAGACAAGAAGCGTCGTGAAGAGGCAGAACTTCGCAACCAGGCTGAGCAGCTTGCCTACTCAACCGACAAGCTCATCAAGGACAACCAGGACAAGCTCCCAGAAGAGGTCAAGACCGAGGTTCAGGCCGATGTCGATGCTCTGAAGGCGGCGCTCGCTGGAGAAGATATCGAAGCTGTCAAGTCCGCGCAGGAGAAGCTAATGGCCTCTCAGCAGAAGCTCGGTGAGGCCATCTATGCGGCAGCACCTGCCGAGGGCGAGGCTCAGCCAGAGGCAAATGCTGAAGACGTAGTTGACGCCGAGGTTGTCGACGACGAGAACGAGGACAAGAAGTAATGACCGAGGCACACAACGACCCTCAGCACCACGAGGGCGATCAGGCCGAGGAAATGGTCGAGGAAGGTGCTCCGGTCCAAGAGACCGAGAGCACTGACCCGATCGACCGTGAGCTGGAGATCTTCCAAGATCTCCAGCGCCTGCAGGCCGATTTTGTGAACTACAAGGCTCGAGTCGATCGTGATCGTGGCGTGGAAAGACAGCTTGCTGTTGCCGACACCGTGAGAGCGTTTCTGCCAGCCCTGGATGATCTAACCCGCGCTGAGCAGCACGGCGATCTGCAGGAGGGAACCCCGATGGCAGCGATTGCCCAGAAGCTGAGAACCGCTGGCGAGAAGCTGGGCCTTGTGGCCTTTGGCGAGAAGGGTGAGAAATTTGACCCCGAGCACCACGATGCCTTGGTTCAGACCCCTAACCCCGAGGTCAGCGAACCAGTAGTTGCAGATGTGGTTGAGAAGGGCTACCGAATCGGCGAGCGCATGCTGCGCCCGGCCAAGGTAGCGGTATTTGTTCCAAGCGAGTAGTTCGAAAGGAGTGAGGTAGATGGCGTCACAAGACTGGATTGAAAAGGACTTCTACAAGATCCTTGGCGTTTCCAAGGACGTTTCTGATGCCGATCTCAAGAAGGCCTATCGCAAGCTAGCCAAAGAGTTTCACCCGGATAGAAATCCAGGTGATGCCAAGGCCGAGGCTAGGTTCAAAGACATCTCCGAGGCCTATGACGTGCTATCCGATGCCAATCAGCGCAAGGAGTATGACGCGATTCGGGCCATGGGCGGTGGAGCACGCTTCACCTCAGGTGGTCAGGGAGCTGGATTTGAAGATGTCTTTTCAAACCTTTTTGGTGGCGGTTTCCAAAACCAGGGCTTCCCAGGGTTTGGCGGATTCGGCGGATTCGGTCCGCAACGCGGTAGTGATCTGACCACCAGTTCGACCATCAACTTCATCGACTCAATTCACGGCACCCAGCTAAAGCTCACCGTTCACGGCGAAACCGTGAATGTGAAGGTGCCGGCTGGCATTCAAGATGGCCAAAAACTAAAGGTCAAAGGCAAAGGTCAACCATCACCAAATGGTGGTTCGGCTGGAGATTTGGTCGTGACCATCAAGGTAAAGCCGCACCCGGTATTCACCCGCGATGGTGAAAACCTGAGGGTCACGGTCCCAATCACCATCACCGAAGCCATCTTGGGTGCGACCATTTCAGTGCCAACTCTTGGTGCTGAGCCGGTAAAGCTGAAAGTGGCTCCTGGGACTCCCAACGGCAGAACCTTGCGAGTCAAGGGTCGCGGAGTGCAACTACCTTCCAAGCAGGGCGACCTCTTGGCAACCGTTGAAATTGCGGTTCCCGCTCACGTAAGCGACAAGGCCAAGAAGCTGCTTGAGCAGTTCGCGGCAGAGTTGCCCGATGAGGACCCCAGAGCAGATCTATTGCTCAGGGCTGGACTTCTCTAGGAGGGGCCATGGAGCTGAACGAGACCACACCGCTGTTTGTGATCTCGGTCGCGGCCGAGCTAGCCGGCATGCATCCGCAGACCCTGCGGCAGTATGACCGACTGGGGTTGGTATGCCCGACTAGAACCATGGGTAAATCCCGTCGCTACACCATGCAAGATGTCGCAAAGCTTCGAGAGATTGCCCGCTTGAGCCAAGAGGGGGTATCTCTCGAGGGCATCAAGCGAGTGCTCTCGCTGGTCGATGAGAACCTCGAGCTAAGGGCCCGAGTCAGAGACCTTGAGCGCGAGCTTGCTAACCAAGTCATGAACCAGCCAGGAAACCGAGTGTTTGCCGCTGGAGAACAGGGAGTCATAAGACTCAGCCCCGGACAACGACCAGAGCGAAGTGGTTCGGTGGTGTTATGGAGGAGGCGCTAAATGCAGCCAGAGAACCAAGAGCAAAAGTCTGCTCTAGAACAGTTTGGAATTGACCTAACCGCGGTCGCTAGAGCGGGCAAGCTAGACCCGGTTATCGGGCGCGATGCTGAGATTAGACGAGTGAGCCAGGTGCTTTCACGTCGAACCAAGAACAACCCAGTACTTATTGGTGAACCCGGTGTCGGTAAGACAGCGGTCGTCGAGGGCCTAGCCCAACGAATCGTTGCTGGCGATGTGCCTGAGAGCCTCAAGGGCAAGACCCTAATCAGTCTTGACCTCGGTGCCATGGTCGCCGGATCAAAGTTTCGCGGTGAGTTTGAAGAGCGACTCAAGGCGGTCTTGAAAGAAATTCAAGATGCCCAGGGTCAAGTAATCACTTTCATCGATGAGCTTCACACCCTTGTTGGTGCCGGAGCGGCTGATGGATCAATGGATGCATCCAACATGCTCAAGCCGATGCTTGCCCGAGGCGAGCTGCGTCTGATTGGTGCCACCACTTTGGACGAGTACCGGGAGCGAATCGAAAAAGACTCTGCCCTGGAGCGCAGATTCCAACAGGTTTATGTTGGCGAGCCAAGCGTCGAGGACACCGTTGCAATCCTGCGCGGTTTGAAAGAGCGCTACGAGGCTCACCACAAGGTGACCATCGCCGATTCGGCCCTGGTCGCCGCCGCCCAGCTCTCCTCCCGCTACATCTCTGGTCGACAATTGCCAGATAAGGCAATCGATCTGGTTGACGAGGCGGCTTCGCGACTTCGCATGGAGATCGATTCGGCTCCGGTTGAAATTGATGAGCTGCGCCGACAGGTTGACCGGCTAAAACTCGAAGAGCTTGCTCTGAAGAAAGAAAAGGACGACGCCTCCAAGCAGCGTCTTGAGAAGCTGCAAGAAGACCTCGCTCTCAAGCAAGAACGTTTGAACGAGCTAAACCAGCGTTGGGAGAAAGAGCGGGCTGAGCTAAACAAGATCGGTGAGATCAAGACCAAACTCGACTCCCTAAGAATTCAAGCCGAGAAAGCCCAGCGCGAGGCGAACCTAGAACTCGCATCCAAGCTCCTCTACGGCGAGATCCCGCAGCTTGAAAAAGAGCTCAAGGCTGCCGAGACCCAGAACACCGAAACCACCGAGCGCATGGTCGGTGAGCAGGTAACCGAGGATGAAATTGCCGCGGTGGTCTCCGCCTGGACCGGTGTCCCAACCGGCAGGTTGCTAGCTGGGGAGAGCGAGAAGCTGCTTCACCTTGAGCTTGAACTTGGCAAGCGACTGATTGGCCAGAAGGCTGCCGTGAAGGCAGTAAGTGATGCGGTTCGTCGAACCAAGGCCGGCATCTCAGATCCAGATCGACCTACTGGTTCGTTCATGTTCTTGGGACCAACCGGTGTTGGAAAGACTGAGCTTGCCAAGAGTTTGGCAGCGTTCTTATTTGATGATGAGAAGTCAATCGTTCGCATTGACATGTCTGAGTACTCAGAGAAGCACAGTGTTTCAAGGTTGGTAGGTGCTCCTCCGGGATACATCGGCTACGAAGAGGGCGGTCAGCTGACCGAAGCGGTCAGACGACGCCCATACTCAATCGTGCTTTTGGACGAGATTGAGAAAGCCCACCCGGAGGTCTTCGACATTCTGCTGCAGGTCTTGGATGATGGTCGACTAACCGATGGTCAGGGCAGAACCGTTGACTTCAAAAACGTAATTCTGATCTTGACCTCAAACCTTGGCTCTCAGTTCTTGATTGATCAAGACCTCAGCGACCAAGAAAAGCGCCAGCTAGTAATGGACACCGTCAGGGCCAGTTTCAAGCCTGAGTTTTTGAACCGTCTCGATGATGTAGTGATATTCGATGCTCTGAGCAAGGAGGAACTCGGTTCGATTGTTGATCTAAACATCGACCGCCTCACTACAAGGCTGGAGCAAAAGCGGATCACTCTCGGTGTCACCCCGGCTGCGAGGCTGTGGTTGGCAGAGCACGGCTATGACCCGGTTTACGGGGCCAGGCCGCTACGCAGGTTGATTCAGCGTGAGGTTGAGGATCGATTGGCTAACTTGCTGTTGGCAGGTGCTGTGGTAGATGGAAGCTTTGTGACTGTTGAAGTCGCGCAGTCGCAGGAGACCCTGGAATTAAAGGTTCAGCAGTAGTCAAAAAAGAATCTTTTTGAGGCGGTGCTTCTTTCAACCTGCCCCAATCACTAAACTGCCGCACATGCCAGTGAATAAGACAACGCGGTCGTTCGGTCAGGGAGCTCAGGGGGAACCAGAGGCTCCAAAGGTTCAGAAGGTTGGGCTGTGGGCCAAGCTTCGCTATAACTTTGACAACTCAATTGCCCAGGGCGGGATGTTCGTTTTCTACGTCCTGATCCTGATGATGATCATCGCCCTAATCATGGTCGGGGTTCGCGCTTTCGTCGCGAGCGTGCCGCTGCTAACTCAGGCCGCGGATCCAGAGAACCTAACTCTGTTTGATCTGTTCTGGACCTCATTCACGAAGATTTTGTCCTTAGGTGGTGAACCAACCTGGGGCGATCGCATCATCGCAATCCTTTACTGGGCCACCACCACCGCACTGACTGCCAGCGTTATCGGTTATGTAGTCGGTGCAATTCAGCGTACTTTCGCTAGATTGCGCAAGGGTCGCAGCCCAGTTATCGATTCTGGCCACACGCTGATTCTTGGTTGGTCAAACCGCATTTTCCCAATCCTTGAGGAACTTGCGATTGCAAACCAGAACGTGCGCAAACCTCTCGTAGTTATTTTCTCCAGTCACGAGCGTGACTTCATGGAAGATGAGATTGAGTCGAGAGTCGAAGATCTGGGCAAGCTCAGGGTCGTTACCAGAACCGGTGACCCGACTAACCCAACTGATCTTAAGCGCACCAATCTCGGTGCTGCCAAGTCGGTCATTGTCTTGGATGCTGATGCTGCAGGCGATGCCACAGTGGTCTCGACCGTGCTTGCTATCAAGTCGATCAACACCAACCCAAATCTCAAGATCATCGCTGAGCTGGATGACAAGGACACCGCGAAGGCTTTGATTACCTCGACCAAAGGCCAGGTAATCCCGGTTCGCTCCCACGAGGTAATCGCAAGAGTGACGGCCCAGGCATCACGCCAACCAGGTCTGGCGGCAGTGATGCTCGACCTGCTTGATTTCGAGGGCGATGAGATCTACTTCACCGATGTGCCAGCCCTGGAGGGCAAGACCTATGGTGACGCCCTGTTGTCCTTCAATGCGGCTTCGGTAATTGGTATTCGTAAAGTCGATGGTGAAGTGGACCTAAACCCACCAGCCAAGACCAAGCTGGCCAAGGGCACCCAGCTGATTGCCATTGCGCAGGATGATGACAAGGTCGTCTACACCGGTGTCCAACCTGAACTGGTTGGCAAGCCTAAGAAGACCGCTAAACCAGCGGCTAAGCCTGAGCACCTCTTGGTGATTGGCTGGTCTGAGATGGGCCGCTCAGTGATCGGTGAACTTGCCGCGTTCCTGCCGAAGAACTCCACCGTCCACATCGTGGCTCAAAAGAAACTGGTTGATCCTGAGCAGCTCAAAGACCTCGACTTTGGTGCGAATGTGAAGGTGACTGCAGCCTCTGTTTCGGGTGATATTGCCGATCTAACTGCTGCAGCATCGGCCAAGCACTATGACGAGATCATTGTGCTTGGCTACCGCAACGCAATCAGCGAAGCCGAAGCAGACGCTCAAACCATGCTCACCATGCTGCAGCTGAACCAGCTATTTGAAGCTGATGGCAATGGAGTTGAGCCAACTCGTCTGGTGGCTGAAATCCTGGATGGTCGCAAGGCCGAGATTGCTCGAGTGGCAGCGGTTGATGACCTAGTTGTCAGCGACAACCTAGCGGCGCTCGCGATTGCTCAACTGTCTGAGAACCCGAGCTTGGGCGTTGTGTTGGATGACCTGTTCGACGCCGAAGGAGCTTCGATTAGTGTCGTGCCAATTGAGCTATATGCGACCTTGGGCAAGGAAATTAGCTATGCCCAGCTGGTTGCCAATGCTGCAGCCATGGGCGAATCAGCAATTGGTTATCGTCATGCAAACCTCACCGCAGGTGACTCGGCAAATGGTGCGAGGCTGAACCCTGCGAAGAACTCGATGTTCACCCCTAGACCTGGAGATGGCCTAGTCGTCGTAGTCGGATGAGCTCAGAGTTAGCTGAACTTCGTCGAGAGCTTAGGCAGTATGCCAACCCTCGCAGGGTCGAAGAGCTGGAGTGGTTCTATAAAACCGAGCCCGGTGGCTATGGCGAGGGTGACAAGTTTCTAGGACCAATGGTCCCGCAGATCAGGTCGGTGGCCGCCAATCACTTCAATCTCGTAAGGGCTGATCTAGACCAACTGTTCCGCTCCGAGTATCACGAGGAACGGCTCTGCGGTTTGGTGATTCTCACCAAGCAATTTGAGAGAGCCAAAAAACCTGAACTTCGAGCTGAGCTCTACGACTATTACCTCTCACTGTATGAACTTGGTGCGGTAAACAGCTGGGATCTGGTTGACGTCTCGGCGAATCGTTTTGGAAGGTTTTTGCTAGGTGATCCGCAGCGAACTGAAAGGGTCATGTCAAGAACTAAAAGCGAAAATCTATGGGTTCAACGATCGGCCATCATCCTCACCTTCCCGATGATTGCCGAGTATGACTTTGAGCCAACTATCGCTACCTGCACGGCTCTGGTGAATCACAAGCACGATCTAATTCACAAGGCGGTCGGTTGGGCAATGCGCGAGGTTGGTAAACGTGAGCTCACCCCGCTGCGAGAGTTTTTAGAGATCCACGCTGCGACCATGCCGAGAACGGCACTTCGATACGCAATTGAAAAGCTGTCGCCGTCCGAACGAGCAGACTGGCTCAGTCGGAAAGCTCGATAATCACAGGAACGTGATCGCTGGGGCCCTCACCCTTACGTTCATCGCGCTCGATGCCCGCTCCAACCACGCGCTCTGTTAGCGCTGGCGAGGTGAGAGCGAAATCGATCCGCATGCCGTTGTTCTTTGGGAAGCAAAGGTCTTTGTAATCCCAGTAGGTGTATTGATTGGGCACCAACTCTCGAACTATGTCACTAAAACCGATCTGCTCGAAGGCCTCAAAAGCCTGGCGCTCGGGCTCAGATATGTGGGTTTCAAACATGTGGACGTCATAGACGTCTGAGTCCAGCGGAGCTATGTTGAAATCTCCCATAAGGCACATTTCCAGATCGGGATTCATGTCTAGCTGCTCTGCAGATTGTGCGGCCAGGCGATCCAAGAATTCAAGCTTGTATTCCATGTGCGGATCTTCAAGACCTCTTCCGTGTGGCACGTAGAGTGACCAGATTCTTACGCCAGCAAAGGTTGCCCCCAGAGCTCTTGCCTCAACCACATCCTTGAAACTTGGTTGCGAGGAAAACTCAAACTCAACATCCTCGGGCTCAAGATCCGGTTTGTAAGCGAAAGCAACACCGTTCCACTGGTTCAAGCCGTGGGCGATGACTTTGTAGCCAATCGCTTCGAACTCAGCTATCGGAAATTGCTCAGGCTTGCATTTGATTTCCTGCATGCCCAATACATCCACCTGGGTGCGGTTGAGAAAGTCGATGACTCTGGGTGATCTGGCCCTAATTGAGTTGACATTCCAGGTGGCAAGTTTCATCCCTAAACTCTAACCATGACTTTCACCGCCCCTGAGAAACCACGTCTAGTCGAACTGATCAAAGAACTGGCTGTCGTTCACGGCAGGGTGACCCTGTCCTCGGGATTAGAGGCTGACTACTACGTGGATCTGCGCAGGGCCACCCTGCACCACGAGGCAGCACCGCTTATTGGGAAGGTAATGCTGAAGCTTCTGGCCGATAACGGAATCAAAGCCATCGATGCGGTTGGTGGTTTGACCATGGGTGCCGATCCGGTTGCCACCGCGCTTTTGCACCAGGCCGCCGGCCAGGGCATCGCGCTCGATGCATTCGTTGTTCGCAAGCAAGCCAAGGCTCACGGCATGGGCCGCCAGGTTGAAGGACCTTCGGTTGACGGTAAACGTGTGGTTGTGCTGGAGGACACTTCAACCACCGGCGGATCGCCGCTAACGGCTGCTGAGGCACTTAAGGCGGCTGGGGCGATTGTGGTTGCAGTTGCAACAGTTGTTGATAGGAACACCGGAGCCAAAGAGGCGATTGAGGCTGCGGGTTATCCTTATTTGACGGCCATCACCCTCGAGGATCTTGGCCTTAGCTAAAGAGGTTTTCGTGAAGCGCAGACTCGCGCCATTTGTTTTCTCTCAGTTCGCCAATGTTGCGAGTGTGATCTCGGGCTCAATGGTCTTTATTGCTGTCCCGTGGATTGCTCTCGAGATCACAGGCAATGCCGCGAGCGCAGGCTTGGTAGTGGCCGCCACCGCAATTCCAGGACTTTTGATGGCGCCAGTGATTGGTTCGATCATTGACCGGTTTGGCCGAAGAAACATCGCCGTATTGGCTGAGCTGCTCACAGTATTCGTCTCACTTCTAATTCCTTTGGTGAGCTGGCTGTGGCAGCTGACCCTGCCTGCCCTAATTGCTATTGGCATTCTTCGCGCGCTGACTGCTCCCGGTGGTAGCACGGCCAGGAAGTCCCTGGTTCCTGATGTCGCTGGACCGGCCAACATGACACTGGACCGCGCCAACTCGATTCACGAGGGCCTTTTTGCCGCAGGCTTTGCCGTCGGTCCTGCGCTGTCAACTTTTTGTATCGCCTGGATCGGCATCTCCAACACCTTCTTGGTGGTTGCCGCCTTCGGTCTTATCTCAGCAATCTCCGCCTTCATGATTCGAGTCACTGAGCAGCACGAGGAAAAAGATGAAAGCGACTCGGGAAGCTTCTTCAAATTTGCCATTCAGGGCTTTGTGATCCTGTTTTCCAACAAACCGGTTCTGATGATGATGGTCACCATCATGACCTTGGCAGTCATCTATTTGCCAACTGAAATGGTGATTCTCCCCGCCTATTACAACGCCCTAAACGACCCAGAGGGGCTCGGGATTGCGGTTTCCGCGGCCGCAGCAGCTTCGGTGGTCGGATCGCTTGGGTTTGAGCAAATCCACAAGCGCATCAGCTACGCCAACATTTTGCGAATTGCCATCATCGGAATTGGGCTTTCGATGCTTCCGATGAGCCAGCTTCCAGAGCAGTGGGTGCTGGTCACCTTCTTCTTCCTGCTGGGCCTTGCTTGGGGCCCACTGCTGCCGCTTTTGAATACAGTGATTCAGACTAGGATCCCTGCAAATAAGCGCGGTCGCGTGTTTGCGCTCGAGATGACGATTTGGAACGCCGGACCATTGATCTCAATGGTTGCGGTTGGAAATGCCGTCGACGCCTTTGGTGTCAAGGGTGTTTACACGGTCTTAGCAGTCGGTGTTTGTATTGCTGCGGTTTTCGTCTCAACCAGCAAGCACCTCAAAGAGCTCAACGTTTAGCACACCCGGGGCACAGAGCCTGGCTAGACCAGATCAGCTACCGAAGCCAGAATCTCAGTTGGTCTGAATGGGTAACGGGCAATCTCGGCATCATCTGAAATCCCCGTTCTAACCAAAATGGTGTGAAGTCCGGCTTCAATGCCGGCAACCACATCGGTGTCCATGCGGTCACCGATCATCGCAGTGTCCTTGGAGTGGACATCAATCTTGCGCATAGCGCTTCTAAACATCATCGGGTTTGGTTTGCCAACGATGTACGGGGTCTTTCCGGTGGCGGCGGTGATAAGGGCTGCGACCGAACCGGTTGCTGGAATCGGACCTTCATTAGACGGCCCGGTCACATCTGGGTTCGTTGCGATAAACCTCGCACCCTTGTTGATCAGTCGAACGGCCTTGGTTAGGGCGTCGAAGCTTAGGTTTCTGGTCTCTCCCAAAACGACGTAATCCGGGTTCACCTCAGTCATGACGTAACCAATTTCATGCATTGCGGTGGTTAGCCCAGCCTCGCCAATTACGAATGCCTTACCCCCTGGCAACTGTGACTTTATAAAGTCTGCGGTTGCCAATGCAGAGGTGTAGATGCGCTCCTCCGGAATATCCAAGCCACCGGCTTGCAGCCTGGCTGCTAGATCTCGCGGGGTGTAGATCGAGTTGTTGGTTAGAACTAAAAACTTGGTTCCCTGATCGGTCCACTTCTTGATTAGCTCTGGAGCCCCTGAGATCGGCTTACCCTCGTGCCAAAGCACCCCATCCATGTCGGTTAGCCAGTTATTGATGTGTGAACGATCGACCATGTTGCCTAGCCTAGCTTTAGGCTTTAGCCCGTGAGTGAAGACACAGAGCGACCAACCGAGCAGTCCACCTGGGGAGTCGGGCCCTATCAGGGCGATGCCAGCAAGGATCCCAACTTTTCGAAGTTCGATCCTGAGTTATTGGCCGAGGGTGACACCAGAAATGTGGTTGATCAGTATCGCTACTGGTCCATGGAAGCGATCGTTGCAGACCTTGACTCCAAACGGCACCCGTATTTTGTTGCCATCGAGAACTGGCAACACGATCTAAACATCGGCTCAATTGTGAGAACAGCCAATGCCTTTCTAGCCCAAGGTGTTCAAATCGTGGGCAACAAGCGCTGGAACCGTCGCGGAGCGATGGTGACCGACCGCTATCAACATGTCACTCACCTACCACAGATCGAAGACTTGATTTCGTGGGCAAAGACCGCAGGTCCTGACGGTAGCAAGCTGCCGATTATTGCGATTGATAATGTCCCAGGTTGCAAACAGCTAGAGAACTACGAACTACCCAAGCACTGCGTGTTTCTATTTGGTCAGGAGGGTCCAGGCCTATCTCAGGCTGCGCTTGATGCCGCCGATGTGGTTTTGGAGATCACCCAGTTTGGTTCTACCCGATCAATCAACGCCTCCGCGGCAGCTGCAATAACTATGCACACTTGGGTTATGCAGCATGTTTTTAGTTAGACTCTCATAAGGGCTTATCGCCCGAGAATCCCCAAAGATGAAAGGGGTACAGTCATGCCCGCAGTAGTCCTAGTCGGAGCCCAGTGGGGCGACGAAGGTAAAGGCAAAGCAACCGACCTGCTTGGAGATCGCGTCGACTATGTAGTCCGCTATCAAGGTGGTAACAACGCTGGTCACACCGTAGTTATTGGTGACAAGAAGTTTGCACTGCACCTACTGCCATCAGGCATTCTGACCCCGGGCTGTGTTCCAGTTATCGGAAACGGTGTAGTTGTTGACCTAGAAGTACTCTTCCGCGAGATCGATGGTCTAAATGACAAGGGTGTTGACACCTCAAAGCTTCTAATTTCAGCTAACGCTCACGTGATTACCCCCTACCACGTCACCGTGGACAAGGTTTCGGAGCGCTTTTTGGGTAAGCGCGCCATCGGCACCACTGGTCGCGGCATTGGCCCAACCTATGGCGACAAGATGGGTCGCCTAGGAATTCGTATTCAAGATCTGTTTGACCCGAGCATTCTGAGACAAAAAGTTGAGAGCGCGCTCACCCAGAAGAACGAGCTGCTAGTCAAGGTCTACAACCGTGCTGCGGTTAGGCCGCAGGAGGTCGTGGACCACCTGCTCTCTTTTGCAGAGCGCCTAAAGCCAATGGTTGCCGACACTGCTCTGGTTCTAAACAATGCCCTGGCAGAGGGTAAGACCGTTTTGCTTGAGGGTGGTCAGGGAACTCTTTTGGATGTTGACCACGGAACCTATCCGTTTGTCACCTCTTCAAACCCAACCGCAGGTGGAGCAACGACCGGTAGCGGAATCGGTCCGACCAAGATCACCGGCGTCATCGGAATTCTGAAGGCCTACACCACTCGCGTGGGCTCAGGCCCATTCCCAACCGAACTGTTTGACGAGTGGGGCGAGTACCTGCGCAAGACTGGTGGTGAGGTTGGTGTCACCACTGGCCGCAACCGTCGCTGTGGCTGGTTCGATGCTCCAATTGCCCGCTATGCAACCCGCGTCAACGGTCTGACTGACATCTTCCTAACCAAGCTGGACGTTCTTACCGGTATCAAGGAGATACCAGTCTGTGTGGCCTACGAGGTCGATGGACAACGCGTAGAAGAGGTGCCGGTTTCTCAGACCGACTTCCACCACGCTAAGCCGATCTATGAGATGTTCCCTGGCTGGGAAGAGGATATTTCCAGTGCCAAGACCTTTGATGATCTACCAAAGAATGCTCAGGACTACGTCCTGGCCCTAGAAAAGCTGAGCGGCACCAGAATCTCGGCAATTGGTGTTGGACCTGATCGCAATGCGACCATCGTTCGACACGACATGCTCGGCTAGGTCACAGCAAACTCGGATTGCTTTTTTTGCCGAGGTGATGAGAATTACTTGGTGAGCAAAAAGTACGAGGATTTGGATTCGATCCCATATCCCGATGAGGCCTTCAATACCTGGGGTGCATCGGCGGTAGGTATCGATCCGCTACTCGCTAGTTTCACATCAGCCCCATATCAACCGGTCAGGCCACACGTTCCTTTCTACAGATTCTTCGCCTACCCGGACATCCTCGATCTTCGTAAAGCCGGTTACGAGGTAGACCGCTTCATCCCACTTTTCGATGCGCTAGAAAATGTTCGATACCGAGAAGCATTGACCCTCAGCGAGATGCTTCACTTCCCAAACCCTGGCGTCCCTTGGAACCCCAGAAGAGCGAGGGAAATCGAGCTCGAGGTGAGAAGTCAGCTGCACGAGCACGGGGTTGGAGACGTGCCACCGCTACTTCGAAGGTTCTTGGGCAAAGCCTTCCCCGGCGACACAATCAGCTATCTCAGCGTGGACCTAATCAACATCTTCTTCTGGGCCTCACTTGCGGAGTTGGCCGACGACTTGGCTTGGAGAAACCCCAACTTGAGTTGGAAAGCTGAGTATCTGCGGTTCCCAATTCGTGTACTTGGCGTCTACAAATAGCAAAAACAGCGAGATAACCACATGTTTGTCCCCCACCTAGTGGCGGATATCCCTATTCTTTCCTAAGAGTTCAGGGGTGAGTCTTGACGCAACGCATGCGGAAGTGGCTCAGCAGTTCACTGGTAGTGCTGCTGACTGGATTTCTCACTTTCGCCGGGATTGGGCCTGCTCAGGCAAATACGCCAACAAACTATTCAACCGTGAACTCAGGTGTCTTCACCCTAACCTCGGGAACTTTCAGAATCAACGAGTTCACATTTATGGACTCTTTGAATCAAGGACATTACGACGCATACGACGGTTACGGTGACGTATATGTAGATACGCTCGCGACTCCAAGTTCAAGATATGACGGATTACAGCTCTCTCAAATCGGTGACTTTTACTCTGGATCAATTCAGTCGATGAGTGGTCTAAATGTTGAGGTGCAAGGTAAATTCACGCCTAGCATGATGGCCTGGCGTCAGCTAATCAGCCTCACTAATCCGAGCCAAACCCCAATCACAGTTAATGTTCGCGTTTCCGGCGATCTCGGTTCGGACGGGAATGAAATCACGCGAGGCACCTCCTCTGGAGACTCGACTCTGACTCTCGCCGATAACTGGATTGTCACTTCTGATACTGCCAACAGTGATCCCATTGTGACCACCGCTTGGTCCGATCCGCTTGGCGTCGTCCGACCGAGCTCCGTTGCACAGGGGTCCCAATCCGGTGCGGGTAACCTAATGAACGTCATCTTCCCTGTGACCGTTGCGCCAAACAGCACTTCACGGTTGATGCTTATGCATGGCTTAGGGGCAATAGACCAAGCCTCGAACGACCCCACTCTCGTAGTCCAAAGAGCGGGCGCGCTATTTGGCTCTGGTAACACGCTTCCCGCATTTGCAACAGCAGACCTTTCTGCTCAGGCTCTGAGCGAAATCGTGAACTGGGGATTCGCTCCTGGTGTGCAGAGCATCACTACAGCCACCAATCCAACATCTGCCCTAACACACTCCTTCACTGTCAACTTCACTCAGCCCGTGACGGGTCTCGAGACATCTGACTTCAGTTTCAATCAAGGAACAAGTGGTGGCTGCGTCGCAGACTCGGTGTCTGGTTCTGGCTCAACTTATGAACTAATCGTCTCCGGTTGTTCCGACGGTGACCTGAAGGTAAGCATTGCCGCCTTGAGCGTTGTTGGACCAACAGGACAGTCGGGTCCGGCATCAAGATTCGACTCCCCTCCTGTCTTGATTGATAGGGGTCCCCCCACGGTGACTCTCACTGCGCCCTCCAGTCCAAACAATGGTGCGACGCTCAACTTCACGGTGACAAGTACCGAGGCCCTGACTGGACTCGCCGCAGGTGACTTTAGTGTTGCTGGAACTGGTTGCTCAGTGGGAACGCCATCTGCTGCATCAGGTTCTGCTCCAACCCTCTCCTACACAATTCCAGTCAACTCATGTGCTGATCAAGCGGCTGTGACGCTGACCATGAATCAGGCAACCGTTACCGATGCCGCGGGCAACACCGCCCCATCAGCTGTACTTGCTGCTGGACCGGTCGTCGTGGATCGAACGGCTCCAAGCGGAACCATATCCTCTCCGGGCATCACAAGAGATGATCCGATCACCTACTCGGTCACCGTGAATGAGAGCATCCAAGGAACGGTGGATGCTTCCGACTTCAATGTTTCTGGAGCTGGATGTTCGATTGGTTCAATCACTCAAAGCGCACCCACTTATTCGGTGACACTGATTGGCTGCAACGACGGAGTTACCGCCGCACTTTCCTTCAAGACCAACACTTTGGTTGACCTCGCTGGGAACCAGGGCCCAAGTGCAGGCTCGCCAATTGGTTCTTCGACAGTGGTGGACAGGTCACTCGCGGCGGTCACGATAACGGCGCCATCGTCTCCGAACAAGAACCTAAACCTGGGCTTCACCGTAAATTTTGGTGAGCCTACTAACAACGTTTCTGAGACAGATTTTGAAATCGTTTCGAGCAGCACGCACAGCTGCGAGATAAATGCCTTCTCACCGGCAAGTCCAAGAAACGCACTGAGCGGGAACTTTGTGGTTGCCCTCAGCGCTTGCGCTGACACCAACGCAATAAGTCTTCGACTAAAGCCGGGCACAGTTTTAGATGACCTTGGCAACATTGGGCCCGCAACCGCAGTCACCTCAAACGTTGTGACAGTGGATAGGTCTGCACCTCAGCTGCTAGCTGTTGCTGCAAATAACCCAGCACTTTCGAGCCAAAGCGCAGTTTCGTATGCGGTGACCTTCAACGAGTCTGTGACCGGATTAACCGCAGCCATGTTCACCCTCGGTGCTGGCACAGCTTGTTCCGCCTCCTCACTTACTGGGTCAGGCTCTAGCTACACGGTTACATTCACCTCGTGCGCAAATGGCAATTCGGTTGCCCTGAACTACAACATCACGACGGCGGTCGCAGATCTAGCTGGCAACGGCTTCTCGGGACAAACGGGCTCGCTCTCAGCAATCGTGATCGATACAGTCGCACCCACAATTTCCTCGATTGCAAAAGTCAGCTCATCCAATTCCGTCACCTATACCGTGAACTTCTCCGAGGAGATCACCGGGTTTGATGTGAACGCAATTGTTCTGGGAGGTACCAGCACGGTTGGTTCAACATGGACGATCTCAGGTTTGGTGCAACTCAATGCAACCAGGTATCAATTCGTGGCTTCGAGTCAGTTGCCAGATAGTGGTTCGGTCAGCTTCACAATCAACACATCGGCGGTCAGGGACCTTGCGTTGAACCCGCTTGCAGCCGGAAGTATTGGAACTCCGAACTCCTCCGAGGTCGTGTTCTACTTCTTACCTTCAGTCACTCTTGGTTCGCTCTCGATGCTTGGAATGGCCGCTAACCCGATTGCGCCCGAGTTAGTTATTCAGGGCAGAGGTAATTCGCTATTTGGGATTCGAGTGAGCATCTCTGGTGCAGTTAGCGGAGACCAGCTGTCCTTTACCAACAACAATGTCGGGGTATTTGGTTCAATTCAGACTGCATCCAGTAACAACGGAGTTTTGAACCTCACCTACAACGGCGCTCAGCCAACTGCGGCCCAGTGGCAGGCTGCTGCTAGGGCGGTCAAGTTTGCAACCACCAACACTTCTAACGCGAATCGCTCGATAACTTTCCATATTCGACCGACTCGAAGCTACTCACTCGACACCGGTCACTTCTATGAGGTCAAGACCGCACCTGAATACACCTGGCAGAACTGGACAAACTCCTTTGACCGAGCCGCCGGCTACAGCTTCTCAGGCATGCAGGGATACCTGGCGAACATAACGTCCGCTGCAGAACAAAGTTTTGTCGCTTCGGCAGAAGTCGCCAATGGCAGAGCTGCTTGGCTTGGAATCAATGATGTTGCCGTTGAGGGAACTTGGCGAGTAGTTTCAGGCCCCGAGGCCGGTCAGCTTGCAACTTATACAAACTGGGATCCAGGTGAACCAAACAACTCTGCAGACTACGTGTCCTTGATCGCAACCGGAACCTGGGACGATCTCTCGGATTCAGCTCAGCAAGCAGGCAACTACAACATCAGCATTTTGATTGTTGAGTTTGGCGGACTTCCATCCGACGCCCCAAACCAGCTGCAGGCCTCGGGGCAGATGCTCATTGACAGCACACCACCAACAGTCAGCTCAATACGATCCCTCTCCGAAAACAAGACTTATTACCGCGGTGAAAAGGTTCAGCTATCCGTGAGCTTCTCTGAGACTGTTACAGTCACCGGTGCTCCACAACTTTTGCTCGAGACCGGAGCAACAGATAGGTATGCCAGCTACCTCTCTGGTTCGGGAACCAATGTCTTGACCTTTGAGTACTCGGTCGAAAGTGGAGATCAAAGCGCAGATTTGGATTACGTGGCCACTAACTCGCTTAGTCTGAACGGAGGTTCGATAACGGACGCCGTTGGGAACCCAGCCACACTAACGTTGAGCAGCCCTGGCGCATCTGGATCAATCGGCAGCTCCTCAAACCTGGTGGTCGATGGCTCTCAGGTGACCATGGTCCTGGGAACTAACAACACAACTTCGACTACGCGCGACCTCGTTTACACGCTAACTTCCTCAGCTCCGATTGACTGCGGAACTCTCTCAACGAACATGGGTGTTGACCTTGATGGAACCATGGTCTCAAGCATCGATGGGGTTACTGCCGCGGCAAACTCCCTCAGCTGCACCATCAATATCACAAGTCAAGTTCGACCCGCGCAGTTTGGAACCACCACCCTCACCTATACCCAAAACTTCTCGGTTGTGGATCTGCAGGGCCAGGCACAAAGCAATGTTCGACTGGCTCAGGCTTCAGTTGTTCTTACGGTTCCACCCGTTGCATCAAATCTTGGTGGCCATTCGGTGACCACCACCAACGGCACCATCCCATCCCAGCTTGTGAACAACACCCCAGCTGGACTTCTGCCTTCCGCAGGGGCTGAGGCCCGAACCGCCATGGCTGCTGCTGGCATAGTCGCGGCTCCCGCTGGCATACCGATCAGCAACGCCATGGCGAATTTGAATGGGGTAAGCAGTTCCCAATCCGTTTTGAACGCGATGGCTCGAGCAGAGTTACAAGCTGGCCATGGCATCAAACCTACGATTCAAGTAGACCCGACAGCGCTCTCAAATCACGTCGCAGTTTCCTACCTAAACACCGGATCAGGTTGGTTCTTTACCGGGGCTCAGGCAATCTCATCCAGCGCCGTTGAGGCCGAGCCGATTGTCTTCACAAGAGCTGGCACTTACCGAATCCTGATTGTTGTTGTCCCCACCAACATCAGCTACAGAACTTCATCATTCCCCTCAAATACTTGGATCAACCTCATGATGCCAAGGGCGACCCTGTTCGCGAATCCAATTCCAAGTTCAGGGCTTCCTCAGGGTAACCAGTCGATGGAATGGGAGCTGGTTGTATCCGGTCAAGTTCAAACCCTGGCACCTGCACCAGCGCCTTCAAATAACCAGCCAAGTAACCCGGTAACGCCAACTCCAACTCCTACTCCAACACCTACTGTCACTCCCACACCTACCCCGACAGTGACTCCTACACCCACGCCGACCCCGACGCCCACTCCAACTCAAACGGTTAGGCCAACCCCAACGCCTACACCTTCTCCAACCCAGACAGTCAGACCTACCCCTACCCCATCACCAACAGCCACACCGACTTCTACCCCGAGTCCTTCGGTGACCCCTACTCCTACAACCACTCCGAAGCCTTCTGCTGAGCCGAGCGTTCAGCCTTCACCCTCACCTTCGGAGACATCACAGGCGACCGCGCAGACCGAGCCAACCTCAGAGCCAATTGCAGTCCTTCCTCTGGGAGAGGCAATTGCCGAACTTACCCCTACGGCATTGATTCCTGAGATTTCTTTTGAGCCAGGTGAGCCGGTAGCAAATCCTGCTCTCGGTGCATCCGGAGATGATGAGGCCCCACCACAAGCGTTCGATCCGCTTGCATCCGAGGAGTCCATCGTCGCGGTGCTTGAGAAAACCACCCAAACTGTTGCAGTGGTTGCTTCAGTTGCAGCCGCCGCCGCAGCTGCGGCAGGAGCAGCAGCGGCTGCTGGAGCTGCCGCAGGTGCCGCAGCGGGCGCTGCATCAGCATCATCGGCATCGAGTGCCAGCGCTGGAGCATCATCCGGCTCTGCCGGCAGCAACGCGAACTCCGCAGCCAACACTGCCATCGAACTTGAAGAGTCCGACGAGGGTGAGATTTCAGAGCTTGAAGTCGCGCATGATCAAATAACCCTGGATAAGCAGGGATGGGGCGATAAGTTAGCGATTTTCTCGCTCGGCTTTATGACGTGGTTCGACAGGCGAAGCCATCACCTCACCTTAGCGCTCGCTCCTTTCAGCCCACTGCTCTCAAAGGTGGTCAACGATGCCGCATACCTCCGAGCGTTAGCCGGATCACTGTCAGTCTTCTTGCCAATCGCCGGTGTGGTTGCAGCGTTGATGGCGGTCGCAGACAATGGCAACGAGATTTTGACTCCGACCTGGGAGATTCTGCTCTTTATCGCCATCATCGGACTACTCGACGCTGCTGCAGGTTTTATCTCCATTTTGGTTTTCGCGGTCGGCTCAGTAATTGCCTTAGGTCAGCTTCCAGATATCGACCAAGTCAGATTGTTGATGGCGGTATTTGTGATTGCTGTTGGACCAGCGCTTTTGACTACTGCATTCCGATCGCTGCGCAAGGATCCTGCCGACTCGGCAGATAGTTGGTGGGAGCGACTTATTGATTTAGCCGTTGCGCCATTCATGGCCGGCTGGTCAGTTGCAACCATGGTTAGCGTCTTGCCCGCCGTTACTGGTTTGACAGTGAACGCAGCGAACCACGTGGCCGACTTTGGAGTCTGGATTGCCGTAGTTGCAGCGCTGCGCGTGCTTCTTGAAGAGTTTGTCGCTCGCTATTACCCGCAGCGACTGGACGCAATCAACCCCACCGAAATCCCAGAACCTGGAATGCTGCAGAAGTCCACTGCACTGGCTATTCGTTACGGAATCTGGGTGCTATTTTCAGGCGCGATTATCGGACCAGGCTGGGAGTCCTTCGTTGGTTCGGCACTGTTCCTAGTTCCAACGATCATTGGTTGGTATCAAGACAGATTCCCAAACATCCCTTGGCTATGGCGCATTATGCCAACCGGCGTCCCAGGACTTGCGTTCTCGATCCTGGTTGCCTCTTTCACAACCGCCTGGCTAACAACCCTGATGGGGGTAAGTGCAGACCTGGCTCAGCTCTCATTTGTTATTTTGCCGCTACCGATGTTGCTGTTGAGCTTGCTTGGAATGTTTGCCCGTCATGGTGCAACTGAGGAAGAGGATCGCCCGGTAAAGAAGCTGAAGTGGGTTTATCGACTAGGTGGCGTCGTGATGATGTTCTTCACGCTCAACCTGGTTGGCATCATTTAGCAAAAAGGAATCAAGATCCGCTTCAGTGCCGGCAAGTCAGGCTCAGCCCAATCGAGCCGAGCAAGATCTTGTTCCCTGACCCAGCGCAACTCCGAGTGGTCTGTCGAGGAAGTTGGTTCTTTACCCACCAGGTCACACACGAAGCAAACCAATTCGATATCTCCCGTGGTTGATCTATCAAACTGGCGAAGGACTTTGATCTCAACCCCAAGCTCTTCTCGGATTTCGCGAATCAGAGCAAAATCGAGACTCTCACCCGATTCCGGCTTGCCACCGGGGAACTCCCACTTGTTTGGGGAGGATTTCCAGTCTCCGCGCTTGCAGCACAAAAACTCCCCTTGGGAGTTTTGAATGATTGCTGCCACGACCAATGTCACGGCACAAGGTTACTTCGGGAGGTTTGCCTCGATGACAGAAACGATCGACTCATCGTCAGGCTTTACCTGAGGACGGAAGCGCTTCACCTCACCAGATGGCAATATCAAAAACTTCTCAAAGTTCCACATCACTGGACCTGCAAGACCCATTGCATCCTTGGTTTTCACCAGCTCTTTATAGAGCGGGTGGCGATTGCGACCATTGACGTCACTCTTGGTGGTCATTGGGAAGCTAACTCCCCAGGTTGTTGAGCAGTACTCACCAATTGACTCGTCGTCTTTGAGCTCTTGCTTGAAAGAACCGGAGGGAACTCCGAGAACTGTGAAGCCGCGATCGGCGTACTTGCGCTGCAACTCTTCAAGCTGCGCATACTGCGGAGACAGGCCGCAGCGGGATGCAACGTTGACAACCAGGACCACATTGCCCTGGAATTCGCTCAAGCTGCGCTTGGAACCATCAAGCATTGTCAATTCGTGTGTAAAAGAAACCATGTGGCTAATAACCAGTGCGAAGCGAAACTAATTTCACTAATCTTGGGCCAACACGAACCGGGGGTCTTGGATCAAAGAGCGCATCAGCTTCAACCCCTGGGTTTTGGTATTCGTCGGGACTGCGATATTTCACACCTTTCGCGGCTCCATCGAAGATATTTTGATTTTTGGCGGCGCATCAATTTTCATGCTCAGCCAGGTATTTGGATTTACCAGGTTCGGTTTCAAGACGCAGCCGAAGCTAGGCATTTTTGCAATTGCCAGCTTTGTCCTAATGGCTGCCGCGATTTTGTATCTAGCACCGCGGCATTCAATTCCAAACCTTGTTTTACTGTTGGCGATCATCCCCATTGGTGCGGTGCTGCTTTTGTATGTTGATGATTTGGTTCAGCCACGACCGACTATTCAAGTCAGAAGGTCGCGCTGGCTCTGGGGTAGCTGGGCCGTGGTGTTTGCACTGATCGAACTAGTTGCTTACATCGGAAGCAAGCTGACAAATGACCTAGTGCAGTTTCCAACCATCTCGGTGCTCTTGGATCCGATTCTTGAGACCCCGATTGGGCGGGCTGTGTTTGTAGCTGGTTGGCTTGCTGCCGGAGTTTATTTGTTCGGAGTTAGGCGATCTCGATGAGTAATTTTCTGATCGTCAGTGGATATTTGGGCTTTGTGGTTTTGGGGATAGCGATGGCTGCAGCGGGCAGATTGCGACCGGAGTTGATAGCGCCACTGGGTGAGCTATTGAGATTTGTAATGCGTCACCGAATAACACGAATAGCCCTATTCATGGTTTGGTGGTGGCTGGGTTGGCACTTCCTAGTCGGAACTACCGTTCGCTAGCTCGCTATTACCTTGCTGAAGGTCAACCTAATGCTTTGCAGCAGATACCCAACCGCAAAGAAGAACACTGTGATGGCAGCAACGTAGGTGAGCATGCCTGGAACGCCGCCCTCCTCATTTGGATTGATAAACCAGTACGGCCACCAGTTGGTGATCAAACCACGCACCACCGAAAAGCCAAGCCAGGCCAGTGGGAAAACGGCGACCCACAAGCTAGCTCGGAGTCTGAGCTTTGGAGAGCGTAAGGAAACTAGGTAATCCACCACAATCAAAATCGGCGCATAGGTGTGGATGATTTGGTTTGGTAGCACCGGCCAGACATAGCCGCCATCGCGAACATCGCCCGCAGCATCCGCCAGCAGGGCGTGGTAAACCACGCCAACGATTACCATCGCAGCAGTCAGGCTAAGCCTCGCAATGTTGTGAAACTTGGTCTCTTCTTTGTCGGCGAATAAGACATACGCCGAGTACAGCGCAAGCCCTCCAGCAACGATGGAGCTCACAATTGAGAAGTAGGCGAAGTACTCGCCGGGTCTAAACACATTGTTGGCCAGGCGGTCGGTGACCTGCCAGACCACGCTTCCCAAAAGCCCAAGGCCCAGGGCAAGCCGAAGTGAACCAATCACCGCTTTATACATGCTCTAAAACCTACTCCTGGGTCTCTATGTAGCGAATGATTGCGGTGGCAAATTCTTGGGGTTTCTCCTCATTCGGCAAGTGCCCTGCCTCTTCAATCACGACTAGCTCGGCATTTGGCAATTCACCAGCCAACCGAATCGAGTTATCGGTGGGGACCACCTGATCGTTGTCACCGGTGATAACCAGGGTCTTGATGGTGATCTCCCTCAGGCGATCTGCGATGTCGAGCGAACGGGGAGCCTTGTTGAACTCCCAGAACGCTCGCTCCCAGCCGATGATTTGAAGCGGAGCGGTGTAACCCGCGATTGTGGTCTCGGTGATTTGGCTCGGGTCGTTATAGCTGCGATCCAATATTTCAAGCCCCGAGGTCGCAATCGATGCGACTGCAAGTGGACCAAGGTGGTCAAGCTGTGGGATGTCTAAAATCCAATTCAGCCACTGTGGGGCACCCGCAGATCCATACACCGCAGGTGCAAAGAGCACTAAGCCCGCAAGCTTTTCCTCGTGCTCCAGCGCATAGCCTGCTGCCAGCGCACCGCCGGCTGAGTGGCCGACCAGAAATACCTCTTTGCCGCTGCCATAGAGGTCAATAAGCTCGTCAATCACTTCGAGCTGACCTTGTGCGGAGTATGGGTTCAACCCCGTCCACTTTGTCGGGCGTTCGGTAAAGCCAAATGCTGCCCGGTCATATGCAATGACGTGGCCGTGAGCGGCCAGAGGAGCAAGCACTTCTTTGTATGAGAATGCACTCGCTCCAAAACCATGAGCCAACAGAATTAGCCGGTCCGAGTTTGGGTCTCCCGCCTCGACAAAGTGAACCTCGTGATCCAAGATCTCTACAAACTTTGACCGACCCTGCCAAAACTCAGCTGCCGCCTCTTTATTGCTGAGCGTGCCAGAGCTTTCAACTGGCACCAAAAATGGTCCAAGCACCAAAGTGGCCGCCAGTGCGCCCAAGACCAGCTTTGTTCTTAGCTTCATGCCAAAACCAAACCACATTGAAGCGGGTTTGAGTTCCGCAACGGGGAAATCGGCACCTCGGTTATCTGGTTGTATTGAGATATACAAAGGAGTTCAATTGCAAACCACTCGTTCACTGGTAACCAAGGCACCTGGCGCAAATTTCGAAAAGGCAGAAATGCCACTTCGCGAACTGCACCAAGATGCAGTTGCGATCAAGATTCTTTTCTCTGGTATTTGCCACTCTGATATTCACCAGGCGAGAGACGAGTGGTTTGAGGGTATTTTCCCGATGGTCCCCGGCCACGAGATCGTTGGTGAGGTAACAGCGGTTGGCCATGCGGTAACCAAGTTCAAGGTGGGCGACCGTGTAGGTGTTGGCACCTACGTTGACTCCTGCCGCGAGTGTGAATACTGCCTAAAGGGCATGGAGAACTACTGCCTCAAGGGCAATGTTCAGACCTACAACGGTCGCCACTACGACGGCTCGGAAACCTACGGCGGCTACGCCCAGGACATCGTTGTCGATCAAAACTATGTGCTCTCGGTTCCAGCCTCGCTGGACCCAGCAGCCGCAGCACCACTGCTATGTGCCGGCATCACTCTCTATTCACCGCTGAAGCACTGGCAGGTTGGCCCTGGCAAGAAGGTTGCAATCTTGGGTCTTGGTGGCCTAGGTCACATGGGTGTGAAGTTTGCTGTTGCAATGGGTGCCGAGGTTTATGTGCTGGGTCACTCGGCCTCGAAGAAGGCAGATGCCTTGAAGTTTGGTGCCAAGGACTACCTGATCACCACAGACTCCTTCGAGACCCACAAGAACTTCTTCGACGTAATCGTGAACACTACTTCTGCAGATCTTGATGTTGATGCCCTGCTGGGCATGCTCAAGGTTGGCGGTGCTCTGGTGAACGTGGGACTTCCTGGCAACAAGCAAAGCTATGACCCGTTCTCGATCATTGGTGGCCTAAAGAGCATTGCCGGTGCCAACACCGGCAGCATCTCCGGAACCCAGGAAATGCTGGACTTCTGTGGCGAGCACAACATCGTCTCCGAGGTCGAGGTGGTCGATGCCACCAACGCCGAGGCAATCGATGCCGCCTACCAGCGTGTGGTGGCATCAGATGTCCGCTACCGCTTCGTGATTGACGCCAGCACCATCTAGCTGTGGATAGTTGGCAGCGCGCTACTGCCAACTTGAATACCCTCTGAGTTTCTCGAAATTAACTTGGTCAAGTTGGTCAAGTTGCTTAGCATTGAGCTATGAGGCACAGAGTGAGTATTTACGAGGCAAAGACCAACTTTTCAAAGTTGGTTTCGAAGGTCAGCCAGGGCGATGAGGTGGTCGTGACAAACAGAGGTGTCGAGGTTGCAAGAATCCTCCCTCCAGAAACCAAAGGCGGGGCGAAATTTGGCGTCTACAAGGACATTTGGCCTCAATGGAATCCTGAAGGACTGGATGAGGAATTTAGTTCTCTGTTCGATGGAGATAAAGCTTGATCCTCCTTGATTCAAACGCCTTCTACTGGTTTGTGACGGGGCAAGATGAATTTGGTAAACGAGCACGGAGCCTAATCGCTAACTCACCAAAGGTCTACGTGTCTGCGCTTTCGGTTTTAGAGCTGACGGTCAAGCGACAGTTAGCGAAATTGCCAAATCTAGATTTCTCCGAGGCGATAGTCGCTTCTGATTTACTGGAGCTACCGCTTCAAGTCTCGGATCTTTCCAGCGTTAACGATTTCCCAGCTCTGGATCGACATGACCCGATAGATAGAGCCCTTCTTTCGCAAGCTAGGGCGAATCGGCTTGTTTTTATGACTTCGGACCCAAAGCTGCTGGGGTTGTCCTTTAATTGGGTTGCAAACGTTGGAGAGTGAGATCGCAATGAAGCAGCACCAACTCGGACACAATCAGGTGTCAAAGATCGGCCTCGGTTGCATGAATGTCTCCTGGATATTCACAAACGGCTCAGCCCTAGACCCAGTTCGAAGAGTTGAGGAAGCGCTCCCAGCATTTCACGCCGCTCTCGATGCCGGCATCACTTTCTTGGACACAGCAGACATCTATGCCCCAACCTGGGATGCCTTTGGTCACAACGAGATCTTCGTTGCCGAGGCACTGAGAACCTGGTCTGCCACCAAGGAGCAAAAGGACAAGGTTGTCATCGCTACCAAGGCCGGCATCACTAGAAGACCCGGCGAGGTTTGGGGCAGAAGCGCAAACCTCGACTACCTACTCAGAGCTGCCGAGGCATCAGCTGGACGATTGGGAGTAGACAAGATTGCACTCTGGCAGCACCACCGCCAAGACCCAAGCCTGCACTTCGAGACTCAGGTTGAGAACATTTTGGTTTTGAAGGAGCGCGGCATCATCGATCAGCTCGGAGTCTCAAACTATGACGCCAAGCAACTTCAGCAGGCGGTTGAGATGGCAGGACCTGGGGTAATCGTCTCGGTCCAGAACGAGTTCAGCCCCAAATATCGCTTCGACCTTGATGTCTTGGAGGTCTGTGAGAAAAACAACATCACCTTCCTACCCTGGTCACCGCTTGGCGGCGCTCGCGAAAAGAGCGTAATTTCTGGTTCTTCAGCTTTTGAGGAAATCGGCGCGAAGTATGGCGCTTCACCGTTTGCCCTCACCTTGGCCTGGCTCATGAAGCACTCCGAGACGATCTTGCCGATCCCAGGTCCAACCAGACCAGAGACCATCAAGGACTGTGTTTCAGCCCTAGAGATTAACCTCAGCGACGAAGACTTTGCCTACCTAAATGAGAACCTGCCTCCTCAGGCGGAGTATTCACAGGAGCTTTTGCCAAAGCCTGCGCACCGCGCCTAACGTTTGCAACAATTTGGATTCAGTTGGCTACTGACCCTTTTTCGACGTTTGGTGTGACCGCTAACATTTCAATACGCACAGAGGAGTGTCAATGTCTCAGCAGGAAATTTGGTTTCTAACCGGATCTCAGAACCTCTACGGTCCTGAAACTTTGCAGCAGGTAGCTCAGCAGTCCCAAGTGGTTGTTGACCAGCTAGCGACCGGCATCACCGCTCCAGTGAAACTGGTTTGGAAGCCGACTCTGAAGTCCAACGAAGAGATTCGCCAGGCGCTCTCCGATGCCTCGGCTGATAAAAACTGCATCGGTGTCATCACCTGGATGCACACCTTCTCTCCGGCCAAGATGTGGATCAATGGTCTAGATCTGCTTCGCAAGCCGCTTCTACACCTGCACACTCAAGCCGGTCAATCCCTGCCATGGTCAACCATCGACATGGACTTCATGAACCTTAACCAGGCTGCTCACGGAGACCGCGAATATGCCCACATCCTCACCCGCATGTCGATTGCTAGAAAGATTGTGGTTGGCCACCCAACTCAGTCTGATGTTAAGAGCGCGGTCGATGCTTGGAGCTACGCAGCCATTGGTCTACACACCTCACAGCACCTAAAGCTTGCTCGTTTTGGTGACAACATGCGCTATGTCGCAGTTACCGATGGCGACAAGGTTTCCGCTCAGATTGACTTGGGCATCTCGGTTGAGAACCTCGGCGTAAACACCTTGGTTGAGGCCGTTGACAAGGTCTCAGACTCTCAAGCTGAGGCACTTGCTGCCGAATACGAAAAGCTCTACGACGTTGTTCCAGAGCTAAGGGCCGGTGGCGCTCGTCACGACTCCCTTGTTTACGCAGCTAAGCAGGAGATCGCGCTGCGCGCGATCTTGGAGCAGGGCGGATACAAGGCATTCACCTCAAACTTTGAAGATCTCGGCACCCTCAAGCAGCTGCCAGGTCTCGCTGTGCAGCGCCTAATGGCCGATGGTTACGGCTTCGCCGGTGAGGGTGACTGGAAGACCTCTGCACTGGTTGCAATTCTGAAGTCGATGGCACCAAGCGGCCAGGGTGTGAGCTTCATGGAGGACTACACCTACCACTTTGGACCCGGCACTCCAAAGGTATTGGGCGCTCACATGCTTGAGGTTTGCCCAACCATCACTACCGCCAAGCCAAAGATTGAGATTCACCCACTTGGCATCGGCGGCAAAGAAGACCCAGTTCGCATGGTCTTCACCGCCACCCCGGCCAGGGGTCGAGTGCTTTGCTGGGTTGACCTTGGTGAGCGCTTCCGAATTATCAGCAACGAGGTTGAGGTGGTTGAACCAACCGAGGACCTACCAAAGCTTCCTGTCGCTAGAGCGGTTTGGGAGCCAGCTCCAAGCCTGGCCGTTTCAGCGGAGGCTTGGATGCTCGCCGGCGGTAGCCACCACACCGCATTGACTACCACGGTTTCGAGTGAAACCATCGACGACTTTGCGCGCATGCTTGGTGTTGAGCACGTAGCAATTGACCAGAGCACGACATCTAAGTCGATCCGTCAGGAACTCGCCTGGTCCAGCGCTTACCACCGTTTGGCAGCAAGGCTCTAAGACCCTAGGGTTACTTATCGTGAACAAGAGCTGGACCCTTTTAGGTGAAAGACCGGTGCCTCCGGCACCGAGCTGGACCTACGTGGTGCTGGCGTTTTTGTTGGCCGCCGAGACCTTCTTAGAACTCGAGGCTCAGTATCCGCTCTACATGTCGATAGCTGTGATTGCGGGCGGTGCCTTTGCTAGCTACTCGGCTGTGAAGCACAAGGCCATCTTTGGCCTGGCAGTGTTTCCGGTTTCACTTATCTGGCTGAACCCCATTTTGGGTGGGGACTGGTTTTTATCGATCAACCCCATCATGTTCTTATCTCACTCGGTGATGGCGCTGTTGTTCGCGCTGGTTGCTTACACCTACCTGGCTCGCGAGCGTAAACCAAAATGAGTGACAACTTCGTCGGCTTTGCCCAATCACCTAAGGCTGATCCAAACCGAAAGATCCACACTTACGCCACCGAGCTGCAGCTGACTGCAGATCTGAAGTCGGTGTTTGCGGCCTTCAATGAACCCGATTTCTACGAGGCCGTCTTTGACAAATTGCAGAAACTCGATTTCAGGCAGGGTGCCAAGCTGACCTTCGATGCGGACCCCGAATACCGCGGGACCTTCTCCCGCATCGATATCCCGCGCGAGATTATTTTGCTGACAGAGCGTCACGGCGAGGTGGCCTTTGGCTTCAAAGAGCGCAAGGGCAGCCAAATCAAGTTGCAGGTCAAGAAAGCGCTGCTTGAGGAAGAGATTTCGCTTTGGAGTGCAGCGTGCGAGAAACTAGTCGCGAACCTAGGAGATCGCTTTGGTAGCCACTAACCCAAGACAGGCGAACATCTACGATGTTGCGCGTCTTGCTAAGGTTTCGCACCAAACTGTGTCGCGCGTAATCAACAACAACTCTTCGATTCGCCCAGAGACCAAGACCAGGGTCCTAAAGGCCATGGAGGCATTGGACTATCGCCCAAACCAGGCCGCGAGAGCGCTTGCTTCTTCAAAGACCAAGATGATTGGCATCCTGGCATCTGACACTGACTTCACGGGACCAGCTTCGATGGTTCACGAAATGGAGCGTGCTGCCAGGGAGCAGGGCTACTTCGTAGTGAGCTGCGGTATTGACCCAACTGATAACCAATCGGTTCGAGAGGGCATTGATCACCTGCAACGCCTGGGCATCGAGGGTCTGGCGATTGTGACTCCGCACGCCAACGCGGTCGAATATGTAAGGGCGACTGTCTCAGGCATTCCGGTGGTGACCCTCGACAGCATGTATCGCATGGATGAGCTTGCGGTCTCGGTCGATAACTTCGCTGGTGGCGTCACCGCCACCCAGCACCTACTCGATCTTGGGCACAAAGAGATCGTGCACATCTCAGGACCCAAAGACTGGTTTGAATCCACTACCCGAGCAGCCGGCTACACCTCGACCATGTTGAATGCCAACCTAGTGCCCAGGGTGATTGATGGTGACTGGGAGATATCCACCGGATATCGCATCGGCAGCGAGATCAACTTTGTTGAAAAGGGCATCACCGCGGTATTCCTAGCCAATGACCGCATGGCACTTGGCTTTCTGCATGCCATGCGGCAGCGCGGAGTATCGGTGCCAGAGCAGCTGAGCGTCATTGGCTTTGATGACCTTGAAGAATCTCAGTATGCCTACCCACCGCTAACCACGGTTCGCCAAGACTTCAGAGCGCTTGGGGAAAGAGCGATGCAGCTTTTGTTGTTAGAGATAAAGGGAACGGCCTACAAAAAGCTTGACCGACTGGTGCCCGAGCTCGTGGTTAGAAGCTCGACCGCGAGGTTGGCAGCGTTATAAAACTGTTGCGCCGAACCCTAGGTGTGACGCTGATGTTATCGCTAACATAAATGCCGGAGAGACGAGGAAGTCATGGCAGAGAAGTATGTGGTCGGCATTGACTACGGAACACTTTCCGGTCGCGCCGTTGTGGTTTCTGTGGCAGATGGCCGCGAATTAGCCAGCGCAGTTTGCGAATATCCACACGCGGTAATGGATCAAACTCTCGCAGCTACCGGCAAAAAGCTTCCTCCCGACTGGGCTCTCCAGGATCCAAATGACTATGTTCAGGTTCTCAAGACCGCGGTTCCAGAAGCGATAAAGCTATCTGGGGTAAACCCTGAGGACGTTATCGGAGTTGCCACAGACTTCACCGCCTGCACCATGGTGCCGGTAAAACTTGATGGCACCCCACTTTCAAACCTCGATGCATACCGTGATCGCCCACACGCCTACGTGAAGCTTTGGAAGCACCACGCTGCTCAGCCTCATGCAGATCGCATCAACGAGAAGGCCAGAGAGCTGGACCAAGCCTGGCTAAATCGCTACGGCGGCCAGATTTCTTCCGAGTGGGAGTTGGCAAAGGGCCTTCAGATCCTCGAAGAGGATCCTGAGATATATGCCGCGATGGACAAGTTTGTTGAGGCTGCCGACTGGATCGTTTGGCAGCTAACCGGTGAGTATGTGCGCAATGCCTGCACCGCTGGCTATAAGGGCAACCTGCAAGACGGCGTCTACCCATCGGAGCAATACTTTGCCGCTTTGAACCCAGGGTTCGCTCGCTTTGCAAAAGACAAGCTCGAGCACCCGATTGGTCAACTCGGTGCCGCCGCCGGTTACCTGACCGAAGAGGCTTCGGCATGGACCGGTTTGCCACAGGGCATCGCGGTTGCAGTTGGCAACGTCGATGCACACGTAACTGCACCAGCTGCCAAGGCAACCTTGCCTGGCCAAATGGTTGCCATCATGGGCACCTCTACCTGTCACGTGATGAACTCCGATGTCCTAACCGAGGTGCCCGGCATGTGTGGTGTGGTTGACGGTGGCATCGTCTCCGGCCTTTATGGTTACGAGGCTGGCCAGTCTGGTGTTGGAGACATCTTTGCCTGGTATGTCAAGAACCAGGTGCCAGGGGGTTACTACGAAAAGGCCAAAGAAAAAGGTATTTCGATCCACGAATACCTAACCGAATTGGCATCCAAGCAAAAGGTTGGTGAGCACGGACTCATCGCGCTCGACTGGCACAGCGGAAACCGCTCGGTGCTTGTTGATCACGAGCTCTCCGGCCTAATGCTTGGAGCAACTTTGACCACCAAGCCAGAAGATGGCTATTTAGCTCTTCTTGAGTCGACCGCCTTTGGCACAAGAAAGATCATCGAGACCTTCAACAGATCCGGTGTTCCAGTGACCGAGTTTGTGGTTGCCGGTGGCCTTATCAAAAACACCTTCCTGATGCAGCTCTACTGCGACATCATCAACCTGCCACTGAGCGTGTTGGAGTCCGAGCAGGGCCCAGCACTTGGTTCTGCTATTCACGCAGCGGTTGCAGCCGGTGCTTATGGATCCGTAAACGAAGCTGCCGAGAAGATGGGCCGAGTTTCCAAAGCGCTCTATAAACCAAATGCCGAGCGAGCCAGGCAGTACGACCGACTCTATGCCGAGTATGAAATCTTGCACGACTACTTTGGCCGCGGCACCAACGATGTCATGCGCCGCCTGAAGGCGCTAAAGCGAGAGGCTTCGGATGCTACCAACTGAGTCTCAGGCTAGAGAAACCCTTGCCAAACTCCACCAAAAGCTCGTCAGCGCGGGACTTGTGGTTTGGACTGGCGGCAACATCTCGCAGCGCATCGATGGTGGTTTTCTAATCAAGCCCTCCGGGCTTGATTACGACGAGCTAACCCCAGAGAGCATGGTGCTCTGCGACTTGGACGGTAATGCGATTTCGGGTAAGCACAAGCCTTCAAGCGACACCGCTTCTCACGCTTATGTCTATCGCCACATGCCCCAGGTAAACGGTGTGGTTCACACTCATTCGAACTATGCCTGCGGCTGGGCTGCTGCCGGTAAGGCAATCCCTTGCGTGCTAACCGCAATCGCGGATGAATTTGGTGGGGAAATCCCACTTGGTCCTTTTGCCAAGATCGGAGATGACTCGATCGGCAAAGGAATCGTTGAGACTTTGCACAATCACCGCTCCAAAGCGGTGCTGATGAAACAGCACGGTGTCTTCACAATTGGAGACTCCGCGAAGGATGCCTTGAAGGCTGCGGTGATGTGTGAAGACAATGCAAAATCGGCTTGGATAGCGGAGCAATTGGGGGGCGGAATCGTGATTCCACAGTCCGATGTTGACTCGTTATTCAGTCGTTACCAAAACGTATACGGACAGTTATGAAAAACGGTTTTGGGCATTGTGCGGTAATGGCAAACTAAACAACGAACTAAATGTGAGCGGTAACTTTTTGTAATCGCTTGCAGCTAGTCGGTAGTAAATCTTGACTCAGAACCATTTCTGAGTCGGGGGTCAATCGGATGAGTTGGACGCATTCGAACAAAATGACCCGGCTGGTCCGGCCGGAACGAAAGGAACAAGGTTGTTCAAGAAACTACTAGGAATTGCAGCTACCACTGTGGCTGCAGCACTGGTGTTGACCGGTTGCGCAAGCACCTCAACCCCAGCTGAGACTTCCTCTGACGCAGGTGCTGCAGTCGAGGGTGGTCTAATCGGTGTATCAATGCCAACCCAGTCCTCAACCCGTTGGATCTCTGACGGTGAGAGCATCAAGGCTGAGCTAGAGGGCCAGGGCTTCCAGGTTGACCTTCAGTACGCTGAGGACGACATCCCAACCCAGGTTGCACAGCTAGAGGCAATGCTAACCAAGGGTGCAAAGGCACTGATCATCGCTGCTATCGACGGAACTCAGCTAACTGACGTTCTACAGGCTGCTAAGGATGCTGGCGTTCCAGTTATCTCTTACGACCGTCTGATTCGTGACAGCGAGAACGTTGACTACTACGCAACCTTCGACAACTTCAAGGTTGGTGTTCAGCAGGCAACTTCGATGCTAGTTGGCATGGGCGTTTACGCATCTGAGGACTCAACCTCAGCTGACGGACCTAACGCTGCAGGCCCATGGAACATCGAGCTATTCGCTGGTTCCCTGGACGACAACAACGCATTCTTCTTCTTCAACGGTGCAATGAGCGTGCTACAGCCGCTGATCGACTCCGGTGTGCTAGTTGTCAAGTCTGGCCAGACCACCATTGAGCAGGTTGCAACCCTTCGTTGGGACGGCGCTGTAGCTCAGAAGCGTATGGAGGACATCCTCGTAGGTAACTACGCTGACGGTTCTGTCGTACACGGTGTTCTATCTCCATACGACGGTCTAAGCCGCGGAATCATCGCAGCTCTAACCGACGCTGGTTACTCCAAGATGCCAACCATCGTTGGTCAGGACGCTGAGGTTCTATCCGTCAAGGCAATGCTTGCTGGCGAGCAGTACTCAACCATCTTCAAGGACACTCGTGAACTTGCAAAGGTTGCTGCTGGCATGGCTCTAGCGATCCTTAACGGCACCGAGCCAGAGGTAAACGACACCACCACTTACGACAACGGCGTAAAGGTTGTGCCTTCTTACCTACTAACCCCATACATCGTGACTGTAGACAACTACAAGGAGCTCCTAATCGACTCCGGCTACATCAACGAGGCTGACCTAGGTTAGTCAAACCACTAAATGCCGCCCCTGCCCACTTCGGTGGGCAGGGGTAGCAATTAGTCTAGAAATCTGCAAAGAAGCAAATAGGAGCTGAGATGTCCTCCCCAATTCTTGAGATGCGGAGCATCACCAAGACCTTCCCAGGAGTTGTTGCTCTAGACAACGTGTCACTGACCGTGAAGCGCGGCGAGATTCACGCCATCTGCGGTGAGAACGGCGCTGGTAAATCGACTCTCATGAAAGTTCTCTCCGGGGTGTATCCATTCGGCACCTATTCCGGAGACATCGTCTACGAAGGCGAAGTAAAGAAGTTCTCTAACATTCGTGACTCCGAGCACGAGGGCATCGTAATCATTCACCAGGAGCTGGCCCTCTCCCCACACCTTTCTATTGCCGAGAACATCTTCTTGGGCAACGAGATCAAGAAGTTCGGTCTAATTGACTGGAACAAGACCAACCAGCAGGCTCAGCTACTTATGGCCAGAGTCGGCCTAGACGAAGACCCAAACATCGCCATCAAGGACATTGGTGTTGGTAAACAGCAGCTGGTTGAAATTGCCAAGGCCCTTTCCAAGCGCGTGAAGCTACTTATCTTGGATGAGCCAACCGCAGCCCTTAACGATGAGGACTCGGCTCACCTACTTGACCTACTGCGTCAGCTTCGTGACCAGGGCATCTCCTGCATCATCATTTCCCACAAGCTCAATGAGATTGAGGCGATTGCCGACACCACCACCATCATCCGCGATGGCAAGACGGTTGAGTCGCTAAGCATGGTCACCGAGAAGGTTGACCAGGAGCGCATCATCAAGGGCATGGTTGGTCGCGAAATGGAAAACCGCTACCCAAGCCGCGTCCCAGAGATTGGCGATGAGATTCTCCGCGTTGAGAACTGGACCGCCTATCACCCAATCGACTCCCAGCGACTAATCGTCGACAACATCTCGATGCACGTGCGTCGCGGAGAGATTGTTGGTCTTGCCGGCATCATGGGTGCAGGAAGAACTGAGTTTGCAAGAAGTTTGTTTGGCCAGTCCTACGGCACCAACATCTCCGGCAAGGTCTACAAGAATGGCCAGGAGATCAAGGTCCGCACCATTCGCGAAGCGATCGACAACGGTCTTGCCTACGCCACCGAAGATCGCAAGCGATTTGGACTAAACCTGATTGAGGACATCAAGCGCAACATCTCGCTGGCATCACTATCGAGCTTTGTGAGCTTTGGTTTGGTCAACGGCAACGAGGAATACAAAAAGGCCACCGAGTACCAAGACAGCATGAACATCAAGGCGCCATCGGTGAACTCGATCACCGGTCAGCTCTCCGGTGGTAACCAACAGAAGGTGGTGCTCTCAAAGTGGATCAACGTCAACCCTGATGTTTTGATCCTGGATGAGCCAACCCGAGGCATTGACGTTGGAGCAAAGTACGAGATCTACCTGATCATGCAGCGTCTGGCTGCCGAGGGTAAGGGCATCATCGTTATCTCCTCAGAGCTTCCAGAACTACTCGGCATCTGCGATCGCATCTATGCAATCGCAGAGGGACGAATCACTGGTGAAGTCACTCGCGAAGAGGCAAACCCAGAACTACTTATGAAGTACATGACCACTGAGAAGGGCAAGGCACATGTCTAACACCGCAACTAAATCCAATTCACTGATGGATAACCTGCGCCAGAGAATGCGCGGAGTTAACCTCCGTCAAAACGGAATCTTCTTGGCCCTAATCGGTCTGGTTATGTTCTTCGCTGCTACCACTCCAAATGCTGCTTCACTAACCCCAACCAACTGGTCCAACCTGGTTGTCCAAAACGGTTACATCCTGGTTCTAGCCATCGGTATGGTGATGGTCATCATCGCCGGTCACATCGACCTATCGGTTGGTTCCGTGGCAGCCTTCATTGGTGCGGTCGCCGGTATTTTGGTGGTTCGACCGCTTGAGCAAGATGGTTGGGAGTGGCTCCCAGCGCTGCCATGGTGGGCAGGTATCCTAGGTGCCATTTTGGTCGGTGCCATCGTTGGTGTCTGGCAGGGCTTCTGGGTTGCTTACGTAGGTATTCCAGCCTTCATCGTGACCCTGGCAGGTATGTTGCTGTTCCGCGGTATGGCACTTCTTACCCTGCAGAACTCCAACATCGGTCCATTCCCAGACGAGTTCCGTGCAATCGGTAACGGCTTCTTAGACAAAGAGCAGGGGCTAAACCAACTGGTTGGTTTCCCTAGCGACTACAACCTAACCGCACTGGTTGTTACCGGTTTGGGTGTGCTAGCTCTGTGGGTTGCAGCGCTTCGTCAGCGCTCGGGCAAGATCCGCTACGGTCAGGTAGTTGAGCCAAGGGTTTGGTTCTACATCAAGAACACCATCCTGACTCTGATGGTTGCCTATGTTGGCTTCCAGCTATCTCAGGCAAACGGTATTCCGTTCACTCTGATCCTATTGATCTTCCTAGTTGTGATTTACACCATGGTCATGAACCGCACCCCATTTGGTCGCTACATCTACGCCATCGGTGGAAACCTAAACGCAGCGGTGCTCTCCGGTATCAACGTTCGCATGGTCAATTTCTGGCTTTTCGTGAACATGGGTGCTCTTGCAGCTCTCTCCGGTGTCTTGATCGCAGCCCGCATGAACTCGGCAGTTCCAAAGGCTGGTGACGGCTTCGAGCTTGACGCCATCTCATCGGTATTCATCGGTGGTGCTGCAGTTCAGGGTGGTGTCGGTACCGTAACCGGCTCCATGGTCGGTGGTTTGATCCAGGGTGTTCTAGCCAACGGTATGAACCTGAACTCGGTAGGTATTGACGTTCAGATGACCATCAAGGGTCTAGTGCTGCTACTTGCAGTTGCCTTCGACGTCTGGTCAAAGCGCCGCAAGTAATAGGACCAAAGACAAACCCGCAGTCATTGGCTGCGGGTTTGTTGTTTCTATAGGTTTTCCACAACCCCAAACACATAGAAACCGAGTAACTGCGAGACTCTAGGCAGTAGATATGAATTGTGCTACTTTGTAGAACATGGAGCGAATAGTGGGTATCAGAGAGCTGAAGCAGAATGCCTCTGCAGTTGTGGCAATGAACAAAGCAGGCGACACCGTCACCATCACCGAGCATGGAAACAAGGTTTCGATGATGATTCCCTATCCCGAGGATGATCTATTGCGCCTGGAGCTTCAGGGCAGCCTAATAAGGCCCAAAGTGAGGTTTGATCCATCGCTACTAAAACCTGTTGAGGTCGACGGACCGTCGATCCAGGAGCTACTAGATGAGTCACGTGAGGACCGCCTCTAGTGACGCTCTGTTACCTCGATAGCTCTGCTTTTCTAAAAGTTTTCAAGCGCGAAGATGAGTCTGATGCCATGGTCAATTACTTCACTCAGAATCTCGATCGCCTCTTCACGTCTGAACTAACCGTTACTGAACTCTTGGGTAACCTCATGCGATTGGGGCTGCCAACCCACCTTGCCGAGCGCGCTTTGGCTGGAATGACCTTGATACCAATAAGGCAAGAGATTTTGCGCCAAGCAGCAGACTTGAGGGGTGCAGGATTGAGGTCTTTAGATGCCATACATCTTGCGTCCGCGCTTTCGGTCCGGGGCAATCTCGCTGAGCTCGTGACCTACGATCATCAATTGGCTGCATTCTCAGCTGGTCAAGGCGTGTCAGTGGTTGCTCCGAGCTAGGACCTCGCGTCTCTACCGCTGTCAGTTGGGGCCTGTGGAGAGCCAAACCTAGACCCAGGCAAATCGCGCGATTCTATTCCAAGCTATTGATTGGAGGAGAATGAGTATCTACAATGTAGACACAACAGACCTGGTGGAGTTCAACTTGAAAACTTCGATTGGTAAATGGGGCAACAGCCCAGCTATTCGAATTCCTAACGCTCTCATGCATGAGGCTCAGCTGACTCCTAAGCAGCAGGTCAACATAACTGTGAGCCAAGGCAAGATAATCATCGAGCCCATCAAGGGGCCTGAGTACTCAATCGATGACCTGGTCTCCCAAATCACCCCTGCCAACAGGCATCAAGAAACCGAAACTGGGGCACCGGTCGGGAAAGAAATCTTCTAGTGGGAAAGTTCGTGCCGGATGCAGGAGACATCGTCTGGCTTGATTTCACCCCTCAGGCTGGCAGGGAGATGGGTCACAGACCAGCGTTAGTTCTATCTCCGGCTAGCTATAACCAAAAGACAGACTTGATGGTTTGCTGCCCAATGACAACCCAGATCAAGGGCAACCCATTTGAGGTGTTGGTTGAAGTTGATGGGATTCAGAGCGCCATACTCACAGACCACCTGAAGTCAGTCGACTGGGTAGCAAGGAGAGCCAACCTAAAAGCCAAAGTCAGTCCCGAAGCTATGGCTGAGGTTCGGGCCAAGGTGAAAGCTCTGATTCTCTAGAACTAGCTCTCGGCTTCTTCTCTGGTGCTCCACAAATAGGTCATAACAACACCGCAGGCAAGCATGATCAATAGCGATGGGAAGAAGAAAAAGTTGTCGGCGATGATTCCGATTCTTGGATTTCCTGGCGCAACGGTTCTTAGCTGAATAACTCCAAGAATCGAAGCAGCAGCCCAAACCATGGCGTTCATGGACGCAGGTCTGGCACCCGACAGCACGCGCAATGTGATCACTGCGGTGCTGAGGGCTGTGACAACAGCAAACAGATAGATAAAGACAGCAATCGACTTCACCGCAAAGGAGCGCTCGATCTTGGCAAGGAAGGAGATCTTTCCCTCCATGCGCTCTTGCAAGAGCTTGTCGTAATCGAGGGCATATTCCTCACTACCAAGTGGAGTATCAAAGGCAGACATGCGCTCATACAAAATGTTGAAGCCCGGAACTGGTGTTGTGTAGAAGTAGTCGAAGGTTTGAACTGGTTGATACCCAGTTCCATCGATGTCTGCCACAACCTGGGCATAGCCATCCATCTCGTAGACATCGAATGGGTATAGACCATCAGATGCCATCGATGATTCTCTGGTGCTCAACACATCAACGACAGTCTCAACAGCACCGATTTGATCACCGGCATCAAACTCAGCAATCTCTGCATTCTGACCATCGACAAACAACTTGATTTGCACGTCGCCAACGACAGAGGAAGAAAACTGATCAGCAAGGTTTTCTGTTGGCCAGGGGAAGTAGGCCATCTCAGCACGTTTGGTTTCTGGGTTGAACCCGGTCATCTGCACATAAAGAGCGATCGAGTCTTCTTCAAAGTCAGTACTTGATTCACCCTCTAGGCCCATGTCCACAACCGACACCCCAGTGTCACCCTGGTTGTTCTGCCAGATAGCACCAAGTGGCAATAGCAGCGCCAAAAAGATAAAGAGAAGTGCAACCAACTTCACAGCCCTAAAGCGCTGCGGTGTCACACCAGGTTCTAGTTCTTGTTCTTCAGACATGTTCCCCCAAACATGTCTCAGGTTATAGAGCAATTCATTGCACAACAAGAACTCGAGTCATCTGCTGAAGTTCTCGCGAATGAAACTTTGGACTGCATGCGGTGAATGTTTGGGCGAAAGCTGGTTTCCGAGAGACCTAAAAATTGATTGAACGTTGTCGGGGCCCTGTGTAATACTTTGAAGTGAAGAACGGGACTCCCCTTCGCCCTTGTGGCCTACGGGAGCCTCGGAGCCAGGACCCTTTGCTGCGGCAGGTTCTGGCTTCTTCTCTTTTTCGGGGCTTGCGTCGATCGCCCGGTATTCATCTTTGAGTAACCTGAACCAACTTGATTCATCGGCCGCAATTAGCCTTCTTAGGGCCCAGGATCCCGCGTCCGGTAACCACAGGAGACTTTCCGCAGCTGGGGTTCCTGGAACTACCCTTATGTCCCTAGAAATCAGCCCCTCTTTTTTGGCTGCCTGAATCAGTGACACATCAAGGTTTGTCTGAACCCTGTCGCGCCGCTTCTCAAAAACAATTAGCCCACTTCCCTGGCTGGCCAAGTCAGCAAGCAGCTGAAGAAAACATTGTCGTCGTGCGTCTTCGAGAGACCGTGCGTCTTTTATGTCAGAAGTGAATACATATGTTTGAGATGAAGTCCCTGCGATGTATCGGAGGAGGGCTCGTATGTCACCGTGCCTGCGTTCTTGAAAGGCATCGGTTGTGTGCCAGAAGTTGCCGCCCGCGATTTGGCCAATGTCGTTCCTGACCTTGGCCAAATCTTCCACACGGACAGTTGATCCCGTCATCACATAGAACGGCCACTCGTTGGGATGAGAGGAGAACCTATAGGTCTCGTCCACGAACGATACGGGTCCGTTGTGTCTGGAATAGATGGATGCCAGATGTGCTTCAAGCACATGGGCATCAATTCGCATTTCCTGAGTCTAGGAAGGCCTACTGACATTAGACGCTGATCAGACGCCCCCTGTTGACAAGATACGGGCGGTCAACTCGGTTATTTGGTGCGACGAACTTTTCTCAATATCTCGTAAGAGTTTCCAGCCGAATCCGTGATCTCGATTTCCAGCTGACACACTCCGGCTGTGTTCACACGCACTCGGAAACTGCTCGCTTTACAGATTTCAGGAGTGAGAGAAGTGACTCTGTAATTCAAACTTGGATCCCTAGGGAGCGTCTGAACCACTGTTCGTTGAATAGTTCTGAGGCTAGAAATCGCGGAGGCAAGGCTCGAGATGCTGGCAGCCTCCTCCGGATCTGGAGTTATCAGCAAAGCCTGCCGCGCTACCGCGAAAGCACTACCCGACACCTGAACGGCTTGCAATTCAACCGAAACCGAGTTGCTTGTTGAGGAGTCGCTGTTCGTAGGCGCGGCTGCCTGACCAAGGTCAGATGAAGTAGAAGCCGGGGCTTGGATTATCGGACTAACGGTCGGACTCGAGCTTGAAGCTGGGGTGACAACGGGACTTGCTGAGCCTGGTTGGATGAACGCGTAAGCGCACTCCCGCCCGGACTCTCCAAAGCCAGACCAGCTACTGCATCTTTCAATTCCTGGAGTTAGCTTGGCTGCCGCCTCAGCTATTTCTCTAGCTCGGCTCTTCAGGAGGGCAACCTTGGCTCTTCTGTCTATTTCGACGCTTGGGTCATAAGTGCCACCAGTCGATCTATAAAGGTCCCAAGTTTCCCCGCCCAATCGGTAAGCGGTCCATGCTCGTTCCGGCCAGCACTCGGTGTAGACCTTTCTAGTTCCAACATCGGCGATCAAACCATTAGCCGCCTGAAACCCAGACGGACATCCTTCAACACCTACCTGACCTTCAACTACCACCGTGAAAGGGAAACCACTTCCTCGATAGCTTGAACCGCCAGATGGGACTGGGTCGACGGGAAGTGATGGTGCAGGTGAGTTTGATACTGGGGCTGATGCACTTACCGAAGCAGAGGAAGAGGCGATATCTGTTTCTCCAACTGATCCTGCGGATACTGGCTCGGCAGGGATAGAAGGAGAACCACTCGGTGCGACCGGTGCTGAGACTGGGTTCGCACAGACACCACCCGATGATTGACCACCATTTGGATCCGTGAAAGGACCCCAGCTAACACACTTCTGTCTGCCCGGATTGGCCTGATTCCAAGCAAGCGATTCTTCATAAGCAGCCTGCTTGGCTGCCTCAATTTGAGCGTAATAGGCCTCCCAAGCTCTTCGATCTGCCGCAACATCGTAGGTGCCGCCAGATTCCTTGAATCTCTCCCAGGTACTGCCTCCGATTCGATACGCTTCCCAAGCGTTGGCTGGCCAGCACTCTGTGTACTGCTGTCGAGTTGAAACATCAACGATTAGGCCATTTGCCCCTTGGTAGCCGACTGGACATTGTTCAACAGACAATTGTCCGGGTAGTACTTGAGTGAAAGGGGCGCCACTTCCAAGGGGTGTCGCGCTAACCGGTAGTGCCAAAACCATCGTTGCAATAAGTGCACTGGTTGCTGCGATTGCTTTGTTTCTCATGAATCCCCCGATTTCTCTTCCAAACTACTCTTGAACGCCTCTTGTGGCAAAAGCCTTAGATCGAGAAAGCGCGATTACTGCACCAGTGAATACAGCAACAGCGAGAACCGCTGGCCCAAGAAAGATGGATGCTGTAGTGATCAGAAGCAATGTCGCAAACCTGCCCAGGAAGCGACCAGCGCGATCAAGGTTCCTCTGCTGTCTGACTTCGAGTTCGTTCATGGGTCAAAACTAAAGATCCCCTCTGACAAAGTGTCAGACCCCACCACTTAGCTATCTCTGCGGCTTGGGGGTCTGCTCCTTTTACCTCCAATCCGAAGCACCACCCCAAGACCTGGGGGGTATTGGGGTGGTGCGCTAAATAGGAAGGCTCATCATGTTTGCATTTCTCAAGGCACTATTTGGATTTGGTATTACTCACCAACCAAGCAACACTAAGCCGGTCAACTCGGCTATGGATGAGGGTGACTATCACTCTGGTCCTTATGGCTATTCACCAAACACCCCATACCAAGAGACTCAGTATGGATCTAGGTTTGATGAAGATGCCGAGTGGAATGAAGAGAGCTGAGAGTGTTGCCTCAGTTAGCTCAAGCGAGCCGCATTCTCTCGAGGTGCCGATAGACCTCATCATCTGATCGGCTATCCACAAGGACTACCTCAATTGAGTCGGCGACAATTCTGTACACCACTCGAAAGTCCCCCACGCGGAGTCTCAGGTACCCTTTGAAGCCCTTAAGCTCTGTCGATGCAGCAGGTCGAGGATCCACGATTAAGGAGATTGTCTTCTCGTATACCTGCCGGGCAGGTTTGGTCTCTAGAGAGCGCATGAATTTCAGAACATCGTTCGAGAAGTTGATCGAGGTCACTAGCGGACACCTCCGAACAGTTGACGTTCGAACTCCGCTTGGCTCAAGAAGCCGCTCTTCACTGCACGTCCTATGAAGTCGTCATGAATAGTTGCTTCAAGTGCCACGTCAAGGCTCACTAATTTGCCCTCGTAGAGATCCTGGCAAATCTCCCAGAAATCTGTCAAAACAGCCGCAACTTTTTCGTCGTCGCTGAGGGGAGGATTGCTGGCCTCGACCATGGAAATCGTGTTTCCAAGGCGCCCAAAGATTTCTTCTTTGTGTCTTCCGTAGCCAGGAATCTCGAACAAAATTTGGGCGAACTGTCTGAAGAGCCAATCGAAGACCTGCGGAATTGTGGTTCGCACGATGCGGCGAGCCATCCAACCACCCTCGGTCGGATCCTGTTGCTCAATTCCTAAAAGTACGACATCGGCAAAAACTACATTTGTTCGACCGAGCGCAGGCCCGTTCTGAAGTGAGTGCTTTTTGTGGTCGAACAGCTCGATTAGTTCCAGGAGCTGCTGCTTTGTGTCCTTTAGATCTGTCAATTTCATTCCCTCCTCGAGAAAGCCTTACAGACTAGAGGGAAATTTTTCAGGTTGTCAAACAACTGGCTGAAAGTTCATAAATGTCACACCCCACCCCTAGGTTTTCAACCTAGGGGATCATCGATTTGAAGCTTGGGGTAGTTCATTGAAGTCGCTGTCGTTTTTCAAGTTTGCATCGGCCTTTGTCCCGATTGCTCTGCTTGCCGGTCTTGCCCATGCCGAGGAGTCTCCGAATCAGCAGGATCTGTTTGAGCAACCCAAGGACATGGAGTCATTGGTGGAAGAGGTTCGGAACGCCACCTACCAAGTTTTTTGTGGCGAGTATGGAGGCTCCGGTTGGGGACTTAAAACTGAATACGGCGGCAAGGAAGTTGAATACCTCGTCACCAACGCACATGTGATTGAGGACTGCGTAAAGACTGGGGGCCTGATAGTTGAAGACAGATGGGGCAACGCCCTGAAGGCGAAGCTCATCAACTACTGGCACAGAGATGCGGACTGGGATAACTCAGCAGCTGAGATTGATTTTGCCTTGCTAGAGATCGAAGGGCGAAAGCTAAACACCTTGAGCAAGCTTGCCATGGAGCTACCGATAGGCAGCTGGCTGATGACCTCCTCCTATCCAGCAATTGACTGGGACGTAGGGGTTTACTCGGTCACTACCGGCGTAATCAGTGCCGAAACCTACGTCAGTGGCTACACAACAGATGCACCAATTAACGGAGGGAGCTCCGGCGGTGTTGTCGTGAACTCGCGGGGTGAAGTCCTTGGCACCATCTATGCCAGCAATGACCCTGGCGAGTATCTGGACACCGCTCTGTTTCTGGATAACCGAACTCTTTTTGAAGTGATTGCCAAGGCCCAGCGGGAGGGATCCAAGTGAGTATAGATAGAAGGTGGGAAGTGCTTGTAGAGGCACTCACGTCTGCTGCCTCAGAGCTCAAGCCGGGACAGCAAATCGACATCTCTGGATTCAACCCGTCAGACCCAGATGCCTGGGAAGAAGTGACACTGCGCATCCGCGCTCGGAGCATCGACTTTGCAACGGGTGGTCGATTGCAGCTATTTGAAGTGTGGTCATTCGAGAGACTCGCGAATAAACCGGCTGATGCGTTGGTGGAGTTGCCACCAGCCGAACAGAAGAATTTGGTCTTCCGATCAAACGTGGACCTGGAACAGATTCCTAATCAGATTGCTGAGTGTCTGGTGCAGCAGGAGAAAGAGGGTTTGGCCATGCCCCAATGGTTCTATCTGCTGACAGCGCCTGCGGTTGCCAAAGAACGACTGGTTGCCACACCCGGAATTGACTATGAGGATCCTGATCTAATCAGGCAGCGAGATCAGGCACTTTTTTCGCCTCAGCGATTTAGAAGAGAAACTTACGGATTCGAAGATTGAAAGGGGAGCTAAATGCTTTATCAGTATGAGTCGGGATTTATTGACGTGGTCTATGAATCACAGTTTGAGAAGTATCAATTTGGTTCAAGGCTATGCTCGGTCCGCGCTAGTGATGTGAATGCGCTTATCGCTATGAAGAACTCAATCCGTGGCGAGATTGACTACCGAGCAGATGACCGGGAGTTTCCATTTACCGGGTTTGCTTATGCGGATGACCTATGTCGTGAGCTCAAAACAAAGTCGCTACTAGAAAAGATCGACCTGATCGAGGACTTCACCAATCAGCCCAAGGCATTTTTCTTTCTCGGCTTCGAATACGCAGATCCTTTAACCTACGATGCGGATAGCTGGCAGGGCAACCTCCTGCCGAACGAAGTCTTCGATTTTCAGTATGGAGCACCTGCGAATTTCGAGTACTTCAGAGTGTGGCCGCTATTCAATGTCCCGAGTGAACTATCAAATTGGAGAATCAAATGAATGAATTCAAGCGTTGTGGTAACGAAGGTGCACCAGAAATTGACCACCCAACATCAATCCAAGATCACGCTGTGGTGAGCCTTGAGAAACATCTCGACGGATCACAACACGCATTCGTCTACTGCTACGTCTGTGAGCGAGACTTTGATGCTGAGTACGATGAAGCCCTTGAGACACTAGCTGCTCTTCACAACGTGCTGCATCGGGATGAGAGAAATAACCCTCGCTAGAACCTAAAGATAAAAAAGTCAGACCCCCAGTTCATACTTTTCTACGTGATGAAGGTTGTCCATTTCCCTTCACCACCGGCGCTAGTCGTCGTCCCCTTTCTGATCGGGTGAAAGTCCCGAAAGTCAGGGGCCGGTTTCCTCCCTTTCCCGGCCCCTGGCTATCAAGGGTGTAAGAATTGGGTCCGGGGGAATCATGTTCAAGAAATCAACGGCTGTTTCAATCGTTCTGCTGCTCGCCTCACTCGGGGGCGCATCTGCTCAAGCGGAGGACATAAAGCGTGTTGACCCGATAAGCATTTGGGCAGATCCTGATCCAAGACCAGGTCAAACCTTCAATCAGTATTGGGCAGAAAAACAGTTCACGGTCCACTACCGCGAGGCGGTGATTCACGAATCAACGAATTACACCTATTTCATGATCACAGGCGGCAATGTCACAAGCGTCGAGTACTACGGCGGAGTTCAACAGATTTATGACGGCAGAAGAGTAGCCATTTTCTCTGTGTGGGATGTGAAGTCAAACTGCACTGGCGCTGATTGCAAGCCGGAGGATGCTGATCACGAGTATCGAGTTCAGCTTCATCAAAAAGGCGAGTACACGGTGACCGAAAGGTTTGGCTATGAGCTAACTGGCCTAAAGAGCATGATCTATGACGCAAACTGGAAAATCGGTGAGCGGATTCAATGGCTTGTCATCCAGGAGCCAGCGGGCAAAAGCACTGTGATTGCGGCTGCATACAAGCTTTCAGAAGGACCCTGGAGATTTATCGCGAGCTACTTGGTGCCTAAGCGGTATCCAATCGCTTTGACTGGCGGCTACAGCTTCGTCGAAGACTATGGACCACCCCAGCCGATGGTGACACGATCCATGACTATTGGACCAACGATTCTTGAGGATGCGCGAGGATCTCAAGTTGTCGTCAACAACATGATTGCATTTGCAAGCCAGACAACAAAGAATCACCGGACTGAAGTCAGGGGAACTGGTACATACATCGCCATTGGAGCAAGTAACGATGCCGACGCTATGCCCACAAAATCTGTTCGACCCCTAAAGCCAACTTCTATCCCCGACTACTCGGAGGGCAAGAAGTTGCTCAGGGAGATAATCAAAGACGTATCAACCTTGGAAGCAGAGAATCCGGTCCAGCCTGTGACTCAGAGCGCCGTCGTGACAACATCGCCAAAGGCGACTCCGAAGAAAAAGACAATCACTTGTCAAAAGGGAAAAACGATCAAGAAGGTCACGGCGGTTTCTCCTAAATGTCCCTCTGGATACAGGCTGAAGAAATAGTTATTTTTCTGACAGCATGCAAATAAACGCTGCGGCAACGGTTGTTCAATAGCCTTGTTGAGAGAGACTGGGGGCCTTGTGAGTAAAGCTATTCGGAGCTGTCCAAAGTGCGGCGATCAAATGAAGAAAATTCTTTATGGCATGCCATCGCCAGATGTTTTGGAAAGTGGTGAGTACATAATCGCTGGTTGCATGCTCGGCCCCGATGCACCTCAAATTGGCTGTCCCAGTTGCGGTTACGAGGCTCACCCCGGTGGCAGAACATACCGAACCGAGTTCACAAAGCCCATCTTGAAGCCAGGCACTGAAGATTGGGACGAACCCGAGATAATTCAGCGCAAGATCGACCTTGTCACCGCATCGGATGAGGAAGTCTGGGCGCTTAGCGATGGACTGTTTCAGGCCAGACTGGAGCTCCTTCACCGCGGTGTGGATGAAAAGCAGATCAATGATCGTTTCTTGGAAGAGGAGAACTGGTCATTCATGCCATTCAAGCCTTTTGAGCAAGTTCTAGTGCACGTCGACTCCTTAACGCGAGAGCCCCTGATGGCCAGCTGGTTCTTTGCTCACGGGTCAACTCATGGTTTCTGTTTTATTAGGGCAGGTGGAGAACACTGGGACACAGTAGGCACTACAAATCAGTTTCATGATTTGATGCTCTCGCTAAAGCGAGCTTCATTGGAAGCTTGGACTGTAGCAGTCGACGATTCCTATCCGGACCCGGACGGACCCCCAACCGATTTGAGTAGTCCAGCAGTCCGAGCGGTCATTGAGGGTCGGTATCCAGACTTTGGCCCCTGGGATAGCAAAGAGGAGAGACCGATTCTTTGGCCATACTGGTTTGAGAGCGATAGAAGCTTTTGGGCATAGTCCCAACTGAGACTCATACTCGCAGCTTGCAGGCATAAAAAGTCAGACCCCCTCCATAGTCTTTCCTCACATCTTGGGAGGGACGACATGAAAACTAAAACCGTCAAATCATTAGCAAAGGGTCGCGCAATTCACTTGATCGACATCGAGAACCTTTGCATGAATTCGAATCCAACCGAGCAGCAAATTGCTGCTGCCAGGTCCGCATACGTTCAAAAGGTCCAGCCAGGCCCAAACGATCTGTTTCACGTCACCGTAAGTTCAAAGGGCAACCTGGTACCGGTCTTGTTTGGCTGGGCTGGTGCAAGTCACGCATTCAAAGAGGGGCACGATGGGGCGGACATTTTGCTTGCCGAGCTCATGCTCGAGGGAAACCTGGGTCAGCGCTTTGAGAAGGTTTACGTTGCATCCGGTGACGGCGGACTTGCTCCATTTGTGTCCCACCTGATTGCAAGTGGTGTGGAGGTTGAGATTGTCTCAGCACCTCAAGCCCTTGCAACCCAGTATCGATTTATCGGTGCACCCGTCAGCTACATCAGACCAGATCTGGTTCTCGCTGCCTAAACAATTCAAAATCAAGACTTGGGGAAGTTATGAAAAATCTAAGAATTGAGCCTCAACAGTGGCGCTTTCCAAGGGAGCGTCAGGTTATCGATCCAACTAAGCGCTATGAGCAGTTGAAAGAAATTCGTTCCAAGCTCTCGAAATCAACCCTTTCTTCGAGGAGCGTGAAATGAGTTTCGCTGAGACCCCAGATGAAGAGCTCTGGCTAGCAACAAAGTCAGATCACCCAGAGGAGCGCGCAGAGGCGCTTCAAGAACTTGGCACCAGGGCATTTCATGAGGCTAATTGGCCGCTTGCCAAGACTTTGTTTGGTTCTGCCGCAGATCTATTCCAGGAACTGGATAACCAAAACGAAGTGACTAAGTGCATCTACTCGGTCGGGTTTGCTCACTATCGCTTGGGGGAGCACGAAGAGGCAATCTCCATGCTCACCCGAGCACTCGAGAGTGCTCAGGAGTTGGTTGACTCAAGAACAATCGCATTCTCTGCGGCACCTCTGGCCGATTGCTACAGCTACCAGGGAGACGATACAAAAGCCATCGAGTTCTACGAGCTCGCCATCGAGGCCTTCGATGAGATTGAAGACCCGGCTAACGCTGGATTCAATGCGATCTCTCTCGGTGAGCTCCACGGTAAGGCGTCTAGGCAGACCCAGGCCCTACAGTGTTTCATCCGTTCCTACAACAACTTCCAGTCCATCGGAGATGCCTATGGAGCGGCTCGAGCAAAAGACCGGATGGCAGCAGCGCTGATTGAGCTTGGGGATCTGGATCAGGCTATTCAGCACATCGAGGATGCACTCAACACCTTCGCTCATCTGGCAGAAGAGGAACGGGTTGCATTCATGCGCTACCGCCTCGGTTGGACACTGGTGCTTCACCAGAAGTATGCAAGAGCAATCCCCGAGCTTCGGACGGCTGCCGCTTACTTCCGTTCAACCAAAGACTGGTCGATGGCGGCTGCAGTTGAACTCCAGCTTGCGATTGCCCTTGCTGACATTGACCCCGATTCTCGAAGTGAGGAATCGGAGCAGCTACTCACCAGACTCAACGCCTTCTTTGAATCAGTGGGCGAAATCACAAACGCTCTAATAGTCCAGTCCCTTTATGGTGAGCGACTATTTGATTCTGGTTCTTATGAAGCGGCAGCAACTTTGTTTGGCGACATTATCGAAAGAGCAATCGAGATCGATGACCCTTACATCGTGAGAGCAACCAGGGCTGCTCAGGCAGAAGCACTATTCAAGGCTGGGCGCATCACCGATGCTAAAAACGTATTGGCCGAGATTGATGCGAGCGAGTGGGGCGAGAACAAGAAGCAGCTCGAGAGGCTAGAGCGAGTCAAGAAGTTGATGCTCGACACTATGGCTCTGACTCTAAACATTGACGTTGGCTGACAAGTAAATCCTCCGAGGGCAACTTCGTCCCCAAAACGACCTACTAAAAAAGTCACTACACAGGAGTAGTTTGATTCTGAAGCTAGGGGGGCTTTTGAATTCACCAACCAACAAGCTTGCTGTATCTGCAATCACAGCACTTTTGCTTTCCGCCTTCGGCACTATGCCAAGCTACGCAGCAACCATTCCAGGTGCCGAGCGAGGCACCGCGTTGGTCCAACTCAAGGACACGGCAAATCTTGAAGTGTTCCATGAATTCAACCTTCTGTCAGTTGAGCCAGTTGGTGAGAACAGCCCAGGCCTGTACCAAGTTGAGCTAGACCCCTTCTCAAGCTATGAGTCCCAGATTGCGTCGCTCGCTAGCAGTGACGCGGTCTCGTTTGCAGAGCCCAACTACCTGATCCAGGTTAGGGACACATCTAACGACCCACAGGTGATCACCGAGGAGACTTGGGGTCTATATGCCTCATCATCAACCAGCGCCTTTGGCTCTAATGCGGTCGGCGCTTGGGCTAGTGGCTACACCGGATCGAAGGCCGTATATGTGGCGGTCATTGACTCAGGTATTGATGTTGCCCATCCAGACCTGGCCGCCAACATGTGGGTTAACTCTGGTGAGATCGCAGGCAATGGCCTCGATGACGATGCCAACGGTTTTGTTGATGACATCAATGGTTACGACTTTCTAAATGGTGATGGCTCGGTGTTTGATGCGAATGAACACCCTCACGGAACTCACGTTGCCGGAACCATCGGAGCCGTTGGTGGCAACGGAGTAGGCGTTGCAGGTGTCGCCTGGAACCTGAACTTGATCTCAGCAAAGATCGCCAACGGTCAAGGCGCATCAACCACCGTCGATGCCATTCGAGCTATTGACTACGTAACCATGCTAAGAACCAAGAAGGGCTTGGACATCATCGCCACCAACAACTCGTGGGGTGGTACGGGATATTCAAAAGCTCTTGAGGACGCCATCAAACGAGGCGGCGATGTCGGGATCATATTTGTGGCAGCAGCAGGTAACGATGGTCAGAATCTGGACGCTGCAAACCAGTATCCAGCTGAATACGATTGCACAACCCCACACCGACCATTTGACTGCGTTGTCTCAGTAGCCGCTATTGGTCAGAACGGTGACCTTGCCGGCTACTCAAATTACTCGGGCATCGCTGTAGACATTGCAGCACCTGGAACCAACGTTCTCTCGACCGTGCCAGGCGGCTACGACATGCTCTCGGGCACCTCGATGGCCGCGCCTCACGTAACAGGTGCGATCGCTCTCTGCCTGGCCAGCTATCGCGGAATCACCGCCAAGCAGGCTATTGAGAAGCTAAAAGCAACTGCGGTTTCAAACCCAAGCCTCAGTGGCAAGGTGGTCACAGGTGGTCACCTCAATGTTTCCGCCATGGTCAGCTCCTGTGCTCAGGAGTCAACTGCGATGTCGGGTGCACTAACCAACCATGTTGGATCAGCCCTCTACACCGACCGAGCAAGACTCGATTGGGATGACACTGCTACAGGTGACTACGAGCAAGAGATTCAAATTGCGGTCGGTCCAGATGGTTGCCGCGGCACATTCTCGCATCACGCCTTCATTGGACCAGGCCTGACTGCGCTTCCTGTTTTCAACCTTGAGGAAGCTCAGTTCTATTGCTTCAGGGTGAGAGCAATTCGTGATGGTCAGACCACCACCTGGGCAACCTCACCGGTCTTCATTACCTGGACCAGCAACCTGCCGTTTTTGACTGGCAAGGTGTTCATGAGCGATGGGGTCACACCAGTAGCCGGGGTCCCGGTTCGTTGGCTGGCTGAGGGCGCCGTACCAGGTCTTGATGACTCAAATGCCTTGATCACTTACACAAATCTCAGTGGTGAATATGTGCTTCAGGTTTCTAATGGCACACCAGGTGAGCTATTCATTGGCATGACCCGTGATGCTGCTCGCGGGCGCATGACCACACCGATGATTCCTTGGGGCCTCAGGGCCTCCGGCAAGCTCACTATCAATCAGGATGCAGTTGTAAACCTTGTGCTGCCAGAGCAAAGAGTCGTCAACTTCACCCTGACTGATGAAGACACTGGACTCCCTATCGCCGGAGCTAATTTGCTTTATGAAGACCTGGCAGACAACTGCATCGCTGGCACATTCACGCTATTTCCTGGTGCTTCAGAATCTAGGTGTCAGTTCTGGCCGACTGGTTACTCTGGAAGAGCCGCCAAGACCGATGCCAACGGAAAAGTCTCGATTGCTGTTCTGGATGGCAAGTACACCCAGAACAAAATCCAAACCATCTCTTTCATTCACCCAACAAGCGCGGGCAGGATTGCGAACTTTGCAATCACGCCAAGTACAAGTGGCAACGTCTCGGTCGTGATGAGGGGTTCGGTAAACATCACCGGCCAGGTTTTCTTGGATGACGGGGTAACTCCGGTCGCAAATGCAACCGTTAAGTGGCTACCAGATGGCACTCCACGAGCTGGTGAAAACACCAATGCGCTATCCACCACCACGAATGCCCAGGGTGAGTACACGCTTCGGGTATCGCTTGGTAACGCGGGGCAGATTTCGCTGCACACCCCAAGGGATGCCAGGTCGGGTGCTAGAAGCAATCCACTGCTGCCTTGGGGTATTTGGGCATGGACCACAGTTGCTGCGGTGACCGAGTCAAAGGTGATCAACCTAAAGGCACCAAAGTACAAAAACGTCACGGTAAAAGTTGTGAACGGTTCTGGAGCGCCAATCGCAAATGCGGTTGTGCAGTCGGCTGATCTCAGCGTGGGTTGTAGACCTGGTGTTTACACCGTATTTGCCGGTGGTACTTCGCCCGGCTGCACCAGCTTGCCAACCGGATATTCGTTTGCGGCACCACGCACCAATTTGAATGGTGAATTGGTGCTCCCGCTGATGGAGTTAGCCCAGACCTTTACTACTCAATACCGACTATCAGTTGCTCACCCAACAATTGGAGCCCTGGTCGGTACTTTTACAACCTCTCCGACTGCGGACTTTACGCAAGTAATCACCCTGTCGGAGTTGGTCACGGTCTCTGGCCGAGTACTTATGGCGGATGGTGTCACGGTAGTCAAGAATGCTCCAGTCAAATGGCTACCAGTTGGTCTAAACGGCGGGCCAGGGTTCGATGACGTGCCCGCTGTGAAGACTGACTCTGAGGGTCGGTACTCGCTTCAGGTTTCACCGGGCACTCAAGGTGAGCTATTCGTGAACACCAATCGCAGGGTCTCTACGACTGACCTCGCAGATCCTCAACTGCCATGGGGTCTTTATGCCGGTGGCACCGTGACAATCACTGCTAGCCGAACCATTGACATCACGCTGCCACGAATTGAGTACCTGGATTACACGGTCGTCGAGTTTGCCTCCGAGGAACCAGTAGCAGGAGCAAAGTTCGTTTACGGAGGACTCGGGGAGACGTGTACTCGAAACGTGTACACCCCATTCCCTGGAGCCACCAACCCTGGTTGCTCCTTCTGGCCATCTGGCTACTCAAACACCCCTGTGATTTCAAACTCTCAGGGCAAGGCCAAGATCCCGGTGTTAGCAGCTAGCCAGTTGGCATACTTTGACCGTTTCACGTTTGCAGTCACCCACCCAATCGATAACGCTCGAGTCTTGACTGCAAATGCAACTGGTTCCACCACCTCGAAGCTCATCATGCCTGGCACTCCTTCCAAGCCAGAGCAACCAAATGCAACTCCTCTCACCAATGAGGTCAGACTCACTTGGACTGAGCCATGGAATGGCGGAGCATTCATCGATTACTACAAGATTTGGATCTCACCAAACGCCGACGGCCCATTCACATTGGTGACCTCAGGTAGCTGTGCTGGGTTGGTAGCACCGGATCAGCGCACCTGTGTTGTCACAGGACTCACCCCAGGAGTCACCTACTACTTTGCGATCATCGCTCACAACGTAGTTGGCTACTCCCAGTTATCGAGTGCTACATCAGCAACCCCACTTGCTGCAATCGGTTCTTTCCAGCAGAGCTCCAGTCCAACCATTACGGGTTCGGCTGTGGTTGGTCAGTTCTTAGTTGCAACACCAGGCACCTGGGACTCCGGCACCAGCTTTGACTACCAGTGGCTTCTTGATGGAAGCGCTATCTCGGGAGCAATTGGATCTAGTTATCTAGTCAAAGCCCAAGATGCATCCAAGGTCATTTCGGTTCGGGTAACTGCAAGAAAGACTGGTATCGAATCAGTCACTAGAACATCTGTAACCATGACACCGACTTGGCCAACCAACGGCAAGTTAGTCGATGTTTCTGGCACACCAGCAGTGGGCGGAATGCTGACAGCTAGAGCCTCATCACTACTTGGCTCTGCGCCAGTGAGCTACCAATGGCTCAGAGCGGGTCAGCCCATTTCCGGAGCAACGCTTAGTTACTACGAACCAACCGCAGCAGATGCGGGTGAGGCCATCACTGTGATGCTCACAAGTTCAGTCTTGAGCGCAGTGCCAGAAGAGATCATCAAGTCTGAGCAGGTCGTGATCACCTCAATAACTGAGGCGGTAGCGATCACGCGAAGTGGTCTGATCGAGGCTGTTACCTCTAACACCACAACCACAGCATCCCCTGTGGTTACGGAGAGCCCAACCGCGTCACCAATTGCGACTCAGAGCCCAGCTGTCGCCGAGGCGGCTTCGACTTCGAAGCCAGTTGCACCGGTTGTGCAGCGCACTCTAGCACCATTCAAGCCGGGAGCTAAGGCCCTGACTCAAGCTCAGCGCAAAGCGATCATTGATCTGCTGAAGGCCAACCCAACAGCTACCAAACTAACCTGCACAGCAGTGAGAACTGCCAACACCTCGAAGGCGAAATCACTGCTTCTTCGCAAGCAAGCCCAGCAGGTTTGTTCCTATGCGGTTACTCAGCGCAAGGGGTTGAAGGTTTGGGTGCACAGCAGGGTATCTGAAAACAAGAGAGCTGAAGGGTTGTTGGTTGTTGGAACCGCAAACCCTGATGCTGAAACCAATAGATAAGCAGGGGGAAATGAAAAGACAATTTGCGATAACAGCAACGACGGCAATGGCCTTGGGCTTGATGCTAGGGGGCCCAGCATATTCGAATGAGCAGATGAAAGACCCGAAAGCAGCACCTAATCCTGTCACCTATACAGTGCAGGATTTTACGTTTAGCGGACTAAGCATCTTTGACGGACTCAAGTACATAACTGGTTCCAACAAGTACAAGATAGCTGTACCTAGGCAGGTGAAATGCATGGATTACTCTTCCCAGTACTTCTCGAATTGCATCGCCTACGTTCGGTCCTCCGTTGAAACACCGTTCAGCGCGGCTCCTGTCGGGACTTACCAACCTTCGACTTTCTTTTTTGTATCAATAGTTGGTCTCACGCCACTTTCAAGTGGCAACACTGCAATTTTCCCTGCCGTCGTAAAGCAAGCATCAGTCGGTGCGGAATGGGGAGAAACCGTTGTGTATTTCACCGCTGCCCAGTCAGGAACTGTATTTTTGCGGGTAAAGAAGGATGGCTCAGGGGCTGACATACCAGACATCCCAATCCAAGTCTCAGTAAGGACACAGGCTGAGATTGATGCGGACAACGCAGCAAAGGCGGCGGCGGAAAAAGCCAAGCAGGATGAGGCAGATCGAAAAGAACGAGAGCGCGTTGCACGTATTCTCGCAACCAAGTTAACGATCACCTGCAAATCAGGTGGCAAAACCAAGAAGGTGTCTGGCGACCCACCTGTTTGCCCAAGGGGCTACAGCAACACCATGCAGAATCAGCCAGCATTCAAGGCCTACTCCCAATGCAAGCTCTATAAAAAACAGTATGGGTACTCACGCGCCTACCTTCAAGATGGCGGTAAGACTCTTCAGCTGGATGGATACGGACTTGGATGGAGTTCAATTGATTTGACTGACAGAGACTGGTCATGTGTTGTCCGTGCCCTGAACATCCCCGGCAGCGTTCAGAACAAGATTGGGCAAACCAGAGCTCTTGATGGAATGGTCTCGGCCACGTTTGGCGGAATAGAGGCGTTCTGGACCTATCACCCGGACAACGGATTGGACATCACCTTCAGCAAGTGAGAAATCGCTGACTAGTCCCCGTCATCACCCCAGTCACTCTTTGGTGAGCTTGGGTTAGCCCATTCTTGGAGGGAGTAGAGGGTCGCCGGTTTACCCGGCCTCCTCTGCTTCTCTTCGCGAATTCTTGACTCTGAGATAAAGCTTGATTCGTTTAGAACACTGCGTCTGAATTGATCAACCTGAGAACGCTCACCCCGGCAAATGTCGTTTAGTTCTTTCAGGTCACTAAGTCTGAATGCCTCAGGAAGGGCGGTGGCCTGCAGGTAGCGGAAAGGATCTAACCTGCCACGGAATGCGTAGCGGAGCTTTCGCCAAGAGAAGAAGACCATCTCATCGTGGTCGATGTCCAAGATAGGTCCGGTTCCAATCTCGTGAGCGAGTCGACGGTCGTGACCGCGCTCTCGCATTGGGACATACCGAAGTCCAAATCTGCAAACTCCGTCATACTGCTCTAAGCCGTGCTCACTCTCCCATCTATCGATGAAGGAGCTACTGTTCACCATCTCTAGCCCGACCTGCTCCTTGCCACCCAGAACAGGTGCAACATCTTCGAGGTTGGCAAATCCCCAGAACGTGATGGAGATAACTCTCTCCCCACGTTGACGCTCTGGGTTATCGAAGATCCGCTCCTGGCGGAGCTTTACAGGCACGCTGATTCCAAGATCCTCACGCACCAAACGTTGTGCTGCCTCTTCAATACTTTCTGTCGGACGAACCTCTGACGCAGGAAGCACTCGGCGTTCGCTGTCGGACGCCAGCGATACGTCATTCGTCCGACGGGTAACGACAAACAGTCCCATGCCGAACTTTTCGTCCGACACGGATCCGACAGAAACCAGGGAAGTTGGAACTGTGTAGAGATTGAAGTCCTCCAACACGGTAAATAGCGCGACCGTGACAACCAATTTCGAAGATTCCATGCCCTGAATTATGGCATAAAACAGCCCTATTAGGTTAGTTATCAAAAATTTATCCATTAGTTTGTGCATTTTCGCGCAAACTCATGTTATGATTCTGCACATACCCAAATTCAAGGAGAGATTATGAAGCAGACCGCCCGTTTAGAGGTACCTCGCATCAAAGCTGGTGCCGCACACAAGATCGGACTACTAGTTGAGGTTCAAGCTCCCGAGCTTCCTTCAACCAACCTGGTCCGTAACCCTCAAGCCATCATCTTTGTTGTCGATAGGTCTGGATCAATGGGCGATGGCCGATTGGACCTAGTCAAGAACACCATTGGCGAGATGGTTGGGCGACTAGCGCCAACCGACTACTTGGCTATCGTTTCCTTCGACACAGAGATTGAGACTCATGTCGCTATTTCTCCCGTCGGCACCCACACGCCTCAGGCGATTAGGCGTGAGCTGGCATCGCTTGAGCCTCGCGGCGGAACCAACATAGAGCTCGGCTATGCAGCTGGACTTATGCAGGCAGGCCTCTTGCCAGAGGGCATCGAATCGAGAATTGTCCTTCTATCCGATGGACATGCCAACAGCGGTCACCAGGAGCCTGAGGCGTTTGCGCGCCTTGCAGCCAATGCGACCGAACACCTGGTCCGAACTTCTGCCATCGGAATCGGCGAAGGTTACGACGAGCGCATTCTTACATCGCTGGCTGACGCTGGGCAGGGAAACCACTTCGCTGCAGTAAAGCTGGATGAGGCAGTTGCCGGTCTGCAGGATGAGATCGATGGACTGCTCGAGCGCTCACTCAAAGACATTGAGATTAAAGTGACCACCAACAAAGAGATTCGAAACTTCAAGGTTAAGCCAGTCGGCTATGTAAGAAGTGTCGAGAACTTCGCAAATGGATCTCACACCAGAGTCGGAGACCTATCCTCCAACGAATCAAGAGGTTACGCATTCTTGGTTTCGCTGCCGGCACTCAGAACTGAACTCGGTACCGAACTGGCTTTTGAAATTGAGGTCTCGGGGACCAATGTCTCAAACGAGCAGAGAGTGACGCAGCGGTCGGAGTTGAAACTGGAGATTTCCGAGGCTGTTGGCTTTGTAAACCCACCAAAGGATGAGGAAGTCAGTGCAGAGATCCTGGCCTATCGCCTAGCGGAGATCAAGAAGGCTGCTGCTGAGGCTGCCTACCGAGGTGACATGGTCGGCGCGAAGCGAATCATTCAGCAGGCGCAGATCGACATTGAAGTGGTGATCAGAAACATTGATCGACTCTCACCAAGATTGCGTTCCCGCATTCTCTCTGAGCGTGACGAGCTAAATGAGATCCTCAACTATCGACCAGTTGAGTTCTCCAAGCGCGTCCAAGAGTCAAGCATTCGCTCGGCTCGCTCAAAGAACGACCCAAGAAAGGGCCGTCAGTAATGTGGCTCTTTACCGAGACGGGGTTTGTCAGTGCCGTCAGGAAAGCTGACAGACCCGACGTCTACACTGTGCGTTCCAGGGACCGCAGGTCCCTGGAGCCTCTGGCCGCAATGGCCCGGGTAGAGATAGTCGTTTCCCCCCTTGGCGACTATCCCTACCGGGTCTTTGTGGAGCCTGCAGTCTTCACCGAATGGGTGGCCGACCAGGCCAGCCAGATCGAATACCACAACTTCAAAAGTCGAGTATCCCTAACTAGGGGACTTGATTACACGAACGCTTTGCACGAGGTTTGGGTTGCAATGCTCAAGACCGAGGATGCCTCACGCGAGCAGCTCGCTCAAGAATCAAACAAGTAACAAGCTAAGGAACAGAAATGACCAACGAAATTAAATGCCCTCACTGTGGAGAGGCCTTCACTATTGATGAAGCAGGATACGTCGACATCCTGAACCAGGTCAGAACAGCAGAGTTTGAAAAAGAACTGCACGACCGACTGAAGGAAGCCGATCAGCTCAAGAAGTCCGAGATCGCACTGGCGGAGGCAAAGATTGAGCAAAAGCTCAGGGACGAGGCTGCCAAGAAGGAGGCAGAACTGGTCCAACTCAAGGCGAAGCTCGATGCTACCGAGACTGAGAAGAAGCTGGCCGTTCAGGAGGCAACCTCAAAGCTCGAGAGAGAGCGAGATGAGATGAAGGCCAAACTTGACCAGGCAACGCTTGTGCAAGAGGTTGAGATCAACAAGGTCTCACAAGGTAAGGATCTTGTAATCTCCGACCTACAGGCTCGGCTTGATGAGGCCCAGCGTTACAAGGCCTCTCTTTCAACTAAGGGAATTGGTGAAGAGTTCGAGAATTACTGTCGCACAGAGTTCGAGAAGATCAGGGCAACTGCATTCCCTCGCGCCTACTTCGAGAAAGACTCACAAGTTGTCGAGAACACCAAGGGTGACTTCGTGTTCCGAGACTATGACGAGAATGGCGTGGAGATCATCTCCATCATGTTTGAAATGAAGAACGAGGCTGAGGGCAGCAAGCAAGGTCAGAAGAACGAGAGCTTCTACGACAAGCTGGATAAGGACCGCAAGAAGAAGAATTGCGAGTATGCAGTATTAGTCACAACTCTTGAGAAAGAGAGCGAGCTATTTAATTCCGGCATCGTCGACGTCTCTCACAAGCACGAGAAGATGTACGTAATTAGGCCGCAGTTCTTTATCTCGATGATCACCACGCTACGGAATGCGGCCTTGAGAAATGTTCGGTTGAAGGCAGAGCTTGAGGCCGTGCGCGCTCAGAACGTAGATGTCACGAACTTCGAGAAGCACCTAACCGACTTCCAGGCTTATGTTGAAGGCAAGCACAAGGATGCCACCAAGCACTATGAAGAGGTCATCAAGAACATCGACAAAACAATCGGTGATCTTGAGAAGATGAAAGAGAACTTCCGACTCTTCGTTCGCGATCTTCAGCTCATCGACAAGAAAGCCCAGGAGGTAACTGTGTCCAAGTTGACCAAGGGCAATCCAACAATGCAGCAAAAGTTCAAGGAGCTAGAGAAGTAGAACCACTGTGGTTTAGTCAAGTTTTATGATGCAGTCACCCCCTAGGGAAATTTCCTAGGGGGTGAGTTGCATCGTTCCTTGAAGTTGATTAGTTCATGAAGGGAGCAATTAGCTATCTCGCGTCTCTAGATTTGGGGTGATTTGATCTATACGGGAGAAATCCAGCAAGTATCCATAGCAAAGCACGTGGCTAATAATTCGTGCGACATTTTCAAATTCGGCTTCGGGGCCGTCTAGTGCGATAGTCCAGTGTGTTGGATTCACCCCTGATCCTTCGAGCCCCATACCCCTTAGTCGGTGTACACGATAAATATCCATTGGAGGGAAGAGTTTTGTTGATTTCCCAGGGAAACCTAGGGCCACAATCTTTTGGTCGCTCCATTCAAAGCTGATGTCGTAACCCCGATAGGTTCTTCCGGACAAAGTCAACCCATTAAACCTGTTTCCCCATTCGTGCAACATATCTAGAGTGTCCCGCTCGAGCTGATCCCATCTAGGTTTTTCGAAAGACTTTTGTCGCTCCTCAATGATTACGTCGTTAGCTTTGCAGGGCCTAAAGCGACCAGACAGTGGCCCCTTGAGTTCAAACCTGGTGCTCGCTCTTGCAAGCTCAGGTATGTTTGGAAAGTCCTGAGCCTCATGGCATTTGAGACAGACGATGTGCATTTCCTCTGGAATGTTGCTTTTCCCGACCAGTCCAACGTCTTCACCAATCTCAATTACTGCCTTGCAGTTTGCACATAAAAGAACCTGGTCAGTCATGTCGCACTCCTAGTAGGCATTCTTGTTCTGGATCTTGAACTCGATGTATGAAATCTCGGAAAGAAGCACGCCGTAGGCTTGCTCAAGGGCATCGACAAATAGATTTGCCATTTTCTCCGCAGAGATCATGTCCACTATGCGTTCGTAATTTGGACTGGATTCAGTTGGCGGGTTCCAGCCCAAAGCAATGAGTTTTTGCTTCTGTGAGTCCTTGAGTCCACTGTCCATGAACACTTCCGATTGGCACTCCAACACCCAGCCGCCCGCAGCATAGAGAGCTTGAACATACATCCACTCTCGACCGGAATTGAAGTAGATATCAGCACTAAAGAACGCTGGTCGGATTTCTTCTGTGATTGCTCGCAGTTGATTCTGAAAAGGCATCCAAGTTTTTAGAGGCCCATCGATTCGCTCTTTGAATCTCGCATTTTCGCCACCCTCAAGTTGCCCTAATGCTCCTTCAGAGAGAGCGAATTTAGCCCGCTCGACTTGCTGTACCTTTAGGTCCATGTCGACTTTAGGCGCTATGTCAAAGAGCAACTCATTGGCGGTCGCACGTAACTTTGGATCGACCTGAAGCATCTTTTTCAGGAGAGCTTGCTTTTCTGCGGGGAGGTCAAAAATCTCAACCCCATTTTTCAGGAGGCTTCTGAAGACCTGCTCCTCGGCGGTTGCCTGACTAGTTATCGTCCTAGGGTCTATGTGGTAACGACCGGTTAGGCACCAAAGCAATGTGAGTCCAGCTGAGAACACGTCTGCGACCCCCGAGGGCTTGAAAGACCTGTCCCCTCTGAGACGGGCCTCCAGAATCTCAGGTGCCATGTAAACGATCGTCCCGGAAGGTAATTGTCCAAACTCATATCCCGTGACCATGGAGACCCCGAGGTCCATGATCATAAACCTGTCCTCATGACGCATTATGTTGTCGGGCTTGATGTCTAGGTGGACCAGTCCTTCTTGATGGATCGAGTTGAGACCGGAAACTAGGTCATGTGCGAGCTCCCACCAATCCCTGTCGGAGATTCCTCGATACGCAGATACTTCTTTGACGGTCCCACCCCTAACAAGTGGATATGCAATCCAAGGCCATGGATACATCCCCATTTCGTGGGCATTCATTACATATGGCGCAGCGGTGAAGTTCAGGCTGTTCTTCGCCTCGGCTAGAAACTCTTCAGCTTGGTGCATGAATCCAACTTGACCGGCCTTGAATTCAGGACCTGGTCTTGGTTTCATGAGCTTAAACGCCACCATGGCGTCTTTGTCCTCAATGCTTTGAGCAAGAAACACCGATCCAAATGCCCCGCCTCCAAGCTCTCGTACCAGCTTGTAGCCCTCAATAATTGATCCGATTTTGGGCTGCGAAAACTCCTTGAGTACGTCTTCATCATCGGACAGCGTGGAGTAGTCCAGACCATCCAGGCTTAGCGCACCATTCTCCGAAATGATTTTTTCGCGATTCTCCTCGATGTATCTCGCAGCTGCTCGAAGCTTTGTCGCAAATTTCGAACGCGCGTAATCCTGTAGCTGGAACACATCGCCATCAAGCACTTGCCAAAAGGCGCTGAAGAGGATGTGATCTTCAAGGTTCAAGGCTTCAAACTCAACGTAGGAGTGGTCCTCATAATAAACAGTTGGGCTGGTTGGCACGGGTCCAAGAGTTTTGGACCACTTCTTATCCAGCTGCTTCATCTGAGGATTTCTCGATCTCTCATTCGAGTAACCAACAAGGATGCTGTCCCGGCGAATGATCAGGCCACCTTGCCCCGAGTAAAGCTGACTTTTGGTTCCTCTTGTTACCCGCATTGGCTGTAGATTCAGGATGACGCTGTTTCGTCGGTCTTCAAAGTCTGTCGCAATTTTCCGCAGCCTTCGTGCTGCTCCCATGGCGGGCTCGAACCTTTTCTCGTTGTAGCTCGGCCCCCTGTTCGCACCCTTCCTGGGATTCGTTGCAGCGTTGCTGTTATCCTGAGCGAACGCCTTTTTGAATTCTGCAAAAAGATCCCTGAAGTCCTCCCGGGCTTGTCTCAGGGCTTCTCTAAAATCCCCGACAGCCTTTGCCAGTTCAGCTTTTCGAGAGTCATGCGATTCCCCTGAGGTAGGAACGGCAGGCCTGCTCTTTTTTCGATTGTGCCTTCGTGTCACGGCCCAAGCTCCCCAGATAAAAAGAGGGCTAAGAAATAGTCCAGTGACTCCATTGGCTTTATCGCCCTCCCAGAAGTTGGCAATAGTCTGGCCCGTCACGACTATGGCCATTAGCCAAAGCAGAATTCTCAGCATCTTCCTACACCGCTCGCCTAATGCCACTTTTTACTCTTGGTGCCGCCAAAGTCAAGTCCCCCAAAATCCGAAAGCCCGTGTCTACTGCCTCAAGAGCTCATCGATCGGCGTTGTTGTAATCAAAATGCACCTGTGTCGAGCCCTTGAAATGCCGACATAGAGCCAGTCTGCTATTGGCTGCCCCCGTTCTGCAAAAAAGTCCGCGGACTCCTGACCAATGTCGGTGATAACGACAACCTCATCTTCGAGCCCTTTGAACTTGGAAATCGATCTCCATCGAATTTCCCCGTTTGTCGACGCATGCCTGGCATGGGATTTCAACCAAACCTCATCGTTGGCCCTTACCTCTGATTCAAACAACTTTCCTATTAGTGAACGTTGAGCACCAAACGGTGAGAGAACGCGAATCTCTGAAGAGGAGTAGGACAGCAAGAGGTCATTTAGGCAATCTTTCAACGCTGTAGCCTGCTGCTTTTGAGTTGTTTCGATAACAGTGAGTCCGCCGATTTGATCGGACTTTATGAGGTGCTCATCCACTTCCAACTTGATGCCGAGAAGTTTTTGCATTTCTCTGTGAAGCTTTGGGCTCATTCTGGTGTTTGCTTTCAACTTGTATTTCACAATCCCAGGCAACAAAGCCTTAGCTGTTGCGAAAGACCCCATAGAGCCTCGGCGATCCACCAAGATCTGCTGCCGCTCATCTCCTGCTAAAACGAGGTTAGTTTGGCTGAGTCCCAGCCCCTTCCCAAGTGACAAGAGAAACTCGAGAACTTTGAGCTTCCCCACTAAATCTTGGAATTCATCGATCAAGATTGCGCTGAAGTTTCCAAGAAATGGCTTTCTTTTCAGGCCAGCCAGGGCTAGCTCCGGCAACTCCTCCTCGTACCACTCAGAGCTCGCATCGCTCGGGTTACTTTTCAGTCCGGCAAATTCAAGCATTAGGCAGTTGATATCCTTGACAACAAAATTCAGATCGTTTGAATGGGGTATTTGCCGAGCCAACTCTTCGGCCATTAGAACATTCCAACAGGTCACAAGCGTGCGTTTTTCGTCGCGACGGGACCTCATTGCGGCTTCCGATATAAGGAAGCTTTTTCCTGAGCCCGCAGCACCCTCAAGATAAATGTGGGGATTGTCCTCTATCGCATTCAATATCTTGAACTGGTCCGCAAGCAATCGTCGACGCTCGTCTGCCCGCTCTTTCGCTCTATCCCTGGGATCCTCAGACACTGTGAAGTCTGCGAATAATGCAGAGCTGATTCTTTCTGATACATCCTGGGTGAAGTGCCCTGGGGATATCTTGATGGTTTCTGATTTGGAGTAGTGCCTCAGGAAGTTGTCCAAGACGTTTTCGATAGCCTTCACGGGTGCTGCTAGGTCTTGCTTCCAGCCAAGCTCCCACTCGTGGAACTGAAAGTCTCCACGGGACACAGGGTCGAACTGGTGTCGCCCCAATGAAGTGAACCAGACCATGCGAGCGATAGGAACTTCATCATCCATACCAAGCTCTGCTATGAATTTTCTCAGGGCACCCCTTGCTCGGTTCGCTTGATCCAGGGGGTTTTTCTTAGGATTGGGCGTGCCTTCAAGAAACCAATCACCAGACTTATAGGTCACCTGAGTCGGAGCCTTAGCTTCAATTACAACGATTCCTCTGTTTGGTATCAAGACAAAGAAATCAGCCTCACCAACTAATACGTCTGGGTCTCTGCCTATCAAGATCGAGTGAACTGCTGTCCAATCTGTCTCTGCCCCATGAGCTTTCAGAGCCTCGAAGAGCCTGACCTCAGAAACATTGGCCCCACCTCTGGGCGACTCGGGAATGAATTTCATGACAACCCCCTGTCACTAAGATACGAGCTCAGGAGGTCAATCTCATGTCTGAGAGCTCAACATGTTTGCTGGATTGAGTACAGATTCTCAGATTACCCAGACTTCGATCCCTATTTTCACTAGAAACAAAAAGAGGGGCTAAGTGCCTGGGGTTGGACTCTGGTTTCTTACGGTAGAACAAATGCCCACATGGTGGGGAAATTCTTTGCCCACCTGCAGAGTGACATGCTGGCTAGGGGCTTCTGAAAGTTAGCGCTTGCACCACTTCTTAGAGTCAGAGGTCAAATCAATTTCCATCGGACAAACTGTATTTTTGATGGGATCATTTCAAATGGCGGACATGTTTTCCTGCTAGCGATTCGTCCTCAAGATTAGTCAACTGATGATATCTCGCAGCTCACCGACTTCAGCATCTATTCCTTGTCCTCTGGTTGCTGTAAGGTGAATTTAGGGGGCTCGGATCGATGAGACCTAGCACTTCGTCGGGAATTTGGGGGGCAAGTGAGTTTTGAGATTGAGATCAGCGAGTCTGAGCTAAATCGCGTGCTGCTCATCCAGGCCCTGGGCGTTGATTTCTTTCTACATAGATTCCTGGCTGGAGAATCTATTCCTTTAGATTCGAGTGGAATCCTCTTTTTGCTTCAAAATGGCATCCATAACTTCGCGGATCAAGAGCCCGGGTATGCGAGTGCGGTAACCCAGAATGGGTCGCTCCTAGATGCCACTGGGGCAGAATTCAAGGTCACTGTCGAGCTATTCCAAAAAGCGATTGCGGATAAACAGAGAATCATGAAGGTGGCTGGTCTTGAAGAGACGTTTGAAGATGGTGACCTCATGCTGGTGTTTTGGTCCCGCAGGAGGCGAGAATTGGGATTTCTTAACATCTCAACTGCCTCGCACCTTCACATTGAGCGGATTGTTAAGTCCTTCCTTGGATCGCACCAGAGCGATGTTTCGATTGACGTGCAGGCAGTCGATCCTGTGCCGTTCGTCCCAGATGAACGTCGAACCAATCAAGTGGAAGCTCCTTACCCTGGGAAGATCAGCGATCTTGTAGGAGCAATCTGGTCTCGATCTTACGGCGGAAGCCTTGCGGCGGAGTCTCCCGCCAGCACATCCTTGCCACCTGAGTTTCTGGGTGAATGGAGTCCAGGATTAGTCGAAATGGCAGAGTTGTTTGAGTCGGAAATTCGAACCCCGAACGGCACACCTGTCTCCTTTTTTCTCGTAGGTGGTCCAGGTTCAGGAAAATCCACTTTCGCAAAAGACTTTCTGACTTCGTTGGGTCACATCTTCCCATCAACTGGAATAACAAACCTTCGATCTATGGACATTCCAATCGGGCGGGGGATTGTCTTCATAAACGACGCTTCGATCAAGCAGTATGGAAGTCAAGATTCCGTTCTGAATGATATCGAGAGGGCATCGCGAGGAGAAATGCACATGCTGGTTTGTGCCAACCGCGGTGTGTTTGCCGATGAATTGAATTCGACCTCCGTAGAACAGAACCGTTTCAACTACGACCTATTGCTATGGCTTTCACAGCGCCCAAGCAAGGAAGGGTGGAATGGTTTCGACATACTCGCATCTAGCGATTACCTAAGGGCCGCTCGCGTCTCGGACCCAGCTGGATATGTCAGGATTTTCGTAGCGCTGTACATGGACGTTTGCTCGCTGTTAGAGCTTCGCCCCCTTGTCGAAGTAAATGAATTGGGCTGGGACGGCATATCTTCTAAGAATCAAAAACTTGGGAATGTTTCGCACGGCCAGGATCTGAACTACAGACTTGAAGCGCCCCTGGGACAACTAGTTTCGAGACTAGCCAATGCGATTCCGTCCGACGTGTTTGCTGCAGAGTATTCCTTGGACAGCACGAATCCGATTGTCGGAAATCTGAAAAACTTGGCCAATTCACAACATGTGGCCGGATTAATGCAGTTGCTCAGAATTGCCGAAATCAATTCTGGAACTAGGCTCAACTACCGCGCTTTTTGGTCCTTGATCACTCGGTACATTTTTGGCCCTTTGGTCGATCAAATCGCCCTGGTCGACCTGCAAAAAGCCCTTGTTTCACTGAATTCACTGTCTTCTGGGCAAGACTCGATCGAATCATTTAGCCTGATCGTCCAATATCGTTCGCCTGGCTCACTCTTTGCATCTTTCGAAGCCAATCCACAGGATCCCGCCTTGAGGTTGCTTCATGCCGTCGACCCGCTCCTTGGCTCCACGCCTGAAAGCACGATAGCTCAAGCTGCAAAAACTAGGGTCAAACAACCCATCGAAGTCTTACTCGATTGCTTCCAATCGATAGATCGAGACGAGTCGATTCTGAAAATTGCGCTTGAGCAAGGACTGGCAGATTTTGTTGAATCCTTGTCCCAAGTCGACTTCGCAGTCGACGAAATGTATTCGTCTCTATTGTCGGACGGATATCTCTTGGAGGATCGCTCGAGTGCAATTACTGCGAGGTACGCTCGGCACCTTTCCCGAATGCTGGCGACATATTGCGGGTTTGGCGCAGGTGCCGAGGAGGCGACAATTTGGCTGTTGCTTTGGGATGCATCGCCTGCTATTCCGAGCGAGGGAGGAATACTCCCAAGATTCAACTCTCTTTTCAAGCCAAAGATGATTCCTGGCGATGGTGATGCCCCGTCACTCATACCTCTTTTGGATTCGAAACTGTCCCCTCTCGGCCTCCAATCTCGGGCAAATCCAAGACTTGCGACAAGCCTCGACAATGTGCATCTCGAAACGGTAAAGGCTGGTCCAGATTTATTCCTAGTTCTAAAAGAGCTCGGTTTTGAACTTGGAAGAATTCGAGTTGACTTTGGTTTGCTTAGGGAAGTCATCTCATCCTCCGGAATGACACATGGAGTTACAGATCAATCCTCATACGTTGATCCCAGGTTGGACCGAGTGGGGGCAACAAAATTGTCTTCGTCTTCAAATCAAAGAAGCGTTAATTTCACATTGGTGTTGGGTGACGACTTACGTGATGTGTTTGTGGGGTCATCAGATGAATGAATGTAAAGTGAGGGACTTATTTCCAAAGCTAAACCGACCCGAATACCCAACTTCTCCCGAGATCTTTCTGACTTCCATAGCCTGGGGGCTTTTCGATGTAGAAGGCGTATCCGCGGACGTTCGCCGAAAATTCAGAAGGCAGCAGAGGCACTCAGATCAAAACGCCTCCGGAGAGCAGCGGGGTGGAAAGGTTGAGTACAGCTGGGAGAGGTTAGTTGAACCATCATCTGGATTTGCAAGCAATCTGCGGGATGCAGGATTTGCTCTATCCAGAGGCTCAGTGGGAGAGCAGCTCCTAATAAGTAGTGATTTCGTGAAGGCGTTGTTATCTGGGGTTACCGGTACAACATCCATCAAGTCTGATTCGATAGCCGTGAGCCCGCTTTCGCCATCTTTGGCTCTGCTCCAGACTGTGAAAGGGATGAAGGGAACCAACGCGAATTTCGCACTTATGTTTGAGCAGATTTGGCAACTTGGCTTGGTTGACTCTGAGGACTCCATCGGCGAGAGTTGGCTAAGAGCATCAGAGAGGATGCTAGATAGAAACATGCACCTCAAGGCATTGGACCGTGCCTTGGATAGTACCAAGGGGTTCGGTCCTCGAGTTCGGAAAAATTCAAGGTCGAGTCAATCAGAGCCATGGGCCATTGGGCAGGCCTACCCTGAGCTCATGATTCAGAGTCCGATGGGCTGGTTCACTCGGTCTTGGAAGAATCTCACGAGTGAACAATGGATCGATGCATTACCCCCGAGGGTTTGGACAGATTGGGCGAGTGCAGTCTTAAGAACAGCTTTCGGGATGACTTATTTGTGGGAGGCAGCCTGGTATCACACAGTTGCAGAGAATATTCTTTCCCGTGAATCGCAGCAGTTCAACTTTTCGTCTATGCGCGGGGCATTGTTGCTACCATGGGCCCCCTCAGATTTGCCTATCTCCCTGAGAGGGGTCAAGGGGTACATCGACAAGAAGGTGCGAACGGGCAGTGAAATTAGCTCATTGCTTTCAACCACAGTGAAGGAAATGGGTTTAGCCGATGTTTCACTGGAAGTTGGCCTAGAAGCCCTTCGTCGAAATGCGAATTTTTTGAAATCACTGGCTGCGGCCAAGAATCTGCCCACCACTCGGCACACCTCGACAGTTGAAGCTGTTACATATTCCCTAAACATTAGAAAAGAATTCGGCGAGGGAGCTGATCACTTCGGGCTACTAAGCCTAAAGGGTGGTCGCTTCAGAGTGCCTGACCCAGGAACAGAATGGTTGGCCGCTGTCGTGAGCCTTTCCAGTAGGGCACCAAGGGAGTCGATCAACATGGGCAACCTCCTTTTCGAACTCAACTCAATGGGGCTCAATCCCCCGACATCTGAACTTGTTTCCGAACTGGAGAGGGCAGGACTGGCTCGGGGGTCTGCTGACGCAGACATTGGATTGAACATAGACACGGCATTCTAGGAGCAAATTTGTCGACTTTTTTTAGACGGGCTTTGTCTGGGGCGATCATGACTTCCGCTTCGGCAAAAACGTGGAGGCTTGAGTTCCCATCTGGCGTTTCGACGGAGTTTATTGCCGATGTTGTCAAATTGATAAATGATGAGATCAAGCGCTCGGACGGCTCGCCAGAGGCTGTCGCATTTTTGCACGGGTTCCATTTAGACGGGGATCCTGCTTTCACGATGTCGGAGTTCGAACTAGTGAACTTTCGCTGCGATTCCGAGGAAGAAAGAAGATTTCTCATCATCTCTGGCCCTTCCAGTGTGGAGTCGATATCAAATGCATCCAAAGTTTTACTGCGGGGCAGCTTTCCTAAGCCGGAAGCCTCGCACCTGAAGATCAGCGACATCTCAGGCGCGTCCGTTCAGCTCCTGGGTCAGTTGCAAGCTGAGTATGGTTACGACTTCGATAGGAGCCTTAGTGAGGATCGTCTTTCCCATGCTCTGAGTCTTGTGTCTGCGATCTTGGAGAGCGACTCGACTAATTCAATCAAACCCTGGAATGTCCTATGGTTTGAATTCGTGGAGGCCTCCCTCGAGAGGCTTGTAAAAATCGCGTCGTTTGCTGACTGTGAAGGGGTGGAACAGGCAATTTACCCAGCATTTGGGCTGCCGAATCCATCTTCCGGTGGCCTCTTTTTGGGAGAAGTCGGGGCCGCTGCAAAAATGGTCCTTCGCGCCTACGGAGACTGGTGGAGCTCATGGGACAAAACCGTAACTTCAGCACAATTCATTGCGAATCGTGTGGCGGAATCGGATCATTTCGATCGCACCATGCTCCACATTGACGAAGAGCACTACGTTGATGCCTTTGCTTTGAACGGCGATTCTGTTCTTACGTTCTTGAATGCGATCGGTTCATCCATTGTTGATCGAGGTTTCATAGGATCTTACCCACAGTCAGATTTACTAACTCCGCGGTCACTCGTCCGTGCCCAAGGAATTGAAAAACTCCAGCTCGAGGACCGGGGGTGCTCCTTAGGAATTAGGCCCCAAAGTGCGGACCAATCTCCCTACCTTGTGCCCCTTAGGGAGTTTGATTATGGGTTGAGATCTGACACTATCCTTGTCTACCTTAAGCCGAGGGACGATGCACAAGCGCTTCCGAGCGCAAACCTCGAGATTGAATTTGACGTAGCCCAGGATGGCTGTGAATGGATTACTGAGGAAGTGGTGTGTGACATTTCCGGAGTGCGAATTCGCGGCCACTTAGTTGGTTCAGATGCACTCGCTCTAAAACTTGGTCAGGAGTTCTTGATTCAGGCAACCATGACCTATGAGTTACCTCCAAGCAACCCTCTGAGCCTGCTGGTACAACAAACCGGAAAAACCCAGCTCGTTCTGGCAGCGTCATGGGGTGAGCTTAGCTATCTCGGCTTCTTTGATTCCACCAAAGCCTCTCCAAAAGTAAATGCGAAGCAATTCCTTCCCGAACCCTCATCGGTTGGCATCGATTCTTCAATCACGTCTTTGGGCTTGCTCGTTAGGGGCAACTCAGCGAAGTTTGAGGGGACAGAGTTTCCGACTCTGATTGATTCTGAGTTTTTTGGGGCATCTATTTCTATTTCGGAACAGATTCAGGTCGACTCCGGGAATTGCTCTATTCAGTTGTTTAAAGAATCTCAGTCCAGGAGTACTCATTCCCCAATCATCGCAGCCATTAGTAAGGAGATGCTGCCCACGATTGCGGCGTCTCCCGAGAACGCCACATCGATACGTGGCCGTCTTGAAGATTTGCTGTCGGAAAACATCTCCAATGAGTCATGGCTGAAATGTCTCTTCCATGTTGCACTGGAGGAAAACCAGCCCTTGGGCGTTGCAGAGTCAATCAATACGGATTTCCCGCACGGCATTCTGTGTGCTCGCGAGGTGGGACAAATGCTCTCGAATGTAGGGTTCGGCGTGGACCCAGACTTTGTCTCTTCCTCCGTGGTCTCTAAGTTTGTCGATCAGGTGAAGCAGTTAGACCTTGAAATCAACCTGACATCCAAAATGGACGGAGCCATAAATTGGCCTTCGAAGACTAGCTGGAGGCACCTTTACTCTGACTCCACGAAATTGAATGAACTTCTGACCTCGTTTGAGGAGATGGTCAGTTTTGCGAGGGATCATTTCGGGGAGTCGGAAGTTTTTTGGGCCTCATACCCATTCTCTACATCAGTCTGGAATGCGGAGACTGGCTTGTGCTCCTCAGTTCTACTCAGCCCGCTTCATCCGCTTCGACTGGCCTGGATTGCAAGTGTCGAGCACGGTCTCTGGGAGGCGCAAGAGGCACGACAACTAGCAGGGACAATCGAGGGTTGGGATTTTCCAATGATAGGTCCTGCACCACAAGCGGGTTCCTCCATGTTGGCAGTCCCGACGGACCACGGCACTGATTATCAGTTCTTGGGCTGGTCCATGCTCGTACCGATTAATAGCTCGGCCCAAGGTGTTGTCGGCCCGAATAACATTGCCGGCTTTACAGCCCCAGGAAATTCTTCTACGGGGCTTAATGCATCGGCCTCGGTCTCCGCTGTGAAAAGTTACAGGAGAGTTAATCCGCATCTTTCTAGCTTGGTCATCGATCTTGCGGTTAGCCAAGGTTCAAAATCATCCCGCCTTACCGATTTGGACGAGGCAATCCATGAGGTCGCGCTATCGGTTGGACGCGATTCGCAAGACCTGCCTGGCGGTATACATGTTTTGGATTCGCTCTCGAGATTGGGGGAATTTCCGAGGGAAAGAATTTTGCAAACGGCATCAAGTTTGTTACCTCGTCCATTCAGCTGGCGGCGTTACCAATCAACCACACAGGGCTCTCACCGTTGCCAAATTCGTTTGTTGCAAGACCCAGGTGTTCACGTTCGAATAGAACGAAGAAATGCAGCAAAATTAGGCACTTTAGCCGAGATTCCGTTCAGGCGGTTTGTCTCGATAGCTGACGTAGAGGGTCAGGCCAAGGGAATTACTTCACTGGCTCCCCGACTGTCTTCTGAAACAGGGTGGATTCAGTTTCGAAATGCGGTAGAGGTTGTGGAAGCCGGCGCTTCGGGCGACGTAATACTGAGCAGCCTCAACAAACCAGCTTTGGCGGATGGATCAGCGGATTGGACCGTTAGCGGCGAGGGGCTTCTGAGCCCCTCAACCGTGGCTGCGCTGCTCGCTGCAAGCTCGGGTTCCAACCAAATGCTCTGGGAGTGGCGGCCACCGTTTTTGGATAGCTCCAGCGCAGACCCCAGCGTCAGTAAAAGAGCATTCATGACTATTGCTCGCGTTCCGAATTCATTCAAACTGCAGCTGGCTTCCAAGCTCAGCTCACTTCAACTGTCTGAAGACGAGGTGAAGAAAAGAACTCAAGGCATTCTGGAAACACTCGGCGGTAGAGGCATGGGTTTGGCGGCGTTGCTTGCCATGGGGGGGACTCACACATCCGGGGCCATTGGCTTCTATGCTGCATTCAAGGTGCTGGAATCTATAGAGAGCTCTCGAAACCTGCTAGTCATCCCGATGGATGCATGCGACGGCTTTTTGAGGAGTCTTGCAGGTACTGAATTTGTACCTGAGTCGGGACGAAAGGCTGATCTTCTAGCGATTGATGTAAGCGAGAGCGTGATTCGATTTATCCCGATTGAAATAAAGATGTACGGTCTAGATCAAGCTCAGAACACCCTTCCAGGCGCAGATTCTCGGGCTCTTGATGAGGCCAAGCAGCAGGCTGTAGCCTCACTGAAACTTTTGCGGGGCGTTCTGGAGTCTCACGAGCACATTTTGAGCGAACTATCCTCAATAGGCGATAAGGCACTTTGGCTTACGAACCTCGCCGCCTTGATAGACACAGCCAGAAAGCTCTCTCCAAAGAGGGCAAACCTTAGCCAAGTGCTTCCCAGGTTGATGCAGAACATAACTTCTGGAAATGTGACGCTGGAGCTCGGAACGCCCATGGTGAATTATTTCACTGGGAGCTTGGCCCATTCTGAGGCAGTGAAGTTCAGGTCAGAGAAGACCGCGGACATCGCCACCTTAGAGAACATCAACGTGCTCATTTCCTCGGTAGAGGTTGTCTTTGACAATTTTGAGCTTGAAAAGCTCTCTGGGTCGTGGGGATCTATCGCTTTTGATCAAGCCAGCTTGAAATCTCTGGACGTATCGCATGTTTCTCAGGTTGGTTCCAAACCAACAGATTCCTCAGAAGTAAACGCCAGTGAACGTGATAAGGACGATTTTTCGCGGGCTGATGATAACGACCAATCTGAGGATGACAAAAAGGAAATTGAACCTGATACTGACCCTATCGAATTGCATAACAGTGACGAATGCCTGCCTGGTCTTTCTGCGCTAATTGGAGTAGACGAACATGGTAATAAACATTACTTCCACCCAAGCAAGAGAGATGTAGTCCCTCAGTTAGGCGTTATTGGGGCCTCTGGATCTGGAAAAACACAGCTAATGAAGAGGGTGCTTTTTGACCTTGCCGTTGGTTCACAAGCCCCATGGCCTCATCCCGGAATTCTCATTCTCGATTACAAGGGTGATTTCAGCCTGAAGGAAGATGATGGATTTCGGACAAGGGCTGGCTTTGAAACCATTCCGGCATCTGCATTGCGGCTTAATTTTTGGGAGCTCTCTTCGGTAGATCTTGGGCGCTTCGGGGGCGACAGAGACCTCGCAATCGGTGCTAAAGCCTCATCCTTCAAGAGCATGCTTCAAAAAATGACCCCTTCTATGGGGTTGGTACAAGCGAGTCACCTTACATCCGCCATCAAGAGGGCATATCAGGTAGCAGACCAAAGTGGCCGACCATTTCCGCCTATGAGCCTAATTAGCAGTGCTTACGCCAAACTGGCACCCAGGGCAGACGTAGTGTCGTCTTTGTTCGAATCGGTTGAACTAATTAAGCTTTTTGCGGAGACAACAGAGGATGCGAATGACCTCAATAAGTTCTTTGCCCCAGGAAAAAAGCAAATCATTGATTTTTCTGCCCTCGGCGCATTCGGTGATCCCTTCTTGGCGAAGTTCGCTGTAAGCGCGGTCTTGGAATCTCTTGTCCAAAACATGTACTCGAACTACAGTGCCGCTGGAGAGTACGATGACCAGAAGGGGACTCAAAAACTAAATCAAATTGTCTTCATTGACGAGGCGCACAACATAATTCCTTTCGGCTTGTTTGCAATCGACAAGCTCATTCGAGAAGGCCGCAGTTTCGGACATGGAATCATGATGGCAACTCAGGGGATGGCTGAGTTTGCTCAAACCGATACCGACTACAGGGAGATGCTCAGTCAATGGTGTGTATTTAGAGTGACGAACCCTGACCAACGTGACCTCGCAGCGCTCGGTTTCCCGGTTGGCGATCACCTAAAATTGAGGACAGAAATCAATTCTTTCCAAACGGGTCAGGCCTTGTACAGGAGATTTGATTCCGCAGGCGGTAGTCAAAAACTGATGGTTACGAAGCTCAAAGCCTCGAGTTTCTTGGAAGTTGGAAGAGATGGAGTCTCTTAGGTTTATCGATCTCTTCGCAGGGGTTGGCGGTACCCGCTTAGCTTTTGAAAGCCAGTCTTTCGACTGTGTATTTTCTAGCGAGTGGGATCTTCATGCACGTGCCACCTATCAGGCAAATTTCGATGACTTGCCACACGGTGACATTACCGAGATCCCCGCTAAACACATACCGCCATTTGAAGTTCTAGTTGCAGGTTTTCCCTGTCAACCGTTTTCAACAATTGGTAAGCAGCAAGGCTTCAAACACGAGACGCAGGGGACATTGTTCTATGAGATTGCGCGAATCTTGAGTGAGACGACGCCCAGGGCTTTTTTGCTTGAGAATGTAAAAGGGCTGCTAACCAACAATAACGGGTCTACCTGGAACACCATTCAGGAAGTGCTTAGCGAGCTCGGCTACTTCGTTAAACATGCGGTTTTGGACAGTTCAGACTTTGGTGTGCCACAGCGTAGACGAAGGCTGTACGTCGTGGGATTTCGGGACCCACAGGACTTGGAATCATTTTCTTTCCCTGTCCCCACAGGGGACCTTGCGGACTTCGCGCCGCACGTGGAGTGGGGAGCGCTTGGATACTCTATTTCAAAGCATCTGCAATCAACTTATGTTTTCAAGTTGTCGGACGGCAGGCCTGAAATTGTTGATCAGGGCTGGACTGGCCCAATTAAAACGCTGGTATCGAGTTACTACAAAATTCAGAGACTAACCGGAACCTTTGTGAGAGATGGAGAAACTGGCCTACGTCTTTTGAGTCGTTCAGAATGCCTGGCCGCTATGGGGTTTCCCAGCGACTTCATTCTTCCGCAGTCGCGGGGGAGGATTTATCGTCAGCTGGGTAATAGTGTGGCCGTCCCGGTTGTTGCCGCCATAGCAGGCCAAATGTCGATTGCCTTGAGGAGATAGGCGACTCTTCAATTGCTCTTTTGATCGCTCACCTATCCGTTTTGTAGACGATTAGCTGAGCCTCAATCGATCATTACGCCGATCCCCCGAATAGGGTCACTCAAAGAAACTTGATGAGCACAAACTAGGGAGCAGGAGCATTGCCTTGGACGCTGCGCAATTCCAGTGCTTGTACGAGGCGTAGTCCTCAATCAAGGTCTGGAGAGCTGACTAGGCTTTCGAGAAAAAGTCCCCATTGAAATGTTAACCTCGAGAGGCTAAAAGTTACCTGCAGATCAACCTCTTTTTCTGAGCGACCAGATCTCTTCCTCAGTGGGAGAAACACCCACCGTATCCAAGGCTTCCGCTACGTCTACATATTCTGTTCCCATGCCTGTGAACTCCTGGCAAGAATCAGGGGTGGAAAATTCACCCGCTCCGCAGAAGTCACACAGGAGCCAAACTCATTCGATGCCTGTTCCGCCCTCGAAGGCCAGGCGAAGGATTGGTAGCGAGGCCATAGTCGAGCAGTCTCCTCGGGCCTGATTTCGTTCACCAGCCCAGTTCCCCTAGGTCAGTATGATCAAGTTCGACCCTGCTTCAAATAAGCGAGTTGTTGCCACTCATCGCGTTTCCCAAGGAAATCAGAAGCGGAAGGGTCCAAACATTAAGACCGCTGCACGGTACTTCGATACCAGCACCACCAAATTCTTGTTTTCTAGCCCACTTGCTCTCTAACTGGTCTGCGTGAGCCTAATCAAAGGTCCAGAACCTGAACAAACTCGAAGCGGGGTAGATGATGAGCGCTACTATCTGCCCCAAGGGTCGCTGTAAGGGGTGGCTTTCCACGGGAATACCTCTGCAAGTCCGGCTGCGTCAAGCTTCGCGCGCACCTCTTTACGCAAGGAATCGTGAGTGACCAGCAAACGACGGAAAGTGAGCTCGTAAGTTTTCATCAATCGCTTGATGTCGACATGGGAGGCATCGACTCCGTTCCGCCAGTCTCGCGCTGGCATGCTTAGCAAGATGTCAACTTCCATTTCTGAGAAATTTGCAACAAGCCAATCCTCAAAATCAGTCAAGATGCCCGACGTTTCCTCATCTAGGTCATCTTCATCCCCTGAGGTGGCACTAATCTCGAGCCCAATTGGGTCAATCGACGCACCCTGGAACTCATGCCAACTTTGCATCTGTTCTGGATCCTGATCTTCCCAGCTGTAGTCAAATCTGTCTGACACGCTCAAACCCCCTCTTCAGCAAGACCTTTGTGATGCTGCGCCTCTTCGATGAATCCCAAGAACTGCTCTTCGTCAATTTCCACGATGGTGGAACCCTTGGATCTCCACTCCTGTAGCTTGTCCAACTTCGATGAACCCCGGTTTCCCCCAACAATTACAAACTGTGTTTTTTTGTTGAGAGACATGCGTGGCTCTGCCCCCAATCGCATAGCCCATCTGTGAGCCTCCGAGCGATCCATAGACTCCAGGGTTCCTGTGAAGCAGACCTCCCTGCCAATCCACTCGGGGTGAGGCGCCCACTCATCATCGGTGATGGATGCCGCGATAGATTCCCGAATTGAGGCAGTCATGTGCGCGCTCTGCTTGGAGCCGTTCTTAGGGAGCTTGTAACCTTCGGGACCTACTTGTCCCGGCCACAATCCAGAAGTTACGTACAGATTATGTAAAGACTTGAATCTTCTCTCGTTTAGAAGGGCCAGAACAAGCTCTGCAGTGGTTAACGCATCTGCAAGTGCCCTGTGTTCGGGACTTTGATTCAGATTCAATGTCTCTGCCAGTGTTGCGAGCTTATGATTCGGCGCATTTACTGTCGCTCTACTGAGATGAAGACTGCAATAAACCTTGTTAGCAAAAAGAGATCTAGAAAGACCGGACGCTTTTGCAATTCGAAGATCAAAAGCTGCGTTATGCATTACAAGTGGCAGGTCTGAGATGAATTTGGCAAATTGATCAACCAGGTCACTCGCGCTCGGTGCCAGCTCTAAGTCCGCCACTGATAAACCATGGATGTTTGTGGCCTCTGGACTTACCCAATTCTGATGAACCAGGCTTTGGAAAGTATCTGTCACCGCCCCATCGGTGACTTTGACCATGCCAATCTCGATTGGCATTGCATCTGCATGAAGACCTGTGGTCTCAAAATCTACAACGACAAAATCTAATTCCCCCATGAAAAAAGTAAACCACATCTCTGGGGCTATCGGGCTTGAGAATTTTGCCTCTCAGATTGTTTGTGATACCTAGCCAAGACTGCTCGAAATTCGCTCTTCCGTATGGGCTACTTACACACTTCTTTATGCAACTTTGCTTAGGTCGAGAAAAACAATAGCGTTAGGCAGCATCTGATGATTCAAGCTTGGTCGACTCGGACTTGACGATTCCCTGCTGTCAAGTCGCAATGCTTCCGTGGAGAAGTTGCAGCGTCTAGGACACTTGTGCTGAAAGGTAGATAGGCTGCTTGCATCGACATCTCAGGGGGCAAGTGTGGATTGGATCTTTTTTCTAGATAGGCAAACCGGGCGGCTCGCCGCTGTTCTCATGACCGATGGTTTTGGAGCTCCCCTGGCAGCAAGGTTTGGGTCCAGGGCATCAGAGTCATCGACTCAGGATATTTGGTTTCTGGTTGACAGTGGATTTGTCCAAGAATTCCTCACTGAGCAGTATGAGATATATCAGTTCGATGAGAAATCACAAGACGATGAGCCTGGATCTGGAGCAGGAATGGATCCGGAAAATGACCTGGACTGGGAAATCCCAGTAGTCCAAGCATGGGCCAAGGGCCATGCTTTGACTCGAGATGAGTTAGACAAAGTCAGTCACTTTGTGGGATTTGGCTCTGGCTTCACACCTGAGGAAATCATCGCAGGCAACCTTCTTAGAGCTATTGGTGAGGTCCAGCAGCCGCCTGCCCAGGTAAAGAGACTCCCGGCAACGCGCTGTCTGTGGTGTGGAGTCCCGGTTGAGCGACACTACATCTTTGATCTTGACGGACCTCTCGGTCAGCCAGATTTGGAAAACTTCGAGGATCCAATTGTTTGGTCTGATGGAGTTGTGATGGAAAGGGACGGTGAAGACCCAGGGATCATATTCCCGAATCATTACGGGGACTCTGTTCTTGCGTGTTCGGAATGTGGCTCGATGTACCTTGCATCAAATTTCGAGCAACACTACCCAAGAATTGATCGATTTCCTGACGTTGAGGGTTGGAGGACCTATCCAACGGTGACGCAGGGCGCGGTCCCCAAAGATTCCAACTGTGACACTGACCGCAAGGCAAGCCTGACCTATGCGTCGATAGATCAGGCATTGAGATTTGCGAAGGGGACAGTCAATTTTTGGGAGGTTTGGATAGCACTCCAGCAAGTGATGACCTGGGCTTCTATCCTCGACAGAACCGCGAAACTGGCTGGCGATAGGTTTAAGTTTGATGGGGAGGTGGAGCTCAAGGAGCGCCTCCGGGCTTTTGTCGCTAGCACAGAGAATATCCTTGAGGGAACCGTAGGATCTGCCTCACCATTTTGGGAAAAGCATAGGCAAGCGACATACGACTCAAACTTCACCCTCCATAACTTTGAAATTCAAGAAGTGTTGCCAATTGCCAACATGAGAAGAGTTTGCGGATTCACGGATTTTGGATGGTCCACACCGCGTCATCCGGCTATCAACGAGCGTGAATGGGCAAACGGTTGGAGCTCGTTTGACGAATGGATCGCTCTGCGCGGTCGAGCTTTGCATATCGCCATGAGAAAGAACGTGCGCGATTGGGCAATAGCAATTGACACTTCTGGCAATCTCGTTTTCGGTACGCCATCAGCTAGCTAGCTTTGGATTCCTGTGTGATTCAGGGCCAGAGGTGCCTTGAATTACCCCAAAAGCGCGTGGGCAGACAGTTCTTAGGAGAGCCGTGAAGGTACTAGCTGAGCTCGCGGATGTCGCAATCCTCAAGCAGGTTAGTTTCGATCCACCCGAGTTCATCACACTCTTCACAGCCGTCTGTTTCGCAGGACTCACAAGATTCTCGCTCGAGAGTTTCCACGTAATCTATGTCCGATTCGGACCAGGGTTTTGAGCCAAGGTACCAACAAGAAACGAACCTTTCACCTACGACTTCATCCGGCATAGTCAAACCAGGCTCGGCATAGCCCCCAACCTCGTCGTAGCTATCCCAACCCGTCCATACCAATTTTGGATCCCAGCCCAAATCGGCCGGAACTTTTCCATCGTCAGTTGCGAACAGAACTTGAGTTATTCCGAATTCTGAAGCCCAATCCTTTGCACTTATCTCTGACATTTAGCCCCCTTAGTTTCGCTACTTTTCATCTGACATCACATCTACTTGTGTTTCTAGATAATCAGCGTCAATTCAGTCCCGCCAACCTGCTGACGCATTTCACATCCTCCACCGAAGAGAAGTTTGCCTTCAGCAGGTGCTTAGACCTCACCACATAACACACGCTTTTTGCTCGGCTGATGGCGACATTCATGCGATTGCGATCAAGCAAGAATCCGAGACCCCTTGGTGAGTCTTGGGATGAACTGGCAGCGAAGCTGTAAATCACTACGAGGCCCTCGCGTCCCTGAAACTTGTCGACGGTGCCAACCTGAACATCCGCATAACCCGCCTGGTCCAACGCTCTTCTGATCGCATTCACTTGGGCGTTGTAGGGTGCAACAATGAGGATCTCTCCCGAGCCAACCTCGTCAATGTGTTTCGAAACCAACTCGAGCACTTTTTCAACCTCTTCGGTTGATGATGTTGAGTTCCCGAGGTGATCAAGTTCGATTGTGTGGATGCCTGGCGCAGCGCCCTCGATGACGAACTGCCTTGTTAGCTCGTGAGATCGAAGTTTGTTCTCATAGGCCAACCAAGAGACCACCTTGTTTATCTCGGGATGGAGGCGCCTTGTAACTTCAACAAAGTAACCCATGGTGTCAGGAAGAATCTCGTGCTCGCCCATGTAGTGACCCAGTGCTGACTCTTCAACGCCCCCGGGGTGTGAGGCCTTAACGACCTGGGGCAGTTGCTGTGGGTCACCGAACAGGATGATGTTGTCCGCAATCAACGAACCAGCCAGAGTGTCAACCAGCGAGAACTGTGCCGCCTCATCGACTATTAGGTAGTCAAAGTGATGGGTTCTTGCCAGCTTGTTGCAAAGCGCGAAGCTGGTGGCGCCATATACAACAGAACCCGCATACGGCATTTCTTCTGGGAAGTTGTTCCAAAGTTCGGATGGCTCATTTTTGTTGCCTGGAGCCTTGAATATGCGTTCTGATTCAACGCCCGCGTCAAGGCATGCCTCAAGCACATTTTCAATGGCGGCATGAGAGTTTGCAGTTACTGCGACCCGTTTGCCCTGCGTCAATAACTCCTTGATTAGGTGTGATGCAAGGTAGGTCTTGCCTGTTCCCGGAGGGCCTTGGACTGCCATGGTGGTTCGATCCATGCGCAAAGCCGAATCAATCAGGGCGGGCAAGTATTCGGCATCAAGTGTTTGTGCCAATGGTCTACCATCAACCATCCGAGGTGGCCGCCGCATTACTAGATCTAGGGCTGCGGGGCCTGAAGGGGCAGCCGCACTAGGGTCTCCCCAGTTAGCTGTAATCCCCTTGACGAGCTCAACCAGACTTTGCTCTTTCGATTCGGTTGGAAACTCTTTGTTCTCGATTATGCAGTAAGGCTCAAGATCGAGTTCCTCGGGCTTTCTGGTCCTTCTTGTGAAAGTGAAGGACCAATCATCAATCTCGAGCACCTCACCCTTGTGGAAGTCATTGGTGGTTCCACCTCTAGAGAATCCAACGACTATTTGGTCTCCAGGCTTGGGTCGGTAGATCGCCTCATCGGGTAGGTCGCATCTGTAAACCCGAGTAATTGGCCCATTCTTTTGTTGTTGATAGGTATCTACTTCTTCCGGCTCGATTACCGGAAGAGTCCCCTTGTCCTGGACCATGTCTTCAACACTCTGGTTCAACCTGACGAAGATGTCTACCCAGTGCATCACCTTCTCTCTTCTGTAGAAGAGGATCGAATTTGCAAGTGTCTCCCAGGTTTGTGCGTTTTTGTCCATCTCTTCAGATTGACCCCAGGGCCAGTCCTCTAGTGGAACAAATAGGTTCTCTGTTTCCCTTTCAAGTTCAGCTAGCGCTTCTTGAGCCTTGAGAATCCTGGCTTCCTCTTCGGGTGTGGCCTCTGCTTTGGGGGCCGGTTTGCGAGTGCAAGCCCCAGGCATCCCAGCCAGCCAGTCATACAACCACTGCGTTGACTTCACGTCATCTCGGTTGTAGCGCATCAACGCATCAAGCAGATCCTCTGCTTGCTTCGCCGACTTAGCCCTAGTCTCAACATCAAGTGATTCATCGTTGGCCGCCTTTGTATGCAAACGCCATTCGTCGTAACCCACAATGCTGTCGGCGGCTGTTGCAACAGAAGCATCGCCAATCTTCTCGCGCTTGAAACCGTAGTGACTCTCCAAGTTCTTGATCGAGTACTTGGGCTCGCCCACTCTCATGCTTTTCAGAACTATGGGGTATAAATCAACGAATCGACCTTCTCTTTGAAGATCTGCCAATTCGCTCTGCATCACACCGTGCCGAATGCTGAGTCTTCGAAGAGCGGTCTGCTCGTAAGACGCATAGTGGTAAATGTGCGCTCCGGGGAAACGCTCCATTCGCTCGACTACCCAGGTCATGAAGTCGATGAAGGCCTGCTTTTCCTCTTCTCGGTTGTGTGCCCAAAAACCCTTGAAGCCACCGTCTCTCGTCCAGTTACCAAATAGATACTCGAGTCCCCCATCGCTTTCGTAAGGAAAACCCTCCATGTCAAAGAAGACATCCCCATCTACCTGCTTTGGAAGATACTGAATTGCAGGATTTTCCAAGATCTCGTGAACTGGCTCGTCAGCATCCCGTTGCCTTATCTGAATCTGCGCCTGGGCTCTTACTCTTTCGAAGGTTTGCAAAGAGACCGTGTGGGGTTTCTCTCTTGCAGCTGCAAGCTCATCCATGGTGTCAAGCCCTGCTGCAATTAGCTTCGACCTCAGGGATCCGCCGAGTCCAGCAACAAGAAGCAAATCGCTTGTCGCTAACCTGTCGTCCTCGCACAGTTCGGGGTACTCACAGATTGAGCATTCGGAGTTTGAATCGCAGTGCCAGGTGAAGTCATCGAGTTTTCTTGCCACCGCTGCGTCGCCGTCCGAGGTGATGCTTTCGATCGTTCGAACGAGCTCGTCACGGGCGAGCCTGGTGGCGGGAACAATCTCGCCTTCTTCAAAATCGACGATGGTGCGACTGCCAAGAAGCAGGCCGTGCCGACTGTTCTCGGCCTTGAGCCCAAGAGCATCAAGCCCTTCGATGTAAATAGCCACCTGCAGCGCGTAGTCAGCCTTCGCGTTTGATGCAAACTTGGCGTCCCAAGCGCTGTATCCGGTGAAATCAACCCCGAACTTTTGTCGAGCCAACAACCCTTCAGCAGAGAATACAAACTCCCAATCGTTACGAATTAGGAAATCTGGCTTACCAACGAAAACCGTTCTGCCTTGCTCGTGCCTCAGGCCACCCTGATAGATAACCGGAATACCCCTGCGCATCAATTCGATGGTTCCTTCGATGTCACCATCGACTTCTGGGCGACCAACCGCGCCTACAGGCGAGAGTTGCTTTAGCTCCGATATCAAGGTTTCCTCGAAGACCGCGCCATACTTCATCGGCAAGGTCTTGTCCTTGCCCTCAGCCCTGAGCTGTTGCTGTTTTTCGATGTATGGCGCAAGCTTTTCTTCCACCGCTGGAATCTCGAGAGCGTGCGCGACAGACAAAGTCGTGCAGTGTTTACAGCTGGCAGCTCGCATTAGATCGCGAGTGTTGAATGACCACAACTCCCCGATTTTGCGCATTCTTCGAGTATTGCAGGTAGTGATAACAAAGTCATGGCCGAATGTTTCTTGGGGTGCAATAACCTTTGTCAGCAATTTGGGGGACTTGCTGGGTGTTGAGTAAATCGATTGCTTTCGAAAAGCAAAGCAAACCATTTCAATACTCTTCCTCCCAGATTCACGATTGGTGTAGCTTGGTGAGAGAAGTCTTGAGATCATCAAGCTGAGGCTTTGATTGGCTTCGTCCAGTCGTTTTTTTGTATGGGGGGAAATATGAGTTTCCAGAATTGCGAATGTTTCAACTGTGGGGCAGAGGTCGAGAGCGGCACACATTTCAACGCTACTTGTGGAGAATGTGGCTATAGGACCGGCCTGCCGATGGCGGTTGCAAAGGTGCTGGCGAGTGAGCCCATTTCTGCGGGCGAAATTGGCGAGAAGGAGCTCGAAGCGATTTACTTTTTAGCTTTGGCCCATCAGTTGAGTAATGGCAGGCCTTTCCCGGCTTTAGAGGTTTATGGGCCATTCGATGGCGAGGCATTGAGCGACTTGGGGGGTAGCTGGGATTCGATTGACATAACTTGGGAGGATCACGGAGTCATCGAGGGTTTGCTCAAGAAGTACCCAGACTACTGGGACATTCACTACGTCAATGATGCCGACGCTGATGATGAGGATGACCCAGTAGTGTTCCTCGAATTCCAATCAACTTTAGATTGTGAGCCGCTTGAAGATGATGACGTCCGGTTAGATTTTGCTGGCTTAGTAAGAGGATTGGATGATAAGAAGCTGTCGAGCCTGGCAAACGAGACCCTGTATCTCCTCACTACTGACCCTGAGGAATAGGGGAAATCGCTCAAACAATTCGGGGGATTCGAAGCACTTCGGGACGGGCTATTGCCTTGAGGCCTGAGTAAATGGGCTTCAGGTACTTGGTTAAGGGCAAGTAAAGCTCGGTGATGAGCCTCTTCTTGGTGGGAATGACTTGCGACTGGCAGGACCAAACCCAGCTTGGACCAAAGCAACAACTTTTCGAGCCTTCCAGATGCTTACCTTGAGATGGCACCGGCAGTGAGCAGGCGATGCAATTTGAAGTTGATAGTCGTCGGGCGTCTAACCTTGAGCTGTGATTACTCAAGCCACCCGTGCCCGCAATGCCCTATGGATGACCTTCCTAACCATGGGCATTGTGTCTATGGCTTGGGTTCCTAGAATCCCTGAGATCAAAGAAGCCAATGGTCTTTCTGACACTCAGTTTGGTTTGGTTCTAATAGCCAGTTCTGTTGGTGCAATCTTTGGAGCTCAGCTATCGGGTAAAGCGGTTCATAGGTTTGGTTCTAGAACTGCCATGTATTTCTCGGCTGTGTTTGTGCCGGTGGGCGTAATCATCATGGGCCTTAGCACCACACCTTTGGTGTTGGTGCTTGGTTTGTTTGTAATGGGGTTGAGCTACTCAACCCTTGATGTTGGCGGTAATGCCCAGGCTGTTGCTATTGAGAAGCACCTAAACAAGAGATACATCGCCTCCTTTCATGGGATGTGGAGCGTTGGGACTTTGGCTGTCACTGTGTTTGGTGGTGCTGTTGCCTATGTGCTGACTCCGTCACAGAACCTCTTGATTGTTGCCGCCTATGGCTTTGTCGCTTTTGGCTTTGCAGCGACCCGGCTATTGCCACCAGACCTAGATGGCCACCAGGGTGAGGGTGAGCAAAAGACCGGATCATCGGTTCCTTGGTTTGCAGTTGCGGTAATCCCACTTTGGTTTGCGGGTATTGGGTCAGCCGCCTCGTTTATTGCTGAGGGCTCGGCGGCTGACTGGGGAGCGCTGTTATTGCGTGACTTTATGGACATCGATAAAGGTTTCAATGCCTCGGCATTTGCAACCTTTGCCCTAGCGATGATCCTGTCTAGGTTCTTAGGTGATCGTTGGCTTGAGAAGTGGGGCCCATACCTAGTTGTCCGAGTGCTGGGGATTGTTGGCGGTTTGGTTTGGGGAGCATCTATTCTGCTCGGTGTTTGGCTAAGTGACTACAGCCCACTTATTGCTTTGATTGTGGTGAACACCGGGTTCTTCTTTGCAGGTATTGCAATTGGTCCGATGTTCCCGGCCTTCATTCTTGGCGCTGCCAACCTCAAGGGTGTTGCACCCTCGGTAGGCATCGCCAGAGTCGGAGTTATCTCTATCGCCGCATACTTTGTTGGACCAACTCTGGTGGGTGTGCTGTCAGACCAGATCACACTGCCCTGGGCAATGATGTATCCGGCGCTCGCGCTGGTATTGGCTGGTTATCTGGCTCGCTCGCTTAGGGGCCTAAAGCTAAGCGCTTAGTCTGCCCAAAAAGCGTTGCTGTTTATTTTTCAATAAACAAGGTTTATTCTCTGTTTTATGAAAAGTAGTTTTTCAGCACTCAGCCCCTTGTTGCGCTCCGATGCGCTTGGTCTTTTGATGGCATCGGTATATCTAGCGCCGGATGCTGAGTTCACCTTGAGCGATTTAGCTCGAAGGTCAGGGCAGTCAGTTGCTTCCGTTATGCGTGACGTCGATCGACTGGTTGAAGCCGAATTCCTGTCAGAGCGAAGAGTTGGTAGAAGTCGTCTTGTATCTGCAAACAAGGAACACCCGCTCTATTTTCAATTCAGCGCAATCTTTATCCACAGTCATGGACCCTTGGCAGTAATCCCCCAGTTGCTCAAAGAAGTTTCTGGATTGGAAGGCGCCTTTATCTTTGGGTCTTGGGCTAGTCGTTACAGGGGAACGGCAGGACCTAGCCCGCAGGATGTGGACGTGTTGTTGATTGGTGAACCCAAGTTGAGTGCTGTCTCCAAGTTTTCTACCAAGGCCTCAGATTTGCTACTTCGTGAGGTGAACCCAGTAGTTGTATCTGCTAAGGATTGGAAGAACCAATCCACAGCTTTTCTCAAGACGCTGGCCAAGTCTGAACTTGTAAATGTGTTGAATCGTGAATGAGCTAGAGAACCAAATTCGTTCTTTACTTGAACCGAAAGAGCTCAAGTCAATCGTTGCCGATCCTTCCAGCTGTCAGGCTCACATCGATAGGGCTCGTCAGCACCTAAACGCTGCAGAGATGGCAGTGAGCGTCGACCCCTCGGCGGCTGTGCAGATCGCCTATGGCGCTGCTCGAAAATCGTTGAATGCCATTTTGATGCTGGTGGGGCTCAAGGTTCACGAGCGAGCAGGCTCGCACGGAAGCTACGTTCGCCTATCAAAGCTCACACATCTAGACCAAGAGATTTGGATTGGATTTGAGGAGCTGAAGAAGATCAGAAATCGGGCCGAATACGACGAGCATCCGATTGAAATCAGTTCAAGCTTTGCCCTTCAGATAATCGAAGAGTCAAGGTTGATGGTTGCAGATGTCCAAGGTTTGGTCGAACGCTTTATCCAAACAACTCAGGCAGAGTCTTAGTCCAAGCAGTTCTAACCTCGTTGAGGTCAAAGTCTGCTAGGTCTTGGAACTCGATCTTGCCTGACTTGTCGGTAACACCGATTCTCAGAACCGGGACTCCTCTTGCTTCGCAGAGTGCCTGGAACTTCACATCGTCTTCTCTTCCAACACTCACGATCACTCGTGACTGTGATTCTGAGAAGAGTGCTGCAGTGAGATCTAGCTTGTCGCGCTCCATCAACTCCGAAAGCCAGATTCTGGCTCCGACGTTGAATCGAAGCGAAGCTTCGATAAGTGCGATGCCGAGACCACCCTCGGAGATGTCGTGAGCTGATTCGATTAGACCTTGGATTGATGCACCGTGGATTAGATCGGCTAGCTGCTTCTCTTTTGCTAGATCAACCTTTGGTGGCTGACCACCAAGGTGGTCGTGAAGGTCCTTGGCCCAGGCTGAACCATCTAGCTCGTCATAGGTGGTGCCGAGTAGGTAGATGTTGTTGCCCTCGTCTTGCCAACCAGAAGGGATTCGTCTTGCCACGTTGTCGATGACACCCAAAACACCAACTACTGGAGTTGGGTAGATGGCAACATCGCCGGTCTGGTTATAGAAGCTGACGTTACCTCCGGTTACCGGGATGCCAAGCTCTTTACAACCATCGGCTAGACCTGCGGTTGCCTCCTTGAACTGCCACATCACCTCTGGGTTTTCTGGGCTTCCAAAGTTGAGGCAGTTGGTGACCGCTCTTGGGACTGCGCCGGTGACAGCAACGTTTCTATAGGCTTCGGCTAGTGCAAGCTTTGCTCCCTCGTAAGGGTTTAGGTAGCAGTACTTGCCGTTGGCATCGGTTGCTAGCGCAACACCTAGACCAGACTCTTCCATCACTCGCACCATGCCAGAGTCATCTGGCATCGCGAGTGCTGTGTTGCCCATGACGTACTTGTCGTATTGGGCGGTGATCCAAGATTTGTCTGCCTGGTTTGGTGATGCAATCAGCTGCATTAGCTGAGCTGCGATCTCAGTCTTCGACTCAGCTCGCTTTAGCTTTTTGGAGCTATCTGCATTCAGAGCGTCCTGATACTTCGGGTATTCAACTGGGCGGTTGTAGACAGGTCCATCGTGAGCCACTGTTCTTGGTGGCACGTTCACGATTTCCTGATCGCCCCAGTTGATGTAGAGGCGGTCTTCGTCGATTACCTCTCCAAGGACCGAGTACTCAACTTCCCACTTCTGCACGATTTCTTCAAATGCCTTCAGGTGCTTCTTTGGCACGATCGCCATCATGCGCTCCTGAGACTCGCTCATCAGAATCTCTTCTGGGGTGAGTGATTCATCTCGCAGCAGCACATTCTGTAGCTGCACTCTCATGCCCTTGCCTCCGTTGGAGGCAAGCTCTGAGGTGGCGCAAGAGATGCCAGCGCCACCGAGGTCCTGAATACCAGCAACCACTCCCGCGTAGAAGAGCTCGAGGCAGCACTCGATCAAAACCTTCTCGGCAAATGGGTCTCCAACCTGAACCGCAGGGCGCTTGGTTGGGCCGGTTGACTCAAAGGTCTCGGAGGCGAGAACGCTAACTCCACCAATGCCATCGGCACCGGTTCTCGCACCAAACAGGATTACTAGGTCACCTGGGTTTGAGGCCTTGGCAAGCTTTAGGTCTTCGTGCTTTAGGGCACCAACCGAGAGAGCGTTTACTAGCGGGTTGCCCTGGTAAACCTTGTCAAAGACAGTCTCGCCACCGATGTTTGGAAGACCTAGGCAGTTTCCGTAGAAGGAGATACCTGAGGTGACACCGTGAACAACTCTTGCGGTGTCTTTGCTCTCTGGTGCCCCGAAGCGAAGCTGGTCCATGACCGCGATTGGTCTGGCACCCATGGTGAGGATGTCGCGGACAATGCCACCGACTCCGGTCGCGGCACCCTGGAATGGTTCGATGTAGCTTGGGTGGTTGTGGCTTTCAACCTTGAAGGTGACTGCCATGCCCTCACCGATGTCTACGACACCGGCGTTCTCACCCATACCGACCAGGAGGTGCTTTTTCATCTCTGGGGTGACCTTCTCACCAAACTGGCGGAGGTAGATCTTTGAAGACTTGTAGCTGCAGTGCTCAGACCACATCACCGAGTACATCGCTAGCTCTGAGGAGGTTGGTCTTCTGCCCAGAATCTCTCTGATGCTTAGGTACTCATCTTCTTTGAGACCAAGCTCTTTCCAAGGCTGAGACTTGTTTGGGTCTTCGCTTGCCTGTGAGACGGTGTCTACATTGGTGGGTCTTAGGTTTGCCATTAGCTGTTCACCAACGCTTTCAAAACACTCTGGAAAAACTTCAAACCATCGATGCCTGAGCGCATGGCAATGTCGGTGTCGGGGCCAAAGCCTGGCTCAACCGCGTGCTCTGGGTGTGGCATGAGTCCCACCACATTGCCGCGCTCATTGGTTAGACCTGCAATGTCGTTCATCGAACCGTTTGGGTTCACATCTAGGTAGCGGAACACGACTCGGTTCTCTGCCTCGAGCATCTTTAGGGTGTCTGGGCTTGCGATGTAGCCACCCTCACCGTTCTTTAGCGGAATGGTGATCTCCTGGTCTTGCTCGAAAAGATTGGTCCAGGCGGTGTTGGTGTTCTCAACGCGAAGCTTTTGGTCTCGGCAGATGAAGTGCTGGTGTTCGTTTCTGATCAGGCCACCGGGTAGTAGGTGAGACTCAACCAATACCTGGAATCCGTTGCAGATGCCCAAAACCGGCAGTCCCTGCTTGGCAAGTCTTACAACCTCTTGAGTGGCAGGTGCCTTGGCTGCGATTGCTCCGCAGCGGAGGTAGTCACCGTAGGAGAAACCACCTGGGAGCACAACCGCATCAACCTTTTTGAGGTCTTGGTCTGCGTGCCACAGTGGCACCGGGGTGCCACCGGCGAGCCTGATGGCTCGCTGGGCATCACGGTCATCCAGGGTGCCTGGGTAGGTGATGACACCGATCTTCATGACTACTCCTTGGTGATTGCTACGACGTCTTCGATTACGTCGTTGGAGAGAAATGAAGATGCGAGCTTTTCGGCGTTAGCCATGTCCTCGCTGGTGATATCGCGATCAAAGTGAAGTTCGATTCGCTTGCCGATTCGGGCGTTCACGATCTCTGGGTGACCGGAGCGGTGAAGGGCGTTCGCGACTGCCTTGCCCTGGGGGTCTAATAGATCCTGCTTTGGCATGATCTCGACGATGATCTTTGGCACTTTTCCCCTTCGGTTTGCTGGCTCCGCCAGTTTCGGGATGGATAGGTTTTTGGTCGCGACTTTGCGGGAATGGCTTTAGTTTACTGGGGTAATTCTGCCCAATCCACAGGCTCGCAAATAGCAGAGTTATCCACCTTTGCCAACCCCATCTCGATGGAGTTGGCGCAGTCGAATACACTTCAAGAATTGAAGGCGTAAATAGTCAAATTGACTATTTATAGGTAGCATCAAGGCATGACTAAGTATGTGTCGCTAACTGATGCCAAGGCCAGCCTTTCCGAGGTGATTGAGGATGTGATTCGGGGTGAAGAAGTGGTGGTGACCAAACACGGCAATCCCGTGGTAAAGATGACCCCATTCACGAAGCCAGCCATAGTATTCGGTTCTCTCGAGGGTCAGCTCGAGGGTTGGGAGGATGTTGATTTTGACGACACTTCCCACATGGATGAAGCCTGGGCTCTCTGGCGTGAGAAGTTGGCGAGGCTCGGAGAGTGAAAGCCCTGCTTGATACAAATGTCTTCACTTGGCTGCATCAAGCACCGAGCAAGTTGGGTAAGCGGACGGTGTCTAGGATCACAGAGGCAAGCACGGTTTATTACTCTCCGCTCACGTTTTTTGAGTGGATACAGAAAGATGATCACCGAGGCATAAACGCAAAGAAGCTCATCGAAGCGACAAAAAGCATGGGCTTCATAGAGCTGCCACTCAGCACCGAGGCAGTCTTAGAGGCAACTAGATTCGGTAGCTTGCGTGGCAGAGACCCAATCGATCTGCTCATTCTTTCTCAGGCCAGTCACCTTGGCCTTGACTTCTATACTGCAGATGAGAGGTTGCTCAGCCTGGGGTTGAACTTTGTTAGGGACTCAACCCTGTAGGGGAAACTCGCTACCGCTTTAGATATCCGGAGAGTGCTTCAAGTATCAAGAGTGCAGCCAGTCTGACTGTCCTTGCATCCTCCGGATCCTTGGTTGCATCAATCTCGGTGATGTCTAGACCCTTAACTCTTTGGTCTTGGCAAAGCAGTCTGGCTGCTTGGCGAATCTCAAATGCGCTGATGCCGCCGGGGGCGGCAGCAGGGCATGCCGGCACCACGCTGCGATCGCAGACATCGACATCCAGGTCAACGTGGATGGGGCCATTGGCCGAGCCCGCAATCTCAAGAGCCTTGGCACAGGCTTTGGTGATTCCGATTTCGTGGAGCTCGGTTCTGGATATGACCGTGATGCCTAGGTCTCTTGCTCGCATCGCGTAGTCATAGGAATTAGAGAAGTCGTTGATACCAATCTGAACGATTCGCTTTGGGTTTAGCCCTGCCTCGATGAGTCGTCTAACAGGAGAGCCATTCGAGATGCCATCACGAAGATCGTGATGGGCATCCAGGGTCACAAGGCCTGCGGTTTCAAGGTTTGATCCGTAGACACCGAGCGCTGCCGCATAGGTGATCGAGTTGTCACCACCGAGAGCGATGGTGAGGTTTTTGTTTGCCTTATTGATTACCTCGATGGTTGTTGCTTCGTTGCTATCTGCGTCTTCGATTTCACCGAGGTCTTGAATGCTCTGGGCTGCGATGTTTTGGTTTGTTGTGTAGCTGAACGTGGAGTAGCGAGTAAGTGCCTCGCGAATTGCTCTCGGGGTGAGGTGAGCGTTTGTTGGGCTGATTGAGGTCTTGTGGGCTGGGATGTCGATTAGACCGACGTCGCACTGTGCGTCAGTAATCAAAGTCTTGGCTCTTTGCCAGAGCAGATCCTCAGCCATGGTTACCAAACTTTCTTGAAAGCTCGGACGCAGCTTTGGTGAGCGCATTCGCTAACTCTGTCAACTGTAGCTTTTCTAGCTCGGTCGATTGCAAGGTAATTGCTAGACCCGCGATCGGGTGACCGAGGTTGTCTTGAATCGAGACTCCAACAGAGGCATAACCCATGGTCACCTCATCCACCTCGAGAGCGAACCCCTGGGTTCGCTCTCTCGCTAGCAGCTCTCCAAGCTCGGTTAGGTTTCTGGGTCCCAAACCTGTCCTGATGGCGAGCTCTCTGCCTCTAAACGATGCAGCTAGTTGTTTGCTACTGAGTTTGGCGAGCATGGATCGGCCGGAGGCGGTTAGGTGTGCCGGAAGTCTCACCCCAACATCAGTTACCAGCTTCAAGCTTTTCTGCGGCCGTTGCTCAATCAGGTAGAGAACATCAGAGCCATCGAGGACTCCGAGGTGACCAACCACACTGGTCTTGGTTGCGAGCTCATTGACCAGCTTCTCCAAGACCGGTCGGGTCATTCTTTCGAGCGGTTCATGCCGCTGGTATGCGCTGCCGAGCTCCCAAGCTGCAAGTCCTAAACCCCAGCGTTTTTGATCTTCATAGTGGATAGCGAATCCCTGATCTTTGAGAACCTCTAGTAGTTGATATACCGAGGATCTGGGGATGCCAAGTTTTTGGGCCAGTCGGTTTGCGGTGGTGGGTTGCGGTGATTCGGCGAGGAGCTTTAGAAGCGCTAGCGTTCGAAGCGCAGCCGGCACCTTTGTCATGAGATTTAGTATGTCTGAGATTTCAGACAGTAGCTGGCATTGATTGCTTGTTGCGCTAGATGGGTTGCGGTGGAATTTGGTTATGAACGCAATGTCGCGCACCCTAAAAGCAGCAACCGGTTCAACCCTTACCGCCCAGGGCTGGCAGCAAGAGGCAGCCCTTCGCATGCTGCACAACAATCTCGATCCTTCCGTTGCCGAGCACCCAGAAGAGCTGATCGTCTATGGCGGCAACGGAAAGGCTGCTCGTAACTGGGACAGCTTTGATGCGATGGTGAGAACCCTCACCAATCTAAAAAACGACGAGACCATGCTGGTGCAGTCCGGTAAGCCGGTTGGTGTCTTCCAAACCCATGAGTGGGCACCGCGTGTTTTGCTAGCCAATTCAAACCTGGTGGGTGACTGGGCCAACTGGCCGGAGTTTAGAAGACTGGAAAAGCTTGGTTTGACCATGTATGGCCAGATGACCGCTGGATCTTGGATCTACATCGGAACCCAGGGCATCCTGCAGGGCACCTACGAAACTTTTGCAGCCGTTGCTAACAAAAAGTTTGGTGGCACCCTCGCTGGCACTTTGACCCTCACCGGAGGTTGCGGTGGTATGGGTGGTGCTCAGCCACTCGCCGTCACCATGAACGAGGGCACCTGTCTGATTGTTGACATTGACCCCTCGCGTCTTCAGAAGCGAGTCGAGACCAGGTACCTGGATGAGATTGCCGACAACCTTGATGATGCCATCGAGCGCGTGGTGCGTTACAAGAACGAGCGCAAGGCAATCTCGGTGGGTGTGGTTGGCAACGCGGCAACGGTCTTCCCTGAGCTGCTAAAGCGCGATGTGCCAATCGATATCGTGACCGACCAGACCTCGGCTCACGACCCCTTCTACTACATCCCAGAGGGTGTGGATCTTGCTGATGCTCGCGAGTATGCGCTCAAGAACCCAAAGGAGTTCTCGGAGCGATCCAAGGCTTCGATGGCTAAGCACGTTGAGGCGATGGTTGGTTTCATGGCCAAGGGTGCCGAGGTCTTTGACTACGGAAACTCGATTCGCGATGAAGCTCGTCAGGGTGGTTTCTCGGACGCCTTCAAGTTCCCCGGCTTTATCCCCGCCTACATCAGACCTTTGTTCTGTGAGGGTAAGGGTCCCTTCCGCTGGGTTGCACTAAGTGGCGACAAGAGGGACATCTACCGCACTGACCAGGCAGTGTTAGAGCTCTTCCCCGAGAACGACCACCTTCGCCGTTGGATCAAGATGGCCCAGGAGCGAGTGGAGTTCCAAGGTCTCCCTGCTCGCATCTGCTGGCTTGGTTACGGTGAGCGCGACAAGGCCGGAGCTGCATTCAACGAGCTGGTTCGCAAGGGTGAGGTCTCCGCTCCAATTGTTATTGGTCGTGACCACCTCGACTGCGGTTCAGTGGCATCCCCCTACCGTGAGTCTGAGGCCATGCTCGATGGCTCCGATGCGATTGCGGACTGGCCACTTCTAAATGCGATGGTGAACATCGCATCGGGAGCCAGCTGGGTTTCCATCCACCACGGTGGTGGTGTTGGCATGGGCCGCTCGATTCACGCCGGTCAGGTATCGGTTGCCGATGGCACCGAGCTTGCAGCGCAAAAGCTACAGCGAGTTTTGACCAACGATCCAGGCATGGGTGTGATTCGTCACGTTGATGCTGGGTATCCAGAAGCGAAGGATGTTGCGCGACACAAGCACGTTCACGTGCCGATGCTCGACACTGAGTAATCATGAAAGTCCTTTTCACCGATATCGCTTCGCTGGTTTCACCAGTGGAGCGATTTGGTGAACTCGAGATTCTTGAGAACGCCTGCTTCTTAGTTGAAGACGGCTTTGTCACCTTCATCGGAACCGAACGAGTACCAGCAGATGAAACAGTCTCGCTCTCAGGTCAGACCGTAATCCCAGGGTTTGTTGACTCCCACGCTCATCCAGTTTTTGCAGGTGACAGAGCTCAAGAGTTTGCCCACCGAATGATGGGCGAAAGCTATGGTGCAGGTGGCATCAACTACACAGTTGGTCTCACTCGGGCAGCAAGCGACGAGGAACTGCGCTCCAATCTCGAACGTATTGTGGGTGAGTTTCTAGCATCTGGAATAACTCACTTTGAGGCCAAGTCTGGCTATGGGTTGGATGTCGATACTGAAGCGAGACTGCTTCGAATCGTCTCCGAATACACAACCGATGTCACCTTCCTCGGAGCTCACGTTGTCCCACGCGGAGAAGATCGCGAGGCGTATCTCGCATCGGTTTGCGGCGAGATGCTGGATCGAGCACTTCCCTATTCCAAGTGGGTTGATGTCTTCGTGGACCGAGGAGCATTCTCAGTCGAGGAAGCCCGCCGGGTTCTGATTGCCGCTGTGGGTAAGGGCCTAAAACCAAGATTGCATGCCAACCAACTAGAAAACATCGGAGCAATTGATCTTGCTCTCGAGTTTGATTGCGCATCCGTTGATCACTGCACGCATCTAAGCGATGCCGACATTGAAAAACTTGCACACTCAAACACAGTCATCACGCTTTTGCCTGGAGCAGAGTTCTCAACTAGAAGTCCATACCCAGATGCCAAGAAGTTGGTTGAAGCCGGTATCACTGTTGCCATCGCTACTGATTGCAACCCAGGGTCCAGCTACACAACCTCAATGCCATTTTGTATTGCAGTTGCGGTTCGCGAGATGGGTCTTAGTCCAGACCAAGCGCTCTGGGCTGCAACGCTCGGTGGTGCAAAAGCGCTTCGCAATAACCTCGGCACCTTGCAGGTCGGATCAAAGGCAGACTTCGCGGTGCTGGATGCACCAAGTCACATTCACCTCGCATACCGCCCGGGGGTTCAGTTGGTCTCACAGACCTATGTCTCGGGCCGCAAAGTCTTCGAAAGGAACTAAGTGAAGGTCGTAATCTCCACCTCTGGAATGAGCTTTGGCGATGTAATCGCTATTGCTCGTCACAATGCTCAGATTGAAATCTCAGCAGAGTCGCTCGATGCGATGGCTCGCACCCGAGCACACATCGAGCGCCTGGCTGTTTCGGAATCACCGGTCTACGGCATCTCCACTGGTTTTGGAGCGCTTGCCCAGCGCCATATTCCTATCGACTCACGTGTCCAGTTGCAAAAGTCTTTGATTCGCTCCCATGCCGCTGGCATGGGTGATCCAGTTGAGCGCGAAGTGGTTCGCGCTCTCATGGCGCTTCGTCTGAAGACCATGTGCTCGGGTCAGACAGGTGTTCGTCCCGAGGTTGCCCAGACCTATGCCGCCATCTTGAATGCCGGCATTACGCCGAGAGTTTTGGAGTATGGATCCCTTGGTTGCTCGGGTGACCTAGCTCCTCTAGCTCACTGCGCAATGGTGCTGATGGGAGAGGGTCGAGCATTCGGTCCAGACGGGGTTGAGCGACCAGTTGCCGAGTTGTTGGCAAAGGCTGGCATCACGCCAGTTGAGCTGCGTGAAAAAGAAGGCCTGGCGCTTATCAATGGCACCGATGGCATGCTCGGGATGTTGATTCTTGCCCTAGCTGATCTGGATGTTTTACTCGATCAGGCCGACATCATTGCTGCAATGAGCGTTGAAGGTCAGATGGGTACCGACCAGGTATTCCGCTCTGCTTTGCATGAGGACCTTCGTCCTCACCCAGGTCAGGCCACCTCAGCAAGAAACATGTTTGAAGCACTTCGTGGCAGTGAGATTGTTGCCTCTCACCGCCATGGCGACGGAGTTGTTCAGGATGCCTACTCGCTTCGTTGCGCACCTCAGGTATCGGGTGCTGTGCGCGACACCATGGCTCACGCTCGCCTGGTTGCTGAGCGCGAACTCGCCTCAGTGATCGATAACCCGGTGGTTCTTTCAGATGGTGAGGTCACCTCGAACGGTAACTTCCATGGAGCTCCCGTCGCCTATGTTCTTGACTTCTTGGCGATCGCTGCAACTGACCTAGGTTCAATCTCAGAGCGCAGAACCGACCGATTCTTAGATGTTTCTAGAAACCGTGGATTGCCCCACTTCTTGGCAAATGATGCTGGGGTCGACTCAGGTTTGATGATCGCCCAATACACCCAGGCAGCGCTGGTTTCAGAGAACAAGAGATTGTCTGTCCCAGCAAGCGTTGATTCGATTCCGTCATCTGCGATGCAGGAGGATCACGTCTCAATGGGTTGGCATGCAGCTCGCAAGCTGCGCAAAGTTGTAGACAACCTGAGACGAATCCTTGCGGTTGAGCTCATTGCTGCGGCGAGGGCCGTTGAGCTTCGCGCCCCACTTAAGCCAGCGCCCGTCACCGGGGAGTTGATCTCGATACTCCGCGAGCGAGTGCCTGGGATGGGACCAGATAGAGACTTGGGTGAAGAGCTGGTTCAGGCGTATGAGCTGTTGCTCGCGAAGTAAGAGTTTTCCACAATCAAGAAAAACGTGAGCTTATCCACAGATTTGCCCATTTTGAATTTCACGTTGACTGGCTAGCATCGAGGAATGGATTTAGAGATTTCACTTAGCGAAAAGCACCAAGTGTTGCTCAAAAAAATCGCTGCGGATTTGGGGTGCTCCGAGCAACAGGCTTTGGTTATCGCGATTGAGACTTTCGACGCAAAGTCCTTTAGGCGGAATCAGCTGAAGGAAATCTTCGACATCGTGAAAGTCCGCGACAAGGATCTCTTGGACCGTCTTTCTGACGCCTGAAACCTAGCTAACCTTTTGCAAAACTCTCAATCGGAGGGCAGGTGCAGGTGAGGTTGCGATCACCAAATGCCCCATCGATTCTTCTCACCGGTGGCCAGTACTTGCTCTTCCGTTGAGAGTCAGTCGGGAAAACTGCCTCTTCACGAGAGTATGGGTGGTTCCACTCAGACACCAGGTGGTTCGCGGTGTGGGGGGCGTTGACTAACGGGTTGTCTTCCCTTGGCCACTCTCCGCTTTCAACCTTCGCCGCCTCTGCTCGGATTGCGAGCATTGCGTCGATGAAGCGATCCAGTTCTTCCTTTGGCTCCGATTCGGTTGGCTCGATCATCAGTGTTCCCGCAACTGGGAAGCTCATGGTTGGAGCATGGAAGCCGTAGTCAACTAAGCGCTTTGCGATGTCGTCATTACCGATTCCGGCATCGCGCTGCAGTGGACGAATGTCGATGATTGCCTCGTGAGCTACCAAGCCGTGCTTGCCGGTGTAGAGGAGCGGGAAAGCATCGGAGAGCTTCTTCGCTACGTAGTTTGCGCTTAGCACTGCAACCGAAGTTGCAACTCTCAGACCCTCTGATCCCATCATCTGGATGTAGGCCCAAGAAATCGGCAGGATGCTTGGTGATCCAAATGGGGCCGCTGAAACAGGTCCATAGCCGGTCAACTCCTGCTGGGCCATCGAGTGGCCAGGTAGGAACTTGGCTAGATGGGTGCGAGCAACTACTGGACCAACACCAGGCCCACCACCACCGTGAGGGATACAGAAGGTCTTGTGCAGGTTTAGGTGCGAGACATCGCCACCGAACTCACCAAACTTTGCAAAGCCGACCACCGCGTTGGTGTTTGCGCCATCGATATAGACCTGACCTCCAGCTGCGTGAACCAGGTCGCAGATCTCAACCACTGCTTCTTCATAGACACCGTGGGTTGATGGGTAGGTAATCATCAGGGCGGAAAGCTTGTCCGCTGTTTCAGCGATCTTTGTCTTCAGGTCATCTACATCAACGTTGCCGTTGTCATCGCAAGCCACAACCACAACCTCCATGCCCGCGAGCACGGCGCTCGCGGCATTGGTGCCGTGGGCTGAAGATGGAATTAGGCAAACATTGCGACCAAAGTCACCACGCGAGCGGTGGTAGCCGCGAATAGCCAGTAGACCAGCAAGCTCACCCTGCGAACCGGCGTTTGGCTGCAGTGATACTGCCTCATATCCGGTGATGTCGGATAGCCAACTGGTTAGCTCATTGATTAGTTCGAGGTAACCCTGGGTGTCCTCGGCAGGTGCAAAGGGGTGAAGGTTCGCAAACTCCGGCCAGGTTACTGCCTCCATCTCGGTCACCGAGTTGAGCTTCATGGTGCAGGAGCCCAACGGGATCATGCCGCGGTCCAGCGCATAGTCGAAGTCAGCGAGCTTTTTGAGGTAGCGAAGCATCGCAGTCTCAGAGTGGTAGCTGTTGAAGACCGGGTGCTCTAGGTAACCGCTGGTGCGCAAGTTGACAAGTTTCAGCTTGGCATCACTTGGCTTTGGAGCCCTTGCCCCGAATGATGCAGCTAAGTCTGCAAGGTGTTGCCAGGTGGTGCTCTCGTCAACCGAGATGCCAAGTGTGGAGGAGTCCACCTTGAACATGGTTAGGTTGTGCTTTCTCGCCTCCGAGAAATACTTCTGTGCATCGGTGTTGATCACTCGAATGGTGTCGAAATAGTTCTCGTGCTGGAGTGTGAAACCGCTCTCCTTTAGCACGGTAGCCAAAGCAGTGGTCTTGGCGTGGATCTCAGAGGCAATCGCCTTCAGGTTTTGAGGTCCGTGATACACGGCATACATGCCCGCCATCACCGCTAGCAAAACCTGTGCGGTGCAGATGTTGCTGGTGGCCTTCTCGCGGCGAATGTGCTGCTCTCGGGTCTGCAGAGTCAGTCGATAGGCAGGTGCACCCTCGGCATCTACAGATACACCAACCAGTCTTCCCGGCATGGTGCGCTCAAGCTTTTCTCTTACAGCGAGGTAACCAGCGTGTGGGCCACCAAAGCCCATTGGGACACCGAAGCGTTGAGTGGTTCCGCAGACTACGTCTGCCCCCATCTCGCCCGGTGGCTTCAGCAGTGTGAGTGCCATTAGATCTGCAGTTGCAATCGCTAGCCCACCGAATTCGTGAACCTTTGCAAACAGGTTGGTCATGTCCACGATTCGGCCCGAGCCGCCTGGGTACTGAACTACTGCACCGAAACATTCCTCGTCGAGCTCACTGAGGTTCGCTGGGTCGAAGTAGCGCACGGTGATACCGAGCGGCTCGGCTCTATGCTCGAGCAGCTGTTTGGTCTGTGGGTAGAGATCGTTGTCTGCAAAGAAGGTGTTTGACTGCGAGTCAGCACTGCGCTTTGCAACCATCATGGCTTCGACAACCGCAGTTGACTCATCCAGCATCGAAGCGTTCGCCGTCTTCATACCGGTGAGGTCCGTGACCACGGTTTGGAAGTTAATCAGGGCCTCGAGTCGACCCTGGCTGATCTCTGGTTGGTATGGGGTGTAGGCGGTGTACCAGCTCGGGTTTTCTAGTACGTTGCGCTTGATCACGCCGGGAGTTCTGGTGCCGAAATAGCCCTGCCCAATAAAGCTTTGAGTGATTCGGTTTTTGGCTGCAATTTCGTGCAATCTGGCGAGCGCTTCATCCTCTGAGATTGGCTCTGGGAGGGTTGATCCACCTTGGTACTGGATTGCCTCGGGCAATGCCTTGGCCATTAGGTCAGTTAGCGAAGAAGCACCCACAAAGTCCAGCATTTCCTTCTGCTGGTCAAGGGTTGGACCTACGTGGCGATACTGAAAGTTGTGGTGCTTCTCTAGCACTTAGTTACTCCCCAATTAGTGCGTTGTATTCGGATGCGGTTAGTAGCTCTGGCAGTGAACTGAACTTGATCTTCACAAGCCAACCAGCGCCATAAGGGTCATCGTTGATGGTCTCAGGAGAGTTGGCCAAGGCTGAGTTTGCCTCGACGACCTCACCATCCATTGGTGCATAGAGTTCACCAACAGACTTAGTGGATTCGATCTCGCCGCAGATTTTCATGTAGCTGGTGTTTGAACCGACCTTTGGTAGGTCGACGTACACAATCTCCCCCAGGGCATCAGCGGCGTAGCGGGTGATGCCAACGGTGGCAACATCGCCATCAATCAGCACCCACTCGTGCTCCTTGGTGTACTTGAGGTTTTCTGGGTTCGACATTACTTTCCCTCTCGCTTGTAAAACGGCATCGCTACCACCCCGTAGCTCACTCTCGTGCCACGAACATCTGCCTCTAGCTTGGTGCCCACTTCTAGTTGCTCTGCCACATCTAAATAGGCCATCGCTACCGGATACCCAAGGGTCGGACTCAGCGCTCCCGAGGTCACTTTGCCAATCGGGTTCTGGGTACCCGGGTAAAAGATTTCATAATCTTGGCGCGCAGCTCTGCGCCCCTCACCCACAAGTGCATGAAGGAGCTTTGCTGGGTGGTGAGAAATAAGTGCGGCTTTACCCACAAAGTCGTCTTTGTCCTGAGCGATCACTCGACCCAGTCCCGCATCCTGGGGCTTGGTCTCAAGATCAAGTTCGTGTCCGTAAAGTGGCATGCCGGCCTCGAGGCGAAGAGTGTCTCTGGCTGCTAGGCCACAAGGTTTGATTCGATCGCCGCCAGTCTCGAGAATCAAATCCCACACCTTTTCGGCATGCTCCTTCTGCATGGAAATTTCAAAACCATCTTCACCGGTGTAGCCGGTGCGAGCTAGGAGGACTGGGACGCCGGCTAGGTTTGCCGATGCAATCGAGTAGTACTTCAAGGGGGTCGGGTCGATATCCACTAGCTCACTCAAAATCTCAGTGGCCTTCGGACCCTGAAGAGCCAGCAGGGCTGAGTCGAGCGAGTGATCTTGGAGTTCAACATCAAAGTCTTTGGCAAGGTTTGAGAGCTGAGCGAATACAGCCTCACGGTTCGAGGCATTTGCAATAACCAGGTAGTCACGCTCCGCAATGCGGTAGACGATGAGGTCATCGATGATGCCGCCCTGCTCATTGCAGATCATCGTGTATTTGGCTTTGCCATCTTTGAGCGATGAAACCTTTGAAACGACCGCGTAGTCCAAGAAATTTGCGGCGTCATCCAAGACGCTGATCTGAGCCATGTGGCTGATGTCAAAAAGCCCGGCAGAGTTTCTCACGGCGTGATGTTCGTCGAGGTCTGAGCCATAGCGCACGGGCATGTTCCAGCCACCAAAGTCAGTGAAAGCTGCCCCTAGCTCAAGGTGTTTTTGGTAAAGCGCCGTTGTCCTCACAGACAAACACTAACCAAGATTTTTGGACGCAATTCCGCTGTCACTAAATCGTGATTAGTTTGTTTCTCAGCTCCGAGTATTTTTGTGCCGTTAGGGTCACAACCTCTTCGGGCAGGGTCGGTGGTGCACCGGTTTGATCCCAGTTTTGAGCGAGCCAGTTTCTGACAATTTGCTTGTCAAAGCTCTGGTCCCTAACGCCCTGATCCCAAAGCTCGCGATCCCAATACCTTGATGAGTCGGGGGTCAGCACTTCATCACCCAAAGTCATCAAGTTGGTTCGTGGGTCGTTGCCAAATTCGAATTTGGTATCGGCCAAGATCAGACCCGCCTTGGCGGCCAGTTGCGAAGCCTTGATGAAAATGCCGATGCTCAAATCGCGAAGTTCTTCGGCAATCTTCCTGCCAACCAGTTCAATGGTTTGTTCAAAGGTGATGTTCTCATCGTGCTCACCCTGTTCGGCCTTGAATGCAGGTGTGAAGATCGGATGCGGGAGCTTGTCACCAAAGCCGAGACCTTGCGGAAGTTCGATTCCGCACACCGTGCCAAACTGCTGGTACTCCTTCCAGCCTGAGCCTGACAGGTAACCCCGGACCACACACTCAACGGGATACATCTCCAGTCGCTTGGCAATCATGGCGCGACCAGCCACCGCCTCCGGCACCTCCAACTCACCCGAACGGTGGTTTGGGACATCAAGACGGTCAAACCAAAAGTTGGTCATGGCGGTCAGGTTCTCGCCCTTGCCGGGAATCTCTGGCTCCAACACGTGGTCAAAAGCGCTGACTCGATCCGAGGCGACGATTAGGACTAGGTGTGAAAAGTTTGGGTCGGTCGGTTCGTATAACTCGCGAACCTTGCCGGAGTAAATGTGGCGAAAACCCTGCAGCTCCACTAGCTCACCTTGAGCCCGATGTCATGGCGGTAGAAACCGCCCTCCAGGGAAATTCGGGCCATCCCCTCATAGGCAAGGGTTCTGGCTTCTTGGAAAGTTTGCCCGCAGCCAACTACCGACAGCACGCGACCGGTTGGGCTTGCCTTGCAAACCTCAACATCATCCATGGCCTCAGCGGATTCGATGCCGAACACCTCTCTTACCGGGGCGTTCGTAACTGGGTAACCCTCTGATGCGAGGACCACTGTTACCGCACAGCGAGGGGAGAACTCAGCACCGGGACCATTCTCAAGCTTGCCGGTTGCGCTGCGCATCAAGAGATCGGCGAGGTTGGACTGCAGTCTTCGAAGCACGACCTGGGTCTCGGGATCTCCAAAGCGAGCGTTGAACTCAATCACCTTCACGCCGCGAGAAGTCAGGATCAGGCCGCAGTACAAAAGGCCAACAAACTCGGTTCCGCGTCTTGCCATTTCGTTCACGGTTGGCTGGGCAACGCGCTCGGTCACTTCTTCGACGAAGCCCTCGGGCAGCCAGGGGATTGGTGAGTAGGCACCCATGCCTCCGGTGTTCGGACCCTCGTCATTGTCATAGGCACGCTTGTAATCCTGAGCTGGGGAGAGCGGCATGACGCTTTTGCCATCGCTTAGGAAAAACAGCGAGACCTCTTGGCCATCAAGGAACTCCTCTACTAAAACGCCATCTTCGATGAACTTGGCGGCGTGGTCCAAGGCAGCTTGTTTGTCGGAGGTGACGATCACACCCTTGCCGGCAGCTAGTCCATCTGCTTTGACTACATATGGAGCACCAAACTGATCGAGGGCATCCTCTACCTGCTCCAGGCTGGAGCACTCACGTGCCATGCCGGTTGGCACATCTGCTGCCGCCATAACCTCTTTGGCAAAGTTTTTGCTGCCCTCGAGCATGGCTGCCTGTTGGCTTGGGCCAAAAACTGCGATGCCCTGCTCGCGAAGTGCGTCGGAGACGCCTGCAACTAGCGGAGCCTCCGGTCCGATGACCGCTAGATCAATTCTGTGTTGGAGAGCGAGGGTCGCAACCGCGAGCTTGTCGGTTGCCACTATCTCGGGGTGGGTTGTCACCTCTTTTGCGATCAGTTCATTACCAGGCGCACAAATGATGTTTTCGGCGGGGGTTCCCGTGCGAATCAAAGCTTTTACAATCGCGTGCTCTCTGGCTCCGCCACCAACCACCAAGATCTTCATCTTGGTGAGTTTACCGTTCAAGCTCTTTCAGAATCTGGACGGCTGAATTCGATTCACACTCTTGAAGCAAGCCCACCGGCGCTTAGCCTAAGTCTGCAACTGACGCTTGCTTCAGACAGGGTGTGGATAATTGGCGCATGGCAAAAAAGCAGATCCCCGCAGGTGTTGGCATCGCTGCGATTGAAAATCGCGATCTGCCAACAGCCACTCGGTATCTGCTTCAGGAAATTGAAAAACGCCACCCGGGTGGGAGCGTTGAGCTCAGAGTCCCACCCTTTGGTGCAATTCAGTGCATCGAGGGAATGGATCACCGCAGGGGGACCCCACCCAACGTGGTTGAGCTCTCGCCCGAGCTATTCCTTGACCTCTGTCTCGGAATTAGTTCTTGGGAAGATGCAATCTCTTCGGGGTCGATTAGTGCGAGCGGTGCCAAGGCTCTTGAGGTGGCAAGTGTTTTTCCGCTCAGTCTTAGTGTGAGTTAATGGTGCCCATGGAAAAGCGTGAAGAAGTAGAAATTAGAAGGGCCCCCAAGCTTCTGGCTTGGGCCTTGACCGGGGCAGTCTTTGGTCTGGTATTTGCAACCTTGCTCTATGTTCTGATTCCAGAAGCCAATCGCTCCTCAGAAGATGTTTTCGGTTTGCTGCTGGTTGCGCTTGGCTCGTTGGGTTTGGGGCTAGGTGTTGCCTTTTCCCTATTCTTCGATTTGTTCAGTTCCAGAAGGGTGAAGCGTGCTGAGGCTGTTCGTTCGGAGAAGCAATCTGACTAGCGCGGAAACCCCGATAAACTAAGGCCATTCTCGGTGGGCAGGGGTGCAAAATGCGCGGTGACGGTCTTTTAAACCACGACATCCTGCCCGGAGAAAAGGGCCCCCAGGATCAATGCGGTGTATTCGGCGTTTGGGCCCCTGGTGAAGAAGTTGCAAAACTCGCCTACTTCGGTCTCTACGCACTGCAGCACCGCGGTCAAGAATCGGCCGGAATCGCGACTTCAACCGGCGAAAAGATCATGATTTATAAGGACATGGGCCTGGTCTCCCAAGTCTTCAACGAAGCCGCACTTGAGTCGCTTCAGGGCCACATTGCAGTGGGACACACCCGTTACTCAACAACCGGTGCCTCACACTGGCGCAATGCTCAGCCCACGTTGGGTAAGACTGCCTTTGGCACAATCGCACTCGGTCACAACGGAAACCTCACCAACACTGCCGAGCTTATGCAGTTGTTGGAGCAGCGATATCCCGATCACGAGTCTGAGCTTCGTGGTGGCAACACCACTGACACCGCCGTCCTAACTGCGCTGCTGACCGGTAACCCGGATAGTTCATTGGAGGCAACCGCTCTCGAGCTTTTGCCCAAGGTGAAGGGTGCCTACTGCTTGGCATTTATGGATGAGCACACTCTCTATGCGGCTCGTGATCCTCAGGGCGTGAGGCCGCTGGTGCTGGGTCGGCTGGAACGCGGCTGGGTGGTCGCATCTGAATCTGCAGCCCTGGACATTGTTGGCGCATCATTCGTGCGTGAAATTGAACCCGGTGAGCTGATCGCGATCGATGAGAACGGTCTTCGTTCCCAGCGCTTCGCCCAGGAGAAGCGAGCAGGCTGCGTTTTTGAGTATGTCTATCTAGCACGACCAGATACCTCGATCTCTGGACAGGTGGTTTACGAATCTCGAGTGGAGATGGGTAGGACTCTTGCTCGCGAATATCCGGTTGAAGCTGACCTGGTGATGCCAACGCCCGAATCAGGAACCCCTGCAGCCATTGGCTACTCGGAGCAATCGGGTATCCCATTCGGACATGGACTAGTTAAGAATGCCTATGTCGGCCGAACCTTCATTCAGCCCTCACAGACCATCAGACAGCTTGGCATCAGGCTCAAACTAAACCCTCTCCGCGAGGTAATTGCCGGTAAGCGTTTGGTTGTGGTCGATGACTCAATTGTTCGCGGTAACACCCAGCGCGCTCTAGTGAAGATGTTGAAGGAGGCGGGTGCTGCCGAGGTTCACGTTCGCATCTCCTCGCCACCAATCACCTGGCCCTGTTTCTACGGCATCGACTTTGCATCACGTGCCGAGCTGATTGCCTCCGGCCTTGGTGTTGACGAAGTTAGGCAATCAATCGGTGCCGACTCCCTGGGCTATCTCTCCAAGGAGGGCATGCTGGCCGCCACGAAGCAGCCTGAATCGAAGATGTGCACCGCGTGCTTCACGGGTGTCTATCCAATCGAGCTACCTGCTGCCGAGAGACTTGGCAAGAATCTGTTGGAGCGCGGAGTCGCGACCATTCGCGAGGAAGGTCACGTTCACGTCAATGACTAACCCATATGCCGCAGCTGGTGTAGACACCGAAGCTGGAGATAAAGCAGTGGAGCTTATGAAGGCCGCGGTTTCGGCCACTCATAATTCACTGGTGCTCGGTGGGGTGGGTGGCTTTGCCGGAATGATCGATGCTGGTTTTCTAAAGAACTACGAGCATCCAATCCTCGCCACCTCAACCGATGGAGTTGGCACCAAGGTTGCGATTGCTCAGGCAATCGATAAGCACGACACCATCGGCCAGGATTTGGTCGGCATGGTGGTTGACGACATTGTGGTCTCCGGCGCTCGCAGTTTGTTTATGACCGACTACATCGCAACCGGCAAGCTCCACCCGCAGCGCATCGCCGATATCGTTCGGGGTATTGCAAATGCTTGCAAGGCTGTTGACGTTGCTCTTGTTGGAGGCGAAACCGCCGAGCACCCAGGGTTGTTGGCCGAGGATGAATACGACGTTGCCGGTGCTGCGGTTGGCGTGGTTGAGAAGTCCAAGATGCTCGGAGCCCACCGAGTCCAGGTCGGCGATGTGGTGCTTGGAATGCGCGCCTCAGGTTTGCATTCAAATGGATACTCGTTGGTTCGCAAGATTGTCGCTGACCGCGGCTTGAAGTACACCGACTCGGTACCAGAGTTTTCCAGATCACTTGGCGAGGAGCTGTTAGAGCCAACCGCGCTATATACGGGTGTGCTGAACCAGATCTTGGAAAACCCAGCATTCGCGGGGCAGGTTTCAACCCTGAGTCACATCACCGGTGGTGGTATTGCGGCAAACCTTTCGAGAGTATTGCCACAAACTGTCTCGCTAGATGTTGAGCGCTCCAGCTGGAATCCAAACCCAGTCTTCTCCGTGCTAGCTGATTGGGCTGGGCTTGAGCTAACCGCACTTGAGGGCACCTGGAACCTCGGTCTTGGGTTCGCGGCTGTGGTTCGATCTGGATCTGCTGCTCAAATTTCGGCCTCCCTGGAGAGTCTCGGAGTTGAGACTTGGCAGCTTGGAGTAATCGAATCAACCCCATGTGATGCTGAACTGCCCGGTTACATCTCAGAGGCCAAGGGCGTTCGTGGTGGGGCAGTTCGAATGGTTGGTAGCTATGCCCGCTAAGGCAACTGTTGTGGTCGGGGCACTTGGGGTCCTCGCTGCCTCAATCGCTTTCGTACTTGGTTTGATTGCCGGGGCCAATAACGCGATGGTTTCAAACCCACGCTCAGAACCGGCTCCCTACTGCTTCGAAGATCCAGCAACGGATCAGTTCTCTCAGAAGCATGTCCAAACCAAGATTGTGGCCTGTCAGGTGATGGGTATGACCAAGGCTGAGGCAATCTCATACATCGAGGCAAAGAAACTCAGCTATCGAATTGCTTCTGAGGATGGCGAGAGCTTCGCGCTCACCGAGGATTACACCGACTCAAGAATCAACCTCGATATCTTGGTTGGTCTTGTCGTGGGTGCAACTGCCTGGTAACTAGCGGCGGTGCACCTTACTGCGGTGGTCCACCTTGATCACTACAACCACTAGTTTTCGGTCGAAAACTTTGTAGAGAACCCTAGAGTTCCCAACTCGGACCCGATAGCAGTCGCTGTCCTGAAGCTTGACGGATTTAGGCGGCCTTGGATTCGAAGCCAAAAGGTCAAAAGCCAGCCTTACCCTGATCTGCAGGCGGGGTTCAAGTTTGGATAGCTCTTTACAGGCCTGACCGGTTAGCTCAACCTTGTAGCGGTTTGAGTCCGAGCTCACGCTCAACCTCTTCGAGCGGGATCGAGGGACCGAAAGATTCGGGGTCGAGTTCATAACGCAGCATTGTGTTTGTGTCCTCTAGGTCCTCGATGTAGTCCAGCAGTTTTTCGAATTGCATGGCGTCGAGAATAACTACGGCTGGTTTTCCATGCTTATGAATTTCCACAGCCTCGGATTTGGCAAGCTCGAGAACGTTGTTGAAGTTCGCTCTAGCTTGGGAAGCTGAATATTGGGCCATGTCTGAATTGTACGAAACTATGTCAAGTTTTGTACAAAACTAGCTTTAGTCGCGGTCTAGCTCGACTTCGCGGTCCTCGTCTGATTCAGGCTCGTCGTCATAGAGGTCTGCCCACTTGTCAACGTATTCAACGTTGTCTGATTCGGCTTTTTTGGCGAGCTCGGCTTCGAGTGCTGAATAGTCGGTGGCTGGGCTGTAGTACTTCAGCTCGCGAGCAACCTTGGTGTTCTTAGCTTTTTGACGGCCACGCCCCATGGCGAGCCCCCTAATCTCTTTGTCTCTATCCGGGCGCTAGCCCTTCAAACCTTTGGAAACCTTGCCCAAGATACTACCAGCCCTAAAGAAGCCAGAGGACCAACAGTAACGCGGTGACCGGGAACAAAATGTTGGTGATAAGGGTAAGCAGCATCTGAACCAGGCGACCTCGATGCCAAAACTCCCAAGCTGATTGCGATACTCCGGAGAAGGTTGAAAGCCCTCCGGCAAACCCAGCGATACCCAATGTGAATAGGGCTTGATCAAAGGTTGCGGTGTCTAAGACCAAACCCAAAAAGGCCCCGGCCAAAACATTTGCTGTCAGAAGGCCAAAGTGCAGCGCACCCTTCCAGTTGGAAAGCAGTGATCTGAGCACGGCCCCAAGTCCGCCTGCAATACCCACAAGCGGAACGAACCACCACTCGGCGATCAAGTGTCACGCTTCTTTGCGACTCTACGGCCCTGGTGATAGCCAATGCCGTAGAGCATTACCCCACCAAAGAGCATGACTGCGAATTCATAGGTGAGGAAGTTGTAGTCAACAAATAGAGTCACCGCACTCATGGTTGTGAAGCCACCGGCAAAACCAACACCCCATAGGTTTCTGCACCACTCGAGTTGGAAGTATGGGTGTCTGGCGGTGAGTCCTAGGAAGTAGGACCCGAAGATGTTCACCACGAATATTGCCGTCAGCTCACCCACTGGGTAATCAAAATTTAGGTTGATTACCTCAAAGATTAAATACCGAAGCATGGTTCCCAAAGAGCCACCAAGGAACACATACCCGAGCATTCTCCAGTTGCCGGACATGGTCAAACCCTACTGCTCTTCACCATGGCTGCATAGCTTCAAAGGTTAAGGATTCCTAATCTTTAGCTCACCAATTTCTTAACTAGCGAGAGTTGACTACTCGCAGGAGGAAAAGAAATGAAGAAGACCTATCAGGTGGATTCTCGCAAGCCAAGCCCGCTACCAAAGATTGGAAGCGTCGCTGTAGCAATTGGTTCCCTGAGTCTTGCGGCAACCTCCATCGCACCAAGTGTGCTTGCCTTTGCAAATCTTTCGACCTCAAACCCCACGCAGGAATCAGCCCTGTTGCCAAAGGGCTCGCCCGATAACATTGGGGCCCCAGTCGCCGTAGGCGTTACCGCAAACTCTCAAACCAACGAGGACCCAGGATTCCTGGGTCAAGTTCAGGTGCAAGGAGCGAACTCAGATGCTCTGCCTGCAACCTCTCAACCAATCGATCCGACTGCGGTCGCAGTTGATCAGGCTCTCGTGCCACTGACGCCTGCCTCAAGTGGAAATATCTCCTCTGCCACGCCAACCGCTGGCGTCGGCGCAGCTGGCTCAACCTCTGCCAACGGAAACCTCTCATCCGCTACTCCTGCCGGAGGCGTCTATGAAGATGATGAGGATGACGAAGACGAAGATGAGCGCGAGGACCACGACGATGATGAGCGCGAAGACCACGACGATGACGACGAAGATGACGACTGAGCCAAACACTCATCGCATCGCTCGTGAATGCATGGGCACCTTCTTCCTATTTCAACTTCAGGATCCGTTGTCCCAAGTTGAGGCGGAGCGCATGGTCGACTCCGCGATGGAAATACTGGACTGGGCAGATAAAAAATTCAGCCTCTATAAAACTGACTCCGAGATTTCGAAGCTAAATCGCGGCGACCTCGGTTGGGGTGATGCAAGCGTCGAACAGATTGAAGTTCGAGAGTTGTGCGAGGCATGGCAGTCCAGAACATCAGGTTTCTTTGATGCTCGCTCTGGAGCTGACTATGACCCCTCTGGGGTGGTGAAGGTTTGGGCCGCAGCCAGAGCTGCAAGCTTCTTAGAGGCCAATGGGATTCGCAGTTTTACTCTTAATGCTGGCGGGGACGTGTATCTCTCGACAGAGCTAAAGCGCGGGATGTTGACCCGGGTTGGGCTCTCCGCCCCACGCTCTATTCGCGCCGCTGATGCCGGTGCCAACTTTGTGCTCGAACTTGCAGACACGGGTTTTTGTGCGGTTGCCACTAGTGGCTCAGCAGAGCGCGGTGAGCACATTTGGGCCACATCCGATGTTGAGCGCTTTAGGCAGGTGTCGGTCATCGGGTCCGATTACCTAGCGGCCGACGTCTGGGCGACCGCTTTGATTGCGGGTGGGTCGAAGGCCCTTGAGAAGTTTCGTGCTCAGTGCCAGGAAGAAAACCTAGTCGCGGTCGTCACCACGGCCGATGGTTCACTGATCACCACTTCAGGCTTTGTTGATCTACTGGCCACTATCTAGCCCTTGGCTAGCGCATTCTGCACGGCCTGTTTGAAGGCTTCGGTTGTGAAGGTGGCTCCGGAGACATTGCCGTAGTTAGTACCTTGAGTTGAAATCGTGGCAGCCACCAGGGTCTGGTAAGCCACATCCCTGCCATAACTCATATCGCCAACCAGCACACTGATGTCGGTTATCTGCCCGCCACTTGTCGTCAGCTGCAACTGAATCTCACCGTATTTATAGGGGATTCGATCCGAAACTATGGTCTTGGCGACTGGCGCAGTGGGTTGCGGGGTCGTTGATTGGCTAGGTTTGGCTGCACCGGCCTGCGGCTTTGCAGCGCCAGTTGTTGCTGGATTAGATGTCGATCCCTGAGTCGCACCGGTGTCGGGATTTGGCGCCGCTACAGGCTCTTGACTCAGCGTCGGCAGCGGTGTCACAGCAGGTTGAACACTGAGCGCATTATTCACCGCAAAGAGAATCGAGCTCAGGGCTAGCGAGGCATTCAGAAACTTCGTCGTTGTTCTCACCAGGCAAACTCCTCGAGGTGGATTTGAGTTTTGGCAACACCCAGCTGATCGAGAGTGTCTAGCACTTTGTCAGTCCATGGCTTTGGGCCACAGATGTAAATGTCTGACGAGTGCAGCTTTGGAAACTTGCTCAGCATCTGAGAGGCATCGTTGCTGTTTAGGGAGTCACTGTTAGCGGAGAGCACGCCACCTTGACCGCGCGGCCCAGCTTCAACTTGCAGCACGTGGCCGCGCTCGCTGGCTACCGCTTCCAGTTCGCTCAGTAGTGGAGCACTAGCTAGATCGCTGACTCGATAGAGGATGCTGACATCACCTGGCTGCGCAGCGACGGTGTTTGCCAGGGAAAGAATCGGTGTGATGCCAATGCCCGAACCCATTAGAACCACGTCTTGCTTGGAGCGCTTCAGTTCGGTGAAGACTCCAAACGGCCCCTCCAAAATCACGCTCGTGCCAACCTGGTTTTCAGTCAGCCAAGAAGTGTCATCTCCACGAATACCGATGGTGAAACCAAGCGATTGATTGTCGAAGTGTGAGAGTGAGAATGGGTGCGGTCGCCACCACTGTTTACCGGTCAAAATGCGGAGCATGAAAAATTGCCCGGCCTGAAAGTCAAAGCTGCCGAGATTTTTACCACTGATCTCTACGTAAATTGTGCGCTCGTCGAGCCTTTGGATTTTGGCTATTTTGAGCTTGCTGCGGAAAGACATGACGAGTGGGGTAATCAGCTTGAACACGAGCATGTTGCCAAATACAAATGCGTATAACAGGGTGAAGAAGCTTGCCACCGGTGGCTGGGCCAGCAGGTCAGTGCCCAGTTCGTATTGATGCGGGATTGCAATAGCAACCGCTATGTGGGCCGTGAGGTGAATCAAGAACCACGCCTCATAGCTCAAAACTTTTCGAGCCGCTCGAATTGAGCTGATGGTGACCACCAGCATCAGCAATAAACCAACTGTGGCAAGTCCGACGCTGAGATAGTGCAGGTTTAAATCAGTAACGGCTTGCCAAATCGAGATTCTGCTGACCGCTGCAAAAGCAGCCAGCGAGGCGATCATGTGCGCTAATAGAACCCCCACCAAAGGCTTGCCCAACTTTTTGTGGGCGGATGTCATCTTGTCTAGTCCGAGGATTCTTTCGATCCAGGGGATTCTTGCGACCAATGCCAGGTGCACCATTAGCAGTGCAGTTCCGAAGACCGCAAGTAGGCGGTTTGTGGAGCTTAGACTCTCACCCAAATTGCCAAAGCGGAGGTCGCCGAAGGCGATCAGTAACAGCACTGGAATAAGTGGCACCCACAATCCAAGCGACTGCACTGCATCGCGCTGCCGCTGCAGTGCAACGGCCTTTCGTTCGCCCAGGATAAGCACGCCTGAAGTGGAGTTCATGGCATCAGTTTGCGGCAGGTGGGGCGACAAATATCAAAAATGAGAGTTCTCTAATCTGTCGCTAACCTGTCTCTCATGATGGAGCGTTGGAATAGGCACATGAAACCTGTTCTGGCCGCTTCTCTTATTCTGATGTTGACTGGTTGCGCCAGCGTTGAGAACCCCACCACGCTGCAGTTTGACCAGGTGCAGTTGACCAAATCAGCCGAGGTGTTGACCGCGGAACCCGAAGCCCGCCCAAAATACATTCTTGACTCTCGTGCAGAGATAGAGATTGAAGATCAATCCGGTGACGGTGCTTCAGTGGCTGTCGAATTTGCTCGGGTAGAGCGCGGAGCAGCTTTCTTGGTAATTCTCAATCAGGCGGGCCAGATTCTTGGCGCGGCCCCCATCGATCCCCAGTCCCAGCCGGTGACCGTCGTATTAACTTCGCCGCTAACCAAATCCCAAGAGCTGTCGGCTCAGCTTCGCTGGGATGATGGTGATGGCGTCTTGAATCTGGACACCGATCCGATTTTGGTAGAAGAGCACGAGGATGATGTGGCCGAGAGCTTCTGGTATGAGGTAACTGGTGGCTAGGGTCCGAAGTGCGCGCGTAAGAATCCTGGCTTGGGTCTTGGTGCCGCTGTTTGTCTTTATGGCGAGTTCGTTGGCAATCGTTGGAAGCCTGCTGCTCAGTGAAAACAGTCGAGAGATCGATTCGCATCTGGAGCGCGAGGCCAACGAGCTAAACCTGCTGGCATCAAATGGTGTTGACCCCAATAGCGGTAAGGCCTTTGATTCGGCTGAGGCACTGCTTCGCCTATACATTTCCAGAACCATCCCAGACGAATTTGAATCGATGTTCGTTCAATCAAACGGTGTGGTTTTGGCCAAAGCAAGCGATCGATCTGGCTTTCAGGTCGATCGCAATTTGGAGCTAATTGAGATTGCGAACGAAACCGATCGAGTAAGTCTTGGTTCCATTCAGACCGAGTTCGGTAGCGCTCGATACATCGTGGTTCCAGTCAGCGGATCCAACGACAATGGCGCGTTGGTAGCGGTTATCTACAGCGATCTATATTCTGCAGGGCTGAGACAGCTGCTCACTCAGCTAGCTGGCTACCTTCTGCTTGCATTCGCATGCGTTTCAGCCATTGCCTGGTTTGTGGCCGGTCGGGTCCTAGCACCAATACAGGGGCTTAGAGAGGCAACCAGAAAAATCTCATCTGGAGAACTCAATCAAAGAATTGAAGTTCAAAGTAGCGATTCTGAACTTGGAATGCTGGCCGAAGATTTCAATAAGATGCTCGATCGAATTCGAGAGTCATTTGAAAATCAGCGTCAGTTCATCGATGCCGCAGGTCACGAACTGCGGACTCCGCTCACCATCATCCAAGGTCACTTCGAGCTGTTTAAATCCGATCCGAAGCAGAATGCAGATTCGGCAGAGGTGGTCGCTGAGGAGCTAGTCCGCATGACTCGGCTCACCCAAGAGCTTCAGTCCCTGACCAAGGCCGATGATCCAAATTTTCTACGGTTAGACCAGATTAACTCCGATGACCTTTGCTCCTATTTGGCCAGTCTGTCGAAACTAAAGCTGCAGGGCCTAGAGATCGAACATGAGAGCTTTGAATTTGTTGCCGATCGGCAAAAGCTAATCCAAATCGTTTTGCAGTTGGTCGAGAATGCCCAGAAGTATGCTGGCGAAAAACCCAGAATCAGGCTCACCCTTCGCCAACTCGGCGATGAGGTGCTGGTTGGGGTGGAGGACAGCGGTCAGGGAGTTGACCCCGAGGAACGAGAGCGGATCTTTGAGCCGTTCTATCGCTCCAAGGCCAGCGCAGGTTCAGAGGGTTCAGGCCTAGGCTTAGCACTATCCAGGGCGATAGCCAAGGCGCACGGTGGTGACCTCGAGGTTGCCGACTCTGAGCTCGGTGGTGCGAAATTCACAGTGAGGTTGCCGATTCACAAATGACCGAAATATTGCTCGTCGAGGACACTGAAAAGATTGCCTCGTTCATCTCCAAAGGTTTGCGTGCCAATGGATATCGAGTCACTCATGTGACATCCGGTGAGGATGCTCTTGCAATAACTCGAAGTGCCAATTTTGATCTGGTGATCTTGGATATCGGATTGCCCGGCATCGATGGATTCGAGGTCATCAGGCAGCTTCGTGGAAGTGGATTCGACATCCCAATCATCGTCCTCACCGCACGGCACTCGGTTGACAGCACGGTCACTAGCTTTGAAGAGGGAGCCGATGATTACATCGGAAAACCATTTGCCTTTGAAGAGCTGCTGGTGCGAGTTAAGTCCAGGCTTCGGAGATCACCAGCCCAACTGCCGCAGAGCCAGCTCCTTACGGTCGGCGCCCTGTCTCTAGATTTGATTGAGCGGAAGGCTCATCTTGAAGGTCAGGAGATCGAGCTGACCACCAAAGAGTTTGAAGTGCTCGAGTACTTCATGAAGCATCCGGGTCAGACGCTCTCGCGTGAACAGATCCTTTCTGGGGTCTGGACCTACGACTTTGATCCAGGCACCAATGTGGTTGATGTCTACGTTCGCTATCTGCGGCAGAAACTTGGTGCCGATGTGATTCAGACCGTCCGAGGTTCCGGGTACAGGTTGGTAAAGGCATGAACGACAACTACCTACATGCGGGGCTGTATCAAAACAAATACTCCGAGCAGGAGAACCAACAATTTGCCGCCATCTTTGATGAAATCACGAAGAAGATGGTCGCCAGCATGCAGGCGGGAGAGAGCTTTGACTCTCAGGCTATGCAGCAGGCGGTCAGAGAACACTATGAGTTTTGCCTGAGGTTTTGGACTCCAAATCGCGAGGCTTATAAGTCCCTAGCTATGAGCTTTATCCTGCCCACCGGCTATCGCGACACCTATGAGGGCTACGCGCCAGGACTCGGTAAATACGTCTATGACGCGATTACCCATTTCGCCGACACTAATCTTTCTTGACTCGACTCCCAAGTCGGAAGGTCGAGAAAAAGCCCAGAAGTAGGAATGCCGCCGCTGCCCACGCCGAGAGTTTTGCCCCATCAGTGAAGGCTTCCTCGGAGGCAAGAACAATGTCCTGAGCTAACTCACTACCAACCAAAGGGGCAAGAGCACCCTCGAGGGCGGGGATGGCTCCACCAGCAGAGTCGACCACAGCGTCAACAATCATCACCTGGTTGGCCTCTGGGACAGATAGCCCATCAAGCCTTGACTCGAGTGAGGCCTGGGTTCCAGAGAACAGCATGGTTCCCAGGACTGCAATGCCCAGAGCGGAACCAACCTGACGAACGGTCGACTGAGATCCTGACGCCTGACCCGCTTGCTCGTTTGGAACATCGACCATAATCACGCCGGTGAGCTGAGCGGTGGCTAGGCCAACGCCGATGCCATAAACGAAGAGTAGTGGTGCAATCGGCACCCAGCCGGCTCCAACTGACGCGAATACTCCGACGCCAACAACACCAATCAACTCAAGCAAGACGCCGATTTGAACTGCCCTGGCAGGAGGCAGCTTGCCACTGAGGGCACCTCCCACTGCCGAAGCCAAAAACGCTCCCGCGGCCAACCACAGCAGCACCAGACCAGAGCTGATCGGACTCAGATCAAGCACGTTCTGCAGCCAAAGCGGGATTGCAAATAGCAGACCAAACTCACCCATGGAGATGATCAGAGCCGCAATCGAACCGTTTCTGAAGGATGTAATTGAGAAGAGCGTTAGATCAAGCAGCACTGCCTTGCCAGCTTTGGCCCGAGCATTTTCAACCATGACAAACAGCACTCCAGCCACGAGTGAAAGCGCAAGCGCAACTGGAATTACCGAGATCCAGTCACTTGGCCAAACGAAGTCTCCGATCTGGAAGGGTTCACCATCGGTCTGCTCCCACCAGCCATAAATACGACCCTCGATTAGCGCAAACACGAGTGGCCCGAAAAGTAGAACCGATAGCAGTGCACCCATCAAATCAATGCCACGTGCACCGGATTTTGATTCTGGGACCAGTAGCCACAGCCCAATCAGAATCAACACACCGATTGGCAGATTGATCAAAAAGGCCCAGCGCCACGAGAAGTCAGTTGCTAACCAGCCGCCAAGTACTGGACCAATGGCGACCATGCCTCCAATGGTTGCGCCCCAGACCGCGAATGCGATGCCGCGCTCTTTGCCCTGGAAGTTGGCGTTTACCAGCGAGAGCGTGGTGGGTAGAACCATTGAGCCACCAAAGCCCTGGATCACTCGGGCAAGAATCATCTGATCCGCTGACTCAGTTTGTCCCGCCCAGACTGAGGAAATGATGAAGATCGCAATACCGATCATCAAAAGTCGGCGTCGACCGATCTGGTCACCTAGCGAACCCCACACCAATAGCAGCGCGGCGAAGACTAGAACATAGCTCTCCTGCACCCACTGCACCTCGGTACTAGTGAGGCTCAGATCTTCGATGATGGCGGGGAAGATGGTGTTGACGATGGTGCCGTCGATGATGACCAGGGAGATGGCCATAGAGATAACGACGAGTCCGAACCAGCGATTTTTAGCCATGTTTTTCAACTTTCAAGATCTGCCAGAGCACTAGTGTGAAGCTGTGTTGACAACCGCAAACCTACTCGGCTTTTTGGCTCTTGCGCTGGTAATAATCATCGTTCCTGGACCCAGTGTCGTTTTTACCATCGGTCGTGCACTGGTGTTAGGGCCTGGTCCCGCAGTTCTGAGCGTGGCCGGAAATGTTTTGGGCGTCGGTGTGCAGATAGTTGCGGTGGCCCTTGGTGCTGGTGCCGTGGTGGCCTCGTCGCCAGCGCTGTTTTTCGCGATCAAGGTTTTGGGAGCTGGCTTTTTGATCTATCTGGGAGTCTCGGCTTTTCGGCATCGGGCCGATCCGCTTGAGGTTGAGCTTCAGGGCGAGCGGCCAAAAACAATCCAAATCATGCGTCAGTCCTTTGTGGTTGGAATTACCAATGCCAAGACCCTGGTGTTCTTTTTGGCTGCCTTCCCCCAGTTTGTGGATCCCGGATCAAACCCGGTTGTGCAAATGCTGCTGATGGGGTTGATTTTTTCCGTGATTGGGTTCTTCTCAGACTCACTATGGGCTTTGGCCGCCGGCTATGCCAGGCACTGGTTCGCTCACTCGGGACGCCGATTGGTTGTGCTTAGAGGCGCCGGAGCCATCGCACTCTCACTGCTCGGTGCCTACATGCTCGCGGGAGCGTTTTCCTAGCATGTGCTCAGACGGTTGGGATTGACCAGATGACATTGCTGAGTGTGACCTTCGATGACGGGGCAAGATGACACCGGTATTGCTTTTGGGAATCTTTGGCTTGGCCTTACTGGACTCGCTGAATCCAGCGACGATTTTGACAGTTGGCATGATTCTGGTCCTGCGTGAGCGGCAGCGCTTTGCCACGGCGATTTCGGCAACCTTGGGTGCCTTCGGAATCGTTTTTGGATCTGGGGTAGCGATTTACAGTGCCGCGCAATGGTCGCTGGATCAGATTTCTGGATTGCTGCACTGGTTTAGCACCCTGGTCTTTGTCGGTGCTGGACTTTGGTTGATTGGACACGGAATCGCTCGCCTGAGACACACCCAGCGGCGAAAAATCCATCTTCCAGACTGGGTTTCACCCAGTACCGGCTGGTTCTTTGGTGGTTTTTTCACCGCGGCAGACCTGCCAAACGCAATTCCATACCTGGTTGCAATCGAGCGTTTGGTTGATGTGAACGCGGGTCCCAGTGCGATTTGGGTGATTTTTGGATACAGCGTCATTTACTGTCTGCCCTGTCTGATACTGCTTGCTCTTTTTGGGCTCAACCAAGTCAAGATGTCTAAATTCTTGGAGCGCCTGCACGATCGCTTCGGTCACGGCCAGAGAAATAGCTCACCCTTGATGGCTGGTTTATTTATGGCCGCGGGTTTACTGGTGGCAACGCTTCCGTTTGTCCTTGACCTCTAGCCGAGCGCAAGAAGTGCGCAGGCAGCTAGACCCAGAACTATGCCGATGGTTTGAGATGCTGCGATTCGCTCTTTCAAAACCACCCAGGCCAACAGGATTGTTCCGATTGGATAGAGCGAAGTGAGAATGGCAGCAATAGCAAGTGCGCCTTCTCGGGTGGCTATCAAAAAGAAGACGTTGCCCAACACATCTCCAGTGCCGGCAAGCAGAATCAGCGGAAGCGTTGTCTTTGAAAATGCAGCCTTCTCGATAAACCTGACCTTGCTCTTGATCGCCAGGTAACTAAGCCCAAGCAGCAAAAGCGCAAGCCCAACCGCTCGCATCACGACAAGTGGAGCTAGCCCCGAGTCCTTGGCAGTGGCATCTAGAAATACAAAAATCCCGGCAAACCCAAGACCAGCTCCCAGGGAATAGAGAAGCGCGAGCGGTGACGGCAGTTTTACCTTTTCACCAGGGACAAAACCAACCAGCACCACCGCAACCAAAACCAATACCACGGCCAGGGTGGCAAGCCCCGAGAGTGCCTGACCAGCTGCGACATCGAAGATAACTGGAATCATCGCGCTGATAACGGCGGTTAGCGGGCTAGCGATTGAAATCGGCCCGAGTGCCAGGGCTGCATAAAGACAGGAGATGGCGACCGCTGAGCAGATGCCAGCCCAGATTCCGGTTTGGATAGTTTGCGCGGAGTATTCAGCACCGACTATTTGGCTCAGCACAAGGGCGATTCCAAGACCGAAACTGAATGAGATTGCGGTTACCGCAAGGGCTCGAATCTTTTTGGCGGCAATTGCCCCAACGAAGTCTGCCAAGCCATAGGAAAAGGCGGACAGAAGACCGAAAATTATCGTCACTGCCCGCCTCCTAGCGGTGGCTCCGACCGGCGTCGATCCGGTGACCTAACGATTTTCAGTCGTTCGCTCTACCAACTGAGCTACAGAGCCTAGAGAGAAGACTCTCCCCATCAGGTCCAGGAACTGGACCTAAGCGACTCCGACGGGACTTGAACCCGCGACCTCCGCCGTGACAGGGCGGCGCGCTAACCAACTGCGCTACGGAGCCAGAGTGGTACTAAATCATCGCCTTGGTGACCCCAACGGGATTCGAACCCGTGCTACCGCCGTGAAAGGGCGGCGTCCTAGGCCACTAAACGATGGGGCCATGAAGCTGGCGACTTCAGAAGCACCGAGGGAAAACAATACCCGTGATTGGGCGAGTTCCGCAACACTTAGCTAACTCTCAGGTAATACTTGAAAGTTCAAACTAGTTTTTAACGCGAAGGAGGCCGGCTTGAAGCGTCTAATTACTATTGCATCCGGCCTCGCGCTATTAGTGACCGGGGTCATTCTCAGCCCTGCCAATGCGGTGCCCGACTATCCATCTGCGGCCGAGGTTGCGGCTGCTAAGCGAAATGTTGAAACCAAAAGGGCAATGATCTCCCGCATTGAGGGAATCCTGGACACCCTCGAGTCAGAGGCCAGGGCCCTGGAAAAAGTAGCACTGCAAAAGAATGAGCAATACAACCAGGCCAAAGAAGCCGCCAACGAAATGGCTGCCAAGGTCAAAGGCCTAGAGAAGAAGGCCAAGACCGCAAAGGCCGAGGCTCAAGAGGCAGAACTACTGTTGGGTCAAATTGTTGCCCGCATGTATCGCCAGGGAACCAGTGGTGACACGACGCTGCAGATTTTCTTCAACCCCGAATCTTCAGATGAGCTGCTCTATCAGCTGGGTGCTCAAGAAATGATTGCTCAGCGCACCGAGTCGGTTTATCAGGCCGCTATGGAGAAGCAGGCTCAAGCCAAAGCTCTAGCCGTTGAGCTAGATAGCGCAACCAAAGAGCTTGAGTCCCGCGAAGCAGCCGCCAAAAAGCTTTACGACGAGGCCCAATCGGCGGCCAACGCAGTCATTTCGAAAGTCCGCGAATCTGAGCGCGAGCGGGCTACTGCGATGAACCAGCTGGCATCTCTGAAAGACACTGCATCCGATCTTGAGCGTCAACGTCGCGAGGGTCTTGCTGCTGAAGCCAGACAGAATGCGATCAAGACCGCTCCCACTGCACCTGAGCTTTACACCGTTGGTGACCCAGATTCCGCCAAGGTAGAGGCAGCGATTGCGTTCGCCGAGGCTCAGCTTGGTGAGCGATATGTATTGGGTGGTGCTGGCCCAGATGTTTGGGACTGCTCAGGCATCACGATGAAGAGCTATGCAGCTGCGAGTGTCTACATCGGTTGGCACTCGGCGACCGCACAGTACAACGTGCTCGCCTCGCAGCAGAAACTAGTGCCATTTCAACAAGCCAAGCGCGGTGATTTGATTTGGTGGTCGACCGAGCGGGCATTCTCTGGAGACAAGTACCACGTTGCGATCTATCTCGGTAACGGAATGATGCTTGAAGCTCCAAACCCAGCGCGAACCGTGCGAATTGTTCCGGTTCGCTACGGCGAGCTTTGGCCTTATGCGGGAAGACCGACTGCTCCTTAGTAGCTACCGACCTGCTGGTATAGCTTGGCGATAATCCACCACTTGCCATCGAGCTTGATCAGGTTCAGGTAATCCTGCATGATCCCACCAAACATCTGCAGCTGCACCTTCGCCACCGCCATGCTTTCGCTGAGCTGGTCGATCATCAAGATCTCGTCCTTGCGAGGATTGCCCAATTCTTTGGGAGATTGCCGATTGGCTACTTGAGAGCGGTAGAGCTCGTATGGGCGCAACACGGTTTGGTCATCAGAGTTGCTGTAGAGGCAGCAGTCTTTGTGGAAGACCTGGTCGAACAGGTCCAAATCTTGCGCGTGAATCACCTCGAAATAGTCATCTAATAGCTTGATGATGCCTAGATCGATACTCGAAGTCTCTGGAGCGGTCATGCTCCAAAGATTAGTCCGCTAGTGCTTGTAGTTTGCGTAGGCGGCGGCAATAACCTTCTCGGCTTCTGCCTTGCCCTCCCAGCCCTGAATCTTTACCCACTTGCCAGGCTCTAGATCCTTGTAGCGCTCGAAGAAGTGCTGAATCTCGTTTTTGGTCTGCTCTGGGACATCGTTTAGGTCCTGGATGTGGCTCCAGCGTGGGTCTTTGTGAGGCACGCAGAGAACCTTTTCGTCAACTCCGCTGTCGTCTTCCATGACCAGCATGCCAACTGGGCGAACCTTTACACCAACACCTGGGAACAGTGGGTACTCAAGCAGCACTAGAGCATCCAGTGGGTCTCCATCGCCACCGAGGGTGTTCTCGAAGAAGCCGTAATCGGTTGGGTAAACAAAGGGAGTGAAAAGCACGCGGTCCAAAAAGACTCGACCAGTCTCGTGGTCGACCTCATACTTGTTGCGGCTTCCCTTTGGAATCTCAATAACTACGTCGTAAGACAAGGCTTCTCCTAAATAGGCTTTTGGAAAAGATTATCGAATCGAGACAGATGCCACAGCGACCAAGGCTCACACCGGCAATGGCCGATGTTCGTCGCGCGATTCGACAGAGTCTAGAAAAGTTAGGCATCAGACCCGATTCCCTAGTGCTGGTTGCTTGCTCTGGAGGCCCAGATTCACTTGCCCTGGCAAGTGCCATGGCCTTTGAAGCCCCGAGATTGGGCCTTAGGGCCGGTGCGGTGATCGTCGATCACGGACTGCAGTCTGGCTCCGACCAGGTGGCGCAAGATGCCTCCAACCGCTGCGTGGAACTTGGTCTTGAGCCTGTCGTGGTGAAAAAGGTTTCGGTAATCGAAACCGGTAACGGCCTCGAGGCTGCCGCCAGAGATGCCCGCTATGCGGCACTTGAAAATGCACGAGTGGAGCTTGGCGCTGAGTTAATTGCCACCGGGCACTCCCTTGAGGACCAGGCTGAGACTGTTTTGCTCGGGCTCGCCAGGGGTTCGGGGTTGAGATCTATTTCTGGCATGCCGGTCTTTGACCCCGAGCGCAAACTGCTTCGCCCGCTGTTAGATATTCGTCGAGAGGTTCTCCACCAATCACTGGAGGACCAAGGCATCAGCTTCTGGCAAGACCCACACAATCAGGATTCAAAGTTTGCAAGAGTCAGGGTTAGAAAGCTGCTTGCAACTCTTGAGGAAGAGCTCGGTGCCGGCTTTGCTCTTGGCCTTTCGCGCTCCGCATTGATTGCAACCGAGGCTAATGACTTTCTAGAAACTGCGGCCCATGACCTTGAACTCGCGGCTCGCGATGGCACATCCGCCAAGAGCGTCAGCTACCGAGTGGAAAAACTGCAAACCGCTCACTCAGCCGTTCTGAAAACCATGCTGAAACTGGTCTGTGAACGAGCGGGTGCGAGCTCGGTGAGTTTTGCTCAAATCGCTGCCATTGAGGCCTTCATTACAGATTGGCACGGGCAAAAACCGAGCCAGCTTTCTGGCATTACAGTAGAGCGGGTAAAAGACCAGTTGGTATTCACTTCTAAGCCCAAGCCAGGAGCCTGCTAGTGCAGTTAAATCACCCAGACATCCAGGAAGTACTTGTCACCGCAGAGCAGATCAGAGATCGCGTTGCTGAGCTGGCCAAAGACATTGATGAGTTTTATGCGGACAAGAATCCGCTACTGATTGGCGTACTAAAGGGTGCCGTGCCTTTTATGGCAGACCTCTCTCGTGCCATGGCACTGCCGACCACCCAAGACTGGATGGCAGTTTCCTCCTACGGCTCAGGCACTGTTTCATCTGGAGTTGTTCGAATTCTGAAAGACCTAGATGCGGATGTGAAGGACAGAAACGTCCTAATCGTTGAGGACATCATCGACTCTGGCCTGACGCTGTCCTGGTTGACAGCAAACCTCAAGGCTCGTGGGGCAGCATCTGTAGAGATCGTTACCTTGCTGCGCAAGCCAGATGCTGCCAAGGTTGAAATAGCTGTCAGATGGGTGGGGTTTGATATTCCAAACGCATTCGTTGTCGGCTATGGATTGGACTACGACGAGCGTTACCGCTCGCTGGATGGCGTTGGAGTTCTCTCTCCTAGCGTTTACAGCTAAGACCGGAAGGTTTGGGTAGCAATACCTTGAAGATGAAAAAAATTGTTCGCGGCCCATGGCTGTGGATTGCCCTTGCCCTGACTGTGGTCTTTTTGGGCTCGACCCTGATGAGCACCCAGCCTTTCACCAAAGTTGACACCAAGGTCGGCCTTGAGCTGATCCAGTCCGGTGAAGCGAAGTCGGTAAAGATTTTTGACAACGACCAGAGAGTCGATGTCGTGCTAGAAAAAGCTCACAGCGAGTATGGCGAGCAGATTCAGTTCTACTTCGTTACCGGTCGCGCACAGGTCATTGCGCAAACCATCGCTGATGCGCCAATTTCTGAGGGCTGGACCGATGAGGTGCCGCGCACCCCTTGGTATTTGGCACTGCTCGGATCGCTACTCCCAATTTTGATTCTGGTGCTGCTGTTCTGGTTCCTGATGGGTTCTATGGCAGGTGGTGGCCGCGGTGTTATGAACTTCGGTAAGTCCAAGGCAAAGATGGTGACTAAGGAAACCTCGAAGGTAACCTTCGCTGACGTCGCCGGCATCGAGGAGGCGCTGGAAGAGCTGACCGAAATCAAGGATTTCCTCAAGGACCCAAAGAAGTTCCAGGCACTTGGCGCAAAGATCCCTCGCGGCGTATTGCTCTACGGCCCTCCGGGAACGGGTAAGACCCTGATTGCCAAGGCTGTGGCTGGCGAGGCAGGCGTGCCATTTTTCTCCATCTCCGGTAGCGACTTCGTTGAGATGTTTGTGGGTGTCGGTGCATCGAGAGTTCGCGACCTTTTCGAGCAGGCCAAGCAGTCCGCTCCCGCGATCATCTTTGTTGACGAGATTGACGCTGTCGGTCGTCACCGCGGTACCGGTATCGGTGGCGGAAACGATGAGCGTGAGCAGACCTTGAACCAGTTGCTAGTTGAGATGGATGGTTTTGACACCAACACCAACGTGATTTTGATTGCAGCCACGAACCGCCCAGATGTTTTGGACCCGGCATTGCTGCGTCCAGGTCGATTCGACCGTCAGGTTGGAGTCAGCGCTCCTGATCTGAAGGGCCGCGAGCAGATTCTGCAGGTGCACTCAAAGAACAAGCCGTTGGCTGAGGGCGTTGACCTGGAGTTGGTTGCAAGGAGAACCCCTGGCTTCACCGGAGCTGATCTTGCCAACGTGCTGAACGAAGCCGCGCTTTTGGCAGCCAGACTCAACCGCACCGAGATCACCGACGAGATCGTCGATGAGGCGATTGACCGAGTCATCGGTGGACCTCAGAAGAAGTCGACTCTGATGAAGGATCAGGAGCGCTTGATCACCGCCTATCACGAGGCTGGTCACGCTCTAGTGGCAGGGTCACTTAACCACTCCGACCCGGTAACCAAAATCACCATCCTGCCAAGAGGCCGTGCACTTGGTTACACCATGGTTATGCCTCTCGAGGATCGCTACTCAATCACTCGCAATCAGTTGCTAGATCAGATTGCCTACGCAATGGGTGGTCGCATCGCAGAAGAGATTGTGTTCAAGGACCCAACCACGGGCGCATCCAACGACTTTGAAAAAGCAACCAACATTGCTCGAACCATGGTCACCAAGTACGGCATGAGTGCCAAGGTCGGTGCCATCTCCCTCGGTGGCGGCAACGCCGAGCCGTTCCTTGGCCGTGAACTTGCTACCCACAGCAACTACTCCAATGAGATGGCTCAGCAGGTCGACAACGAGGTCCGCGCGATTTTGGATCAGGCGTTAGATGAAGCTCACAAGGCGCTAACTCAAAACCGAAAGGTGTTGGATCAACTTGCCAAAGAGCTTTTGGAGAAAGAGACCCTGAATCAGGACGAGATTGCCAAGCTATTCAAGAGCGTGAAGAAGCTTCCTGAGCGAGAGACCTGGCGTTCATCCACCAAGCGAGCACTGAGTACCAAGGGGCCAATTGCAGTCCCAGAGCGCAAGGTGAAGCAGCTTGAGGTTCACGAGCCAGTTGTGGCCGAGACGGTTGAAACGGATGCAAAGCCAGAGAATTAGAGCCGCGGTCCGCGAGCTCTTGGAAGCAATTGGTGAGAATCCAGATCGCCCGGAGCTTTTGAGCACCCCGGACAAAGTTGCCGAGGCCTACGCCTCGTTTTTCAAGGGTATTGGTGTTGACCCAATCACGGTGCTCGGAGAAACCTTCCCCGCCGAGCACAATGAAGCGGTAATCCTCAAGGACATTGAGCTCGTCTCAATCTGCGAACATCACCTTTTGCCATTCACCGGCAATGCGCACATCGCATACCTACCCAGCAAGCACGTGGCCGGTCTGGGTCGTCTAGCTGCAGTTGTCGAAATTCTGGCCGCTAGACCGCAGCTTCAGGAGAATCTGACTGCTCAAATTGCCGATGCAATTGAGAAGGGGTTGGATGCCAAGGGTGTAATCGTCGTTGTTGAGGCAAAGCATCAATGCGTCGCTTCTCGAGGTGCGAGACAACCAGAGGTGAACACAATCACCATGGCTTCCAGGGGAGTTTTTAGTGAACCCAGCTATCGCGCTGAGGTCATGGGTTTGATAAACAAGTAACTATGAGCTGGCAACAACCGCGTGTAATGGGTGTGCTGAACATCACCCCTGATTCCTTCAGTGACGGAGGAGAGTTCCTAGATGCCGAGGCGGCCTTAGCTCAAGCCAAGCTCCTGGTCGCTCAGGGTGCCGACATTTTGGACATCGGAGGCGAGAGCACAAGACCTGGTGCCAAGCGCGTGGATCTCACGACCGAGCAGTCTCGAATCTTGCCTGTAATTCAAGCAGTGCGAGACCTCGGGGTTCCAATCTCGGTCGACACTATGAATTCACAGACCGCCGTTTTAGCCCTGGAGGCAGGAGCAACCATCATCAACGATGTCTCTGGCGGGCTTGCAGATACCAATATGTTCAGTGCGCTGTCGCCCTATGACTGCACCTACATCCTTGGCCACTGGCGTGGTCACTCCGATGTTATGGACAACCTGAATGCCTATTCAAATGTTGCTCGAGAAGTCGTAGGGGAATTGGCTGAGCAGGTAGCGATGGCGGTTTCATCCGGCATCGACCGCTCCCGAATTGTGGTTGATCCAGGCATTGGATTCGCTAAGGATGTGAAGCAGAACTGGGACTTGGTCGCAAGACTAGATGAGCTGGAGCAGCTTGGTCTGCCCATTCTCGTCGGGGCATCACGCAAGCGATTCCTAGCTGCGGCGCTGAATGAGTTAGATCCAGCGAGTGTCTCTACCCAGCGTCGTGATGTCGCGACCGCGGTTCTGACCGCACTTCTTTTGCAACGCAAGCTCTGGGGCATCAGAGTCCACAATGTCGAAGCCACGGTTGACGCAATCAAGGTAGTCTCGGCACTAAAGCAAGCGCAGGGCTAATGGCTGAATTTGAAATTGCAATTCGTGGACTCGAGGTTTATGCCCACCACGGAGTTTTGCAGTTTGAGCGCGACCTAGGTCAAATCTTCGTAATCGATGCCACGTTGACTGTGGATGCCGGCACCGCGGATGATCTTGAAGAGTCGGTTAGCTATGCCGAGATTGCCGAGCTAATCGCTGACGATGTGAAGCAAAATCCAGTAAACCTCATCGAAACGTTGGCTCATCGACTGCACGGCAAAGTCATGGCAAAGTCGCCAAGAATCAAGCGAGCCGAAATCACGGTTCACAAACCCAGTGCTCCAATCGAGTTGAAGTTTGAGGATGTCTTCGTCACCTACCGCGGTGATAATGCCTAACGTTCGGGCAGTAATTGCCTACGGAGGAAATCTGGGTGAGGTGCGCTCAAATATCAGTGCGGCCCTGGAGTTGATTGCCGCTCACCCCGAGATTGAGCTCATATCGAACTCCTCGCTCTATGAGTCAATGGCTCTGACCCCTGAGGGCATCGACCCGAGTAAACCCAGATATCTGAACGGCGTCGCGATTTTGGAGACCTCGCTCAAGCCGAAGCAACTGCTCAGGTTTTTGAATGAGGTTGAGAATCACTTTGGGCGCATTCGATTGCAGCGTTGGGCATCCCGCACTCTTGATCTCGACATCATTACTTACGGCGATCAATTTGTTGAGAAAAAGACCCTCATCATCCCGCACCCAAGAGCGAAAGATCGTGCTTTCGTGTTGGTTCCATGGGCTGAGATTGATCCAACGGCGGTATTGCCAGGCGCGGGTTTGGTGGCTGAGTTGGCAACGCCGCTAAGAGGTGAGGTTTGGCGAAGTGAATAGCTCGAATGCAAAGGGATTGACCCTGATTGGCCTGGTGACGCTGGTTCTAGGAGCGGCAATTGCTCAACTTGCGACCGGGTTTGGCTTCTCCATCCCCGCAGCACCTCTCTCACTTTCTATTTCAGTCTTGGTGATCGGGTTGGCGGTCTTGATTGCAACGATTCCTATAGCTCGCTATCGCAAGCTATCTGAAGCACAAAAGGCAGTGCAGCGACCCAACCCTTTTTATGCGGTTAGGGTGCTGCTCTTTGCCAGGGCGGCACAAATTACATCGGTTGCTTTTTTGGGCTGGCACCTAGGCCTTGGCATTTGGTTAGTCGCCTTCACGCCATCGGTTTTATTAGTCACGGATTCGTTTCTTGGGGCGCTGTTTTGTTTGGTTGGCCTGAGCGCGGCTTTGCTGGCAGAGTGGAACTGCAGAACTCCCAAAGCGGATGATGAAAAGGGTGCGGCATGAAGATCTCGATCATCGGTGATGAGCCCTCGGGTGTAGTGCTCGGTAAAGCTTGGGCCCTTGCAGGACACGAGATTGCCGGCATTGCAGTTACCACCCCAGGGGCAATCGAACGGGTAGAGGCCCTGCTTCCAGATGTCTACATTGGTTCCATGCCAGCAGTTGCCGAAGAGGCGGACCTGGTTGTCTTGGCAGTTCCTTACAGTGATGTCTCTCTGGTGTGTGAGGGCTTAGCTGACCTATCGCTTTTTGGCCCCAAGAAGTTGGTTATGCATCTCTCGCCACTGCAGGGCTATGGAGCTCTAGCCGCTGCTGGGATCCATGGTGCAGTGCCGATTGCCATGCATCCGGTCATGCACTTCACCGGTACCTCGGTCGATTTGATGGTTCTGAAAAACAGCACTATCGCTATCTCTGCTCCTGAGGTTTTCCAGCCGATAGCGCAGGTGCTAGCCATCGAACTTGGCGGTGAGCCAATCATCGTTGCAGAGGAGCAGCGAGCTGCGTATTCAGAAGCCTTTGAGGTAGCAAGCAGCTTTTCTTCGATGGTGGTATCACAGGCCGTGGGAATCTTGGCCGAGGCTGGGGTGGAAAACCCAGCGGCTTTGATCGGTCCAGTTGTCAGAAGTGCAGTTGAGGATGCTCTTCACAAGCCACCGCAGAATCTCGACCCTAGGGATTTGATCTAATGCAGTTGGTCCAGAGTGCGTCAGAGCTCACGCAAATAGTTGAGGCTCAAAAGCGACTCGGTAAGCGAGTGGGCTTTGTGCCAACAATGGGTGCTCTGCATCAGGGGCACGCATCCTTGGTCAAGCGCGCTGAGGAAGAATCAGATTTTGTAGTCGTTTCGATCTTTGTAAATCCGCTGCAGTTTGGTGCTGGTGAGGATTTCGATAAGTATCCAAGAACGCTCGGTGTCGATGCTCGATTGCTGAGCGACATTGGAGCAGACGTGTTGTTTGCTCCAGCGGTGTCGGACATCTATCCGACTGAGTCTCCAGTCAAAAAGGTGAGCGCGGGAGACCTAGGTGAGGTGTTTGAGGGCAAGACCAGACCTGGTCACTTTGACGGCATGCTCACCGTGGTGAATCGCCTCTTGGACCTAGTGAATCCAGACGTGGTGTTTTTTGGTGCCAAGGATGCCCAACAGGTTGCACTGGTTCGCAAAATGCTGAGTCAGCAGGTTAGAGCTGGAGAGCGAGCGCCAATCCAACTCGTAGAGTGCGAAACGGTTCGGGACGAACATGGCCTAGCCCTGTCATCAAGAAATCGCTACCTCTCGGCCGCACAGATTGACATAGCCAGAACACTGAACTTGTCGCTGCGAGCTGCAGCGGAATTCGAAGATAGAACCCAGGCACTCTCGGCGGGCAAGGCGGCGCTGAGCCCTGAGGCTAGACTTGACTACCTGGAGCTGGTTGATGCAGACAGCTTCGAAATTTTGGATTCGGCCAAAGGCAAAAAGGCGAGATTAATCATCGCTGCCTATGTGGGCGAAACCAGACTGATCGACAACATAGTCATTGATAGGACATCGTGAGCGAAGAGATCGAATTCGACGACCTGCCGGAGCAGATTGCCATTCGAATGGCAAAGCGCGAGAAGCTCAACGAGCTGTCCAGCGCCTACCCGGTCGCTTTGCCCATCACACACACCATTGAGGCCACGAGGGCCCACTACCCAAACCTTGAGGCTGATGTTGCAACCGGTGATGTAGTTGCCCTTGCTGGTCGCGTGATGTTTTTGCGCAACACCGGAAAGCTTTGCTTTGCGACTTTGCAATCCGGTACTGGAGAGCGAATCCAGGCCATGGTGTCCCTAGACAAGGTTGGCGAGGAGCAGCTCGAGAGCTGGAAAGAATTGGTTGACCTCGGTGACCATGTTTTTGTTGAGGGTGAGGTAATCACCTCAAAACGAGGCGAGCTGAGCATCCTTGCTGACCGTTGGTTGATGGCTGCGAAGACTATTCGCCCGCTACCTAACCTGCACAACGAGCTTGGCGAAGAGTTCCGCGTGCGTCACCGCTACATCGATTTGATCGTTCGCGACCGAGCTCGCGAGGTAGTGAAGATTCGTTCCGAGGTAATGCAGTCGCTGCGCAACACCTTTGCAAACCGCGCATTCATGGAGGTTGAAACTCCAATGCTGCAGGTGATGCACGGTGGTGCATCGGCCAGACCTTTCAAGACCCACTCAAACGCCTTTGACACAGAGCTTTTCTTGCGCATTGCCCCAGAGCTGTTTCTAAAGCGTGCGGTAGTTGGTGGCTTGGAGCGAGTATTCGAGATCAACCGCAACTTCAGAAACGAGGGTGCTGACCGCACCCACTCACCTGAGTTCGCCATGCTTGAGGCATACGAGGCCTATGGCGATTACAACACCATGGCGACCTTGACTCAAGAGCTAATTCAAAACGCTGCCATGGATGTCTTTGGTTCACACGTGGTGACCTTGGATGATGGCACCGATAACGACCTCGGTGGCGAGTGGGCAAGAGTCTCGATGTTTGAGTCGCTTTCGGCTGCTGCCGGTGTGGAGATCACTCATGAGACTCCGATTTCAGAGCTGAAGAAGATTGCGGACAAGGTTGGCATCGAGATCGATCACCCGCTGCACGGTAAGTATGTCGAGGAGCTGTGGGAACACTTTGTGAAGCCTGGCTTCACTGGCCCGACCTTCGTCACCGACTTCCCAATTGACACCTCCCCGCTCACCAGAGACCACCGATCTACCCCGGGAGTTGTTGAGAAGTGGGATCTTTACATTCGCGGGTTTGAGCAAGCAACCGGTTATTCCGAGTTGGTTGACCCGGTAATTCAGCGTCAGCGGTTTGTTGCTCAAATGGAGCTCGCTGCTGCTGGAGACCCTGAGGCCATGAAGCTCGACGAGGAGTTTTTGAAGGCGCTGGAGTTTGGCATGCCACCATCGGGTGGCATGGGTATGGGCATCGATCGTCTACTGATGACCCTTACCGGCCTTGGAATTCGCGAAACCATCCTGTTCCCACTGGTGAAGTAGGTAATTGATGACTCCGCTTGAGATCGCCTTAGATGTTGCTATTTCGCTAATTCCGCCAGCGTTGGTTGGTGTGCTTTTTTGGATCATCATGCGCTCGATTTTGCGAGCGGATAAGGGCGAGCGCGATACATATGCTCGTATCGAGGCCGAGGAACGAGCCAAGCGAGCTAACGCCTTGGGCGAACAGCCCTAGTTTCTGACCCCTAAGCCTTCTAGCATCTTCAATACCAGAGTGTTGGAGGTCCAGGCTTGTTCGAGAAATTTACCGACAAGGCCCGTCGCGTTGTTGTTTTGGCGCAAGAGGAAGCGAAGCTTCTAAAGCACAACTACATCGGCACGGAGCACATTCTGCTCGGTCTGATCCACGAGGGTGAGGGCGTTGCCGCCAAGGCATTAGAGGCTCTCGGTATCAACCTCGAGCAGGTGCGCGAGCAGGTCCAGGAGATCATCGGTCAGGGGCAGCAGGCTCCATCCGGTCACATCCCATTCACCCCAAGAGCTAAGAAGGTTTTGGAGCTATCACTTCGTGAGGCACTGCAGCTGGGTCACAGCTACATCGGTACCGAGCACCTGCTGTTAGGACTAATCCGCGAGGGCGAAGGTGTTGCAGCTCAGGTATTGACCAAGCTGGGTGCTGACACCAATAAAGTTCGCCAGCAGGTCATTCAGCTTCTTTCCGGCTACCAGGGCAAGGAGACCGTCGCCGTTGGCGGCGAAACCAACCCGCAGCCAAAGGGTTCCCAGATTCTTGACCAGTTCGGTCGTAACCTCACCCAGGCCGCAGCCGAGGGCAAGCTAGACCCAGTGGTTGGTCGCGAGCGCGAGATTGAGCGAGTGATGCAGATTCTTTCTCGCCGCACCAAGAACAATCCAATTTTGATTGGTGAACCAGGTGTGGGTAAGACCGCAGTGGTCGAGGGCTTGGCTCAGGCAATTGTCTCCGGACAGGTCCCAGAGACCCTTCGTGGCAAGCAGCTTTACACCCTAGACATGGGAAGCTTGATCGCCGGTTCTCGCTACCGCGGTGACTTTGAAGAGCGTTTGAAGAAGGTCACCAAGGAGATCAGAACTCGCGGTGACATCATCACCTTCATCGATGAGATTCACACCTTGGTTGGTGCCGGTGCAGCGGAAGGCGCGATCGATGCGGCTTCGATTCTCAAGCCAATGCTGGCCCGCGGCGAGCTTCAGACCATCGGTGCTACCACCTTGGATGAGTACCGCAAGCACTTTGAAAAGGACGCAGCGCTAGTCCGCAGATTCCAGTCAGTTCAGGTCGCTGAGCCAACTCCTGCGATGGCGATCAACATCCTCAAGGGTCTGCGTGATCGCTACGAGGCCCACCACAAGGTCTCCATCACTGATGGTGCAATTGTTGCCGCTGTTGGAATGTCAGATCGCTATGTGACTGACCGCTTCCTGCCAGACAAGGCCATTGACCTTATCGATGAGGCCGGTGCGAGACTACGCCTGAGCTTCCTCTCCTCCCCACCTGAGCTTCGTGAGATGGACGAGAAGATTGCAGTCGTAAAGAAGGCCAAGGAGCAGGCGATTGCCGACCAGGACTTCGAGCTTGCAGCATCAAAGCGTGATGAGGAGAAGAAGCTCACCGCCGAGAAGATGCGCATGGAGAAGGAATTCCGTGAGGGCAACATCGACAAGCCAGGCATTGTTGATGAGGGTCTGATCGCAGAGGTTCTAGCTCATGCAACCGGAATTCCGGTGTTCCGTTTAAGTGAAGAAGAGGGCGCCAAGCTGATCTTCATGGAGCAGGAGCTGCACCGCAGAGTTATCGGTCAGGAGGCAGCAATTGCTGCACTTTCCAAGACCATTCGTCGCCAGCGGGCAGGCTTGAAGGATCCAAAGCGTCCTTCTGGCTCATTCATCTTCGCTGGTCCAACCGGTGTTGGTAAAACGGAGCTTGCGAAGGCGTTGGCCGAGTTCTTGTTTGATGACGAAGACGCACTAATTTCGTTGGACATGAGCGAGTATGGCGAGAAGCACACTGTTTCCAGACTCTTTGGTGCTCCTCCGGGATTCGTCGGATACGACGAGGGTGGCCAGCTAACCGAAAAGGTTCGCCGCAAGCCGTTCTCCGTGATCCTGTTCGACGAGATTGAAAAGGCTCACCCAGACATCTTCAACTCGCTGTTGCAGATTCTCGAAGAGGGTCGCTTGACTGATGGTCAGGGACGCGTGGTGGACTTCAAGAACACCATCATCATCATGACCACCAACCTCGGAACTCGTGAGATTACCCGTGGTGCTCTAGGTTTCACCCTCGAGGGTGACTCAAAGAACGACTACGACCAAATGAAGGCACGTGTAAACGAGGAGCTCAAGCGCAACTTCAAGCCTGAGTTCCTGAACCGTGTCGATGAGGTCATCGTCTTCCCACAGCTAAACCGCGACGAGCTACTGCAGATTGTCGATCTGTTTGTTGCCAGACTGCAACGTCGTTTGGACGAGCGCGACCTGAAGCTGACCCTGACCACTGTGGCCAAGGAGCGACTGATCGAACTCGGCTATGAACCAGCGTTGGGTGCAAGACCACTGCGTCGCGTGGTTCAGCGTGAGATCGAGGACGCCATCTCCGAGCGAATCCTGACCGGCACTATCGGCAGCGCTCAGGACATCTTGGTTGACTTCATCAACGGTGAATTCACCTTCGTCGCCAACTCTCGCGAGAGTGAGCCAGTCGCTTAGTGACCGAAGTTCAAAGCTACCGAGTCCTCAAAGCCCACAAGGGCTTTGAGGTTCGGGAGTATGACCCTCACACCCTTGTGACGACCTGGCAAGCCGGAGATTTAGGCGCCTCCGCCTACAACGCTTTCGGCTACCTTGCTTCTTTTATTGGCGGCAACAACCAAAAGCGCCAGCCAATTGCCATGACCGCGCCGGTGGTTCAACGTGAATCGGGATCTGGTTTTGAAGTTTCTTTCGTGATGCCATCCGACATGAGCGATGTTCCTTTACCCACTTCAAACACTTTGAAAATCGAGCAGTTCCCCAGCTCAACATTCGCTGCCATAACCTTCTCTGGGTTTGCCCGAGAGGCACTGTTCCGCGCAAAAGAACTAAAGCTCAGAGAGCTTCTTGCTGCGCAGGGATATCGGGCGATTGGCCAACCCAGATTCGCTCGATACAACGGCCCTTGGACTCCGGGTCCACTGCGTCGGAACGAAGTGCTATTAGAAATTGAATCGGCTTAGCGCCATAATTTAGCAATGCTCAAGATTCGACCTGCCCGGACCACTGATGTTCGGGCGATCACAGAGATCGCCTCTCCCTTGGTCGAAAAGCGCATTCTGCTCGGCAAAGAGCTCGTTGAACTGTATGAATCAATTCAAGAGTTTGTGGTTGCTGAAAAAGACGGCGAAGTAATTGGTTTTGGTGCTCTACACGTGATGTGGGAGGACTTGGCAGAGGTTAGAACATTGGCTGTTCGCGAGAGCGTCAAGGGCCAGGGTGTTGGCAAGAAGATTTTGGGTGAACTTTTGGACAAGGCCAAGGACCTCGGGATTCACCGAGTTTTCTGTCTGACATTCGAAGTGAAGTTCTTCGAGTCTCAGGGCTTCCAAGTCATCTCCGACATTCCAGTCGACCCTGAAACCTATGCAGAGCTAGTTCGCTCCAACGATGAGGGTGTGGCTGAGTTCTTGGATCTGGCGAGGGTGAAGCAGAATACTCTCGGAAACTCCAGAATGCTCCGTTACATCTAGTTAGATAGTTCCATGGCCCCTACTCAACAGCAGATCTACGCCCGTCGCCGCGCCCTCTTGTTGCTAGTTTTGGTCATCGTGGGCGTCTTGGTTTGGAACGCATTCTCCGGCGGATCACAAACCCAGCAGGCAGGACCAACCAGCGCTGCTTCAGTTTCCGCTACTGCTTCGACACCAGCCAGTGAAATTGTTGATTGTCAACCGGGAGTGGTCGAGGTCTTTGCTCGAATCGGAGACAAGGATGGCGAGAAGAGCTCATTCGCATCCGGCGAGAAGCCGTACCTTTGGTATGACATCACCAACACCGGCCCAGTGGATTGCAAGTTCAACGTTGGATCTCGGGTGACCTTCTTCACCATCACCTCGGGTGACGAGACCTACTACTCCTCACGCGATTGCGACAGAAGTGCGGATCAGGATTTGGTCACCGTCTTGAAGGCAAACTCAACCATCAGCAGCTCTAGAGAGGGAGCCATCTGGGAGCGAGTAAGGTCTTCCGGAACGGGTTGTGGGGCGGAGCAAGAGCCTGTGCCATCAGGCGGCGCCTCATACTTTTTGAAGGTAGAGGTAAACGGGGTTTATTCAGAGAACCCTGTTCAGTTCCTACTTAACTAAGAGCCTTGGAAAGTGCTTTGGAGAGTTGGTCACCCTCGGCACTTACCACCTTGTCATGACCGAGTCTCACCGCTTCAGCGTGACGCTGTTTGGAATTTGAGACCGCTCTGATCTCGCCCGCAAGGGAAATTTCACCAAAGGCTGCGACGGATGAACCGACCGGTTTATCAATTACCGCGGACGCAATTGCCACCGCTATTGCCAGGTCTGCTGCTGGTTCGAGAATGCGCATCCCACCGACAGTCGATACGTATACGTCTTTATCAATCAGGCTGATGCCTGCTCGGCGCTCCAATACAGCCAGGAGCATTGCTACTCGAGAGGCGTCAACGCCGTTTGTCACTCGTCTTGGTTGCGGTGAATTGGTGCGGACCACCAGAGCTTGGATCTCGGCGATTAGTGCTCGCTTGCCCTCAACCGTCACAGTCACACAGGTTCCAGAAACCTGGTTTTTCGAACCTGAGATAAATAGTTTTGAAGGATCCGGAACCTCCACGATGCCATCACCGGTCATCTCAAAGCAACCCACCTCGTCAGTAGGTCCAAATCTGTTCTTTAGGGTTCTTACAAACCTCAACGAGGTCTGGCGATCACCCTCAAATTGGCAAACCACATCAACAAGGTGCTCCAGGGTCCTTGGTCCCGCGATCGAACCGTCCTTGGTCACGTGGCCGACGAGCAAAAGTGGGGTCGATGATTGTTTTGCTAGTCGAATCAGGTTTGCGGCAACCTCACGAACTTGAGCTGGCATGCCAGGTGCTCCATCGACATCAGCCGAGGCCACTGTCTGAACCGAGTCAACGATCAGTAGGTCTGGCTTTAGCGCCTCGAACTGCCCCATCACAGTGGAGAGGTCAGTCTCGCTGGCGAGGTATAGGTTCTCGCTTAAGCCGCCGGTTCGCTCGGCTCTTAGTCGGACCTGTGATGCCGATTCCTCGGCAGAGACATATAGAACTTTTGCACCTGACTTTGCTGCCTTGGCACCAACCTCCAAAAGCAGCGTTGACTTTCCCACACCTGGCTCACCGGACAGGAGGATTGCTGCACCAGCAACCAGTCCACCGCCGAGAACTCGATCAAACTCCCCAACGCCGGTTGGTTTATGCGAGGCGGATACCTGCTCAACCTCAGTGATCGGTTTAGCCAGCTGGTTTTGAGTGAGCCTTGCAGCCTTCACCTCCTGAACTGAGTTTGTCTCCTCAAGGGTGCCCCAGGCCTGGCATTCGCCGCAGCGACCAACCCACTTGACGGTGGTCCAGCCACACTCGGCGCATCGAAAGTCGCTCTTAGTTTTTGCCATCGAACAAAACTACCCTTTGCTGCCGACATCTAAACTTTTGCCCACACCTAAGGAGCGAGATGTTCAAAAGCCATCGCCAGGAAATCTGGCTCGTGCTCCTTTTGTCTTTGGGTGCGAGTGCCATTTACTCAACCCTGAGTCTTTTGCGAAAGTTAGCCAGCCCGGAGGGTCTTGCCGGTAGCACCACAACCATCAACCGACCCGTTGTTGAGACGCCTTGGCTTGATTTGATTTACCAGCTTGTTGGAATCGGTCTTGCTTTGGTTCCAGTACTACTTGCACTGTATTTCTTGCGTCAGGATCAGGTTTCAATCGGCCTGATTCCAAACCTTAGAGATGTTGGCTTGGGCGTTTTGATGGCAGCCTCAATCGGAATCCCAGGGATCGGGCTCTATTTTTTGGCTTTGGAGCTCGGGTTGACATCGAGAGTTGTGCCGAGTTCTATTGGTGACTTTGTTTGGACCATCCCCATCCTGCTGCTGGCAGCACTTAGGTCAGGATTGCAGGAGGAGGTTATCGTGGTGGGCTTTTTGCTCAGCAAGCTAAAGCTTGTCAACCCAACTTTTTCGGTCTTTCTGCTCGTATTGACCTCAGCGGCTATTCGGGCTAGTTATCACAGCTACCAGGGGTTCTCTGCGGTGCTTGGAAACTTTGTCATGGGCATCGTGTTCGCTCTGGTGTTCTTGCGGACTGCGCGGGTTGCACCGCTTGTGATTGCGCACACTCTGATGAACTCTGTGGTCTTTATCGGGTATCCACTTCTTGGCTAAGCCTAGGATTCAAGGGTGGAGAAACTTCGAATTGCCTTTTTGGGCTCAGGATCAATGGGTGGCGCAATCATGTCGGGGCTTATCGACGCCGGCTATCCCAAAGAGCTGATTTCAGCTACTACTAAAAGTGAAGAGAGTGCTGCCGCCTGGCGCGAGCAGGGCATATCGGCACTTTCGGTTGAGACCACCCCAGATGCCAACGCTTTGATTGCAGGCGATGCCGACTTGATTGTTCTGGGCGTCAAGCCAAAGCAGATTGTCGATGTGTTGCGAGAGCTCTCAGGTGAAGTCGGAAAGAATGCGGTGCTAATCTCCCTGGCGGCCGGCATAGAGCTTGCAACGATGGCCAGTGCCATCGACAATCCAAACCTGATTCGCACTATGCCAAACACTCCCGCACTAGTGGGCAAGGCTGTTACCGGCATCGCCCCCGCAGCCTCAGCTTCGCAAGATGCTATTGACGCCACCGTGACGTTGTTCGAAGCCGTTGGCACCGCGATCGTGGTTCCTGAGCAGAAGATCAACGCCCTAAGTGCCATCTCGGGTTCTGGTCCTGCCTGGATCTACTACTTCATCGAGCAGTGGGAAAAGATCGCGCTCGAACAAGGCTTTTCCGAGGAGGATGCCAAGAAACTCGTGCGCGGTACCTTCGATGGATCGATCGATCTTTTGGCACAGTCAGACGAGGAGCCAGCCGAGCTGAGACGAAACGTCACCTCTCCGGGCGGCACCACCGAGCGCATCATTGCCACCTTCGAAGAGAGCGATTTGAAGGCCATTTTTGCTAAGGGCTTAGCCGCTGCGGTAGCGCGGGCTGAGGAATTAGCAGGTAAGTGAGAGTAGGGTAAAAACATGGCAGACATTTTTGAAGCAATCGCTGACCCAACTAGACGTCTTCTTTTGGAGACCCTGCTCGGTTCGCACCTGGCCGGTGGCTCGGGAGAGCTAACCGTGAGCGAGATTGTCGAGCAGACCAAGCTTGGTCAGCCAACCGTCTCCAAGCACCTAAAGACTTTGCGTGAAGTTGGCTTGGTCGACGTTCGCGAAGAAGGTCAAAAGCGTTTCTACTCAGTGACTCCAGAGCCACTTGAGGAAATCGAAGACTGGATGATCAACTTTCTGTCTCTTGGTTTTGACCCAGAAGAAGACGAGGGCGACCCACTTGCAGAAAACCTTTCCGAGGTTGGCGCAAAGGTTGGCCACTGGCTCACTGAGAAGTCAGGTTGGCTATCCGAGCAGCTCAAGCAAAAGCTTGAAGAGGTTGACATCGATGCTGACCCGAAGGAGCTTGGCAAGAGGCTTGGTCGCAAGCTAGCCGAGGCCAAGGTGGAGGCGGAGAAGTCTGCGAAGGACTTCGAAAAGATCGCTCGCCAGAAGGTTGAAGAGGTTGTCGATGAGGTCAAGCAAGAGACCAACAACTTCGTTGCCGAGGTGAAAAGCAAGGTCAAGAAGTAACAAGTGACACTCAATCCAGTGTTCGCTGGATTTTCCATCCGAGGTTGAGTGCTTGGTTACTAAGGGCTAAACTTCTGAGGTTGCCCATTCGGGCACCCAAAAGCTTTGTGAGGTTTCTGTGGGTTCAATTATCAAGAAGCGCCGTAAGCGTATGTCTAAGAAGAAGCACCGCAAGCTGCTTCGTAAGACTCGCCACCAGCGTCGCAATAAGAAGTAAATCTTCAAAACAAAAACCCGCCTGCAAGGGCGGGTTTAGTTTTTGCGCAGGTCTCGCTTTTTGAATTTCATAATCTCCCACCCAGCAGCCTCAGCATGGCGGGTGAGAATCTTGTCAGGGTTTACTGCCACTGGGTGGCCCACGGAGGACAGCAGTGGAAGATCGTTGTAGCTGTCTGAATACGCCCAGCTACGCTTGAGGCTAATCCCTCTGTCTTTGGCCAGTTTCTTTGCCGCGTGGCGCTTGGCTTTTCCGTGCAGTGGCTCGCCGATCAATTCACCGGTCAAAACACCATCTTTGTGACCAACGATGGTCCCAAGAGCGCCGGTGGCACCGATGTCTTTGGCAATTGCTTCAGCAAGCTCCACCGGGGCAGCAGTCAGAAGCCAAACCTCGCGACCGGCAGTCAGGTGCTCCTTGGCTGCCGCTACGGTCTCCGGCCAGAGTCGGGGCTTAATCTCCTGGCGGTAAACAACATCAATCAGATCCCGCAGTTCATCGACTGAGTGCCCCTTGGTCAGAGAAAGAGCACGGTCCTTGAAGTCCGCCATCTTCTCGTTGTTCTCGCCGCGACGAATAAACATCATCTGCTCGAATGCGAATCGCCAAATGTCTCTGCGCTTGATGGTGCCGCCGGTGAAGGCAACCTTGCCGAAAAGGATTGAGGTTGAGCCTCGAACCAAAGTGTTGTCAACGTCGAAGAACGCGGCTTCGAGTTTTGGCTGCTTTAGGGGTTCGGGCACCGGCTAAGTCTAATCATCTGAGGCACTGGCCGTAGGCTTTAGAGGTGGCTATTGAAATCACTCTAATCGGGAGAAACGGCTGCCATCTCTGCGAGGTGGCCCAAGGGGACTTGGCTCAGGTGATAGCCCGCTTTGCCAATGAGTACCCAAGTGTGGAGTATTCGATCGAAGATCTGGACATCGATCAGAACCCTAAGTTTGCGCACTTCACCGACGAGGTGCCAGTGCTGCTGATCAACGGCCAGCAAGTGTCATTCTGGAGAATCGACCAGGAGCGGGTTTTCGCAAAGCTTCAGGAGTTGGCATGAAGCTGATTGTTTGGGTTCTGAAGAACTTCTGGTTTCCGATCTTGATCTATGTGCTGAGCAAGCTTGCTGAGAAGCACACCTGGGCAGACAAAGCGCATAGGACCCTAAAGAGATTCAAGTAATTTCTTTTGAGGCTGGTTATCCACAAACCCGTTGTCTATACTTTGCGTATAGATAAGGGGTTTGTGCTGTGACTCAGAGAGTGACCAGAAAAGCTTTCAAAAATGGCGGCAGCGTCGCCGTCCGCATACCCAAGGGTTGGATTGATGAGGATGCGGAAATCGACATCGTTCGACGCGAGGACGGAATCGTAGAAATCCATCCTTTAGATCGGGCAACACGATTGAGGAGACTCTTGGATTATCTGAGCCAGCAACCAGAGCTTCCCGAGGATGAGTTCATAATCCCCGACCGACTGCCTTGGCCTGAGAGGTTTGATTGGGATGAACTTTTCAACGAGGAGATTAAGTGACGAGATTCCTTCTAGACAGTGATGTCCTAATAAGAGTTATTCGACGACACCCAGGTTCCTTGGCTCGGCTGAAGTCACTGTCCCAAGAAAGCTGGTCAATCTCAGCCATGACTGCATATGAGATTCAAAAAGGAATAAGTAAGAATCCCAACTCCACTTCAAACTTGATCGCAAGAGAGCTTCTTGGATTAAGCAGAATCGAGGCCATTGGCGAACGCGTAGCCGATCGAGCGGCCAAGATCCATGCGGACTTGAAGTCCTCAGGGATAACGATTGGTACTGCGGATGAGTTCATTGCAGCCCAGGCGTTGGAGGTGGATGCGACCCTTGTCACAAACAACACCAAACACTTTGAAAAAGTGCCAGGGCTGAAGCTAGAGAGCTGGCTTTAGGGCTGAAGTCGGTTTGGTCCGCGGAACAGGAAGCTGGCCTCACGGATATTTGGCAAGTCTAGAAGCAACATCACTACTCGAGTTAGACCCATGCCAAAACCACCGTGGGTCGGTGCGCCATAGCGGAAGAAGTCTAGGTAGAAACCAAGACCCTCGAGCTCCAGACCCTTGTCCAAGACCTGCTTCTCGAGGACCTCGATGCGGTGCTCGCGCTGAGCACCGGTGGTGATCTCGGTACCCTTCCAAATCAGGTCGTAGCTCTTGGTGAGGCTTGGGTTGTCCTCGTGTCTCATGTGGTAGAACGGGCGGATGTTCTTTGGGTAGTCGGTGAGGAACACAAACTCGTGCCCAAATTTCTCGTTGACGTATGCAGCAATCTGACGCTCACCCTCTGGGTCGAGATCACCATCTGCTCTTGGCACCTTGTAGCCACGTGATTCAACGATCTCGTGGGCTTCAGCCAACGGAATTCTTGGGAATGGAACAGCTGGAACCTGGATGTCGATGCCATAGAGCTTCTGGATCTCTTCACCGTGAGCATCCTTGACTGCTTGGATTGCACGAACCAAAAGCATCTCTTGGAACTGCATCACATCTTCGTGGGAGTCGATCCAGCTCATCTCCATGTCAACCGAGATGAACTCGGTGGCGTGACGCGAGGTAAATGATGGGTCAGCGCGGAATACTGGGCCGATCTCAAACACCTTGCCAAGACCTGCCATCATTGCCATCTGCTTATAGAACTGTGGGCTCTGAGCGAGATAGGCGTGGGTCTCAAAGTATTCGAGCTTGAAAAGTTCGGCGTGTGACTCGGAGGGTGAACCCATCAGCTTTGGAGAGTGAATCTCCATGAAGTCGTGCTCTAGCCAAACCTCGCGCCAGGTCTTCTCGATGGTGGTCTGAACCCGCATCATCAGGTTTAGCTCTGGACGGCGTAGGTCTAAGAATCTCCAGTCCAAACGCTTGTCAATCGAGGTGTCTTCTGCGATTGGGCTGTCTGGTAGCGAGCGAGAAACTACCTTCAGGTCGGAAAGCAGAATCTCAACACCGTTGAGCTTGACGCGCTCGTCATGCTTCAGATTTCCGGTGATTTCTACGAAGGTGCCACCGGTCAGGGAGCTGACAACATCTGCCAGTGCGTCCTCTTCGGCAGGACGTGGGTAGGTAACCTGAACGCTGCCGGACTCATCACGAATGATGATGAACTGAATGCGCTTTTGATCTCTCAGGGTCTCGACCCAACCACCGATGGTGACTGGTCCGTCCTGAAGCGATGGCAGGGTGCCGATGAGCTTGCGATCTAACATTTTGACCTCTGAGAGTGGGCGAAAGAGAGTAACTGTCAAAGTTTAGCGAAGGTAGACTTTTCTTTATGCCCGCCTCCCGCCTACACCTTGTGCGTCACGGCGAGGTTTTCAACCCCGAAGGTGTGCTTTATGAGCGCATTGAGGGCTTTGGTCTGAGCGGTCTGGGTCACCAGATGGCGGCTGCGGCTGCGAAGCAGTTGCAATCCGAGAGAATTCAAATTTCTAAGCTCGTGGTATCCCCGCTGCAGCGCACCAGGGAATCCGCAAAACCAATCTCCGAACTCTTTGGGATTGAGCCGACCATAGATGAGCGAGTCATCGAGCCATGGAATGATTTTCGTGGTCTTCGAGTCGGTCCCAGGGCGATTCTGAAAAGACCAAGCATTCTGCTGAAGCTCCATAATCCATCCAAGCCAAGCTGGGGTGAGCCGTTTACCGAGATTGCAGACCGAATGACCTCGGCCGCACTTGATCACTGGTCTGAGGTCGAAGGTGGCGACGTGGTAATCGTCTCGCACCAACTACCGATCTGGATGGTCTATCGATCCGCCAGCGGCTTGAAATTGCCGCATGACCCACGCGATCGAAGATGCTCACTTTCATCAATCACATCGTTTGAAGTTATTGATGGAAAACTCAGGGAAGTTGCCTATCGTGAACCGGGAATCGAGTTCGCCAATCAAGCAGTTGATGGGGGTGCAGTATGAAAAAAGAGACAGTTCGCAGAATTGCAATCACCTTGGTTGTGATGTTGATCGCCTCATTCGTTATCACCCTTGCCGGCTGCACCCAGGACCCGCTCGCTCAGCAGTACCGCGAGGGCTCATCTAAGAACTACATCGCTGGGGATGGCACAGTAACCGAATTTGCCAAGAGCGAGCGACCAGCATTTGAAGCCTGGTCCGGTGAAACCGAGAGCGGCCTCTTTCTAAAATCCGAGTCGTTGCTGGGATCAGTTGTAGTCATGAACTGGTGGTACGCCGCTTGTGCACCCTGTCGCGCCGAGGCCCCAGATTTAGCTGCGCTGAGCCGGGAGTTTGAAGACCAAGGTGTCCAGTTTGTGGGTGTCAATGTCCGCGATAGCGCTGAAACAGCCCTGGCTTTTGACCGAAGATTCGGCATCACCTTCCCTTCCGTTTTGGATGCCCAGAGTGGTGAGGTTTCGCTGGCCTTCACCGGAGTCGTTTCCCCTCAGGCTGTCCCCACCACTTTGGTAATTGATAAAGAGGGAAAGGTTGCTTCTCGAATCCTGGGTCGGATCGATGCGTCGATTCTCAGAACCCTCATTGAGAGCGTGGTAAGCGAGTGAACCCCGGCCAGATAATCCTCGAGGGTTCTTTGCTTATTGCAATCCCGTTGAGTCTCTTGGCCGGTGTCATCACTTTCATCTCTCCCTGCGTGCTTCCGCTAGTCCCCGGTTACCTCGGCTATGTCTCTGGCACGGCGGCTCCAAAATCAAGAGTTTTGGCCGGATCTGCGCTGTTTGTTCTTGGCTTCACGACCGTTTTTGTCTCGCTGGGAGTGCTGGCGGGTACAGCTGGGCTTTTGTTTCTGGCCAGAAACCCTTGGATTCAGGCGGTCCTTGGTGGCCTGGTTGTTTTATTTGGGCTAGCCATGGTCGGGCAGTTTGGCTTTTTGCAAAAGACCTTGAAGTTGCAGGTCTCACCAAGAGTTGGCCTTGCTGGAGCTCCGCTTCTGGGAGTTGTATTCGCTCTGGGTTGGTCACCCTGCATCGGTCCAACCCTGTCTGCAGTTTTGGTTTTGGCATCTGATACCTCAGATCCGGTTCGCGGTGGCATTCTCGCCACCTTCTATTCCCTGGGCATAGGCATCCCATTCCTACTGATTGCTGCAGGCTTTAGCTGGGCAACCAAGTCGGTTGGTTTTGTGAAGCGCCACATCAGAGGGTTCAACATCTTTGGTGGATCGGTCCTGATCTTGATTGGTCTTTTGATGGTGACTGGACTTTGGGGTCGCATCATGCTTTGGATTCAGGAGGTGAGCGGTGGCTTCCAGCTTGTTCTCTAAGCTCGCCTTCTGGCCTCGCTGGTTCTGGCGTCAACTGACCTCGATGCGAACCGCACTGTTTTTGCTGCTGTTGCTGGCAATTGCCGCAGTGCCGGGTTCGCTATATCCGCAGCGCAGTGCTGACCCGAATGGGGTTCGGGTCTACTACGACGAGCAACCGGAGTTTGCAGCATTCCTAGATGCACTGCAGCTATTTGATGTTTACACCTCGGTCTGGTTCTCGGCCATCTACATACTGCTGTTCGTTTCCCTGGTTGGGTGCGTGCTACCAAGAACCAAAATTCACTGGCATGCGCTTCGAGCTAAGCCGGTGAAGACCCCGGTAAATCTCAATCGCATGCCTGAGCACCGCATTGTCGAGGGTATTGATTTAGTCAGCGCTCAGGAAGCGCTACGCAAGAACAAGTTCCGCTTTGAACTTCAAGGCAATTCACTAAGTGCCGAAAAGGGCTACCTCAAGGAGACCGGCAATCTGGTCTTTCACTATGCGCTAATCGGAGTGCTGCTGGCTGTTGGACTGGGCGGCGGTTTTTCTTTTTCCGGTCAGCGCGTCTTGGTTGAGGGTGACAGCTTTGTGAACAATCTCGCTTCATACGACAGCTTTTCTCCCGGACCACTTTTTTATGAGGAAGAGCTCAAGCCGTTCACTCTCAAGCTCGACAAGTTCAATGTCGTTTACGACCTCACCAACCCCGCAAATATCGGCCAGCCCATTGACTTCATAGCCGATGTGACTTTGGGGGCAGCGGGTGCTAACTCCCAGAACCAGATCAGGGTTAACTACCCACTTGAGGTTCCGGGAGCAAACGTCTACCTAACCGGAAACGGCTTTGCACCGGTGGTCAGCATTCTTGATGGTGAGGGCAACGTCGCATACTCGGGGCCTGTGGTCTTCCTGCCTCAGGATGGCAACATGACCTCACTCGGTGTCATCAAGGCACCAGATGCGCTACCTGAACAAATTGGAATAATCGCCTTCTTCTATCCGACGGCAGAGAAGCTGGAATCGGGGGCTTATACCTCGATTTACCCAGACCCAATTGATCCGCTTTTGACCATGAACGTTTACACCGGTGATCTTGGTCTTGACTCTGGCGTGCCAAGAAATGTCTACGCGCTTGACACCACAGACATGAACTTGGTCGCTGGAAGAAACGGCCCGGTGCCGGCACTGGAACTTAGGGTCGGTGAGACTGCCGAGCTCCCCGGAGGCATTGGGTCGGTGCGATTTGAAGGACTACTTCGCTACGCCTCGGTAGACATCGCATACAACCCCGGTGGGGTTTGGGTGTTGTTATTTGCGCTCTTGGCATTGGTATCGGTGACGCTGTCACTAATGGTTCCTCGTCGCCGAGTTTGGTTCCGCGAATTGTTAGATGGAAAGATGGAGGTCGCTGCTTTGGCTCGCGGCGATGATCCTGGACTGGGCGAGATGTTAGACCGCCTGGTCCTGGAGATTGAAGAAGGAAGAAAATGACACCGCAACTAAACGAGCCGTTATCGCAACTCTCGCTACTGTTCGTCACGGCATCGATGGCTTTTCTAGCTCTCGCACTGATGCTGTTTTCCTTTCAGCTATCGCAGCTTGGAAAGTCAGAAGCTGTTGAGAAAAAGCTCACCAAGACCGAGAAGGCTGCCTTCTGGGTGACTGGTGTCGGTACCACTGTCTTGACGATCGGTGTCGTGCTTCGCGGCATTGCAGCCGGCCGTGTGCCATGGGCAAACATGTATGAGTTCTCCATTTCAGGAGCGCTGCTGATCTTGCTGGTCTATCTGACTTCGCTGAAGCTAAAGGACATTCGTTTCATCGGCACCTTCGTTGTCGGATTTGTTTTGATCACACTCTTCGCGGCGGTTTCACTTTTCTACGTGGAGGTGAAGACGCTGATGCCAGCGCTGCAGAGCTACTGGCTTGTTATCCACGTGGTGGTAGCGATCTTGGCAACCGCATTTTTCACAATCGCAGCTGCATTTCATCTCAGCTACCTCGTCAAAAGTGGTTCTAAGTCAAAGATCATGCAGGTATTCCCGTCTCTTGATGCGTTGGAACGCTACGCCTATCGCTTCAACGTCGTGGGCTTTGTGCTCTGGAGCTTCACCCTAATTGCGGGCGCAATCTGGGCCGAGCGTGCTTGGCACCGCTATTGGGGTTGGGACACCAAAGAGGTTTGGACCTTCATCATCTGGGTGTTATACGCCGGTTATCTTCATGCAATGGCAACCAGGGGTTGGAACGGAAAGCGTGCGGCCTGGCTTGGCCTTATCGCGTTCCTGTCGGTGATCTTCAACTTCACCATCGTGAACCTTTTCTTCAAAGGTCTTCACGTCTACTCCGGCCTATAGAAGCTCGAGACAGCGCTGCACTCGATCGCGCCAGAATCCCTGGCGTTCGGGCGAAGCCTCGTATTTTTGCAGTAGTGCCTGATCAACCTCGACCAGCTTTGGTTCCAGGATTGAGTTCTTAGGAGCTTGGTCATGGGCAACATCGCCTGCCAAGAGGTTGACGGTGCCCAGCCCACAGTCGTAGTTCAATTCGTCCAAAGCACATGCCAGGTAGGTTCCCATTGCAATACCCACCGAAGTTTCAATCGCGGAGCTGACCACGCACTCAAGGTCAATCGCATTTGCAATTTCGAGAGATGCGGCGATACCGCCCAGTGGCTGTGCCTTCAGCATTACAAGGTCAGCCGCCCGGGCCCTTGCGACCGCGAGCGGGTCGGATGACTTTCTAACCAGCTCATCGGCGCAAATCTTGATTGAACCGCTGAGCGCTGTTTTGAGCTGGGCCATCTCCTCGATGGTCGAAACCGGCTGCTCTAAATACTCAATGTTTATGCCATCAAGCTCACGAACCAGGCTTAGGACCTGTTCGGTCGCGTAGCCGCCATTGGCATCCAATCGAACTTTTGCGTGTGGATAAAGCCTTGCAACCTCGCGGATTCTAGCTAGGTCATCGGTTATCGATTGGCCTTTTTCTGCGACCTTCACCTTCACTGTTTCAAATCTAGTGAAGCGTGCCAAAACAGCTGCCACCTCGTCGGTGCTAACCGCTGGGAGGGTTGCATTGACCCGAACGTATTCGCGCTTCAGAGCTGGAAGATCATCGTGTGCGAACTCGAGAGCGGCTCTCAGCCAAGTGGCTGACTCTTGATCGGAGTACTCCAAAAAGGGTGAAAACTCGGACCAGCGCTCACCCTTGAAAATCACCGCTTCACGAAATTCCAGGCCACGAAATTTGGTGCGCATCGGGATGCTGACAACCCAAAAGTTTCCTAGCCCACCATTCACGCGATTAGTCTAGGTGCATGCCCAATCAGGTCTCCGAGCTCTTTGATGCCAAGCAGTGGAAAGCTGTTCCCGGTTTCGAGTCGCTAACCGATGTCTCCTACCACCGACACATTGAGCTTGGTGTTGTTCGAGTTGGGTTTTCGCGCCCAGAGGTAAGAAACGCATTTCGACCGCAGACTGTCGATGAGCTCTACCGCACCCTAGACCACGCTCGCATGCAGTCTGATGTTGGCGTGGTTTTGCTAACCGGTAACGGGCCGAGTGAAAAGGACGGCGGCTGGGCATTTTGCTCGGGTGGCGATCAACGGGTTCGCGGCAAGGCTGGCTACGAATACGGTGACGCCTCTTCAGGTAGGCTGCACATCCTTGAGGTGCAGCGACTGATTCGGTTTATGCCCAAGGTGGTTATCGCACTAGTGTCCGGTTGGGCTGCAGGAGGCGGTCACTCGCTAAATGTGGTTTGTGATCTGTCAATCGCATCCAGGGAGTTTGCAAGATTCAAGCAAACCGATGCCGACGTTGGTTCTTTCGATGCCGGATACGGCTCTGCGTATTTGGCTCGTCAAACCGGCCAAAAGTTTGCTCGTGAAATCTTCTTTCTTGGCGCTGAGTATGACGCGCAGCGAGCCTATGAAATGGGTGTTGTCAACAAAATCGTTCCGCATGCCGAACTTGAGACTCAGGGTATTGCCTGGGCTAGAGAGATTTTGGGTAAGTCACCGACTGCAATTCGCATGCTGAAGTACGCATTCAACGCCGTTGACGATGGCTTGGTAGGTCAGCAGCTGTTTGCGGGTGAGGCGACTCGATTGGCCTATGGCACCGAAGAAGCCACCGAGGGCAAGAATGCCTTTTTGGAAAAGCGTAAACCTGACTGGTCTGACTACCCCTGGCATTTCTAATGAAACCGCTAAAGCTTGTTCCAGCCAATGACAGCTTTCGAGCGCTGCAGCTTGCAGTCGAGGTTTTGGATGGCACGGTTGCTGGGTTTATAACCCCTCCCGAGGTCTTGGGGGTCATGCCCGAGGTTCATGGGCTGCCAGACCAGGTTGAGGATCACATCGGATTTATTGTCGAAAGTTCGGGGTCCACAGGCGCACCAAAGCGAATAGCGCTTTCTACCGACGCGCTTTTGGCAAGCGCTAACTCTTCTGCAAACCGAATCGGCAGCGGCCAGTGGCTGCTCGCTCTCCCAACCAACTTCATTGCTGGCATAAACGTGTTGGTGAGATCTGTAGTTGCCTATACTCAACCGATTTTGATGAACACCCAGGTGCCATTCACAGCGGAGGCTTTTATTCGAGGCTCAGCCTTGATGACCGAGGATCGCTTCACCTCTTTAGTGCCACACCAATTGAGCAAGCTATTGCAAGCTGCACGGGAAGATGCCTTCGTATTCTCAGAACTTCGCAAGTTCAAGGCGATTTTGGTTGGTGGCCAGCAGCCAAACTGGGCCGAGGTTTTGGAGTTGCAGACCATGGGAGTCAATGTGGTCGTTAGCTATGGCATGACTGAGACCTGCGGTGGCTGCGTCTACGACGGAGTCCCCTTAGATGGAGTGAATATTCGTCTGGCTGGAGGTCGAATCGCAATATCTGGCCCAACCCTGGCTGAAGATTTGGGTCCGGAGTTCGTCACCAACGATCTAGGGGAGCTCATCGGTGGGAAGCTCGAGGTTTTGGGACGAGTCGATCGAGTAATCGTTTCCGGTGGCTTGAAAGTTTCACTCGATCGGGTTGAAGAGGCGGCGCTCGCTCTCGATGGGGTGGATGAAGTTTGCGCGGTGGCAATTGAAAGCCAATGGGGTCAATCGGTTGGTTTGGTTTATGTGGGCCAGGAAAGAGACTTCCGGGAGCTGGCAGAGCTGACCATTGCCGCTAGGCCACAGCGGCTACTAAAGGTTGCGTCTGTGCCCAGGCTCCCATCTGGAAAGCCAGACCTAATCGAAGTTCAAAGACTTTTGGCAGGCTAGCATTTGAGGCTATGGCTGATCTAAAGAGTTGGGTTTCAGGGGCAAGGCTTCGCACTTTGCCACTGGCAGTTGCACCGGTAGCGCTCGGAGCGGCTACAGCAGAGGCCACTCAGAACTTCGATGCACTGTTGACATTCGGCGCCTTGCTAGTTGCGCTGTTCTTGCAAATCGCAGTCAACTACGCGAACGATTACTCCGATGGGGTTAGAGGGACGGATGAGTTCCGCGTGGGGCCAAAGCGTCTAACCGGGTCCGGTGAGGCTAGAGCGGATGATGTAAAGCGCGTGGCCTTTGTGTTCTTTGGGCTTGCCGCTTTGGTTGGCTTAGCTCTCGTGATTGCCACCTCACAGTATTGGCTATTAGCCTTTGGTGCCTTTGCGATTTTGGCTGCCTGGTATTACACCGGGGGTAAGCACCCATATGGTTATGCCGGTCTTGGCGAAGTCGTGGTGTTTGTGTTTTTTGGTTTGTTCGCCACGGTTGGAACTAATTTCATTCAAACCCTGAGTCTTGACCCGCTTGCGATTGTGCTTGGATCCGCAGCGGGTTTCTACGCCTCGGCAGTGTTGCTGATCAACAACATTCGTGACATCGCAACCGATACTCAGGCTGGCAAAAAGACCCTGGCGGTTAGGTTGGGCGATCGGCGCTCGCGAGTGCTGTTTTTGTTTCTTATCTTCATCCCGCTCGCGATCAACATCCTGCTGATCTTGGTATATCCGGCGACGCTTCTTGGGCTAGCAAATGTTTTGCTGCTGGTGCCGATCTCTGGCATTGCGCTAAGCGGTAGAACCCCGAAGGAGCTAATCACCGGACTGAAGCTAACGAGCTATGCCGGATTGGGTTATGGACTACTTGTCGGAGCCGGACTGGTCCTCGTCAACTTTTGATTGATCCAGGATCTGGTTTTCTAGGTCACTCTCTGGGTCTTCGTAGCTGCCCTCTTTGTTTCTGGAGAGCTTTGCCGCAACCTGTTCACTCATCGCGCGACGTTGCTTGTCCAAAAAGATCAGCGAGATTGCAAACGAGATGCTGGCGGCAATAATCGCCGCGAAAAAGGGGTTGAAATCTAGGAGCATGAAAGCCCAAAACAGCAGTGCGAATAATCCAAGTCGCAGGATCGAGTAGCTCAGCCAGGGGTTTTTCATGTCTTTAGTCTAAGTTCAGCAACTAGATAGGGTTGAGGTATGTCCAGAGTCGCAGTATTCACAATTGCATTTCTCGTGATTTTCACAGTTTTCACGACGGTGTTTGCTGCCAGCGCCAACAAGGCCGAGGTCAGACTATTGCCAAAGTGGGTCTGGGTATTGCTGTGCATCGTGGTCCCATTCTTCGGAGGACTTCTGTATCTGATGGTTGGTCGCCCCTTGGGCCGAGGACCAAGACCGCAAAAGCGCAAGACCGTTGCACCGGATGATGACCCAAACTTTCTGCGTGATCTAGATAAGAAGCTTCGCAAAGAAGACGATGACAAAAAGGACGAGTCGAACTAAGTGAGCGATTCTCAGCTTTTTGCCTCCCAGTTTGTCGCTGCGCTGCAAAACTTTGGAGTCAAAAGCTTTTATCTCGCTCCCGGTGCTCGCTCTCAAGCGCTGGCGATTGCCGCTAATCAATTGGCCAAGGCGGGACTCATTGATCTAACTGTCCGGCTTGATGAGCGATCGATGGGCTTTATGGCCCTGGGTCGAGCACTGGGTGATGAATACCCCGTAGCACTCATTACAACAAGCGGCACCGCAGTTGCGAATCTCCACCCAGCCGTCCTAGAAGCACATCATGCAGGGGTTCCGATGATCTTGTTGACCGCGGATAGACCGGCAAAGCTTCGCGGTAGGGGTGCGAACCAGACCACAATTCAAAACGGCATATTTGCCGAGGCAGTCCGTGACTGTATCGATGTTGATGCCAGCGCCGACCCAAGATTGGTTGCTAAAAGGGCTGTCGAGTTGGCAGTCGGTGCCGAGGCGCGACCTGGTCCAGTCCAGGTCAACATTCAGTTTGCGGAGCCGCTTTCGAGCTCTCAACCAAGCGCGCTGGATTTCGTGACCAATCCCGAGTTGGTTCAGCGCGCTAACCACCTAGGTGAACTTGATGTCGTGGTTTCGGAGCACGCTGTTGTGGTTGCGGGTGCTGGAGCCGGCACGGCTGCAAGTGATTTTGCCAAAGCAGCCAGGTTGCCGCTTTTGGCAGAACCATCTTCCGGGGCTCGAGTTCAGGGCAGCATCACTAACTACATCGCAAAACTTTTCGAGCTTAGTGCTGAGGTTTCTCAGGTTTTTGTATTTGGTAAGCCAACCCTTTCAAGGGCAGTTCTTAGTCTTTTGAGAAATACCGAGTATTGGGTTCAGAAGCCCTCAAACTACGAAGGCTTCGACGTATTTGATAGGGCTCAAGGTTTTGCTGATCGACTGGTTCCAATCGGTCAGGGGTCTGCAGATTGGTCTGATAGGTGGGAAAGCGAACCCGAGAAATCAGATAGAGCCACGCTGGTGTCGAAGGTATGGGATGCAACTTCTGGGGATGATCGGTTGCTCTTCGGAGCATCCGAACTGATTCGTGTTGCAGAGCGCGCAGTCGAGGGGAAAGACCTCAATGTTTTTGCATCCCGAGGCCTTGCTGGCATTGATGGGACCGTTTCAACTGCGCTGGGGCTTGCGCAAGCGGGCAACCAGGTCAGAGCGATAATTGGCGATCTCACGCTGCTGCATGATGCGTCTGGGCTAAATCGCTCCGGTCTTGGCGAGCTCAATGTGCAACTGGTGGTTGGCAACGATCACGGCGGAGCAATTTTCTCGCACCTCGAGATGGCTCAACTTCTGGAAAGACCAGACTTCGAATTGCTTTTCACTACACCCCAAGCGGTGAACCTCGAGGCGCTTGCAAATAGCTACGGCTGGCAATACATCAGGACCACTCCTGGTGATTTGGACCAGCAACTTTACCGCCAGGGTTTTGTGCTGATCGACTGCGCGCTCTAACTTCCGAAGGCGTAGCGGACGGCCTTGAACTTCAACTCTGTCTCAGCTAGCTCGGCTTCAGGGTCACTCTCCGCAACTATGCCGCAACCGGCAAATGCACGAATCTGAAGCGCTGGCTCGCGCTCAATGCGACCACCTCGCAACGCGATTGCTAACTCACCGCTGCCATCTGCTGTGATCCAACCAACCGGTCCCGCATAGCCACCGCGATCGAATGGTTCGAGTTCGGAAATTAGGGCTTGGGCTGGAAGTCTAGGGGTGCCTGCAACCGCAGCGGTTGGGTGCAAAAGCTCGACCGCATCGAGCAGCGTGACGTTTGATTTCAGCCTGCCGCGCACATCGGTCGCGAGGTGCCAAAGATCGGGTAGTGCGAGAGAAAAAGGCTCTTCATCGGTTTCCAGGTTTTCGCAAACGCTACTGAGGGTTTGCACCAAAGACTCAACGGCAAATTTGTGCTCGTGTTGATTCTTGGTCGAGTGCTTAAGGCCCTCGGCGATAGCGCGGTCAACATCGGGGTCGGTGCCACGGCCCGCGGTTCCCGCCAAGACTCTTGCCGATACCTCTCCTGTTTCCGCTCTGAGAAGTAGCTCCGGGGATGCACCAAAGTTGTCCTCAACCAGGTAGGTCCAGCAGTGCGGATATCTTGCGTAAAGCCTTTGGATGGCAGGTTGCAGATCGGGTTCACCACTTAGCGGCATTACCAGGTCTCTCGCCAGCACAACCTTTTCTAGCGCGGACTCATTGATTCTTGCGATCGCGGTCTTGGTTGCCTCGATAAAACCAGTTGCACTCTGGTCACCCTGCAAAAACACCCCACTCGGAGTCTTTTTTAGCGGCTTCTCCGGCACCTCAGAAATTTCGGTGACAAAACTCACGCCATCTCGAATCACGGTTAGTTTTGCTGGGATTACAACCGCAGATTCGAACTCGCTATCGGCTGCAAAGGTGATGCTCACAAAACCAAACAGTCCACTACCCGCTAGCCGAACATCATCTTGAATTTCAGACTCGGCGGCAATTTTCTGAAATTGCGAAGAGAGCTCAGAGATTCTGTTCGTGCCGCGGGCAGAGACTCTAAGGGCTACACCCTCACCGTACATCTCGGTGCCCTGGCGCAAAAAGACCTGATCTGGGTTTTCAACCGGTGCGGCTGGCGCAAAGAAAGAGCGAACCTTTAGCGCCATTGGAATCCTTAGTTTTTATAAGCACATGTAGCAACCATTCAGGAAGCCTGCTTATTCTTTAGGAAGTCTAAAAGGAGTGATGGTGCGAGTAAAACTAACTGCCCTAGGCCTTTTGCTGCTCCCGCTCGTTGGATCTACCGCAGCCCATGCTGACCAAGATGACCGCGAGAGCGTGATTCCACCCGCTGAGGTGGGCACCATGATTGACCCGCATGCCCAAGACCCCATCGATCTGAGCAAGATTGAAATCTCTACCCTGACCCCCGCAGACAAATTTGTGAACGCAACCACCCCACTGGTAGTTGCTCTGGGTCTTGGCTCAGTCGCACTGGTCATCTACACCCTGGCTCAGGGAGCGAAAGAGTCCCAGCCCGATTAGACTTCAGGGGTGACTAAAGCCGACCTCTCCAAATCTCCTGAGGCGGTTTCGGCTATGTTCGATTCGGTCGCACACTCGTATGACAAGACCAATGACCTTCTATCTTTTGGTCAGGCTAGGCTCTGGCGCGGTGCAGTTCGCAAGGCAATATCCCCGAAGTCAGGCGAGCGCATTCTTGACATCGCCGCCGGCACCGGCACCAGTTCGATGGCTTTGCTAAAGCCAGGCGTGACCGTAGTGGCCGCAGACTTTTCAAAGGGCATGCTCGAAGAGGGAAAGAAGCGGTATCCAAAACTTGAGTTTGCATTTGCCGATGCGATGAAGCTCCCTTTCCAGGCCGCGGAGTTTGATGTTGTCACAATGAGCTTTGGGCTTCGAAATGTTCAGGACCACAGGATTGCCCTGGGAGAGTTCTTGAAGGTGCTGAAACCGGGCGGTCGACTGGTAATTTGCGAATTTTCGAAAGTCTCGGGAGTATTTGGCCCGTTTTATCGCTTCTACCTAAAGCACATCCTGCCTAAGTTCTCAGCACTGTTTAGCAAGAGCCCAGAAGCCTATGACTATCTAGCTGAATCTATTGAGGCATGGCCCGATCAAAAGAGTCTGGCTAGGGATATCGAAAAGGCTGGATTTAAAGACGTGAAGTTTAGAAACCTGAGTTTGGGCATCGTTGCATTGCACACGGCGGTAAAGCCATGATCAAGCTGCCATCTCAGTTGCGACTGGTGAGTGACCGCAAGCTGCTTGCCAACATTGAAGCTCGCATGGAGATCGTTGAGCAAAAGCTGATTGACGCCACCAAGCACACCGACTCCATGGTCGAATCGATGGCCTCTCACCTGGCAAGAGCTGGTGGCAAGAGGCTTCGTCCGGTGCTATTGCTGTTGACCGCAGAGCTTGGCGATCCCAACCAGCCTGATGTTTTAGACGCCGCTGTTGTGATGGAAATCACCCACCTGGCCACCTTGTATCACGATGACGTCATGGATCAGGCTTCAAAACGTCGCGGTGTTGACTCGGCCCATATTGTTTGGGGCAACAACGTTGCAATTTTGACCGGTGACCTTCTCTTCGCCCGCGCCTCCAACATTGTTTCTGGTTTGGGTGAAGAGGCTCTCAAGCTGCAGGCAAAGGTATTCGAACAGCTCGTGCTCGGTCAGCTTCACGAAACCATTGGTCCAGCTGAGGGTCAAGACCCACTCGAGCACTACCTAGAGGTATTGCGAGACAAGACCGGTTCTTTGATTGCACTCTCCGCAAGACTTGGCGCATTGCTTTCTGGTGCCGACAAGTCCTTACAGGAACCACTGCAGCTATTCGGTGAGCGGATCGGTGTTGCCTTCCAATTGGTGGATGACCTGATCGACATTGAATCCACCAAGGAGCAATCCGGCAAGGTTGCCGGTACTGACCTGCTAGCGGGAGTTCCAACGCTTCCGGTGCTGTTACTTTCCAAGTACAAAGACCAGGCTTCAAGGGATCTTCACGCCAAGATCACCGGTGGTCTTGAGGAGCCTGAGTTGGCATCAGTTTTGGCCGAGCTTCGTGCCCACCCGGTTATGGCACAGGCCAGAGCCGAGACTGTGCGCTGGGGAGAAAGCGCAATTGAAGCGGTGTCGCAGCTGCCTGCTGGCAGTGTTCGTGATGCGCTGATTGCTTTTGCAAATGCGGTTGTTGACCGCAAGGGATAAGTAGGGAAGTTACAAGTGTCAAAGCTAAGACTTGCGGTGGTTGGTGCTGGCCCAGCTGGAATCTATGCGTCGGATCTGATTCTGAAGGCTGAGGGAGATTTTGAAGTTTCCATTGACCTCTTTGATCTATTGCCTGCACCATACGGATTGGTTCGCTACGGCGTTGCACCTGACCACCCAAGAATCAAGGGCATCATTCGTGCACTCTACGAGGTCTTGGACCGGGGCGACATTCGCTTTTTTGGCAATGTGAAGTACGGCACCGACATCACCCTTGATGAACTCAAAGAGCACTACAACGCAGTTATCTTTGCGACCGGCGCTATCAAGGATGCCGATCTAAACATCCCAGGCATCGACCTGGATGGTTCCTACGGTGCCGCTGACTTTGTGAACTGGTATGACGCGCACCCTGACTTTCCGCTGACTTGGCCACTGAACGCCAAGGAGATTGCGGTTATCGGTAACGGCAACGTAGCTCTCGATGTTGCTCGCATGCTAATCAAACGTCCGGACGATCTGCTCTCGACTGATATTCCCGACCACGTCTACCAGGGGCTTAAGGCTTCGCCGGTCACCGATGTTCACGTCTTTGGTCGTCGTGGTCCAGCTCAGGTTAAGTTCTCCCCGCTAGAGCTTCGCGAGGCACTCCACGTTGAGGGCGTGCAGTCAATTGTTTATGACGAGGACTTTAAATACGACGACGGCTCCCAAGCGGCCATTGACTCCAATAACCAGGTTCGAGTCATGGTCAAGACCCTCGAAGATCTGCGTGAAAACCCACAGGCTCACGAGGAGCGCAGGCTCCACCTGCACTTCTTCTCGGCACCTGTTGAGGTAATCGGGGAAGACGGCAAGGTCGCAGCTCTCAAGGTCGAGCGCACCGAGTTGGATGGCACTGGAAACGTAAAGCCAACCGGTGAGTTTGTCACCTACCCGGTGCAGGCGGTTTACCGAGCCGTTGGCTACTTTGGCTCAGCGCTTGATGAAATTCCATTTGACTCCAAAAATGGAGTAATCAAAAACTCAGAGGGTCGCGTACTAAGCGATTCAGGCGAGCAGATCCCAGGGGTTTACTGCACCGGTTGGATCAAGCGCGGACCAATCGGTTTGATTGGCCACACCAAAGCAGATGCAATTGAAACTATTGGTCACGTGATTGCCGATCGTGCGCTGTGGTGGAACCCATCCAAGCCTGGCGAGGCCGACGTGGTGGCGACCTTGGAGCAAAAGGGCGTTGATTACGTGGGTTGGCCAGCTTGGCTAAAGATTGATGCCAACGAACGTTCGCTTGGCGAGGCAGAGGGACGCGAAAGAATTAAGCTTTTCGATAGATCGCAGATGGTTGCGATCTCGAAGGGTGAGTAGTTAGTTGCAACGCCTATCTGGAGCCAGGCTACGCAAGGCTCAGATCGCAATGTTGGCGGTCTTTGTCTTCATGGGTCACGCCGCTTTGGCTTCAGTCGCCTGGGTTCCGGAGTACATTGATCGACTGGATGTTTCCTTCGCCACCTGGGGCACCATCATTGGCTTCGGTGTAATCGGATCCATCACCCCACTGTTCTTCGCGTCAAGACTGATGATGCGTTTTGGCTCCAGAACCATAATTAGATTTGCAAACTACGGCGGACTGCTGATGCTGGTATCGCTGGCTTGGAGCAACGATCCGCTGGTCTGGTTCTTCCTAAACGCAGGCTTCAACTTCTTCATGTCGCTACTGGGTGTCTCCGTTAACTCCCACGCAGTCATGGTTCAAAAGCAGATCACCAAGAACATCATCGGTCGACTGCATGCCGGTTGGAGCTTGGGTGCCGTTGGTGCCGCAATCACAGGAGCTCTCTCAACAGTTTTCATGACCCTTGAACTGTTCCTGCTGGTGGTCGCAGTAGTCACATTGATCGTCTTTGAGTTTTCGCTCAGGTGGCTTTTATCACCCGAGGAAGATGGTCACCTCGATGAGAAGGCGCAGCTGGTGAAGCGTCGTTTTTGGCAAATGCCTCAGCAGCTATGGCTATTGGCAGCAGGTTTGTTCTGCGGTATCTACCCCGAGGTTGCAGTAATCGACTGGGCTGCGGTTTTTGCACGAGATGTGTTGAGCCTTGAGGTTGCACTGAGGTCCATGCCGTTTGCGGCATTCATGATTGGCATGATCATTGGCAGACTCTCCATGACTCGTTTGGCTGAGACCTATCACCCACACTTCATCGCTTCTCGCGGCTCATTCTTAGCGGCTATAACCCTTGCACTGTCTGCGATCTTTTCGGGCATGCTCGCGGAGATTAGTTCCGGCCTTGGCCTTTTGGCGACAGTGGTTCTCTGGGGCTTAGCAGGACTTGGTTTATCTCCAGTGAGCCCTGCGTTCTATTCGGCAGCTGGTCACATCCCAGGGGTATCAACCTCATGGGCAGTTTCTCGACTTGGTCTGATGAACTCAACCACTGCGATTTTTGCCAAGGCCTTGATGGGAGCAACGGTTGAGGGAGTTGGTTTATCCCTTGCCTTCTTCTTCCCAATTGTGCTGGCAGTCGGGTCGGGTGTGATTGCGGGCGTCTTCGCAAAGCGGGCCAGGGTCTCTGAGTTGGAGGGCGCGGCTCCACCGACTGGACCGATCTCAATAGTCATCGAACAGCGAGATCGATAGGCAATGACGCTTTTCAAGATCTCCAATCAGGCCATGCGCTACGCATGGGGTTCAAAAGACCTGATGCCCGATTACCTGGGTTACCCCTTTGATGACCAACCCATGGCCGAGGTTTGGTTTGGCACCCATCCAACCTCGCCAGCGCAGATTCAAGATCCCGAGGGTGGTTCGCTTCGTGACCGAGTTGGCGAGCTTGGCTTTATGGTCAAGTTCTTAGCGGCGCAATCTCCACTTTCGATTCAGGCGCACCCGACTAAGGCTCGTGCCGAGGCCATGTTTGCTCAGCACCACCCGTCTTATTCGGACGCGAATCACAAGCCCGAGATGCTAATTGCGCTGACCGAGTTCCGGGCGCTGTGTGGCTTTAGGCCCAGGGGAGAGCTAGAACCTGATCTTCAGTCCCTTGCGCAAAGCAGCATTCACCTGGCTGGTCTTTGGGGCGACTATCAATCAATGGGCCTAGAGGGTGCAGTGAGCTGGCTTTATAAGTCAACTGACACTGCAGTCACCCAGCTGGTTGCGAACGCAACGGTCCTGGGTCGCAAGCGATCTCGTTTGATCGAAGAGCTCTTCGATTTGTATCCAGGCGATAAGGGCATTTTGATGTCGGTTCTTATGAACCTGGTCACCCTGGAACCTGGGGAGGCAATGTTTCTGCCTGCAGGCAATATTCACGCTTACCTTTTTGGGCTCGGGGTTGAGGTGATGGCATCAAGCGACAATGTGTTGCGTGGTGGGCTGACTCCAAAGCATGTCGATGTCAAAGAACTTCAGCAGGTGCTCGACTACACAGAGCTACCTGACCCAGTTCTAAGACCGAAGCAATTGGCTCAGGGCTTGGCCCACTTCCAAGTTCCGCTGGATGATTTTCAGGTTTACCGACTGGGACCAACAGCCAGCAGTTTGCTTATTGATCTGGAACTAAAGGGCCGTGCAATTGCAGTCTGCACCGAGGGTGAAATAACCATCTCTACTTCTAAAGATGAGTTACTCACACTGAGCCGTGGTGAGGCTTGCTACTTTGCAGACGCGAGGTTGTTCTCGGTCGCAGGAAATGGAGTGGGCTACCTGGCTATGGGCTAGCGGTAGTTCACAAATTGCAAATCAACCGGCAGGTCCTTGCCCTTCAAAAGTGCAATTACCTCCTGAAGGTCATCACGACTCTTTGAGCTCACGCGAAGCTCATCACCTTGAATCTGAGCCTTCACGCTCTTTGGACCCTCGTCGCGAATGATCTTGGAAACCTTCTTGGCGTTTTCCTGGTCGATGCCATTCTTCATCGAGCACTCGATGCGGAACTCCTTGCCCGATGGGTATGGATCTCCAGCCTCAAGGCTCTTGAGTGAAATGCCGCGCTTGACTAGTTTGCTTTGGAACACATCGAGAACTGCCTCAGCGCGATCTTTGCTGTTTGCCTTGATCAATACCTTTTCGCCAGAGAATTCGATGGAGGCGTCGGTGCCCTTGAAGTCATAGCGCTGCTCAACTTCCTTTTGAGCCTGAGTGAGAGCGTTAGCGGTCTCTTGCTTGTCAACCTTGGAAACGATGTCGAATGAGGAATCAGCCATGGGGCAAATTCTAATCGCGTGCACGCCTTGCAGTTGAGGAGCGAACCATCATTTCGATTGGCCACTGTGTCAGTTGCTCGATGTTGACAGGTTGCTTTTCATCACCGGATTCCAAGATGTCAACCAGCATGTTGGCACCCTTTGCGCCCTGCGCATTTGGGTTTTGATCAATTGTTGAGAGCCCGTAAAAGTTTCCCAGCGGGTGTCCGTCCATACCGATGACGCTGATGTCCTGTGGCACTCGGTAACCGAGGTCCCGCGCTGCCTGAATTGCTCCAAAGCCCATCTCGTCAGATGCGCAGAAGATTGCGGTTGGAGCGCTTCTTGGATCGCCGAGCATCTGCTTGGCCGCGTGGTAACCACCACCAACTGTGAAGTCGGTCTCCGCCAGCCACTCGGGTTTGAAATCTAGGTTCGCATCAAGTAGTGCCTCTTGGTAGCCGGTGCGACGAAGCGAGGGCTGGTGGAAATCCATTTCTGAAGCTGGGGTTCCGGAGATCATGCCGATCTCCGTGTGTCCAAGGGATAGCAGGTGCAGGGTTGCCAGTCGTCCAGCACCTTCATCGTCGATCGAAAGTGATCTGGCTCCTGGTATTGGACCACCGATTCCAACGATTGGTTTTTGCAGGGCGGTCAGTTTTGCTAACTCTTCGTCGGTGAGCTTGACGGCGACGGTTAGTACTCCGTCGACTCGCTTTCTAAGAACAAGATCCTCAAACACACGTTTGCGGTTGATAGCTCCGCCCGAGAGATTGTAAAGCGTTACATCGTAGCCTCTGGAAACCATGGCATTTACAGCGCCGTCCAACACTGACGAGAAATACCAACGGTCAATAAACGGCATTACAACGCCGATGTTTTTTGCTCGTCCGGTCGCCAGGGTATAGGCGGATGAGGATGCCACATACCCCAGCTCTTGAGCCGCCTTGAGCACTTTTTCTCTGGCTTTTGCGGAAACGTGGCTCTTGCCATTTAGTGCTCTGGAGACGGTAGCTGTAGATACACCTGCATGCTGAGCAACTTCGATGATTCCAACCACATTGGTAACTGTAAAGCCTTTACAGTTTGCTCCGCTAGTGGCATTGGCAAAAATGGACTATTCTTTTCCCTTGCGCCTTGGCGCATGGCTAGTTACCCAAGCGGCCAAAGGGATCTGACTGTAAATCAGCCGGCTCAGCCTTCGGGGGTTCGAATCCCTCACTAGCCACATCGGGAAATCCCGCTAACGCGATTCGAGTTAGCGGGATTTTTCATCTAAGAAAGACCTGGAGCAAAGCATGGATCAAACCCAGACCCCAGTCACTGGCAGTTCAGAAGTTGTCAATACCACCTGGAAGAAGAAGGTGGCTGTGTTCATGGTCGGCCAGACCATAACCACCTTTGGCTCTTTCCTGGTGCAGTATGCAATCTTTTGGCACCTAACCCTGAGTACAAAGTCTGGTATTGTGCTGGCCCTTGCTGCTGTTTTTGGATTCCTGCCCCAGGCCATAGTCTCGATCTTTGCTGGAGTTTGGGCAGACCGAGTAAATCGCAAGGTCATGATCATCATCTCGGATTCTGCAATCGCGGTTGCAACCTTCTTGCTCGCTTTGTTGATGCTCTCTGGCGTGGATGATCTGTGGTTAATTTTCTTGGTGATGGCGGTTAGGTCAGTCGGTGCTGGTTTTCAGATGCCGGCCATTTCTGCACTATTGCCGCAGATTGTCCCAACTGACAAATTGATGAGGGTCAATGGCATCAACAGCAGCATTCAGTCCTCGCTGACTTTGCTGGCACCAGTTGCTGCTGCCGGGCTCTACACCACCATGTCTCTAGTTGGCATCTTGTTCATAGACGTCGTCACCGCAATCATCGGGTTGTCACTCTTGGCCACGGTTTCGGTTCCAACCCTTGCAAGGGCAACCGATGATCAAAAGCCTTCTTACTTTGCTGATTTGAAAGACGGGATTCAATACATCTTTAGTCATGACCTAGTTCGCTGGGTCATGGCGATCTTCGGCATCGTGTTCCTGCTGATTGTTGCTCCATCCAATCTCTCTCCTTTGATGCTGGTTCGAAACTTTGGTTCAGAGGTTTGGCTACTCACGGTGCTCGAACTGGCCTTTGGGGTTGGCATGGTCTTGGGCGGCGCACTAATGGCAATCGTGGCATCTAAGCTCGATCGAATCTGGACCATCATTGGCACCTCAATTGCTTTTGGCCTGCTGGCAATCGTGATGGGGTTCACCACAAACCTGATCCTCTTCTACAGCCTGTTCTTCTTAATTGGCTTGGCAGTGCCTGCCTTCTCAACATCGGCGACCACTCTGCTTCAAGAGACTGTTGAACCAGAGCGCCAGGGTCGAGTATTTGGCTTCGTTGGAATCGTGATGTCGGTGGCCATGCCGCTTGGAATGGCCGTGCTTGGACCATTGGCTGATGTGGTTTCAGTTGAGCTGCTGTTGATTATTACCGGTGCAGCTACGGTGTTGATTGCAGTGGTCGCCGTGATGCTTCCTGCCGGTGGCCGCGCGATGGCAGCCGCTCACGCCTCGACGGGTAAAGCGTAAGAGAACTAACCCTTGGCTTGTTGTTCTAGCTTGGAGCGATAGGCCTCAAGCATCGTCTCCAAAAACTTTGCTACGGCTTCGCGCTCAGCGGGATCCATGGTCTCAAGCACTTGTGCTGAAGCCTGAATCAGGGGACGGATTTCGGCCCAAGCACGCTCAACTGATTTCGGGTTTGGAACTACCCTGATTGATCGCCTGTCCGAGGGGTTTTGCTCCCTGCGAGTATGACCAACTTTTTCAAGCCGGTCGAGGCTTTGCGTCAGTGCACCAGCTGTAACTCCAACTGCGGTGGCGATGCTCCCGGGGGTGGCCGGGCCATTTTCCATCAGGAACTCCATGACCCTAAGGTCGGTCGGGTTTACTTCCAGCTGCTCTCCCAGAATGCGGCTGTACTCCTGATTTGCTCTGAACAACCTCCTCATGAGCTCCGGAGCGGAATCGCCTGGCTCCGAAAACTCTTTATCTTTGGGAAGGTTTGACATGGGAATTAGTTTAGACCTAAAGTAATTTAGTTTCTAAAAGAATTTAGGATTTTTATGAATTTACTTCTCAATTTCATCACCGGCAGGAAGACCGCATGGGTCACTCTGCTGATTGGTTTGGTCTTTGCGGGTATGGCCTTTGGTCCACTACGTGCAGCAACCACCGAGACCGCACCAACCAACGGGTTGCCATCTACCTCTGAGACTGCACTTGTAAATGCAGCGCTTGAGACGCTGCCTGGATCCGATGCCACTGCAGCGGTGTTGGTCTATAAGTCAGAGTCAAAGTTCACCGATGACCAACTGAAGTGGCTGCAGGGTGAGTTTGACCCTATGGCCCAGATGCCGGTTGGGGGAGTGAACGAGAAGTTCTTGGAGTTCACCAACCTAGAGATTCAGGGGCAACCCTTTGTCCCACCGGCCCAAGTTTCCGAAGATGGAATGGTTGCTGTTGTAACCGTTCCGCTTGAGCAAACCGATGAGGTTGAAGTTGTGGCAGAGCGTGCCGCCGAGCTTCGCGAGCTTGCCAAAGAAGACATGCCATCAGGTCTTGAGGTTTACCTCACTGGACCCGAAGGGTTCCAGGCGGATCTAAACAACGTCTTCGCCGGTGCCGACTTCACCTTGCTGCTATCGACCGTGATCGTGGTTGCAGTTCTGCTACTGGTGACATACCGCTCGCCGGTCTTGTGGCTGGTGCCACTTCTGGTTGTGGGCGTGGCCGATGGTATGGCAGGTCAGCTTGGTCGCCAGGTTGCGACCTTGTTTGGCATGGTGCCGGATGGCTCGGTTACAGGAATTTTGTCGGTGCTGGTGTTTGGTGCTGGCACGAACTACGCGCTGTTGTTGATCGCTCGCTACCGCGAGGAGCTACTGCTCCACGAAGACCGCTACGCAGCGATGCGTGCAGCAGTCCGCGGTGCCGGACCAGCAATTTTGGCTTCGGGTGGAACGGTCACGCTCGCGCTACTGACACTTACCTTTGCTGAGCTTGGTGGCAACCGAACCCTAGGTTTGGTCTGTGCCACAGGCATCATCATCGCGATGATCTCTGCCCTGTTGGTTCTCCCCGCCGCACTTGTTGTCTTTGGTCGTGGCTTGTTCTGGCCATTCGTTCCAAAGTTCGGCGGCGAGAACAAGAGCCTTCGCGGCCTTTGGGGCAAGCTAGGTAAGGCTGTAAGTAAGCGTCCCGCAGTCGTTTCAGTCTTCGGTGTTTTGGTCTTGATTGGACTATCGCTTGGTTCGACTGGAATCCAGGTTGGGCTTTCGTCAACCGAGCAGTTCCGCGAGAAGCCAGAGGCTGTATTTGGTCAGGAGATTCTGGCCGAAGCCTTCCCTGCGGGGGCTACTACTCCAACCAACGTGATCGTCAATGCCGGTTCCGAGGCTGCCGCAAAGAGCGTTGCCGAAAAGGTGAACGGTGTTGCTGAGGTAGCGATCGGCGAGACCAACGGCGAGGTAGTTGCGCTGAGTGTGGTTTTGGATGCGACGGCTGGATCTGAAGAGGCCTACCAGGCGATTCGTGATTTACGCACCGAGCTAGCGACCCTTGAAGGTGCAGATGCGCTTGTGGGTGGTCTCGATGCCGAGCAGCTTGATGTCAAGACTGCCTACGAGAACGATCAGCTCTTGGTCATCCCACTGATCCTGCTGCTGGTATTCCTCGTGCTGGTCTTGCTGCTTCGCTCGCTTCTTGCCCCAGTGCTACTTTTAGCAACGGTTGTGGCATCGTTCTTTGCCGCAATGGGTGCAAGCTGGTTGATCTTCCAGAACCTGCTTGGGTTACCAGCGTTAGACCTGAGCGTGTTCCTCTACGCCTTCTTGTTCTTGGTTGCCCTTGGTGTTGACTACAACATCTTCTTGGTCTCGAGAGCTCAAGAGGAAGCTGTGAAGCATGGCACCCGTGAGGGTATGGTTCGAGCATTGAGTGCAACCGGTGGCGTGATCACCTCGGCGGGTATCTTGCTGGCAGCGGTGTTCGCCGTCCTTGGTGTCTTGCCGCTGATTGCGCTCTACCAGATCGGAATCATCGTTTGCATCGGTGTGCTTTTGGACACCCTGCTGGTTCGAACTGTGATCGTTCCGGCTCTGGCATTTATGACCGGAGACAAGTTCTGGTGGCCAAGAAAGAAGCTAACCGCTCCTAAGTTCGGCTAAGAACCCAAACGGTCTCGTCAGGGGCCAAGAAAGCACCGCTTCCAGATCTGAGCAACAGCTCTCCTTCTGGAAGCGGTGCTTCGTTTCCGGTGAAGTTATGCACGACCAGCACGTTTCCGTTGCGGTAGCTGAGAAGGTCAGTGGTTGATACCCAGTCAAAAGAACCCTCGCCCAAGGCCAGTTCTTTTCGAATGCGAAGCGCGCTCTTATAAAGGGCAAGTGTTGATTCGGAGCTCTGCTCCTGAACATCCCTTGATAGCTCGGCATACTCGGCCGGCTGAGGCAGCCAGGCTTTGTCAGTCTGGTTGAAACCGTTTGTTAGTCCACCTCTGACCCAGGGCAATGGCACTCGGCAACCATCTCTACCCACGCGCTTGCCTGCGGTTCTAAAGAAGGTTGGATCCTGACGGTGTTCGGGGGAGATTGTGGTGTGCTCTGGTAACCCCAGCTCTTCACCTTGGTAAAGGTAAGAAGCCCCTGGTAAACCAAGCATGAATAGGGAGGCGGCCTTAGCTTTCCTAAGACCGAGTTTGTTATCGGGCTGTGGATTCTCAGGACCAATACCGTCGGAGGCTGTGGCGCGACCGTAGTCACCACCAAATCTGGAGGCGTGACGAATTACATCGTGATTATTGAGCACCCAGGTGCTGGGCGCACCCACTGCATCAAACGCTTCGAAGGACTCGTTGATGGCCTGAACCAATCGGTCTTTCTCCCAACCAGCATCCAGAAATCTAAAGTTGAAGGTTTGGTGGAATTCGTCTGGTCTTACCCAAAGTGCCATGAAACTAAGCGGCAATACGTAGGCCTCACCACACATCGCTCGCTCACCTGGGTAGCTGGCAAGGATCTTGCGCCATGATCTGAAGATCTCGTGGACGCTGTCCTGGAACCACATCGGTGGGTTCTCTCGACCCTCGATAAATCCAGCCCCAGCCTCATCTACGTAGGGGTGATCTGGTAGTCCTTCGGCCTTGCCCATCGCGTGGGGTTGGTCGACGCGGAAACCATCAACACCTCGGTCTAGCCAGAACCTCAAGATCTCTTCAAACTCTCGCTGCACGAGGGGGTTTTCCCAGTTCAAATCCGGCTGAGAGGAGTCAAATAGGTGGACATACCACTCGCCATCTGGAGTCCTAGTCCAGGCCGGGCCGCCAAACATCGACTGCCAGTTGTTTGGCGGGAGTTCGCCGTTTTCGCCGCGGCCAGACTTGAAGTGGTAGTAGCTACGTTCTTTCGATCCTGGCCCAGCTGCCAGCGCCTTTTGAAACCACTCGTGCTGGTCTGAAGTGTGGTTTGGAACCAGATCAATCATGACCCTGATTCCCAGCTCATGAGCCTTTGCAACCAACTCGTCAAAGTCGGTGAGGTTACCGAAAAGCGGATCCACAGAGCGATAGTCAGCCACGTCGTAGCCGGCATCCTTTTGCGGGGACTTGTAAAAAGGCGAAAGCCAAACCGCATCAATCCCGAGCTCAGAGAGCTTGACTAGGTTCTGGGTTATGCCTTTTAGGTCACCCATGCCATCGCCGTTGGCGTCACTGAAGGACCGTGGGTAGATCTGGTAGATGACACCAGATCTCCACCACCCGCTTCCTGGGCGTGGGGAGTGCAGCACGTTTAGAGCTTAATCCACACGACCTGGTCGTGCTCGAGTACCCCGTTTAGTCCAACCTGACTTGTCACCAGAACCTCACCCTGAGGCAGTTCGATTGGCTCGCCCTCGAAATTGGCAATCACCAAAATGCCGTTGTTCTGGTAACCGAGGGACTGCTGGGAGCAGTAGTCCTCGACCCAATCAAAGGAACCCAGACCTAGGTTGTGATCCTTGCGCAGCTTGAGAAGTGACTTGTAGAGCTCAAGGGTTGAACCTTCAACACCCTCTTGCTTGTCTCTTGCATACTCGCCGTAGTGATCGGGCTGTGGGAGCCAGGACTCTCCAGTTGCACTAAAGCCAAACGCGGGTGCTGCGGCCTCCCATGGAATTGGGACTCGGCAGCCATCTCTACCGACACGTTCACCCTTGGTGCGGAAGTAAGTTGGGTCTTGACGGTACTTACCCTCAAGTGTGGTGTGCTCAGGCAGACCTAACTCTTCACCCTGATAGATGTAGGCACCACCGGGTAGACCTAGCATGAAGCTGGTTGCAGCGCGAGCGCGGCGCAGACCCTTTGCAACATCTGGTTGAGGGTAGTCAGGCCCAATGCCATCTCCCTGCTTAGGAACCTGGTCGTAGGCAAATCTGGTGGCGTGACGAATGACATCGTGGTTAGAAAGCACCCAGGTGCTAGGTGCACCAACATTGCCAAACTCAACCAGCGACTCAGAGACAACCTGCTTGAGCTGCTCCGCCTTCCATTGCGCTTCGAGATAACCGAAGTTAAAACTCTGGTGATACTCGTCTTGACGCACCCACTTGGCCATTCTGGATAGCGGCAACACCCAGGCTTCTGCGGCCATGATGCGGTCGTCATACTCATCTACGACCTTGCGCCACTCACGAATGATCTCGTGAACACCCTCCTGACCCCAGAATGGGTGCGGCTTGGTGCGGTCTTTTGGTTTGTTGGTTTCCTCTTCACCGCTCATGGTGGTGGAAGCCTCTTCTACATCCGGCAGACCCTTTTCCTTGACCAGGCCGTGTGCGACGTCGATGCGGAAACCGCCGGCACCGCGATCTAGCCAGAAGCGCAGGATGTCCTTGAACTCCTCGCGAACCTCTTCGTTGTCCCAGTTGAAGTCCGGCTGAGACGAGTCGAAGATGTGCAGGTACCACTGACCTGGCGTGCCATCTGGCTCGGTGATTCTGGTCCAGGCAGCACCTCCAAATACTGATGGCCAGTTGTTTGGAGGTAGTTCACCGTTGCGACCTTTGCCGTCTCTGAACATGTAGCGCTCACGAGCCGGAGATCCCTTCGGCGACTTCAAAGCTTCTTGAAACCATGGGTGCTGGTCTGAAGAGTGGTTAGGCACTAGGTCGACGATGATTCGAATTCCTAGTTTTTTACCCTCGGCGACCAGATCATCGAAGTCCTGCAGTGTTCCAAAGCGTGGATCTATGTCGCGGTAATCGGAGACGTCGTAGCCAGCATCCTTTTGAGGAGAGCGGAAAAACGGTGAGCACCAAACGGCATCGATGCCCAGCTTGGCAAGCTCCGGTAGACGCTCACGGATGCCCTTGAGGTCACCCATGCCATCGCCATCGCCGTCCGCAAAGGACCGTGGGTAGATCTGATAGATGACGGCTGAACGCCACCATTCGGCTCCCTGAGTCATGGGGAAATCCTTCCAAAAAAAGAACAAAAACTGTAAACGCTTACAAAAAGTAATCGCTTTCCAGCACCTGTCAAAGCTAGTTGTTTACTGCGATTAGGCTAATTGAAAGTAATCAATTTGTTACAAGTCGGATAACTATTTTTCTTGTCTGTAAACGTTTACAGAGTGATTTACTTATCGTGCGCGTCGTATCCCTCGACGACAAAGGAGAGAAATGAAATCAAAGAAGATTGTGGGCCTGGCCGTTTCACTCGGTCTAGCCGCCTCAACCTTGTTGGGAGCACTGCCTGCTTCCGCAGAGGACAAGGTCATTACCGTATGGGCTGACGGCCAGCGCGGTCCAAACCTAGTCAAGACCCTTGGATCTCTAGAGAGCCAAAAGGGTGGCGAGTGGGTAGCTGGTTACAAGGTGAAGGTTGTTTCCTTCTCCAGCTTTGACGCACTGAAGGCTGCCGTTGACAACATCACCAAGGATGGACCTGACGTAATCGTCGGTGCAAACGACTGGGTGCCTACCCTTGCAGGTAACGGCAAGCTAGCTCCTTACACCCCATCCGCTGCAGTTCGTAAGAACTTCAACCCAAACAACTGGTTTGACCTCACCTACAAGAACCGTATCTACGGTGTACCAGTAGACGTGAACAACGTTGCAATGCTTGTAAACACCAAGCTAACCGGTAAGAAGCCAACCACCTTTGGTGAGATGGTCGACTACTACCTAGCTAACAAGTCCTCCAAGGGCCTAAAGGCTGGTCTATGTGTAGCTGGTGGTGGAATGTCATGGGGTGCTCACTCAGTGCTAAGCGCACTTGGTGGCGGCGCCTACCCAATCCGCAACGCAGTAGTTGACACTCGCCAGAACCCAGTTCCTGCGACTGTTGCTACCAACATCCAGAAGTACCTGCTCGACTCAAAGGGTGCTTCAAACGGCTTCTTCCCAGCATCCGACACCGGATGTAAGGACAACTTCCTTGCAGGCAAGGTTCCTTACGCCATCATCGGTAACTGGGAGTGGAAGGACTACGTAGACAAGGGCTTCTCCATGAACAACCTGATGGCTGTTCCTGGCGTGAAGAAGGGCACCTTCGGTGCAGCCTTCGGTAGCGTGTCCGGTGCTATGTTGACCTCCTTCGCTGAGAAGAACGGCAACGACGCAGCTGCTAAGTCACTGCTTGCCAACTTCTTCGCTTCCGAGAAGGGCCAGGTTGCCTACCAGAAGTTCGAGCTACGTCCACCAGCCAACAAGGCAGCAGCAGCTAAGTCTTCTGCAGCTCAGAAGGGATTCGGAGGCGCAGCTGCATCCGCATCTGTTCCACAGATCGGTGCAATCCTGAACGGCTCTGCCGGCAACGCTTCCTACTGGGACGCACTACCTTCATTCTGGAACGACGTTCTAGTAAAGAAGGTTGCACCTGGAACCGCTGTCTCCAAGCTAAACAACCTGTTCAAGAAGAACATTGTTGCTGGAGTAAAGATCCTCTAATTCGAGGGCAAGTGCTTCGGGGGTGGCCTAGCCACCCCCGAAGCATCATCATTTAGAAGCAATTAGGAATCATGAAACTCTTCACCGGAACCAAGCTGGCAGTAACTGCAAAAGTCATCTTTGTCAGCATTTCGCTGGCCCTTTTGGGTCTATTGGCCCAGAGCGCATTCGCATCCGGTGAAGGCCTGATCGCAGGCTTCATCGCACTTTCTATGATTGCCCTGGCAATCGTCTACTTCACCAAGATCTCTATCCCGATGAAGTTCTTCCTTCCGGGCGTTATCTTGCTCACGGCTTTCGTGGTTTTGCCGATTGCCTACACATTGGTAATGTCCGGGTTCCAGTTCAAAACTGGAAACTATGTAGACAAGCCTCAGGCACTCGAGCGCATTGTTGCCGACTCCTATGTTCCCGACGATTCCGGTCTCACTTTCGATGTCATCGTGGGTGAGAACTCCCAGGGCGAACCAGCACTACTTGCTACCGACTATATGTCGGGCGAATTTTTCCTCGCCACCGAGGAATCACTAACCCCGCTCGATGAGTCTCAGGTCACCATTGATCCTGAGCTTGGCATTGCGGTTGAGGCCGAGGGATTCACGAGATTTGATAACGACCAACTGGCTGCGGAGGGCGAAGCTTTCGCCCAGTTGAAGTTCGCGGGTCCCGGCGAGTACTTCCTGGCGCTCGAGGGTTTTGAAGTAGCGATCCCCCTAAAGCCAGGTCTGGTTTATGACGAGGCAACCGACAGCTTCACCCATGCCGAAACCGGCGCCAAGTATGTCGACAACGGCCGCGGTAACTACGCCAACATCGACGACCCAGAGGACAAGCTAAACCCTGGTTGGAGATCTCCGATTTGGTTTGAGAACTACGTTTCGCTGGTGACCGATGAAAAGGTTCGCGAACCATTCATGGGTGTCTTTATCTGGACCATGGTGTTCTCGGTGCTGACCGTGCTCACTCAGTTCGCACTTGGTCTTTTGGTGGCTCTGGCACTCGACAAGCCACTGCGCGGTCGTCGCTTTTACCGAATCATCATCATCCTTCCGTACGCAGTTCCATCGATCATGAGCATCCTGATCTGGGGAGGTATGTTCGACACCGAGTTCGGTGCAATCAACGCTTTGCTGGGAACCAAGATTGCCTGGTTCCTAGATCCAAACTTCGCTAGAGCCGCGGTCATCATCGTGAACCTTTGGCTTGGTTTCCCATACTTCTATCTGATTTCAAACGGAGCTCTGCAGGCGATTCCAGGTGAGCTTTCGGAGGCCGCTCGAATCGACGGAGCATCCAGTCGTCAGATCTTCTGGCAGATCACACTGCCGCTTCTTTTGAAGATGCTGACTCCGCTGTTGATTGCATCATTTGCTTTCAACTTCAATAACTTCAACCTGATCTTCTTGCTCACCGGAGGTGGTCCAAGAAGCGATCTGGATGGCGAGATCGCTGGAGCAACCGATATCTTGATCAGCTACACCTACAAGATTGCCTTTGGATCTCAGGTCCAGGATCTCGGTTTGGCATCTGCAATTTCGGTCGTGATCTTCATTCTCGTAGCGGCAATCTCGCTCTACGGCATAAGACGATCCAAGGTCTTGGAGGAGTTCATCTAATGAAGTGGCTAAAAGAAAACCTATGGCGCCACGGTGTGGCGATGTTCGCGGTTTTGTTTGCTGCGTTTCCGCTTTACCTGGTCATCGTGACCTCGTTCGCGTCTTCCGGATCCCTGCAGCTGACCTCATTTATCCCAAATGAGATTTCGTTTGTGAACTACGACAAGTTGTTCAATGACCCGACAATTCCGTTTTTGACCTGGGTCTGGAACTCACTTGTGGTCGCTGGCATGGTTTCGGTTTTTTCGGTTGTGATTGGTGCTGCCTCAGCGTTTGCGTTTAGTCGTTTGAGATTCAAGGGTAAGAAGTTTGGTCTTCAGGCCCTCCTCCTGATTCAGATGTTCCCCGCCATCCTGGCGATTGCCGCGATTTACATCATCATGGAGGGCATTGGAAACTTTGCTCCTGAGTTTGGACTCGGAACTCAGTCCGGTCTAATCCTGGTTTATCTAGGTGGAGCGATGGGTGTAAATATCTGGCTACTCAAGGGATTTGTTGACTCGATCCCAATCGAAATCGACGAGGCAGCCAAGATCGATGGTGCATCGGAGATGCAGACCTATTGGCAAATCTTTATTCCACTGGCATCCCCAGTGTTGGCGGTAGTGACGCTACTTAGCTTTATCGGTACCTTCAACGAATACATCTTGGCGAGACTCTTCTTGGTTGACATGGATGTACGAACCGTTGCAGTTGGACTGCAGCAGTTTGTTGCCGGTCAGTACTCAGAGAACTGGGGAGCATTCGCAGCTGGATCGATCTTGGCTTCGATTCCGATTGTGATCATCTTCCTATCGCTCCAGCGCTACATCGTCTCAGGTTTGGCCGGCGGCGCAGTCAAGGGCTAAGCCCTAATCTCGCTTTCGTCTGACACGATATCGCTGTGCGAAAAAGTACTGCCACCAAGCTAGCCCTGCTTTCGGTTTCGATTTTGGCGCTCGCTGGATGTTCGCAAGCCGATGCCCCGGTGCAGTCTCAGACCGCAGCCGCCACCGATGGAGCTGCGATGACAATCTGGGTCGATGCTGAGCTCAAAGATGTTGCAAACACACTCGCTGAGCAGTATGCCCAAGACGTTGGCGGAACCCTGAACGTTGTTGAAAAGGACTTCTACCAGGTCGAGGCAGAGCTGGCCTCCGGAGCACCAGATATATTTATCGGTTCCACGGAGTGGACCGACCGGTTGGCTCAAGCTGGGTCGCTGGTGAGTTTGGGTGAGCCGAACCGCTCAGGATTCGAGCCGCGGGTATTGCAGGGTGCTAGCTACCAGGGGCAGCTCTATGGAATTCCTTATGCCATCGAGTCCCTTGCTTTGGTTTGCAATGGTGATGAGCTGAAGTCTCAACCAGGATCACTATCCGAGCTCACCGATGCTGGTTACAACGTGATTGTCACCCCAGGTGGTGATCCCTACACGATGTTCCCAATTCAGTCATCGTTTGAGGCCTATCCGCTCGAGCTTGATGAGAGCGGCGACTGGGTTGAATCCTCTGGACTTGGGGCAAGCCGTTCCAAAGAGTTCGCTGCCTGGCTTGGAGAAAACAAGAACCTATTTATCGCTCTGGATTACTCCGCTGGAATCGCGGCATTCGTAGACGGTCAGGAGACGTGCCTCCTCACCGGCCCCTGGGCACTGTCAGAAATCTTGAATCGCGCTAATTTCAAGGTGAGCGTTTACGATTTCCCATCGGTTGGTGGAGCCCAGCCGCTGTCATTTGCAACCTCACGCGCCGTGTTTGTTTCGGCAACGAGCCAGAACCAAGATCAAGCCAAGAAGGTCGCCGAGTACTTCTCAAACTCTGCAACTCAGCTCTTGATTTACAAGCAGACTGGTCGAGTCCCAGCCAAGGCCGAGGTTATCTCGAGCATCGAGGATCCGGTGATTGCGGGATTTGCCAAAGCCGCCGCCTGGAGTGTGGTGCTGCCGTCTTCTCCACTAATGCAGAACACCTGGGCTCCTTGGAGCAAGACTCTCAACACAATCTTGACCTCAGATGAAGATCCTCAAATTACCTGGGACCTTATGGTTCAAGACCTAGCGAAAGTGAGTGGCTAATGGCTCTGAATTTGGCACTTAGGCCTCATCATGATGGTTCTTCGCTCTACGTTCAGAACCAGAAGCCGCAGGTTGGCGACAAGGTGAAGCTCAAGATCCGAATCCATCAGTCAATTGGCAAGGTCAAGCTGGTGGCAGCGAGGCAGAGCGATTCCGGCGAAGCATTCATGACTGCGCCTTTCAAAAAGCTCTACACCCGTCACGGCTGGGATTGGTACGAGGGTGTTATCACCATGTATAACCCCGAGGTGCACTATCGATTCTTAATCGAACTTGAGGACGGATTTAGCTATTGGCTCAACGCAACCGACCTGCATGAGATTGATCAGCCTGATCGCGACGATTTCAAAATAAACAGCTACCTTGCGGTGCCAAAGTGGGCAACTGGTTCGGTCCTATACCAGGTGTTCCCAGATCGCTTTGCAAAAAGTGCCGAGGCAGATAAGCGCAAGCTGCCCGCTTGGGCAATACCCAAAGATTGGGGTGACGATGTCATCGGTGCGGGAGCAGGCGTTTCTGAGCAGTTCTTCGGGGGTGACCTAAAGGGCATCGAAGAGCACCTGGGTCACCTCAAAAAACTCGGCGCAACAATTTTGTATTTGACCCCGTTCTTTCCAGCTGGTTCCAATCACCGCTACGACGCCTCAAGTTTTGACGAGGTAGATCCGCTACTGGGCGGGAACAAGGCTCTGGTTTCACTGGTGAAAAAGGCCCACGAAATGGGCCTAAAGGTGATGGGGGATCTGACTGCAAATCACTCCGGTGACAAGCACGAGTGGTTCCTGGCCGCCTATCGAAACCCCAAGGCTCCAGAGAGTGAGTTTTACTACTTCCAAGACAAAAACACCAAGTACGACTCTTGGTGGGGAGTGCCATCGCTTCCCAAGTTCAACTGGAACTCAGAAGAACTTCGCAGCAGGTTTGTGCAGGGCAAACAGTCCGTCGTAGCAAAGTGGTTGAAGGCGCCATACAAGCTAGATGGTTGGCGCATCGATGTGGCGAACATGACCGGTCAGATCCGCGAGGAGAACCTCAATCGTGAGGTTGCTCAAATGATTCGCAAGACCATGGACGAGGTTTCTAAAGAAACCTTCTTGATCGGTGAATTCACCTCTGATGCCTCCGAGTTTGTTGAGGGTGACACCTACCAATCCACGATGACATATGCGAACTTCACGAGGCCAACCTGGCGTTTTTTCTGGAACCCCAAAGAGAAGCGCGAAGAGAATCAGTTGGGTCCTGGTCGAAAAGAGATCACCGGACACGAGTTTGTGAAACTGCACAATTTGTTTGCGGGCACCTTCCCTTGGCACGTCAGGATGCACAACCTGAACGCACTCGACACTCATGACACTGGAAGATTCAAGACCTTCACTATTCCTGGGTCGCAACGAGTGGCGGCAGGTTTGCAATTCACCTTCCCGGGAATCCCGATGATCTTTGCCGGTGATGAGTTTGGCCTCGATGGTTGGGTCGGTGAAAACTCCAGAACCCCGATTCCTTGGAACGGGGAGCGCGAGTACGACAAGAGCATGATTGAGACCTATTCGAGGCTCGCTGGAATTCGTAAAAAGCACAAGGCTTTGGTCGATGGTTCGCTGCGCTGGCTCTACAGCTCAAATGAAGCCATCGTCTTTGTTCGAGAGAACCGCACTGAGTCGGTCTTGGTGATTGCGACCCGCGGTAAAGACCGCAAGATAGAGATTCCACGAGATGCACTCTCTGGCGCGGAGAATGCGGTGAACCTATTTGGCAGCGGAGAACTTCGAGTAGTGGGAAGCAAAATTCGTTACGAATCTGTCTCATTAGATTTTCAGATTTGGCGTTTGCCTAGCGCCCACCGCTAGTGCTAATCTTTTGCGGTTGCCTTTTGGCTTCGCCCCGATAGCTCAGTGGTAGAGCACTTCCATGGTAAGGAAGGGGTCGACAGTTCAATCCTGTCTCGGGGCTCGTTCGACAGTGAGTCTCTCGCTGCAGTGCATGGCTGAGTAGCTCAGTTGGTTAGAGCGCACGACTCATAATCGTGAGGTCGCGGGATCGTGCCCCGCCTCAGCTACCAATCAAAACCTAATTGACCCGAGCGGTAGCACAACCACTCCATCTTTCGACGTAACACTCTGACCCCCAGCGGTAATTACGAGTTTTCCCAAAACGGCATCCCCAAGTTGCTCGGCTAGCTGGTTTAGGTGTCTGTGCTCACCTGGATTAGGAGTGCTCAGCTTGACCTCGATTAGCAGGAGCTTGCCGTCGCGACTTTCAAGAATGTAGTCAACTTCACGTCTGCCATCCCACTCGCGGTAGTGATACAGGCGGTATTGATTCAGGTCTGCAAAGACTCTCAAATGCAGCGCGACTAAAGACTCGAAGAGTTGAGCAAAGACCAGTCGATCTCCATTAGTGACGAGTCCATTTAGGAGCTGTCTCGATCCAACTCCGAGCAGTGCCGCTGCAAGCCCTGGATCGGCCAGTTGGTGCTTTGGTGATCCCGAGACCCTCCGTGCCGGCCCGGTAGAAAGACTGAATGCCTCAACAGGTTCAATAATTCGAAGCATCTGCATCATCTCTAGATAGTTCAGGGCGGTCACTTTGCTGGGTCCCGCATCTGGTCCCTGAGTCAACCGAATGCTTTCGAGACTTGAGAGCGTTGCTGTCGCAGATGCATATGACCTAAGCCAATGTCTTAGTAGCTGAGGTCTACGCACCTCAATGCCTGACGCCTCAGTGTCAGACGCGATGAGTATTTGGATGTAGGAATCCAACTCGTTTTGAGCCACTTTTTCATCTAGGTCCGTGAAGGCCGGAAATCCGGAAACCACAATTTCTCTCGCATAGTCGACGAGGGCTAGCGAACAACTCTTTATTTCAGGCCTCGCCCCTGCTGCAATGTCAACTAGCGAGATGTTTACATCGGCGCGATCTCGCTCCTGAAGTAGCAGTGGTCGAACTCGAAGGGTATTCACTCGGCCCACTCCAGAATGGGGTAGTGGACGTGATCCTGAGCCTGCTAATAGAAATCGCCCAGGAGTCCGGTTCCGGTCAACCGACCTCCTCACACCGGCAATAATCTCCGGTGCAAGATGCCACTCATCTATGAAGATTGGCTCCTCGGTTACTAGTAGTTCATCTGGCTGCTGTTGAGCCAAGTTACGCAGTGCAGGAATCTCAAGGTTCAGGGTAGTCCTTGCCTGAGCAACCCCAAGCGTTGTTTTTCCAACGCCACGGGGTCCATCAAGAATCACGGCAGGGGTTTGTTCCAAAAGTTTCTTAAGAGCATCACAGATAATTCGCTGCTTCAAGGATCCTCCCTGCTATACCATTCACACGCTACCTACTATACCATTCACACACTCTTTACTATACCGTTCACACATTTATGAATGAAGACCATCACCGCTGTCCGGGGTTGGGCTAGCCTTTACTCATGGTCAATCCAGAGATTCAGGGCAAGCGCTATCCGCGCACTCCGAGGTATTTAGTTGGACGCGAAAAGGTTAGAGAATTCGCCAAGGCCGTCATGGCAGGACACGAGTCACTCGATCTCGATTACGCAAGATCAAATGGTTACTCGGATCTTGTTGTGCCACCGACTTTTCCGGTGGTAATTCAGGAGCAGTCTCTGCAAGTGGTGCTCGCGGACCCCGAGGCCAAAATCGACTTCTCAAGAGTGGTTCATGGAGACCAAAGATTTGTTTACGAAAGACCGATCGTTGCCGGCGATGAGTTGACCAGTGAACTAGAGGTTGCAAGCGTAAAGAGCCTTGGTGGTAACCACATGGTCACCTTTGAAACCAAGATTTTTGACGCGAACGATTCGCTCGTTTGCACTGCAATATCCACTCTCGTAGTGAGGGGTGAGTAATGCCAAGGTTCGAAGAGCTAGAAGTCGGTCAGCAGGTTGCTGCGTCGGAATATAAATTCTCGCGGGACTCCCTGGTGCGCTATGCCGGAGCCTCGGGTGATTTCAACACCATCCACTACCGCGACGATATTGCCCAAGCGGTCGGACTACCGGGAGTGCTAGCTCACGGCATGCTCACCATGGGAGTCTCAGTTCAGCCTGTGGTCTCATGGCTAGGAGATGCCGGCAAGGTACTTGACTATGGAGTTCGCTTCACTAAGCCAGTGGTGGTTCCTCCTTATGGCTACGCTCTGGTCAAGGTCTCAGCAACAGTTGCTCAGCTAGATGCGGAGAATCGCAAGGCAAGACTCGATCTAACCACCTCGTTTGAGGAGAACAACGTGCTGGGCAAGGCACAGGTCTGGGTGCAGCTTTGAGTTTTGTTGAACCTGTTGCGCTGTCAACCCTCACCACCATGCAGGTGGGTGGGACACCAAAGTCTTTGCAGCGCTGCGAAAGCACACAGGAGCTTTACGGAGCTGCTAAGTCAGCTTGGCTAAGTGACGAACCTCACCACATCTTGGCGGGTGGGTCAAACACGGTGTTTGCAGACGATGTTTCTGAGCTAAACGTGATCTTGGTTGCAAACCGAGGTCTTGAGATTGTTCACGAGGACGATGAAAAAGTTCTGGTGCGAGTTCAGGCTGGCGAGAGTTGGGACGAGTTTGTTGCCTGGGCAGTTGAGCACGGCTATGCAGGCATCGAGGCAATGAGTGGAATCCCCGGAACGGTCGGAGCAACCCCGGTCCAAAACGTTGGTGGTTATGGCCAAGAGGTTGCCCAAGTAATCACTCAGATTGAGTTTCTAGATTCAGAGACTCACGAGGTTGAGATCAAACCAGCCAGTTTTTTCAACTTCTCATACCGAGACTCAGCTTTGAAGCATGGCCTAAGGGGAGTGATTGGCTGGGTCGAGTTTGAACTCAAAAAACTCGGCGGGCTCTCGGTTCCAATGGCATCGGGCCAGATCACGAACCACGTCGGTGCTCCTTACGGATCGCAGCTACCGCTTCGTCAGGTGCGAGATGTAGTCATCGAGCTAAGGAGCTCCAAGGGCATGGTGGTAAGGCCTGAGGATCCAAACAGCGTTAGCTGCGGCAGTTTCTTTACAAACCCAATCATCAGCTATGGCAAGTCCTTGGAGTTTCCAGAGGACATGCAGCGCTGGCGCATGGAAGACGAATCACAGGTCAAGATTTCCTCGGGCTGGCTCATTGAGCACGCCGGCATCCCGAAGGGTTACCACCTTCCAGGTTCAAAGGCCGCAATCTCGCAGAAGCATGCACTCGCAATCACCAACACTGGGGGAGCCAGCGCGGAGGAGATTTTGCAGCTGGCTCGCTATGTCCAAGAACGAGTTGCAGCTAGGTGGGGAATCAACCTGATCCCTGAGCCAAACCTGATTGGCTTTTAGCCAAACAGCTTCTGTAGACGCTGAATACCCTCTAGTAGCTGGTCATCTCCAAGGGCATAGCTCATGCGGATGTAGCCGGAGGGGCCAAAAGCCTCACCGGGAACCATCGCAACCCCTGCAGCATCGAGCGCATAGTCGCATAGGTCTAGTGAGCTGTTTATCTTGACCCCACCAAACTCCTTGCCGATCAAAGCACTGACATCGGAGTACACGTAGAACGCACCCTTGGGGGTTGGGGTCACAAATCCTGGGACCTTGTTTAGCTCAGCGACAGCAACTTTTCGACGACGATCAAAGGCTGCAAGCATGTCTCTCACCGGCTGCTGGTCGCCAGTCAAGGCAGCCAGAGCGGCGCGCTGCGAGATGTTGGAAACGTTCGAGGTCAGGTGTGACTGCAGGTTGTTCGCTGCCTTCGCTGCATCTAGCGGTGACACCATCCAGCCAAGTCTCCACCCGGTCATGGCGTAGGTCTTTGCAACTCCGTTGACCATGATGGTGCGATCGGCAAGTTCAGGAACCAGCTCAGTGATGGAGTGTGCATAAACCCCGTCATAGGTGAGGTTTTGATAGATCTCGTCGGAGATAACCCACAGGTTCTCCTTCGAAGCAACCCACTCACCAATGGCCTGAAGTTCTTCTTTTGAGTAAACCGAACCGGTTGGGTTCGAGGGTGAGCACATTAGAAGGGCCTTGGTCTTATCGGTGTAGTGCGCTTCTAGCTGGTCAACGGTGACCTTGTAGTCCTGGTCGCTGCCCGCGAATACGTCAACCTGCTTGCCACCGGCAAGCTTTATTGCCTCAGGGTAGGTGGTCCAGTAAGGAGTCGGGACCAGAACCTCATCACCTTGGTCAACCACAACGGCGAATGCCTGATAAACCGCCTGCTTGCCCCCGTTGGTAACAGTTACCTGAGCTGCAGTTACTTCGGTACCAGAGTCGCGCTTGGTCTTTTCAACAATTGCATCCTTCAGCTCTGGCAAACCAGCTGCCGGGGTGTAGCGGTGATTTTTGGGATCTCTAACCGCTGCAACAGCAGCCTCAACGATGTGGGCTGGGGTTGGAAAGTCGGGCTCTCCAGCGGCGTAGGAAATAATGTCTTTGCCCTCAGCCTTGAGGGCTTTAGCCTTAGCGTCAACCTTCAGGGTTGCACTTTCGGCGATGGCTTGAATTCTGGCGGAGATGCGGGATTTCGACATGGGGCAAGGATACCTTGGTATCTCGCGCCAGAGCTAGCGAAATACTCGTTGCGGGATTGCGTTTAAGGGCCTAAACTTTCTCAAGTTGACATCTGCCGAAAACTAATCTGGCGAAAATTCACTAAATAGATTTCCAATCTAGAAGTGTGTCTTCTTCAGGTGGCACTTGAAACCAAGCCTCGTGCCTGTTCACGGTTGATGGCGATGGCAACTTTAGGGCGGTAGTTCAATTGGTAGAGCAGCGGTCTCCAAAACCGCAAGTTGCAGGTTCGAGTCCTGTCCGCCCTGCGCAGAAAGAAGGTCAGTAAATGGCAGAAGAGAACGAGAAGGCTTCGGAAGACCTAGTCGAAATCGCGAAAGCGGATGCGGCTAAGGCAAAGAACCCATTCCAGCGTGCCTCGCTATTTGTGCGCCAGGTGCTCCAGGAGCTATCCAAGGTCACCAAGCCAACCCGCAAGGAACTCATCAACTACACCGGTGTAGTGCTCGGCTTCGTAGCTGTTGTGATGGTGCTGATCTCAGTCTTGGACTGGGCCTTCCTAAACGTCGTAACTTTCGTGTTTGCAGAATAAAGAGGATTAAGTGTCTGACCTAAATTTCAGTGATGCTGGTGAGCCAGTAGAGCTAGCCGAAGACTCGGTAAACGAGAACGTTGATCTAGATGAGCTTGACCTCGAAGCAGCTGCCGAAGAAGCAGTTGAGGAGCTAGAGGGCTTCCAGATCGAAGAGGCTCCCGCTGAGGTAGCCCCGGTCGTCGTTGAGGACTCCGAGGACCCATACCGCAAGTTCCGCCAGGAGCTGCGCGAGCAGCCAGGCAAGTGGTACGTGGTTCACTCTTACGCTGGATATGAGCGTCGCGTAAAGCAAAACATTGAGACTCGTAAGACCCAGCTTGCTGGTGGCGACGATGTTCACCAGGTTGAGGTTCCGATGGAAGAGACCATCGAGATCCGCAATGGTTCTCGCAAGCTAGTTTCCAAGGTTCGCATCCCTGGTTACGTACTAGTTCGCATGGAGATGAACGAGGACAGCTGGTCACTTGTTCGTCACACCCCAGCCGTCACTGGCTTCGTTGGCAACAGCCAGCACCCAACCCCGCTTCGTCCAAACGAGGCATTCGAGATGCTCAAGCCACTGTTTACCCCAGAGGAGACAGAGGAAGTCAAGAGCGCCAAGGCCCAGGTTTCCTCGGGCAAGGCCAAGGGCAAGAGCATCCCGGTAAAGATCGACTTCCAGGTCGGCGAATCCATCCTGATCAAGGATGGCTCCTTCGCCGGACTACCTGGAACCATTTCCGAGATCAAGCCAGAGTCTGGCAAGGTCACGGTTTTGGTATCGCTCTTCGAGCGCGAGACACCAGTAGAGCTGTCCTTTGACCAGGTCGGCCCACTGAACTAATAGGAAAGAAAAAGACAAATGGCACCCAAGAAGAAAGTCACCGGACTGATCAAGCTTCAGATCCAGGCTGGCGCTGCTAACCCAGCACCTCCTATCGGTCCTGCTCTAGGTCAGCACGGTGTAAACATCATGGAGTTCTGCACCCAGTACAACAACGCCACCGCTGACCAGCGCGGCAACGTAGTACCGGTTGAGATCACCGTTTATGAAGACCGTTCATTCACCTTCGTCCTGAAGACCCCACCAGCTGCTGAGCTAATCAAGAAGGCTGCGGGAGTTCCAAAGGGCAGCGCGACCCCTCACACCGTGAAGGTTGCGAAGCTATCGAAGGACCAGCTTTACAAGATTGCTGAGACCAAGATGTCAGACCTAAACGCGAATGACGTCGACGCCGCAGCAAAGATCATTGCTGGAACCGCTCGCTCAATGGGCATCACCGTAGAGCAGTAAACAAAACTCAAAAACCAATAAGTCGTGGGATCGGGGAGCTACCCCGGGCAAACCACGGACTGTGACCAAGTAAGGAATAGCAGAATGGCAAAGCGCTCAAAGGCCTATCTAGAGGCCGCAGCAAAGATCGAAGCTGGCAAGCTGTACAACGCCGAAGAGGCAGCAGCTCTAGCAATCGAGACCGCTGGTAAGAAGACCAACTCAACCGTCGAGGTTGCACTCAAGCTTGGAGTGGACCCTCGCAAGGCCGACCAGATGATCCGTGGCACTGTCTCGCTGCCACACGGAACTGGAAAGGTCGCCCGCGTAATCGTGTTTGCTAACGGTGCCGCAGCAGACGCAGCGCGTGAGGCCGGAGCGGATGAGGTTGGATCTGACGACCTAATTGCAAAGGTTGAGGCCGGTTGGACCGACTTCGACGCTGCAGTTGCAACCCCTGACCTGATGGGTAAGGTCGGTCGTCTAGGTAAGGTTCTAGGTCCTCGTAACCTAATGCCAAACCCAAAGACTGGAACCGTAACCATGGACACCGCCAAGGCAGTGACCGACATCAAGGGTGGTCGCATCGACTTCCGCATCGACAAGCAGTCGAACCTGCACTTTGTAATCGGTAAGGCAAGCTTTACCCAGGCTCAGCTAGCTGAGAACCTGAACGCAGCTATGGACGAGATCGTTCGTCTAAAGCCTTCTACCTCAAAGGGTAAGTACCTACTCAAGGGTGCCGTTGCGACCACTTTCGGTCCTGGCATTGCACTTGATGTAGCAAGCTTCAGCTAAAGGCTTTTTAGCCAGCTGTAGAGCGCCAGCGTGCTCGCACAATCTTCTTGGTTGTATGCGATCACCTGGCGCTTTAGCTTTTCTGCGGCAGGGTAGTCATCGGCTAGTAGTTCGAGGTATTGGTTGTAGTACTCCATCGATCCCATGGCCTCTTTGACATCGGAGCCGCGGTCGAATCCATAAAATGCCTCAAGTTTTTTGATGCTGTAACTCTCTTGGGATATCACCAGTGAACTCTTGACGACTTTGTACAGATCGATGAAGACCCCATCGGCGAGGAGTTGATTTACCTCTTGCTGGTAAACACCGAATCGCTCGGCCAGTCGCTTGAGTGCAGCCTGCTCGTAATTTGCATAGTGGTATATCTTGCAACCTGGGTAGTTGCGCTGCCGATCTAGGGCATCGCGCATGAACCACTCAAAGGCTTCCTTTTCTTCCACTCGGTCATCCGACCATCGGTAATGAAACGCTTCACCAGATTCGACCGAGGTGAACCCAAATAGATACTCGAGCCCTCCAGGCTGATCAAAGAAGCTGAATCCCTCTAGGTCGAAGAAGATATCACCAGGGTTTAGCGCGGGAAGTTGGTCCAAGCTATCGCGAGAGATGATCTCGTGAGCATGCTCCCCAGATTGGTAGAAGTGATTTTGCAGTCGAGCCTGGAGCGAGAGCTTCTCAAGCTGCTCCTTGGAAAGCTTGTCTGCTTCGCCGGTGAATTCTGCGAGTTGAGCAACCGTCTTCACCCCTGCACGATGCAGCGATTCGAGATGCGGCCGAGTCATGCCGGCTATCAATTGCAGATGACCGGTCTGACGCCTTATGTGATCGCAAAGTAGCGGGTACTCACAAAGTTCGCAGTAGCTCGATGCCTCGCAAACCAGCGATCCAATGTCCTCAAGGCGCTGCGGATCCTCATCAATCAGGGCGTTGATTTGGGCGAATAGTTTCTCTCGTGCAGGAATCAGCTGACCAATCAGGCTCAGCGGGTCAAAGCTTGCGAGCTCCCGAGAGCCAAGAATCAGACCGTGGGGCCTGGAAGATTCAAGTCCGAGGCTTCTGAGCGCATCTGCATACAGGGCAACCTGATTTTGATATTCAGGCTTGGCGGTTGTGGAGAGCTTGGCGTCCCAAGCGGTGTAGCCATCTTCTCTCGGTCCGATTTGTACTGCGGATAGACCAGAATCGCTAAACACCAATTCGTAATCGCCGCGGACCAAAAAGTCTGGTCGACCTGAAAATGGAAGCTCACCGGAACCTCCAAACACAGTGCCCTGATAGATCACCGGGACTCCACTGGCAGCCAGATCTAAGGTGGCATCGAGTGAGTTTGTGTTTGGTGCTTGAACCAGATCACCAAGGTTGAAAATCAGCTCCTGTTCGAGCTGAGATTCAAAGCGCATGCCGTATCGGATAGCCAGATTGTCTGGTGCCTTGTAGAACTGCTCTACCAGCTCGCGAACCCCTGAGACCCCCAGTTCGCGTGCGGTTGCAACTCTGGTGCAGTGTTCGCACTGCGAACGCATCAAGTCTCGAGAATCGAAACTGAGCGTGTTACCCCGTTTTCTCATGGAGTTAGTTTCTACCCACGGTGTGACAATTTGGAGCAAAAGTTCCGGTTTCGCACACACCCAATCCCCTCTAAACTCTCTAAGGAATTTCTGGAGAAAGTGATCACTGTGGTCAAGGCAGACTTTAAGGCTCTGAGGCATGTCCTCGTAGTCGAGAATGAACCACTCATGCGTGACCTGTTGGCCAAAGCAGTCGAGGGTGCCGGCTTTGTGGTCACCACTGCAGCTAATGCCGCTGACGCGATGCGATCAGTGAAAGTCATGGATCCAGACGCCATGGTGATCGACATTGAGTTGGGCCCAGGACCAAACGGGTTTGACCTGGCTGAGGCAGTTACAGTGTTGTCTCCCGAGGTGGGAGTGGTTTTTCTAACGAATCTCCCCGATCCAAGATTTGGTGGCAAAGACGCTGCCACGGTAAAGAAGAACCAGGCCTATCTTCGTAAGACTGCAATCAACACCGGTGCCGAGTTGGTTGAAGCGATTGAGGCAGTGCTTCGCGATCGAGTTACCAAGCAGTACCGACACGATCTTGCCTCGAATCGGCCATTCTCTGCGCTATCTCAGCGCCAGATCAACACCCTGCAGTTGGTTGCCGAGGGCAAAACCAACGCGCAGATTGCGGCCCTGCGCGGGACCACCGTTAGAGCGGTCGAGGGCATGCTGACCAGAATTTTCGAGGTCTTGGAGATCGACCCCAAGGGCTCGAACCCAAGAGTGGAAGCGACTGCTCGCTATCACCAACTCAGATCCCAGGTTGAGACGGTTGCCTAAACAGCAAACCGCTTGGCAGTCTCTGGGGGATAGCAAGTCTCTTAACTGGCGCACCCACATCTTGTTTGGCTTTCCAGCCATGGGTGTTGGAGTGGCATTTGATCTGCCCCGGCTCGGTGGCGAGCCAGCCCCATGGCTTGTGCTCACATCTTTGGCTCTGGCTGTCACCATCATCACCATCGAAGGGCTTTCGCAATTGCTGGGAAAGTCCAGCTGGCAAAAACCCCGGCCAATAACCGTTGCGGGGATTTTGGTTTTGGCCGGCTTTTTTCGAGGCGCGACATTCATGGTGGCGGGCGGTGCCCTTGAGATGGTGCCACCTTCGGATCTTGGCTTTCGCTTAGTTGGCGGCCCGGTTTTCACGCTGACTGTCTATCTGTTGATGAATTCTCTGGTGGCCGCCCACCTGGCTCAACGGCAGTTGGCAGCGGAGCTCGAGCTGGAGCGCGAGAACCTTGAGTTTTCAAAACGCAGCTTTGAAGGCGAGTTGGTCCGATTGCGGGATGCGCAAATCCTTCGCGTTAGAGAGAGCATCATCCCCGCAGTTTGGGAGTTGGGAAAGCTACTTCGTGACGCCCAGCTTTCCAAGAACGCCTCGCGAGCTATCCAGGCACTGCGCGAGCTAAATGACAACGTGGTCAGGCCGCTTTCCCACAACCTAACCAAGAGTTTTGAGCTCCCAACTCTCTCTAAATCACAGACTCAACTGACTCAACTGGGACAGTTCGTGCTACCAAGCCACATCTCATTCAACCGAGTGCTGCAGCTTGGAACCCTGATTCCATTTATCTTGATCATGAGCTACTCCACGGCGTCAGTGCTGTCGGGCCCCTTCATTGCGCTGCTGGTTTTGGCAGCCGCGCTGGTGCTGTTTAGCTCGCAAATCTGGCTTTGGCGAAAGCTTCTTGGTAATCGAGAGCTGCCGTTGATCGTAGCCTTTGCACTATCGCTGGTCGTTGCTTTTCAACTGGGGTTCAGCGTCAGTTTGCTGACTGCGTTCCCGATCCTGGAACTGCCGCCGAGAATTGTGACCCAAGCTATTGCCTTCTTTATTGTGACCATGACCTTGATGTTTGGACTTGCGGTTACTGGTCTGCAGCGTGATCGCTCAATTCAAGAGTTGGAGCAGGTGGTTGAGGATCTACGTCTTCTGAACACCAAACTTCGACAGCGAGTTTGGCTCAGCCAAAAAACTTTGGCAACCGAGCTCCACGGTTCAGTGCAGGCCGCGCTCAACGCCAGTGCCATGCGTCTTGCTCAGCTGGAGCACCCCACCGAGCAAGATCTCGACCGAGTAAAACAAGACATCGACCACGCTCTTTCAAAGCTGGGCCGCGAGGATTACTTGGCAGGTGAAAGCTTCGAAGATTTGGTCGAGCAGATCTGTGAACTGTGGGATTCAACCTGTGACATCAACTATCAGGTGAGTGCCCGAGCCTCGCAAATTTTGGCCGAAAACTCTGGCACTGCCTACTGCACCCTCGAGGTGCTGCGCGAGGCTGTGAACAATGCCATCAAACACGGCCAACCACAACGGATCAAGATCGACATCGACTCAAGCTCAGAGCTAATTGATCTCAGGATTGAAAATGATGGCTCGGCTATTCAACGCTCCAGTTTTGGTCTTGGTAGCCAGATCTTCGCCGAGCTGACCCTGGAGTATTCACTGCGCGGAGCGGGCCCGATTGTATTTGAGGCCAAACTACCAATTAGCCAAGTAGAGCCTGAACCTCAGCCTTAGTTGGCGGCTCACAACCTTGTCGCTCGCAAACTAACCCTGCCGCTACAGCAGCAAAGTGGGCAGCGGCGATTAGCTCATCCTCATTTAGGTCGACCAGTCGCTCTCGTGGGTTATCACCTAAGGCACCCCTGGAGCTAAGTTCACCGAGCAGATTTGCCATGAAGGTGTCCCCGGCTCCGACTGTGTCAACCAGGGAGATTCTTGGGGCAGAAACATCAATGCGTCTGCCGCCGCGGTAAAGCGATGCACCATCGCCACCGCGAGTGATCACAACTAGGCGACCACCATCACTCCAGGCGTGAGCAATCTCATCGATGTCGGAGCCATCGGCCAAGTCGAACAGCCACCAGAGATCTGCATCGGATGCCTTGATGATGTCCGAGTAGTCATTGATCTTTAGCACTCGCTCCAGCTCGCGCTCTCTTTCAAAACCGAGAGACGAGCGAATGTTTAGATCGTGCGAGCGGGTTAGACCAGATAGACCAGCGAGCCAATTGCTTACCACGCTGCTGCCAGGCTCTACCGCCATGGTTAGACAGCCATACTGCACGCAGCTAGCTCCCAGAGCACTGACCTCTGACACAGTGGGTAGTTCGTTCTCAGCCCATGCCCAATCGGCGGTGCCATTTAGGTAGAAGCTGTAGCTCGCGCCACCGCCTTGGCCAATTGTGGCTACCGCCAAAGAGGTCTGCTCGCTGGCCGAGACCGAAAGCGAAAGATCGACTCCATTTGAGGCCAGGCGATGTCTGATCATCTGTCCAAAGCCATCAGTCGAGATTCGACCCAAGAACTTTTGTGGTTCACCGCGTCGAGCTAGCGCCAGCGCGACATTGGCGTTTGCTCCACCGACCACGGCCTGATACTTACCATCGCCGTCGGCCTTGCCAATTAGGTCAATGAGAGCTTCACCAATTACCAAAATCATGCGGTAAGTCTAGGCTTAGAGCATGAACCACGAAAAGGCAGTAAAGCTCTCAGTCATCTTGCCCCTGATTGGTCTAACTCTTGGCTGGATCTTCTTCATCACAGCCATCTACACGGATCTGTTCTATCCGTATCCGCAGTATGGCGATAACGGCCAGCTGCTCACCGAGCCCCAGGTTCAGGTTTCCACCTACCTATTCCTCAGCGGCATCGCAATCTTCTCGGGCTTCTCACTCTGGGGTCAAAGACGAGCGCTAAAGCTTCGCAACGAAAATGACACCGCGCTCGCCAAGTCTTCGCACCGCCTGAACAACCTTGCCGTGATTGTCGCTCTGGTAGCCGGTGCGGTGTTTGCGATCGGTAACTTCCTGGGTGCTTTCAATAACTATGACTCCCGCGACGTGCCGGCACTGATTCGCATCTTCGGCGTATATGTCCCAATCGTGCTTGCCACCATCATGGTTGTGACCCTGATTCTGTTTGCATTTGTCTTCCGTCAAGATGCACCGGATCTTGAAAACACCGAAAAAGATGAGGAGCGCTCGAAGCTGCAGCGCTATGTCGGCTTTGCCTACGCCTCGCCAATTATTGGAACCGCTATTGCGGTGATCCTGGGACTAGTGGTCTATGACACCACCAGAACCACATTGGATGTCTGGATCTGGGTGGTTATCCAGGCCATCATTGCAACCTCGATCATCATCGGAACCAGCTTTGCCGCAAAGGTCAGACTGGCCAGACCTTTGGAGCCGAAGCCTAAGTTGCGAGGTATTGCGGCAGTCAACCTGAACCTTGTTATCACCATCGTCTTTGGAGTGGTTGTCACCATTATGAGTTTTGCCTTCGGTGCCACCGCGGTGGATGAGCTCAGAGAGTGGCCTGAATATAAGCCAGGCATGACTGAGGCTCTGATGCCAACAATCAAGCCGGCTGACCTGACCTGGTTCATCAGCAAGATGCTCCCCGCAATCACCCTGCTCGCGCTGGCGGAGTTTGGTATCTACCGCACTTTGGTAGTGCGCAACACCAAGAAGGATCAGATTGCGTAGTTATTACAAGGGTCTCTTGTTTGATAACGACGGAGTCTTGGTTGATTCCATGCAGGGCGCAATGGCCGCATGGAAACAGTGGGGTGAGAAATACTCTCCAGGTTTCGAGCTAACCAAGGATCACCACGGCAAACGTGCTCAAGACATTGTTTTGATGCTGGTTGGTGAAGCCGGATTCGAAGAGGCAAACGACTTTATTAACCAACTCGAGCAAGATCTAGCTCACCTTACGATCTCGCTGCCTGGCTCCAAAGAATTCACCAGCTCTCTAAAGCCCGGAACCTGGACTGTCGTAACCAGTGCCAACCCGTTCTTAGCCAAGGCGAGATTGGAAGCCGCTGGCATTCCTGTTCCAGCGGAGCTGGTAACTGCCTACGACGTCTCAAAGGGCAAACCAAATCCTGAGCCCTATCTAAAAGGTGCTCAAAATCTCGGGTTTGACATCTCCGACTGTGTGGTTTTTGAAGATGCTCAAGCCGGGATCCAGGCGGGTCTTGAGGCGGGAGCGGGTCTACTGGTCGGTGTCACCGAGCATGCTCTTCACACTGATGCAGATATCGTGGTTAGGTCCTTGGAGGGAATTACTTTCCAGGATGGCGAATTGTTTATTCCAGATAGCTTGAGATTGAGGTAGCGATGGCTGAGATTGAGTTTTACGGTGCTGACTGGTGCGGCGACTGCCGCCGATCAAAGTCTCTACTGAACACCCTGGGTGTTGAGTACGAGATGTTTGACGTTGAAGAGTCCAAGGAAAATGCGGACAAGGCGCAGGCTATTTCGGGTCGAACCAACATTCCGGTTATCAAGTTTGCAGACGGTGTTCACCTGGTTGAGCCATCAGATGCAGTTCTGCACGCGGAGCTCAAAATCCGCGGACTTGTTTCCTAGCCCTATCTTTATTTGAGTATTAGCCCTAGGCTTAGGGCTTCGTAGTGCTAGAGGAATCCATCCTTAGGCACGTTCTAAGGAATCCTCAATAATGAGCAATAGCTATGCACGCGCGCCCAAATCAACTGGAAACAAACGCGCCGTCGCCCCTAAGTGGGAGTCGACCAATAAACCAACCAAACGCGATGGCCGCCCAGGTTACGCCTCAAAGCGTGGCGACTATGCCCCAAAGCCAGAGGGTGAATTTGCAGCTCGCAAGCCGCGCGCCAAGAGCAAGTTTGCCGAGGAGCGCACCGATGCTCCTCGCGCTAAGCGCAGCTTCGACGATGCCCCAAGAGCAAAGCGCAGCTTTGAAGACCGCGATGCCGCACCACGTGCGAAGCGCTCCTACTCAGATGACAAGGGCTTCACCCCAAGAGCAAAGTCTGATCGTCCAGACCGCGTAGCACGCGATCAGGATCGAAACCAGAAATTTGCCGGCGCTCGCGAGAAGAGCGCAACCGGTAAGACTTTTCAGGGAGACAAGAAGCTAGCCAAGCTCGAGAGTGAGACCATCACCGAGACCTTCACCACCTTCCAGGAGATGGGTCTTCCAGAGCGACTAACTCAGGAGCTTGCAAAGATGGGTGCGGCAACTCCGTTCCCAATTCAGGCAGCTACCATCCCGGCTGCTATGGAGGGTCGTCACGTCCTGGGTCGTGGTAAGACCGGTTCTGGTAAGACCATTGCCTTTGGTGTGCCACTAATTACTTTCCTAGCTCAGGCTGGCAACCAGCCTCGCCAGCCATTAAAGCCAAAGGCTTTGGTGTTGGCACCAACTCGTGAGCTAGCGATGCAGATCGACAACACCCTGGCACCACTTGCCAAGAGCGTTGGCTTCTTCACCACCACCATCTACGGTGGTGTGCCACAGTTCCGTCAGGAGCAGGCCCTTCGCCGCGGTGTTGACATTGCAATTGCTACCCCAGGTCGCCTAGAGGACCTGATGGCTCAGGGTCTAGTTGACCTGTCTGAGTGTGAGCGTGTGGTTTTGGACGAAGCTGACCACATGTGTGAGCTTGGCTTTGTTGAGCCGGTAAACCGCATCTTGGAGGCAGCCGCTGGCAGCCAGAAGCTTCTCTTCTCAGCAACCTTGGACTCCGAGGTCGCAGCTCTTGTGAAGAAATTCATGCCTAGCCCATTCGTTTACGAGGTGCCAGGCGAGGTCAACGAGACCTCTGACATCGAGCACAGGGTTTTGGTCATCGAGCCGCAGCACCGCTCTCAGGTTTTCCACCGTCTCGTTCAGGGCACCGGCAAGAGCATCGTGTTCGTCAGAACCAAGTCAACTGCTGAGGCACTAGCTCAGAGCTTGAACGATGCCGGTGTCCCAACCGCTCGTTTGCACGGAGACCTAAACCAGGCTCAGCGCACCAAGAACCTCGAGCGCTTCACCAAGGGTGCAGCACGCGTCATGATCGCAACCGACGTTGCTGCTCGTGGTATTCACGTTGACGATGTGAAACTGGTTATCCAGCTTGACCTCCCAGAGGAGTACAAGACCTACCTACACCGCGCCGGAAGAACAGGCCGTGCCGGTCGCTCTGGAACCGTGGTCTCTCTCGTGCCACTAGGCAGAACCCGCAAGATTGAGGGTCTTCTGGATCGTGCCGATCGCGAAGCCGTCTACACCAAGGTTGAGCCAGGCGATGCCATCATCGAGGAGCTTGCCGGCCCAATCGCCCCACCACCTGTGGTTGACTTCCTAGATTTCGGCGACAGCCGTTTCGAGTCGATGAACAAGGACCGTGCAAAGAGCCAGATTCGTGCCAAGCACGGAGCTCCTCAGCGCAACTATGCCTCTAAGGGCCGTGGTGGCTACCGACGCTAGACACAAGATCTAACCAAGTTAACCCCCGGCCTATATGAGCCGGGGGTTGTCTTTTTGGAAGAAATAACTTGCGGGATTAGCCCTGCAACAAATAAGCTTTGGGAAGCCAAAGACCGCCGGTATCGGGGTTTGGGAAAACTAAGAGCAATCTAGGTTCTACCACCTCGACTAAGGGTTCACGAAAGTGACTGCCAGCGCAGGTGTGTAAAGAGATACTCTTTTGAGTTTTGCTCCGTGCGCGCTTGCGCCGGGGCATTTTTGTTTTCTCTTGCCGGCACCAACAAAAGGAGTGCCATGGCAGACAAGAAAGCCACTGTCGCTGAGCTAACGGAGAAGTTCCAGAGCTCAAGCGCAGTACTGCTTACTGAATACCGCGGACTCACTGTGACTCAGCTCAAGGAGCTGCGTCGCTCAATGGCTAATGACGCAACCTACGTTGTTGCAAAGAACACCCTTCTAACCCTTGCTGCAAAGAACGCAGGTGTCACCGCATTTGACGGCCAACTATTTGGCCCATCTGCTTTGGCATTTGTGCACGGCGACGCCGTTGCAGTAGCAAAGGCACTGAAGGACTTTGCAAAGGCAAACCCACTGCTAGTGGTGAAGACCGGTGTCATGGATGGCATCGCTCTATCCGAAGCAGATGTGAAGAAGCTTGCTGACCTCGAGACCCGTGAGGTGCTACTGGCCAAGGCCGCTGGCGCAATCAAGGCATCGCTGTTCAAGGCTGCTTACACCTTCAACGCACTACCTTCACAGGCAGTTCGTGTTGTCGACGCGCTGCGTCAAAAGCAAGAGTCCAACTAACAAGACGTAAACCACTTAGGAGATACAAATGGCAAAGCTAACTGCCGACCAGCTCATTGAGGCATTCAAGGAGCTAACCCTGATCGAGCTTTCTGAGTTCGTTAAGAAGTTCGAAGAGGTATTCGAGGTTACCGCTGCAGCTCCAGTTGCAGCAGTTGCAGTTGCCGCCGCTGGCGGTGCAGCTGAGGCTGCAGAGGAGAAGGACTCCTTCGACGTAATCCTTGAGTCCGCTGGTGACCAGAAGATCCAGGTCATCAAGGAGGTTCGTGGCATCACCAACCTAGGCCTCGGTGAGGCAAAGGCTCTAGTAGACGGCGCTCCAAAGGCTGTTCTAGAGGGTGCTAAGAAGGACGTTGCTGAGGACGCAAAGGCAAAGCTTGAGGCTGCCGGCGCCAAGGTAACCCTGAAGTAATAACTTCTAAAAAAGAATCAATCCCCTGGGTTCAAAACCCAGGGGATTTTCTTGTTAAGTGAGTCTTTTTTAGCTTCGGTATACCGAAGATTTCGGTCCACCCTCTCAGGTCCCCTATCTAGGGTTGAAGGGCCTAAACGGTGTGCCTTGGCATACCCAAAAACGAGGGATTGATGAGAGAGCTGAAGCTTGTGCGAAGCGCAACCGGTTGGTTGCGCAAGCTTGGGCTTGCATTAGGAGCAGTTTTAGCATCAGCATGCCTTACTCTCCTAGCTCTGTCCGGCGCGAAAGCTAATCAAGATCTTGGCTGGAATTCGGATGTGGACTTTGCCGCCAACCTGTCAGGTACAAGTAACGGCACAATTCTTGGTTTATCGTCGGCGGGAAACATTCTCCAACCGACTGGCACCAATCCCTACAGTGTTCAACTCTGGGTGAACCCAGGCGCCGGAGCTCAAACCGCTGTAGAGCAAATACTCGTGAACATGGAACATAAGTTCGCAATCCAGAACGTTAGTGGGACCTGGAGATATTGGGTTGGCACAGGAACTGCATGGGACGTCCAAGTAAACACTGGAGTCGCGGTGCTTCCAAATCGATGGACCCACGTTTCCTTGGTCATGACAGCCACTAATACGTTGTTCTACGTCGACGGAGCGCTCGTTCATTCAAGAGGTTCCCGAACAGACTCAGGTGTTAATCAAGCCAACAAGTACTTTGCAATTGGCAGCTGGGCTCGAGGCACTACTAATCAAAACTGGCTGTTTAGCGGCCAAGTCGATGAAGTCAAGGTTTGGCAGTCAGACCGCAGCTCTTCTGTCGCTTCTGACATGCATTCCCGGCAAGCACCCAGCACAGGCACCGGAGTTTACTGGGATTTCAACGAAGGAACAGGCACTACGGTCTTTGATCGAGTCGGCGCGGTTGATTTAGCTGCAACACAAATTGTCTACTCCGACGTTAAGCAGGTGAGGGCTCTAGCTGGCGGTGGCACAGCTGTAACCTTCCCCCGAACCTACCTTCCCGGCTCAGGGGGCTGGCTTGTTCCACAAGGTGTAAGACAGCTTCAAGTACTGGTGATTGGTGCTGGTGGTGGTGGAGGACCAGATAATGGCTCTGGTGGTGGTGGTGGTGAAATGCGTGCCAGCGTCAGCCAGTCAGTGACTCCTGGGGGATCAGTAGCGGTTCAAGTTGGGCAGGGTGGCAGGGCTGGATCATGGCTTCGCCCATTCAACGCAACAACGGGAGAATCATCCTCGGTTCTCGGCGCAGGTATGGATTATTTGGCTCAGGGTGGTACGGGCGGCGGAGGCTTCGGGGCACTCTCTTCACCGGGTGGCTCAGGGGGCCGAGGTGGCGTTGGATTCAGCGGTGGGCCGGGTGGACAGGCGGATGACTTTTGCCGACCGAACACAGGGCGCGCGGCTACTGCGGGTTCTGATGGCCCAAGTTCTTCTATTGGAGCTGACTCTGCCAGAGCATTTGGCGGCGGAGGAGGTGGCGGAACTGGATATGACACAGTCAACCAAGGAAACAGCGCGTGGGGATCCGCGGGTGGTGCTGGGGGCGGTGGCCGGGGAAACAACTACAAACTGAATCATGATGGTTCGGCCAGAAATGGAGCTTCGGCTGGTCAAGAGGGAGCTGCTAACACCGGTGGTGGTGGTGGTGGTGGCTCTGCGTGTAATGCGTTTAGCACCAACAGTGCCGATAACGGAATTTTCCAGAGAACTGACGGTGGAAGTGGCGGATCTGGAATCATAATCTTCAGTTACCAGCCCAGTAATGACAACGCCTGGAAGAAAACTGGCTTGGCATTCAACTACGCGTATACGAACTCGACCGCAATCATTCCAACCGCAACAAACGGCACTTGGACTTTTGAAGCTTGGGTCAAACCGGAGGGCTTGAGCTCAAGTACGGGCTGGACTGGACTGTTCTCGCAGATGGATGACACGGATTCCTCTACTTCCCGCTACTCAATTTGGTTCGATGGACTCGCTTTTCACCTAACTAGCCCAAATGAAGCAAAGACAATTGACGTATCAATCAGGAGTGGTGTCTGGACGCACGTTGCATGGGCGATGCCAGCGTCAGGCAACTCATCGCTCTTTATCGATGGCAACCTAGCCTGGACTGGATCACTAGCCCGAACTAGTGCTGCAGGAACATATTTCACACTCGGAGGCACTCGCCAAAATACCAACCAGGAGTTCCCAGGGGAGATTGATCAGGTTAAGGTCTGGAATGGAGCCCTCAGTGCGGCCCAAGTTCAAGCGTCAATGTATGGATATTCCACCGCGGGAATAACCTCACCAACTCTTCGAGCTCATTACGATTTCAACGAATTTTCCAGCACTGCCTTGATGGACCGGTCTGGCAATGGAAATACTCTCATTTACAATCAGGCCGTCTCAGGAAGTTACGCTGAGACAGACCTAACCTCGTCAGGAATCGTTCAAACATCGGTCGCACACGGATCGCAAACCGTTTTGCGATTCATGAGGTCGTACCTCACAAGCGCTGGAGGTTGGACGCCGCCTGCAGTGTCAACCCGGTATAAGGCACTCATAGTTGCTGGCGGCGGCGGTGGTGGAGACTCTGCTGCAAACACCACAGGTGGTGGTGGTGGCTCTGGTGCGATTTTTTACACCGACAATTTGACCCTATCGTCGACCGTTGCAATCCAAGTTGGCATGGGAGGGCGCGGCTCATGCTCCACCTGTGTCGGTGGCGACGGTGGCGACTCGACCATCGGCCCACTTCTGGTTGGCGGCGGAGGTGGTGGCCAGGGTGTTAGTGCCGCATCAGCTGCAAATCCAGGACGAGGTGGATCAACCTATTTGGTCGGTGGAAACGGAGGAGGTGCGAAGGGCGATGTAGCACGAACCTCTGGAGCGGGAGGAGCCTACTCTGCATCTGGAATAGTTTTCGGTGGCAGGACGTTCCTTGGCTATCAGGGCCTCTCGGCTCCGAACTCGCTCGGCGCCGGCACTGGTTCACTTGGTTCTGCGTTGCCAGTCCAGAGACGAACCTTCAATCTCTCGGGAGCCCAGGAAGTCTTTTCTAAGCAAGCAACTTTCCGTTCGTGGACCGACGTATCCAATACCGACCGTCCGCAAACGACTGGATCTGGTGGTGCAACCAACTACGGCTATGGGACAGACTCGGAGACTCGAGGAGGAGATGGCGCAGCAGGTGTCGTCATTCTTTCCTATGGCGATTACTTGCAAGTTACGCGATCTCCGGCCGTTGTGCGAGCGGGCTCCATGCTCAAGGATTCAATCAGACTGCAGGCCTTTAGTGCAGTTGGCGTCACCTCCAGCTCGACTGCAAGTGTGACGGTCACTGCATCGTCTAACGTACTCACGTTGAACGGCGTGCTCCTAACTCAGTCTCACTCCGTAACACCCGTAAACGGCGTTTACGACTTTGCTGGACTCGGGCTCTCTTCGGCTGCAACGGGAGTGGTGACACTCACCTTCACATCTGATGCGTTCGTCGGAACCACGCTGGACCTAACTGTCGGGTTTACTCCTTCGGCTATCGACATCACATCGGCAGGACCTACAACTGGAGCCTTTGCACTTGGGGAGTTCATCTCGAGCACCTCTGGGACGGCGACAATAAAGGCCTCAGATCTATCGACATATTTATCAGCATCCAATACAGTCGTCTCAACTAGCGGTCTAATTTCCGTCCAGGCTTCTGTTTCCGGAACCATAGGGTCATTGACGCTTTTGGGTAATCAGGTCGCATTTTCTAATGACGCAGGCATCGTCTTGAGCTCGGTTTCGGCTCGAATCCTGCTCAAGGCGTCGGATTCCATAAATTTCAACAATGGAACTAGCTCAATCGCAAGGTCGCTTATCCAGACGAACAACGGCGACATAATCCTTTGGTCGGATGCTGACAATTCAGGTGTTGGCAAGATCTACCTGGGCTCGTATGTGGTCCTCAATTCAGCAAATGGCAGAGTCACATCTGGCCAGTCTGGCGGCGGCCGCATAACGATTGGCGGCAGCTATGGAAACACCGGAGTGGATTCCGGAGGGCATCCTCTTGGAGCCGTTGCCATGAATTCGACGACTGAGTACGCGCTTGTATTCCAGAGCAACTCTCAGATTTGGTCCGGTGGCGGAGACATCGCCATCCGAGTCAAGTCAAATGCTAGTTATGACGCCTTCCATCACAATTCGAGCTCTATCGTCAACTCCGGCACCGGCAAGATCTACCTGAATGCTGTGTCACAGAATGCCCAGAACGGGTACCGAAACCAGGGCGGAAGCTGGGAGTCGGCTGCCACCGTCTCTCCAGCCATCGAGATTTATACCCAAACCAGTGCCACATCCAATGAGGCATTTGAGCAGACAGACACCCAGAACCTAACCATGGTCTCTACCGGCCAGGTAGATGTTGGAATTTCAATTTCCGCGATCACTGGGGCAACCAACACATCGGGCATGCTATTGACCGACGTCACTAACTTGCTGTCTGCAGCAGGCGACATAAACATTTTCTCAAACGGTTATCTCAACTGGGCAACTGCCGATGCTAGATGGATTGGATCCAAGAGCGGCTCAAGCGTTCCAACCTCGAGTGCAGACATTAACATCAGCACGAGTGCCTTGCTGGACACCACGGCAAATGCCTCATCGCTGATTTCAACCTCAGGAAGAGTTCGGGTTACGCCAGCAAACGTTAATTTCGAAGCCGATTCAACTTTGAATTTTGATGTTTTTGCCTCTTCTGTTGAAATTGGAAACTACCTTGCCGTCAACACATCATCGAAGAATTTCAAGATCGCCAGAGACTTGAACAGTGTTGATCCCATCACCGTGTCGGCATTCGCCGTGACGGTCGATGTGGGGGCGGACCTCTATGCTTCGGGCGCCAACAGCCCAATCACCTTGAAGGCAAGAGGTTGGATTGACGTTGTCAACAACACCACTACGAATGTGCAAGGTACCGATGCTAGCTTCAGCACTATCCAGACCAATAACGGCGACATAATTTTCTGGGCGGATTCTGACGCCAACCAGCAGGGTCTGATTTGGATTGCTCACAACACCCGCATCAACTCTGCCAACGGCGTTTACTCATACGGTCCCTTGACCGGCGGCGGCGATATCATCATGGCTGGCGGAGCAGACGATGGATCCGGCCGCCCTGCAGGACAAGCTTGGGATACGGGCCAGAGGAGCCAATCTGCAACTAACACTGACCTCGCGGTCGGTCTCGGAAAGTTCGTTGACATCTTCACCGGAGGTGGAGATTGGGTGGTTCGCGCAAGTAAAAAGGTCGCAGGAGGTCATTCGGCCTTCAACTTCCAGAGCCAAGGTGAATTCGTAACTGGTGTCGGTCAAATCTTGGTTGAGGCTGCAGTAACTGGCAGTGGAGACGTAGAAGCTTTTGAATTCTTCACTGATCAAGAAACCGAGGCCGGAGCGCTCTTTTCCTCCCAAGCAACATCGACGCCTGCAATTTCAATTTCAGCCAGGATTAGCGGTACCGGAACCCAGGCTGTTCGCATTTACACGAAGAATTCCAGCAACCCGACAACGATTCAGTCGCTGGCCGATGCTGGCGGTGGAGTGTCAATTACCTCAAACTTGGGTTCAACTTCCACCAACACCGGAACTTGGTTAGCTGCTGTGAACGTCTTGTCGAAGACTGGAGCGGTTACATTTAGCTCGAACGCTGTCGTTAGTTTTACAAATGAAAACTTCACCCAGCACTGGGGCGAACGCGCTGGCACGAGCGTATCCAGCTCCGTGGCCGGCATAAACGTAATCGCCAACGGTGTGATTGGAAACCAAAGGTCAGCTGCGTTTAGTACTTCTGGCGCGGTGGCGGTTTTGCCTTTTGGATCTAACTTCGGAGCCAACATCAATTGGTGGCCACTGGTTAACGCTGGCAGCTTTACCCTGGGAGTCGATTCTGGTTACGCGACCGCCGTTCACGACATAATCCTTTACAACTCAGTAACCTCCAATGGCGCACTCCGAGTCTTTGGACGAAGCATTGACCTCGACTCTGGATACGACTTGATGACAACGGGAGTCGGGTCTGGTGTAACCCTAAAAGCGGCTGACTTTATTGAGGTCACGGACGGTAGCAGCAACACTCTGGAAACTGGTATCTCCAGGCTTCAAACCAATCGCGGAGACCTCACCATTTGGTCAGATGCAGACAGCAACGGTGCTGGTGACGTAAAGATCGGATGGTACGCCAAGCTAAATACTGCAAACGGAGTCGAAGACAAAACTGCCGTCTCCGGTGGCGGAGACATCTTCATTGCAGGTGGAGCTGACTCCAATCTAGATGGGCGACCAGACGGTTATGCACGCGGGCGTTCAGGCGCAACCTGGGCAATCTTTCTACTTCCCCACTTGGAGATCTATTCGGGTGGCGGAGACATAGTCATGCGAGGCCGAAGCAATTCGAGCTACGGTTTGCTCGCCTACCCGGTAACAGAGATATTTAGCGGTACGGGTTCGATAGATCTAACGGGTGAAACTACTGCGGATGGTAGAGGTTTCGCTTTTATTGACTATGACCTTGACACTAACTTCAACGACTTTATAACCATCGTTTCTCATGCCTCCAGCTCACCCGCGGTTCGAATTTCTGGCGTCTCTGCTGGAGCCACCCACGAGGGATTGCGACTTTATGGATCAGGAGGATCCAATTTAATTACGGTTGCTTCGGCTGCTACCACTGGTGGAGGTGTCGAGCTAATAGCTCGCCAGACAGGTGCTGGCGCATACAGCATGTACCTTCGAAGGATAAATCTTCTTTCGGCGGCAGGCGATATAACCGTAGATGGCGGCGGAAAGATCACTTCTCTGGACCTCGCAACCTCTGAAAAAAATCGTAATTTTGGAAGTGTCGCGGGTAATGCTTACGTCCCAACCTCGAGTGCGAACATCACCTTTATCTCGGACAACTTTGGATTTAGCGCAGATACGTCTAACTATCGTCTCTCGGGTGATGTTAAGTTCCTGCCTTACACCAATAACTACTTTGCTGATCTTTGGGGTAACGGATACCAGATTTTCAAGCAAACATTGGTAGGCCCAAGAAGCCTGACCATCGGAAAGCCGCCTCTGGCAGGCGACATCAATCGCGACCTCTACATCAGAAACAATCAATCGCTTAGCGGCGAAATCAAAATCTACGCGGGAAACATTATTGTGGGCGATGGTGCGGAGGCTGGCGACCTGAGCGCAGGGTCAACAGTCTCATTGGTCGCAAGGGCTGACCTGCGACTCTATGAGGACATCACGACCCAGGGCGGGAACATATGGATTCAATCGCGCGCTAATGATGCAGTTGAGGGTGGTGTCCTGATCAACTCCGCCAACTTCAGAAGCAACGGCGGTGACATCCTCATTTCAGGCGGATCAAGCCCTCTAACGAGCTATGCGATTGGAACTTCAGAGTCAACTCAGTACTTAGGTGTATCGCTAGACCTGGGATCCACACTTAACTCAGGAACAGGAAATATAACGATTCGAGGTTCTCAGGGGCCAGACAACGATCCTGACGACGGAGTTGGTGCCTACCTTTCAGATGCGCAGATCTCGGCAACCTCTGGAAACATTCGCGTTTATGGCCGCCTCGCCGATCAGCCCATAGGTGGAGCCATCGACGAGGAGCACTCTGGAATTCTCACCTACGGTGCGATTATCACCACAACCACGGGCGACATCGAGCTCATAGGTGACGGAAGGGCAGTAACTGGGAACAAGGACGAAAAGCGCGGGGTGTTCCTGTGGCCCGCGACCATCACGTCTACCGATGGAGACATCACTATCTCGGGTGAGGTGAATTCAAGCGCTGCGGATTCGCATGACCAACAAATTTGGTACAGCGGTGCCAACGGGTCAGTAATTCGTTCTACCAACGGTGCAGTCTCGCTTCTCGGAAAGGGATCATCCAGAGTTTGGACGGCCACGACAACACTCCAAGCAGGGAGCGAGTTGCTCATTCAGGATGACACTCCTCAGTTTGACTCCACCACCTGGACCGGCTCGGCAAGGGTGACGGTGCAATCAAGTGCAAGCGCATTTGTCACAGTTCCAACATCATTGGGGCAGGTAACAGCGCACTCCGGATTGTCGGCTCTGACTCTTGGAAGGTCAACCGAGACGGGAACGTGGACCATCAACAAGGCTTTCAGCATCAACGGCCCTGTGCTAGTTCACGGCGGGTCTATTGAAATTCAACAGGATTTGACTTCTTCCTCAACCTCAGCATCCATCACCCTCAAGTCAAGAGGGAACATTCTCACCTCTGCAAGCGTCGACTTCAGTACCCAAAATGGCGACGTCACCTTCTGGTCTGACACTGACAACAATGGCGCTGGTTCCATTCGCTTTGGGGCATCCAACACGATTCAAACTCGCGGTGGCAAGCTCACCATTGCTGGAGGCTTGGATGATGGCGGAGCTGGGTCTGGGATATCAGGTAGAAGCGCGAATGACGGCTACCCGGACGGCTACGCCGTTGACACGAGCAACACCCAAAACCGAGCAGGCGTAGAACTTCAGACGGGCAGAAGCTTCGTCACTTCCGGTGGAGATGTTTTCATCGCAGCCAGCGGTGGCGGCAATGCAGCTGACCGATACGGCATGTTCTCAGCACAGGGTGTCACGAATGCGGGAAGTGGGCGAATAGCCGTTTGGGCAACGCTGCGACCTCTAACGAGTGGTGACTATAACTACGCTTGGTTCGCGGCTTATGACACAACCAATCAATGGAGTTACGTTCAAGGGGGATCCGATCAGTGGATCTCCTCGGCAACCAACACTGATGCGATCACCATCAATGTCAATAGTTCCAATGGCTCGGGGCAATTTAGTTCAGCTCTGAACGCTGAACTACCTGTTGCTTCAAGCGGATACGCTCCTGGCTTCCGAGTTGCTGCAACTGGGGTCGGTGGGGAGGTCAATATCTCTGCCGTTGGAGGAACCAATAACGGAGTTCGCAACGACGGAATGGGTGCTCCTATCCACTTGCAGTACTCAGAGATTTTGTCGCGCGATGGACGCATCACAATAGAGTCCACTCTCTCGGCAACTGCACCGACCCATGCTGGAATATCTCTCGGAGATACTGCAGGTGACAACAGTGATGCAACTTGGAATGCAAGTGACCGCGTCTACTTGGGAGCTTCTCCGGTTTCGAACTCGCCGATTACCACCAGCTCCGCCCAGATCGTGCTTCGATCAAACTCGATTGATTTTTCTGACGGCGTCTCTGATGTTCGAAAGGTAATCGTCTCAACCTCGGGCACATTGACACTAGAGCCCCTAACCACATCATTCCGATCCGAACTGACGACTCGAGGTCTAGATCCTCGCGTTGGAAACCTAGTCATCGCAAAATCCGGAAATAGCTCAACAGTCACAATTCACGCCAGCCACCCGGTCAGCATCTCAGGAACCACGACAGTCTTCGCAGGAAACTTCAACCAGGCTGGGTCGGTCACATCGAGTGCGGGGGTAGTTGTGAACTCCGATGACATTGCAATCGGCGCATCGCTAAGTTCTAGAGATGGAAGCGTGACTATCAGGCCTCAAACTCTCAATCGGCCGATTGACCTGGGAACAAATGCATCAAATCGACTAGGTCTTGTTCAGTCAGAGCTCTCGTTCATTGAAACCCCAAGGTTGCGCTTCGGTTCAGCTACAACAGGTGACATCTTTGTGACCCAAAACGTCTCGGTTGCTGCGTCTCAGGTGACATCCGTTCGACTTTCTACGCCAGGTTCTGTTACTTCAACGGGTTCGATACTCACAGCACAAAACCTTGCCATTGACGCCGGTGGCGGAGTAAACCTTCCAGGCTCCAACTCGGTGTCTGGAGCTGTCGCAATCTCTGCATCGAGCATGGTTACCTACTCCTCTGCAGTCTCTTACTCACCGCTTGCAGTTGACGGTGTTTCTCCAGTTTTTGGTGTTGGAACCGCAATCTCTCAAACCAATAGCCCAACCACGGAGGAAGCTAACGAGTTCTTGGCAGTTGCATTCAACCCACCGCCTAGGTTTGCCATTACGGATACCTACTCCAAGGTGCTGGATGCTAACAACCGACTCGCATACAGCTATTCCGTAACCGCAACCGTGGCTTCAGGTTCGGGAACCTTAACCGGCCTGAGCACCACAACCAGAGTTGGTGGACTTATCTCATTCAGTGACCTAAAGGTCACAACCGGTGTCGGCGTCTACGCCTTCACTGTTTCAGCAACCGTTGACAACACAACTCTTCAGACTCGCTCCGTCGACTACAACGTAATGGCGGGTGAACCAGGACAGCTCGTTGTCGTTGCAAATACCGCATCTTCAGTAGTCGGGCAGACCGGCCTGCACTTCACTGTCACCGTCAAAGACGCCTATGGCAACGCAATCACAGCAGGCGATCACAAGAACATCACAGTGTCGGCCAGCGTATCTGGCACGACCGCAACCATAGTTTCGGGCGACAAGGTCAAGGCAAACGACTCTGGTGTTGCCACCTTCAATTCCCTAGTCATAGCTGCGTCTACCTCGGATACTGTGACCGTCTCTTTCGCGGTCACCTACACCGCGCTCACAAGTGAAACCAGGACTGTTACTTCTTCGGGCACTCTGATCACTCTGACCCCCGGTGCCCCGACTCAGCTAGCAATATCCAGTGACGCGCAGACTCAAGCGAACCGCAGCACTCTTAGCCAAGTAGTGGTTCGACTTCTCGATGCCTACGGAAACCAGTCACTAAACCGAACCGGAACTATATCCGCGGTTATCGGTTCTGGTTCGGGTGCATCGTTGATCGGCACTACAAACTCACCGGTTGCGACCGGTTCAAATGTTGCAGCAGTCTCGACATTCTCTAACCTTGCGCTGCGCGGAACAGTTGGCACTTTCCGACTTGATTTCAGCTATTCATCAGTCGGAGTTGCTTCGGTCTCTCACACGGTGACCTTGACCCCGGGTGCTGCAACAAGGCTGGCACTTGATACCGCAGCAGCGGGAGCTAGAGCCGGCATCGCATTTACAACTCAGCCTCGACTCAGTCTCCGTGATGCCGATGACAACGTGGTGCCTGGTGCGGCTTCGGTATCGGCGACGATGATCTCACCGACCCTGTCTGGTACCACAACGGTTCCAATTGAAGCTGGCTTTGCCACCTATAGCGACTTGGCCTATGCGAACACGGCGACAACTAGAACCTTGAGCTACCGAGTTACCGCTCCCGCCGGACTCACTGCGCTCTCAACTTCACAAGCCCTAACCTTGACCGCTGGTTTGCCATACCAACTTGTATGGGCGACCACAGCTGCAAACAAGATTGCCGGTGAAGACCAGAACCCGCAGCGAATAGATCTGAAAGACGAGTGGGGCAACCTGACATCACAGTCAGCTTCTGTGTCAATTCAAGTTCAGAGAGTATCTAGCACTGACTCCTCGCAAGTCTTGGCCAGCTCAACAGTGACAATCTCTCCGCAGGCATCATCAGTTTCGCTGTCCGTAGAGACGGTCAGGGTTACCGCAGTTGGTAGCTACAAATACAAAGCAGTGACTGCGGGATTGCAAGAGGCACTAAGCAACACATTCGTAATCACAAACGGCGCAACCGCCAAGCTGCGGATCTTGCAGGACATGCCTTCTTCAGTTCGCTCCGGAATGACTTTCAGTCCGGTGGTCCGACTCGAAGCTCTGGATGCTTATAACAACCCAGTTCTGAACAAGGATTTGTCGATCAGCGCGACCGTGATATCTGGTTCTGCAATTTCTCTTGTTGGCACCAGCGTTGCAATGGTGAGCGGAAGTTCAATTATCGAATTCCCGGATCTCGCAGTTGAGGCCTTGGCATCGAATCTGCGCCTGAAGTTTGCCGTCACCACTATCTACACAAATGTTTCGGTTTCAAGCCAGGTCTTTGCTGTTACTTTTGGAGAGGCCTCAAGGTTGACCGTCAGCCCGACAGCTATTTCGGTTGCCAACCGAGCAACACTCAATCAACTGTCCGTCAACGTGCTTGACTCTGCGGGCAACTTAGTTGGCGATGCAAATACCAATGTGGTTGCTTCTCTGACTGGCGCATCGCTGAATGGCACCACATCCGTATATGCCTCGTCTGGTATCGCCAACTTCAGTTCGCTTTCGATTTCTGGAACCGTTGGCGGATACACCATTAGCTTCACCGCAACAGGACTGGCTTCGGCGACAACCTCAATTACATTGACTCACGGTGTCGCAGCCTTTGTGGACCTAACGGTCTCAGCAACGGCCAAGAACGCTCAGAACTTAGCTACTCAACCAGTGGTGAAGATTCTGGATGCTGATGGCAACCTTGTTACCTCTGGTGAGGAGTCTGACCAGACAATTGAGCTAATCGTGAGCCCTGGCACCTTGACTGGTACCACAGCAATCTCTGCCAGTGGCGGTATTGCTACCTTCTCCGGAGTTGCACTTCAGGGAACAATCGGAAGCCACACCCTCACAGGCCGCATCTATCTGCCTTCTCAACTCTCTGACAACGAGACCATCACTCTCGGATTTGGCGATGCCACCAAGTTGACCTTGGAAACTCAGGGTGCTGGAGCAGCCAGCGGAATTGCTCTCACCACTCAACCGATTTTGAAGCTTCGAGATAGTTCCAACAACATCGTGACGGGTGTAGCCCACAATGTTGTCGCGGCCCTTAGCCCTGCGGCATCACTGTCAGGAACAACTGTTGCTGTGGATACCTCGACAGGTATTGCTACCTTCACGGCGCTATCTATTTCTGGAACCGTAGGTAGCTACTCGATTAGCTACTCCATCGAAGGAGCCAGTAGTTCTGCAGTTGCGAGCGTGAGCCAAGAGATCGAACTTACTCACGGCGTTGCTACTAACCTCAGAGTTATCTCGCAGCCAACAAGTGGAATTGCTGGAGCGACGCTTTCAGCATTGGTTGTCGAAGTTATTGACTCAAGAGGTAACCGAGTAACTACCGGTCCAACTTCATCTAAGTCCATCACAATCACAAATGCTGCTGAGGGCGCGGTATTTGGAACCAAATCGGTATCACTCAGCTCGGGCGTTGCAACATTTGACAATCTAGCGCTGGAAAAAGCCAATCCAAATCAGCGTCTCAACTTCACCGTGACCGGTTTTGTGTCTTGGTTCACAACCAACTTCAATGTAACGGCAGGTAGCGCATCCGAATTGGTGATCTCCTCAGGGCAGCCGGTCAACAAGAAGGCCGGTGATAACCAGAGCTCTGTAATGTACATCCGTCTTGAGGATGGTTTGGGCAACATTGCAACTGCGCAAAGCAACATCACGGTCATAGTTCAGGCAGTCTCTTCAAGCGACACCGCCTATGTGTCCAAGTCAGTCAAGACGTCGACAATAAACGCTGGTGGAACATTCATAAGCCTCACCGGGGCAGAGCTCAGAATCGACAAGGTCGGAAGCTACAAGATCAAAGCAACCGCGTCGGGTCTCGACGCCGCGCTTTCGGATACCTTCGTCATCAGCAACGCCCAAGCAAGCAAGTTGGTTGTTGTTCAAAACGTAGCATCCAGCATTCGTTCCAAAATGACCTTCAGCCCTGCCGTCCGCCTGCAGGTCCAGGACCAGTTCAATAACCCAGTTGTTGACTCAGTGACTACCGTCTCGACCACCATCGTGTCTGGTTCGGCTAATGCCATCACGGGATCCACCGCGTCCAACATTCTTGGTGATTCCTTCATTGAGCTACCGGACCTCGCGGTTGAAGGTTCTGCTGGTACCAAGCGACTGCGCTTCTCAGCTACTAGTAACTCTGCTGGAGCAAGCATCACGTTTGTCGAGTCGCAGAACTTTGCCCTCACATTTGGAGAGCCAGTGCGCCTATCCGCAAGCGCGACGGCAGTCTCGGTTGCCAACCGAACCACAATTACTGACATAGTGCTCTCGGTTCTCGACAGTGCGGGAAACACAGTTACGGACAGCTCAGCTCAGATTCAGGCGACCATCTCGGGCATTGCACTCTCTGGCACTGAAACTCGTTATGCAAGCTCGGGTCAGATTAACTTCACTGGACTATCGCTAGCGGGAAGCATTGGAACCTACGACCTTGGTTTCACCTCGACCGGCCTAACCGGGGCAACCGTCTCGGTGACGGTCGCACACGGTGCAGCGGACTACCTAACCCTGACAAAACCCGCGGCTGCAAAAAACCACATTTCACTTGGCGCAGATGCAGTTGTGGTGAAGATTTTTGACGCTGATGGAAACTTGGTAACTTCCGGCGGGCAATCAACCCAAACCGTTCAACTCAGTTCTTTGGGTGCTGTCAGCTCCGGAACCACTGCCGTCTCTGCGTCTGCAGGTGTTGCTACCTTCAGCAATGTCGTGCTCACAGGCCTTGTTGGCACCAAGACCTTGAGCGCAACCATCCAGCTGCCGTCACAGATTTCTGTTTCCGGAGCTATTGAACTGGAGCCTGGAAACCCTTACCGTCTGGAGTTGACCCAGGCTGCGGATGGATTTAGTAACAGAGTGGTCTTCGGGACCGCGCCTATTGTGACCGTGGAAGACGTCTCGGGTAACACGGTTCCGACCCCAGGCATGGACATCCGAATCAAGGTCGCAACTGTCTCCATTTCTGGTTCGGTCACTGCCTCTGCTCAAACCGGTGTTGCGACCTTCGCATCCAACCTTGTGCTTCGAGGAACTGCCGGATCTCACACACTTATATATGAGGCTGAGGGCACATCTTCATCCGGAGTTATCTCGGCTTCTCAAGTCATCACACTCAACCACGGAGCTGCTTCGCAGCTCGTAGTTACCACCTCAGTTTCCGACGCACTTTCAGGTGTGGACTTTGGAACTCAGCCGATTGTCGAACTGCGCGACCCAGAAGGCAACCGAGTCTCAACCTCGAACCAGGCAACTGCAACCGTCGAGGTCAGCTATTCGGGCGCGGTCTGGGATGCCCAGACCAAGCAGGGCGTGACTCTCACCGGAACAAGGGCCATCTCGCTATCAGCAGGTATTGGTGAGTTCTCTGCGCTTCGACTATCGGGTGTGGCCGGAAGCTACAACCTCGACTTCAGTTTCACTGATCAACCGAGCATTTCAATAAGTTCTGCAGTCACACTCGAGCCGGGCAATGCAACAGGTATCAGTGTTGTTCAGGGTCCGCAGAATGTAGTTGCCGGTGAGTTGTTTGCTCAGTCGGTGAGCGCCGAGATTATTGACGACTACTACAACCGAGTAACAAGAGTCACCGCCTCTGCGACCCTGGTTGCAAATCTAAAGAGCGCTACCAACTCTGCACTGATTTCCACCTCAGCTGAGTTCACTGCTCAAAACGGTTTGGTGGTCTTCAACGGTTTGACCTTCGAATCAGCAGGTTCAAGGTTCATACAATTTGCCTCAGGCCCCGGCTCGTCTTTGCCAAACCTAAACGCCAGTACCAGCACAACATTTGTCATCACTCACGCTGCACCAAATGCCTTGCAGTGGACCACACTGCCTGCAGCTTCGGTGGCTAACGATGCAGTGATAGCCGGTCAGGGTTCGGCATATCCGCAGCTGAAGGCACTGGATAGATTCGGCAACTTGGTCGATACCGGCACCGTCAGCTTCGTAGCTGAAGTGACGTCCACCCCAGCGCCACAGTCGTTCACTGGGGTCAGTGTTGATGGAGTTTCTGGAGTAGGCACCTTCCAGAACCTCATGCTCAGGGCAACGGTCGGTAATTACACCATCAGGTTCAAGGCCAACACTGACACCAATGCCAACTACTTCGCATCGATTTCTCACACCATCGAGGTCCTGCACGGTATTCCAACCCAGGTGGTTGCAACCACGCACCCAAGTGCTGTTCGTGCCGGAGTTAACTTTGCTACCCAGCCAGTGATTGAGATTCGGGACTCCGCTGGCAACCGAGTAAGCAGCAGCAACGCCGTGGTTACCTTGACTGCCACCGGTGCTGACCTGACCGGTCAAACTCAGTCCACTGCTGTGAACGGCATTGCCAGCTTCACGTCGGCCCAGCTCTCTGGATCAATCTCGGGCGCGGTAACCCTGAACTACGCGATTACCTACCAGTCTCAAACCATCTCTACCTCAGAGAGCGTGAACCTGACCCCTGGTCTTGCCGACTACATGGTGCTTGATTGGACGGCTGCAGATATTCAAACCAGGGCCGCTATTTCACCTGCGCCGATAGTTCGTCTTTATGACGAGTTTGGAAACTTGGTCACCCTCGATAACGCAACTCAGGTCACCGCCAAGCTCTATCGCCTAGGTTCTCTGGTCACCACGTCCAACCAGGTATTCACCGCATCCGCTGGTGTGGTGGATTTCACCGGTCTGACTTTTATCGCCACACCGAACCAGGGTTACTCACTGCAGTTTGAGAGCACTGGACTCAGCGATGTCAGCTCATCGGCAATCACGGTATTGCCGGGTCCTGTCGATCGAGTTGAGATAGTCGAGCAGCCTGGCACTGGTGCTGGCGTTACTCAAACTCGAACCGGAAACGCACTAACAAACCAGCCAAGAGTCAAGTTGGTTGACTTCGATGGCAACGTCGTCACCACGGTGAATTCGGGCTCAGTCACTGCGGCAATTGCATCTGGTGTTGATGGTCAGGTAACAACTGCATCTGTGAGCGTTAGCGCTGGTATTGCTCAGTTCACCGATTTGGGGCTGATCGGTAAGGTTGCAACCCCAACTCAGTCGGCTGAGATCTATCGACTCGAATTCAGCTACAACGGCATTACCTCATCGCCATCGGCACAGCTGACCTTGAAGCACAACGTAGCTCACAAGATTGTTCAGATTCAGGATGCCGTTGGTGGCCCTGCCGGTCTCGACTTCCTAACGCAACCAAAGGTCAAGGTTGTCGACGGTTTCGGTAACACAGTATTTGATGATGCACGAATCACAATCCTTGCTGTCCCAGAGGTTGCTTCCGGCACTGGAGGTGTCAGCGTTGCTGGCAACAATGAAGCTCAGACTGATGCTTCGGGTGTCGCAACCTTTGACATGGGCCTTGCTGGCTCAACGGGTAACACCTATAAGTTGGTTTTCAAGGATGACCAAGAGGCGCTGATTCCCGCAAGTCAAAGCGGCATAGTGATCACCTACGGACAGGCTCGACAGCTGTTCATCTCCAGGGCAGCTTCGGCAACGGACTCAAACTCGGTTCGCTCTATGACCGGAGAAGCGCTCAAGGTCCAGCCGGTGATCGAGGTGCACGATGACTGGGGTAACCGAGTTCTGAACTCAAACCACACGATTACGGTTTCACTATCAAGCACAGTGCGCGGCGCTCGCGACTATCTGAAGGGCTATACCGTTTCTGCTGTGGCTGGTGTGGCAACCTTCTCTAACCTTGCAATGATTGTGCTGCCAGAAACCAGCTACCAACTCACCTACAAGTTCACCGGTAACTCGACAGCGCTCACCCAACCCACGGCTGTTTGGGTTACTCACGCACTCGCCGAATACATCACTATCGAACGTCAGCCCCAGGGTGGCAATAAGACTGGAAACTCATTGAGCCTGTCGCCTGTCGTAACCGTCCGCGACTTTGATGGCAACCCGACCACGACTATCACCGGTCAAACCATCTCGGCCACTATCACCCAGGGCGCAGGTTCAATCGCTGCAAACGGGCAGGCGAGTTTGGTTGGCGGAGTTGCAACCTTCTCCAACTTGACTATCGTCGCGCTTCCGGGTGAGAACCAAAGACTTACCTTCACACTCGACGGCTACCAAAACTCTGCTTCCCAAGCGGTTACCTCAGTGGCATCAAACGAGATCTCCGTTACCTTCAACGATCCCCACCAGCTGGCTGTGATTCAGCAGCCGAGCGCTAACGCCGTGACTGCTGAACTACTGGGTACCCAGCCAAAGGTTGTGGTTCAAGACCAATACGGCAACACAGTCTCTGACTTTGTCGGCAGCGTTTGGGTTGAAGCACAAAATGGCTCACGATTGGTTGATGGTTCTGACAACACCATCCCATCTATTTCCGCACAAGTTTCCGGTGGAGTTGCGACCTTCGTCAGCCTGCGTATCGAAGGTGAGGCAAACCAGCACTACTCACTCACCTTCAACTCGGGAGCCCTGACCAGCACTACATCAAACCCGGTTACGCTCACCCACACCTCGGCCTACAGCCTTCGAATTGTGACCCAGCCGGTTGGTGCTATCACGGGTCAGTTGCTGGCGAACCAACCTTCGGTTGAGATCCTCGACCGCTTTGGCAACGTCACTGACACCGACAACGCCTCTCAGGTTTCCGTGTCGGTGTTCTCTGGTCCGAATAGACCAGGTGGCAGTGCCGCACAAATTTCTGGTTCAACCACAGTAACCGTTCAAAACGGTTTGGCTACCTTCTCAGGTTTGAAGTTCACAGGATTGGTGAATGCCGACTATGTCTTCAGGTTCGCAAGTGGGGCCATCACGACCAATTCGAATGTGGTTCGGGTCACCAGCGCGGGTGCAGACAGTTTTGTTTGGGTGCAGCTCCCTCAAGTCGATAAAACTGGAGAGCTGATGCCAACCCCAGCGGTGTTGAAGGTGTTGGACTTTGATGGCAACCTAGCCGTGTCAAGCTCGGACAGCGTCACCGTGACAGTTACCGGCGGCGGCTACATTGAATCTGGAACTACAAGCCAGATTGTCAATGGCTACGTCACATTCTCCAGCCTGATCCTGGTTGCACCGCCAAGTGTTTCGCAACAGCTGACCTTCACCGCAACTACCGGTCAGGGCAGTTTCTCGATCAATACCCCGTATAACTTGCAGGTTCGTCACACTGATGCCAGTGAGCTCAGAGTGAACCGCTCACCAAACCAGGTTGGACAGCAGGGTGCTGCATTTACGACCCAGCCAAGGATTTACCTATACGACCGCTACGGCAACAAGGCGATCTATGACAACTCAACGGTTGTGACTGCGACCATCGCTTCAGGTTCCGGGGGAGCGGTATCTGGTTCTGCAAGCGTGACGGCTAACGCCGGTGAAGCCAACTTCAGCTCTCTTGCACTGACCGGTTCACCAGGTGTCGCCTACACACTCAAGTATTCGGTTGGCTCAAGTTATGAGGTAGTCGATAGCACAGCTTTGCGACTATTCAAGACTGCTGCCATTCAGGTCAGCTACCCAACCGTGAACTTCAGTTTGAGTGCAACGGTCGCGCCGACGGTCGCGGTCACTGACTCAACCGAGAATCCACTCGTCTTCACTTCAACCACCACTCAGTACTGCACGGTCAACGGATCGACCGGAGTTGCAACCATTGTTGAAGCTGGCACCTGTGTGATCAGGGTTTCCGTTGCCGACGGCACCTATTACAAGCAGAACGTGCTTGATGTGAACCTGGTGATTCTGAAGGCGACTCAGACCACGCTTCTGATGACCAGCCCTAACTTTGTTGACTATGGTCAGGTGCTGACCCTGACACATTCAGGTGGATCCTCAACCGCAACACCTGAATACTTTGCCTCCGGAACCTGTAGGGCATTTGGTAACCAGTTGATGATGTTTGGCGATGCCACTGAGGACACCACCGCCAGCTGTACCGTTCGTGTAATCCAAGATGGAGATCAGAACTTCGAGCCAGCGTTATCTGCGGGTCAGCGCATCACGGTTCGCAAGATCGCTCAGGCTGCACTAACGATCGGTAACTCGCGCGAGACCTCGGTTGGCGATTTAGAGCTATTCACAATTGGTGGCTCAGGTCCTGGAACAGTCAGCTACCAGGTTTCCTCCGGAGTCGGAACTGCCACCTGTTCGATTGTTGATGGCAACAAGCTTCGAGCAACGACAAATGGCTGGTGTGAGGTTGGCGCTCAAAAGAATGCGTCAACGAACTACAACACTGCATCAAGCCCAGTAGCAATCTTTACCTTCTCTAAGCAGGTCCAGGTTGTTACCTTCACCTCCGCTGTTCCAGGTATGTTGCTCCCGGGACAGAGCTACCAGCTAGCCGCGTCGGCTTCTTCAGGACTGAGTGTTAGCTTCGCTATCACCCGTGGGCTTGAGGTGCAGGCATCGGCGCAAACCAGTTACTCGCCCGCGATATGTAGCCTCTCTCAGAGCACGGTAACCATGCTGGGAACCGGCACCTGTGAGATCACAGCGACCCAAGCCGGTAACGCGCAATTCGCGGCTGCGACTGCGAAGTTGATCTTGACTGTCGGTCAGCTCAACCAGGTGATTAGCTTCCCGCAGCCAGATGACATGGTCTACGGAACTCCAACCTCAAGGCTCACTGCCCAAGCCTCATCTGGTCTACCGGTTCGCTACACCGTATCTGCTGGCGTGACTGCGTGTACCGTGACGACCGATGGTCTACTAACTCTGACCTCAGCTGGTGACTGCTCCGTCGTTGCTTCTCAGCCGGGTGATGGTCGCTATGCAGCGGCTGCCCCAGTCACCCGTTTCTTCAAAGTGACCCCAGACCAGGCATCTTCGCCTGCACTTCTATCCGCAGCGGTTGGTAACCAGTGGTTCACGGTTGGATTCACCCAACCTAGCTACACGGGTGGTTCGAGCATCATCGGCTACCGACTTGAGGTGACGGATGTTGCATCGGGCGATCGCTATGTGAACTCAGCTTGTAGCACGAGTGCACCATTGAGCTGTACCATGGTAGGTATTCCAAATGGTCGCAATTACACCGCTCGTGTTGCTGCGATAACTGCGGCTGGTATCGGTCGCTACTCAAGCGCGACGGCTGCACTAACTCCGACCAACGCAGAGATTTCAGTCACACAGCTGCAGGCTGGCATATCAGGTGCAAACCTGGTCATGGAGTGGACCCCACCCGCTGCAGTTTCGGGTAACTTCCTGCGCTATGACGTTTACGTCTGGCCTCAGGGTTCAACCCCACCGCAGACTCCAACCCAAGCTGTGACAACTCAAAGCGCCACCACAACTGCAGTTGACGTCACCTCCATGAGTTCTTCAGGCACGATTAGCCAAATCGTCAACCAAGTTCAGCCGGTGTTTGTAAACGCCTTCCAGGTGAGATCGAGAGTCGTTGTTTTCGGTGCTGTGAACCAGGGTCCAATGGGCTTTATCCGTCTCGCCTCTTCTCAGTCACAGGTTGCAACCGCATCGAACCTGGTGGGTTACGAGATTCGCGTCGTGACCGTCACCGATGAGCACTCAACCTCGCAAACCATCAACACGGCGATGGGTGTGAAGCTTGGCCTGTCAACCCCGGAAGCTCCAACACAGTTGACCCTTGATACCACCGACCCGACCAAGATCATCGCAAGTTGGGGTGCTCCAAACTTCGATGGTGGTTTCCCCATCGATGACTACGAGGTGAGGGCAAACGGCCAGGTGATCTGTGCCAACATCCAAATTCGCATGTGTGAGATTTCACCGCTGACGGACTCAACTCTCTACCGGATTGAGGTCAGGGCTAGGAGCGCTGCAGGATTCGGAGCAATTGCATCTGCTCAGCACACCACCCCGACCCCACCTGCGGTTTCGTTGAACTCAGGTACAGAGCTTTTGGTTCGCCTGCCAGCCATGCAGAACTTCATTCCAAAGCTGGTTCGCCCAGGGCAGGTCGTCGAGGTTGGTGGTACCAAGCTGAACGCAATCAACGAGCTGAGACTTGGCGGCGTAAAGGTTGACTTCACTGCGGTAAGTGCTACCGAACTACGTTTCAGGGTTCCACTTGGTACGCAGCCTGGCACCTACAACATTGAGCACTTCTCCGAATTCGGCAAGGTGACAGTCATCGACGCCATCACGGTAATTACAGGTTCGCTCACCGAGAGCCCCATTACTGAAAGCCCGTCCACCGACAGCCCAGATACCGATCAAACCGAATCACCTGAGACCGGTAACACCGAATCACCAGAGGTACCAAACGATGGCAACGGTTCCTCGGATAACGGATCCTCAAATGGCGGTTCGGACAGCAGTGATTCTGGTAACAATCGCCCTGAGGACTCGGGCAATGATTCTGGTTCAGGGTCGGATAATCCTGGTGGCGACTCGGCTGACGGTGATGGTTCCGAGCCCGAGGTCGAGCCCGGTGATGAGACGCAATCTGAAGTCGCACTCCCCGCAGGCAGAGCCGAGCCAACTTTGATGCTGTGGTGGTTACTGATCGCTCTCTTGATTGCGGGTGCAAGCCTGTGGTTACTCTCGAGAAATAGGGGAGATCGTCCATAGCGGAACATTTTTGAAGTGAGTTTCAAAAGTGACCTCTGAAAATGTTCGGTTATCCGAATACGCCATTTTTCCCTGTCAGCTTGCAAGGCTAATCTGAAGCTTCCTGATCGGAGTGCACACCAATCAGGGGGAGGCAGTACGCGCTATGCGCAGGTTGATGAGGCTATTCCGAGGGGCCAGCTTTGGTTCCTGGATTCGTCGCATCGCAATCATTGCCTTCATTGGTTTATTCGCCGCCGCCACCCCGAATTTGCTCGCGCCAGAGCCTCCTGCGCGCGCGGTTCCGGGCGGCGAACCGGTGGACTACTCAACCAACGTTTCAGATCCACTGAACAACTACGCGTTTGCCCCGGACAACGCCTCATTCCGGGTCAGTTCGGCGGGAACCTGGGAAGCTTGGATTAATCCGATCTCCTGCGCCTGGAGCTGTACCTATGTGGGTAAATCTGCGGGCTACGTATTTAGGATCAACTCAACAGGTAACTTTGGTTGGGCATTGCGCTGGCCAAACGAAACCTGGTTCTGGACCGACACCCCGGCAAAAGCTCGTTACAACACTTGGCAACACGTTGCTTGGGTGAAAAACGGCACCAACCTCAAGCTATTTATTGATGGTGAGCAGGTTTACGAGACCAACGCCGCGCCAGCGACTATGCCGGTGGGTGGTGAGTTTTCCGTTCAAAATCGCCGTGACTCAATGGGCGAGGGTTTCATCGGTCGCATGGATGAGTTCCGACTCTGGGGAGTGGCAAGAACTCAGCAGCAGATTCGCGAGCAGATGCACACCCGCGCATCAGGCACTGGATTGCAGGTCTATTACGACTTCAATGATGTCGGCTCTGGTTCCCTTGAGAACCAAGCTCCAGGCGCATCGGCAGCGACCAATCTCCGAGTCATTGGAGATTTGGGTGCCACCGACGTCAAGCAGGTGTTTGCACCAACCGCCGAGAACTACCGCACGACTTATGTCTTCCCTCGCACTTACATCACCCGAGATGGCGGATGGCGCGTCCCATCTGGAGTAACCACAGTTGACCTTCTGGCTGTCGGTGGTGGTGGCGGTGGTGGTGCCGGCGGCAACACCGGTTACGCCGGTGGTGGCGGTGGTGGTGCTGAAGTTCTAAGCACTGAGTCTGTTGCGGTCGTACCTGGTTCAAACATGTCAGTTGTGGTCGGCCAGGGTGGTATCGGTGGTCAATCCGATGCTGACCGCATTAGGTATCACGCAACTTCTGGACAGACCACAGTTTTTGGATCGATCGACGCGATCGGCGGTGGTCGAGGTGGTTCCTACGGTGGATTGTTTGTCAACCAGGCCACAGGAGCTACATCAACGACTGGTAGGTCATCAGATCCAGCCACCGGAGCATCCGGTGGTGGTGGGGCCATGTATCAAATCAGCGGAGCCGCTGGTACGGCTGGCATGGGTAATGCCGGTGGAGGTGCCCCAGCATCAGGTGTCAATTCCAATTTCTTCTCCGCTGGAGCAGGTGGTGGTGTCTTAGGAGCTGGCACGGCCGGCTCCGGTGTGAACGGTTCCGGTGGAACCGGTGGTCCTGGTATCTACAACGCTGCCACCAGAACACTTCAGTATTACGGCGCAGGTGGCTCGGCTAAGGGATGTAAGGCTGCGGGTGGAACTGCATTTGGAGCCACTGCTCCAGCAGCTGACGGCCTAGCCAACACCGGTTCCGGTGGTGGCGGTGGTGGTGGCGGTGGTGGTACCGCCTGCTTAGGAAACTGGACCACCAACCAACCAGGTGGCTACGGAGCCTCCGGTGTGATTGCAGTGAGCTTTGCCTATGCTCCTGCGGTCTCAGGCTTTTACTATCCATTCGGACCGCAAACCAACGTCCCACTGACTGACGTGATAGCTGGTGGCTGGGAGGTCTGCTACCGCGGTGGCTACGAAGTGTCTGGTGTATCGCTAGCGACCATCTACGCAAACTGTCCGGGTGACTACCTCATGTATGCCGGCCGTGCGAACGGCGCTGCAAACCTTCAGGTACTTGCCGCCGGGCCACGCGCTGCAGTTCTAACTGACACCGGCACGGGTCAAACTCCATCGAATGCAAATGGTGTTGGTTGGTACTACAACGGTTCGTACTCGATTGGTTTTGCCAAAGAGGGCGATCCGCTAAGCCGTGGCTCGTGCGACACCAACAACACCAACCCGCAGCTAAGACTTTGTTGGCACACCTCCGGTGGCAACTTGAACGGCGGATGGCGAGTTGGTGTCAATACCAGTGTTGGCTCGGGTTGGGAGCGACTAATTCTTCGCCCAACCGCGGGACCATCTGCCGGCAGCTCCGAGAAGTGTGCCCCAATCACCTACACGCAGCAGATCGCTGGTGTTCCGTACACCATTCACGAGTTCCTGTCTGCTGCTAACTGTGACTTCACCTTCCCTGACGGCATCAGCGCGTTTGACCTATACGCGGTCGGTGGCGGCGGTGGTGGAGCTAACAACGTCGGTGGCGGCGGCGGCGGTGGTGGATCCGCATTCTTGGCCGGAGTGCCAACCTCAGGGAATAACAAGACCCTGAAAATCACTGTCGGTGCCGGAGGTGCTGGTGGTGTCAACGTCAACAGCACTCTGCGCCATGGTCAAAATGGCCTCCCTTCCTTTATCAACTCCTCAACCAGTGCACGAATCCTCACCGCAAACGCCGGAAACGGTGGACTAACTCACGGAGCCGGCTTGCTCTGTGGTGGCACCAGAGTCGCAACCGGTGGTGCCGGCGGTGCTGCTGGGGCGGGCGGAAACGCGGGTGCATCTGGTGGTGTCGGAGCCGGAGTGGGTATCCCAGCTGGCAACGGTGCAAACGGCTACTCGACCAACTTCACCGGTACCACCCGATTCTTCGGCGGTGGTGGCGGTGGCGGTGGCTGGCAAGGTCAAGGCCAACTAAACGGTGTCGGCGGTAAAGGTGGCGGTGGCGCAGGCGCTTTCGTAACTGCAACCGTTGGTAAAGCTGGTCTTGCTAACACCGGTGCAGGCGGTGGGTCAGGTGAGGCAAACTGTGCTAACGGTGGTGCTGGTGCCTCTGGTGTTGTGATGATTCGCTACCAGTCATCGGGTGTAGCAACCGGACTTGCATTGGTGCGTGCGGCCGGAATGGCTACGGCGGCTAGCTCGTCGGCCCCATTTGGCGTGCAGCCAATCGTCCACGTTGTCGACGCTGCTGGCCAGAAGGTGAATGCGAATGTTTTGGTCACCGCCAAGGTGATGAGCGGCTCGAACCAGGTCTATGTTTCCAAGACCGTGACGGCTGTAAACGGTGTTGCTGATTTCTCTGGTCAAGACCTTTGGGTTGGAACTAATAAGTCAACTCAAATCGTTTATGAGTCGGCTGGCTTGTTGCCCGCCACTCAAACTATTCAACTGCTGCAGCGTCCAAGTTCTATAACTATCGTTCCTGATTCTCAGGCTGTTGTCTCGACGCCGGGAACGTGGGTCCAGGGTGATTTCTATGCCGACCCATCGGCTTTGAATGCGGTTTTGCGCGAGAGCGATGTTGAGCAGCGTCTCGACGCTGGTTATCAGGTGAACCTGATTGCCACCAACGGAAACGTAGATGTTCAGAGCCCGATCACCGGTGGAAACACCGCAGGCTCATTGCTGCTATCTGCAGCTCAAGACAACTTGGTCAAGCGCGACATTAAGCTAAACGGTCCAACGTCGTCCTTGGTGATTCGGGCCTCGCGAGATGTCATTGTCAGCCCTGGTGTGTCGAATGACTACACCGAGTTGCAATCCAATAATGGCAACCTGGTTCTGTGGTCTAACGCGACGGCAAACAACCAGGGTGTGGTTCAGGTTCCTAACTACGTTGACATGCGCTCTAACGGTGGAGACATTTACCTAGCGGGTGGCGCTGCAACTATCTCGAATGGTGTTGAGGTGCCCGGTGGTGTAGCCGCCGGTTACAACGGAACTTATCTAAATGGTGTCCAGCTGGGTACCTCTGCAGTTCGAGAGAACGTGAGAATTCTGTCTTCGGGTGGAGACATCATCATGCGAGGCACCACCAACCAGGGTGGCTATGGTCTCATTGGTTACGCAGGTAACCGAGTTGAATCTGGCGCCGGTCGCATCTCAATGACTGGAAATACCTTTGGCTCCTCGACACCAATCGCCTTGCGCTTGAACCTAAACGGTGGCGGCACAATCGGATCATTCTTCATCTCTCAGGCAACCGAATCTGACGCCATCAGGATGGCGGTCAACAATGACACTGCCGGTTCAAACTGGGGTCTTTACCTAAACGAGGGAAGCGTGCAAAATCTTGCCGCAACCCAGGCTGCAATTGACCAAAACGGTGGTAACCAGTGGAGTCCTTCAACTGGCGCAATCAACAACAACCGCCAGCTGAACATTTGGGGTAAGGGCGGAATCGACATTGATGTCGTCCAGCGCACCTACATACATGGTGCTCTGCTTCGCGCGAACCTGCTTGCTGAAACTGGCGAGATCTCGATCAACACCGGAAACAAGACGGTCTATTTCAACGGCTACAGCGGTAACGCCAGCTACCTTGGTGCAGCTCCAAACTCACCGGTTACCTCATCCAGCGCCGACATCAAGATCACTACTGCCTACACCGTTGCCGAGGACTACACCTACCTATATACAAATGGTGCTATTTCTGTCGAACCATTTGCCAACACCAACTTCGACTCCGACATTTACTTCCCAAGAAGCACAACTGAGATTGGTAACGCTCAAAACGTGCCAGCTGGATTCAAGTTAGGAAACTTCGTCGCAAACTCCGGTGATGGTCTGGGCTACACCGGCACTCGCTACATTGAGCTAAACCGAGCCTTCTCAACCTCAGGCCCTGTCGAAATTAACGGTGGAACGGTTCGCTGGTATCAGCAAATCATCTCTGGTGGTCAGTTCACGGTTCGCTCCGAGTACACAACCTATGCCGATGCAAACGTAATTGTGACGGGTAGAAATCAGGATCTAAGGGTCTACTCCGAGGACATCATTTACAACCGCGCTGGTGGCTACCGTTTCCAGACCAATGGTGGAAACCTGCTGTTTGGTTCAAATGCTGACAACTCCGGTACCGGCTTTATCCAAATTGGCTCCAACAACATCTTCAACACCGCTAATGGCACCACCCAAAAGGATTACAACACCTCAAGCGGTGCGATTGTCCTAGCCGGTGCGAGCCAGATGAGTGGCAGCTTCCCGGTTGGTTATGCAGACAGCTTCACCAACTACAGCCACGGTGTCCAGATTGACAGCAACAATGCCGGAACCAAGTTCCAATCCGGTGGTGGCGACATCCTCTTCCGAGGTCGAGGCTCGGATTCAAATGCCTCTTCGTTTGGAATCTTTGTCCAAGGTGGTCTGATCGACGCCGGCAACGGAACCGTGAAGCTAGACGGCGTTGGTAGAAACTCGAACAACGTCGGAGTTGAACTCTCGGGAACCACTGGAACCAGAGTTCGCATTTATGCCGGCGGTGGATCGAACAGCACTTCTTCTCCTGCGATTGAAATCAAGGGTCGTGTTGAGCACACTGGCAACAGACGCGCCATCATGATTGGCTGGGTTGCAAGCTATGCCAATGACAACCTGCTTGAAGCTCGAGGCGAGGGTGGAATTAGCCTTCTCGCCGAGCGCACCACCGGCACTGACTGGGCCTCTGAGATTGCGGGCGCATCGCTGTTCTCAAAGACCGGCCCGATTTATATTGGCGCTAATGCCGGTAACCACGGTTACTACTTCGGTGGCACTAACTACGGTGCTCCCGTTTACCTCGGTTCTTACACAACCTCGAGCGTTGCGAGAGCCGGACTGACCAACACCTATCTGTCCCTCGATGCAACGGTTAGCACATCATCCGCAGCAGTCCTATTTGAAGCCGATCGTTTTTACTCACCAAGTGATGAGCGCTTCGTAGTTCAGTCCTCAGGTGATGTGACGATTCGACCTCGTTCTACCGACTTCATTACCGACGCCTATGTCTACGCCAAGATGTTCGGCATTGGATCGCTCACGGTCGGTAGAGACAACAACCCAACTTTTGCGGCCAGGGTTCTTGGTGAGTTCTATGGATCTGGGCCATTCAGAATCTATGGAAGCCACGTTTTCACCTGGGGCCCATTCCGCACCACTGGAGCAGGCAACGAGATCCTGTTCAAGTCGGTATTTGAGCAGTACCACTACAACCGCTCTCCTGGAAGTGGCTTCTATACCAATAACGGCGATATTACGTTCTGGACCGGATCCAACGGGCAGACCAACAACAACTCTTTCGTTCATGTTGAAGACGGCATCAACATCGTCAGCGCAATGCCTGCCTCGGCAACCATGCCAAACGTGAACACAGACTTCACGCTTCCTAATGGCTACCTCACCTCAACCGGTGGCGGTGACATTGTCATGGGATCGGGCACCAGCACTGACTCCCTGGGACCAACTGGAGTTCTTAGAACGTTTAGCGGTAGCTACATGGGATTCATGTATGGAACCGGTGGTTCGCTCAACAGTATGTACTCCGGTGGTGGAGACATTCGCATCCGTGCCTCATCCAATGTCTCTGGTCCAATTGGAATCGGTATTAGGGGTGGCAAGAACCTAATCGCCGGTGAGGGAGCCATCGAACTCACAGTCAATAGCCCCGTAAACATAAACTCCCGAGGCATGGAGCTTGGTCACGCCAATGCGGGCAATGTTCGAATTCTGTCGAGTGCCAATGAAAACCCGGCTATCAAGATTGAGGTCTCAAACCCAGGCACAACTGGCGATGCGGGCATCCTCTCTGGTTACCACCAGAACGGAACGAACAATCGCATAAGCATCCAGTCCACCGGCCAGGGTGGAATCGTCATGAGCGCGTCAAACAATGTGAACTCAAGCCGATTTGGCATCGAGATCAATGGAACCGATTTGCTGTCACCAACTGGACCAATCGTCTTGGACGGTGGTGCCAAGGGAATTTCCTTCATGGGTTGGTACTCAGCAGTTGGTTATGTGAACCTAGGTTCTTGCACCACTGCAAACATGCCAACCGGCTTCAACTGTGCAACATCTTTGGTTCCATCCTCGAGCGCCGATGTGACGGTTCGCGGTAACTACATTCCTATCTACGGCGATAACCGTTACCTCTCGTTCCGCACCGAGGGAAACATCGTCGTTGAGCCATCTGTGGGCAATAACTTCACTAGCCTTCTCAACTTCTATGCCAATACTTCAAACCTCGTTCCAGAGAGCGTGAGATTGGGTAAGGATTCGACCACAGCAGTGGCCGACACTTATACCCGACAGACCCTTACCGCCAAGAAGTCAGTAGAGCTATACGGTCGCGACATCTACTCGAACGGTGACATCCGAGTTCTAAACAACTCTTCCCAGGCAGGCGAGGGTGGTATTCGCCTCAAAGCAAGTAAGAGCATCTGGACCGCGGCCAACAGGTTCGATACCAATGGCAGTCCGATTGTGATGTGGGCGAACTCATCTGACACTGAGGGTGTTATTCGACTTTGGGATGGTGCTCAGGTCTGTTCCGCCGCAACTTTCAACGCGGTTGCTGATGGAACGGCAACACTCAACTCGTGCCGAACCACCGGCGGTGCAGACATTCACCTGGGTGGTGGCGCGGGTACCAGTTCGCCAACAGTTGCCTCTGGTCCTAACGCCACCGTGCCTGCAGGTTTTGCAGAGGGTTACGGAACCGTGAACTACGCTGGACACCTTGGCGGTCAGTCCGGTGGAAACGGCTACTTATCCGGCGTCATGCTTGGATTCCTTACTTCAAACGCTGCCGCAACAAACATCAACTCTGGTGGCGCAGACATCACAATCCGAGGCAAAGCTACAGAGAACACCAGCGTTTGGAGCTCACAGGATTCCATGGCATTCGGAATCATGGCCATGGGTTCAAGCGCCAATGTCTCGGGAATCAATGCCTCCGGTGGAAAGATCCTGCTTCACGGTGAGTGCCAAAACGCTCAAAACTATGTGAGCTGTGGTGGTGTGATGCTGAACGCATTTGCCCAAGAAGCAACTAACCACTGGTCCGGCACCTCAACATTCGCCGACAAGTATGTTGTTCAGTCGACCAACACTGCATCGAATGCGATTCAGATTCTTGGTGTGACACGAGGTTCGATCCAGCACGGTTTCTACTCCCCTCACGGCCTAACCTTCCGCAACCAAAACGGCGGCGGCGTTGTCATTAGGTCGAACCGAATCAACAACAGCTCCTGGTCAACTGCATTCGAACCGAAGTTCCGTTGGGACGTCACCGGTGACATTGCGCTCGAACCTGTAGCAACCGCATTCGCGGGAGTAGAGGTTTACGGTCGCTATCACGAGGCAAACCTCTACAGCAACCAGTACCTCTCAACGCCAAAGTCTTTCCGTTACGGAACCCCTGGCAATAACCAGACCATCTCTTTGCAGCGCGGATCCATCTCAGTTAGCAAGACCATTGAGATTCACGCTGGAAGCTTTGAAATCACCTCAACCGCGGAGACCAATGCTCTGGTTGCAAATGAGCCTGGTGGACACATCACCGTCAAGGCTCTGAACAACATCAACCTCCCTAACAGCAAGAACGTCTTGGCTAACAGCGCACCGATCGTGCTGTGGTCTAATGCTTCTGGAGCTAATGCCGGTTTTATCCAGTTGACCGGAACTATCTCTACCACCTACAGCCCAACCGTCTCCAGCTCTGTCGGTGCACCGATCTTCTTGGGCGGTGGCGCTACTGCCAACCCGCTTTACTACGGCGGTGCCTCCATTGAGTCACCGGCTGGCTCCGCCTTCAGCACAGCTGTGACCCCGACTTTGCCGGGAGTCAAGATCTCTTCATCGACCATCAACTCCGGTCAGGGGCTCCTTAAGATTTCGGGTCGTTTCTCTGGGCTAGGCACTGCACCAAACGCTGAGGGTGTCAACGTGTCAAGCTCCGTCCTGAACGCCACCTCAGGAAATATTGACATCTTCGGATCTTCACCTCAAAGAGGGAGCGGTGTCTTCCTACAGCCCGGAACCAGGGTCCAAACCACTACCGGTGACATACTCATTGACGCTGAGCAAACCTCCACCACGGCCAATGATTACTACCCAGCTCTTGCGATCCAGCAGTCAACAATCAGAAGCACTGACGGATCAATTGACCTCAGAGGAGCTAAAGCCCTAGACACAGACGATGCTTACTCCGGCATCAGTTTGTATTGGTCGACTGTTGAATCAAACGGCGACATCAAGCTGGAATCACCAACCTCAATCCTCAACATGTCCCAGCTTGTTTACGTTGGAACCGGTCAAAACTCTGCGACTAGTTCAGCCAGCGTCTCATTTATTGCAAAGCGCATAAATGCATCGGGTGCAAGAGTTGCAGCGAGCGGAAATCTAGTTATCGAGCCGACCGGTCAAAGCTTTGAGGGCCCAGCTAACTCCACGATTTTCAATTGGGCCATTCCAGTTTCAGACTTCAGCAATGTGAGAATCGGTAAGGCCGGTTCAAACACCTCACAGTCGTTGAACCAGGGAACTATTTCCGCTGCAATTCGAGTGCCTGGAAACATCGAAGTTCACGCCTCCCAGCTAAATGCAACCGCACCGATTGCATCAACGACAACCAGTGGTGTTGTTGACCTAAGGCTCACTACCGGCTTCAACGGCACCAGCTCTGTGACAAGCAATAACGGAGTAGTCAAGATCCGTGCGAATGCTCTTACCCTTGGTGCATCCGCAACAGTCAACGCTGGAACCGGTGCAGTCGAAATTGGTTCCGCGACTTCCGGAACTGCAATTCGAATTCTCTCTGCGGCCGCCAAGAGCGCAGCAGCAACCAGCACCTTGAACATCTCAACAACTGACCTAGCTAAGGTCACTGCTGGCTACCTACGAATCGGTGCATCCAACGCTGGAAACATCACAATTGAAAACCCACTGGTTCGTGACCAAGCTGGTTCGAACACCATCAAGTTCACCACTGCTGGTTCGGTTGCAAACACCACAGGCAACAACCTAAGTGTTTCAAACCTTGCAGTTGTTGCCGGTGGATCCATCAGACTCAGCTCGGAGTACGCCTCGGCAACCCCTTCGAAGCTTGCTCTGAATAGCAGCAACCTCACCGCAGGTAACGTTCAGTTCTCTCAGCTCGCTGCTGACTACACCCCAGAGACGGTTGATGGAGTCAACCCAGTCTTTGGTGTTGCCACCTCGGCTCGCGCCTCTCAGGTGCCTTCGGTTGAGTCAACCACCGTCTATCAGAACGCAGTGGTGAACCCAAACCCACGCTTGAACCTGATCGATGCCTACGCTCAGACTCTGAATGAGCGCAATACCTTGGCCGGAGATTACAGGTTCCAGGTGACCGCATCTGCGGCAGCTGAGCTGGCTGGATCTACAACCTCTAATGCCGTGAACGGAACCGCAACCTTCAACAACCTAAAGTTTGTTGGAGCACCCGGTGCCTACCCGCTGACCTTCCAGGTATTCAGCGGAGCAACCCTGGTCGACTCTGTCACAACTGGTAACTACGAGCTACTTTCCTCGCTGCCATCAAGACTTCAAATTCAGTGGTCCAACCGAGGCGGCGTTGCGGGCGGCAGTGTATTTGAGGCGCCAAAGGTCACCTTGATTGACGATGGTGGTAACCCAATCGCCGTCGAGCCCTACGCTTCAGCGACCATCTCTGCCACCATCACGGGCCCGAACGGTCAGATCTTGGCTGGTTCGCACTCTCGAGCAGTGTCCGGTCTAGCTACCTTCTCAAACCTTGCAATCGCTGGCCGCACTGGCACCAACTACACAGTTGAGTTCTCCGTGGTGGTTCAGGGTCAGACCGAGTCCAAGACCATTTCCGCTGCTATCAATAACTTCACACTGCAGCCTGGTGCTCCGGTAAGCATGCGGATCTTGTCTCAGCCAAGCGACATTGTTGCCGGCAAGACATTCTCGCCAACTGTGAGCCTTGAGATTCTCGATGCCTACGGCAACCGCGTGACCAGTAACAACAGCCTTGAGGTCAAGCCGGTGTTTGCTGGAGCCAACAATTACCTCTCTGAGTCAGGCTCAGTGACCGCGAGTGCGGGTGTTATTGAGTTTGCCAACCTTGGTTTCACCCGGGCTGGCAGCTACGAGATTGGTTTTGAAAACGTAAGTACTTCACCGCTGGCAACAGTGACCTCATCACAGTTCGTGGTTTCGCCGTCGTCAGCTCATTCCTTGGTCTGGGATATCCAGCCATCCGATGTTGTTGCCCGCGCAACTATGACTGCGCCACGACTAAAGATCTTTGACGCCTTTGGTAACCACGTGTCAGGTGACAGCGCAACAACGGTGACTCTGAAGCTGCTCTCGTCGGCAAGCGCGACCGTGACTCCAAACTCATCAGCTGGATTTACCAAGCGCGCTTCTGGTGGTTATGTAACCTTTGATGCCCTTGCAATTGGAGCCCTTGCTGACACCTACTCGTTGCAGGTAGATACTGCCTCCAACAACGGAACCTCACTGGCTGGAAACCTAGGTGGCGCGTCTGGCCAGTTCCAGATCACACCAGGTGCCGTCTTCTCTCTCGAGGTTGTGACTGCGGCATCTAGTGCCAAGGCAGGCCAAGCATTTGGTACCCAGCCTGTGGTGCGTGCTAAGGACCGCGACGGCAGCGTGGTTCCCACCAGCGCAACTGTTTCAATGAGCGTCAATCAGATCGCAACCTTTGGGGTCAGCTCAAGTACCGCAGTATCGGGTGTCGCAACCTTCTCAGGTGCAGGTGTTCAAGGAGCCGCAGGTAACTACGTACTCACCTACTCGCTAACCGACAACGGCACCACCGTTACCGCTACTCAGCCGATTGTTCTGGCTGCCGGTAGCGCAGCGAAGCTGCAGATTAAGGAGCAGCCGGTCAACAAGAAGACCGGTGCAAACTTCCCTGCGAACGCACCTCAGATCAGGTTGCTCGATGCGTTCGACAACGAGGTCACCAACTCCAACTCGGTGACTGCGACCGCAACTTTGGTCAGCTCTACCGGTTCAGCTCTTGCAACCACCATCAACAAGACCGGCAAGAGCTTCGACACCTCGGGTGTAGCGAGCTTCCAGGACTTCAACTTTGTGGCAACTCCTGGCACCTACCGAATCGTCTTCACCGCCAGTGGTCTTGAGCCCGTCACTTCATCCCAGTTCGTTGTAACCGTTGCAGATGCGTCGGTTCTAACTTGGCAGACTGCTCCGCCAAGCACGTTGGTCACCGGCACGAACATGCCGACCAGCATCTTGGAGATCAAGGATGCTTATGGCAACCGCGTGACCACCGACAACTCAACCGTTGTCACCATCACCGCAGCCAATGGCACCACCACCTCAGGTGTTTCTGCAGTCGCCTCGAACGGTCTTGTTACCTTCGATCGCTTCAACCTCATTGCGATTCCTGGCAGCTACTCACTGAACTTCAATGCCACTAACGGCTCAGTGGCATCGATCAACAACGTTTCGATTTCTAACTCGGTCACCGTCACAAATGACGTTGCAACCAACATTCAAATTGAGCTCAACGGACTAACCACACCAAAGGCAGGATTGCCATTTGAGTTTGGTCAGAGCGGCTACCTGCGTGCCAAGATCGTGGACCGATTCGGTAACACCGTTTCGTCTGGAGTGGACTCTTCACTTCGAGTCACCATTTCAGCAACCGCCGTTGGACTCTCCGGCACCCTCGGTGCCACAGCAGTCAACGGTGTTGCAACCTTCACAAACAACAACCTGGTCCTCAGCGGTGTTGCAAACTCCAGTTACAACCTGCTTTTCAATGCCCAGACCACCAGGGCCGCGCTTATCTCAGGTCGTCAAAGCGTTGCACTTGAGGCAGGTGCTGCTTCGAAGGTTCAGATCACTCAGCAACCTGCGACTTCTGCCCAAACCGATATCTCAATGAGTGCCGGTGCGGTTGCTATCTATGACGCCTGGGACAACCAGGTCGCAACCTCATCAAATGTTGTCTTACAGCTTTGGAGAAGTGGCGCATCGTTGAGTCAGTCGGTAAGCGCCGCAGCCTCCGGCACCCACACCTTCGCATCAGTTAGCTACGCAGTCGCTCCAAACACCGGCTACCAGCTGCGTTACTTCATCCAGGGCAACGAGGCTGACGCAGTCCTATCTAGGACCTTTGAGATCAAGTCTGGTAACCCGGCCAAGGTTCGCGTTCTGACTCAGCCAGCAGCAAGTGCGACCATCAACGCAAGCATCGCTGATTTCTCGGTCGAGATCTTGGATAAGGACAACTATCGAGTCAACACAGGCGTTGATGTTGGTCTAAACCTTGCACTTACCGATGCAAGTGGAAACTCGGCTTCAGGATCTGTAATCAACCCGACTGCCACGGCATCAAATGGTGTTGCAACCTTCTCGGCTATTGCCATCTCGGCCTCACCTGCCGCATACAAGCTAAAGGTGTCTGGAACTGGTTCCTATTCGGGAATTACATTCACACTGTCAAACAATGTTGTAGTTGCTAATGGTGCACCGGCTTCGATTCGACTATCTGGCACATCTGGCGGAACCTCAACTGCAATTCGCTTCGACGGAGTCAATCAATACGCCAAGACCTTGGATCAAGTTATTCCTTCCGGATCAAGCTTCACCGTCGAGTCATGGATCAAACCTGATTCTGATTACGCACAGTCCGGGACGGTTGTGTCACAGGGGTCTGTTTGGAACCCTGCCGATCGATTCACGTTGACAGTGGAGCCCGATAAGTTCATCACCTTGAGGGTTGGCGATGAAGTATCCAATATCGCAACCGGTGCATCTGTCTCTGCCAACGCCTGGAGTCACCTTGCGGTTTCTGTTGAGGGCGGCCAGGGCTCATCAACCGTGAAACTCTTCATAAACGGAGTCGAGCGGTACTCAGGCACATACGTGGTCAATGGCATGAATCCTGCCTTCTACGTCGGAAGAAACTTCTACACAACAGAAAAGTACTTCGATGGAGCCATCGACCAGGTAAAGGTCTGGTCACGTGCCCTTACACTCAGCGAAATTGTGAGGTCTTCCGCCGCTTATGGGGCAACAGATGCGGACGGTCGAATATCAGGACTCAAGTCTCACTACGACTTCGAGGATATCTCCACGGATCGCGTCTTTGATGTCAGTGGCAACGGCAAACACCTGTTCATAAACCGCATTAGCGAAACTAACTTGACGACATTCCTTGACGCCTCGGTCAGATCTTCCGTCACAGGAAGCCTCTGGACAGACCTGACAAATCAAGGCAACAGCGCAACTTTAGAATCCGCAATCGGTGCTGCAGGTCCTCAGTATGCCTCCACCAATGGCGGGGCTCTAAACTTCTCATCCGCACGAGCGACCAGGGGTAACTTTGCTAACGACATTATCCCTACAGGTTCTAGCGGCAATTACACCAAACAAGTCTGGTTCCGTCTGGGTGCCAACAGTCCTGGGAACAACAACCTATTCAGTTCAGCCACGCTGAATGGCCATGCTTTATTCGTTCCAAATGGCGTGCTATCAGCTGGCCATAATGGCACATGGAATCACGTGGAAACTGACATTTCCTCGACAAGAACACAGTGGAGACTCGTAACGGTTGTTTACAACGCCTCAGTCTCATCTATGAAGCTGTTTGTTGACGGTCAGTACGTACAGATACGCAATTCCGTTCCCAACATCGCCGCCGGTGGATCGGGTGGATCCTTCCTGGGAGCTTTCGTGGAGGGCAATTACCTTGATGGGGACATTGCACAGGTTGCGCTCTATGGACGAGCTCTCTCAGATGCTGAAGTTACTTCCTTCTACGACTCCACCAAGACTCGTTTCCATGGTGGCTCACTCCCAAGCCTTGCGACGACTCGACCAGCCAACCTTCAGGCCAAGTCTGGTGTTGCCATCACCGCGACTCCGCAAGTACAGATTCTGGATGCCTACGGAAACGTAGTAACAACGGGCGCAGGGTCAAACTCAACTATCTCTGTTCGCGTAATGCCATCAAGTACTTATGGACAGCGCGCTAGCTTGCTCAATTCAGGGGCAGAGACACTTAGGGTCGAACTAGCGGCTACCGCGGGTGTCGCTAGCTTCAATGGCTTGACGCTGGGTGGAAAGGCCGGAAGTTACGTTCTAGCTTTCGAGATTGCAAATCCAATCGCTGACTCTGAGCTGGCCAAGGTTGAACTGGTCGCCGGGCAGGCAGCCGGACTGGCGATTCTTAGACAGCCAATGGGTCCTTTTGAGTCTGAAACCCAAGTCGGTGGATCTGTGGCAAATGCTCCAAAGGTAGCGATTGCTGACTCGTATGGAAACCCTGTCCTGAGTGCAACCTCCAGCATTGCAGTCGCAATATCATCGTCGGATCAACTTGCGGCATTTACCTCTTCAACGACAGTGGTCGAGACCGAGCAAGGTGTTGCAACCTTTGACAACCTAAAATTCCAAGGAAGCGACCAGGTCTCGCATCAGTTCGTTTTCAGTGCGACCATTAGCGGTCAGGCCAAGTCTGTTGTCTCTGCTCAATTCGGCCTACTGCATGGAGAAGCCACTCGTATTGAAATTCTGCAGGTTCCGCATTGGAAGACCGTCGAGTTTGGTGTTCCGTCATTAGGTGCTCAGTTAGGTTCCGATCACCCAAATGTAGCCTCCAGGTCCTGCCCTGTCGGATACGCCCTTGATGGAATCTCATACAGAAACGTAAGCGGCTCAGGGTCATCTATAACCATGATCAGCGGATCGTGTGTGGCTGTTCTTTATGACGGCTCCGTGTCGGCCAGCACGAGGATTCAGCTTGCCGCGCATTCGACCAACAACGACAGCCCATCACAGCCTTTGAATGTTTTGACCTGCCCAACCGGTCAAGTCATCACAGAGATCCTTAACAAGAATCGCGTCGACATCGCGTGGCCGTCTTCAATAGCAATCAAATGTGGCTCACCTTCTGCATTGGCAACTGAAACGTGGGTCCCGGCTGGATCTTCTGCTTCCACGCATCCAAACGGCCCAACATGTTCAGCTTCGGATGTACTTGTCGGCCTAAGGCTTGAGTATGGAGACATCATCGATGGCTTCCACGGTTATTGTTCAACCCTCGACGTGACAGACCCAGCCTTGGCGGGTCACGAGACGGGTACCGATTTTGCTAACCATGCAGTAATTCGCCTGAAGGATTCGGTAGGAAACATAACTGTCCGCGACAGCCTAACGAAGGTCACTATTGTGATCGCCTCCGGCATCGGGGGAGAACTTTCGGGTGCCACCGAGGTTACGGTTGTAAACGGTGTTGCCACATTCTCAAACGTTGCTTTTTCAGGCCGCGTGACACCTGCCTCTGCAGTGGATGGAGAGGCTAACCTCTACTCATTCAGATTCCAGACCGACAACATCCAGTCTGAACCGACACCAGAAATCAGGCTGATTCACTCTGCTCCGGTATCTCTGAGCACGGAGGTGTCCCCAAGATCTGTTGAGGCAGGCCTAACAGCCTCTGATTTCGTGGTTTCGGTCAGGGATGTGTTCGGAAACGTTGTTACTGACTGGACTCGACCCGGTGCATCATGGGCAAGTATCCAAAATGTAGAGGCCGTTTACTCGAGCAGTCCGCGTACGTCGACAATGAGCTACACAGCCACCACAAAGCCAGGCGCGCTAATCAAGTCAGGCGCTGGGGCTGGTTTCGCCACCATTTCGGATGTGGTGATTGGAGCTAGAGCCACCACCAGCCACGAGGTCAGATTCACATTGCCGGGTACGGATGTGAGTTTGAGTCAAACCGTTCACGTTATTGGTGGAGCAGCAGTCAAGCTGACAACATCAAACACGGTTGCTGTTCCTTCGGAGGTAATTGCTGGTCAGCCAATTTCCCCAGGCCCCACGATCCGTATCATGGACGCCTGGGGAAACCTCACGACGGCTTCCGCGACTGTAAGCGCAACAATTTTCTACGCAAACAGCGTTGATTTGGAAGTAACGGAATCCGCTGCGAATTCAGGTGTAGCGACGTTTGCAAACTTTGCGACCACGGGAAGCGCTTCCCTGACCCCGGACTACAAGCTGAAATTTGGAATCGTTGGAGTTGCTAATTACTCGCTGACATCTGAAGCTTTCATGGTCCTTCCCGCTGCACCTGCCTCATTGCGCTTCCTCAGTGGTGGCAATGTCGCCACGGGTGAGAGCGGTATTGCGCTAAAGGGAACCAACGGCAATGGCATCCGGATGGAGATCCTCGATGCCTATGGAAACCGAGCTTCTGACAGCACAACCGTCGTAACCGCTGCGGTTTCCTCGGGCAGCGCAACGGCTCTAAACGGTCGATCCACTCGCGCCGTAGCAGGTGTGGTCACCTTCAATAACCTGACCATGAACGCCATCGCACAGTCGGGTTACAAGATCACGTTCACTGCTGCGAACGTTGGTGAACCAGTTCATGCGCAAACGCTCGAGAGTCAGCCCTTTACTCTGCTCGCTGGAACTGCAGCTCAGCTGGACATCGTTACCAACTCGGCTGCGATTCGATCCAACCGAGTATTTGGCCAACTACCTGTACTTCGCATCTTGGATGCCCAAGGCAGCCTGGTAAACACCGGACCAAACTCGACCTTGAGCGCAACTGTGACTGTTGGTTTGGTTTCAAGTAGTGGCACCATTCCAGACTTCGCTGGCACCAAGACTGTTGAGGCCGTAGGCGGTGTAATTGACTTTGCCGGCAAAAACCTAAAGCTCGATGGCTTGGTGGGTGACTACGTCCTGACCTATACGATCACCAACACCAACGGTCAAGTGATCAAGACTTCCGAGACCATCGAACTACAGGCTGGAGATGTATCAGCTATCGAGTTCTTGAGTGCGGCACCAACCAGAATTCAGGTTGGCAAGACTTTTACTCCAACTCCGGTTGCTCACTTGGTTGACTCCCGAGGCAACCGAGTTCGCCTTGACTCGTCAAGCAAGGTAAAGCTCGAACTGGTTGATGGTTCCGTTGTCGTGGCCTCCACCTCTGAAGCGGTCGCATCAAATGGTGTTGTCAGCTTTGCAAACACTAGCTTCTCGGCTGCCGTGGGCAACTACCAGCTCCGTGTGAAGATCACGGAGGTTGAGGGTGATGCTCAGGCGACGGCCTCTGGAGAGGTTGCTACCTCATCGGCTTTCCCAATGATTCACGGTGACCCAACCAAGTTTGAGATCATCGGTGACCCATCAACGAACTCCTACGTTGTTGGTTCGGTCTACCCAAGTTTCTCGATCCGAGTTCTAGACATGTTCGGTAACGTCACATCAACCGACTCTTCGGTTGATGTCAGAGTCTCGGTATCTGCTCTTGGCACGCCGCAGTTCCAGCGTCACTCGAATGCTCTTGTAACGAGCGAGAACGGCGAGGCCACCTTCTCGAACTACATCTTGGTTGCTCGCCCAGGCGACTATGAGCTATCACTTGCAGCCGAGTGGATGGGCAACGACCTAGCCTTCGATGCGAACACCTTCTCGGTCACCGTTGTTCACGCTGCGCCTGCACAGCTGAGCGTTGTCACCAGTGCTGCAGGCGCAAAGAGCCGACTCGCATTCACAACACAGCCTTCAGTTGAGATCCGTGACGCATTCGGCAACCTTGCCACCAGTGCCACTGGAACCGTGACCATGTCGGTTTCTGGTGGTGTTTCTGCAAGCTTTAGCGTCTCACCATCGGCAAACATCTCGGGAGGTTACGCCACCTTCTCCAACGTTGCGCTCTATGGAAAGGTTGCTAACTACAACCTGACCTATCGTTACAACCCAGGCAATGGTGGCATCAACACGTCCGAGCAGATTTCGCTGCAACCTGGTAACCCATTCCAGCTCGCGATGAAGAATCAGCTTTCTGATACCACTCGCGCGGGTGAGCTTCTCACCACGCAGCCAGTCGTCCGAGTCTTGGACATGGATGACAACCTGGTCACATGGGACAGCTCGACTGTCGTTTCAATTGGCCTGAGTGCAAACAACGGCAACGGCGCTTTGCTTCAGAGTGATGGACTGAATGAAGTTACAAACCTTGCTGATCGCCAGGCCACCGCGAATTCCGGTGAGGCGTCCTTCACTGGTTTGAAGTTCAAGGGATCACTTGGCTACAGCTACTCATTTGAAGTCAGCGCATCTGGATTGGTTCAGACCACAACCAATGAATTCCGAGTCACTCCTGGCCCAGTTGGACTGTTCCAGATTCTTTCTCAGCCGGTAGGCGGAGTGAACGGTGAGGTCCTTGGCGGTAGCTCACAGCAAAACAACTTCACTCAAATCCGACTCAAGGACCGCTTCGGAAATGAGATCTCAGATGACAACAACACCGTCATCTCCGCTGCGATTCACTCGGGTAACGGTGGAAGTCTCGCTGGAACCACTAGCGCTAAGGCGTCGCTGGGACTAGTTAGCTTCGATGGCCTCAAGCTCTCAGGTCTGGTTTCAGAGAGCTACACGCTGAAGTTCACCGCGGGTAATACCTTCGGCGTCTCTAACGCGATCACACTCAGCCCGGCAGCTCCAAGTCAGTTGACCGTGGTCTCCAAGCTCACCAACGCGAGCGCTGGTGTTGGCTTCCAGCCGGTAGAGCTAAGAGTCACCGACTTCAGCGGCAACCTAATCAACAACGCATCTGGTGTGGTCTCGGCTATTGCCTCGGGTGGTGGCAGCGTTGATCTAGGAGCCACCGCGCTGACTAGCGGCACGCTATCCCCAGTTGTCACCATCGGTGGTCGCGTGGGTAACTACACCATTACTTATCGCGTTGCTTACGGTTCTACCGTCCTAAGCGCCACTCACGATGTTGCGTTGAGCTATGGCGCTGGAACGCGCATCGGTATCGTTACCCAGCCTGCTGCGAGCGGCACCCAGACTGGTGGTGCTTTCACACCGCAGCCCGTTGTTGAACTTCGCGATGCATTCGGTAACCGTGTCCCGCTCGCTGGTGTCCAGGTGTCTGCAATTCTTCACAACCCATCCAGCTCGAATGTGGTTCAAAAGGCCACCTATGCAGGTTCAACCTCTGCAAATGTTTGGTCGGTTGCTACTGGAACCGAGAGTGATCTGCCTACCCCGGTTGCAGTCACCGATGCCAACGGAACCGCAACCTTCAATGATCTTGCAGTTGTCGGTATCCCCGGCTACAGCTATCAGCTTCGCTTTGAGGCTCAGGGCTACCTATCCTCAAGCCCAACCGTTGACTTCACTTTGACCACCGCAAACCCACACGAGCTATACATTGCAAGTCAGGGTGTTGGTGCTGTGGTGGCGGGCGAAGAGTCGCTGGGTAGCTACGAAATCCGCCTGCGTGACCGCTTCCGCAACGTCATTACCTCGAACAACTCCTCCGCCATCACCATGCGCATCAAGGTTGATGCCAATGATTCAAGTGTTGGTCGCGGTGGCGTGCTGATTGCACCTAACGGTGCCACCACGACTTTGACCTTCTCCGCCGGTGTTGCCCAGTTCAATGGTTACAAGCTCGGTGGACTGGTTGGCACTCAGTACAACTTCCAGTTTGTTGCGCAGTCGCTGGGCTTGATTTCCGAGGACTCGCAAACTCGAACCGTCACTCCGGGAGCTCCAGTTGAGCTGAAGTTCTCGCAGTCTCCAACTCTTGTCACCGTGGGTCAGCAGTTCCCATCCGACCAGCGTCCTGTGTTGAAGCTGGTAGACCAATACGGAAACGTTGTCACCCAGGCCAACCCAATCAATATTGCTGTGACGATCTCTCCTGCCACCGGCACGGTTCGGGTTGGTTCATTGCCAACCTTGAACAACGGTGTCTTTGATTTGTCGAACATCGATGTGCTGGGGACTCCGGGCGTTGACTACTTCTTGACCTTCACTCCTGATTTGAATGGCCTATCGCCAATCACTTCTCCAGCGTTCCGAGTCCTGGCTGGAGCTCCGACTGACATCAACGTGATCCAAAGCCCAGTTGGAGGTATCACAGGTCAGGAGCTTGCAGTTCAGCCAGGCATCGAGCTGGTGGATGCTGCTGGTAACCGTGTTGGAGCAGTTTCCAACATTGAATTTAGGGTTCAGCTACTTCGAGGCAACGATGTTTATGAAGCCGGAGCAGCTGGTATTCCATACCTGAGAGTGACGGATTCTCCATACGTTGCAACCTCGGGTCTATTCAACTTCGAGGGAATTAAGGTCGGTGGTCAGACCGGTCAGGACTTCAGGCTCAAAATCGAGTCAACTAACTTGGCAACCACTCTGAGTGCGACCACCTCGGTGTTCCGTCTTTCAAACGACGAGGCTTCCGAGATGGTGATCACCCGCGAGATGGTGGCCAATGACGGTGATATTGCATCCGCCACTCGAGCTGCATTCACGACCCAGCCTCAACTCAAGCTCTACGACAGCTTCAGCAACCTGGTTGAAAATGACTCCAGCACTCGCATCATCGCAGTTCTCAACGGCGGTGGGGGAGCGCAGCTGGTGGGCCAGCGGGTCGCCATTGCTCAGAGCGGTGTCGTCACCTTCCAAAACCTCGGTGTCCGTGGTGCGCTGACTCAGAGCTACTCGATTACCTTCCGTGAGGCTTCCGATGAGGAGTACCGAACCTACGTACTGGATGACTCATCTTCAGGTTCACCCGCTCTAACTCCGCAGACCATCACCAACCCAACCTCGAAGGTCTTTACTCTCAACCCAGGCCCTGCTGCCTACTTCGAGTTGGCAGTTGGCCTAGGTAATAACCAGCTCTCTGGAGCGGTGGCCACGACCCAGCCGCAGCTGAGGATCTACGACCAAGATGGCAACTTGGCTTCCACGAGTGCTGGTATCCAGGTCAACGCATCATTGACCGCTGGTGCGAACGGAAGCCTGGCTGGAACAACCGTTGCAACCTTCCAAAACGGAATAGCCAACTTCACCAACCTGGCCCTAAGTGGAACCCCGGTCGAGTCCTACACCGTTACCTATGCAGCGGGATCGATGACGGCAGTTACCCAGGCAGGGCTATTTGTCAACCGCACTCCGAGCCTGACGCTGAGCTACCAGAACACCGTCTATGCCCCAGGCAAGACGGTCAGCCCTACCGTCGCAACTCAGAGTGACGGTGTGCTGTCCTTCACCGTCGCTGCAGCATCCTCGGCCATCTGTTCGGTTAATGGTGCAACCGGACTTGTGACAATCCTCGGGGCTGGAGAGTGTCGAGTAGACCTGGCCCAAGCTCAGTTCGATGTGAGTGTTTCCGGAGCGGTTCGTGGCTCCTGGCTGGCTGCAAGTACAGACTTCACCTTCACTATCGCAAAGGCTGAGCAGGCACCGATCGTTTCGACGATTAGCGGATCTCAGACTATTGCTCCTGCCTTTGGTCAAACCGGTCCTGACACCTATCGGGTGAGCAGACTATTTGGTCAATCAATCGAGCTGAGCTTCACCGGTGGCACAGTAACTGCCTCACCAACCTTTGAGCTGACCACATCACCTCAGCTTGTGGCTGCGGGTCAAAACATTCAGCCGTGTATCCGAGTTGGAAACACCCTGTTCCCTGGAAACGTGCAGTTGGTGAGTGGTGTCCCTGCGGCGACCTGTCGTGTTCTTGTCACCTTGCCAGGCAGTGCTAACTACAACCCGGTTTCGACAGCACTTGATGTCGTTGTCACACCGACCGAACAGTCCACCGTTTCGATGGTCTCTAACCCAGTGGTTGACTTCGGCGGACAGCAGCGCCTCTTTGCAGCCGGTGGTAACGGTATCGGTGCGGTCACCTTCCAGGTCGTTAGCGGTCAAGACAAGTGTCGCGTAATCGACACCCCAAGCGGCTCATTCGTTGAGGGAACCGGTGCTGGTTCGTGTGACATTCGCGCTATTAAGGCAGCAAGCGTGAACTACTTTGTAGCTCAGTCACTGACCCAGTCCTTCACTGTGCAGAAGGCGAACCAGTTCATTCGCTTCACCTCGGTAATTCCGCAGGCTCCAAAGCCAAAGACTGCACCGGGTGCACTTGCCGTGAACTACGAATACACCCCAACTGCAGTTGCCTCCAGTCGTTTGCAGGTTGCCATCTCCATCGGTCAGGAGACCGATGCTTCTGGCTCACCGATTGTCTCCGCTTGTAGCTATGACGGCACCAAGATCACCTTCGAGGGACCTGGTCGATGCTTGGTTGTCGCGCAGCAGCTCGGCAATGACAACTACCTAGCTGCTCCGAGCGTGAGCCAGCTGATTGAAGTTGACCGCCTAAACCAGACCATCACCTTTGAGGAGATTGAGGACGTTGAGTTCGGCGACCCAGCCTTCCAGCTGGTGGCAACCTCTAACGCGGGTCTGCCCGTGCGCTTCACCCAGGCACCAAGCTTCTCGAGTGAGATCTGTAGCGTCACTGAGACCGGCCTGCTAACGGTCGGTCAGGCAGGTACCTGTGAGGTCTTTGCGGTACAGGCCGGTAACCAGACCTATCGTGCGGCTCCAATGGTTAAGCAACGCTTCGAGGTGCTGCCAAAACCAGCGGCCAAGCCATTTATCGTCTCGGTTGCCTCTGCTAATGAATCGCTAAAGGTTTCCTTCCGCGAGCCAAGCTACCGCGGTGGATCACCAATCACCGCCTACGAGCTGGTTGCAACCAATGTCTCGACCAGTGCAACGGTTGTCAGCTATGCCTGTCTTCCGCTGCCAACTGAGCCGCAGTACGACGCCTCGGGTAGCCCGATTGTGACCCCGCAGGGAACTGTTGACTGTGTGATTGACGGTCTTACCAACGAAGAGGAATACACCATCAAGGTGGCAGCCATCACTGGTTACGGAGCGGGAGAATTCTCCGACGCCTCGCAGCCAGTCATGCCGCTACCAAACTACGCGGCGCCTCAGGAACTCACCGCAATTTCAAACGCGACCGATGCGATCCTAAACTGGTCCGAGCCTCTGGCGTTGGATGGTGAGTTCCTCAGGTATGACGTATTTGTCCGTCCGGTTGGCACTAACCAATACACCCAGCTGGACAGCATCTCCTCATACAGTGCCTCCACCTCAGAAATCGCTCTGGAGGAGCTGCCACTGGCTCCAATTGTTGAGCCAACCGTCAGTGCTTCTGTCACAGTGAGTGCCTCGGTTGCTGTAAACCAGGTTCCGATGTTTGCAAGGTTGTTTAGTGTCAACCCACCGCCATTTGCCATGCCGATGTTCAACCAGCGAGCCTTGCTGCCGGTGCCTCAGGTCTACAACGTCCCACAACAGGGCCAGATGGCAAACAACTACGAGTTCATGATCATCACGGTCACAGATGTCACCTCAACCTCGAATGCCATCAACACCGCAATGGTTCAGCAGCGACTCTTGGTTCGACCAAGCTCGCCGGCCACACTCTCGGCCCAAGCCGTCGGACCAGACATGCTGATTGCCTGGTCAGGATCGGTATTTGATGGTGGATCGAACATCATCGACTACACCGTAAAGGTCAATGGCGAAGTCGTTACCGTTTCGCCAACGCCATCCACAGCGATCTTCGCCAACTGGCAGTGGTCCACCACCTACAACGTTGAAGTAACCTCTCGTAACGAGATTGGCTTCAGCACACCAACTACTTTCACCCTGGTGACCCCTGCTGACCCAACTCCGCCACCTTCCTCGCAGAGCTTGGCTGCCGAGGTGTTCGAGAAGATGCCGCAGATGTACAGCTTCACACCTAAGGTGGTGCAGCCAGGTGCGCTGGTGACCGTTGATGGTTACAAGCTAGACAGACTGCAGAGCCTGAAGCTTGGCGGTAAGCCTGTTCAATACATCGTCTACAGCGATAAGAAGTTGGTCTTCAAGGTTCCAGTGGACATGGCTGCCGACACCTACTCAGTTGAGCACTTCTCTGATTGGGGTCGTGTGATTGTTCAGGATGCAATCACGGTCGCCGGCTCCCCAGTGAACGAGGACTTTGACCCGGTTAAGCCAGACCCTGAGAACCCTGTTGATCCAACCGATCCAGATGACTCTGGCAATGGTGAAGACCCACGTGACCCAGATGACCTCGACGGTGACGGTAACCCAACCAACACCGATGACGACATCGATGGCGATGGCATTGTCAACGGTGATGACTCAGACATTGACAATGACACCATCAACAACCCACGCGATCCAAACCCTGTGGTGCCAAACGACCCTTCAGAGGCCCTACCAGGCGATGATGATGAGAGTTCTGAGTCCGAGGGTGTGACTCCGGGCGAGAAGCCTGCAGGCTTGATTGAGGAAGACCCGGCCTCAGCGCTACTGCTGATCCTGCTGATGTTGGTAGCGGCAGCCATCGGTGCCTTCCCAGCATCTGCAGCAATCAGAGCTCGCAGGGAAAAGAAGAAGCAGGGCTAGAGCCTTAGCAATACAAGGCTGAGCGCCATAACGCTCATTCCAGCCATCACTCCATACACGGTTAGGTGACCGCGAGAAGAGTTTCTTGCGGTTGGCAATAGGGTGTCGATGGCCAGGAAAACCATGACGCCAGCCACCATGGCAAAGATGATGCCAAGTACGAAATCGCTCAGGAATTGGGCTAGTAGCAGGTAGCCAATCACAGCACCCGCGGGTTCAGCTAAGCCGGAGAGGAAGCTGAGACGAAAGGCCTTGATCTTGGATTTGGTCGCGTAGTAAACGGGGACTGAAACAGCGATACCTTCAGGTATGTTGTGCATCGCGACGGCAATCGCCAGCGCGATGCCAACCTGAGGATCATCCAGCACCAGCAGAAAAGTTGCTAGACCCTCTGGGAAGTTATGGATCGCAATTGCCAGAGCGATGAAGACACCGATTTGCATCAGACGTTTTTGCTCAGGAACCTGTCTGATTTCACCCGTGGTCATTAGCTCGACATCGGTGTTCTCGTGCGGATTCGCGCCCGATGGCACAAAGGCATCGATGATTGCCATCAAGACCATGCCCGCAATCAGTGAACCCGCAGCCAGGGCGGAGGCCTGAATATCGTTTGACTCAGATGCGATGTAGCCAGTGGCCTTGGGCAGGATCTCCGCGAAGCTCAGGTAGATCATGACTCCGGCAGAGAAGCCCATCGAGAGCGCAAAAAAAGACTTATTGGTCGTCTTGCTCAAAAAGGCAATCGTTGAGCCAATTCCAGTGGCTAGACCCGCCCCTAAGGTAACCAAGAAGGCAAGCAGTAGTGCGCTATCCACCGACACCTACCTTTCTTGGGGATAAAAATGCCGGGCAATTTTCATCGCCCGGCATTTTCAGTTATTGACTTAGAAGTCCCAGTCGTCGTCGGTGGTTGCTTCGTGCTTACCGATTACGTAGGAGGAGCCAGAGCCTGAGAAGAAGTCGTGGTTCTCATCGCTGGCTGGGCTCAGGGCGCTGAGGATCGCAGGGGAGACCTGGCAGTCATCCTTCGGGAACAGTGGGTCAAAGCCAAGGTTCATCAGTGCCTTGTTGCCGTTGTAGTGCAGGAACTGCTTGACGTCGTGGGTTAGACCAATCTCGTCGTATAGATCCGCGGTGTACTTGACCTCGTTCTCGTATAGCTCGAGTAGTAGGTCATAGGTGTAGCCCTTTAGCTCTTCCTGACGCGAGGTGGAAGCCTCGTTGTATCCAAGCTGGAACTTGTATCCGATGTAGTAACCGTGGATGGCCTCGTCACGAATGATTAGACGGATTAGGTCAGCGGTGTTGGTCAGCTTGGCTCGTGATGACCAGTACATCGGTAGGTAGAAGCCTGAGTAGAACAAGAAGGACTCCAGAAGAGTGGAGGCAACCTTGCGCTTCAGAGGGTCATCACCACGGTAGTAACCTAGGATGATCTCTGCCTTCTTCTGCAGGTATGGGTTGTCTTCAGACCAGCGGAATGCCTCATCAATCTCGTTGGTGGAGCACAGGGTTGAGAACACGCTGGAGTAGCTCTTGGCGTGCACTGACTCCATGAACGCGATATTGGTGATCACAGCCTCCTCGTGAGGAGTTCTGGCATCTGGCATCAGGCTCATCGAACCAACGGTGCCCTGAATTGTGTCGAGCATGGTTAGTCCGGTGAAGACGTGCATGGTTAGCTTCTGCTCGTGCGGACGCAGGGTGCCCCAGGACTGAACGTCGTTAGACAGTGGCACCTTCTCTGGCAGCCAGAAGTTCTGGGTGAGACGGTTCCAAACATCCAGATCGACGGAGTCCTCGATCTTGTTCCAGTTGATTGGACGAGTGATGAGCTTGGTAGTCATTTTCCTTTTCCTTGTCCTTTACAGCATGCAGCTGACGCAGTTTTCGACTTCGGTGCCCTCCAGTGCAGCCTGTCGAATTCTGATGTAGTAGATGGTCTTGATGCCCTTGCGCCATGCGTAGATCTGAGCGCGGTTGACATCACGGGTGGTAGCGGTGTCCTTGAAGAACAGGGTCAGCGATAGACCCTGGTCTACGTGCTGAGTTGCAGCGGCGTAGACGTCGATGATCTTCTCTGGTCCAACCTCGTAGGCGTCCTCGTAGTACTCCCAGGTCTCCTCGGATAGGAATGGGGCTGGGTAGTAAACACGACCAAGCTTTCCTTCCTTGCGAACCTCGATGCGAGATGCGATTGGGTGGATCGAGCTGGTCGAGTTGTTGATGTAGGAGATGGAACCGGTTGGTGGCACCGCCTGCAGGTTCTGGTTGTAGATGCCGTGCTTCATGACCGAAGCCTTCAGCTCCTTCCAGTCTTCCTGGGTAGGAATCTGAACACCGCTGCGAGCAAATAGCTCCTTGACCTTCTCAGTCGCTGGAGCCCAGACCTGGTCGGTGTACTTGTCGAAGTACTCACCGGTTGCATACTTCGAGTTTTCGAAGTTGTGGAAGTGGCTCTTTCGCTCAATGGCGATCTTGTTTGATGCCTTGATGGCGTGGTAGACCACGGTGTAGAAGTACATGTTGGTGAAGTCGATTGACTCCTCCGAGCCGTAGTGGACCTTCTCGCGTGCGAGGTAGCCGTGCAGGTTCATCTGACCAAGACCAATTGCGTGGCTCTTGTGGTTGCCGTCCGAGATTGAACGCACGCTCTCGATGTTTGACATGTCAGAGACGGCGGTCAAGGCACGGATTGCGGTCTCAACTGTGGCACCAAAGTCTGGACCATCCATTGCCATAGCGATGTTCATTGAGCCCAGGTTGCAGGAGATGTCCTTACCGATCTGGTCGTAGGAGAGGTCTGCGTTGTAGGTGGTTGGAGTGTTCACCTGCAGAATCTCGGAGCATAGGTTTGACATGTTGATGCGGCCCTGGATTGGGTTGGCCTTGTTTACGGTGTCCTCGTACATGACGTATGGGTAACCGGACTCGAACTGCAGCTCTGCGATTCGCTCGAATAGCTCACGAGCCTTGATCTTGGACTTGCGAATTCGAGGGTCATCAACCATCTCTGCGTACTTCTCGGTAACCGAGATGTCGCCAAATGGGATGCCGTAAACCTTCTCGACATCGTATGGGGAGAACAGGTACATGTCCTCGCCGTTCTTGGCTAGCTCCAGGGTGATGTCTGGCACTACAACACCGATAGATAGGGTCTTGATACGAATCTTCTCGTCGGCGTTCTCGCGCTTGGTGTCCAGGAATCGCATGATGTCTGGGTGGTGAGCGTTTAGGTAAACGGCACCGGCACCCTGACGAGCACCTAGCTGGTTGGCGTAGGAGAAGCTGTCCTCTAGAAGCTTCATAACTGGGATGATTCCGGAGGACTGGCCCTCAATCTTCTTGATTGGTGCGCCGTATTCACGAATGTTGGAAAGGCTCAGCGCAACACCGCCACCGCGCTTTGAAAGCTGCAGCGCTGAGTTGATACCGCGGGAGATCGACTCCATGTTGTCTTCGATACGAAGCAGGAAGCAGGAGACAAACTCTCCGCGCTGCTTCTTGCCGCAGTTTAGGAAAGTCGGGGTGGCTGGCTGGAAGCGACCGGAGATGATCTCTTCAACCAGGTGAGTGGCCATCGCCTCATCGCCAGCTGCCAGGGTCAGCGCAACCATTACAACGCGGTCCTCGAAACGCTCAAGGTAGCGAGTGCCATCGAAAGTCTTTAGTGCGTAGCCGGTGTAGAACTTGTAGGCACCCATGAAGGCCTCGAAGCGGAACTTTTTGGAGTAGGCCAAATCCTCAAGCTGCTGGATGAACTCGAAAGAGTACTGGTCAAGAATTTCCTTCTCGTAGTACTCGTTCTCTACTAGGTAGTCCAAGCGCTCCTTGAGGCTGTGGAAGAAGACGGTGTTCTGGTTGACGTGGTCCAGGAAGTACTTGCGAACCGCAAGCTTGTCCTTCTCTAGCTGTAGTTTCTGGTCCTCACCCCACAGGTTGATCATGGCGTTGAGGTCTTGGTAGCTCAGTGCTGACTCAATGCTGGTCTTACCGGTCAGGTTTCCCTGGTCGTCTGCAATTTCTACGAGTTGGTTTGCCACAGCTTGGCCAGCCTTTCTTTGACTTCGACTACATCTTCTGGTGTTCCAGTGATTTCAAAGCGATAGAGCACCGGAACCCCGAGCTTTTGGGCGACTATGTCGCCCGCTCTACAGAAGTGCTCACCGAAATTGGTGTTTCCCCCCGCGATTACCGCTTTGATGTGTTTCCGGTTGTCCGGATTGTTCAGGTATTTGATTACCTGTTTTGGAACAGTCGATCCATCGTTTCCGCCGCCGTAGGTGGGGACTATCAGGACGCTGTCCTTGGGGTGAACAAACTGAGCTGCTTCTTCGGTCTTTAGTGGGATCCGAACTGCATGGCCGCCAAGTTTGTCCACGAAGCGCTTGGTGTTTTCAGAGACGCTCGAGAAGTAAACCAAATCGAACATCTCGGGCACATCACTTAGGCGCTTAGGGCTTGAATCTTGTCCATTCGGAAGCCGCTCCAGTGCTCATCACCGGCAACGACTACAGGAGCAGCGGTGTAACCCATGGTCTTGACCATTTCGAGCGCTACTGGATCCTGGCTCATGTCAACCACTTCGAACTCGATCTGGTTGCGCTGCAGCATGCGCTTAGTGCTGTCGCACTGTACACACGCTGGGAGCGTGTAAACGGTCACCGCCATTGGTGTCTCCTCCTGTTTCGGTTGGGGGTAAAACCCCCGGTTTTTGATGAATTTTTGTGAAATTTGTCGCTTTGAGCGGATTTACTACCCTAGCACTTAACCACTACATCTAGTGTCTCGTGTCGAAAAAATTCACTTATTTAGTTGTTGCTCGAACATTAACCCACAACTTGAACTTTAAGGCGTCTGATCTTTAGGCGTGTCGTAGAGATTCACCCAAAATGTCCAAAAAGTTATTTCTACTAGTTGTAGAATTAGTGCTCTGAGGGCCACAAAATTCTCTTTTGACCCTCTGACAAAGATCGGAATCGTTATGAAAAAGCTCGGAATTTTGCTCTCCGCCGCCTTGGTTTTGACCGGCTGCACCCAGACCCCAGATGTTTCAGTTTCTGACTTCTGGGTGAAGAGCTCCGAGATGAGCATGGTTGGTGGCATGACAGCCGTTTACGGCACCATCACAAACAACTCAAGCAAGGAGATCACCTTGGTCGGTGGTTTGACCGATGTCGCTGGCAAGGTTGAGGTGCACGAGATGGCGATGATTGACGGTGCCATGAAGATGCAAAAAATCGATGGCGGCCTAGTTATCCCAGCGGGGCAGAGTGTGGTGCTTGAACCAGGTGGCAACCACCTCATGCTCCTGGAGCTCACTGGAGCCGTGGAACCCGGTAGTCAAATCAGCGTTACCCTGGATTTTGAAGGTACAGAAGATGTCACTTTGGAAGGCGTGGTGGCAAAGCCAGCCGAAGGTGGCGATGAGGAGTACCACACAGAAGGCATGGATCACTAATAAATGGTCACCCGCAGAGGTTTTCTAGCTGGCACCGCAGCATCCGCTGCGGCTGCCGGTCTAGCCTCTGGCGTAACCGCCTTTGCCTCGGCGGCAAGTGCCGAGACCCAGACCGCAAAACGGGCACTTGAGTTTTACGGCCCACACCAGATGGGTATCGAGGCAGACCTCCAAGCGGTCACCAGTTTCATCGCATTTGACCTAAAGCCAAGTGTTGATAAAGCCGCCATGCTGCGTTGGATGAGCTTGATAACCGATGACATCTCAAGGCTCAGTCAAGGTGATCCGGTGTTGGCTGACCCATCGCCAGAGTTGGCGTTGGGTGCAGCTAGGTTCTCCGCCTATGTTGGTTTTGGCCCGAATCTTTTTAGAAAGCTCGGCCTAGAAGATCAGATGCCGATTGGTTTTGGCGAGCTGCCAAAATTCAAGATCGATCAGCTCAAACCAGAGTTCTCCGGAGGAGATGTACTGATCCACGTGGCTGCTGATGACCCGGTGGTTCTTAGCCACGGCGCCCGCGGTTTGGTACGTGACAGCATGCCATTTGCCAATGTGCGGTGGACCCAGTCCGGTTTTGCTCACACCCCGGGCATGGTTCCTGCGGGTGTTACTCACCGAAACCTGATGGGTCAAATTGATGGCACCGCTAATCCAAAGTTCGGCACCGAGGACTTTGACAACGTGGTTTGGATCAGCGATGGGCCTGAGTGGGCGATTGGTGGCACTCAGCTGGTCTTCAGACGCATAGCCATGCAGCTTGATACCTGGGATCAGCTCGGCACACCCTCAAAAGAAGAGGTAATCGGTAGACGACTATCAAACGGAGCTCCGCTCACGGGAGAGCGTGAATCAGATATCCCCGACCTAGCCGCCAGGCACCCGAATGGTTTAAAGGTCATCCCAGATTTCGCTCACATTCGCCGAGCTGCTCCCGAGCGTGAGGGGGAGCGGATCTTTAGAAGACCTTTCTCCTATGAGGCAGGTTTCAATGCTCAGGGGTCTTTGGATGTTGGGCTGCTATGGGCTGCCTATCAAGCCAACATGCAAAACCAGTTCATCCCGATTCAAAACCGTTTGGCCGAGGTTGACCTTCTAAATAAGTGGACTTTGCCGATTGGTTCGGCAGTGTTTGCCGTAGCGGGCGGCGTGCGCCCGGGTGAGGTCATCGCCCAGCGACTATTCTTCTAGCCGTGGCTCTTACTTTCCGACTTACTCCAGGAGGTCGGGTTATAGATTCCGGCGATCAACTAAATCGTCGAATGCTTATCACCTACATCTTCATCGTCGCCTTTTCAATCAGTCTCATCCCCTACACAATCGACCCCTATCTACCTGCGTTCCCGCAGATTGGTGAGTTCTTTGGGGTTCCCAATGGCACCGTCCAGGCATCTCTGGCTGGAGTGACTATTGGTTTGGCCTTTGGCCAGCTGGTTGCGGGCCCAATGTCGGACGCCTTTGGTCGCAGGCCGCTCCTACTCATGGCCATGTTTGGCTTTGCGGCTAGCGCGATTGCACTGTTTTTTGTGAAGGAAATTGGTTACTTCCTAGTTCTGCGCTTCACGATGGGATTCTTTGCAGCGAGCGCTGATGTGGTCTCGCGAGCCGTGGTTCGAGATTTGTTCCGCGGTCAACCCATGCTCAAGATGCTCTCTCGGGTGTTCTTGATTCAGGGGCTTTCCCCGATCATTGGCCCGATTGTGGGATCACAATTGGTCTCTGTCTTCCCCTGGCAATCGATATTTTTGACCTTTGGCTTTTTTGGTCTGGCACTTGCTATTGCCTCGACCTTCTTCCTAGTTGAAACTCTCCCCAAGGCCCAGCGTCGCTCCAGCACCCCAATTGGCCTTGCCCGCGGCTATGTGTCGGTTTTGAAGGACCGTGCCTACGTCGGACTGCTGCTAGTTAGCGCGTTGCAACTGAGTGCACTCTTTGGATATCTGAACACGGTTTCCTACCTCTACCAAGAGACCTTTGAGTTATCCCCGGGTGAGTTCGGTATTTGGTTTGCTGTGAACTCCGCAGCGCTCTGGCTCGGAGTTCAGTTCGGCGGGATTATGGCTAAGTACTTCAAGGCACAGTGGATGCTGGTGGTTTATTCGGCAGCTGGCGCGCTTGCAGGTTTGTATTTGATGTTTACCGCGGGTAGCAGCATCTTGATTGCCGAAATCGGGTTCTTTATCTTGGTCTTCTTCTTCGGAGCTCCCGCTACTGGAATCCCAACGCTGGCACTTTTGAACCACGGTTCGGAGGCTGGCACGGCAGCTTCACTTATGGGCGTGACCAACTTCACGATGACCTCGATCATGAGCATGGTTTATGCCGGCTTGAGTGTCACCTCAACCTTTGATGTTGGGCTTCTGATATTCAGCTTCTTTGCTCTGTCGGTGCTGAGTCTGATCTTCATAGTTAGGCCCTGGACTCTGCCTGATCTGAGAAAACCGCTGGCTCAGGAAGAAGTTCATTGATTCGCCCGCTGACTCTTGATGATGCCGAGGCAACTCTAAAGGTTGCCAACACGCATGAGCTTCGAGTTGACCCCGAGATCGAGCTCTACCCACTGAGCGAGATGCCGCAGTGGTTTCAGGGCTTTGGTGAACCAGCGGTGGTCTTTGGTCATGAACAGGATCGATTGGATGCGGCGCTGTTTATCCAAACTGATAGCGCTAAGAATTGGGTCGATCTCGATCTCTTTACCGACTGCTCCGACGATGTAGCGAAAGAGCTCCTTCAATTCGGGATTGAGTGGACCAAAGCGAATCGACCCGGATTCAAGATCCGCGCCGCGGGCAACAAAAACGATGTGCAGCTGCATCAGCTCTTCTCTGAGTTCGGTTTTCAGCACTACCGGGATTACTGGAAACTGGTGTGGAGAAACATCTCCCAGGCAGTGCCTCACTCGAACCCGCAGCTCGAGATTCGGTCGGTTAACTTTGATGCCAACGCAAAGCTGATTCATGAGCTTGAGTCCAAGACTTTCTCGGAGCATTTTGGGTATGTGCCGATAGCTTTCGACGCTTGGCTCAGACAGCGAAAGTCAATCGAGTCTATGGACCCAAACGGATTTCTAATTGCCTACTACGACGCCCAGCCGGCCGGGTTTTTGATAGCCGATGATTCCAGGGCCGACCAAAACGGAGGCTGGGTCGACAAGCTTGGAGTTTTGAGCGAGTACCGCGGCATCGGGATCGGCAAAACGCTCTTGAATCATGTGGCTACCTATTACTTGGCAAGGGGTTTTGACTCCGTTGCACTTGGTGCCGACACTGGTAACGACTCCGGAGCGCTGGATCTCTACTTCGGTCTTGGCTTTGAGCCGATGTTGATTTGGCGAGCGGTTGTATTACCGGCGCTGAGCTAGGTAAGCGCCAAGGATTACCACAACCGCCCCAACCGGTTCATACCAGTGCAGGGTTTCACCAAGAAGTAGAACTCCCCAGATGGTTGCGACCACCGGGTTTGAGAAGGTGACTAGCGATGCGGTTGTGCTGCCGGCGCTCGCGATGACGCCGTGATAAAGCCGGTAGGCAAACCCAGAACCCAGGACCCCAAGTGCCAAAAGTGCACCAACGGTTTCGAGCCTTGGCGCTGCGATGAAGAGCGGACCGGTCAGAAGATACAGCGGCAGCAGGGTCAGCGCAGCCATACCCACCTGTCCGGCGGCTGAGGTCACACCGTGAAGACCCATCGGGGTAATGAACTTTTTGATGTAAGGAGTTCCGATGCCGTAGGAAACCGCTGCGAATACCAGGGCCAAAATCGCCAGCGGATCGTTTTCTCCGAAACCCTCCCAAACCCCAAGGGTTATCGCCACGCCAACAAGGCCTATCAATAGACCTACGGTGGCGATCAGGGTAACTCGCTCGGTGCGATAGATGGTCATAATCGCAAGCAGGGTGAACATCGGCATCGAGGCGCCGATGATTGCTGCCAAGATGCTGGTGGTCGATTGTTGGGCGTAAGAGAAAAGCGCGAATGGGATAGCGCTCATGAATAGCCCTGCCACCCACAGGTGCAGCCACTGTTTGCCCTTGGGGAAGGCCAGCTTCATGACAAGGCCAAGTAGTGCCATCGAGACTGCACCTAGAAAGGTGCGCCAAAAGGCAACACCGAAATAGGTAGTTAGCTGAAGCGAAAGCTCAGTAAATAGAAAGCTCGAACCCCAAATCAGGGCCATCGGTATGAAGAGCCAAATCCAATGCGAGCGCACCCGCCAAGGTTACTCCCTAGTGCGAGGAAGGAGTGGTTTCGATCTCGCTGCGATCTCCAGACCACAGGGTGTGGAACACGCCCGGTAGGTCTACACGCTTGTAGGTGTGAGCACCAAAGAAGTCACGCTGACCCTGCACCAGCGCAGCTGGAAGTCGAGGGGAGCGAAGACCGTCGTAGTAGCTCAGGGAAGAGGCGAACGCTGGAACTGGAATACCTGCAAGGCTTGCCTTGGCTACTACCTCACGCCAGGCACCGACTGCCTCGGCTACAGCGTTTGTGAAGTATGGGTCCAGAATCAAAGACTCAAGGCTTGGGTTTTGAGCATAAGCATCGGCGATGCGGTTTAGGAACTGAGCGCGAATGATGCATCCGCCGCGCCAAATCTTGGACACAGCACCAAGATCAATCTCCCAGTTGTATTCCTTTGCACCAGCACGAATGGCATCAAAGCCCTGGGCATAGGCAACCAACTTGGATGCATAGAGCGCCTTACGAACTGCCTCAACAAAAGCCTTCTTGTCCGCCACCTCCCACTTGGTGGCGTGAGATGGCAGGTTGCCTGCTGCAGCGCGCTGAGTAGCCTGTGAGGAGAGGCTTCTTGCAAACACTGCCTCGGCGATACCGGAGACTGGGACACCAAGGTTCAGAGAGGTTTGCACAGTCCAAACACCGGTGCCCTTGGAACCAGCCTGGTCCAAAACCACATCAACGAATGGCTTGCCAGTCTTGGCGTCAACCTGCTTTAGCACCTCGGCGGTGATCTCGATCAAGAAGGACTCAAGGTCGCCCTTGTTCCACTCACCAAAAATCTCTGCAACCTCAGCTGGGGTGTAGTTTCCGGCCTGGCGAAGAATGTCGTAGGCCTCAGCAATCAGCTGCATGTCGGCGTATTCGATGCCGTTGTGGATCATCTTTACAAAGTGACCAGCACCGTCGGTACCAACGTGAGTGACACATGGCTCACCTTCTGCAACCGCAGCGATTGAAGCCAGGATTGGACCTAGAGTCTTATAAGCCTCGGCGCTACCACCAGGCATGATCGATGGCCCCTTTAGGGCACCCTCTTCACCGCCCGAGATGCCAGCACCCACGAAGTTGATGCCCTTTGCAGAGACTTCCTTCTCACGACGGATGGTGTCAGTGAAAAGTGCGTTACCGCCATCGACGATGATGTCGCCTGGCTCAAAGCGCTCCGCTAGCTGGTTGATTACCGCGTCAGTGCCCGCTCCAGCCTGAACCATGATGATGGCGGTTCTCGGCTTTGCTAAAGAAGCGACAAATTCATCAATGGTTTGAGCGGCGATGAAGTTTGCCTCTGGGTGCTCGTTGACCAGCAGCTCGGTGCGCTCGACCGAGCGGTTGTAAACCGCAACGCGGTTACCCTCACGGGAGGCGAGGTTGCGGGCCAGGTTTGAGCCCATAACTGCGAGTCCAACAACACCAATGTTTGCTTTTTCACTCATGAGAAATTTCCTTGAAAAGTAAATGGGATTGGCTCGCGCTACATCGGGCGGAATTTGTAGTAAAGGCTAGCGCAAAACCTCAGAATTTAGTGAAAAAGCTGGTGGCAAAGACGTAGTTTCCGCATCGGTTGTTAGCCTTCTGGCCTGGAGGTTTGGCTTGAGAAAGAGATCGATTGCTGCGGTCGCAGCCCTGGGGTTGCTGTTTGGGGCACTGACACCGCTTGCGGCAAGTGCTGAACCGGGGAATCTGGCACCATGCTCGGTGAGCTCGCTAGCCAAATCAAAAGGCATCAGGTCTTTGCATGCCGAGGTGAGAAGAGCTGATACTTCCGAGGTGCTTTTCTCTAGAAATGCTCAAACCCCAGCCCGGACGGCATCGGTTATGAAGGTGATCACCTCGGTGGTTGCCCTAGATGCCCTAGGTCCTGATTACCAGGTTGAAACCAAAGTCTTTGCCGACAGCACATCGGGTCGCATCTATCTGGTTGGTGCCGGAGACGTGACGCTTTCGCGGATGCCTGGAAACATCACCTCCTATTACTCGGGTGGACCAAAGCTCGATTCGCTATCCAAGCAAATTGCCAGCTGGGCAAAAAAGAACAAGGTCACCATTTCTGAGGTTGTGCTGGACAGCTCGCTGTATGGCGCAAAAGAAGACTGGCACTCGACCTGGGATAAGCGCGGCCTATCCCAGGGCTACATGGCCCCTGTTTCAGCCTTACAAATTGATGCCGGCAGGCTCACGAGCTCCAAGAATCAAAACGTGTTTATCGGTCAAAGAACCGCAAAACCGATATCCCAGGCTGGGACTTTGTTCCTGCAGTCGCTCCGAAAATACGGACTTGCGCAGAGCGCCTCGGCAGTTGTTGGCAAGTTACCCACCAGCTCAAGTGTCATCGCGAGCGTGAAATCGCAGCCTATCTCCAAGTGGATTCAAAACACATTGAATGTTTCTGACAATGCCTTGGCCGAATCTCTAGGTCGACTCTCTTCGATTGCACTTGGCTTTGATGGTTCAGCCACCTCGCTTACCAAGGCGTACCAAAAAGCCCTTCAGGCCCGCGGCATCGACACCAAGGGCATGCAGATCGTTGATGGTTCTGGATTATCAAGGCTGAACAAAGTTCCCGCCAAGCTGGTCAACGATGTCTTGACTCAGATCTATGCAAACCAAGCTTCGCACTCGGCCGTGATTGCCGGCATGCCGGTATCCGGAAAGCCGGGGTCGCTGCGCTATCGCTTTATCTCCGGCGAGCAGCGTCCAGCGCTTTTCAACATCGAGGCGAAGACCGGCTGGATCCGGACCGGCTATTCGCTAGCGGGAAAGATCAAGGCTCAAGACGGAACCGATTTGATCTTTACCGTTTACAACCTTTGGGACAGTGTCTCCTATGAAAACCGGGCTGCCATGGACAAGCTGGTGTTTGGTTTCTATAAGTGCGGTGCTTCACTCACCAACAACTAGCGATTTAGCTCTTCGGAGATGATGTTGATGAAGTTATCGACATCCTGCTCGGTCGTGTCAAACGCACACATCCACCTAACCTCGCCGATGGCGCGCTCCCAGTCGTAGAACTTGACCTTGGCACGAATTCGATCGGCGACCTGGTTATCCAAACTCGCAAACACCGCGTTGGCCATGGTCGGGTTCGTGAATCGAAGGCCTGAAATCTCTCCGCTATCGATCTTGGCCTCAAGTCCTCGGCGAAGTCGCTGCGCCATTGCGTTTGCGTGAGAGGCGGATCGAATGCCTAGGTCATTTTCAAACAGAGTCAGCAGCTGTGCCGAAACGAATCTCATCTTTGAGGCAAGCTGCATTGAGAGTTTGCGGAGGTAGATCAATCCATCGCTGGCCTTGGGGTTCAAAACCACAATCGCCTCTGCACCCATCAAACCGTTCTTGGTGCCTCCTAGGCTCAAGACGTCAACCCCAGCTGCCGTGGTGAAATCGCTAAAGGGCACGCCAAGCGCCGCAGCCGCGTTCCATAACCGGGCACCATCTAGATGCAGTAGTAATCCCTGCGAGTGGGCATAGTCTGCGATTGCTCGAATCTCTTGGGGCGAATAGACCGTTCCGACTTCGGTGGTCTGAGTAATTGAAACCACCATCGGCTGAGCGCGGTGCTCATCTCCGATTCCGAACACCTGGGTGGCTATCAACTCAGGTGTCAACTTGCCATTTTGATGCTCAACCGTGAATAGCTTTAGACCGCTGACTCGCTCCGGAGCACCACCCTCATCGGTATGGATGTGGGCGAGATTTGAGCAGATGACCGCTCCCCAGCGAGGCATCATGGAAGTCAGTCCCACCACGTTTGCACCCGTGCCGTTGAACACCGGGAAGACCTCGGCTTGTGATCCGAAATGCTCCTTGATTACTTCACTCAGTCGAGCCGTGTATTGGTCTTCACCATATGCAGTCTGGTGACCTAAATTGGCCTCGGCCAATGCCTGCAGCACCTCTGGGTGAACGCCTGAGTAGTTGTCGCTTGCAAAGCCGCGCCAGCTTTCATCGTGAAGCTTCAATCCATGCCCTTTCAAAGGTTGGGTTAGTTCTTACCGGTGATGCCAATCGTGGATTGGATGACCGGAGCCATTTTCTTCGTAAGCGCCTCATAGAACATCGAAAGTGGGAACTCGTCATCCAAGACTTTGTCGGTTAGCTCGGATGGAGTACCACCAAATGGTAGTTCAGCACGCTGCCAGCTTGATGCTGGATGCGGTGCTAACCAGGTCGAGACTAGCTCGTAGGCCTTCAACCAGTGAACCACCTTTGGCCTGTCGATTGAGTCGAAATACAGCTGATTGATCTCATCTGAAAGTGCAACCACCATGTCAGGCAGCTCAGCCCAATCGATGGCGAGCTGTGTGTCAGTCCAGTGCAACACCCCTCTTCTGTGGAGGTAGGCAAAAAGGAGCTGGCCCGCAACCGAGTCGTAATTACGCTTTCGGGTCCCGGTGAGCGGGAATCTGAAGATGCGATCGAAAAGGATTGCGTATTGAACCAATTGGGCGAATCTTCTGGTTTCGGCATCGACTTGAGAATCCCGAGAGAGTTTTACTGACTCACGAAATGCCGTGAGGTCGCAACGCAACTCCTCTAGACCGTAGAGGAAAAACGGCATGCGCTGTTTGATCATGAAGGGATCAAATGGCAGGTCCCCGCGCATGTGAGTTCGATCGTGAATTAGGTCCCACATCACAAAGGTTTGCTCCGCGAGCTCTTGATCGCCGAGCAGCGATTGCGCTTCACGAGGAAGCTCGAGTCTGGTGATCTCGCTGGCCGCGGCGACCACTTTCCTGAATCGAGCTGCCTCTCGGTCGGCAAAGATGCCTCCCCAGTTGAACTCTGGAAGTGCAGGTTGGGTGCCATCAGGAGACCCCTCTGGAACCCGAGGTGTCACGGCAACCGACTCTGGAAATATCACCGCTGAGTTGGTGAGGTAACCGGGGGTGAAATCTAAGAATCGAACTGGCAGGAATGCCGGGTTAGTGAAGGTCTGCTCGAGTTCTGCGACAAACTTTGGCCAGATCACCTCCAGAACCACGGCTTCAACCAGACGATCGGTCGAGCCGTTTTGGGTGTACATCGGAAATACCACTAGGTGTGCAACACCATCGGCTCTTGATATTTGGGGTTGAAACTTATCTAGCGAGTTATAAAAGTCCGGGACCCCAAAGCCTGAATCAGACCAGCGTTCAAAATCCTCGGCACATGCCAGTAGATAATCGCTGTCATGGCTCAGCAGCTTGGCTAGCTCTCTGAGAGCTCCGGCGATACCCGCGGCTGCAATTGAACACATTTTGTGAGCGGATTTTTCTGGGATGCTGCCATCGTGAATCTGGTGTCCGCGCAATGTAAGCGCTGATGATTTGATGACATCCCAGGCTTCGGTCTGGGTTATCTCCAGGGCAGTTACGGAAACGCTGTTTACTGACATGCGAACCTCCTTGTACGCAAAAGCTCTAACCGAGCAACTGCCTCCAGACTAGCTGTGACCAACCCTGGAAATGGTCGACTGAACGGCAAATTCCGAGTGCGTTACCCTTTAGTTATGGCTCGAAATGTGTACGTGGCATCGGTCGAGGGTCACACCATCAAATCGGCGGTGGCTCTTGGCATCTTGGACAATCTAAAGAAGTCCCATGCCCGGGTTGGGGTCTTCCGAGCAGTATCGCCTAAGGCCGAGGCCAAGGACCCAGTTCTGGAAATGCTCCACGAGCTATCTGGCTCCACCATCGACATTCAAAGTTGCACGGGTGCCGACTACCAAGATGTGCATTCCTCGCCCGAGCGTGCTCTCGCGCAAATCATTCATAGGTTTAAGTCCATCGAATCCACCGTTGATGCGATGGTCATTCTGGGTTCTGATTACACCGATGTCGTCTCGCCGGCCGAACTCTCGTTCAATGCCAAAGTCGCAACCAACCTTGCAGCTCCGATGGTCTTGGTGCTCTCGGGCCGGAACTCATTGACCGGGGAGGAAAACTTGGGTCAGGCTCCGGTTCGAGAACCCAAAGAAATTGGGCAGGTTGCCGAGCTAGCAATGCAGGAGCTCGCCGAAGCTAACACCACACTATTGGCAGTCATCGTGAATCGTGCGGGCAGCGAGGTTGGGCAAATCACAGATTCTGTGAGGAGCTCAGTCGGGGCTGATTTGCCAATTTGGGTGGTCCCTGAGGATCCCTACTTAGTTGCTCCAAGAATGTCGCAGGTTCTGGATGCGGTATCCGGTGAGCTGGTCTTCGGAGATCCAGAGCGACTCAAGGATGAAGCCCTCGATGTTGTGGTTGCCGCAATGAGTGAGGTCAACGTCTTGGCCAGGCTCAAGGAAAACGCTGTGGTGGTTGCACCCTCTGACCGCACCGATGCCCTGCTTCCTCTGGTTATGGCTGATAGCTCTGACACATTTCCCAAGCTCACAGGAATTGTCATCAATGGCGGGTTTGAGCTACCCGAAACCATCGCAAGACTGATTCGTGGTGTAAAACCAACTGTCCCGGTCGTGGCATGCCCGGGTGGCAGTTTTGACACCACCATGAAAGTAATTCGCACCCGCGGCATGCTCTCACTGTCGGACCCAGGCAAGATCGCCAGGGCAAGAAAGCTTTTTGAGGAACATGTCCCAGGCGGAGCGCTCGCGCAACGTGTAGCCGAGGTGGAATCTGACGCCATTACACCGCTGATGTTTGAGCATTCTTTGGCCGAGCGAGCCAGAGCAAAAAGCAAGACCATCGTGCTGCCTGAGGGCAATGACGATCGTGTCCTACAGGCTGCCCACAAGGTCCTCACCCGAGGTATTGCAAACCTCATCATCTTGGGTGACCCCAGCGCAATTCGCGCCAGGGCAATTGACCTAAAGCTCGATCTGTCGGGTGCCACGCTGATCGAGATTTCAAAGTCAGAGCACTTTCAAACCTGTGTTGCTGAATACGTCAAGCTGCGCTCCCACAAGGGAATGACCGAGGAGAAGGCACGCGAGATCATGCTCGACGGTAGCTACTTCGGCACCATGCTGGTCCAGCTCGGCATCGCTGACGGCATGGTTTCAGGCGCCTGTCACACCACCGCACACACCATCACCCCAGCATTCCAAATCATCAAGACCAAACCTGGCGTCTCAGTGGTATCGAGTGTTTTCTTGATGGCATTGCGCGATCGAGTCGTCGTTTACGGCGACTGTGCGGTGATTCCAGAGCCAACCGAGGAGCAACTTGCCGACATCGCTATCTCTTCGGCTGAGACCGCTAGGGCTTTCGATATCGAACCTCACGTCGCGATGCTCTCCTACTCAACCGGCGAAAGTGGATCGGGTGTGGAGGTGGACCGAGTTCGCAACGCCACAAACTTGGTGCGCGATCGTGCCCCTCAACTCTCGGTGGAGGGTCCAATTCAGTTTGATGCCGCTGTCGATGCCGGTGTTGCCAAGACCAAGTTGCCTGGGTCATCAGTTGCCGGAAGAGCCACCGTGTTTGTGTTTCCAGATTTGAATACCGGTAACAACACCTATAAAGCCGTGCAGCGCACCGCAGGTGCGCTGGCAATTGGACCGATTTTGCAGGGCTTGAAAAAACCGGTGAACGATCTCTCCAGAGGTGCACTGGTTGATGACATTGTGAACACGATTGCGATCACAGCCATCCAGGCCGGAGCTCAGGCATGAAGCCAGTTTTGGTTGTGAACTCCGGTTCCAGTTCGCTGAAGTACCAGGTGATTGATGTCGACACCAATGACTCGTTGATATCAGGCTTGATCGAGCGAGTGTCTGATCACACTGCGGCTTTTGAGCAGATGGTTGCAGATTTGAAGGCCTCGGGTGTAACCCCGATTGCTATCGGCCACCGTGTGGTTCACGGCGGATCTAAGTTCTCCCAACCTGCGATTGTGGATCAAAATGTGCTGAACGCAATTGAATCTCTGATCCCGCTCGCGCCGCTACATAACCCCGGAAACCTCGCCGGTATCAAAGGTGCGATGGCTGCCTTTCCAGGGCTTATCCAGGTTGCTGTTTTCGACACGGCTTTCCATCAGACCATGCCGCCGGCTGCCTATCGCTATGCGATAGACCGCGAGTTAGAGCAGAAATATTCAATTAGGCGCTACGGCTTTCATGGCACCTCCCACTCCTATGTTTCAAAGCGTGCTGCCAAGTTCTTGGGAAAACCCAACTTCACAGGAGTGGTGCTACATCTAGGCAATGGGGGTTCTGCGTGCGCCGTTCTCAATGGCCGGTCGGTCAATACCTCTATGGGCCTTACCCCACTTCAAGGTTTGGTGATGGGAACCCGTTCCGGAGATCTTGATCCTGCGATTGTGATGTATTTGGCCAATCAGGGCTTGAGCCTCGATGAAATTGACCAGAGCCTAAACAAAAATGCCGGTCTGATGGGCATGACCGGTGATGCCGACCTCAGAGATGTGCTTCGCCGCGCGAATCAAAATGACGCTGTCGCTCGCGAAGCACTCGAGGTTTATGCCCTTCGGGCCAAGCAATATGTTGGTGCGTATCTTGCTCAACTTGGTCCGATTGATGCCCTTGTTTTCACTGCAGGTGTCGGAGAGAACTCCTCCGAGATGCGGGAGCGAATCACCGATGGCCTTGAGCACCTAGGGATTGCACTTGATTCTGAAAAGAACCAGATTCGCGACAAGTCAGACCGCGATGTATCTCGAGCGGACTCGAAGGTCAAGATCTTGGTTATCCCAACTAATGAAGAGTTGGAGATTGCAATTCAAACCGCTCAGTTGGCAGGCATCTAGCAACTAGGAGATGGCAGCAGGCTTACCGAACAGGTATCCCTGGCCGAAGTCAAAACCAATTTCAGCGAGCTTGCGTGCGGTGGGTTCATCTTCGATTCCTTCGACCGTAACTTTCAATCTCGACTGTCTGGCCATTTCTGCAATTGACTGAAGCATGGCCTCAGAATTTCCAGCGATGCCATCGATGATGAAGCTGCGATCTAGCTTCAAGATGTCTACCGGTAACGAGGAGAGTCGACTCAGGCTGGAATAGCCCGTTCCAAAGTCGTCAAGAGCAATGCTGATACCTCTGTCCCTGAGCTGCTCCAGGTGGGTGATGTTTTCCTCCAGCATCAACGACTGCTCGGTGATTTCCAAAACCAAGGCCTCAGGAGCAATTGAATAGCGCTTCAAAGTTCTCAGCACGCGATCCTTGAAATCTCGTATTTGCAGTGACTTTGGATCGAGATTCACGCTGAAGGTCTTACCGTATTGGTCAGCTTGATTCTTTGACCAGTACTGACATACCTGCTCAAGCATGGTTTCGAACAGCTCATCCAACAGACCACCCTGGGTGGCAATCGGAATGAACTCAGCTGCGGGTATCAGCCCTCGCTCCGGATCGTTCCAGCGGGCCAGAACCTCGTAACCCTTAACCTCCCTTGTCTCCAGCGAAACAATCGGCTGGAGGTAGGGAACAATCTGACCGCTTATCAAAGCCTCGCGAAACTCAACTTGCTCAAGATAACTCGTCAGCAAATGTGAGTGCCGCTCATCGCTGAACTGCTCGGCAGACCCGGGGTTACCCCTCAGCTTCGCACTCTTCAGAGCAGCACCGGTCTTGGCGGCTACCTCGCTGATGTCCTCTTCTTTGCCGGCGCGGTGCCAACCAATGCAAGACGTGACCTGAAGTGATGGCCCGAACGAACTGGTTTCGAAATTAACCGCCGAGAAGATGTCGGACACTAGTTTGGGCATGGAGTCGGCATCTGTCAGTGCCACTACACCAAACTCATCGGAAGAGATTCTGCCCAGCAGTATTTTTTTGCATTCAATGCTCTTGAGGCGCTCTGCTACCTCTTTGAGTAGCGCATCTCCGGCAGCTGGCCCCATTGAAGAGTTGAAGGCCGTGAAGCCATCAAGGTCGATATCGGCAACCAGAAGCTCATGACCGTTTCTGTGAGCGACTTTTGCTGATAGCTCTGCTGTGAGTCCGCGACGATTGAGAAGCCCAGTGAGGCTGTCATGGTTTTGCTCCCACCTAAGTTCCAGATCGGCCTTAGCTTGTTTTTGAATTTGTGCTATCAGCTCGGTTAGCCTGGACTGCAGCAGAACTCGAACATCTGCATATTCCGCGGCTCCGCTAACCCCATCGCGGAAACTCAGCTCACCAACTTCGGAAAGTGTCACCTCTTTGGGCCCTGCAATTTCCTGGATGTCCTTGTTGATTTCCTGCACTATGTGCGCAAGGCTCTCGCCCTTCTCCAGTCTCTGGTTCCAAGCAGAAATCTTGGAGTCTAAAGATTGAATCGCCACAAAGTCCGCTCTCGCGGCTGCCAAATCCCTATCTCTTTGCTCTAGCTCCTCAAAGCCTCTTTGAAAACCACGACTCAGATCGCGAATGACCCAGAGGAACAGAATTAGGCCAAGCGATAACGCCATTAGTGAAATCGTGCCCTGCCAAAAGTCAATCAGGGCCCTATCGGCAATTGCCAATTGGGCGTTGGTTCGAGACAGGGCCTGGAACTTCTCACTCAGCTGCCGCGTCTGAGATAAGAACTCTTCAGTTGCAACCGCTAGATTGGGGGCCTGCCTCTGACCCTGAACCTTTGAGAGCTCTGCATCCAATGCCTCAAGCGCTTTTCGAAACTCTGGACCAGCCACTTCATATGAACTCTGTCCAGTGCTGGTGATTACATTAAGGCGTTGAGCCAAAGTTGAGCGTGCCATCAGAAGGTCTTGGGCACTTCTTTGGCCCAGCTGAAATTCCTCGAGTTCTACCACCAGACCAAAGGCCTCACGCTGGACAAAAACAAGGGCAGACGAATCTGACTCTTCGGCGAGAATTGTCTCTCTGGTTCGATCATGGGTTTGATAGGAGTCAAAGGACCAGTAGATCAGACCCAAAACTAAACCCAGCATCGCTAGGCCCAGCCCTATTTGCCCCTTGCGCAGCTTGAACAGCTCTCGACCCGAGGGGGTTTGGACTGGTTTTATGACCACTTAGTCTCCAGCAAGTTCAATTTTGCTTAGCGACCAGTTCCAAGCATCAAGGACGCTGTAGTAGGGGGAACTCTCGGCAAAGATGATTCTTACCGGACCACCCTCTGACACTGGAATCGGCTCCCCGTTTTCATAAATGGCCAGCAGACTCTCGTTGTCCAAAAATGCCTGGACGGTGTCGGCGTAGCGGTAATCGTTCAGGGCGATCGTCTCTACTCGGTCCTCGGCCGTGAAACCGGAGTCGATTAGTAGCTGATCCAAATCAATGACCGTGAAGGTGGTTTTCTCTTTTTTGAATGGCTCGAGAATTTCGATCTCGGTCGTACCGCGCTGCTGCAAAGCTTCGAGGCTGAAATCCTGGGAACCAACCGTCAGCGCGATAGTGGTTTCGATTTCTGCTTGAAAGTCATCTTGAAGGGCGGATGTGGTTGGAGCCGGGTCTTGAGCTGAACATCCTGCGACCAGGAGAGTGGACAAAACCAAAACCCCCAGCTTCGGAAATCCGAAACTATTTTTAGTCATAGCAAAATAGTAGCTAGGAATTGTAAAAACTGGAACACGGGGGACTCTTGGCCAGACCAGCTGAACATTCTGAACTCCCCTATGCTCCAGTTCCGGTATCCGTTAGAGCAACCAACCTCCGGCTGGGTTCTTGGTTTCAATCCCGACCGCTTGCAGTCAAGTTGATCGCAAGCGGCGGAGTGCTTGTCGGGCTTATCTATTTCACTTGGAGATTGCTGTTCACAGGAATAGGCGTTGAGCCGCAGCTCTTCTGGCCACTATTTTTGGCAGAACTCTTTGGCTTTTTTACATTCTTGATGCTGGTTTACGAAGCTTGGGAAACACCGGCGACTCCACGGCCACCCCAGCTTGATTTGAGCACCGACATTCTCATCACCACATACAACGAAGAGATCGACATCGTTGAACCCACCATCGTCGGTGCGCTAAGGGTTCGAGGTCGAACCAAGATTTGGCTTTGCGACGATGGCCGTCGGCCGGAGATGCTGGAGCTAGCCAGTCGCTACGGTATTGAATACCAGGTGCGCGAAGACAATCGTCATGCCAAGGCTGGCAACGTAAACGCCGTGCTGCCCAAGTTGAAAAACGATTTGGTTCTGGTGCTGGATGCCGATCACGTTCCATCACCGGATCTTCTCGAGGCCATGAGTGGCTACTTTGCTGTGGACAAGATCGCGCTGGTTCAATCCGCTCACTCTTTCCGCAATCACAACTCCGTAATGCACGAGGAGACCGGTCGGCACGAGCAATCTCTGTTTTTTGATGTACTGCTACCAGGTCGAAACCGAAAGGGGAGTGTTTTCTGGTGTGGCAGTGCTGCTCTAATTCGTCGCAGTGCACTGGTTGAAGTCGGGGGTGTGGCTACCAAAACCTCAACCGAGGATTTCGAGACATCGCTGCTTTTGCAAATGCGCGGTTACAAAACTCAGTACCACAACGAACACTTGATCCAAGGGCTTGCACCGGACAATCTGGCGGCGTACGTGGTGCAGCGAGCTCGATGGGCACAGGGTACACTCAGCGCATTTCGTCCCGGCTATGCACTTCCGCTCAATAGAAAACTCTCGATCAAGCAGCGCATCTCCTATGTTGGAGCATTCCTTTACTACGTGACTCCTCTGCAGCGGGTGGTCTACTCCACATTTTTGGTGCTGGTTGGAATCTTTGGTTTGGTTCCGGTTTCCCAAGCTTCACCCGAGTACCTTGCGCTTTGGGCTAGCTATGTGATTCTGACCTTCACAGCTGTTGCGGCCCTGGAACGCGGTAGCACGCAGCCATTCGAGGGGATTCGTAACACCTTCTTGTCGATGGAGGCTTTTCTCAGAGCACTCCCCACTCTCTTCACCAAGAAAACGCCTGGCTTCAAGGTGACCCCGAAGAATGAGGTTGATTTAGGTGGATGGGAAGCCCTTTCCTACATTCGATTGCCACTGTTTGTAATTGGCCTAAACGTTGTGGTTTTGGGAAGCAGGGCACTGGACTATGCGCTGATTGCGCTAACGGGCCAGGGCTTCCTTCCACCGTTGCCATGGCCCGCAGCTATTGCAATGTCGTTGTTTGCGACTTTGGAAGTTGGCGTCATCGTTGCGCTTGCAATAAGGATTTACAAACGCAAACAACTGCGAAAACTTTGGCGTTTTCCACTTCGACTCAACGCTCGTCTGAATGGTGTTCTGGTTTCAGTTCTTGACCTTCACCAGGCAGGGGCCGCAATTCTTACTAGGCGAGAGCTGCTGAGGGACTCGAACTCCCTCGAACTTGAGATCGAGTTGACCAACTTGGACGGCGAACAGGTTGTTGCCAGGGGAGTCTTAGAACCTAGAAACACAAGATCGCTGAGTTCAAGCCAAGATGCCGTGAGAGTAGGTGGACAGATCACCTGGAGTGATCAAACATCACGTCGCGCGGTCCTGGAGTGCTGCTATGTAGCTGAGCCCTATCGCGCCAGAAACCGTTTTTGGCAGCGCAGATCACCTCGTGTTGCAGTGTTGCTCGATGCGACCCTGAATGGCCACAAAGCCGAGGCCTTTGACCTGAGCTTTGGTGGTATTGGTTTGCGTTTGACTGGCGAGGTTAGCGTTGCCACTGCGGCTACTTATCCAATTCAACTTCAATACAAAGACAGTCAAATTTCAGGTCGCCTCACCGTCCGAGACGCCAGGGCCATCGGTGATGGTGTTACTCGAGTCGGTGGTGAGGTGGAGTGGGATTCAACAGCCTGGCTGAACGAGATTCTCCCGGTTGCCCTCACGCCAAGATCTAAGCAGTCAGGCTCACACCTGCTGGCGGTTCGCTAGAGGTCGTCCGAGGCCAACTGATTTCGACCGGCTGACTTGGCTCGGTATAGGGCCTCATCGGCTCGCTTTAGAAGATCATGTGAGTCCTCGCGACCATTCCAGCTGACAAGACCTGCGCTGATAGTTGCGACCAGCGGCTTCTTCAGCTGAAGGATTGGAGTTCTGAAGGCCAGCACCAGTCGGGCAGCGATCTCACCGAGTTTTTCTTTTGGCATCGGGTTAGCCAAGACCACAACGAACTCATCTCCACCGATGCGGAAGATTTGATCGTCCCCACGAAGCGTTGCTCGTAGTCTCTCCGCGACCTGCACCAGAGCACGGTCTCCAACATCGTGACCATGCTGATCGTTGATTTCCTTGAAGTGATCGATGTCCAACATGATCAGAGCGAATGAGCTGCCGGACTGATTCGCTTGCTTGATGGTTTGAGCCAGACTGATCTCAAATGCGGTGCGGTTACCAAGCTGACTGAGAGGGTCAAGGAGAGCCTTTTTGCGAAGCTCAGTCTCACGACTCTTTCGCTGAGTGATATCTAGGGCAACACCCAAGACTCCAACAATTGCGCCCTCTGGAGAGCGAATGGCCTCCCCGCGAGCCAGCATCCAGCCATGAAAGTTACCGTTGTTGAACATCTCCAGTTCTAGTTCGTACGGAGTGCCGTGGGCGATGGTCTCAGTCAAAGCTTTGCTCAACCGCTCCCAACTCTCGGGAGAGAACAGCTGATGATGCGTTGAGGCTGGGGGTGGCTCTTTGTCAGGGGTCAGGCCCTGCATGCGAAACAGCTCTTCGGACCAGGTAACCTTGTCGGTCGCTAGGTCCAAATACCAACTACCCAGTCCCCCCAAGCGTTGAGCTGCCTCTAGCTGGGATCGGGCAATGTCTCCGCGAATTCGCTCGCGCACAAGGGTAGAAACGTCTTCGTGAACACCACTCATTCGAAGTGGCTCCCCATCATCGGACCGTTTCACGATTTTTCCCGTGGACTTGATCCAAAACCACTGGTCTTGTGCACCCTTGAGTCGAATTTCGACTTGATAGAAGTCGGATTCGAACTTGGCATGATCTTCGATGGCTTTATTGACCTTGTCCACGTCAGCCGGGTGACACATCATCATGAATTTCTCGATGCTAAACGGGCGTACCTGGTCATGGTCAAGGCCAAGCATGTCAATCCAGTGGTCGTCCACGTCGACCTGTCCAGTGGTCATATCCCAGTCCCAAAGGCCCATGCGAGAAGCTTCAAGCACCAGCCACAAGCGCTCATTGTCGCGCTTCAGCCGCTCCATTTGGGATTTGAAATCCGTCATGTAAACGAGTATCCAGCACTATTGAAAGAATTCAAAGTCGTTTGGCCAAATGGCCCAATATTCCGTCTACGCTCTTGGTTATGGCACTCGCAAAAGCAAAATCCTGGGACACCTCAACAGCAGCCGCTGGCTTTCTCTGGGATTCTCCAAACCCCAAAGCCAACCTCATGTTGCAGCACGGATTGGGTGAGTACTCAGAGCGTTATGTCTGGCAATACAACCAGCTGATTCCGAAGCTGGTGGCTCGGGGATTCAACGTTTACGCCATTGATCTGCCCGGTCACGGTGAGAGTGCTGGGGTCCGAGGACTGGTAGATCTAAACGAGGCATTGATGCTTCACCTCAGTGCTCGTGAGGCCATCGATCCTAGATTGCCACTTGTGTTGATGGGCCACTCACTCGGCGGTCTCGTAACCGCAGCTTCGGTGGTTTCTAACCCAAGCGGAATTGCAGCGGCGGTGATTTCATCGAGTGCGATGCAACAGCCTTCGAAGCGCTGGGAGCGACTTCTCTCCAAGTTGGTTACCTCTATCAACCCAGAGGGTGACATGCCGCTACCGAGGCCGGGTGAAGAGTGTCTCACCCGTGACCTAGAGCTTCTCAAGCTGATTGCTGCTGACGACAAAATGTATCACGGAAAGGCCAGAAACCTGGTTGCCAAGACGGTACTAGAGATTTCAGATATGGTGTGGGATCGAATTGATCAGTGGAATGTGCCAACCCTGGTCATTCACGGAGACAAAGATCTATCGACAAACCATCAAAACTCGATCCGTCTTTATAACAAAATCCCGGCTGTGGACAAGACGCTCCGCATCTACGAGGGCGGATACCACGAGCTGCTCAACGACTTAGACAAGGCATTGGTTGAGCGTGAATTGTTTGAGTGGTTGCAATCCAGGATCTAGTTATCTGAGGACCCAGCGCACAAAGCTGTCTGGGTCAATGATGACAGCACCCTTCACCGGACTCAGCTGCCTCAAAGACCCGTCTAGGGTGACGAGTAGCTCAGCTTTGACGGCAACGACTAGGTCGAGAATCAAGTTATCTTCAAAGTCGGTTGACTTCGCAACCGTCCTCGCTGGCTCGACTATTGACCCTCCAGAGAAGTGGGTGGCATCAGAAATCCCCTCGAGGTAACGGGATATAAATGCATCTTGGTAACCCAATTCTTCAAGGACTCTTGCTACGTTTCTCAAAATGTGCGGGGACGAGAAAACTTGAAATTTCTCCCCATCTAAAGCTAGAGATAGACAGTCCGCTGATGGGTTTGCGGTTCGAGGAGGGACAGAGTCTAGATACGGGTAGGTTGATGCAGGTCCGGTGATTGCGTGTATCCAAACATTAACGTCAAACACAACCCTCAACATCTCAAGCAGACCGGCTGATGCGACGAACTAGGTCAACAACTTCGTCTTCGGAAAGTACGCGCCCGGACACCAGGTCATGAGCCTCTTGCTGAAGATCCCTAAACCGTTGGGCCAAGAGGTCATGTTTCATGCGGCGCATGGCCACCCTCAGAAACTCAGATCTATTGCCCGCGCCAAACTCTTGAACTAGCTGGTCTAACAGCTCTCGGTCCTCCTCGGCTATTGCAAAACCGACCGTCTTTGCTCTCACTTCAGTCTCCTCCAACGTATGCAACGCGTATGCAACGAGCCTACTCCTTCACTGAGACTTTTTTCTCTCAGCTGGGACTCAAATTGCAGTCAGAGAATGTTGAGTAATTGGGGACCGATTCCCAAAACTTCAAGAAAGCTGTTGGACTAACACTTGGCAAGACTGCTCTACAAACTCGGCCTATTCTCAGCGCGCAAGGCTTGGCTGGTGGTCATATCCTGGCTCATCCTGCTAGGCACCGCCGTGGGATTGATGGTCAACTTCGCCGGCAAGCTCTCCTCCTCGATGTCGATTGAGGGAATTGAGTCCCAGCTTGTAATTGACCGCCTGCAAGAGAGTTTCCCTGAGGCCTCCAGGGGTCAGGGTCAAATTGTTTTTCACAAGCCTGCAGCTGAATTTACTGATGCGGAGAAAGAGCTCATCTCCGAAGAGTTACTAAAGCTAGAGGCCATTGATGGTGTAGCCGAGGTCATCGACCCATTCGCCACCGCCGAGGAATTAGCTAAGCAGCGTGCTGATGTTGCCGAGGGTGACCAGAAGCTTGCAGATGCCAGATCCGAGCTGGCCGAGGCTGAGAAAGAGCTGGCCGATGGCAAGGGGGAGCTACTTGATGGCGAGGATGAGATTGCCTCCGGTCTAGCCAAGATTGAGTCGGGCCAAGCCAAGATTGACAAAAACAAGGCCGAGCTAGCAGCTCAAAAAAAGGATCTCGAGGGCAAGCTAGCTCAGGTTGAAGCGGGTATTGCTCAGCTCACTCAGGCTGGAGCTCCGCAGGAGCAGATTGCCCCGCTGGTCGCAAACCAACAGCAAATCCTGGGAGGCCTGGCACAGATTGCGGCGGGTGAAAAGCAGCTTGAGGCTGCGCAAGCTGAGCTCGATGCCGGAGAGCGAGAGCTGATTATCGCCGAGACCGGACTTGAGGCTGGAAAAGACGAGCTAGCCGCTGCTGAAACCAAGATTGCAGATGGCTACAAAGAGCTAGCCGAAGCTGATGCGGAGCTAGCAATCGCGAAGCGACTTTTGGCAGTCACAGAGAACTTTGGAACCATTTCTGAAAATGGCTTGACGGCGATTGCGACCGTGCAGTTTGATCTGCCGGTAAACCAACTCGAGCCGGCCACAACCGATGCCGTAGTCGAAGCTATGACGGAATTGCGATCAAATGCGATGCAGGTGGAGTTCTCCCAAGCACTCACCACCGACTTCGGTGAACTGCTGGGACCAGGTGAGATTGTCGGCTTGGTAAGCGCAGCGATCGTATTGTTTGTGATGCTGGGTTCGATGATTGCAGCTGGATTACCAGTCCTTTCTGCAATCTTGGGTGTTGGCATCTCAGCGAGCATCACGATGGCGCTCTCGGGGGCTATTGAGATGACCTCGACCACTCCGATTCTTGGTGTGATGTTGGGCCTGGCGGTCGGTATCGACTACAGCCTGTTCCTGCTGAACCGGCACCGCAAGCAACTCAAAACCGGCATGGATCTTCGCGAGTCGATTGCCCTCTCCACCGGGACCAGCGGTAATGCCGTGTTGTTTGCTGGTCTGACTGTAATCATCGCGCTTGCAGCCTTGAACCTGACTGGCATTGGCTTCCTGGGTCTGATGGGAACCATGGGTGCAGTGGCAATCGCTCTTGCAGTAACTATCGCAATCACCTTCACACCTGCTCTGATGTCTCTTATCGGCATGCGCGTATTGAACAAGAAGGAGCGCGCGGCACTGGAATCGGCCGAGTCTCGTCATGATGCCGAGCAGCCGAAGAATGCTTTGGTTCCGGTTTTGGCAACCAAGCACCCATGGCTTGCAACATTGGCAGTCGGTGTTCTCTTGGTAGTGGCAGCCTTGCCTGCATCTCAGATGCGACTCGGCCTCCCGGATGGCTCCTCAGAACCAATCGACTCCACCACCTACAAGTCATTCCAATTGGTGAGTGAGAGCTTTGGCGAGGGAGCAAACGGTTCGATCACTGCTGTGGTCACAATGCCTGAAGCTATTGCCGAAGAGGATGAGTTGGAACTTCAGGCTGACATCGCAGAGAAGTTCTTTGCTCTGGATAATGTCTCAGCGGTGCTGCCAGCAGCAATCTCGGAAGATCAAAAGACCCTGCTGTTCCAGATCATCCCAAGCCAGGGTCCAGCCACTGAAGAGACCGAGGATTTGGTCCACGATGTTCGTGACCTCACGGCGCCAATCGATTCCGAGTTTGGAGGGCTACTAGGTGTCACCGGTATGACCGCCACCAACATCGACATCTCAGAGAAGCTGGCTGGCGCACTACCGCTCTACCTCGGAACCGTGTTAGCTCTATCGCTACTTCTATTAATCTTGGTTTTCCGCTCGATCCTGGTTCCCCTTCTGGCCACCGCAGGATTCTTGCTGACCGTGTTTGCCACCTTTGGTGCTGTGGTTGCGGTTTACCAGTGGGGCTGGCTCGGCTTCCTGTTCGACATTCACGACCCGGGTCCAATCCTGAATTTCTTGCCGACAATCTTGATTGGAATCCTGTTCGGTCTTGCCATGGACTACCAGCTGTTCTTGGCGTCTGGAATTCGTGAGGCTTACGTCCACGGCAAGAGTCCAAAGGATGCCATCAATTACGGTATTCACCTCTCCAGGGCCGTGGTTATCGCCGCTGCGCTGATCATGGTCACGGTGTTTGGCGGCTTTGCCTTCAACCACCTAACTCTGGTTCGACCAATTGGATTCGGTTTGGCCATCGGTGTTCTAATCGATGCCTTCTTGGTGAGGTTGATCTTGGTTCCGGCGATCATGTCACTGCTAGGCAAGAGTGCCTGGTGGATCCCAAAGTGGCTCGATCGTCTGCTGCCTGATGTAGATGTTGAGGGAAGCTCGCTAGAACGCAAGGCCGGTTAGCGGCAGCCTATTCAAAGCTAAAGGCGGGAACCCAAGAGTTCCCGCCTTTAGCTTTTTGCGCTTTTAGACCTCGGCCGAGGCTACCGCGGGGAGTTCTTTTCTGAGGTTTGGACAGCAGCCCACCGCACAGAAGTCGGCCCAGGGGCCCAGCTTGCTCAATGCCTTTTTATCTTCTCCCCTGATGCGTTCCAGCAACAGTTCGCCGATGCCATCCACAAAGGCGTGGTGCACGCCTGAGGTGGCAGCGCGACTAAAGGCCAGGCCCTGCTCCTGGGCAGTCTCCTTGGCCTCATTGTCGAGATCCCAGATGACTTCAACGTGGTCTGAAACAAAGCCGATAGGCACCACGATTACCCCTTCTTGACCTGCCGCTTTGGCTGAGACGATGGCATCATTCACATCGGGCTCGAGCCAAGGAATCTCGGGGGAGCCGGATCGGGACTGATAGACCAATTCCCACTGCGGGATTTCAGCATCGATTCGCTTTGCAACCGCATCCATTACGATGCCAGAGGCTGCCAGATGTTGAGCTTCGTAGGCACCGCCCGGCTTCGCCCACTCCTCGCGGCGAGCCGGGGGACCGGAGGTTTCTCCCATGGCATTGGGGATTGAGTGAGTAGCGAACATCACCTTGATCCTCTCGCTGGCTACGCCACCTTGAACCATTTCATTAATCTTCTGGGCCAGATCTTCGATAACGGGCTCCAGAAAGCCCGGATGATCAAAGTAGTGGCGCACCTTGTCGATGGTCATCTTGCCCAGCAGGTCGTTGTCGGTCAATGCCTTGTGGAGGTTCTCTCGATACTGGCGGCAGCCTGAGTAGGAGGAATAGGCGCTTGTGACCCACGCCAAAACTTTGCGGTGACCGTCCTGATACATCTGCTTCACCACATCGGCAAAGTAAGGTTCGGAGTTTCTGTTTCCCCAGTAGATCGGCAGATCGATACCAAGCTCGGGAAAGCGCTCGCGCATCTTTGCCAGCAGCGCTCGGTTTTGATCATTGATCGGGCTCACCCCGCCCAAAGCCAAGTAGTGGTGAGAAACCTCAACCAAGCGCTCGTAAGGCACCCCGCGACCTGCGGTGACTCGCTCGAGATAGGGCATAACCTCATCGGGCCCCTCAGGGCCTCCAAATGAGGTGAGAAGGATGGCGTCGTAACTCATGCGTAGATCTCTCCAATCTGGGTTAGTTCAATTTGCTTTCCTGTGAAAAATGGAACTTCCACCCGCACGTGCAGGCGAGCCTTGGTGTAGCGCAGCTCTCGCATCATGTCGACTATCTCGTGCAGCTCATCTGACTCCAGTGCTAGGAGCCACTCGTAGTCGCCGAGGGCGAAGGATGCCACAGTGTTGGAGACGATGCCGCCGTATTTGTGACCGGCCTTGCCGTGCTCAATGAGCATCGCGCGGCGCTCTTCTTCGGGTAGTAAATACCACTCGTAGGAGCGCACAAAGGGGTAGATGCAGAGCCACTGCTTTGCTTTGGCCCCAAGCATAAATCCCGGCACGTGAGAGCGATTGAACTCAGCAGGTCGGTGCAATCCCATTCCGGACCAGATGCTGCGGAAGCATTCACCCAGTGCCGTGCGAGAAAACTCACGAAGTGCCAGCTGAATCTCTTCCGCGCTGTTGGCGTGGACCCAAAGCAGCAAGTCGGCATCACCGCGAAAACCCCGAAGGTCATATGCCCCGCGTAACTCTCCGCCAGTGGCCTCTATTCTCGCCTTCAGGTCGACTAGATCTCTCTGGGCCCGCTCGGGATCTGAGACTTTTGATTCTTGCCTTAACGCAGTCCAGTTCGTGTAGCGAATGCTGTCATTGATGGCGTCGATTTTCTCGCTCATGCCGCTCTCCGTTTCATGTGATCTCGAACAATTCCCAAAATTCCATTGCCGCTGATAAAGCCGCCGGCAAGCTCTAGGTCGGCATCAATTTCATGCAGCTGACTGAGGATCTCTCGAGTGAGCTCAGGGTCGGCCTGCACCAGACCCTGCTGCCAAACAATGCTCTTGGCATCCAAGATGCGCAGGTCAGAGATGCCGTAAATGGCTGAGATTTCGGCCCTTGCCAGCTCAACCAAATCACCCTGTGGCAGCAGGCCATTGCGGCCAAAGCTCAGTCGGATTAGGTGTCGGTCTGCGCCGAGCTCGGATTGCAACCAAGCCCACTTAGCGTTGGCGTGGGTGGTGGCCTTGGCCTTGAAGCCTGCTGCCTCCGTGATCAAGGCTCCCGGCCCGAGCGGGAATTCGTTGAGTGCGCTTGAGTGTGCCAGCGAGAGCACGATTGCAACATCAACCGCCCTAACCGAGGCGGCAAGCTGACTGAGTTTTACGAAGCCCTGAAGCCGCTTGGCAATAAAACCGGCTCCGGCACAAAGACTCAATGCCGCTACCCGGTGCTCGGCTCCGCGAGCGCTGAGTGCAAACCCGCCCTGCACTGGCTTTGCCCAATCCACATCGGCGTCGACAAAGCTGACTCCACTAGCGCTCAGCTTTTTTAAAAGCTCAGTGATTAGGGTTCCCATGCCACCCGCAAGGCTGGCCACCGATGCACCGGGTCGAGTGCTCGCCTGCTTTGATTTTGCAACCGCCGCAGTAAGCGAGCCCAGTTCCCTGGCGCTAGCCAGCAGTGACCCGTAGGTAAGTTCTGCAGAGAGTTGATCGGCAGTGGAGCCGTGAACCCCGGAGAGCACCGGATTCACCAGTCGCTGCAGGAAGCTCTCGCCAAGTCGTGCCCGCACCAAATCGGAAACCGAATCAAATTCTGCAAAGGGCGCCGAGTCGAGTGTTTTGGCAAGTTCAATTTCCTGCGGGCTAAATATGGAGCTGAGCTCTGAATCGTTTAGGTCCGCGGGCAACCCGAGGATGCCCTGAGGGATCCGATAGCGCCCCACTTCCGAAATGATGTTTGCAGAGTTAGGTTCTGGGTAGACCACCAGTGCGTCAAGCCCCAGCTCGCTCAGCAGGGTAAGCACCTGTGGTCCAACCGTCGAAAACGCTTCGGCGCCACAGTCAAAGCTGCCGCTGCCAAGTTCAATCTGGTCAATTAGGCCACCGGGATTAGCACCGAAAACAACGATCTCTTCACCGCGCTCAAGCCCGCGCTGGGCAGCCAGCAGGCCGGCAATCCCAGCTCCGATTACTGCGCGAACTTTGCTCATTTGGTGAGGTCGTGGATTCGCGCAACCAGCTTGGTGAGCAGCTCCGGGTCGGTATCTTTCGGCACGCCATGGCCCAGGTTCACCACGTGACCGGGAGCCAGACGACCACTTTCTAAGACCTCGTCCAGGTTTTTGGTTAGCGCCTGCCAATCACCCAACAGCGTGGAGTCTACGTTTCCCTGAAGTGGCACCCCTGGAAGTGCGAAAGCGGCCTCATCCAACGAAGTTGCGGCGTCAACACCCATGGCCGTTGCACCGCATTCAAACATGTCACGCAGGATTGCTCCGGTGCCAACTCCGAAGTGGATCCGGGGCACCGCTTGCCCGCGGGAGTCGACTAAATCGGCGAGCTGTTCAAACAGCCGCTCGCTGTGGGGCTTGGCGAATTCGAGATATTCCTCGCGAGAAAGCTTCCCCGCCCACGAGTCAAAGACCTGAAGCGCACTTGCCCCGGCCTCGACTTGAGCCCTAATGAACTGGGCGGTGACATCGGCACACCAGTTCAAAATCTCCGCCCAAACTTCGGGCTGAGTTCGCATTAGTTCTCGCGAATGCGGCAGGTCTCTGGAAGGGCCTCCCTCGATTAGATAGGAGGCCAGGGTGAAGGGCGCACCGCCAAAGCCAATCAGAGGGGTGCTGCCCAGCGCTTTTGTGAGGCGACGAACCGATTCCACAATCGGGCTCAGTGCCGTACTCGGAATCAAACTGAGCCTGCTCAGCTGCTCGAGGGATCGAACTGGGTTGGCAACTACCGGGCCAATACCCGGTTCGATCTCGACTTCAACGCCTGCCAGCTTCAGGGGGATGACGATATCGGAGAAAAAAATCGCCGCATCAACTTTGTGGCGTCGAACTGGCTGAAGGGTGATCTCCACTACAAGATCCGGATTCAGGCAGCTTTCGAGCATGGTTGTGCCCTCCCGGATTTTGCGGTACTCCGGGAGCGACCTGCCCGCCTGCCTCATGAACCAAACTGGCAGCGGATTGGTTCGCTCGCCTCGCAGCGAACGCACCAGAAGCGAGCTGGCAGTGCGGCCATCATTCAGCGGGTGGGTTAGATCAAGCACCGCCCTATTCTCGGAAGTTGTGCCATGTGCTCGCTGACAAGGTGTCAGCACGGGGGTTGTTATCTTTTCGCTTGTGGCACTTGCGTTTATTGGAACCGACTTCCACGACACCCCACTGGCCGATTTAGAGCGGCTGGAGCGACGGGCCGATCAGATTCGCGATCGTTTGATTGCGCCAGATTCGCCACTGTCCGGGGCGGTCGTGCTAGCCACCTGCAACCGCTTCGAGGTTTATTTCGAGACCGAGGCGTTTCACGGCGGGCTGGATTTTGCCATTGCCCAGGTGGCAGCTGAATTGCACGTGGCCCCCGACACTGCCAGTTCGCTCCTGAAGGTCCTCTATGGTCCGAGCCTGGTTCAACACCTCTACGCGGTCGCATCCGGTCTTGAATCGATGATCGTAGGTGAGGCCGAAATTAGTGGTCAGGTCAAGCGCGCTCTCACCCACAGCCGCAGCGTCGGCCAAACCACCAGCTCATTGGAGCGACTTTTTCAGACTGCATCGGCGGTTTCAAAACAGGTTAGCTCCCAGACTGGCATCGGGGCCTCGGGTCGCTCGATTGTTTCCACCGCGCTCGAGCTTGCCCAGCAGAAGATCGGCAACCTTCTTGGCAAACGGGCACTAATCATCGGCACTGGTGCCTATGCCCGCGTGGTTTCAGCGGCGTTGAAGAACCTGGGCCTTGCAAACATCTCGGTGTTTTCTCGCTCGGGTCGAGCCCGACAGTTTGCCCTCTCGCATGAGCTGACCCCCGTCACAAACGAGCAGCTTGATCTTGAGATGGCTCGGGCCGACCTGGTCGTTAGCGCCAGTGGGTCTCGTGGTTTCGCGGTTGATTTAGACCTCGCTCAGCGGGTCAGGTTGCTGCGCGAGGGTAACGGACTACTTTTCATCGACGTTTCGCTCTCTCGGGATGTCGCACCCGAGGTTGAGCTGGTGCCGGGGTTTGAAATCATCGATCTTGAGACCCTTCGGCTAAAGGCTCCGGCGGAGCACATAGATGCCGTGATTTCGGCTCAAGAAATCGTGCGCGAGGCGGTGACAGAGTTTGAAAATGAGCAAAAGTCTCGCGCCGCTGACCCTGTAATTGCCGCCCTGCGGGCTCATGTCGGGCTCTGGGTGGAGCAAGAGGTTGAGGCTGTGCGGAGAAAGTCCGGCCCCGAGGCCGCCAAGGATGTCGAGCGCTCGCTGCATCGGGTCACCAATGCGATTCTTCACACTCCTTCGGTGAAGGTAAAAGACCTCGCCAAGGACGGTAATCACGATGACTACCTAAACGCGGTGAAGCTGCTGTTTGGTTTGGAGTTGGAAAACGATGAACGCGCTTAGGGTGGGGACTCGGGCGAGCCTATTGGCCACCACCCAGACCCGTTGGTTTGTGAGCAAGCTTTTGGAGGTGGCACCGCAGCTTTCGGTCACCGAGGTCCTAATCAAGACCGAGGGTGATACCACTTCCACGCCGCTGAGTGAATCGAAAACTCCGGGAGTCTTTGTCTCTGCCCTTCGTGATGCGCTCCTGGCTCACGAGGTGGACTTTGTGGTGCACTCCATGAAAGACCTGCCGGCCAAGCCTCATCCCCAGATTCTCACCGCCTGCGTGCCAGAGCGCGAGGATGTTCGAGATGCGCTGGTTTCTAGCGGCAACCGCACGCTCGCTGAGCTGCCGCCGGGAGCCAGGGTCGGAACCTCTTCTCCGAGACGAGCTGCCAGCATTCGAAAAATGCGTCCGGATTTAGTGGTGGATTCAATCCGGGGCAATGTGGATTCCCGAATCCAAAAGGTCCACTCGGGTGAGTATGAGGCAACCCTTTTGGCACTGGCGGGCTTACGGAGAATCGGTCGCGAAGCTGAGGCATGCCAGCTTTTCGACCCCTTTGAATTGGTGCCAGCCCCCGGACAGGGCGCTCTTTCGATCGAGTGCCGGGCCGAGGACAAGGAATTGATTGCACTGCTCGCTGCGCTGGATCACCCCCACACTCGAATCACCACCACCGCTGAGCGTGCGGTTTTGGTTGGGCTGGATGCTGGCTGCGCGACGGCCATCGGTGCTCATGCCAACTGGAATGACGCCGGGCTCTCGTTGCGAGTGGAGCTCTCGGTCGAGCAAACCGGAGAGAGCCTGACCCTCGACGCTGATTACAAATCCGCAGCTGCCACGCCCGAGGCCGCGGAACAGCTCGGGCTCAGTCTTGCCGAAAGGTTGTTGGCGGCCGATATCGCAACACGGGCGGCCTTTCGATGAAAGTCTTACTCATCAGGCCCAATCGCAACGAGGTGGATGCCGCCGAGCTTGAAAAGCTGGGCTTTGAAGTTGAGGTGGACCCTTACCTCGAGATAGCTTCGGCGCCCAATCAAGCGGGAGCCAAAAGGTTGCTTGAGACCTTGAGGTCACCGGGTGAGCGCTGGCTGGTCGTGACATCGACAAATGCCTTGGATTTTTGGGGCCGGCTGTTGGCGCCGGGGGAGCTCGAGTCAGCGATTGCGACCCCGGGTCTGCGCTTTGCGGCCATCGGGTCGCAAACCAAAAAGCAGCTCGAGGAACTCGGTGCCAAGGCGGTCATGGTGCCAGGCCGCGCCGATGGTGCTTCCCTGGCGCAACTGCTGGCCATGGAGCCCGTCGCGCGCGTTGTGATACCAAGCGGTTCCATCGCGATGCGGGATATTCCAGACACGCTCTTGACTCATGGCTTTGAGGTAATCTCCGAGGTGGTCTACGCCACCGAGCAAAAAACCACCACCCCGAGCTCTGTCGCAGCAATTGCCCGGGGTGAATTTTGTGCGGTCTTGCTTCGCTCACCAAGCGCAGTACGGGCATTTCTGAGCTTCAACCCAAAGCCGAATTTGGTGCTCTGCTGCGCGGGCAAAACCACCGCTGCTGAATTGGAAAAGTTTGGGCTGAGTGCCGATTTGGTTTCTCAAAGCCCGGACCCTGATGTGGTTGCCGAAGCAGTTTTTGACTACTTTCGAGTGAGGAATTCATGATTCACAGACCCAGAAGACTTCGCGCCACTGCCGCGATTCGTGAGTTGGTGGCGGAGGTTTCGCTCACCCCGGCGAATTTGATGCAGCCAATATTTGTGCGAGAGGGGTTGTCTGCCCCGAGAGAGATTATGGGCATGCCGGGGGTGCTGCAGCACACCGAAACTAGTTTCCTCACAGAGCTCGATCGAGCCCTTTCTGCCGGGGTGGTGTCGGTGATGCTTTTTGCGATCCCCGAATCTCGAGACCCGGAAGGCAGTGCGGCGCTGGATCCCAACGGAATCCTTAACCGGGCGGTTCGGGCGGCTAGGGCCCACGTCTCAGACCACCTGGTGATAGTCGCGGATTTATGCCTTGATGAGTTCACCTCTCACGGCCACTGCGGGGTGCTAGGTGCAAGCGGAGCGGTGGATAACGATGGCACCCTCGAGGCTTATGGGTTGATGGCTCTGGAGCTGGCCCGGGCTGGAGCGGACTTGCTCGGAGCCAGCGGCATGATGGACGGTCAAGTTGGTCACGTGAGAAAGGTGCTGGATCAAAACGGTTTCGATGGCACCGGAATCCTGGCCTACGCTGCGAAATACGCCTCGACTTTTTATGGCCCATTCCGCAATGCGGTGGAGTCAGAACTCACGGGCAATCGCAAGACCTATCAGCAGGATTATCGCAATCGCACCGAATCGATTCGGGGGATTTCCCTTGATTTAGAGCAGGGCGCGGATATCGTGATGGTGAAGCCGGCGCTTTGCTACCTCGACATCGTGTCCGCCGCCGCTGGGATCAGCTCGGTCCCGGTTGCGGCATATCTGGTCTCCGGCGAGTTGGCGATGATCGAGTCGGCCGCGGCCAATGGATTTATCGATCGCGATGGGGCTATTTGGGAGGCGCTCTATTCGGTCCGGCGAGCCGGCGCCCAAATTATTTGCACCTACTGGGCAATCGAGTTCGCTCAGAAGTTGAAGGGATAGTCGTGGATATTTCCGGTTCTATTGCGTGGCATGAGCGAGCGCAGCAGTCAATCCCCGGGGGTGTGAGTTCACCGGTTCGCGCCTTCCGTGCCGTGGGTGGCACCCCCCGCTACTTTGTTCGCGGCACCGGCAGCAAGGTGTTTGACATCGATGGCAATGAATATGTTGATTTGGTGGGTTCCTGGGGGCCGATGATTTTGGGTCACGCGCACCCGCATGTGATCGAACAGGTGCAGCGCACGATGCGGGACTCATTTTCATTTGGCGCCCCTGGCCCCAACGAAGTGTTGCTCGCCGAGGAAATACTGCGTCGGGTTCCGGCCTGTGATCGGGTGAGGTTCGTATCCTCGGGCACCGAGGCCGTGATGACCGCGGTGCGATTGGCCAGGGCGGCCACCGGGCGAGATCTGATCGTGAAATTCGCTGGTTGCTATCACGGCCACACCGATGCCCTATTGGTGCAGGCGGGCTCAGGGGTCGCAACGCTGGGGCTTCCCAATTCCCCGGGGGTGACCAAGGGTCAAACACAGGACACTGTGGTTTTGGAATACAACGATGAAGCTGGGGTTAGAGAGCTGTTCGCCCAGCGCGGCAGTGAAATCGCCGCGGTTCTCACCGAGGCGGCAGCAGCGAACATGGGGGCCGTGCCGCCAGCTGCGGGGTTTAATCGTTTGCTCTCCGAGCTAACTCAAGCCCACGGCGCGCTCTTAGTGCTCGATGAAGTGATGACCGGGTTTCGAATTTCCCGAGCTGGCTGGTGGGGTAAGTACGGAACCCAAGAGAACTGGCAGGCTGACCTCTACACCTACGGCAAGGTGATCGGCGGGGGATTCCCGCTGGCCGCAGTTGCCGGCAGCGCTCGAATTATGGATCAGTTGGCCCCTGCTGGATCGGTCTATCAGGCCGGCACACTGTCGGGAAATCCAGTGGCGGCTGCGAGCGGACTGGCCACCCTGGAAATGTGTGATGCCGAGCTTTACCAGACCCTGGATCTAAGGGCCGCGCAGATTGGTAGCGGCATTAGTGCGGCGCTGAGCCAGGCCGGAGTGGCTCACTCCTTCCAAACCGCGGGGAATCTGTTCTCCTTCTTTTTCACTCCGAATCCAGTTTCGAACTACGTCCAGGCACAGCGGCAAAACACAAAACAGTTCAGCGTGTTTTTCAACTCGCTGCTAAGCCAAGGCGTTTCGGTGCCACCCTCGGCCTATGAAGCGTGGTTTGTTTCCGGGGCCATCACCGATTCCGATGTCGAGCGAGTGCTTGCGGCCAGCGTGGTTGCCGCCGAGGCAGTTATTGCAGCTGGGGAATAGCAAATTGGCGCTGGGCGCTTAAGATATTCACAATGAATCCCGAAATCCTTGACGCGCGCCAATCGGCAATTCTTGCTGCCGCGCACAAGCTGATTTCTCAAGGTGGTCAGGACGCGGTCTCCATGGCCGCGCTCGCCAAGCTCACCGGCCTCTCAAGACCTGCCATCTATCAGTACTTCGCTTCCAAAGAGCACGTGCTGGGCGAGCTGATGATCAACGACATGGCGGATTTGAGTAACGAACTTGACCGCTTGGTGGCAGGGGTTGCGGAACCGCTTGAGCAGGTTCGAATTTGGGTGCACTACTCCTTGGCTCACATGTCCAGCGCCGAACACCGCGTCATCCGTGAAATTTCTATTGAGAATCTCCCTGAGGACCAGCGTGGGATGCTGCGCGCCATGCACGGCTATTTCATGCTCAGCCTGCACAGCCCACTTCGTGAGCTGGGCATCGAAGACCCCAGCCCAATCAGTGGTTTGGTGTTGGGTTCGGTTGCGGCGGCTGCCAAGCGAATTGATGCCGGGGCAGATTTTGTGATCGAGGCCAGTGCGCTTGAGAAGTTCGTAATCGCGGGCCTTGAGGCAGCGCTAACTAACTGAGCGAAATCAGATCTGCGTATTCCTGGTTCCACAGGTCCTCAACACCATCTGGGAGAATCAATACTCGCTCCGGGTTTAGTGCCTCAACCGCACCCACATCGTGGCTTACCAAAACCACTGCACCCTGGAATGATGCCAGTGCTTTCAGGATCTCTTCGCGCGATGCTGGGTCGAGGTTATTGGTCGGTTCATCGAGCAGCAATACGTTCGCGCTCGAGACCACTAGGGCTGCAAGTGCCAACCTGGTCTTCTCCCCACCTGATAGCACCCCGGCTGGCTTGTCGACATCATCACCGGTAAAAAGGAATGAGCCCAAAACTTTGCGAGCATCGGTTTCATTCAAATTGGGTGCCGCGAACATCATGTTCTGAAGCACACTTTTTTGGTGATCGAGAGTTTCATGCTCCTGAGCAAAGTAGCCAATCTTCAGGCCGTGCCCTGGTTCTAGCTTTCCGGTGTCAGGTTGGTCAACGCCAGCCAGGATCTTCAAAAGCGTGGTTTTACCGGCACCATTCAGACCAATGACCACAACCTTGCTACCGCGGTCAATCGCGAGATCGACCGCGGTGAAGATCTCCAAAGACCCATAGCTCTTAGAGAGATTGCTGGCCATGAGTGGAGTTTTGCCGCATGGTGCAGGGTCTGGGAACTTGATCTTGGCAACGCGGTCTTGCGCCCTGACCTCTTCTAATGAACCAAGCAGCTTCTCTGCTCTTCGCACCATCTGCTGGGCCGCTGCTGCCTTAGTCGCCTTGGCACCAAACTTGGCTGCCTGCAACTGCAGCGCTACCGCTTTGCGCTCTGCGTTGGTCCGCTCCTTTTTGCGACGCTCTTCGTCAGCCTCGCGCTGCTTCAGATACTGCTTCCAACCCATGTTGTAGACGTCGATGACCTGTCGGTTGGCATCGAGATAAAACACGCGGTTCACTGTCTCTTCCACCAGCTCGACATCGTGAGAGATCACGATTAGCCCACCTTGATAGTTCTTCAAAAACTGCCGCAGCCAAACCACGCGGTCGGCATCAAGGTGGTTGGTCGGCTCATCCAACAGCATGGTCTGTGCGTCTGAGAACAAGATTCGTGCCAATTCGACTCGACGTCTTTGACCACCGGAAAGCGTCTTGAGTGGCTGCGAGAGGGTTTGCTCGCTGATACCAAGGTTTGATGCGATCGACGCTGCCTCGGCTTCAGCCGCATAGCCACCCGCGGTGGTGAATTCCAGCTCGGCGCGGGCATATTTCTTCATGGCCGCGTCATAGACCTTGGTGTCCATAGAGCCCATGTCCTCGGTTGCTTTTTGCATGCGCTGAATAATGTCGCCAAGCCCTCGAGCATTCAAGATTCTGGTCTTGGCAAGCTCATCGAGGTTGCCAGTTTTTGGGTCCTGGGGGAGATAGCCAATGGCTCCGCTGATTTGCAGATTGCCGGCGGTTGGCTGACCTTCGCCGGCCAAAATCTTGGTAAGGGTGGTCTTACCGGCACCGTTTCGCCCCACCAAACCAACCTTGTCGCCCTTTTGAACTCTGAAGTTAACGCCCGACATCAGGGTGCGGGCACCGATCCTGATTTCTAGATCAGAAACAGCAATCAAGTAGCACTCCGGGGTTTGGGGACTCTCAAAGCGTAGTGGCTAGGCTTTAGGCATGAACCTCACACCTAAGTCACTCTTCCGTTTGTTTGCAGTCGCTGAGGTGGTGACCTGGGCCCTTTTGCTCTCCGGTCTCGCTATTCGTGCAACCCTGGGGCTTGGCTCTGAGGTTTTCTTTGTTGTTGGAGCCGCCCACGGATTCACCTTCCTGGGCTATGCCGTTACCGCAACTTTGGTGGGAGTAAACCAACGCTGGTCGGTGGGTCGACTGATTGTTGGTATTGGCCTTGCGCTAGTGCCTTTTGCAACGGTGCCATTTGATCGTGCGGTAGATCAAAAGGGTCTTCTCGAAGGTGAATGGCGAACCACCAAGTCTGATGATCCTCGCGATCAGGGTTGGTTTGATTCGCTATTTCGTTGGTTTATCGCAAGGCCAGTGCTTCTGATACTTGTGCTGCTCGCCTTTGTAGTCTCGCTATTTAGCTTCCTACTATTCCTTGGCCCTCCAGATCAGTGGGGCAAATAGTTGGTTTCGTCTAGCGCTCAGAGTGTCGAGGACTACCTCGATGAACTAGATGCTGAGCGCAGGGTGCAACTTACGAAACTTAGAGAACTTGTGCTCGCATCGCTTCCTAGTGGATACCAGGAAGCGATGGAGTGGGGGATGATTTGCTACCAGGTTCCACTATCAATTTCTGGCCCCACCTATAACCAAAAACCACTGGCGGCAGTCTCGATCGCTTCTCAAAAGAACTACATCTCTATATACCTATTGGGTATTTATGCCTCACCTGAGATGACCTCAGAGTTTCACTCAAGGTGGCAACAAAGTGGCAAAAGGTTGGACATGGGCAAGGCTTGTGTTCGATTCAAAACTCTCGATGGGGCTGATCTTGAAACCATCGCTTGGGCCTGCGGGCTATTGACCCCGACAGAGTTTTCGGCGATGTATCTGGCCGCGAGGGGAAATCGCTAAGCCTTCGGAACCAACCGAAAGGCATGTGGCAAACAACGAAATCCGTAGCTTTTTGAAAAAATCGGTTTTCTTTTTAAGCCAAAACGGTTTCAAATTCGACTAAATGCGAATTATGGGTGACAATGGGAATCCACGAAGGAGTGATTCCGTGTCTCAAGAGATGATCCCAAAACACGAACCTACCGGTTGGAGAAAAGTGCCCGCAGGGCACGCTCCACTCAACAAAGAGAAAGTAGCTGAGCTACTTGCTAAGGAGTGGGAGCGATTCAGTGCCACTACTAAGGGTTCTGGACAACACAACCAAATTTCTGCCAAGTCATTGCCGATGGGTGTGACTTCCAGCTTTCAGCACTGGGACCCATACCCAATTTCAGTGACCCGTGCCAAGGGTGCCTACGTGACCGATGTTGATGGTCGCAAGCTGCTCGATCTTTCGATGGGCTTTGGTGCGATGCTGGTTGGTCACCTGAACCCGCACGTGGTTCGCCAGGTCAAGCGCGCCCTCAATAAGACCGGCACCTTGTTTGTTACCCCATCGCCTACCGCGACCTCGGGTGCCGAGAAAATGAAGCGACGCTTTGGTTTGGACATGGTGCGCTTTACCAACTCCGGTACTGAGTCGACGATGTATGTCATCCGAATCGCTAGAGCGGTGACGGGCAAAAAGGGTGTAATCAAGATCGAGGGTGGTTACCACGGTGGTTATGACCCATTGCAGGTTTCGGTAAAGCCATCGCTGGACAAGATCGGTCCAGCCGATAACCCAACTCCTTACATCCCAGCTGAGGTCGAGGCCGGCGAGATTCACGTTGTTCCCTACAACGACCTTGCTGCCTTAGAGCGCAAGCTGGAGCAGACGGCCTCTTCGGTTGCCTGTTTGATGCTGGAGCCGGTTATCGAGAACCTGTCGATCATCCTGCCCGACGAGGGTTACCTAAAGGGTGTTCGTGAATTGTGCGACAAGTACGGCGTCGCACTGATCTTTGACGAGGTCAAGACTGGTCTGACTGCCGGAGTTGCCGGTGCTGCAAAGAAGATTGGCGTTGAGCCCGATTTGATCTCATTGGCCAAAAGCATCGGTGGCGGCTTGCCGGTTGCAGCTTTTGGTGGCAAGCAGAAGTACATGGACGCAGTGGTGGATGGCCGCATGGCTCACTACGGCACCTACAACGGAAACCCATTGGTGATGGCCGCCTGGGATGCAGTTGATGAGATTGCTACCGATGAGGCTCTCGATCGCGCGGAGGCTATCAACTTCTACACCCTGGAAAAGCTCGACGAGATAATCAACGAGTACCAGCTACCTGCCCACACCGTTGGCTTTGGTGTCAAGGGTGCAATGATCTGGTCTCCGAGCGCGGTGCGTAACTACCGTGATTTCAAGCAGACTGACTTTGAGGTTGCAGAGCTTAGTTGGCTGTGGGGCATCAACCGCGGCATCATCACCCCTCCGGGTCTTGATGAGCAGTGGCTAGTCTCCTTCGCCCACACTCGCAAGGACATGGACAAACTGATCGAATCCACCAGGGAGCTTGCCAAAGCGCTTCGCAGCTAGCGGGCAGATTTTTGTAGCCACTGGGGTTGTCCTCTTTATGGACAATCTCAGGGCTACGCTTCAGAAAATAGACACGCTGGTCATCTCATTCATGGATCGAGTGGGACTGGTGTTCCTCAGGTTTGCGATCGGTGTCATTTTCATTTGGTTCGGAGCCCTCAAGACTGTGGGCGAGCTCAGTCCCGCCTATGACCTAGTTGCTGCAACGGTGTATTGGCTCACGCCGGAAATCATCGTCCCGCTGCTGGGACTGTGGGAAATTGCGATTGGCTTGGCATTTCTATTCACACCTCTGACTCGAGTGGCGATCTTTTTGCTAGCTCTGCAGATGCCTGGAACCTTTTTGCCGCTGGTGCTTCTACCAGAGGTCTGTTTCACAATCTTCCCTGTGGCGCTGACAATTGAGGGTCAGTACATCGTGAAGAACCTGGTGATCATTGGATCTGCACTGGTGATTGGTTCTCGAATCCAAGCTTTGAAAAAGCCCTGACCTCTAGCATTAGAGGGTTATGTCAGTGCCGAAAATCAATTACCCGGAAGACCTTCCGGTATCTGGGCGTAGGCAGGACATCCTCGAGGCGATCAAGGCTCACCAAGTTGTGGTGATTGCGGGAGCTACCGGATCAGGTAAAACCACTCAGCTTCCAAAAATGTGCCTCGAACTTGGGCGCAAGAAGATTGCCCACACCCAGCCAAGGCGTATTGCGGCCCGTTCGGTGGCTGAGCGTATAGCTGAGGAGCTTGGCGTATCCCTCGGTGAGCTAGTTGGTTACCAGGTTCGTTTCACCGACAAAGCATCGGACAAGACTCAAGTCAAGGTGATGACTGATGGCATTCTGCTAAACGCCATCCAGCAAGATCCGCTTCTAAAGCGCTACGACACGATCATCATCGATGAGGCTCACGAGCGAAGCTTAAACATAGACTTTTTGCTCGGCTATTTGAAGCAGCTGCTACCGAAACGACCAGATCTAAAACTGATCATCACCTCGGCAACGATTGACCCGGAAAGTTTTTCCCGTCATTTTTCTGGAGCCCCAATTATTGAGGTCTCGGGCCGAACCTATCCGATTGAGATTCGATACCGGCCGGTTGCTAGAGACAACGCTGAGGAAGATGTTGACAGCTCAAGCTCCGCGAGCGATTACCTCGACGGACTGATCTCTGCACTCGATGAGTTGGCAACCGAGCCAGAGGGCGACACCCTGGTGTTTCTCTCTGGTGAATCAGAGATCAAAGATGCGATGGACGCCATCTTGGGTCGAATTGTCTCGGGGGCAATTTCGCAAAAGACCGAGGTGCTGCCGCTTTATGGCAGGCTCTCCGCCAGCGAGCAGCACAAAGTATTCGAGACCTCGTCAAAGCCAGGTGTCAGAAGAAGAATCATCTTGGCCACCAACGTGGCAGAAACCTCTTTGACCATCCCGAACATCAAATACGTCATCGATGCGGGCACAGCTCGCATTTCGCGCTATAGCCCAAGAGCCAAAGTGCAGCGGCTGCCAATCGAAGCCATTTCCCAGGCGAGTGCGAATCAAAGAGCGGGTCGTGCCGGTAGAACATCTCCGGGTGTTGTGATTCGGCTCTACTCCGAGGAGGACTACAACTCTCGAAGTGAATTCACCGACCCCGAGATCCTGCGCACCAATCTTGCCTCGGTGATTCTGCAGGCCGCAGCGCTCGGCATCACCAACATCGCAGAGTTTCCGTTCTTGCAAGCACCCGACGGTAGGGGAGTTAGAGACGGTCTTGGGCTGTTGGTTGAGCTTGGTGCGATAGAAAACCCCAAAGAGGTAGTGCTCACCGAGGTGGGTAAGAAGCTAGCGAGATTGCCCATCGAACCCAGGTTTGCTCGCATGCTGCTCGAGGCTCAAAAGAAGAACCTTGTGCGTGAGGTGATGGCGATTGTTGCAGGCCTCACCATTCAAGATCCGAGAGAACGACCAGCCGAGAAGCGAGTGCAGGCAGATACTCTTCACGCTCGCTTCCAAGATCAAACCTCAGACTTTTTATCACTGCTAAATCTCTACAACTACATCGAGGATCAGCAGCAAAAGCTCTCCTCCTCGGGATTTAGAAGACTCTGCAAGGCCGAGTACCTCAACTATTTGCGGGTGCGAGAGTGGCAAGACCTGATGCGTCAGCTTCAATCCTTGGCAAAACCTTTGGGTATGGAGCTAAGGGGCAGAAGAAAAGATCCCGACGGTATTCACCAATGTCTGCTTGCTGGACTGCTGTCTCAAATTGGCATCAAGCAGGAGCAAAAACCAATCTGGCAAAACGGCAAAGCTAAACCCAATAAGGGGCCTGCGGAATACGCCGGGTCGGGTGGCAAGAAGTTCTACATTTTCCCTGGATCGGCGCTCGCCAAGAAGCCACCGCAGGCAATCATCTCGGCTGAGCTGGTTGAAACCAGCAGGCTATTTGCCCGAATGAACGCCGAGATCAAACCCGAGTGGGCTGAGGAGTTGGCAGGAGATCTTTGCAAACGAAGTTTTTCCGAGCCGCACTGGGAGAAGAAACTTGGTTCGGTTGTCGCTAACGAACGGGTGATGCTCTATGGCATTGCCATAGTTGAAAACCGCAAGCTGCAGTATTCAAGAATCGACGAGATGGTGGCGCGCGAGTTGTTCATCAGGCACGCCCTTGTCTATGGCGAATGGGATTCATCGCAGCAGTTTGAAAAGCGCAACAAGGTCTTCTTGGAGGAGCTCGCTGAGCGAGCAGAGAGATCTCGAAAACCAGAGTTGGTGCCATCGGAGAACGAACTCTTTAGGTTTTTCAATAACCGCATTCCACTCGACGTCTTCTCAACTAGAAGCTTTGAGGGTTGGTGGCGCAAGGCCAAGCTGGAAAGGCCAGACCTACTGGATCTAAGCGTTGAGAAGCTCTACGAGAACGAGGTCGAGGAGCCAACCGAGTTCGATTTACCAAAGTCTTTCCCCTATGAGGGCCAGCAGTTTGAGCTGAACTACAAATTCGACCCTGGGGCCATCGATGACGGTGTGACGGTGGACGTTCCGCTTGCCGTCCTGGCAAGACTAACCGCCGACCCATTTGAATGGTTGGTTCCTGGCATGCGCCAGGAGCTGGTGACGGAGCTGATTAGATCGCTACCAAAACAGCTTCGAAAGTTCGTGGTGCCCGCCAACGATTGGGCTCGAAAAGTACTTGAGGTTTTGCCCGAGGTTCCAAATGGCCAGCTCCTTGAGCTCTTGGCAAAGACCTTGCGAGAGCTGAGCTCAGTTCCAATCCAAGCAACGGACTTCGATCTCGAAAAGCTTCCGACTTCGCTTCGAATGACCTATCGCGTGGTGGATGCCAAGGGTAAGCAGCTTGGGTTGGGAACAGATCTCGCTGCTCTCAAAAAGCAATTTCAGGACAGGGCCCGTGGTGAAGTGGCCAGCTTGGTTCAGGGCAAGAATCAGCTCGAGCGGGTGGTAAGCGAATGGGACTTTGATGAGCTACCTGTCGCCATCGAGTCTCAGCATGCCGGCTCAAACCTCAAGGCTTTTCCAACCCTATTGATGTCACCAACCGGTGTTGAAATAAAACTCTTTGCAACCGAGAGTGAGCGAAGAAAACACCACGTCTACGGTGTCATCGAACTCATCAGAAGAGCAATTCCAAACCCTGCCGACTACGTCAAAGATCACCTCAAGCCTCAAGAAAAGCTCGCCCTCTCTGCCCTTGGCTATCAAAGCGTGAAGGATTATCTGGCCGACCTGCTTGGGGCTTTTGCAGAGCAAGAACTGAGAAAGATCGAGCCAGCAGGCCTTATCTTCAAAAGGGCGCAGTTCGAGGCTGTCCGTGACACGGTTCAACGCGAGCTAATTGAAAAGGCCTTTGAGCTGGTGCCAACCATGGAGAAGATCGCCACCGCCGCCGCGAGCGCTCAAAAGGAAATTTCGGCGATCAAAAACTTCGAGTTCTTATCAGTCCTAAATCAAGAGAAAGAGCACATCGCTCAGCTCACCCCGAAGAACCTAGTTTTTGCAACTTCATTGCAGCGGATCAGAAGGTTGCCTACCTATTTGGAGGCCATCGCGCATCGAATCAGAAAACTACAGGAGCCCGGATCCAAAGATGCTCAGCTTTGGTATGAGGTTCGCGAGGCAATCTCGCTCTTCGAGTCCAAAGGCGGTGCTATGCCGCTTAGCCTTGGGGCAGCCCCAGAACTGGTTCAGGCCAGATGGCTAATTGAAGAATTCCGGGTCAGTCAATTCGCTCAATCTTTAGGAACCGCCGAGCCCGTCTCTCTAAAACGAATTCAGAAGGCAATGTCGCTGTAGTTCCCTGCTCAAGGAAAGCATTTCCCCGCCTCGGTGGTTGTCATTGATAGCCAACATCTCTGGAGGAACAAATGGATTCAGGCGCAAAGTGCCCAGTGCCACACGGCAGCATCACACAGACCGGTGTATCAAACATGGATTGGTGGCCAAATGCCCTCAATCTCGACATTCTGCACCAGCACGATCGCAAGTCCAATCCGCTCGGAGACTTTGATTACCGCGAAGAGGTAAAGAAGCTTGACTTCGATGCCGTAAAGCGCGATGTTCACGCACTGATGACCGACTCCCAAGATTGGTGGCCGGCAGACTGGGGTCACTACGGCGGATTGATGATTCGCATGGCCTGGCACTCAGCTGGTTCCTACCGAATCGCAGATGGTCGCGGTGGCGGCTCAACCGGTAACCAGAGATTTGCACCACTGAACTCATGGCCAGATAACGTCAACCTAGACAAGGCAAGAAGACTGCTTTGGCCAATCAAAAAGAAGTATGGCAACAAGCTCTCCTGGGCGGACTTGATGATCCTGGCTGGAACCGTTGCCTATGAGTCCATGGGGCTGAAAACCTTTGGTTTTGCATTTGGTCGAGAGGACATTTGGCACCCAGAGAAGGACATCTACTGGGGCGCCGAGAAGGAGTTTTTGGCTCCAGCAGAGAACCGCTACGAAAACCTTGAGGATCCAAACTCCCTTGAGAACCCATTGGCTGCAACACACATGGGTTTGATCTACGTCAATCCAGAGGGCGTCAACGGCAAGCCTGACCCGCTAAAGACTGCTCAAATGATTCGAGTCACTTTTGCTCGCATGGCCATGAATGACGAAGAGACCGTGGCGCTAACCGCAGGAGGTCACACCGTCGGCAAGATGCACGGAAATGGCTCAGCCGAGAACCTAGGTCCATCCCCAGAGGGTGCAGATATCTCCGAGGCTGGCCTTGGCTGGCAAAACCACACCACCAGAGCCATCGGTCGTGACACTGTTTCTTCGGGTATCGAGGGTGCCTGGACCACTAACCCGACCAAGTGGGACAACGGCTACTTCTACATGCTTTTCAACCACGAGTGGCAGCTAACCAAGAGCCCAGCAGGGGCTTGGCAATGGGAGCCAGTCAGCATCAAGGAGGAGGACAAGCCTCAGGATGTTGAAGACCCAACGATTCGTCACAACCCTGCTATGACCGATGCTGACATGGCCATGATCAAGGATCCGATTTATCGTGAGATCTCCGAGAAGTTCTACAAGGATCCGGAGTACTTCTCCGAGGTCTTTGCCAGGGCTTGGTTCAAACTAACTCACCGTGACATGGGTCCACGTGTTCGCTACATCGGACCTGATGCACCGAAGGAAGATCTGATTTGGCAGGACCCGATTCCTGCAGGCAACACCTCGTATGACGTCTCGGCCGCCAAGGCCAAGATTGAGGCCGCCGGTCTCAGCGTCTCGGAGCTGGTTGCAACTGCCTGGGACTCCGCCCGCACCTTCCGCCAGAGTGATCTGCGCGGTGGTGCAAATGGTGCCCGCATTCGTCTTGAGCCGCAGCGCAATTGGGAGGGCAATGAGCCGCAGCGTTTGAACAAGGTTCTTTCCGTCCTCGAGCCTATCGCCCAGGAGACTGGAGCCTCAATCGCGGACCTGATTGTCTTGGCTGGAAATCTAGGTGTTGAAATGGCAGCCAAGGCTGCAGGTTTCAATGTCGAAGTCCCGTTCACGCCAGGTCGCGGGGATGCGACCCAGGAGTGGACCGATGTCGAGTCATTTGCTCCGCTCGAGCCCTTGGCAGATGGCTTCAGAAACTACCTCAAGAAGGACTATGTGGTCCCAGCCGAGGAGCTACTGCTTGATCGAGCACAGCTCCTGGGTCTAACCGGACCAGAGATGACCGCACTTGTCGGTGGCATGAGAGTGATGGGCACGAACTTCGGTGGCACCAAGCACGGTGTGCTGACCGAAAATGAGGGTGCGCTTACGAACGACTTCTTCGTGAACCTCACCGACATGATTTATGTCTGGGAGCCGCGAGGCGAGAACTCATATGTGATGCGAAATCGCAAAACCGGCGAGGCCAAGTTCACGGCAACCAGGGCTGACCTAGTGTTTGGATCAAACTCCATCTTGCGTGCGTATGCCGAGGTCTATGCCCAGGATGACAATCGCGAGAAGTTCGTTCACGATTTCGTAGCCGCTTGGACCAAGGTTATGAATAACGACAGGTTCGACCAAAAGGCCTGACCTCAGAGAATCAAAGCTGCCAAGCAACTGCTTGGCAGCTTTTTCTTTTATGGGCATAGTGTTGAGGTAGAACGGACAGCTAGGAGGCTTGATGGCCAGGTCGAAGCTAATTTCAATAATTCTTTTGGCGCTGAATCTGCCCATTTTGATTGTTGGTTTGATTGACCCACTTGAAGGGGGACTGGCTTTACTACTCGCAGGAGCTGTCTTCGCAATCGCACTCTTGGTTGGTAAAACCAAACCCCCTGTCTATCTGTGGGCCAGCTTCTTGGCTGCTGTGTTGATCGGCACTCTCACGATTGTTGCCGCCCTGACAATCGGGAGGCAGGCCCCCTCTGAACCACTCAACCCAATTGTCAGAATTGGACTTTGGGTCTATCGCTTGGCTGTCGCGGGAACTCTTGTCTCAACGGTGATTTTTTGGATTGGCCTGATTAGGCAGCAGCGCGCTTCCTGATTTCTCCAGTCATAGGGATTGCAGCACTCAGCACGTTATAGATGGTGCCGTGTTTGACGAGGTTTTTAGCAATCAACCCAACTCTGTCCTCTGACTCTGGGGTTTCGATCTCAACCAGGTATTGCAATCCGGTAATTGTTGCCTGATCAGCCGGACGCTGAGCCGATAACGAGACGATGACATTCGAAAAATCGAAGTTGAGCTCTTCCGCAAAGCGCTCCACTCCTTTGATAAAGCAGGCTGCTTGGGCAGAGAGCAATAGCTCGATCGGGGTCAGAGCTTCTGAGTAGCCAGCTAACGAAGTGTCGAGTTTGACGGTGGCCCCATGGGTGGTAGCCAGCGATAGATCGCTGGAAGACCGTTCGGCACTGAGGCTGAAGTTGAGGATTTCGGACATTGTCTTAGAGCTTTATGAACTTGATTGCGATTGGGATCTTGTAGAACTCACCCTGGGCTGCCTTGATGGCCGCGATGATCCGGAATACCACCCAGACTATTGGCAACGCCCAAAGTAGCAACCAGCCCACAATTGAAATAATCAGCACAACGGCGGCCAAAACAATGGTGATGCCAAAGTTCAGAGATTCCTTGGCGTGGTGAGACACAAATGGACCGCGATCTCTGAGCACAAAATAGCCAATCAGCGGCGCAAAAAACTCAAATGGGATGGCAAGCAGGTGAAGCGCCATCGCCCACAGCTTTTCACTCTCTGGGCTCATCGGCTGGTTTGCGTATGGATTTGAGTCGGTCATGTTCTCACTCTAGCTATCGAAGCAGGATCCAGATCGCTACACCCAGCAAAAGCACAGCGATGGATCGATTCAATACCTTTGGTCCCCTCCTCTTCAATAACTCAGAGACTGGGCGAGCTAGTGCTGCATAAAAGAGAGTGACTAGCCCAAACCCAATGACCACAATCAAGCTCAGCCATCCCAGCTCTGTTGTGGCCGCAACCTGAGGCACGATGGCCAGGTAAAACGCCAGCGGTTGCGGGTTAGTGAATGCAGTTGCAAAGCCAATCCCAAAATCGGCCAAACCCGACTTGCTTGTCGCTGGGGAGTTGAGCACACTTCGACGCCAAAGTACGATCGCTCGATAGCCAAGAAATGTTGCTCCAAGTATCTTGGCTGCCAAAACAATAGAAGGATTTCCTGAGAGCAGTGCGGTCGCTCCAAAATAGGCGACCACGAGTAGAACAATCTTTGCCAACGTGATTCCTGAGCCAGCGAGCCATGCCCTGCGCTGCTCCTCGAGTGCTCTCGATAGGACCAGCATTGTGTCTGCACCTGGAGCCACGGCCGCAGTGAGAAAGGCTATGGTGAAGAGAAGGTAGTCAGACATTCATCAACCACCCTTCCCTTTCTCAGCCGCCGCCCCGTCCGGAGCTAGGCCTCTAAATGCTCGGGATTCATCCAGAACGGCTCAACGATGTGACCATCTGGATCCTCAAAACCCCAAGCCAGCATGAACCCGTGGTCATCGGGCTCTTTGTATCTTCTGGCACCTAGTTCGAATGCCTTCTCGCACGTGCTCACTACTTCTTCCTTTGATGCACAGGAGAAGGAAAGAAGAGCTGCGACAGTGGTACGAGTGTCAGCCAACTCTTTATCTACAAAACCTTTGAATCTGTCGGTCTCCAAAAACATTACGTATGCGGTCTCGGAGACGATCATGCAAAGAGTGTCCTCACTTGAGAACTGGGGGTTGAACTCAAAACCGAGTGCTTCGTAGAAAGCCTTAGTTTTAGCAGCGCTTTGGATTGGCAGATTGACAAATGTGAGTCTGGTCATTCGATTACCTAAAGATCTCGGGTTGGTCAGTAACGTAGTCGGCAACGATTTTGTAGAAGGTTTGGGTCTCAACGCCAAACGACTTCTTGAAGTAGTGCTCGAAGTCGTATGGGCCGGAGAGCGACATAGCAAAATCGGCCCAGCGCTCAACTCCAAAAGCTGCTACTAGCACCTCAGTGGCTAGATTTCCGAGGAAATAGGAACCGGCGATTGCATCGCGGGTGTGGCTGTCACCTTGCCACTCGGTTAGAAGCCGAATCACGGTCTGCTTGTCACCGGATGCAACGGCTGCCTTGTTGGCACCTAGGTTATTTGACCACAGTCGCAGTTGGGCTAAACGCTTTTCACCGGAGGCATCATCGACGTTACCGATTGTTGATCCGAAGTAGGCTGCACCACCTTCGCAGTACCAGTCGTAGAGGGCGCAGCCGCCGTGACGAACCTGGAACAGGTGGGTGTATTCATGAGGGGTCGTTTGCACCGAGCTCGGGACATTACCCAGGTTTGTACCCACACACTCGTGGAAGCTGGTGGTTCGACCATCGCCATTCGCAGCCGCACTCCCGCAGTTACCTTTTTCACCATCTGCTACGGCCTTAAGATCGGGTCGATAGTTCCAACCGGTGGCAAGTTTTTCCTCGGCCCAAGCTGCATCGTTTTCCGACCAGTAAATGATTTCGACGGCTGAAGGTTGGTACCACTTTGACCACAGTTTGTATGCGGACTCGAGGGCAGTTTTGCGTGAATTCAGTCGTGATTGATCAAGCTGTGGACCGACCACATAGCTGAAACTCACAGAACCTAATGTCCCCGCGGCAACTGTCTTCAATACATCTGCCTGGGCCAGTTTCCAAGCGTCCTTGGTTATCGCGTCTAGTCCGACTCCTGTGGTTTCAGGTTTGGGCGTGACGGCGGCCTTCACAACCTTTTCGCAAAGGATGCCGTCCTTGTCGGCGTCGAGCTTCTTGTTGGCGTTATAGATTGCCTTGTCGGCTTTGGGTTTGGCAATTGGGCCATTGCCCTTATTGGCTGACTTGGAACTCAGGGCAATGCCCGATGGGTATTTCTTGATCAAGGCATTGCAGTTGGCAAACTTGACGGGCGCTGCAAGTGCTGGGGTAGCGGTAAGTACCAGGGTGGATAAAACTACAAGCCCAAGAAGCTTTTTCATCGTTGAGTCCTAAGCGAAACGTTCCCTCACTCTATGCGCTTGGAAGCTGCTTGTCCGAACGAAAAGTGAAACGTTACTTTTCCTCGTGTTTGGCCTGATTCTGCAGCAGATGGCGAATCTTTCGAACTTCGATGAGAACCCACACCAAAGCCACCGGCGTAACGAGCGTCAGCAAGCTGCCAAGGGCAGCGAAGATGTATAGGAAGTCGTAGTTGTTTGGAAGCATTGGATTCATAAGTCCCCCTCGATTGAGTTTTCACTCTATTGGTGAAAAGCAACCAATCACTACCTGTATCAGCCAAAGTGACTTGGTTTCCGGATTCGACTCATGGGGTGCAGATTCGTCCATGGAGGGCTTAGCGGGATTCAAGAGGAAACACTGGCTTGCCAGTATCCAAAGAAAAAATGTCCGGACATTAGACTGAACAAGTTGTCATCAAATTGAGGTTAATATGCACAAGAGATACACATCATTCGGTCTAGTGGTTGCCCTTGTTGCAAGCCTCCTTACCGTGCTATCGATTCCGCTGGCTGCAAATGCTGCAGTCACTCTGCCGCCACCACTTCTTGGACTAATGCCGGTCTTCAAGAGATGGTTAGGCTGTCAGGTCGCTTGAAGACCTCCATTGACGGCCTGGGAACTATCAATGGAACTGGCAATTTGCAGGTTGAAAAGCCTGCCGGTGCGAAAGTTGTCGCAGCGTTTATGACCCTTGCCGGAACGAGTGGAACTGCAAACCTCGCGGCACCAAGTGATGTTTCTCTGAATGGCCAGGCGGTCTCTTTCAGTCACAAAGCCTCAGTCACAAGTGCTACCCAATTCGGCAATTTCTTTGCAGAAGTCACTGACATCATCAAGCCCACCATCGATGCTTCGGGTGCTGGACTTATCGACGTTGCGGTGAATGAAGGAGCCGGCCAAACCAGTTACGACGGCTCGAGCCTCATTGTTATCTTTGACGATCCAAACACTCTTTACTCATCGGTGGTTATTGCCTTTGGAGCTTCCAAGACCGCGGGAGATAGCTTCTCGTTATCCTTCCCAGCTCTAAACGCGAACGAATTGACTGGTCACCGAGTATCAGTAGGTATCGGTTACGGATATCAGGTAAGCAGCGGAATGCAGTCTTCAACGATCGATATCACTACATCGAGCCAAGTCTCATCATCGAGAATTGCAGAGTATGCCGGAAGCTTCGATGATGGTGAGGCTGCCAACGGCGCTTTGGTGACAGTCGGCGGCATCGGTGACTCGGTTACCAACCCAACAATCGGTGCACCATACTCAGACCCAGCGGATGACGAGCTTTATAACCTAGGCGCATTCTTGTCCCAAGGAGACACAGACCTAACCATCAAGACCAGGAACGCAACTGGTGATGACAACCTGTTCCAAGCCGTCTTCATTTTCAACAGAATTGCTCTCGCGGGAGCCACCACGGTGTTTGACCCTGGTGTAGGTGGAAGTCCTGTTCAGGATCGAAATGCTCCAAACACTGTGACCGACAATGACCAACCACTTCCTGCCGCGGCCACGCCAGCCCCATCGCAAACCCCATCACCTAGTTCGGGGGCTGTTTATGTTGGACCTGAAATTGAGAGCTTCAGCAATCAAGCCCTCTACCACGGTGAGACGCTACTGATCAGTGGAAAGAAGTTGGATCGCATCACCGAACTTAGCGCCAACGGCATCAAGTTGGACTTTGAAGTTCTCAAGAATGGAGACATCAAACTCTCAATTCCAGCCAACTTCCCGACCGGCGGTTATGACATTTTGGCCAAGTCGGAATATGGTCAGCTGACTCACGTTGGTGCCTTCAAGGTTTCTGCCAAGCCAACGGGTAGAGAGATCAACATGCTCTCACCAACCAAGAATGTTGCACCCTCATTCGTGAAGGCTGTAACAAAGCGCTTGTCGGCAGTTTCAGATCCATTTGACAAAGTCAAGTGCATCGTAAACACCCCGACCGCGGACCTGACCGCCAAGGTTGCTGAGAACTTCTGCCGTCAGCTACTGACTGGCAAGTTTGCTGGTGCTGAACTGGTTACCGAGCTCAGATACAACGCAGACTTCACTAAGGGCTTCTGGGTAAGAATTTTCTTGGGTTGGCAAAAGAAGGCTTAGCCTCAAGTAGCCATTAAGTCTGCGCGGATCCAAGCTTGCCTCGTTTGCTCGAGCAGGCTTGGATCCAGATTCATCTCAATTGAATCTCAGCTGTTATCCAGAAAGAATTGGTTAGGTTAGTAAAAACCAACGAAAGTGTCAGGCAGTGGAGAAGATTCAAAAGTTTCTTTCGAAACTCCCGCACCCGCTGAGGTGGGTGTTGACCATGGTGGTTGGCTTCACCCTGTTGATTCTCGGCTTGATCATGATGGTCACACCAGGACCAGGGTTACTGTTCATTTTCTTCGGCCTCTCGATTCTTGCTCTTGAGATCGAGTGGGCAAGAGAGCTTAACAAGCAGGGCATGCAGGGCCTTGAAAAGATCGTTGCAAAACTAAAGTCGATATTTCTTCGCAAAAAATAGGTTGATTACCAGCTCTTTGAGCGAATCAACACTCCCAGCAAAGCGGTACCGGAGAGCACAAAGAGTCCGGTTGAAAGCAGTTGGTTTTGCTCACCGACATATAGCCCGGCCGAGAGAGATGCGCCAAACAGCAACACAGAAGCCAGCTGCCTAATCGAGGAGTTCAATAGTCGCAATCGGCGCTCGGTCTCCGGTTGCCTTACGACAAGCTCACCGCGTTCGACCCTCAAGATCAGGTCATCTAGTTTTCTTGGTAGTTGAAGAAACAGATTCGCTTGCTTCAGAAGTTCTTTGCCCAAAGCGCTAATGGTGCTGTTTGCACCGCCCGAGAGAAGGGTTCTAGCAAAAGGATCAACCGCGTCCCACATGTTGAACTGTTTGTTGAGCTCGGTAGTCACACCAGATATGAGCGAGATAGCCCGAACGAGCAATAGGAAATTTTCGGGAAGTTGAAATGGCAGCGTTCTGACAAGCTCAGAAAATCGGATTGCAAAGTCCCTAATTTCTCTTGGGTCGGTTTGCGCGATATCTGAAACCGCCACTCCACCAAAGCGATCAAAAAGCTCCGCAACTGCTCGCTCCAACTCAACGGTGTCGGCACCCGGCAACAGCACCCCGAGTTCCCTGACTGAGTTGATCCAGGCACGCGGGTCTCGCCCCACAACGGCAAATATGAATCGCTGCAGTGATAGCCTCAGCCGGTCATCAATCTCGCCCATCATCCCGAAGTCGATGAAGGTGAGTGCGAAATCCCCTGAATCGCCTTCTTTTGGGGTGACAAAGATATTGCCTGGATGTGGGTCGGCATGAAAGAACCCGTGCGTGAAGATTTGCTCAAATGTCACCTTGGCAAGCGCTGCGGCAACCTGGTTTGGGTCGATACCTGCAGCCTCGAGAGCATTTCGGTCCGTGATCTTGATAGCGGCAACGTTACTGAGGGTTAGCACCTGTTTCGCAGTGCGTTCCCAGATCACCTCGGGGGCGAGAACATTCGGATCCGGAACAAATTGATTGGCAAAGCGCTCTAGGTTAGCTGCCTCATTTAGGTAATCAATTTCCTGATAACTGGTGGTTGCGAACTCTTCGACTAGCGCTGGGGCATCGGCTCGTTTTGACACTAGGCGAATTCTTGAAAGCCAGCCTCCGACGCGACGCAGTGCAGCCAGGTCCACCTCGACGATCTGATCGATGCCGGGTCTGAGGACCTTGACAATCACTTCATCAAAGCCAAAGTCTTCCGCGAGTTCCGGGCATAGTTTGGCCCTGTGAGCCTGACCCAGAGATGCGGCAGCAACTGGGTTTTCATCAAACTCAGCAAAAGCGACATTTAGAGCGAGTCCCAGCTCTTGCTCGATGCTCTTTCGAATCTCGCCAAGTGGCTCAGGCTCAACCTCATCCTGCAAACCACGGAGCTCACTGGTTATTACCTCGGGCAAAACATCGAGTCTGGTCGATAGAAATTGCCCGAGCTTGATCATCAGACCACCGAGGTCGGCGGCAAGAACATAGAACCTGCGTGCAAGTTTCTGAATTCGCGCGACGCGACCGCGGGTTACCAAAGTTCTCAGTCCAAATTTGGGAAGGACCAATTCAAACCACCAGGTCTGTAACAGCGCGCGTGCTGCAAAACTGAGGATTCGGCGGTAGCGCTTTTGCAGGGCGTCTTGGTTGCTGAATCGAACCATCGGCCCGGTTTGATTAGTCAATCTGTGAATCCGCCAAAATTTGCAAAATGCGAGTGCGAGCGTGCTCCAGCTCCTTGGCAGCAAGGTGCTGCTGCTCCTTGGTGCCATTGGTAGTTACGTCCAGCACAACGCTTGACAGTCGCTGCGCCGCTTTTAGCGTCCCGAGTGAGTGGTTACCGCAGTTGCATTTTGACGAGCCTGGGTGGGAGGAGATTGGTTCGAACTTCGAGGCCCGTTGCAAACCTAGTTCGGTCAACTCGTATAGTTTGCGCTCCCCATTTACCTGCTCGGCAACAAAGAGCTGCGCTACCAAATTTGCGATGGCTGCAGTTAGTTCCGATTGGTTGGGACGAATGCCGCCATTTAGCTCAGCGATCTTCTTTCTCAGGTTTACGCTCGAGAGCGCTCCATCCTTGAGAGTGGAGAGAATTTGATCCTCAAGCGTTGGTTCAGAAGAATCGGCTGCAGACTCACCAAGGTTTCGCCTGGCCGCTGCAGCGGCCTCTGCGACAGCGTTGCTAACGCTGATTATCAGATTCCTACCAATCTCAAGGTTCTCCTGAGATGACAGGTTTCGAAGCTGGTTGTTCAGATCAAACATTTTGGCCATGGTTTCCTTGGAAGTATTCGCTCTAGTTATAAGGCGAATGCGTTGCGAGTCATTCCATTTAGACCCCGTTGGATGGCTTCAGGTTTGCTAGCTGCTAAATAGACGAACCTTTTGAGTCGTCCTGACTTTGCCAGCCCAAATGACGATTAGGGGAGTGATTACCAATGTCGGAGCTAACCAGACCAACACTTTGAGGGGGTTTGACGGATCAAGCCTTGGAACAACCTGTTGAACCAGTACCGCGGTAATGGTGGCTATAGTGCCACCGAGCATGTGCGAGAGGTGATTGGAGATTCTAGTTCCGAAGTCTTCCGCCTTTCCCCATCCTCGTAAATCCTGGACCGCGAACTGAAGCCCTATAGCCCCAAACGCAACGAGAACCCAACCCATAGGTGAGCCCGTGAATACTTCTACGAGCCCGCTAAAAATCATCGCAATGCCGACAACCAACATGGCCCACTCAACATAAGGCTGGCGCGCCATGATGTAGCGGGATTTGCGTCCGAAACGCCAGCCTGCGTATGCCATGTATGAAGAAAAGATGGCAACAAAGAACAACATGAGATTTGGACGAAGAATAGAAACAGGAATGGCTGTTGCGGCAACGGCCATCATCGACCAAAAGTAAGTTTTGCCAGCAAAGTTATGCTTCCTCGCACCTTTGCGAAATGTAATGGCGAAGAACGCGGCAAGCAATGCGAGTGAACCTGCAGCCACATGAAGAGTAAGGAGAACTCTAGTCAGTTGTTCCATGCAACCAAGCCTATTGATTTCGAAACTGTTGCTGAATGACAAAACCCTCTGATTGCTCAGAGGGTTTTTCACTGCGGAGAATAAGAGGAACGCACTACACGCCTACTTCTCAACGCTGACTTCAAAGTAGATTTGGGAAATCCGTTTCTACGCCATCTTTCTACGCCATGCTCAAGTTCGAGCAGATCTGAGGCCCCGGGTGTGATGGCCGTTCCTAAATGTTTAGGGATAAAGTTTTCCTATGACTGAAGGCAAAGGTGTCATCGCCGAAAGCACACTCACATGCCCAACCTGCGGTATAGGTGAGACATTGACCATGCCGACCGACTCTTGTATGTGGGCATGGACTTGCCCAAGTTGCGAGAACCGTCAGACGCCTCTTGAAGGTGATTGTTGTGTTTTTTGTTCCTACGGAACGGTTCCCTGCCCTTCAATCCAGCAGGCTAAAACAAGCGGCTCTAAAGACTGTTGCTAGAAGAGAAAAGCCCCAGAGAAATCTGGGGCTTTTTCACAGCGGAGAATAGGGGATTCGAACCCCTGAGAGCTTTCACTCAACACGCTTTCCAAGCGTGCGCCATAGGCCACTAGGCGAATTCTCCGTTGGGCAGTTTACCCTCAAAATCAAACCAAAATCCAGAATTCGCCAATCTGCCTTTAGCTAAAGTTGAACAGAGTTCTAGCTGAACGGTAAGTGGGTTTCGAAGATGAGCCAGATCGGTCACTTCATCAATGGTCAGGTTGTTCTTTCAACATCTGGTCGCAGCGGCAAAGTTTTCAATCCAGCCTTGGGTGCTCCGATTGCTGAGGTTGGCTTTGCAAACAAAGCAGAAATTGATGCTGCGGTGGCGGCAGCTAAGTCGGCCTTCCCTGCCTGGAAGAACACCACCTTGGCAAAGCGCCAGCAGGTCATATTTCGATTCCGAGAGCTGCTAGAAAACAAGAAGTCTGAGCTTGCCGAAATCATCACCCGCGAGCACGGCAAAGTCTTGTCCGATGCACTGGGAGAGATCACCCGCGGTCAAGAGGTGGTGGAGTTTGCCTGCGGTGCACCACAGCTACTCAAGGGTGAATTCTCCGAGAATGCCTCGACGAATGTGGATGTTTACTCGCTAAAGCAGCCTTTGGGTGTTGTCGGAATCATCAGCCCGTTCAACTTTCCAGCGATGGTGCCGATGTGGTTTTTCCCGGTGGCGATTGCGGCTGGGAACTGTGTGGTTTTGAAGCCAAGTGAAAAAGACCCTTCGGCCGCAATGTGGCTGGCGGAGCTATGGAAAGAAGCTGGTCTTCCAGACGGTGTGTTCAATGTCTTGCATGGAGACAAAGAAGCGGTTGATGGTCTTTTGACTCACCCAGATGTGGCATCTATCTCGTTTGTTGGCTCTACCCCAATCGCTCAATACATCTATGAAACTGCTGCTCACTTCGGAAAGCGAGTTCAGGCCCTAGGTGGTGCCAAGAACCACATGCTGGTCCTGCCGGATGCAGACCTAGATCTAGTCGCAGACTCAGCGGTGAATGCGGGCTTCGGCTCAGCGGGCGAGCGCTGCATGGCTATCTCAGTTGTGGTTGCGGTCGAGCCGGTCGCTGATCAGCTGATCGAGAAGATTGCTTCCCGCATGGCCCAGATCAAGGTTGGCGATGGTCGCAGAAGCTGTGACATGGGGCCACTCGTTACAAAGGAGCACCGCGATAAGGTCGCCTCTTATATCGAGATTGCTGAGCAAGACGGAGCCAAGGTTGTGGTTGACGGTCGTGCAGTGAACCCAGACGGAGATGCTGGAGGTTTTTGGCTTGGCCCGACTTTGATTGATCGGGTGCCACTTAGCTCCAAGGTTTACAAAGAAGAGATTTTCGGCCCAGTGCTATCAGTGGTTCGAGTGCAGAGCTATGACGAGGGGCTTGCCTTGATCAACTCTGGTGCCTTTGGCAACGGCACTGCAATCTTCACCAACGATGGGGGAGCAGCACGCAAATTCCAGAATGAGGTTGAGGTTGGCATGATCGGCATCAATGTCCCGATTCCGGTGCCGGTTGCCTACTTCTCCTTTGGAGGCTGGAAGCACTCACTCTTTGGTGATTCCCGCGCGCATGGTGAAGAGGGATTCCGCTTCTTCACCCAAACCAAGGTAGTCACCTCAAGGTGGCTCGACCCCTCACACGGTGGTCTAAATCTTGGTTTCCCGCAGAACTAATCGCAGGTAAACTTTCATCGACTCCCCGTGTGGCGTCATCTTGGCTAATCCCCCAGGACCGAGAGGTAGCAAGGGTAACTGAGCTCTGACGGGTGCACGGGGGGTCCCTTTTTAACCACAGGTAACGCACACAGGGCTTCAATGTCTCCCCAAGCAATTAGGCTTTCGGTGTGACCACAGCCCTTTATCGCAGATACCGCCCAGAGTCCTTCTCTGAGCTGATTGGGCAGACCCAGGTGACCGAGCCTTTGATGGCTGCACTCAGGGGCGATCGCGTGAATCACGCATACCTTTTCTCTGGACCCAGAGGTTGTGGCAAGACCACATCCGCTCGCATTTTGGCCAGGTGTCTCAACTGTGCTGAGGGCCCTACAGACACCCCATGCGGCAAGTGCCCAAGCTGCGTTGAGCTAGCTCGCGGTGGCTCTGGATCACTTGATGTTGTCGAGATCGACGCCGCATCTCACAACGGTGTTGATGATGCCCGCGAGCTCCGCGAGCGAGCCATATTCGCTCCAGCCAGAGATCGCTACAAGATTTTTATCCTCGACGAAGCTCACATGGTTACCACTCAAGGATTCAACGCCCTTCTAAAGATCGTTGAAGAGCCACCAGCTCACGTGAAGTTCATATTCGCTACCACGGAGCCTGAAAAGGTAATTGGCACCATTCGTTCCAGAACCCACCACTATCCCTTCCGCTTGGTTCCTCCGGGAGAGCTACTGGAGTATTTAGACACGGTTCTAACCTCAGAGGGTTACTCGGCCGAAGGCGGAGTCCTGCCTTTGGTAGTAAGAGCATCCGGTGGCTCAGTTCGAGACAGCCTTTCGCTTCTTGACCAGCTGATAGCAGGCAGTGACTCCAAGGAAATCGGTTACGACCGCGCGGTCGCTCTTCTGGGCTTCACTCACGCTCAGCTGATGAGCGAGGTCATTGACGCATTTGCTGAAATCGACGCTGCCAAGGCCTTTGCGGCTGTGGACAAAGTGATTCAGTCTGGTCAAGACGCGAGACGCTTCCTCGAGGACCTACTTGAGCGACTGCGCGATTTGATGCTGGTTACCTCTTTGGGTGAGGGAGCTAGGGCAATTCTGCGTGGGCTAGGCCCAGAGCAGTTTGATCTGCTTGCGGTTCAAGCCAATCGCTTTGGTTTGCCGCAGTTGACCGCAGCCGCTGAAGCAACCTCAAAGGCGCTGGCCGACACTTCTGGATCAGCTAATCCTCGCCTTCAACTTGAACTGCTCTGCGCGCGCGTGCTTGCACCGGCAATCGAGGTTAGCCACCCTGCTCCTGCCGCTCCAAAGCTGGCGGCACCTGCACCGAAGGTTGAGTCAATCACCAAGCTGGTTGAGGCACCGCGAGACGAGGATAGAAAGCCGCAGCCTGCCAAGGTAGAGGCTGTAGCGCCAGCTGCAGCTGCTGCTGATCCAAAGCCATCTACGTCCGGCACAATCACAGTTGCTACTTTCAAAAACGGTTGGCAAGACATTCTCAATTCACTTGCCAAGCAGTCACGATCTGCCTGGGCAGTGGCCTTCACCACCAAAGTTTTGGATTACCAAGATGAAGTGCTGACTCTCCTATTCCAGAGTCAAAAAGATGTCGACGCCTTCAAGAACTCGCAAGGCGCATCCGAGGTGCTCCGCCAAGTAATCCTCGAGACCTACGGGGTTCGAGTGAAGTACAAGGCAAAGGTTGCCGATGCACCTTCGGTTGCTCCAAAGGCCCCAGTAATTGAGCCTTCCGAGCCAGACGAGTTTGTCTCAGAGGAAGAACGCGAGGAGGAAGTCACCGAAGTGATTCAGACCCTTCCTCCAGTTGAGACGGAGAAGTCAGGCGAGTTCATGCTGCGCGAAATGCTCGGTGCTCAGCCACTAAGGGATGAGCAGTAATGTACGAAGGCGTTATCCAGGATCTGATTGATGAGCTGGGCAGATTGCCCGGAGTTGGACCAAAGTCCGCGCAGCGAATTGCTTTTCACCTAATCGAGGCTGAGGTTGAGGTTGCCAATCGATTGGCTGAGGTGGTTGTTGAGGCGAAGGCCAAGGTTAAGTTCTGTGAGCTCTGCGGAAATATCTCGCAGGAGATTCGCTGCTCCATCTGCTCCGATCCAAAACGTGATCTGGGGCTGATCTGTGTAGTTGAGGAGTCCAAGGACATAGCCGCAATCGAGCGCACCAGAGAGTACCGAGGTCTCTACCATGTGCTGGGCGGAGCGATTTCCCCGATTGCCGGAATCGGCCCTGATCAGCTCAGAATCAAGGATTTGATGAAGCGCTTGGCGGATCCTCTGATTCGCGAAGTGATCTTGGCAACCAACCCAAATCTTGAGGGTGAGGCCACCGCGACCTATCTCTCGAGAATGCTTGGCACTATGGAAATCAATGTCACCAAGCTGGCATCTGGATTGCCAGTCGGTGGAGATCTGGAATACGCCGATGATATGACCTTGGGTCGGGCCTTTGAGGGCAGGCGTCGAGTCAACTAGAATGCTCTGAATGCCACTGGCGGCAGCAATCCCCACAAATTTCTTGAGGAGTGTCCGTTGGCGCTAATCGTGCAAAAGTTCGGCGGTTCATCTGTAGCAGATGCCGAGAAGATCAAGCACGTCGCTAACCGCGTTCTAGAGACCCAAGCTGCTGGTCACCAGGTGTGTGTTGTGGTCTCCGCCATGGGTGACACCACCGATGAACTAATTGACCTAGCCGACTCGGTCTCCACCCGTCGTCAATCTCGCGAGATGGACATGCTGCTCACCGCTGGTGAGCGAATCTCGATGTCGCTGCTAGCCATGGCAATTCAGGAAATGGGCGGCAAGGCCAAGTCCTTCACCGGTTTCCAAGCAGGAATCTCAACTGACAACGTTCACGGTTCAGCTCGGATTTGGAAGATCGAACCAACTCGAATTCGCGAAACCTTGGACCAGGGTGAGATTGCAATCGTTGCAGGTTTTCAGGGCTTCAGTTTTGAATCTGGAGATGTAACCACATTGGGTAGAGGTGGCTCTGACACCACTGCTGTTGCGCTAGCAGCAGCGCTCAAGGCTGATGTTTGTGAGATTTACTCAGACGTTGACGGTGTCTACACTGCGGATCCTCGTGTTGTCCCAAGAGCTCACAAGCTAGCCCAAATCGACATCGACTCGATGCTTGAGCTTTCTTCCTCGGGAGCGAAGATTCTTTACATTCGTGCCGTTGAGTTTGCTCGCCGCCACCAGGTTCCACTTCGCGTTCGTTCAACTTTCAGCCTCGACCCGGGCACCCTCGTTTACACCACCAATCCAGGAGATGACATGGAAGAGCCAGTAGTTTCAGGTGTTGCAGCAGATGACACTCAGTCCAAGATCACTGTGATTGGTATTCCAGACCGTCCAGGCAAGGCGGCCGAGCTGTTCCAGATCGTGGCAGAGGCTGGCGCAAACATCGACATGATTGTTCAGAACGTCTCCACCACCGAGACTCACTTAAGTGACATTTCTTTCACCCTCCCTCACGCTGATCGTCACCGTGTGGTGGAAGCGCTAAAGACCGAGCAGAGTGAAGTCGGCTTCAAGGACGTTACCTATGACGATGAGATCGGAAAGCTGTCAATCGTTGGTGCGGGTATGAAGACCTCATCGGGAGTCTCGGCCAAGCTCTTTGGTGCACTGGCTCGAGCCGGGATCAACATCGAGATGATCTCCACCTCAGAAATTCGCATCTCGGTTGTCACCAGAGCCGACCAGCTCAAGGAAGCCACCCGTATTGTCCACTCAGCTTTTGAGCTAGACGCAGCTGACACCGCTGTGGTCTACGCCGGAACCGGAAGGTAATTGATGTCCAAGCCAAACCTCGCTCTCGTTGGTGCAACCGGTGCCGTCGGTACCGTAATGATCGACATCATCAACTCCCGTGAAAACATCTGGGGAGAGATTCGCCTGATTGCCTCGGCTCGCTCTGCGGGCAAGGAGATCATGGTTCACGGAAAGCCCCACACCGTGGTCGCTCTCTCCGAAGAGGCGTTCGATGGAATTGACATCGCCATGTTCGATGTTCCAGATGAGGTTTCTGAGGTTTGGGCTCCAATTGCAGCTGCCAAGGGAGTGGTTTGCGTTGACAACTCTGCGGCATTCCGCATGAACCCAGAGGTTCCGCTTGTGGTGCCTGAGGTGAACCCATTTGCTGCAAAGTCTCGACCACTCGGCATCATCGCAAACCCAAACTGCACGACTTTGACCATGATGGCCGCACTTGGTGCATTGCACGCAAAGTGGCAGCTCACCGAGCTTGTGGTCTCGAGCTATCAGGCGGTATCAGGCGCTGGTGCACCTGGTATTGATCGCCTGCAGGCCGAGATTGCCGCTGTCGCAACCAACCCAGCTGCAGGTTTGAGCACCGACTCGGTTGCCAAGACCTTGGATGCTCAGGGTGTTTCTCAGGCTGACTCACCATGGGCAACCCCGATTGCGCTAAATGTGATTCCAGTTGCCGGCAGCCTGAAAGACGGTGGTCACACCTCTGAGGAGCTAAAGGTTCGCAATGAGTCTCGCAAGATCCTGGGTATCAAGGACCTAAAGGTGGCGGCAACCTGTGTTCGTGTTCCGGTTCAGGTTTCTCACTCGCTTGCAGTTCACGCAACCTTTGCTAAGCCAATCACCGTCGATGAAGTGAGGGCAGAGCTTGAGGCTCAGCCAACAGTAGTGGTGATGGATGACCCAGCTAATGGTGTTTACCCAACCCCAGCTCACGTTGCCGGTCAGGATCCAACCTTTGTCGGTCGCATCCGTCAGGCTGAGGATTTCCCGAACACCATTGACCTGTTTGTGGTTGGCGACAACCTTCGCAAGGGAGCTGCTCTGAACACCTACGAGATCGCTGAGCTTGTGGCTCAGGAGCTTGCTTAGTTCAGTTCGATAAGTGTTGCCTGCGGTGGGCAGAAAAGCCTCACCGGAGCGTAAATTGAACAGCCCAGTCCTGCGCTGACATGAAGTATTGACTCTTTATCGCCGAACTGCCAACCCGAAAGCCCAGACGCGTATTCAGTTGGAAGATCGCAGTTTGAAACCAGTGCTCTTTGTCCGGGAAGACATAGCTGCCCACCATGTGTGTGACCGGCAAAGATCATGCTCGCTCCGGATTTGGTCATTGCCTCCAGAACTCGAAGGTATGGCGCATGAGCGATACCGAGGGTCAAATCTGCATCCGCAATCTCTTTGACCTGAGCATCAAGTGAATCCAGGTCATCCAAGTTTTCATGCGGATCGTCGACCCCGATAAATCCAATCGTTTTTCCGGCAATATCAAGCTTCCCGGAGTGGTTATTGAGATTCAGCCAACCAAAGTTTTCTAGTTCGGTTGTGAATCTAGCGGTGTCGATGTCTCGTCTTTCGGGGACCTTGGATGGTGCAACAAAGTAGCGAAATGGATTCTTGAGCTCAGGTGATCGGTAATCATTGGAGCCATTTACAAAGACTCCAGGAAACTTTGCCAGTGGCCCGAGGGCCGAAAGGGCAGGGTTGATAGCGTCTTTGTGACCGAGGTTGTCGCCAGTGTTGATAACCAAATCTGGCTCTAATTCAGCTAGTTGCTTTAGAAACTCGGCTTTTTTGTTTTGACCAGGGGCAAAGTGTAGGTCCGAAATGTGTAGCACCCGAATTGGCTGATGTGAGATTCCAGCAATACTCAGTCGGTTGAGCCTAAATGGACCGGCGTGTGAGGTTAGCCACATGTGTTTGGAATCAGAACTATTGCGCTGGACGGAGAGACCGCCTTACCCGCCTCAGGGTTCGTGCCATAGGCAACACCGTTCGGTAGTGCTGGGTCGCACTTTAGAAGGTTGGTCTGGGAAGGCTGTGGCAATGTGACTGTTAGTCCAAGCGCCTGAAGCGAAGCGGATGCCTCTTCGATGCTGAGCCCCTTGACGATCGGAACCGAAACTCGGCCACCGGCTGAGACGTAGAGCTTGATGATTGAACCCTTGGTAGCAGTAGAGCCGATTGCTGGCTTGGTGTAGGCGATGGTTCCTGCCGGCGCTGCAGAGGCAACGGAATTAGAAATTAGCTGCACGTTGAAACCATCGGCAATCAGCTGAGTCTTCGCACTCTCTGGAGTGAAAGTCGCAACATTCGGAACCACCAATTGTGTTGCGGCGATGAATTTTGGATCAGCGGCGGGGAATGGGTCTCCTTGATACTTGCCGTTGACGACCGTCATGATTCGCTTCCAAACGGCATGGCGAACGCTGGAAACCGCAAGACCATCAACGCTCTTGCCGGACTGTGTTGTGAGTCCCGAGACGTTGCCCACCCAGGTAGAGGTAGCGACTTTGGAGGAGTAACCCGACATCCAAGTGTGGATTCTGTTGTCTGTCGTACCGGTTTTACCAGCTAGCGGTGTACCATCGTTTGGATTTGCGGCAGTACCGGTTCCACCGGTCATCACAGCGCGAAGTGCGTGAGTCATTGCGGCTGCGATGTCTGGGGTCACCGCCTGGGAACAAGCGGTTTGCGGAATTGGAAGCGATTCACCAGTCTTGCGAAGCACGACCTTGTCGATTGCAACTGGAGAGCAGTAGACACCGTTGTTGGCAAGTGCTGCATATGCAGCAGCCATGGTTAGTGGAGCAATTTCGTTCGTGCCCAAAATGGTTGCTGGAACATACAAAAGCTCCTGACCATCGGCTCTGTGAACACCAAAGGCCTTAGCGGTATCGCGAATTGCACAAAGGTCAACCTTTGATGCCATGGCTGCAAATGCAGTGTTCTGCGAAGTGACTACTGCCTTCGCAACACTGATCTCGTTGATGGTTTTATCGCCGGAGTTGTTTACTTCCCAGAAGCCAACAACATCTCCACAACTTGCCCTGAACTCCCTGGCAACGTCCCAAATCTTGACCTTGTCAATCTCGCCGTTTTGATCGACGTCTTCACCGTTGTAGATGCGACCATCCACAATGTCACCCAACGTGCCACCGTTTTTCAGCCATTCGGCTAGGGTAAAAATCTTGTAGGTAGATCCTGGTTGGAATCCGGATGAGCCACCATAGGGCTTGTCAGTGTTGAAGTTAACGCTGGTCCGACCGGGAGCCGGGGTGTCGCTTTGATCGAAGTAGCGGTTTTGTGCCATTGCAATTACTCGCCCGGTGCCGCTTTCCACTGATACCGAAGCGGTTCCAAAAGACCACTCGTTATCAGGTGGAAGAAGTTCCATGCTGGCTTCGAATGCAGCCTGCTGAACATCTAGATCCAAGGTGGTGTAGATCTCAAGACCACCGCGGCGAAGCAGCATCTCACGCTCTTCCGAGCTGAAGCCAAACTCCTGCGAGTTGCGAATAGTCCAAACCGTGAAATCACAGAAGAAGGCAGTGGTCTGGTTTGCCTCGCAGCCCTGCTTGGACTTGGTGATCTTGGTCTGAACCGGAGCGGCTTTATAGGTGTCGGCTTGTTCCTGGGTGAGGTACCCCTCATCGGCCATGGCCTGAATTACGTAGTTGCGACGACCAATACCGCGCTCTAGATTGTCAGCCTCGTCTGGCTTGTAGTCGTTTGGAGATTTGAGCATGGCTGCCAAGTAGGCAGCCTGAGGAACAGTCAGGTTCTTAGCACTGGTGCCGAAGTAATACTGTGATGCGGTTTCAACACCGTTGATTTGGTTGCCCAAAAAGACGAGGTTTAGATAACCGGCCAGGATGTCCTTTTTTGAAACTTGGTTTTCTAGTGCGATGGCTAGGCGAATCTCTTTGAGCTTGCGCTCAATGGTCACCTCGGTCGCAGCCGCAATTGCCTCTGCGTCGCCCGAGAGATTGGCGGCCTCTACCTGCGATTGACGCACGTATTGCATTGTGATGGTGGATGCTCCAGGACCTTCGCCGAAGGTGGCGAGGTTGGTCAACGTCGCACGAAGTAGCGAAATGATGTCCACGCCACCGTGCTGGTAAAACCGAGGGTCCTCAACCGAAATAACTGCGTTGATCAGGTTTTCCGACATCTCCTCAAATGGAACCTCAACGCGGTTTTCGTGGAAGAAGGTGGCTATCTTTTCCGGCTTGCCATCGCGCAGCGCATAGATATTTGAAGCTTGGGAAGCGTTGACCGGTTTGATGTAAGCCGGCAGCGACTCAAATGCGCTAACGCCGGCGGTTCCAACTGCACCTGCGACCGCGATGGCGGGAGCCAGGATTGCAACCGATAGAACACCCGCTACCGCGCTGAGAATGCCGAACTTGAAAATGTTCGATGCAGTTGAGGGGCGCTTTGCGGACATAGACTCTAGGTTACCTTTTGCAGGCTGAAACGGAGCTGAAAATGACCAAGTGGGAATACGTCACCACACCACTTCTTTTGCACAAAGAAACCCAGATTCTCAACACCTGGGGCGCTCAGGGCTGGGAGTTGGTTCAGATCACAACCGGGCCTCAGGGTGGACTTATTGCATTCTTTAAAAGAGAGGCCCAGTAGATGTCGGTAGAGAGCAAGATCGCAGCACTCGGGCTGAGTCTGCCTCCAGTTGCAACTCCAGCGGGAGCGTACGTCCCTGCCATTGTTTCCGGGAACTTGGTGTTTACTGCCGGTCAAATTCCTTTGGTTGACGGTCAGCTGATGGCGACCGGAAAAGTTGGCGAAGAGATTTCCCCAGAGTTTGCCAAGGAAATTGCGCAGCGATGCGCGATAAACGCTTTGGCTGCGGTCAAGAGCGTCATTGGTGATCTCGACCGCGTGAAGCGCGTGGTCAAGGTGGTTGGTTTTGTGGCATCAACCCCAGACTTCACAGGTCAGCCAGGCGTTCTAAACGGAGCTTCTGAGTTTCTCGGTGCAGTGTTTGGTGAGTCAGGAAAGCACGCCCGAAGTGCTGTTGGCGTTGCCTCTTTGCCGCTTGACGCCCCAGTAGAGGTTGAACTAATCGTCGAATTCGAATAGCAAAAAGAAAACCGCCGGTCAGAAGACCGGCGGTTTTTCCTTTAGCTGGAACCTAGTCGTTAGCACCTGCGTTGATGCGGCCGGTAATGGTGTCCATCACTGAGGTGTCGGCCAGCGTGGTGACATCACCGATCGGTCTGTCTTCAGCAACATCACGAAGCAGACGACGCATGATCTTGCCGGAGCGAGTCTTTGGTAGTTCACTTACGACAAAGATGGTTCTCGGCTTTGCGATTGGACCGATCTCCTTCGCGACATGGTCACGCAGGATCTTTGAGGTGTCGGCATCGCTACCAATTTCATCCATGTGGCTGCGGCGCAGGATCACAAACGCAACTACCGCTTGACCGGTGGTCTCATCCTTGGCTCCTACCACAGCAGCTTCAGCTACGAATGGGTGAGAGACCAATGCGGATTCAATCTCTGCGGTCGAAAGTCGGTGACCTGAGACATTCATCACATCGTCAACGCGGCCCAAAAGCCACAAATCACCATCCTCGTCGAGCTTGGCCCCGTCGCCTGCAAAGTACTTGCCCTCAAAACGAGACCAGTAGGTCTCCTTGTAGCGTTCTGGGTCACCCCAGATACCGCGGAGCATTGAAGGCCATGGCTCGGTGATGGTTAGGTAGCCGCCGTGTCCGGCACCGACCTTGTTGCCATCGTCGTCAATGACCGCCATCTCGATACCGGGCAGTGCAACCTGGGCGCTACCTGGCTTGGTTGCAGTGATGCCTGGTAGCGGTGAAATCATGATTGCGCCGGTTTCGGTTTGCCACCAGGTATCCACAATCGGAGCCTTGTTGCCTCCGATCACATCGCGGTACCACATCCAAGCCTCAGGGTTGATTGGCTCGCCAACGCTGCCCAGCACTCTGATTGAACTCAGGTCGTAGTGGGTGGTCACGGAGCGGCCAATCTTCATGAAGCTGCGAATAGCAGTTGGTGCGGTGTAAAGGATTGAGACGTGGTACTTCTGAACGATGTCCCACCATCTGCCCCAGTCAGGGGAGTCTGGGGTGCCCTCGTAGATAACCTGAGTGGCCCCGTTTGCAAGCGGGCCATATGCAACGTATGAGTGACCGGTGATCCAGCCGACATCTGCGGTGCACCAGTAGATGTCTTGACCTGGGTGAAGATCGAAGACGTTTCGATGGGTATAGCCCGCTTGAGTGAGGTAACCACCGGTGGTGTGCAAGATACCTTTTGGCTTACCGGTGGTGCCCGAGGTGTAAAGAATGAAGAGTGGGTGTTCGGCGTTGAAGCCCTGCGCAACGTGCTCGGTCTCTACCGCACCAAGCTCCTCGTGCCACCACATGTCGCGGCCGGAAGTCCAGTCGACATCATTTCCGGTTCGCTTCACGACCAACACATTCTCAACGGTCTGGCACTTGCCACCGGAGAGGGCCTCGTCTACCGCTGGCTTGAGCGGTGATGCCTTACCCTTGCGGAATCCTCCGTCGGCAGTGATGACTAATTTTGCCTCTGCGTCCTCGATGCGAGCAGCCAGAGAGTCGGCAGAGAAGCCACCAAAGACAACCGAGTGCACAGCACCCACGCGGGCAACGGCCTGCATCGCAATGATTGCCTCAGGAATCATTGGCATGTAAATGGCGACTCGGTCACCGGGTTGAACACCCAGTTTCAACAGCACGTTGGCTGCCTTTTTGACCTCAATGAGTAGGTCTAAGTATGTGTAGACCTTGCTATCGCCGGGCTCGCCCTCGAAGAACAGCGCTACGCGCTTTCCCCAACCGGCCTCAACGTGGCGATCTAGGCAGTTGTAGCTGACGTTGATTTCACCATCGTGGAACCACTTGGCAAATGGTGTATTGGACCAATCCAAGACTTGGGTGAAGGGTTTGTGCCAGTGAAGTTCATTGGCTTGTTCTGCCCAAAACTGGAGCCGATCAGTTTTGGCTTTTTCATACAGTTCAGGCTTTGCAATCGCATCGGCCACGAACTCTGAACTTGGTGCGAAACGCCTTGTTTCGTGCAGCAAATTCTCTATTTCAGGTGCAACAGACATCATTGTCCTCCAGGTGTTGACGGCTTCATAATGCCAGAAATTCACTGCATTTCTTGCACTCGGTTCCGCATTCATGGGATTACTTTTTTTGAAAATCCCCAAAAGGGGGACAAAATGTTCGTTTTTCCGCATAGAATCTTGATTGCTGACTAGTTCAGCCGCGGTGCAACGTCCCCCCATGTTTGCACCGCCCGGCGGCAGGTTTCCCCCAAACCTGCCGCCCCTTTTATTTTCCACAGACTTTCTTTGAGCCCCACATCCACTTCTCTTTAGCTGAAGCATGGGGTTCATGGAGATACCAGCACAGCTAGAAGCGCTCTTCACCAAGGGAGTCACTGAGCTGATGCTGATTGGTTCAGACAACTGCTTCATTGACCGCGGTGGTGCTTTAGAGCGTGTGCGCAGCCCCTTTGATTCAGATGCAGAGCTCTCAAGTTTGCTAATTGAACTTGCCCTGGAGAGCGGTTCAAGACTTGACCTAGCCAAACCAATGGCGGACTTCTCTATTTCGAATTTTCGACTCAGCGCTCAGCTACGAAGTGCGGTTTCGACCCTCCCCATGGTCACCATCAGGCGTCACCCCAAAAGCCAAATCACGCTGGAGCATCTATTGACAACTCTTATGTTGACTCAGTCTCAAGCTAATTTCTTGAGCGAAGCGGTCAGGACTGAAAAGACAGTTTTGATCTCGGGGGCAACATCTTCTGGCAAAACCACACTGTTGGGTGCGTTGGTTCACCAAAGCGCTCAACGCTGTGCAGTCATCGAGCAGACACCCGAGATCAAAGTTTCGGCACCCTCATTTAGCTTTCTAGAGAGGCCCAATAACCAAGAGGGAGTGGGCCTTATCTCACAATCAGAACTCCTCACCGCGGCACTGAGAATGCGACCGGATCGGTTGGTGCTGGGCGAAGTTCGCGGTGCAGAGTTTGTGGCACTTTTGCAGGCCGTGAACAATGGCCATCCCGCGCTCGCAACTCTTCACGCTAGATCACTAGCTGAGGTGCCAAGTCGTCTCTTGCTACTTGGACAACTTGCAAACATCGACAGAGAGCTAGTTGCTCAACTAGCCATGGGCATCGACTATGTGGTGCAGCTTGAAAATCGCGAGACCCGGCGGGTATCGGAGATTGGCAAATTGAAATTGGATCCGTTTGAGGTGGTCCCGATTGAGCTTTGAGAAATTTGCTGCCCTGTTGGCAGCTGGGGTGAGTCAACAGCAAGCTATCGATCTCTCGGGGGTGAGAAACCAACCCCACTTTTCAACCTTGCGCTTGGCAATCGAGGCGGGCTCCCCAGCAATTGATGCCGCTCGGGTGCTTGCAAAAGTGCAGAGGATTGAGAGCGATACTCGAGATGAAATCGAGCAGGCCCAACAGGTTCCAATCTCGACCAAGAAGTTGATGCTCTGGTTGCCCTGGTTTGGATTGATGCTTGCAGAGCTGACCGGCCTCGAGGTTGTCCATGCCTTGTTCTCGCCGCTCGGATTAGTGCTTTTGGGAATTTCGGCTGGCCTGAGCTACCTGGGCCATCGCATCTCAGAGCGCATGATCAAGGCTGCAATCGACACTTCAAAGCCCCCGCAGCAGCCAATCTTGAGACTGGCCATCTTTATCCAGACCGGAATTCAATTGGGCGAGGCACTCAAGCTTTGCGAGATTCCAAAGCAGAGTGAGCTAATACAATTTGCCCTGCGAAGCGGAGCCAATCTCAAACTGTTACTGCAGTCCCAGATTGAGAGCGATTTGGCAGCCTGGCGAAACCGAAGCCTTGTGATTGCCAAGCAGCTTTCGGTTCGATTGATGCTGCCTTTGGGGCTCACCACTCTCCCCGCCTTTTTGCTACTGACTGTGGCACCAATTTTGCTTGGGGCACTAACCAAAGGAGAAATATGAAACTAGACATATATAAAGATGACGGTGCCATCACAGCGGAGTATGCAATCGCAACGCTTGCAGGTGTTGCCTTTGCCGGATTGATGCTCTTGGTTCTCAGAAGCGAAGAAGTTCGTTCGATGCTGTTTAAGTTGGTGGGGCGTGCGCTTGGTCTTGAAATCTGACCGAGGTGCCGTGACCGCCGAGCTGATCGTGCTGATGCCCACCCTGTTGTTGGGCATCAGCCTGATCGCCTGGTTGTTGTCTCTGGCTTCCGCTCAACTTCGACTCGAACAAGATGCCGGGTACCTCTTACGGAATCACCTAATCGGCAAGGAGTTAGACGTTGCAAGTGATCTATCCCTCGAGCTATACGGCAAAGGGCGACTTAGTTGCCTGGCTTTGGTAAAGCCGGGATTAGTGACCCTTAGGACTGAGCAATGTGGCATTTCGCTCGGATAGAAAAGGGAGCAGTTACCGCGGCGCTTGCACTTCTTCTGGTGGGGTTAACATCGGCCGCGCTGGTGGGTGCCGTTGGCATTTCGGCACTCATTGAAGACAAAAAATTGCAGGTAGCTACAGATCTTGCAGCGCTATCGGCCGCGGATACCCATCGAGGTTTGATCTCCGGTGTGGTGTGCTCCAATGCTGAGCAAATTCTCAAAAGTGTTGGCTTCGATTTGGTCCAATGTCGTATTGTCAGAGACGGCGTGGAGATTCGAGGCCATAGCATGGTGTCGTTTTTTCAGCTGGAAAGTTATGCGGTGGCAGGCGCTCCACGCTGATATATAAGGAGAATTTGTGGCAAAAAAACTAGTGATTGTTGAGTCGCCCGCCAAAGCGAAGACAATCGCCAAGTACCTCGGCTCTGACTTCGAGGTACTCGCATCCGTCGGCCACATTCGTGATCTTGCTGAACCCAAGGAACTTCCAGCGGAGAAGAAAAAAGGCTCGCTGGCCAAGTTTTCGATTGATGTTGAGAATGACTTCTCTCCTTACTATGTAATCTCCCCAGGGAAATCCAAGACAGTCTCCGAGTTGAAATCGGCCATGAAGTCGGCCGAGGAGCTCTATCTCGCCACCGATGAAGACCGCGAGGGTGAAGCCATCGCCTGGCACCTGCTTGAAGTCCTGAAGCCAAAGATTCCAGTAAAGCGAATGGTGTTCAACGAGATCACCAAAGAGGCAATCGCTCAAGCTGCCCAGAACACCCGTGCGCTGAACGAAGATCTAGTCGCGGCCCAGGAAACTCGTCGCGTGGTGGATCGCCTAGTTGGATACGAAATTTCCCCAGTGCTGTGGAGAAAGATAAACCGTGGTCTTTCCGCTGGTCGCGTTCAGTCGCCTGCAATGAGAATGCTTGTTGAGCGTGAACGTGAACGCATGGCGTTCGTGGCTGCAAGCTATGGATCTGTAACCGTTCAGTTGAGCAAAGATGGCACCAAGTTTGAAGCCAAGCTACTGGAGCAAAATTCAAAGCGGGTGGCAACAGGTAAGAGCTTTGATGCAAATGGAAAGCTCACTCAAGATGCTGTAGTTCTGAGCCCTGAGGTCGCAACCAAAATTTCTCAGGGTCTTGAGGGTGCAAACCTAACTGTGCTCTCGGTCGAGGCGAAGCCTTCAACCAGAAAGCCCTATGCACCTTTTACTACGTCGACTTTGCAGCAGGAGGCATCCCGCAAGCTTGGTATGAGTGCCAAGCAGGCCATGGATACTGCTCAGCAGCTTTACCAAGACGGTCACATCACCTACATGCGAACCGACTCACCGTCGCTTTCGGTGCAGGCCACTCTGGCGGCGAGAGCTGCCGCCACCAAGCTCTTTGGTGCTGATTTAGTTCCAGATGCTCCACGTCTATATGGAGCGAAGTCGAAGAATGCTCAAGAGGCACACGAGGCAATTCGTCCATCCGGAGAGAGCTTTAGGCACCCAGATGAACTTCGTTCAGTTCTATCCGGAAAATCGCTAGCTCTCTATGAACTGATTTGGCGCAGAACCGTTGCATCACAGATGTCTGATGCCAAGCTTTCGACCACCTCGGTTCGACTTGGAACCAAGCTTGGTTCGGACGAGTTGGTATTCAACGCCAGCGGAACCGTTGTCACCTACAAAGGATTCTTGGCGGTCTATGACGAAACTCGTGAGGAAGAATCTGATGACGAGGCCAAACTTCCGAACCTTTCCCACAAGGATGTTTTAGTCGTTGAGAGCAGTGAGTCCAAACTTCACTCCACCCAACCACCTGCTCGCTATACCGAGGCCTCCCTGGTGAAGGCCCTTGAGGAGCAGGGGATTGGAAGACCATCAACCTATGCCGCAATTATCTCCACGATCTTGTCCAAGGGATATGCCGTGAAGCAAGGCAGTGCCTTGGTTCCTGAGTGGATTTCATTCACCGTCACCAGATTCTTGGAGGAGAACTTTGGTGATCTTGTGAATTACGAGTTCACCGCCAAGATGGAAGAGGATCTCGACCGTATCGCACTTGGCGAGCTGGATAGAACCGGGTGGCTCAAGGACTTCTACCTCGGGGACCACGGCCTAAAGCAGACGGTTGAATCGTTGGGGGAGTCTGACCCACGAGCGATCAACAGTTTTGAAATCTCTCCGGGAGTTCTGCTGAGGACGGGTAAGTACGGCCCCTACATCGAGCTTGAAGAAGCCGGTGAGCGCAGAATCGTAAACATTCCCGAGGGTCTGGCACCTGATGCACTAACTCCCGAAAAGGCTGCTGAGCTAATTGCCGCTCCACCGGCGTCAGATCGGATTCTTGGCGTCGACCCAGAGTCAGGTTTGGAGATTGCCGTCAAGGATGGCCGCTATGGACCGTTTGTGACTCTGGTGGACGAGGGCAATCCAAAGCCTAAGACCGCATCGCTTTTCAAGGACATGTCCGTAGCGACGGTCACTTTGGAAGATGCGCTCAAGCTCCTCTCTCTGCCACGCGAGGTCGGTGTTGATCCAGAGAGCGGTCAGGTAATCACGGCTCAAAATGGTAAATACGGACCATACCTAAAGCGCGGTGTTGACTCCAGGTCACTAACCAGCGAGAGCGAAATCTTTAGCATCACTCTCGATCAAGCCATCGAGATCTACAAGCAACCGAAGTACGGCGCTCGCCGAACAGCTTCAACTCCGCTCCGCGAATTTGGTGAGGATCCAGCATCCGGCAAGGCAGTGGTTGCAAAGACCGGCCAGTTTGGTAACTACGTAACTGACGGCATCATCAATGCGACTGTTCCAAAGGACGAGCCGCTGGATGAATTATCGAGCGACCGCGCTTTCGAGTTGCTGGCCATTCGTCGTGAGAAGCTTGGGGTGGAGCCGGGTGAAACACCAAAAACTCAAAAGAAGACCACCCGCAAAAAGCGCTGATGTTTATTTCATTTGAGGGCATCGATGGTGTGGGCAAGTCCACCCAGTTGGAGAGCCTGCAGGAGTTTTTAATCTCGCGTGGTCACAGGGTGCTTAGAACCTTAGAGCCTGGTGGCACCGAACTAGGGCAAGAAATCCGTCACCTACTGCTACACCGCAAGGGCGACGTTGCTCCGCGAGCTGAGGCGCTGCTATATGCGGCTGATCGTGCACATCACGTTGCCACCAAGATCAGACCGGCACTGGAGCGTGGCGAGATTGTGCTCACCGACCGCTACTTTGATTCATCGGTGGCCTATCAAGGGGCTGCCAGGGATCTAGATGTTAACCAGGTCCGCGACATATCCCTTTGGGCAGTGGACAACCTGGTGCCCGATTTGACAATCTTGCTTGATCTGCCTGCACAAGATGCGATTCAGCGGCGCTCAAGGACTGGCACCGAGCCGGATCGGTTGGAGCGCGAAAAGGTTGAGTTCTTTGAGCGAGCGCGAGGGATGTACCTCGAGCTAGCAAAAGAACAGCGTTTTTTGGTGATCGACGCCAATCAATCGGTCGATCAAATCCAGGCAGCAATTCGAAACCGACTCGTCGAGCTAGGCATTTCTTGAGCGGCAAAGTCTGGGACGAATTGCTCGGACAGCCAGAGGCAATCGAGCAACTAGTTCGCGTGGTTGAAAATCGTGAAAGCGGTGTGCACCACGCCTGGCTGTTCACTGGCCCGCACGGATCCGGTAGGTCAAATCTGGCCCTGAGTTTTGCCGCTGCCCTGCAGTGTGAGGGTAACGGCTGCGGTGAGTGTCAAAGTTGTCGATTGGTAATTGCAGCCGCGCATCCAGATGTCACCTTCTTTTCCACAGACCGAGTCCAAATCAGCATCGACGAGGTCCGAGAGCTGGTGAGCAAGGCATCGCTTTCCACCAGCATGTCCAAGTATCGAATTTTGATCTTGGAGGATGCCGATCGCATGACGGAGCGAACCTCGAACGTTTTGCTCAAAGAACTCGAGGAACCAAGCGAGGGAACAATTTGGATTCTCTGCGCCCCTTCGGTTTCTGACCTGTTGCCCACAATTCGCTCCCGCACCAGAAACATAAATCTCCGACTGCCCTCAACCTCCGAGGTGGCGCAGCTACTGCACCAGCGAGACGGAATCGACTTGGAGATTGCAAAGGTTGCCGCCCGACAGGCGCAAAACCACGTCGGTATGGCAAAGCGCCTTGCAACCAGTTCAGAGGCTAGAAATAGACGAAGCGACACCATCTCGGTGGCCCTTGGAATCAACAATCTATCCTCCGCCATGATGGCAGCGGAGCGCTTTCTGCAGATTGCCAAGAAGGATGCCGAGCAGGTTGCCCTCGAGCGCGATGAACAGGAAAAGACTGCACTGCTCGCTGCATTCGGGTTCAGTGAGGGTGACAAACTTCCGCCATCCGTGAGGTCCACGTTTAGAGAGTTAGAAGAGAATCAAAAGCGTCGTCAGACCAGACTGCTCCGAGATGGTTTGGATCGAATCCTGACTGATATGGAATCTATCTATCGAGATGTGCTTTCAATTCAGTTAGCCGCTGGGACTGAGCTTTATAACCCGGAGCACCAAAGTGAGATTGTTGCTCGCGCAGAATCGGGGACTGCGGAAATGACTATTGCAGTATTGGATGGTATTTCGACAGCGCGCGGGCGACTGGCAAGTAACGTTAGAGACCTGTTAGTGCTGGAAGCGCTGTGTGTGAAATTGATTTTTAGGAGAACCGGTGCGAATTAGAGGTCTGGCCTTCGCTTCCCTGTTTTTGCTTGCCGGTTGCTCACCCACGGCGGATGCTGGTTTGGCCGAAATCGACTCGATCGAAGAGGTCATGAGCCAAGAGATTTCTTGGACTCCCTGTGAGGGAAGCTTTGAGTGTGCGGAGATTGCCGCCCCGCTGGATTGGCTGAATCCCGAGAAGGACTTCATAACCCTTGCCCTCATGCGAGACTCAAACTCCAAGGACAAGCCGGCAATCTTTGTTAACCCGGGCGGCCCCGGAGTATCAGCTGTGAAGTGGATGCGCGAGGGTTATGACTCCATCGGCTCAGCAGAACTGCGTAAAGATTTTCAGCTGGTGGCTTTTGACCCACGTGGAGTCGGGGAGTCCACCGCGGTGAACTGCAGCTCAGTAGATCTCAAGGACGAGGTTTACTATGGCCAGTCGCCATACGAGTTTGGTAGCGATGCAGACATCGAATACTCGAAGAAGGTACTTTCGGACTTTGCCCTGAGCTGTCAGGAAACAGGTTTTGATGTCGGTTTTTTCAACACTCAACAGGCTGCACGCGATCTCGAGCTGATGAGAGTTCTTATGGGTGCCGAAAAGCTTGACTATTTGGGGTTTAGCTATGGAACCCTGCTGGGAACCACCTACGCAGCCCTTTTTCCAGACAAGGTTGGAAACCTGGTGCTAGATGGAGCGATGGACCCACAGCTGAGTGAATCTGAGATGCTCTTGAACCAGGTCGTCGGTTTTGACTCAGCTTTCCGGGCCTACCTTGCGGACTGTATTGGCGACACCGAGTGTCCTTTCCAGGGCAGTGTGGATAGTGCCCTAACTGTGGTGGCGGATTTCCTAAAAAAGATCGAAACCACGCCGCTTGAGACCCAGGTTGATCGCGAGCTGACTCTGCAGTCGGCGCTCGCTGGCATATTCGCAGCGCTTTACTCCCAAGAGTCTTGGATCTATCTATCCCAGGCTTTCAAAGAAGCGCTCACAGGTGATGGCACCACCATGCTGCTGCTTGCGGATTACTACAACGACCGAGATGTAGCCGAGGGCTACCTTTCGAACCTGAACGAGGCGAATCTCGCTATCTCGTGCGCAGATTCAAGAATTACTGCCGAGGAAGCTCAGGGGCTGAATGACGAGTTTTTGGAAGCCAGCTCGGTCTTCGGTAAGTATTTCGCCTACCCAAACTTGGCCTGTGAAGCGTGGCCAGAAGGTAAGTCCATGGTCACTTTGGACTACCAGGTTGATTTGGCCAAGGGTCCGTTAGTGGTGGGTACCACGGGAGATCCGGCAACTCCTTATCAGCAGGCGGTTGCCCTTTCAGAACTTCTAGATGGGGCGGTGCTACTGACCTATGAGGGTGAAGGCCACACCGCATACGGTTCAAACGTCTGTGTTGATGCAATTGTCGAGGCCTATTTCCGGGGTGAAGATATCGGTACCGGGAATAAAACCTGCGCTGGTTGAGTTACAAACAACTTTTTTCGCTAGAGTCTGATAGGCAGCAATGCTTCGGTCGGTAGGACCGGCCGAATGAACAAAGGAGTTCAATGTCGGATCAGCAGCAACGAGTTTGGGAGACTACTCAGTCCAGTCCCGAATTCGCCCAGCTGAGAAAGAGCTTCAGGGGGTTTGCATTTCCTCTGACCGCGGCTTTTCTCTCCTGGTATTTCATCTACATTTTGCTCACGGCCTTTGCTCGTGACTTTGTAGTTACCCCAGTTATCGGAAACATCAACATCGCCTTCATCCTGGGCACCTTGCAGTTTGTGTCTACGTTCGTGATTATGTGGCTCTACGAACGTCACTCCTCGCATGTCCTAGATGGCGCTAGCGACAAGCTGCGTGATCAGGTGGAGAAGGAGTTGGCTCAGTGAATCTAGACCACACAACAGTCTCAAGTGCACTGTTCCTACTCTTTGTTTTGGTAACTCTTTACGTGGTGTTCCGCGCGTCGCGTCAGAACACCAAGGCAACCGACTTCTACAACGGTGGTGGCAACTTCTCTGGTTTCCAGAACGGTCTCGCCATTGCCGGTGACTACATGTCGGCAGCCTCCTTCCTAGGTATCGCTGGAACCATCGCACTGTTTGGGTACGACGGTTTCTTGTACTCGATTGGATTCTTGGTCGCTTGGCTCGTGGCATTGCTGCTCGTTGCTGAACCACTGCGCAATTCCGGTCGATTCACAATGGGTGATGTTCTGGCTTTCCGCATGCAGCAGCGTCCGGTAAGAACCGCTGCCGCAACCTCTACGGTTGTGGTTTCGGTCTTCTACCTGCTTGCTCAGATGGTTGGTGCTGGTGCACTGGTTTCCCTGCTTCTCGGCTTCACCGATGGTGCTGCAAAGAACTGGGTAATCGTGGGCGTTGGTGTCCTGATGATCATCTACGTGACCGTTGGTGGTATGCGTGGAACCACATATGTGCAGATCATCAAGGCCTTCTTGCTGATGACCGGTGCAGCCGTGATGACAATCATGGTTTTGGTCCACTTCCAGTTCAACATCTCTGAGCTACTCGGTGCTGCGCAAGCCGCCTCGGGTAATCCCAGCTTCCTAGAACCAGGTCAGAGATTTGGTAAGGATGTCTTTGATGAGGCTGGAAACTTAGATGCTTTGAAGACCCTGTTCTCAAAGTTGGATCTTATTTCGCTAGCTCTGGCTCTGATTCTGGGCACAGCGGGTCTTCCTCACATCCTGATTCGTTTCTACACCGTGCCAACCTCCAAGGACGCTCGTAAGAGTGTGAACTGGGCCATTGGTCACATCGGAACCTTCTACCTAATGACCATCGCCCTCGGCTTTGGTGCTGCGGCTTTGGTTGGTGCTGAGGCCATTACCGCCAAGGACAAGGCAGGAAACGTGGCAGCCCCAATGCTCGCCGAGTATCTCGGTGGTGGTGCTGGAACCGTTGGTGGTGCAGTGATGCTAGCCGTGGTTGGTGCGATTGCATTCGCAACAATCTTGGCTGTGGTGGCGGGTCTAACCCTGGCTTCCTCGTCATCGCTGGCTCACGACCTATACGCCAACGTGATCAAGAAGGGCAACGCAACTGCTGAAGAAGAAGTCAAGGTTGCTCGTATTGCAGCGTTTGTAATTGGCGGTCTGTCGATTGTTTTGGCAATTGCCGCCCAGGGTCTGAACGTAGCGTTCTTGGTTGCGCTTGCCTTTGCAATCGCAGCCAGTGGAAACCTACCTGCAGTGCTCTTGTCACTGTTCTGGAAAGAGTTCAACACCCGCGGAGCGGTTTGGGCCATCTACGGTGGTCTGTTCTCAGCCGTTGGTCTGTTGGTCTTCAGCCCAGTGGTGTCAGGTGCGGCAACCAGCTTGATTCCATTCGACAGTGGAATTGCATTCAACTGGTTCCCACTTGCAAACCCCGGAATCATCTCAATTCCATTCGGCTTCTTCATGGGCTGGCTTGGAACTAAGACTTCCAACGAGCGTAACTATGCGAAGTATGCCGAGCTCGAGGTTCGCTCCCTAACCGGTGCGGGTATCGCTAAGGCAGTCCAGCACTAGTCAAGCTAAAGCAAAACCCCGAGGCGAATGCCTCGGGGTTTTGTCGTCTCTAGAGGTAAAGACCAGCCAGGATAAAGCCAAAAATGGCAACAAAGATCGTCGGAGTTACAAACTTCACAATCTCAAGCCAGGGGCGGAATGCGATTACGCGAGAGCGAAGCTTGGACGCTCCTGGAAGCGCCTTCAAATCGTCAATTGCTGCCTGAGCCTGCGCGGCTGCCGAGTATTCAGCAAGTGCGCCCAAGATTCCCGACGCTAACAAGATCAATGCGAATGCGTGCTTCACGTATTCATCCGAGCTAGCAATCCCCGGGGTTGCGATGGCTGCAAATGCCAGCAGGGCCGTAGGCGCTAGTTGAGCGAGGATGATGTGTAGTCGGTTTTTCTGAAACTCTTGGATTAGTTCTTGCTCGGTCATGGTTCTCCAGTAGGTAGTTTCATAAAGATTAGGTTCTAATTGCCCAACAATCGGTTACAAGAAAACCTTTCAAAAAGGTTTCGCAAACTTCTCTCTGGTGACCCACAGGGCATCCCACCCTGGTTGCCTATTGTTGCCGAAGGCGATGAGCCGGGTCTATTTCTACCCGAAGATGCTCCTTGGATCGTGCACGCAGATTTCGCAACATTAGTTGGCGGCATCAGGGCGCTACTGATGCAGGCCTTGCACCCAGGTTCACTTGCCGGTGTTGCTCAGCACTCGCGGTATGAGCAGGATCCACTCGGCAGGCTGTCAGGCACTATCCGCTGGCTCACCGTTACGACCTTTGGTTCTCACACCGCCATCCAGAACGAAGCTGGCCGCGTGAACCGAATGCATGACAGAGTCAGCGGTGAGTATGAAACCGCAGACGGCGAACGCTCCAGCTATCGAGCAGCGGACCCGCACCTTTTGCTATGGGTTCACATCGCCTTTATGGAGAGCTTTCTAAGAGCCCACCAAAATTACTCAAAGCGTGAAATCCCCGGGGGAGCAGATGCCTATGTGAGGCTCTGGGCCCGCTCCGTAGAACCACTCGGTCTAAAACAGGCACCTAAATCCGAAACGGAGTTATTTCAAACTCTGGACGCTTTCAAATCTGAGCTCGTGGTCAATCAAAAGACTCGTTCTGTAATCAGTTGGATTAAGAGGGCTCCACTGCCGCCACTGGCTAAGCCGGTCTATGCCCTGCTTTTTCAATCAGCTCTCGCGACACTTCCCGTGGAGTATCGAGCGATGATTGGCCTCAAGGGCTTGCCGCTTTGGTTTACTCGCCCAGTCACAACCTCGCTTCTTAGATTCATGAGGTTTGCGATTGGCCCAGAGTCACCAATCGAAGATGCCGCCAGAGCGAGGTTGATCCGGGCCGGGGTCTGGCAGCCTGGGTTGCATTAGAAACCTCAGTCGCCAACCGCTAGCCTCTTTCTATGCCGGTTGATTTTCCCACTGTGGCCCCCACGTTGTCTGGTAGCAAGGTCACTCTCGTGCAGCTGGAGATTTCCAGACTTGAGGAGTATGTCGCGCTAATTGGCGATGAGGAAACTAGTGCATGGACAGCCAGTAGTGGATCATTCACGATCGAGCAGCTAACTCACTGGCTTCAAACTAGACCCGGAGCAACCGAACGCCTGGACTGGGCAATCATAGAGAACGCGACTCAGGAATTCGTGGGCGAAATCGTGCTCAACGAGTTCGATGCTGACCAGCAATCGATGAACATGAGGATTGCCCTCATAACGGGAAAAACCTCACGAGGACTTGGTACCCAGGCGCTTGAAATGGTGATCAAGTTCGCGTTTGAATCTCTTTCCCTGAGCTCCCTGACACTTGAGGTTCTCAAGCACAACGAAAGAGCCATTCGCAGCTACACCAAATGCGGATTCCTAAAAACAGGAGAAATTACAGAAGATGGTCAGGTGTTTCTGCAGATGAAGTTGTCTTGTAACTAAATCCAATTCGCCAGTTAGTTTCAGCTTGGAATAAACCGCTACGGCACGAGATTTAACTCAGTGATTTCGAGCTTCCCCGCAGTAAATTCCGAGTGTTTTTGCTGCGGGTGAAAACCCTGACAGGTTCAGGGCCTCCTATAAAAGGGGCACCACGGCAATGGTGCCCCTTTTGCTTTTGGTAGTCTTTTCGCGCGCCACCTTAGCTCAGTCGGTAGAGCAGCTCCCTCGTAAAGAGCAGGTCAGGAGTTCAATTCTCCTAGGTGGCTCTCTGAGTCCCACGAATTTACTGGCCTCCGGGCCCGGGCCCTCCATTTGAAGGAGGGGTTCAAATCGTGTTAAGTCAAAAACTCAGCACTTCATCCAAAAAAACTTTAAAAATGCTTCGGCGTTTCGGGTCTCTTACCGGTTCACTCGGGCGAAGATATCTTCACCTCGCAAGTTCAGTCGACTTGATCGAGAGAGAAGTCGAAACCGATTTTCTTTTATCCCGAGAATTCACTCGGGCAATTCTGCCTAATGCCAAATCTGCCATCCCAGTAAACCTTTTTATCGAAAGGGCAGAGATGCTTATTTCTATTCCAGAGGCAGCACGCGACTACCTGCATGTCTCAAAAAGCACCGTATACAGGCTCGTTGAGCAAGGAGCAATTCAAGTAGTCCACGTCCGTGGCTCTGCAAGAATCCCAATTAAATCCATCGAGGCCTATGTGGACAGCCTGTGTGGAGGTTACCGATGAGAGACGGTACTTCTGTTTGGTACTCAGAAAAACACAAGCGTTGGATCTTCCAGGTCTCGTTCCGAGACAGTAGCGGCAAGAGAAGGGCTATTCAACGTCGTGCCAAGACCAAGTCTGAGGCAGAGAGGAGGGCGATTGATCTGGCGCGGTCACCCAACCTGAAGTCAAGGAGGAATGCAGCAATAGATGTTCAAGGCCTAATTGCAAGGTATGTCGAATTCCAAAAAATGCGCGTTCGTTCGACGTCTCTGGCAAATAGTGTCCATCTATTGCGGCTTTACGTTGTCCCGGTAATGGGGAACCGAAGCATTGAGAAAGTTGACTCGGCTGCAATAGAAGACTTGATGTCTTCGTTGGCGCAATCGAATCTCCGGACCAGTTCCATAAACACAGTTCGCGCAAAACTGCATGCCTTATTCGCCTTCGCTGTGCGTCAGGGTATTCTGGATTCAAACCCTGTGGCAAAGGTCCCCAGGTACTCGGAGAGTGGTGGCAAGCCCTCGCAAGTTCAATCACCTTGGACGCTCGAGGAGGCAAGTGCGGCGCTCGCTGCCTTCAGGGACTCAGACCTAGAGGCATTTCTGCTGATTGCCCTGAGCACGGGCATGAGGAAAGGTGAAATTCTTGCTTTGCGCTGGAGCGATGTGAATTTCGCCAATCAAACTTTGAAGATTCAGAGATCAAGAGGGGAGAGGCGTCAGCTTGGGCTCAATGGTGATGTTGAAATCAAGTTGACAGAGGGAGCGCCAAAAACCCAAGCATCTGTTAGAACGCTACCGATGAGCGACGAACTCGCTGCCTCGCTACTTCAACTTAGAAATCATCGTTTCCAACTAAGAGGTTTGGCTACGAATGAACACATAATCCTCGGAGCAAACGGAGCTCCTATGTCACCAAGTTATCTAACACGGGCATTCAACAGAAAGCTCAAAGAAGCTGGCCTTCGAAGGATACGAATTCATGATCTTCGCCACACAGTTGCTCATCTTGCCCTGGAAGCTGGAGTCTTGTTGGAAGAGATTAGCCAAGGCTTTGGCCACTCAGGAGTGGAGATAACAAAGCGCACCTACGCCTCGGTTGTTCAAGCGCTCTCAGACCGATTTGCAAAGAAGGTTTCAACAATCCTCTTTGAGTGAGTCGAACCCACCCAAACGAAATCCAAGTCGGGGGGGGTGGGTTAAGCCAAACGTTCCTGGGGAGTCAACCAGACCGCTCCATCAGGCATGCCGTCTTATTCCAGGCAGTAGCCAACAACCCCACACATCAGTTCTTTTCTTAGGTAAATAAAAATGATCACTTACGAATTCCGAAAATCAAACCGGTCACTCCTCGCAGCCTATGCAGTCAGATTGCTGTTGGAGCACCTGCGAGAGATCACGCAATTCCACTCCGTTGGTAACTGTTTCCCTTACGGGCCAAAAACACCCAAGCCAAAATTGGCAGAGGAGTGGTTGGCCAAAACCCCCGGACTCACGGGAAGATGCGGGCATCGAAACGCCTGCCCCGTCTGCGCTCGTGTGCACGAGGCAAAAATGCGTAAACGATTCGCCTACGCTTTCGACCAATACATTGCTGGCTCTTGCACTCCCTGGTGGCAAACCCTTGAAGCGGGTTTCGATGTCTCTTTGGAAGCCCGGCAGCGTTATGAAGTACTGAATCGCCTTTGGGTTCGGGTGTTGAACTCGCGCAGGATTAAGAGAGCTAGAGCAGCTCTAGGCGTGGCCTACATGAGAGTTACCGAGGAGACGCTTATCAACGGTGTTTGGACCCCGCATTTCCACGCACTTTGGATGTTTCCTCGGCATGTTAGTGAGGTTGAGGTAGTCGCTTTTATAGGCGAATTCAACTCAAAATGGAGAAACCTGCAGTCAAAAACACTTGGTTTATTGCCCTCTATTCGGCTTCTCCATTCGGACTCGCTGGACTCCAACACGGTTCCCATAATGCAGTACCTCTTCAAGTCTTTTCGGGTGGAGATTGACGAGGAAGGTCAGTTCAGCAAGCAGGGGATGAAAACCCCACTCGATTACCTGATATCCGCCGTTATGTCTGGGGACGCATATCATCTCGAGATCTGGCAGGCATATGAAATCGCATCATCAGGGATCAGGCGATATATCTTCAGCCGAAATTGGTTAGATGCTTATTAGTAACTATGAGTGAAAAATCCAACTAGCAAAAAAGCGGAAACTGGGCTATTTGAAGTTACCAATAGGCAAAAACCTGGAAATCCAAGCCGAATCTGAAACCCTCTATTTATAAGGCCTCCGAGGCTATCAACCATTAAAAAGGTGCAGAAAAAGGTTGGAAAGGTGGTCGCGCACACAGAAAGTCTGAAAACGATTCAGGCAGTAGCTCAAATTGAACTTGTTCTTGATGTGCCTCAACTGTGCTGGGAGGGATCAGTTTTGTGACCGAATTTTCTCATCGACCGCTTCATGGAACTGTTGCCCAAAACTCAGCGTCGCGTCTGTATCCCCCGCGATTCCGATATCGAGGCAGCCCCCTTCAATGTAGTAACTCCAATCCGTGTACCAAAAGTCATACATACCTGCCTCTTGAATCCTAAATTTGATTCCCACTGGTTTGCCCAAAGATTCCGGTCCTTGGTAGCTAAATACTTGCAGCTGCCCATTCTTCAGGGCCGTCTCCTCTTCATCGTCAATTCCCATTCCAACCCAATTCTTGAAGTTGAACTTGCCTTCGAAGTCTTTTTCGACCTGCGACAAGTGGTCTTTGAGAGTCTTAAACGGGTAGTAATAGCCAAAGGTAAGCGCTTTGAGACCCTGGGCGATTTGGAGGCTCATATTCTCAAAGGGCATGTGAATGCAAACAGGGGCCCTGTAAAGATAACCACCCCAGCCGTTACCCAAAAGCAGTAAGTCATCCTGAGGCTCGAACTGTGCCTTCCACCAAGACATTTGGGTCTCAGCGAGATGATCAATCTCTCTGACGAGCAAAGCATGTGTCACGGTGCTACTTGTAGTGCATTCGTCACAATCCGTTTCCCGAACAAACACCCCGACTAACTGATCCGGGTCGGCTAAAAAACCAATGGACTTGCAGAAATCCGAAATTTCCTGCGGGCCACCAATCCACTTTGTGAAGATGTTCGGTTGACCCATGTAGGCGACCATTTCATCGAAGTTCTTAAAGTCGACACCTACCAGGTGACCGAACTTGGCAATCGACTCTTCCTCTTTAGCTACCCGATCTAGATAACTGCTGTAATGGCTTCGCCTGGTTTCCAAGGTCTGCATCATTTCATCAACTGGATACCCGGCTTCCCTAAATTCCTGATTGATAAGGGCTGCGACCTCTCGAGCCTTGCCCTCCTGGTCGAACATAGGTTTTTTGAAGCTCTGGATTTTCTGTCGCCAGGGCTCCCACGTGAACTTACCCTCTAGATGGGGATCGGAAAGCACCGACATGTTGTAGATGCTCCAATACCAGGCTTCCTTCGCCAGCCAGACTTTCCGATCAAGATGCTGTGCGACGCCATCGACAAGATTGTCAATCCCCTGCAACGCCATGTCATTTATACGGACTCTGTATATTGCATCCTGCACGCCTCGAGATACATCGCGCGATAGGTCATCAGACATAATTACCCCCCATTTCGAGATGAAAATCACCTCAGGAAATTAACTTATTAGAAATTTTGCGCCGTGAACGATTTCATCGACCAACAATTGAGCCAACACTCGAATCATTAGGTACTGCGGATCAGCCGCGTGAGGGTTCTAACGGGCCCTGCGTAAGGGCGAGGGTCGAAAACGATTTAGGCAGTTGGCTCAAGGAATGTCCGATGCTGCCGCTAAATTTAGGTTGATGAGAGAAACAACCTCCCGCTACTGGGATGAGGGGCTGGTTAAGTCCACGGAGCGAGTGCGCGATGCCGGAGAGGTATTTACTCCCTTCAACATAATTGAAGACATGCTTGACCTGCTTCCTGAGGAGGCTTGGAGTTACCGCCCCAGCAAGACTTACCTAGAACCGAGTTGTGGAAACGGCCGCTTTTTGGTTGTTGTTCTCTACCGGAAATTCGCAGCACTGAAGGGCGTTTTGAAGTCAGAGTCCTCTGAAATAGTCAAAGCGACTTACGCCCTTGAAGCCCTTGCTTCTATTTACGGAATCGATATCTCAGAGGACAACATCCTGGGTCATGAGGACGTTGAGAGTGACGGCGCTCGCAAGCGACTTCTGGAGCACTTCAGGCACCTCTGTCTTGACCTATTTGACCCTGTCTACCTTGAGAGTCTCACCGCTGCCGCGGAGTGGATTCTTGAGCACAATGTGCTTATAGGCAACATGCTGGAGTCTGATTCCAATGGCAAACCAACTAATCGGGATGAGATGCCAATCCCGGAGTACAAATGGGACTTCGAGCAAGGGCGAGTTGAGATTCGCTTTCACAAGTGGGGCGAGATTCAAGAGGCCAATCGACCCAAGGATGACGGGATGCTCGACATTTTCGGAGCCTCTGAACCTCAAATGCACTGGGATGGCTATGTGAGTGACTTGGGCTCTGCCCCTCGTGTAACTTGGAAACCAAAGGGCATTATTCGTCGGGGGACAAGATAGATGCTGAATTCCTACAACAACACTAAAGAGCCAGACATCCTTGAGGTCATCGCGGATTTATCTAACGATGAGGTCTTCACACCACCCTCGGTTGCGAAGCAAATGCTCGATCTTCTACCAGCGGATGTTTGGAGGAATCCCTCGCTCCGCTGGATTGACCCGTTTACAAAGACCGGAGTCTTTCTTCGTGAGATTACCAAGCGATTGCTTGTCGGCCTCAAGGACGAGATTCCAGAAGAGCAGCAGCGCTTAGAACACATTCTGCGGAACATGGTTTTTGGAGTGGCGATAACAGAATTAACTAGCCTTGTGAGCCGGCGCTCTCTGTATTGCTCAAAGTGGGCAAACAGCGACAAGTCAGTCGTCAAGTTCCCAAGTGACCAAGGGAATTTGATTTACAAAAGGGTCGAACACGTGTTTTTTCGAGGTAGGTGCTCAGAATGCCTGGCCGCGGAAGCAGACCAGGGTGGAGGGGCTGAAACAGAAAACTATGCTTACGCCCTTCTCCACCAAGAAGGACGAAGATTTATCGAGAAGGAGATTGGTTTGAAGTTTGATATTGTGGTTGGAAACCCCCCGTATCAATCAGACGATGAGTCAGACTCACCATCATCATCCCCAATTTACAATCTTTTTGTAGATCAGGCTATGAGACTGTCTCCCCAATACCTCAGCATGATTATTCCCTCGCGTTGGATGGTGGGGGGGAAGGGGCTGGACTCGTTTCGCCAGTCTATGTTGTCGGATAAGCGCCTCGTCAAGATTGTTGACTACCAAAATGCCGCCGAGGTATTTCCCCAAGTCGGCATAAATGGTGGCATTTGTTACTTCCTATGGGAAGCGAATCACGACGGCGACTGCACAGTAACTTCCCACTTCCTGGGGGAAGAGCGAACGGCTTTGAGGAAACTGGATAAATACGACGTTCTTCTTCGAGATTATCGTGCGGAGGCTATCGTTGACAAAGTGGCAACTTTTGAGTCCATCGAGGACCTAGTTTCGGCGAGAAAACCATTTGGGCTAGCAACAAATTTCTCTGGGCACAAAGTCAGCAAGCCGGGAGATCTCCCTCTTCTCGAAAGGACGGGAAAAACATGGGTTACCAAAACAGAGATTCAGACCGGGCTAGATTTTGTTCCCTCCTGGAAGGTCGCGATCCGCAGAGCTGGGTCTGGCCGTGAACGGGAAAAAAGTGCCTTCGATACGGTAATTTTCAAGCCAGAAATGCTTGGTCCGAATTGGGTTTGTACCGAAACCTTTTTGCTAATTGGGCCTCTGAAAAGCGAAGATGAGGCAAAGTCGGTCGCTAGCTACGTTGCGACCAAATTCTTTAGGTTCCTTGTATCCCTTCGAAAGGCTGGTCAAGATGCTCCGCGCGGAACCTACAAATGGGTTCCGAGAGTTACCTTCGACAGGATTTGGACAGATGCAGAGTTGGTTAATATGTTCGGCCTAACTGACAGCGAATGGCAATTGATCGACAGTCGCATCAAGGAAATGGTCCTTGAATGACGAAGATAGGGCAGTCTACTAGGTACCCAAAAATATATGTGTACTCACTTCCCGCTTACGCCGAGGACCCCTGGCAAGGCAAAAGACAAGGGACTGGATTAGTCAAGGTTGGTGACACCGACAGGGATGTTTCAGTGCGAATACGCGAGCAGTTAAATGCAGTGAAAATGCCAGCGGAGTCCCCCTATGAACTTTTGCTTGTGGAATCCGCCATAACAGAGTCAGGCGAGGCGTTTAGGGATCACAGTGTCCACAAAGCACTTCAACAAGCGGGAGTTCACAGAAGAGATGGTGAATGGTTCGAGTGCACAGTTGACGAAGTTAGGACCGCAATAGCATCTGTAAAAGCAGGCGCAAAACTCGAAAGCGTCAGAACCAGGCTTGACTTCAAGCCCAGGCCAGAGCAGGAGCGCGCGGTTCGGGAAACGGCTGCCTATTTTCGAAGGGCTTCACAGACTGAGTCCGCCCCTCATTTCCTGTGGAACGCAAAAATGCGATTTGGTAAGACCTTCACCTCTTACCAGCTCGCAAGAGAAATGGGTTGGAAGAGAATCCTAGTTCTCACTTATAAGCCTGCTGTTGAGACAAATTGGCGGGAGGACCTTTATGGCCACATTGATTTCGAGGGCTGGGAGTTCAAGGGGAAGAGCGACCCCATTCCTGACTTATCTATGAATCGTCCGCTGGTCTGGTTCGCCTCCTTTCAGGATGTTCTTGGGAAGGATGCCAATGGGCAACCTAAGGCGAAAAATGAGGGTCTTTATGAGGTTGAGTGGGATGCAGTCATTGTCGATGAGTATCACTTCGGTGCATGGAGGGATGCAGCGAGATCTATCTATTTAGAGGATAAAGAGGCTGGGACCTCTGGCGACTCAAGTGAAGCCAAGGAGTTGGATACGCCTGATTTGGATTCGGACTTCAAGGAGGACCTTGAGGCGACTATCCCATTCAAGGTAAACCACTACCTTTACTTGTCGGGCACCCCATTCAGGGCCCTCACCGAAGGCGAATTCCTTGAGAATCAAGTTTTCAACTGGACCTACTCGGATGAGCAGTCTGCAAAAAAGAACTGGTCAGAAGATAAACCCAATCCGTATCTCGGGCTTCCGGAGATGGTCTTGATGACCTATGAAATGCCTGATGCACTCCGAGAGGTGGCTCTGAATAACAAGTCTGAATTCTCACTCACCGAGTTCTTCAAGACAGAGAAATCAGAGTCCGGAGCGCCTAAGTTCAAGCACGAACGAGACGTTCAGAAATGGCTCGACTTGCTCCGAGGACAGGACCTCAACTCCCTTTGGGCAAATGTTGCCAATCAGAAGAGGCCTCCACTGCCTTTTGAGAATCTTGATCTCTTGACCGCGCTTCAGCACACCGTGTGGTATCTGCCAAGCGTGGACTCTTGCTATGCGATGGCTGACCTCCTAAGGGCTCAACACAACACTTTCTTTAGAGACTATGAAATAGTCGTGGCTGCCGGTTCGAAGGCAGGAATTGGTGACAAAGCACTCCCACCAGTTGAAAAAGCGATCGGCTCCTCACCTCAGGATCGAAAGTCAATCACACTTTCATGTGGAAAGCTCATGACTGGGGTGACTGTCAAGGCTTGGACGGGCATTTTTATGCTCAGAGAGCTAAAGAGTCCAGAATCTTACTTCCAGGCCGCTTTCCGAGTTCAATCACCTTGGGTCACTTCTTACATCGACACTGAATTGGGCGGTGAGAAAGAGGTCGTCCAAAAAGAACGTTGCTTCGTCTTGGACTTTTCTCCTAACCGGGCCTTGCGCCAAATCGTTGACTACGCAACCCGCTTGAAGTCCGAGGTGGCCTCTGAGAAGGACGACGAGCAAGCCATCGCCGAATTCATGGAGTTCTTACCTGTCCTGAGCTTTGATGGTTACGCGATGAGCCAGCTCAAAGCCGGCGATGTCATCGACTATCTAACTCGCGGAGTCTCCTCCTCGATGCTTGCTCGAAGGTGGAACTCACCCGAGCTAATCAACTTGGACATCAAGTCGATGGAAAACATCCTCGCGAATCCTGGGCTGCTTGAGTCACTTGAGCAAATTGAGATGTTTAGAAACATTGGTAACGACCTCACCGCCATGATTTCCAGCCACAAGGAACTCAGGCCTAAGAAGCTCACTAAAGAGCCACTGAACGAGAGAGAAAAGAAAATCAAGGATGAGTCGGCGAAGCGCAGGGAGAATCTAAAGCAAAAGCTTAGAAGATTCATCACGCGAATCCCGGCATTTATGTATCTCACCGATGACAGAGAGAGAACCATCAAAGACATCATTGAGCAGGTCGAGCCAGATCTCTTTGTGAAAGTCACCGGGCTGTCGATTAAAGACTTCAAGCAACTTGTCGACTGCAGGGTTTTCAATGACTCCAAGATGGATGATGCTGTCTGGAAATTTAGGTCGTTCGAGAATCCAAGCCTTTCATACTTCCACGAGGAAGCTCCGGAGACCCTTGGCGGGTGGAGACTTACCAGGGAAGAGAAGTTCGCTGCCCTTATTCAGCGTGGCCTTTTGAATGAAGGGGACGAACTTGTGTTTGTCCCAGCCGGAACTTCAGCTTTTGTGACCGACGACTTTGGTTTGCTTATTGATGGAATTCGGTATGCCGGTCCCGTTGAAGCAGCGAAAGCACTCGGTTTAGATGATGAGACAGAATCCTGGAAAAGCTGGAGGCTTGGGGACAAGACACTAAAGCAGGTGATGTTGGGATGAACACGAAAATTGGACGCATTCAGGAAGTCGATCTTCGGTCAGTGTGGCCACACGAAGCGCTGTCCTTCACCCCTTGGCTTGAAGAGAACCCACAGGAACTTGGTGAACTTCTAGGTCTGGACCTGGACCTTTCCAAAGAACATCCAATCGGTTCTTTTTCTCTCGACCTTGTTGGCACTGATCTGGCTTCCGGTCGATCGGTGATAATCGAGAATCAATTGGAGAAGTCAAACCACTCACATCTTGGTCAACTGCTCACCTACGCCGGGGGCGTTCGACCTCAGATTGTCGTGTGGGTTGCAAAGCAAATCCGGGAAGAGCATCGAGCAGCTCTCAACTGGCTGAATTCGGTTACCGATAATGAGACTCACTTTTTTGGGGTTGAAGTTCGGGCAATAAAAATCGGAGATTCTCTTCCAGCGCCGATGCTGGACTTGGTTGTCGAGCCAAACGTTTGGGGCAAACAAGTGCGTGAATCCGCGTCAAAGGCCAGCCGCTCCGACCGATTGAATGCCTACGGGGAATTCTGGGAAAGCCTAATTGCCGAGCTTGGCGATGAGTATCCGGATCTTCGGGAGCGGACTGCCTGGGCTCGCTCATATTTCCCGACATTCACCGGATTTGCGGACCTTTCGCTGAACTTGGTCTTCTCAGGAAAAGGGCTACGGGTCGAGTTGTACTTCGGAAGCAGAGATCCGGAGAAGAGCGCAAAGCGTTTTGATGCTGTGAATGAAGTCCAATCTCAGCTTCAACAGTTGACGACCTCCAAGCTCGTTTTCGAGCCTCTAGAGGGAAAGATTGCATCGCGAATCTCAATCTATGGCTCCGTTGCCGACGTGGAAGATCGTGGGGCTTGGCAGACCTATAGAAACTGGTTTGCAAAAGAATATGCGGAGCTTCGGAAAGTCGTGTCCTCACCCGTCTTTAAATCAGCCATAAAAACCGTAGGCTAGGCATCCTCGTCTTCGGATTCCTCGTCTTCGTATATCCAAATGTCGTCAAAGTCGTTGGGGAAAGAAGCAAGCGGATAGGCGTAAAACTTGTCATCTAGCAGGCAGTGCAGCCAGCGGGTTTTGTTGACTTCGTCGGGAAAACAATGGCCCACCATGTACTTCCCAAAGTGTTCGCCGTACAGACGATTGGGAAGTTGGTCAAACCATCGAATCCAACGGAATGCTTTGGGCCTAGGCGTGAAATCGGAGTCCGAGATCAAATCTGGAGAATTCCAATCGATGTCCCTAAAGTGATGCAACAGCTGATCTGGGTAAACCTGAACCGAGAAAGGGAAAAGCTCATCTCTGGGATCCAGCCTCATGTCTCCGTGCTCATCCAGTCCCAACAAATCAAGTGACGCATAGTCAGATACTTGCAGGGTGATGAGCGGGGTTGATGTTTCTAGCAAGAATTGTGGTTCTCTGCTTAGTCTCACTAGCCCGTTGGGAATCTGAACAATCACTTCTTGCCTTTCTATTCAATCAATAATGCTCACTCGGGTAGGACGGCACTCTGTTGAATTCTGCAGGCCTTGTCAGCAACAGTCAGTGACTCCGTTCGCACATTCTTCCGGGGAGGCTAATCGAGGTGTCCGACATTGTTTTGAAGAAAGGTCTTCTCAAGGCTTATGAGGAAATTATCAAACGAGCATGCAGGCACAATTCACTCCACCGAACCTATATAAATCGGATAAATTCTTTTTTGAACGAGCTGAAAGTAGGGGGAAAGATGCTTGAGCTAAGGGCGATATTAGACAGCTTTGCAGAATTCAAGGGAATTCCATCTGGCATTGAAGATTACGAACTCGAGCCCACAGATGGAAACTCGTCTGAAGGGTCAAGTAGCTTGCTTTTCGAGAGCGAACTGACAACTGTTTACAAGGCAAGGCCGTTGATGATTAGTCTCGTCTCCGCCGAGATAGACCCAATGTTCCGCACTTTCGGACCTATGGCTGACTTGCGGATGAAAATGGGGCTAGGGGAGATTATTCACCCAGAAAGAGCCAATGAGGACATTGCAAGGGCCCGGGAGGATTTCGCTCCAATCCTCGACGCTCAGGAGTATGGCAAGTTTGAGTTCTTAACTTGGGAGGACGAGGAAGGAAGTAGTTTTGTAGGCGTCTCACTGGCTGCTTCGGGTGTGAGTTTTAGTGGTGACCACGTTGAGACATTGGATTTTTATCTTCAGTGGCTCTCATTTGCTGGAAAATCCCTACTGAAGTCGTCGGTCGGCTCATTCAGAGAGTGGGAAGAACCCAAAGCCGTCAACTACCACAGCCTAATTTGGCAAGCAGCTGAATCTTACGACCGGCTTTTCAAAATAGGGTCAACCCGTTATCTTGAATCGGCGCTCGAACCAATGGATTGGGGAATAGAGGGGGCTTCTTGGGATGACCCAGAGTCCATTCCTAAAGAATTCTTACAGGCAGAGTTCCTTGAGAAAGCAGTCTGGGAAGGCGTCGAGCTCCTGGATACAGAGGAAGTTCGATGGAGAGTGTTTGACAAGGTTGCAGCGGAGCTTAACTTAGTTGGGACGCCTTATTCGGATGAGGATCAAATGTTATGGATCGTGAACAACGAGATTGTGACCGCGGGTGCAATATTTATGAGCATAAATTCGGGGCTCACTGGCGGAAGTAGGGAATGGTTCAAAATACCTGACGGTGCTTCCGAGTACCTAGAGTGACTAAGCATCTCCTGTGCCGACTGAGTGGGCAGGATTCTTATCCGCTGCACTCCCTTGGGTTTGGCTAACCTAGCCTCTGGAATTCTTAGGTCCGAGATTAAGCAGAAACTCAGCACTTTATTAGAACGCAGCGAGACATCCTGAATCAGTCCGACGATCCCTTTTGGATGGGGTGTACGCACCAACTAAAATGAACGCAGGGCCACAAGCCCGGAACGCCAGGAATGTGGCGGGACTTTGTTTTTTCGCCACCCTAGCTCAGTCGGTAGAGCAGCTCCCTCGTAAAGAGCAGGTCGAGAGTTCGATTCTCTCAGGTGGCTCTGGGGGAATTAGGCTCCTAAGGAAGAGGCAAAGTGGCTGACCAGGTATTTACCGATGAAGAAAAGGCCGCAATGCGAGAGCGTGCCAGAGAGGCACGCGAATTCAAGAAGCTCTCGGGCGAGGAGCAAGTCCAGCGCAAAATAGCTGAGATGGACGCACATGATCAAAAGTTGGCCCAGCGAATCCATGAGCTCGTGCTGGGAGTATCGGACAAGATCACCACTCGCACCTGGTATGGCATGCCTGCCTACTACGTCAACGACAAAGTCATTTGCTTTTATCAGTCAGCAAGCAAGTTCAAGGTTCGCTACTCAACCTTCGGTTTCCAAGAAGCTGCCAACCTGGATGACGGAACTTTCTGGCCCACTAGTTACGCGCTAACTGAACTTTCCCCTGCGGTGGAAGCCCAGATTGTTTCCTTGGTGAAGCAAGCAATCACGGTTTAACGCTCAAGTTTGCAGGCCGGTGTCCCGCCAGGAAGACGATGCCTGTTCTTAGCCACCAGCAAGTAAACCAACTCGGCAAAGCTCAAAATCACCGGGGTCTTGATAAACCATCCGGCTAGCACCCAGGTTGTCTTTGATGCAATGAGTGCCTCTGCTATGGCACGCGCCCCTTGATATCTCTCACCAGCGATAAGGAATTGAACCGCAGCTTCGGCATCCTGTCTTGGGACACCAACTTGCTCTAGGTTCAAGAATTGATAGGGCTTGATGGGGACTCGATGCCTTGTGATTTTTTCCAAAAACCGCGCCGATGTTGAACAAAATGAGCAGTCGCCGTCAAAGATGAATAGAGAGCTCATGACTCTCTAAACCGTTCAAACTCGTCGCGCATTTCACCTTGAGGAAATTAGAGAAATCTTATTTGCACTTGTCGATTTAGAGACTTGAACCACATTGATGGTCGTCTTAAGGTCCTTGTCTATTAACTTTGCGAATTCGCAGATTGCTCCGGCTTGCCGCTGCGCTAGTTCTCTATTCTCCGACTGAAGATAAGTCGAATTGCAAACGATTGACCTGGCCTTTGTTTGACCAAGAATGGTTCGAACCTGAGCCTGCTGAGACTTTGAAATCTTTGAGGAGTTCTTCGCAAACGACGAGATGGACTTGGTAACCGGTTTACTGGCAGCAACAACCTGAATTGTCGGAGCGGAATAGTGGAAGCCATGGGCTTCAATTCGAATCATGCCTTTGAATCTGCCAACCACAGTCGTGGCAGTCTGGTAGCTACCGTCCTCGTTTTGAACAAAAACCTGAATTGACGCGGCGGAGCTGAGCGAGTTTTGAGGCCACTTGCAGTTTAGGTAGGACTCTGGCATCCAAAGTCTGAAATAACCAACTACTGGTTTGCCCAGAGCGTCGGCATGGGGTGATTGGATGGCGAAGTTAAGTGACCTAGAAGATTGATCCCAAAAGGGCATTCCAGCCCCAGGTGCATTGTGCGATTCAACCGTAAACCCCTTATCTCCGCAGGTCTCATCGAAATAGCTTCCGCCCTTGCCAAGGTGATGCACTAGGAAGTGAAGTCGGTGCGAGGTGAAGTCAGCCTTAGCATCGCTTTTCATCTTTTCGTCCCAGTCGCCGTTGTAATAGGAGATGGATTGCTGCCTGCCAGAGAAGACCCATCGGGTGCCTCCTGGAATCTTCTGAATTTCGTAATCAGCCTCAACTGCATGTAGCTGGATATCCTGGGGCTTGAGCCAGCTGGTCCTGATTCGAATCTCGAAACGGTGATCCTTCAGCTCAGGTCCTGAGATGTATGTGCGCAAGGATGAACCAACATGCTTAGAACCGTCGGGCCTGACGCCAATGACCATCTTTGGAGATTGCAACTCCACAGCAATTGATATTTCCTGACCTTGGTAATCGAATACCTCAACTCCGCCGTGGTGAACGTTCCCATTAGCATCAGTCCGAATATCGCTGGACCTGAATCCGATGTGGCTGAGGGCCTTTGACTCAGGCTCAAGAATTGAGAAGCTCTCTATGCAGTCCAGCTGAGTGTCGCTAGTGCAAATCTGCAGATTGACCGTCATCGGTTTGGTTGTGTCCAAGTCCGGCTGCACTGCGACAGCTGGGGCAGCGCCTGCTCCTAATCCCAAGAGCATGGCAAAAAGGCTCGACCTAAACTTCAAAACTTCCCCCTGCTAGTCGATTTTTATTGAAACTCTATTGCCCAGGGTTGCATTCTTGGTGAGTTGCGCGGCAATCGATGTTTGAAGTTCCCCGCTCGATTTAGAAAGCTGTCCGCAGGCAGTCTTCGCCCTCTGAAGCGCAAGGCCTCGGTCGCGTGGACTCAAGTACCAGCCAGTGCAGAAGACCGCAGAGTGGCCTGACACTTTGGATGCAAGAGCGGTGAGTTCTAGCTTTTGCTTGGAGTTCAATTTGCCTGACTTAGAGTCAAAGCGGGACAGCGACAACTTCAGAGTCGGTGGTTTGGCTTGAGTCAGCTCTACCTTGATGTTCTTTTCGGAAAAGGTGAATCCGTAGGCTGCAAGATTTAGCCACCCATTCTTCTCATTCACAACAGTTGAGGCCACGACCGCTTCACCCTGTTCTGTCAGCACTTGAATTTTCGCGGAAATAGGTGCTGATGAGAAACCGTATAGACAGCGAGCTATGTCAGATCGCATCACTAGGTCATATGTTCCACGATTGAGGGTTTTGCCATCAGGCGCATAGTGGAGGCCAGCCACCTTGTAGGTCAACTGCCCATTTTCGAAACCGGGCGCGGTCCCGTCGTATGCGGTCGCATTTGTTGAAACTACGCCGAGCACGCCCTCAGCTTTCGCAAAACAGGGTTGGTTTCCAAGGGGAATGCTCTCCATAGACCACATTGTGGATGTGCCGGCGGCAGTGTCGTTAACTGCGTTGCGCATGCCCTCCAAAACGGTGTAGGTCCTCTCACCTCCGGTTGCAAAGACCTGTTTTGAGCTATTGCCCTCGAATAGCTCGCCACCACCTCCGCCACTTCCGCGAGGAAAGAGCTTTTGGACAGATTCGGGTGTGTTGGTAGCGTCTGCGTAGACGTGGAATCTTGGAACTTGCACTGGCTTCCCAGAAATGGAAATGCGATTTGCCTTGCTGCTGAATTTTTCAATTGAGAGTTCTGGTTCGGTAATTCTTCCCCGGAACCACCCACTTAGTTGGTTGGAGGCACGAATGGTCAATTTGATATCCGGTGTCCCCACAAAGTCAGCGGCTTTGCCACACAAACCTTCATCTGACCAAATGCAACCCGGCGGTAGACCACCATAGACCTTGGTCAGGCCATTCACGTCCTTGCCTTCTCGATCAAATGGTGGCTTGAAGTTTCCCTTTGTTTCTGCATAAGGGGTGATGCTTAAATCCAATGAGATGGTCTGGAACTTCTTTTCAAATTGGTTGAAGTTCTGCCTCGATCTGACGCTGACGGCATAGGTTTCCGTGCTTGCAGAGTTAGTTACCCCCGGCACAGTCCAGAGCGATACGAGACCGCCAGGCTCAATCCCTAGTTCCGGGATTGCACCGAACTTATCTCCGCCTGCGTAGGTCGTGTGAGTGGCCTCGATAACGACGTTGGATAAGGAAAAGGTCAAAGACTCAACACAAAACTCGTCTGCTTCTGATTCGCAGACCGGAAGTATGTTTGAGCCGAAGAAATCTGCACCACTTGCTGCGAAATTGCAGGGGTAGTCTCCTGCCAGGATCTTCTCATTCGGGCACAGGTAGTTGTTTGCCGATTCGTAGCCATACTGACCGGGTGGAAAAACTAGTGCCTCTCGCCTAGAGTCCCAGTTCCCCTCTGTGAGTTCCCAGATGTTGATTATGCTCTGGCCCACCTGCGCGGTTTGGCTGGAGGGAACCTCGTAGCTAGATGATTCAGCTGAGGCTGGCGTTGGCACCAAGACCGCGGCGACAACTAAAGCCAGGAACCTTTTCATTTCAAACCTCCACAGACCAAAAGTTAGTTGATGTTCGGAGCCTGCGCGTTAGCCAAAAAAGGGGACAGCCATTTATCAGCCAATCCATTGTTTGAGGGCTATTCAGGTAGTAGACATAGAGAAGTTTCATTCCTAGGGGGATAAATGCGCTCATCAATTCGAAGAATTGCAGCCGGTCTAGCCACAGCAGCGTTGCTGGCCACCGGTCTGGTCGCCTCATCACTGCCAGCGTCTGCAGAGGACATAAATGTTCCGAAGGTCGCCTGGCCGGCCTGTGACGATTTCCGTACTGATTTTTGTATTGAGTCCGTGAAGGTGCAGCCGCTTGGAACCAAGACCGCCCTTGAGCTCAAGTTCGAGAAGACCAAGGTTGCTGCGGCCCCAACCCCGTCAGTCCCAGACACCTCTTCAAATGCTGTTTCTGGCTCAGCAACCGTCTCGACTCCTATCACTCCAGTCGTTGAGCGAGTCGCAGGAAAGAGCTCAGCGGGTGTATGGACCCACGAAAACTGGGAAACCTATGGCCTGAACGCGGCAGGTTACGACGGACTCATCATTGACATTAAGTCTGCGACCCCGTTTACTAACGACATCTTCTTCACCGCTTACCCAGGTATGTTTGATGCCTCCGGGAAGCCGTCAATTGCTCTAAAGCCAGGGGCTGCACAGCTTGCACTTGATCTGGACGTCGATACCAAAATCACCTTGGTCGCGCGAATCGGTGCAGTCAAGACTGGTATCTCGATCGGTATCGCTAACAACCTGTCAAAGCAGACCGAGCTTGGCACCGAGGCTAATCCTGGCAAGCTCGTCATGAGCGGAACCCCAGTTCCAGTCCCACAGGTTTCATCATCCCGTCAGTGTGAAGGTGAGACTGGCGTAGCTTCTGCAGTAACCACAACGATGCAGGGCTTCGTTGTGGTTGAGACTGAGACCAGCGGTTTCGGTGTTGATGGACTTTCCGGAAGAATGGCCATTTCAACCAACGGTGCTGCCTGTGGCGCATCCTCACCAGTCTGGGATGACGCCAGTGAGTCGCTCACTTGGCAGGCTGCAGCCCCTCACTTTGGCCCAGATGGGGTAACCGTAAACAAGGGCTTCTACAAGGCCATCATTCCAGCAAACGATGCACTACTTCTATGGGGACTTCAGGACCCAAAGAAGGTCGCCTCTGCTCTTAGCTTGACTGTTACCGCGGAGGCCGGTGGCGCTGCGGCTGTTGAGTCTCGCCGAATTTCTTACCTGCAGGGAAACATCATCATTGAGGTTGCTGGATTCGAGTACTCCAAGCCAAAGATTCAGATCAAGAAGGTCGCTTCATACAAGGGTTTCGCGAAGCCGAAGACTCTGACCTGCGTGGACCCACTGACCAAGAAGAAGGCTGTTTTCAAGGATGCCTACGCATGCCCTAAGGCACCCTCCAAGCCAGTTCAGAACTTCGTGACTAGCGCTTTTGCTAACACCAAGTCCACCATCACCGCAGCACACCAGGCAAACGTCAAGGGTTACATGAAGAATTTCCCTGAGGCGTCTACCTTCATCTGTACCGGTGTCCACAAGGTCAACGCTTCGGCATCCGAGATTTCGATTGCCAAGAAGCGCGCTGAAGCGATTTGTGCCTACGCAAAATCGTTAGACAAGTCGCTTTCATACACTTCGCTCGCTCAGGCATCTAGTTCTGCTGGTTACCAGAACAAAGTGCTGATCACGATGCGTAGCGGGGAGTAACCAACTCCTTCGAGAAACCCAGGGCCCGGGCAGGCCCTGGGTTTTCTTTATTCGCAGACAGTTCCATCAGAGTCACCGTCTCGATACCAGTCATATTCGGGGTCGACTCCCGAAACATATGGGCCAAAGCCTGCAGCAATAGCTGCTTTGCAAGTGTCGAATCTTGGATCGAGTTCGCCTTTTGATGGCTTTTGGGTGATAGGCGAACCCTTGGTCACCTCAGCCTTATTGGGTAATTCATTATCAATGTCGCACTCAGGCACGATCTCGGCAAGCGCTAGAGCCTCCTGGCTATCAATGCTCAGGCTCCAGCGATACTTCACGGCCATCCAGTCGAAGGCGTATTGGCACTGGTAGTTCTGGTTATAGGGGAGCCAGCTAGCTGGATCTTTGTCCGACTTAGCCCTGTTGCTCGCTGCCGTTACGGCGATCAAGCTCCCTGGAAAACCAAGGTCGTTGGCAAATCGCTTTCTGGTGTTTGAATCCCAAGCGTGAGCGCCAGAGCGCCATGCCTCAGCCAGCGGCACTAGGTGATCGATGTCGAGATCCGATGCATCGGCAATCGACCTATTGTCATAAACAGATACCCACCGGCCAGACACCTGGCAGTTGCCTGATACTCCAGGCTCGATAACGCTCTCAATAATCAAAACTTCTCTTCTTGTGTTGCAGCCATCCGAGTCTGCATCTATCCAGTGCTGGAATAGGTCGCGATCGTAGCCAGATGTGAACTCGTCTTGGATTGTTAGCTCACTGAGAAGAAGCTCAAGCGTGTTTTCTGATCCTGGCTCGCCAGCTTGGGAGACGGTTTGCGAGGAGGTGACCACTGTCGGTTCGGTGCTGGATGGCGATGGGTTCGAGGTCTTGGTTTGTTGGGGTTTAGTTGAAGTTGGGGGAGTTGGAGCAGGTGTGATCGAGCAGCCGCTTAGCAGCAATGCGGCCAACGCAAGCGCGATAGGTTTCAAGTTGCCATCCCCAACTGACGACTATTTCTAAGCCTAGGCGTATAGTTTCAGGGTGAGTTCTCAAAAGAGTTCGCAGCACATGCACCCAACACGCATTGTTGCACTCGCTTTCACCGCGGTCATCGCTATTGGTACAGCGCTACTCATGTTGCCAATCGCAAGCAAAGACGGCCGTTCATTAGATTTCTTCGACGCACTATTTACCTCAGTTTCAGCGGTCACCGTGACAGGTTTGGCCACCATAGACACTGAGCTTCACTGGACCATGTTTGGGCATGTGGTTATCGGACTGCTAATTCAAATTGGTGGTTTTGGAATTGTTGGATTTGCATCGCTCGTTGCATACCTGCTTGATGGACGTATCTCGCTGAGAAACAAGCTCTCAACCAGCTCCGAAGCTTCTTTGAATGCACCTGATATCAAGTCACTGCTAAAGAACATTGCTCAACTGATGTTGGGGTTTCAGCTTGTGCTGTTTGTTTTTCTTTTCATCAGATTCCTGACCCACTACGACTACTCCTGGCAAGACGCTCTGGGCCACGGCGTATTCCATGCCATCTCTAGTTTCAATAACGCAGGCTTCGCGCTCTATAGCGACAGCATGATGGGCTTTGCCCGCGACGGTTGGGTGATTGTTCCGGTTTTCACCATCGTTTTTATTGCCAGCCTCGGGTTCCCGGTATTGGTTGAGGTGATTGGTCGTCTTGTCGAAAAGGTCAAGGGTCGTTTCAACTCAGATTTCAAGGGAACGTACCCAAGACAGTGGTCACTAAACTCAAGAATCATTCTCTGGTCTAGCTTTGCCCTGCTGGGATCGGGAACCCTGTTTGTAGCGTTGCTTGAGTGGAATAACCCTGGAACTCTGGGTCCATTGAACACGATGGACAAAATCTGGGATTCAATCTTTGCCTCGGTGATGCCAAGAACTGCAGGTTTCAACGCTCTCGACATTTCACAAATGAACCCGGCTACCTGGCTCGGTACCGAAATCTTGATGTTTATCGGTGGTGCCAGTGCTTCGACCGCCGGTGGTATCAAGCTGGGAACCTTCGTCGTCCTGCTATTTGTGGTTTATACGGAAATTCGCGGTGAGGCGGCGGTAAACATCGGCAACCGTCGCCTTCCTCGCTCTATGCAGCGCCAAGCGCTAGCCATCGTCACCATCGCAGCCTTGGTTGTGATCGCAGCAACGATGCTGTTGCGCTTGACCACCGACTTCACCCTGGATCAAATCTTGTTTGAGGTTGTCAGCGCAACGGGAACGGTCGGCCTCTCAACTGGCATAACTGCTGCTATGCCGGATCACGGCAAATTCCTGCTGTCACTGCTCATGCTTTTTGGTCGCCTTGGACCAGTTGTTGTAGCGACTTCGCTTGCTTTTAGAAAGAGCAAGCGACACTTTGAGTATCCACAAGAGCGTCCGTTAATCGGCTAGGTTCAAGAAAGAACAGAACGGCAAATCATGTCCACAAATCGCAAGCGTCGCAGTTTCAACTCCGCAACCTTTGTAGTTATTGGTCTCGGGCGTTTCGGCTCGGCTTTGGCTCGTGAACTAGTGAATTCAGGTCACGAGGTCTTGGGTATCGACTTTGATGAGAAGCTCGTACAGCAGCTCGCCTCTGAACTAACCCACGTGGTCAAGGCGGACACCACTGACGAAGCTGTGCTAACCGAGCTAGGTATCAAGGACTTTGACACTGCCATGGTTGCAATTGGTGCAGACATCGAAGCCAGCATTTTGACCACCTCGCTACTTCTGCAGCTTGGCGTGAAGAACGTTTGGGCCAAGGCCAACTCCGAGTCGCACGGTCGAATTCTGCGCCAGCTCGGTGCCCACCACGTGATTTTCCCTGAGGATGACATGGGTAAGCGAGTAGCTCACATGGTCTCCGGCGAAACTTTGGAGTACGTCCCAATCGACGAAGACTTCGTCATGGTGAAGACCTACGTCCCGCATGTTTTTGATGGCATGCCGCTCTCCGAGGCCAAGATCCGTGCCACCTACGGCGTCACGGTGGTAGCAACCTCATCTGGTGATGGCAAATACACCCCGGCTTTCCCAGAGACCATCCTGCGCTCTGGGCACCAAATAGTTGTAGCGGGTCCAAAGGATCCGTTGGATGAGTTCTGCCAACTAGACCACGAATGAGATTAGCTCTCGCAATAGCCCTGGCTCTTGGGTTAGTTAGCGCTTCACAGTGGTACTACCAGCCCAGTGTTGAAACCAGCATTGCCGGTGCACTGGTCATGGTCCTGCTTCTTGTAGTGGTTAGCTGGAGCGCAACGCGGTTTGGTACATCGCTACAAGGTGTCTTCAAAACCCTCGTTGTCGGATTGGTTTCAGGCCTTATGTTCTCCCAGGCGATGGACATCAGCTACGCGATTCTGGCAGCCCCTGCAGGTGGTCGGTTTGGGTTTCCCTGGGAGCTAATCGCAGTAGGTTTACTGCTCACTCTGCTGGCTCAGCTACTAGCTTTTGCGCTTGGGACGAAGGTAGAAAAACAGACCGACAGCCACGAGTCCTAGCGACACCCACAGCAGCCAGTAACCGAACTCTGGTGCCGAGTCAGCGGCGTCAGATATCAAGACCGGATCCTCGCAGGGCACTGATTCAAAGCTTCGATCAGCTACAAAGCCGGTGCCGTTGACGAGTGTGAAGCCAAAGCTGTCTGTGATCGGGTGTCCATCAGATGAGACCACCCGCCACGCAACCTGGTATTCACCAGGTTGATCCAGTTCGATTTCCAAAGAAGCGTTTCGCTTATCGACCAAGGCGCAGCCTTTGTTCAAAAGCTCACCTTCAGGTCCGGTTACCAAAATCTCGGCACCTGAACCACTAAGAACTAAGAGGTCATTATTGAAGTCGAGGCTTATCTTTACTCGACCTGCTTCGACCACTGAATTAACAGCTGGGGTCTGGTCAACCAACTGCTCATGGGCACTCGCTGGTAGGGGGGCAGCGAGCAGCGACAGGGCAAGCAGAACGCGAATAAGCTTCATGCGTAAAAGCTTAGGTGGAGGATCGTGAAGCAGAGACTAATCGGAATTGCCTCGGGGTTGGTGGTTGGACTTGTTGGTTTGGCTCTGCTGCTTGTGGGGCCACTTAGCCCAAATCGCGCTCCATCACAATCCCAGGTCGCTACTACCAGTGAAACTGCCACCGCGGTAGTTACTGAGAGTGAACCAGTTTCGACCTCAGTTGAGGTTGAGCCCTGTTTGGTGACCGAACTAGAAGAGGATCCTCTAATCGTGAACCTGCAGGCGCAGGTTAGAGACGCATCAACCTCAGCAGTTATTTATGACCGCTCCGGTTCGATTGCTGCAAGGCCGGCTTCGGTTCAAAAATTGCTAACCGCAGCCGCTGCTCTGAAGGTTTTGGGTCCGAACTACACCGCGACCACCAGGGTCTATCAAGATCAGGCCAATAAGTCCGTTATTTACCTGGTTGGTGGCGGCGACCCGACGATCACTCGACTCGCAGAGGGTACTCAATCTGTTTATCGAAACGCACCCAAGCTAGACGTCCTGGCCGCTCAGGCGATTCGTGCATTGGGCGGTGTATCAATTTCTAAGGTCGTGGTTGACAGCTCACTCTATGGCGGCCCATCCGGTGAATATCTTGCGGTTTGGGACAAGCGAGGTTTGAGTGAGGGTTATCAGCCCTACATCTCTGCACTGCAAGTGGATGGTGACAGAGAGAATCCTGCCAAGTTGAGTTCAAAGCGCAGCACTGACCCAGTGAAGCGAGCCGGAGATTGGTTCAAACGTTCATTGGGCAGTGCTGCGAAGTCAGCTGTCATCGAAAAGGGTGTCACGCCACCAAGTGCCAAAGAGATTGCCAAGATTTCCTCTCGCCCAATAGTCGAGTGGATTGACTACATGCTCGAGGTCAGCGACAACACCACCGCCGAGGCACTGGCACGACTGGTGTCTATTGACCTAGGTCTTGGCGGTGGATCTGGAACTCTGACTGAGGCGTTTCAAAAGGCTCTTAGCGGCACAGGTCTGAACCTCTCGGGTATCAAGCTCGAAGATGGCTCTGGCCTCTCTCGCTACAACCAGGTATCACCAGCACTTGTAAACGACTTACTCACCCTTATTCCAAAAGACCCTGAGCTATCGGTAATGCTCACCGGCTTTCCAGTAGCCGGATCACCTGGTTCGCTCTCAGATCGCTTCACCGAGCTAACCGGGGATGTGGTGGCCAAGACCGGTTGGATCAGAACCGGCTACACCTTGGCTGGGTATCTCAACCTGCCAGATGGCAACCAGTTGATTTTCACCGCCTACAACCTGGCCGATTCGGTCTCGCTTGAGAACCGAGCTGCGCTAGATAGATTGGTTGCAGGTTTCTACAACTGTGGCACCGCATTGAGGGATAGGTAGATGGCTAAGGCACTTCTCATCATCGATGTTCAGGTTGATTTCTGTGAGGGCGGAGCACTTGCATGCAACGGGGGAGCCGCGGCAGCAACTCGCATCTCTAACTATTTGGTGGAGTCCAAGTCGGACTATGACTTTGTGATTGCCTCTAGGGATTGGCACACACCTAATCACCCTAACCAGGGGCATTTCCCAGCCGCTGGCGAAGAACCAGATTTTGTGACGACCTGGCCACTGCACTGCATAGCTGGAGAGCCAGGGGCTGAGTATCACGAGAACCTGCGCGCTGACCTCATCGATATCCACATCAAAAAGGGTCAGGGAGCAAACGGCTATTCAATCTTTGAAGGTAGTGCCGAGGACGGCGAAACATTCAAAGACCTCATTCAAAGATTGAACATCACCCAGGTTGATGTCGTCGGTATTGCGACGGATTACTGCGTGCGGGCCTCATCGTTGGATTCCAAGAATGCAGGTCTCGAGGTACGGGTAATCACATCGCTAACAGCGGGTGTAGCACCAGCAAGCATCGAGGCAGCGATAGATGAAATGGTTGATGCAGGAATCTCGGTAGTTCCCGCGGCTTAGCGCTCTTTGCGTGCACCTTCAGAGGGCACAACTGCAAAGACCTTTGGTTCGCCATAACCCTTGGCGGCAAAGGCGGACTTGCAGTTTTCCTCAAGCGCAGGAAGCAATCCCTTGTCGATGACAGCGATAGCCGCACCACCAAAACCGCCACCGGTCATTCTTGAACCGACAGCTCCGGTTCGCATCGCGACCTCGACTGCTAGATCCAACTCTTCGATGGAGATTTCGAAGTCGTGAGCCATTGAGTCGTGGGATGCGAGGAGTAACTCTCCGAACTGCTTCATGTCTCCTGCGGCCAGGGCCCGAATGCTGTCCAGCACCCGCTGGTTCTCAGTGACAATGTGACGAACACGCCGGAAGTCAACATCAGATAGTTCTGACTGAGCCCTGGGAAGATCTTCAACACTCAAGCCGCGCAGCGAGCTGACACCCATAGTTTTCGCTCCGCGCTCGCAAGACTCACGACGGACACGATAGCCACCATCTGAATGACGGTGAGCAACTTGGGTATCCATGACAGCGACAACCAAGTTTCTTGGTTCGAGGTTAAGTGGGATGGATTTTGCCTCGAGTGACTGGCAGTCCAAAAATACGGCCGAGTCAGCTTCAGCCAGCATTGAAGCCGTTTGATCCATCATGCCGGTTGGAGCACCCACAACCTGGTTCTCTGCCTTTTGACCCAAAAGCGCAATCTCTTGCTTGGTTCTTCCGGCATCCCAAATTTCATTCAGAGCAATGCCGATTGCACACTCGATGGCAGCAGATGAAGATAGTCCGCTGCCCACCGGGACATCGGACACGAAGAATGCGTCAAACCCGCCCTTGGCCCACTCGCGAATCACCCAGGCAACACCTAGCGGGTAGAGCGCCCAGTCTATGTCGGTTGGGATTGTGGTCAGGTCTGTCTCGTATGTCTTTCCGTCGATGTCCGAGCTAACCCGGCAAGTGGCGTCTTCGCGAGGGGACAGCGCAACATAGGTCCGCTTGTCGATTCCAAAGGGGAGCACAAAGCCCTCGTTGTAGTCGGTGTGCTCACCGATTAGGTTTGCTCGACCGGGCGCGGACCAAACTCCCAGAGGTTCATATCCAAATGCTGCCTCGAACCCCGCTACTGCTTTTTCAATCAACTCAAAACCTCACGCAACCGCTTCGCGGTTTCCTCTGGGGCGATGTCGCCTACGAAAGCACCCATGGCCGCTTCGGAACCTGCGAGGAACTTGAGCTTGTCCTCACCACGTCTAGGTGAGGTGATCTGCAACATCAGCCTTAGCCACTCACGGTTTTGAATCTTTGGTGCCTGATGCCAGGCTGCGATGTATGGGGTTCTGGTGGGGTAGAGCCTGTCTAATCCGCCCAGCAGTTTTTTGTAAAAGACTGCGAGATCGTCCGCCTCGGCGTCAGTTAGCTCAGAAAGGTCTTGGACATTGCGCTTTGGTAGGGCGTGGATTTCAATTGGCCAGCGCGCGGCAAATGGCACATAGGCCACAAAGTATTCGCTTTCCAGAACAACGCGACCTGAGGTTAGTTCAAAATCAAGTAGCTCCTGGAAAAAGTTTGCTCCGTGGGCAAAAACATTTGCCACTAAGCGCTGAGTCCGCGGGGTGACAAATGGATATGAGTAAATCTGCCCGTGCGGATGGTGCAGCGTTACGCCGATCTCCTCACCGCGGTTTTCAAATGGGAAGACCTGGACGACGCCTTCGATCTCGTAGAGCTCGCGGGTGCGGTCCATCCAGGCACCGATCACGGTTCGCACTCTCTCAACCGGCATTTCGCTGAGGCTGCCCTCGTGCTCTGGTGAGAAAACCACTACCTCGCACCTACCGAAAGCGGTGGTAGAGAAACCAAATGGCGAACTTGGCTGTTCAATTTCGCCAGCGGCTGGCCCGAAGGCCGGGCCCTTGTTTTCGAAAACCGCAACGTCAAAGTTGTCTGGAAGTTCAGAGAGGTTCTCAGCGCTGGTTGGGCAAAGCGGACAAGCGTGAGCAGGCGGAAGGAAGACTCTTTGCTGACGGTGAGATGCGATGGTGATCCACTCTCCCGTTAGCGGGTCAAATCTCAGGTCAGCGGTTTGTGGACGCTCAGCGGTTTCTCGAAGATCCGGCTTGCGCTCCAGAGGAAGGGTAGAAGTTGCATCATCAAAATAGAACAGATCCCGACCATCAAAGAGCTTTGCTCTAATCCGCGTCTTCGCCACTTGATCTACCTCTTACCTGAAGGTCACTAGAGTGTTTGCGTGATACCGAGCAAACCCCCACTGCAACCACACATTTCCCTGGTCTCAGAGAATGGCACAAGTATTGCAGAATTTTCGGTTTTTGGTGGTTCTGTTACGAATTTGTCGCTTTTTGGAAGAACGCTGATCCCGAGACCCGGAATCGAAGATCCAATCAGTGCGGTTTTCGGCTCAATTCTGGCCCCTTGGCCAAACCGCCTCGCTGGCGGCACTTTTCAACTTGAGTCCAAGACTCATACCTTTGGGCCATTGGACAAAGATCAGAACCTCAATCACGGCCTAATGCTGAGGACCCCGCTTGAGTATCAGCTGGAAGACTCAGCGATTACTTTTGTGCACCAGTTTTTGAAGACCGATTTTGGTTTTGAGATCGATTTGCGAGTGCGTTATGAGCTAACTCGAACTGGCCTCGAAGTCACGGCCGTAGCGAAAAATCTTGACGAAGTACCTGCACCTTTTGCAATTGGTTTTCACCCCTACTTCAAAATCCCAGGCACCTCAAGGCTCACGGCGTCGGTAACAAAGGCATTCCAGACCAACGATCGCATGATTCCAATCGCGAGCCAAGAAATCCCGGGGTTAGAGATTCAGCTGCCCCAAACCACCGAACTGGACAATGGCTTCTATGGCGAGGGTTGGACTCTGAGGTTAGTGGGTGAAGAGTTTGGCTTTGAAATCACCCAGCAGAACCTCGACCACCTGATGCTGTATCGACCATCTCCGTCGCTTTTTGAAGACGGCTCTGAGGGCATCGCGATCGAGCCGCAGTCTGCTCCTGCGAACGCATTCAACAGCGAGTTGGATCAGCACCTGTTGGCACCGGGAGAGGCTAAGACCTTCGCTTTTCAGATCAGAATGCTCGGCTAGCTAGCTCTTTCTCATCAGCCTCAATAGCTGAAACGATTCTCGCGGCCACGTGCTCCGGGGTCATGCCCTGCGGGAACGAAGGTGCAACACCCTGAATCGCTCGAGTCGCAAGACCAGTCTCGGTATGACCGGGGTTAGCTGAGATAACCCGAATTCCATCTCGGCGCCATTCACGCTTCAGGGCCTCTAGGAAGCCAGCAATTGCGGTCTTGGATGAGCTATAGGCAGCCAAGTTTGGAAGCGGTGACTCTGCAACCACACCCGTGATATTGACAATCACCGGTTCATTTCCAGCTGCAGCCGATGCAGCCAACATCGGGTGCAGCTGGCTTAGAAGCTGAACTGGACCAGAGAAGTTGACCTGGGTAAGGCGCTTGATAGTCTCGAGGCTCAGATCAGAGGCTGGGCCAAAGGCGACCACGCCTGAGGCATTGATGATGCCGTCGATTTGTGTTGAACCCTTGAGGTAATCGGTCAGCGTGGTGACGCTGTCTGGGTTTTGGTAATCCAACAGCAGTCGCACTTCGGCAACTGCGGGCACTTTGGCAGCGCTGTCATTGCTGGTCGCAGTTGCCAGCACACTCACTCCTTTGGAGTGCAGAAGCTTGACTAGCTCTCCACCCAGTACTCCTGATCCGCCGATAACCAAAAACCGCTTGCCGCTTAGATTCATGCTTTGGGTCAACAGCTTCTAATCCGGCACTATTTCCGAAACAAAATGGGCGAGCACGAGCATGCAATTTAGACTTACAACAAACCCCAGGGAGAAAAACTTGAAAAAGCTCGCCGCGCTGTCTTTGATCACTTTGTTGCTAGCAGGCTGCGCTCCTGCTGAAGAGCTCGGAGCAAAAGAGGAATATCTAATCCGTGGTGAGTGCTCCGGGGTTGAGGTGGTTGTGAACTTCGGCATTTTGGGTAAGCGCGAGGCAACCTGTGTTGAACTTGAAAAAGAAATCAATGCCAAAGAGCTGTTGGCCGAGGCTGGTTTTGTAACTGAGGGGACCGGGACCTACGGGGACCAGATTGTTTGCCGAGTAAATAACTTGCCGTCAGCCACGGAGGCATTCGAGGTTGAGGGGCAGGAGCCTCACCTCGAGACCTGCAAAGACATGCCACCGGCATTTGCCTACTGGGCGCTTTGGGTAAAGCCAGATGCTGAGTCAAAGTGGGACTATGCCACTGAGGGTGTTGGCACTTTGACCCTCAAGCCAGGACAGTCAATTGGTTTGGCATTTTCAACCGGTGGGGCAACCCCAACCCCGAACTAATGACCAAACCGAGCAGTCGGCTAATCGCAAGCCTTTGGCTTGCGATTGGGTTTGTGCTGTTTCGGTTTATTTACGCCTTCTTATTCACAGGTGCCAGTGCGGGGCAGACTCTTCTGGACCTGCCAGGTCTCAGGCTGGGTGGAATCTTTTCTCATGTCCGACTCTTTGGCCCAGTTGGTTATGAGGGCCTGGTCAACGTTTTAGAAACCGCAGTCCCATTCACGCTGACCATTTTGGCTTTTGGGGTTTTGAGTTATTTCGTAGGCCCCGACGAGGTTTCTAGATTTGCCATAACAAGCAAGTCAAACTTCCTGCGCGCGCTGGGTGTTTCGCTATCGACCTTGCCCGCCTTGGCGGAGGCGACTAAACGCATTTTTGAGGCGCTGAGCTATAGGTCGGCACCAAAGCGATACCTGGCAGTTCCGCTTTTTGAGACTGCAATCGAACGAGCGAATTCGATTTCACAAAACCTAACTTCGCTCCAGCAACCAGTTTGTCTGGCCACGAATGTCTTGATCTATCAGGTCAGCTCCGAGCAGCACTCTTCAGACTTAGTTCAGCTCGATCCTGGTGATGCACTCCTGGTCACTGGTGCCACTGGATCTGGCAAGACAACGCTGCTTAGGTCGCTGGTTGCGAGACCTCAGGCATCAGATCGACAGCTCAGAGTTGAGGTCTTCGGATATGACGCTCAGGGTAACGCGGCGGCAGTCGCCGCATTGACGCAATACGTTCCACAGCAACCACGCGACACCTTTCTGAGTTGGCGGGTAGCCCCCGAAGAACTTTCCAAGCTCGGCATTTCTTTGACTTGCTCGGAAACTGCAGCGCTTTCAGAGGGTGAGGCAGTTCGTTTTGCAATTGCCAAAGCTCTGCTTCGAAAGCCAAAGTTGCTGGTTCTTGATGAACCTTATGCAGCCCTAGATGATCAAGCGGTGCCATGGCTAAACCAGGTGCTAGGTGAGTTCAGGGCAGCCGGCGGCATAGTCGTGGTAGCCGAGCATGATCTATCTCGAATCCACCTGCCAGCTGCCAAGCACTTGTCGTTGGGCCAGCACCAGGGTGTTGCCGGCGATTGGGTCAAGCCGAAGGTGGTTGGCGGTGACCAACTTCTAGAGTTCGAAGGACAGTCGCTTTCGGCCGGCGAGATGGTGTGCCTACTGGGGGCAAATGCGGTTGGAAAAACTAGTTTTCTGAAACGACTGCTGCGGTTTGCAAACGTCCAATCGCTTCCGACCAGGCTTGTTCCAGAGCGAGTGGAGGACTTGTTTCTCGGGCAAACCCTCAGTCAGGAATTCTCTCTAAGCGACAGGCTCAGTAAGTCACGACCTGGTGTGACGAAAGAAACCTTCGACAGCTTGATTCCGAATTCAGAGGCGCTACTACACACCCACCCCAGAGATTTATCTTCGGGAACCAAGCTCGCGCTCGCGCTGTCGATCGCTATCGCCCAGCGCCCAAAACTATTGCTGATTGATGAACCGGTGAAGGGGTTAGATCAAACTTCTAGGGTTCAAATGGCTCAGGTCTTGGGCTGTGTCCAAGAAATGGGTTGTGCGATTGTGTTTGCAACCCATGACAAAAACTTCGCGGCGCTTGCGGATCGAGTAATCGAGATTCAGGGGCAGGTGAGGACATGAGGTCGAAAGCGTTGCAGCAGTCCCTCTTCACCCTGATTTCGCTCGTCGCGCTAATTGGGTTTTGTTGGCCACTTTTGGTGCCAGCAATCAGTGAGTTGGAGATCGGTTACTTATTCGTGGTGGCAGTCGCGGCACTCGCCTTCGCCGCTATTTGGATTTTCGACCGCAGCTTGGTTGGAGCCAACTATCTTGCGCTGCTTGGGACCTTGGCAGCCCTGGGGGCGGCTACCCGAATCGCCACCTCAGGCGTCGCAGGATTTGAACTGGTGTTTTTGATAGTGATTTTGGGCGGTGCCGCAATCGGTGCCGGATTTGGTTTCCAGCTCGGAGCACTGACCATTTTGGCCTCCGCAATATTCTTTGGAGGGATTGGGCCGTGGACACCATTCCAACTCTTCGCTGTGGGCTGGGTAGGGCTTGGTGCGGGAATTGTGGGAAAGCTGAAGGTTAGCCTCAGGCTAAAAGTGATGGCCCTAGCCGGTTATGCAGTGCTTTCTTCATACCTATTCGGGTTAGTTATGAACCTATGGTTCTGGCCATTTGCGCTGACCGGTGACAGCACCATCTCCTATGTTCCGGGAGCACCGCTGAGCGAGAATCTCGGAAGCTTTTTGCTTTATACCCTCACTACCTCGACGCTTGGCTGGGACAGCGTAAGAGCAATAGTTTTGGCAATCAGCATTCTGACGCTGGGACCTTAGATCTTGGCAATTCTTGCTAGAACGAAGCTCTAGACCGAAAAGTACTTAGCCTCTGGGTGGTGGAACACGAAAGCATCGGTGGACTGCTCTGGATGAAGCTGAAGTTCTTCGGATAGTTCGATGCCCAGTCGCTCTGGTCTGAGTAGCTCAACTACCTTCCTGCGATCTTCCATATCTGGACAGGCTGGGTAACCGAGTGAGAACCTGGCCCCTCGATACTTCAGGTCAAAGAAATCACCGATCTCGCTCGGATCCTCAGCTCCAAAACCGAGCTCCTCGCGAATGCGAGAGTGCCAGTATTCAGCGAGCGCCTCGGTGAGCTGCATCGCTAGACCGTGCAACTCCATGTATTCGCGGTAGGCGTTTTCTTTGAAGAGTTTTGCCGTGAAGTTGTCCACGTTCGCACCAACCGTAACGAGCTGCACCGGCATGACGTCTACAAGCCCTGAATCTTTGGCCTTCACAAAGTCTGCAAGGCAAAGGTGTCTATCTCTGCGCTGGCGTGGGAAATTGAATCTGAGCCGCTCTTTACCGAGCTCACCTGCGCCACCATCTGGAGCTAACAGCCTTGATACTCCCAGCACGCCGCTGGGGTCATCGCCATGACCAAGCACCACAACATCGTTGCCATCGGAGTAAACCGGGAAATAGCCATAGGCGACCGAGGCATCCAAGATGCCTTCGGCCAAGATCTTGTCCAGCCAATAACGCAGTCGTGGTCGACCTTCGGTATCAACTAGTTCTTGATAGCTCGCGCCGTCCTCGGCACGCGAGGGTTTCAGACCCCATTGACCCATAAAGGTCGCTCGCTCATCGAGGAACTTTGCATAGTCAGCGAGTGGAATTCCCTTTACCAATCTGGTGCCCCAGAAGGGTGGCGTTGGAACCTTGTTGTCAGTTGCGACATCGCTGCGGGATGGCAAATCCTCGGGTTCAGTCAGGGTCAACTGAGACTTGGCGTGAATGCGCTTTTTCAGGGCAGGCAATCCAACAGAGTCTGGGTCAGCACCACGAGCAATTTGAACAAGTGGCTCCATCAGGGCTAGTCCCTCAAATGCATCCTTGGCATAGCGCACCACTCCGTCGAACTGCGATGAAAGGTCATCCTCAACAAAGGATCTGGTTAGCGCCGCACCACCAAGAATCACTGGCCACTTCTTTGCAAGACCTCGCGACGTTAGCTCCTCGAGGTTCTCTTTCATGACCAAGGTTGATTTCACTAGCAGTCCACTAAGACCAATCACATCGGCATTGTGCTGTTCTGCTGCGGCAATGATTTCGTTGATTGGTTGCTTGATGCCGATGTTGACAACGTTGTAACCGTTGTTGGTGAGGATGATATCGACCAGGTTCTTACCGATGTCGTGCACGTCACCGCGAACCGTTGCCAGAACGATGGTTCCCTTGCCACCCTCGTCGGTCTTTTCCATGTGGGGCTCCAGCAGCGCAACAGCTGCCTTCATAACCTCTGCAGATTGCAACACGAACGGCAGCTGCATCTCACCTTTGCCAAAGCGCTCACCGACAACCTTCATACCCTCGAGCAAATGGTCGTTGATGATCTCAAGCGGCTTGATGCCATCGGCTCTGGCTTGATCTAAATCCTGCTCCAAGCCCTTCGCCTCACCATCGATGATGCGTTGCTTCAGGCGATCAGTGACGCTCATGGCGGCTAGCGCTTCGGCTCTAGCGTCCTTCAACGCGGCCGAGTTCACACCGGCAAACATCTCCAGCATTTCGGATAGCGGGTCGTAGCTGAGGTTGCCCTCGGAGTCATACTCTCGGCGGTCATAAATCAGATCGAGCGCTACCTGGCGCTGATCCTGCGGAATTGATGCCAGCGGCACGATCTTCGCTGCGTCGATGATTGCGGTGTCTAGCCCTGCCTCGGTTGCCTCATGTAGGAAGACCGAGTTCAATACCGAACGTGAAACTGGGTTTAGACCGAAGGACACGTTTGAGACACCAAGTGTGGTGTGGATACCTGGGTAAAGCTGGTTGATCTCACGAATTGCATCGATTGTTTCTATGGCGTCGCGACGAGTCTCTTCCTGACCGGTTGCGATTGGGAAGGTGAGGCAGTCGACGATGATGTCGTCAACTCGCATGTCCCAGTCCTGAATCAGGGTGTCAATCAACCTGGATGCGATTCGCACCTTGTCTGCTTTGGTTCTGGCCTGACCCTGCTCATCGATGGTTAGAGCTACGACTGCGGCTCCGTGTTCTTTGACAAGCGGCATGGTCTTTTTGAATCTTGAGGTCTCGCTGTAGCCATCTTCAAAGTTCACCGAGTTGATAACTGGTCGCCCACCAATTAGCTCAAGTGCTGCCTTCATTACTTCTGGCTCGGTTGAGTCAATCACCAAAGGCAGCGTTGAGGCTGAGGCGAACCTGGAGACAATCTCAGTGACATCTCTCACACCATCGCGACCCACGTAGTCCACGCAGACATCCAGCAGGTGAGCCCCATCGCGTACCTGTCGCTTGGCGATTTCGACACAGTCATCCCAGCGCTCCTCGAGCATGGCCTCGCGGAATGCCTTCGAGCCGTTGGCGTTGGTGCGCTCACCAATTGCCAGATATGAGTTGTCCTGCTTGAGGCTGACATGCTGGTAGAGCGATGCCACTCCCGGCTCAATTTCAAGCTTGCGAAGCCCTGCAGGTTTGCCACCTATACGTTCAACCACTGCCTTCAGGTGAGCAGGGGTGGTGCCGCAGCAGCCACCGACCAGAGATAGACCGAATTCCTTGACGAACTGCTCATGGGCGGTTGCGAGCTCGTCCGGAGTTAGCGGGTAGTAGGCCCCGTCGCCGGAAAGTACTGGCAAACCAGCATTTGGCATGACCATGACTGGAATCTGCGCGTGTTTAGAAAGCTGTCTGAGGTGCTCGCTCATCTCGGCAGGACCCGTGGCGCAGTTGAGCCCGATCATGTCGATGCCCAGCGGCTCCAGGGTGGTCAGTGCAGCACCGATCTCGGTACCGAGCAGCATGGTGCCGGTGGTCTCAACGGTGACCTCGACAAACAGTGGTAATCGGATACCGGTCTCAGCCACCGCCTTACGGCAGGCGTTGACGGCAGCTTTGGTTTGCAGCAGATCCTGCGAAGTCTCAACCATGAAGGCATCGGCACCGCCCTCGATCAAGCCAATAGCTTGAAGCTTGAAAGTCTCCAAAAGATTTGAGTAGCTGGTGTGACCAAGTGATGGCAGCTTTGTTCCAGGTCCCATTGACCCCAACACCCAACGCGGTTTGCCATCTTTGGCGGTGAACTCATCCGCGCTCGCCCTAGCGAGAGCTGCACCAGCTCTCGCTAACTCTTGAATTCGATCATCAATGCCGTAGTCGGAAAGGTTTGACCAGTTAGCGCCGAAAGTGTTGGTCTCAACGCAGTCGACTCCAGCTTCGAAGTAGGCATTGTGGACATCCATCACGATGTCGGGACGGGTGATGTTCAAGATTTCGTTGCAACCCTCGTGGCCCTGGAAATCCTCAAGGGTTGGCTTGCGATCTTGCAACATGGTTCCCATGGCGCCATCGGCAACTACCACGCGCTCAGCAAGCGCACTCATCAGGCTCTGGCCTCTTTGCGAAAGCGCTACTTTTTTCCACTCGTGCAAATGCAACTTAGCTCCAAAGATTTTGGGGGATGGCGCAGGCCTGCGTTTGTTTCAAAAGCTTAAGGCATTGCCGTAACAATTGGTTACCTGAGGCTTTGGGGCTTGTAAATTAGTCGTAACAGATCGTCACCAGGCCTGGTGCGGCGAGTTATCTCGGCAGAATCTCAACCATTAGCAACGCACATTTATCCAAGGAGATCCTTTTGTCCAAACTAACCCGCGCCCTAACGGCGCTGGCTGCTTCCGCAGCTGTTGTAATTTCCCTTTCCGCATGTGCTCCTCAGGAGACTGCAGAAACCGCTGCTCCAGAGGAGACCAGCACCACCCTTGCAACCCTGACTGAGGGCAAGCTAACCATCGGAACCGGTCTACCGGCCTATGAGCCATGGGTAGTCGGCGATGCACCTGAGTCCGGTGAGGGCTTCGAGGCAGCGGTTGCATACGCAATTGCCGCTGAGCTTGGCTTTGCACCAGAAGACGTGGTCTGGGTTCGCACCACTTTCGATGAGGCGATTGCCCCAGGTGCTAAGAACTTTGACTTCAACCTGCAGCAGTACTCGATCACCGAGGGGCGCAAGGCAGCGGTTGATTTCTCATCCCCTTACTACTACACCGCTCAGACCGTGATCACCGTTGCCGGTTCTGCCGCTGAGGGTGCCAAGAGCCTGGCGGACCTTCAGGGTCTACTAATTGGTGCCGCAACCGGCACCACCAGCCTCAAGGCAATCGAGGACATCATCAAGCCGACTCAGGGTGCTCAGGCATTCAACTCGAACGATGATGCCAAGGCGGCGCTCGCTAACGGTCAGGTAGACGCAATCGTGGTTGACCTACCAACCGCCTTCTACCTAACCGCAGTTGAGCTCGAAGGCGGCCTAATTCTGGGTCAGCTTGAGGGCGCTGAGGCTGGCGACTCCTTCGGTCTAGTTCTAGACAAGGACTCACCACTAACTGAGGCGGTATCGGCAGCAGTTGACCGCCTGCGCGAGAACGGCACCCTTGCCGCTCTAGAGGCGCAGTGGCTTGCTGACTACGCCAACGCACCGGTATTGAAGTAGCAATAAATCTGCGATAGTGGGTGGGGTGGAATACCACCCCACCCACTTCCATTTAGGTAACCATGGCATTGTCTGATTCCGAGGTCTCCAGAGCCGAGCTAGATCGGCGCGCGTTTCGTCGCACCCAGCGCTCGCGCTCGGTGCTGATTGCTTTTATCTCGACCTTGGTGTTCGCCATCGCAGTTTGGTTCGGCCTAATCGCAACCCCAGGTTGGTCGAGGGTCCAGGAGTCCTTCTTCTCCTGGGACGTTGCCGTGCAGGCATGGCCGCGGGTTTTGGATGGCCTACTGCTCAATCTCCGAGTGCTGGCTGTATCAGCTGTCCTGGTAGTTGTTTTTGGCTTGTTGCTGGCAGTCATGCGGACCTTGAAGTCACCGGTCTTTTTCCCACTGCGAGTCTTTGCCAAGGGTTACGTTGACCTCTTTCGCGGAATGCCGCTAATTATCGTTTTGTACCTGGTGGGCTTTGGTATCCCTGGTTTGCGCCTTGAGTTCTTGGGGCGCATCCCAGCTGAGGTGTTGGGAACCATCGCTTTGACCCTCACCTACAGCGCTTATGTTTCCGAAGTCTTTAGAGCTGGCATCGAATCCGTTCACTCTTCACAGCGCCTGGCTGCCAGATCGCTTGGTTTGACCAATGCGCAGTCGATGCGCCTGGTGGTTCTCCCTCAGGCGGTACGAAAGGTGGTGCCGCCGTTGATGAATGACTTTGTTGCACTGCAAAAGGATGTTGGCCTTATCTCGGTACTGGGTGCAATAGATGCGGTTCGCGGCGCCCAAATTGAAGTTGCGAAGTTTGCCAACTTCACCCCGTATGTCCTTGCTGGACTGATGTTTGTTCTGCTTGCGATCCCCACTATTCGTTTGGCGGACTATGTCACCAAGCGACTGAGTGAAAAAGAGCAGGCCGGGGTGACACTGTGATCGACTGGAGCAAGCCAAGGCTTCGAGTGGTGAATCTCAAAAAACACTACGAAGACCGTGCAGTGCTAGATGGAATCGACCTCGAAGTCTTCCCAGGGCAGATCGTTGCCCTGATCGGAGCCTCGGGTTCTGGCAAATCGACGCTTTTGCGATGTGTAAACCTGATCGAGGAGATCTCTGACGGGCAGATATTTTTGGAAACCGAGGAGATCTCAGCACCGGGTGTGAATCAAGACAAGGTTCGAGCCGAGGTTGGTTTGGTATTTCAGTCCTACAACCTCTTCGCTCACTTGAGCATCTTGCAAAACATCACCCTGGCACTTCGGCATGTGAAAAAGATTGCAAAGAATCAGGCTGAGGCCATTGCGCAATCCTGGCTTGAGCGAATCGGTCTGGGGGATAGGGCTAACTCTTACCCTGACAAAATCTCTGGTGGGCAGCAGCAGCGGACAGCGATTGTTCGTGCGGTCGCGATGGATCCCAAGGTTTTGCTTTTGGATGAGGTTACCTCGGCACTGGACCCAGAGTTGGTCGGCGAAGTGCTGGATTTGATTCGCGACCTCAAGTCCGGCGGAACCACAATCTTGATGGCCACTCACGAGCTGTCCTTTGCCAAGGAGGTGGCCGACTGGGTGATCTTCTTGGAGCAGGGCAAGATTTACGAGCAGGGCGAAGCCAAAGACTTTTTCGAGAATCCAAAGCTTGAACGCACCAAGGAGTTCTTGGCAAGAATGGCAAATAGCTGATGCCTGTAATAGGTATTTGGGCGGTCATTGCAGCAACGCTTGGGCCGATTCAAAACGTTCTGGGCTGGACCATCTCTGCCGCGCTTTGGCCAGGTTATGACCCGATCGCGAAAACCATTTCTGATTTAGCCGCCGATGACTCGCCGGTGAAGTGGGTGCAGACGGGTTTCTTTTTATTCGGATCCTCGCTCACTCTGATTGCAGCTTGGAGCGGTAAGGCACTTGGCTACCCGGCACGCATAACCTTGTTCCTGGCTGGGCTTGCCAGTTTTGGATTCACCATTTTTGCCACCCCAACGCAAACCAGCTACTCCGACGCCCATAGGCTCTTTGCCTCGATTGCTTTTTTACTTTTCAGCATCTGGCCCTTGCTAGCAATTCACCGTTCCAAGGATTACCACTGGAGCCTTAGACCGGTCGGAGCTATTTCGGCGACACTTGTAATGGGTCTGACAACACTGTGGTTTTTGATGACGTGGCTCGAACCTGGACAACCGATGGTCGGCCTATCGGAGCGCGTGATCGCGGTGATGCAGGTGCTGTGGCTGAGCTTCGTGATTTGGGCGCAGTATCTGCATCAAAGGAAGAAAAAGCCAGCCTCGGGGTTTAGCCTTGAAGGCGAAGAGCTTTACGGCTAATTAGTTTTAGGAGCAAAAATGTCACTACCGGTGAACGAGGTAACAGTTCTAATTGCGATCAACGCAGTTGGAATCATTTCGCTAATTGGCATGATGCTTTACCTAGTTGCTGACTCGCTGTTTGGTAGCGGCAAGAACTAAAGCCCCAGCAGCACTCCCGCAATCAAGAAGTAGATCAGCAATCCGGTGGCATCAACCAGTGTGGTGACCATCGGAGACGAAATCACAGCGGGATCAATCTTCAAGGCCTTAGCAGCCAGTGGCATAACGGCCCCTACTGTCGCTGCCCACATACAAACCACGGTGATGGCAATTGCAACTGTGGCACCAACCTGCCAACCTGCAACGAGCCAGCCCGCCACCAAGCCCACTAGACCTAGCCCGACACCCAGCAACAGTCCAACTCGAGATTCGCGCCAGGCCACGCGCAGCACGTCCTGAGGTCTGACCTCACCAAGTGCAATCGCGCGAACGGCACTGGTGGCTGCCTGAGCACCCACGTTGCCACCGGTTCCAATCAGCATGGGCATAAACAATGCCAGTGCGGTATAGCGTTCTAGTTCGTTTTCGAATAGCTGCAGCACCGAAACGGTCAGGGTTGCCGCCACCACCAAGAACAACAGCCAAACAATGCGAAGTCTGGCAAGTGTGAATACCTTGCCCGATAGATAGTGGCCAGAGGATGGCAGCGATGCAGCCTGGCGAGCGATGTCTTCGCTGTGGGCTTCTTCCAAGATGTCGATAGCGTCATCTACGGTCAAAACACCGACCACTCGATCCTCGGTATCGAGAACCACTACCGCCAGGTAGTTGGTGTCCTGCAGCAGCCTGGCTGCATCTTCGGCAGCGTCAGTCACCAGTACGGTCGCCGCATCTTGATCGGCAACATCGGCCGCGGTTTGCTCCTCCTCGGCTAGGACTAGTTGCTCTAGCTCGATAAGTCCGACGAATTTCTTGGACTTATCCACGACCGCGATGACCGAGATGGTCTCTGCGGTCTTGCCCTTGCGACGAATTGTGCTGAGAATCTCTGGGACCGTCGTGGTGTCGGCAATGCTGATTACCTCGGGTGACATGTAGCGGCCAACGGTCTCTTCTGGGTATCCCAAAAGTTCGGCCGTCATCCTGCGCTCTTTTGGACTTAGACCCGCGAGTACCTTCTTGACAAAGCTGGCCGGTGCCTCACCCAAAAGACGAACGCGGTCATCCGGGTCCATCCGCTCCAAGAGATCGCGGAAAGCTTGCTCGCGCATGCCCGAGAGAATCTGCTGTTGATTCTCGGCGTCCAGTTCTTCAAAAACCTCAAGCGCTACATCCTTTGGTAGCAAGCGCCAAATGACCGTGCTCTCCACGGTGTCGAGGCGGAAGATCTCCTCCGCGATTTCGTGAGGAGCGAGCTCTTCTAGCTTTTGGGAGATTGCCTTGAGGTCACCCATTTCAATCGCTTCTGCGAAGTCGATTTCTAAAGACATGGCTCACCGCCCAAGGTCAGAGATTTACCTGATAAGTCTGCCAGTAAGTGCGCGTCTAAAGCGAGAAATACTTTGGCGTTCACAGAGTATTCAAACTGACACGGGTAGTTTGAACTCATGAAGCCTGTCATTGGACTTACCAGCTATCGCCAACGCGGAAAAACCGGAGTTTGGGATACCGAGATGGCGATGCTCCCCGCCTTCTACCTTGAGGGTGTCACCAGAGCCGGAGGTTTGGCGGTGATTTTGCCCCCGCAAGAAATCGATGGCGAGGGGGCGAGAAATCTATTGAGCGGGTTGGATGGGTTGATTGTCACTGGTGGTCGTGATGTCGAGGCATCGCGATATGGCCATCAGCCTCACGAAATGGCAGAAAAGCCAGACCAGCTCAGGGATTTACTCGAAGACGAACTGATCTCGGCGGCAATTCAGATGAAACTGCCTTTTTTGGGCATCTGCCGTGGAGCTCAGATGCTCAATGTCAATCGGGGTGGGACCTTGATTCAACACCTGCCAGATTTGATTGGTGATAACCGCTACCAACCAGGTGGGGGTAACTTCGCCCACATGCCGATCTCAGTGCGAGAGGGCTCCCTGCTGCATCGGATAGTTGGCGAACAGGTTGAAAGCGCAGCGCTTTACCACCACCAGGCGATTGATGAGCCAGGTGGTGACCTTCAGGTCGTTGCCTATTCACCTGATGGCATCGTTCAGGCGGTTGAGATTGAGAATCATCCATTTGGTTTGGCGGTTCAGTGGCATCCGGAGCAAACCCTGGAGGACCTCCGGCTTTTTGAGGCCCTGATCAAAGCGGCAATGCCGGGCAACTGAACCAGGCGATTCAAAGCAGCAAAAGAGGGCTCGGTGGGTAGGGTTCTAGGGTGATCGAGTTAGCCATTTCCGTTATCAATCAGATTGGTTTGATTGGTGCCGCGCTCCTGATCGCCATCGAGGTTGTGGTCCCACCAATTCCGAGCGAAGCAATCTTGTTGCTCACCGGATTCAATGTTGGATTGGGAAGCTTTGGTTTTGTCGAGGCAGTCATTGCGACCAGTGTGGGCTCGCTTATTGGGGCAACCCTTCTCTATCTAGTGGGTTATTTCTTTACTCAAGAGCGTCTTGAGGGAATCATCGCCAAATTCGGAAAGTACGTCGGTCTACCAACAAAGGACTTTCAAAAAACCATGAAGTGGTTTGAGCGATTCGGCGGACCGCTGGTGCTTTTTGGTCGCATGTTCCCGATCATTAGATCGCTGGTGAGCATCCCTGCTGGGCTGGTCAAAATGGGTGTTGCCAAGTTCTATCTCTTCAGCGGGATTGGAATTGTGATTTGGAATACCCTCTGGATAACCATCGGCTACAACCTCGGAGAGAACTGGGCCCAAGGTGAAGAGTTTGCGCAAATTCTCGACTACATCATCTATGGCTTGGTCGCCTTGGTTGGAATCTATGTCGCCTTCAACTTTGTGAAAGCAGTTTTTTTCAAACGCTAGGCAAGTTTGTTCGGCATACTTTTGCGTATGACAAATCTTGAACGCCCTGAAGTAGAACCAATGATGGAGCCAGCTCCAACCACACTCACCATCAAAGACATCGTGGTTGGTGATGGTGCTGAGGCCCCAGTTGGCGCAACAGTAGAGGTTCACTACCTAGGCGTTGACTATGAATCTGGTGAAGAATTTGACTCCTCTTGGAGCCGGGAAGAGTCAATCACTTTCCCGCTGCAGCGTCTGATCAAGGGTTGGCAAGAGGGTATTCCAGGTATGAAGGTTGGCGGTAGAAGAATGCTGATCTGTCCACCAGAGTTGGCTTATGGTCCAGCAGGCGCAGGTCACGCGCTGTCTGGCAGAACCCTGGTATTCGTCATTGACCTACTGGGTGTGAACTAGTTAGTTCTTGGTCTATGAAGTTCGAAGAACTGCACGGATACGGTCTCACCTTTGAACTCCTCAACCCAAGCCTTGGCTGGGTCCTCTGCAAAACCGAGCCTTTTCAGCAATGAAATGGATTTAGAGTTTCGGCTATCAGGCGTGGCAATTACCTTGTGGGCTGCTGACTCATCAAATAGAAACTGAACCAAGCGAGCTGCTGACTCGTAGGCATACCCCTTGCCCTGAGAGTTACTGGCGAAGGTATATCCAATTTCGAACACTCCCGCTTCCTCTAGTTTGTGCAGCGCGAGATCGCCAATTAGTCGCTGAGTGCCTCGGTCTCGAACACCTAGCTGCAGCCACTCACCCACGTCAGGAAACTCCATGCCCTCCTGGCTTCGAATCAACTCGCGACCTTGTTCCATGGAATAGCTAGGTTCCCAACTCTGATAGCGAGCAACATCTGGGTCTTGTCTGTAGCGAATGAAAGAAGCTAGATCAGCCAACTGCAAGGGGCTGATGCTCAAGCGCTGGGTTATTAGGGGGAATGCCACTCCGAAATCCTATTTGGCAGCAGCTGACCGAGTGCCCTTGATTAGTTAACCGACTCGGGATCGTCGATGAACTCCCGAACTTCCTGCGGGCAGCGACAGCTTTTCGCAATCTTGGCTGCCCAATAATAGGCCTCGTCTGCATCACCAACCTCGAGCACCGAGAAACCACCGAGAACTACGTCACTCTTGGTTATTGGCCCCTGAGTCACAGCCCCATTTTCAGTGACAACAACTGGTTCGTAGGAGTGAAAGCCACCACCAAAGATCCAAACCCCAGCCGCCTTAGCCTCCCGGACAACCGCATGAGATTCATCAGCTACCTGCTGCCACTCGTCATCCGCAACCTGCATGTCACCGTCATTGAAGGAGATTATGAACCTAGGCACTTTGGCCCCTCTCGCATAGCTGCGCACCCACAAAAGTAGGCCCCGTGGGGCTCGAACCCACGACCCACGGATTAAAAGTCCGTTGCTCTAACCAACTGAGCTAGAGGCCCTAACGAGTGAGAAGTGTAACAGCGTGGCCGAAGATAATGTTTTTCATGGTGGAACTTGCATGCATTTGCCCATAGCTACTGAGGCATTGCATAGAGTGAGCTAGAGGCCTATCAGGAGCCTGAAAACCTCTAATCAAAGGTGCTTGAAGAGTTGAATCTCCAAATTGGCCGCAGTTACCTAAAGCTCGATTTACATCGCAACCTTGGTGGTAACCCTAGAGCCGGCATTGCTCCTACCCGTGGGGGACAGGTGCTGATTTTCTCGGACCCGCCATCTGGAACTCGATTCGGCTATGCCGAAAACGATGCAGTTGGGGGAGTGATTTATCGCTACACCGGTGAAGGTCAGGTCGGCGATCAAACGCTCATCCGAGGTAACAAAGCTTTGCTGTCCGGTAAAGACCTTTTGCTGTTCAAGCGATTGGATGCAAAGTCCTGGATCTTTGTGGGTGAAGTTTCTCTTGATTCCACCCCCTTTGAAACCGCTATAGCGCCAGACCGTGAGGGAAATCTGCGTACCGTCCTGGTCTTTCGATTCATAGCTAAGAACGCAAACTTTGACCTGCTTATTGAGGGCTGAGCTTAAAATTCCAACAGCCGTCGACCTTTTGTCAGTCGACGGCTGTTGGAATCAGTTGTCGATAGCTTGCCAGGGTTATTCGGGTCGCGATCGTCCATGCCCCAAGGCTGTCCGTATTCATCTTGCAGCAGATCTAGGAACGGCTTAGCGTCAAACTCTTCTGGCCCCATAACTCCCGATCCGGACCAAATACCAGTTGCCAGAAGTTCAAGTGAGATCGCCGGAACCAAGGCGGTTTGCCAAACCACAGCCTGGGAGCCGTAGTTGGCATTAGTCCACTCGGTGTCGCAGACGTGGTAAAGGTAGGTGGCGCGTGGTGAGCCATCTTTGCCCTTACCGGTGACCAAGGTGCCCGCACAGGTCTTACCAGTCATTCGATCGGCAAGCGAGGCTGGATCTGGCAATACTGCGGCCACAACATCTCTGGGCGCGACGCTGACGCGACCGTCTTTGCTTCGCACCGAGACAGGGTTGACTGAGTCAAGACCGAGAGCGTGCAGAGTTTGTAGCACATTGATGAAATCGGCACCAAGGCCGTACTTGAATGCAACGCGGTTTGCTTTGAGGGTGCGAGGAAGCATGTTTACTTCCTCGTGTTCCACGTTGACACACTCGACAGGGCCAATTCCCCCGGGGAACTCAAATACCTCAGGTTCACTAAATGGTGGTGTGGTGAACCAGCCCTTGTCTTTCTCCCACAGCAGTGGTGGGTTCAGGCACTCTTCAATGACAGTCCAGATCGAGAACGAAGGCGCAAAGATTTCCTCGCCGGCATCGTTTCGCACGACCAGGTTGCCGCCGTCCATAATCTTGATCTCATCGACCTCAGCAAAAAGGTGATCTTGGGCATAGCGAGCAAAGATGTTGGAGATGCCAGGTTCGGCACCAGTGCCGATAAGAGCTAGCAGACCCTTCTCTTGAAACACCTGGCTTCGGTCATACTGCCAATCGCCGAGCTTTTCCGCAGGAGTATGGAAGGGGTCGGTTGGATGCGGGTGACTGAGGCTCATGGCCATGTCCATGTAGTTCGCTCCAGCTTGCAGGGCACCCTCGAATATGGACTGCACGAACTTCGGCTCAACGGCATTCATGACGTGAGTGACGTTGTGTTTGCGAGCTAGCTCTGCAACATTTGCAGGGTTAGATGCATCCACACTGTCGGCAACGAACTTTGCAGCGACAGTTGCATCGCGGTTGGCTCTAACCCAGGCCACCGATTTCTCGGCACGGCTTAGGTCGTAGTCCGAGACCACGATTTGTTCATAGAAATTACGATTAGCAGCAATTTTGACGATGGCATCGCCAACACCGCCTGCTCCAACGAGCAAGATACGCATTGATTCACAACCAAACAAATGACCGATTTATTTGACGGGCCCAGTCCTTGCCCTCATCCACCGATAGGCGCAAACCGTCTTTGGTGTTGCAACTGCAACCGCGCCTTCACCTAGTGAACTACACCTTCATTATGCAACTGCGATTTAGAAAAAGCGATTAGCCGAGCTGTCGAATTGGAATCACCAGCGGGGTCTTGCCGACCGGGTCTTCAATCACGCGAGCGAGGATGTTGAAGGCGTTGGCTAGGTTCTGGGGATTGATGACATCCTTTGGTGCCCCGCGGTCGACGATCTTGCCGTCTTTCAAGATAACTACCGAATCAGCGAATCTGGCAGCCAGGTTGAGGTCGTGAATCACCGTCACGATAGTCATTCCGCGTTCGCGCTTGAGCGATGACAAAAGGTTTATGACCTGCAGCTGGTGAGAGTAGTCAAGTGAGCTGGTCGGCTCATCAAGCAAAAGCACCGATGGGTTTGCAACTAGCGCCGCCGCAATCACCGCTGACTGCTTTGTTCCAGACGAGAGCTCACCCACCTTGCGATCCGAGACCTCGGAGAGGCCGGTTCTTTGGAGGAGTTGGGTGATTTCTTCCTTGAGTCTTGGTGAAACCCTTGAAATACCAGCAGCGCTAACTGCACTGCGAGCAACCATTTCAAAAACCGTCTCGTTGCTGCGAGCTGTGGGCAAAGCACCGAGGTATCCGATTTGGCCTGATAGTTCGGTTCGCTTGAGGCTGGTAATGGAAACACCATCCAGCAAAACCGCACCGGATTCAGGCTTGATCTTCCTTGCTAGCGCCTTGAGAAGGGAGCTCTTGCCGGCGCCGTTTGGACCAATGATTGCGGTTATAGAACCGGTGTTGAAACTGATTGAAAGATCAGAGAGCACGTTGTCTGCTGCATAGCCCGCGCTCAGCGCCTGGGCAGCTAGTTTCGACTCGGGATCAAACACGCACTTAGCTTAGTTTTCAAACTCCCGGATTAGCTGCACTGCCTTTTGCCACCTGGCGAACTCGTGGCTTCGGTTCTTTTGCGGCGTGAAGTTCTTGGCCGCCGGGTTGAGCTGCGCAAGTTCTTCGATTGATTTGAATATGCCTGCGCCAAGACCCGCCAATAAGGCGGCACCCAATCCGGTGCTTTCTAAGTTCTTGGCCCGGATCACCTCGGTGTCTAGACAGTCAGCCTGTATCTGCATCAGCAGATCATTGGCGGCTGCTCCACCATCAACCCTCAGTCCCTTTAGCCCATGACCCAGGTCCTGTTCCATGGCATCCAGCACTGCTTTGACCTGAAAGGCGATTCCCTCCAAAGTTGCATACGCAATTGCGCCTCGATCACTTCCTCGGGTGAGGCCCATCAGTGTTCCGCGGGCGGATGGATCCCAGTAGGGGGCACCCAGACCAGTTAGCGCTGGCACGAAGCTAACCCCATGGCTAGAACCGCTCTTGAGAGCGAGTTCCTCAACTTCAGAGGACGTAGAAATAATCTTGAGTGAGTCTCGAAGCCACTGAACTGCCGCTCCCGCAACAAAAACCGACCCCTCGATGGCGTAGACCTTCTCCCCATTTGGAGTCAGGTAAGCCATGGTTGCTAATAGCCCATGATCCGAGTGTTTTATTTCGGATCCCGTGTTGGTCAGGATGAATGCTCCGGTGCCATAGGTGGACTTTGAGTCACCAATTTCAAACCCGCATTGCCCAAATAGTGCCGCCTGTTGATCACCCGCCATGCCGGTGATGGGGATGTTTAGCCCAAGAAAGTGCTCGGGACTTGAGTTCCCATAATTTCCCCAGCTTGGAACGATTTCGGGAAGTGCCGAGTGCGGAATGCCAAAAGCCTCCAATAGCTCAGGGTCCCATTCGCAGTTTGAAAGATCCATGAGCTGAGTTCTAGATGCATTGGTGGCATCGGTGATATGCAGCGCACCACCAGAGATTCGGGCACACAGGTAGGAGTCGACGGTTCCGAGGGCTATCGCACCACTCTCAACTAGTTTCCAAATTTGCGGGAGGTTTTTCTGCCACCACAAAAACTTGCTCGAGGTGAAGTAAGGGTCAAGCTTCAGACCAGTTCTAAACCTGATCCAATCGCCATTGTTTTTCTTGTTCAGTTCTTCGGTTAGGTCTGCGGTCCGGCGGTCTTGCCACACGATGGCTCGAGTTGGGCTCTCTAGGGTGGCGCGATCCCACATAACCGCAGTCTCACGCTGATTGGTGATGCCGATTGCGATTGGAGGTTCTTCGGTGCCTAGCAGGGCCTGTTTACAAGCCGAGAGGGTTGCCTGCCAGATTTCTTCTGGATCGTGTTCGACCCATCCTGGGGTGGGGAAGTGCTGAGCAAACTCCTGATAGCCACGGGCAAGGATTTCACCATGGTTACTCACCATCAGAGCGGTAACTCCAGTGGTGCCAGCGTCTATCGAAAGTATCGCCACGATTTCCTCCTTGAAACCTCTGCCCAAAGCTTACAAACCTTGGTTTATGCTTTCAGTATGAGTAATCAAACTCAAACAAAAAACGACAATACCAATCAAGAGACTGATTTTGATGTGGTGATCGTCGGAGCTGGGATCAACGGGGCTGTCTCCGCTGCCGCGCTGTCGGCTGCCGGCCAAAGAGTCTTACTCATCGATAAATCCGACTTCGCATCCTTTACCTCCCAGCAATCCAGCAATCTCGTTTGGGGTGGTATCAAGTACCTCCAGAGCTACGAGTTCATGTTGGTGTTTAAGCTCTGCCTAGCTCGCAATCGTCTAATGCGCTCTTACCCAAACCAAATCAAGCAGATTGGTTTCTTGGCATCGCTGGGCAAGACAGCCCCCTTCGGTCGCCTGCTCGGCACCTTTGGAACCTTGTTTTACTGGGGCATCGGTCTATTTGGAACCAAGCCGCCAAGTTCTTATTCAGCCCAGCAGGCTAAGGCCCTAGAGCCAAGTTTGATTTCCGGTCGAAAGGCAGTTCGCTACTTCGACGCGTATCTGCCCGATACCGACGCCAGGTTCGTATACGACTTCATCCGTCACGCCAAACGACTTGGTGCTCAGGCCAAAAACTACACCGAGTTAGTTGGGGCAGAGTTTGCCGGTAACTGGAAACTGACCCTTCGAAACGAAGGCGGTGACTATCAAGTCAGCGCCAAACACGTGATCAATGCCGCGGGCCCATTTGCCGAGAAGGTTTCAGAGCTATTGCAATCCAAGACCAAGGCAGGTTTGGTCTTTTCAAAGGGTGTTCACCTGACCCTCAATCGCAAGATCACCAAGGGCAACCAGGTGCTGGCGTTCTGGGATGAACAGGGTCGCTTGTTTTATGTCTTGCCGATGGGCGATAGATCGATGATCGGAACCACCGATACCAGAGTGCAGGATCCGCACACGCAGGTCGAAGCGATTGACCGTGAGTTCGTGCTGCGCCAAATCAATAATCAGCTAGAGGGCATTGAGATTCGTCCCGAGGACATCATCTCCGAGCGCAGCGGCGTCAGGCCTTTGGTTATTGAGAACGCTTCTCAAGCCAGCACTCAGGATTGGCATCAGCTCAGCCGCAAGCACATCATCGAGGTTGACTCCGCTAAGCGCGTTATCAGCGTGCTGGGTGGCAAGCTGACCGACTGCCTCAATGTTGGACAGGAGGTCGTTGCCGCGCTTTCAAAGCTAGGGGCTGCCACCCGAAAGCCAATCGAGTGGTTTGGCGAGGGTGATCAAACCAAGTTTGAGCATTTCCAAAACCTTGTGATTTCAAAGTCCAAGGACAAGGTCGCAGCGATTCGAATCGCGGAATCAACCTGGCGCAGACAGGGAGAGCACGCCATTTCAATCCTTGGCTCTGCGACTGAGCTTGAAGAGCTAATCGAGGGGCTTGGCATCACAGCCCAAGAAGTTGAATACATCGCAAAACACGAAGACGTGAAGACCCGCGAAGATTTGCTGCGCCGTAGATTGCCAATTGCGATGGCCCGCTCAGAGAGCGAAATTGCAGCTAATTCAAAACTCCAAGCGCTCTTGGTAGCGGCTGGCCTTTGATTTCGTAGGCCACTCCACCAACAGCATCGCAATCAACATCACTGCGCCACCAATCACCATGGCCGTGGTTGCTGGTTCTTGGCCGACCCAAACCGCGATGATTGCGGTGAAGACGACCTCTGAGGTAATCAAAAGCGCAACTCTCGAGGCTTCCAAAATGGTCTGTGCCCAGGTTTGAACCCAAAATGCGAACACGGTAGAGAGCAGTGCGGTAAACAGGATGGCAAACCAAACCGAAGCATTTGGTGGAGCCTGATAACCATCCGCGAGTGCAAACGCCCAAGTGACAATCGCAACAGAGGCGATTTGCAACATCGCGAAGCGATATGAGTCGCGCCCCTGACCATATTTACCCAAGAGCAAAATATGAACCGCATACATAACGGCACAGGCAATCAGCCAGAGCTGACCGATTTGAAACTCCACGCTCTCGGCTGCACCGGAGAGAATCCCTAATCCAACTGCCGCCAAAATCGCTCCAAGCGCGATTTTGAGAGAGATCTTTTGCTTGAGTACCAGCCAAGCCAGTAGTGGGGTCAAGATCACATATAGGCCGGTGAGAAAACCGCTCATCGCGGCCGTGGTTGCCTCTAGGCCAATAGTTTGGGTTATGTAACCAAGCGCCAGCACGCTGCCAATTAGGGCACCGAAACCGATGTCGCCCTTTGCAAAGCTGAGCGAAATTCTCGGTCGCAGCACGATCATGGCAAGGGCAGCAACCGTAAAGCGGGTAGCCAGAAAATCCATGTAGGGCTGCTGCTCAATTGCGTCTTTCATAAGCACAAAGGCGGCACCCCAGACGAATCCGACAAAGAGCAGAGCAATAACTGCAAAACGGATTCTGGTCATTGCCAAAGCCTAGCTATTTGGAGCCTTCTTGCAGCCCTTCCCCGCTAGTTTCTTTGCCATCGATGGGAAAACTATGCCGTGCATTGGAAATACCGCTGCCCAGTAGGCGTGACCGAAGAGCCCTTTGGGGTGGAAGAAGGCACGCTGAACCAGCAGTGTCTGGCCGTTGGGGAGTTTGTAGGTTCTGAATTCCAACCAAGCCAAACCCGGAAGTTTCATCTCGGCTCTTAGTCGCAGCAGATTCGGTCTCTCTATCTTTTCTACTCGCCAAAAATCCAGTGCCTCACCCTCCATCAGGGTGTTGGGGTCGCGGCGACCGCGCCTGAGACCAACACCGCCAACAAAGCGGTCCATCAGACCGCGGAGCTCCCAAGCCCAGGTTGCGGTCGAGTAACCGTTGTCTCCACCGATAGCCTCAATACGCTTCCAGATCTCCTCCTGGGAGTCGTTGCTGACGTATTCACGTTGATCGACATACAGCGAACCACCAGCCCAGTCGGGATCGGTGGGCAGAGGTTCAGAGTGAGTGCCCGGTGTGGTGGCGTTCGACCAACGAGTCTCCACCTCTAAGTCCTTGACTCTTGTCAAAGCCAGTTCAACTGCCCTTTTGAAGGTGGTTCTCCCGCCCGGAGCATCCGGGATGTATTTGCGGATGTCGTCTTCCTTGGCCACCACCTCGTGCTTCAGAGACGCCACTAAGCGTTTTGCCAAGGTGACCGGAACTGGAGTCACAAGCCCAATCCAGCCTGAGGCCAGTCTTGGAGTTAGAACCGGAAGCGGAATGATGATTCTTCGCCTGAGGCCGGCAACCTCGGCATACTGCTGCATCATCTCCATGTAGGTAAAGACATCCGGCCCAGCGATGTCGAATACTCGGTTTACCGATTTGTCGATGGTGGCCGAGCCGACCAGGTATCTAAGGACATCTCTGATGGCAATTGGTTGGATGCGATTCTTCAGCCACTTTGGTGTGACCATGATTGGTAAACGCTCCGTGAGGTGACGCAGCATCTCAAAAGAAGCAGACCCTGAACCAATTACCACCCCGGCGCGAAGTTCAATGGTGGGAACACCACTGCGTCTTAGAATCTCTCCGGTCTCGGTTCTGGCAGCCATGTGCGGTGAGAGTTGGTCATCACTCGAGGTCATTCCGCCGAGGTAAACAATTCGTTCCACCTGATTAGCTTTGGCTGCGGTAGCGAACTTGGTTGCTAGATCTGCTTCTTCTTGTTCAAAGTTTTTTGGTGAGTTCAGCGCGTGCAAAAGGTAGTAGGCCACGTTGATGTTTTGCAGCGCTTTATCCAGCACTTCGGGGTTAGCGGCATCACCCTCTGTGATCTCAACCTGGTGCACCCAGGGGTAGTCTCGAAGTTTGTCGGCGTTACGAACCAGAACTCTTACCCGGTAGTTATGAGCGAGTAGCTCTCGAATCAATCGTCCGCCAATGTAGCCTGTGGCTCCGGTGACCAAAACTCGGGCCGGCTTCCCGTCCCCGGCATATAGCTCAGGCAGGTCCGCGGTGACGTTTTCGATCATGGCTAACTAAACCATGAGATGGAAGTTTTTGTTTCTAGCCGAAGCGCCCGGAGACGTAGTCCTCAGTCTGCTGCACGGAAGGGTTAGAGAAAATCTTGTCGGTCTTGTCGTACTCGATCAACTTTCCGGGCTGTCCAGAACCGGCAATGTTGAAAAATGCAGTCATGTCGGAGATTCGAGCCGCCTGCTGCATGTTGTGTGTAACGATCACAACCGTGAAGCGCTCCTTGAGCTCAAAGGCCAGGTCTTCAATTGCTTGGGTGGAGATTGGATCCAGCGCGCTGGTTGGTTCATCCATCAAAAGCACGCTCGGTTCAACCGCGATCGCCCTGGCGATGCAAAGTCGCTGTTGCTGACCACCCGAAAGTCCTGCACCCGGCTTGTCTAGGCGGTCTTTGACCTCATTCCATAGGTTCGCACCAACCAGTGATTTTTCCACCAGGTCGTCGGCTTCGGATTTTGTCATTTTGGAGTTATTGAGCTTGTAGCCAGCAAGCACGTTGTCCCGAATTGAGAGAGTGGGAAACGGGTTAGGTCTTTGAAATACCATTCCGACATGACGACGAACCATTACCGGGTCGATGTCGGGACCGTAGAGATCTTCGCCATCAACAAGCAACTTGCCCTCAACGCGAGCGCCAGGGATAACCTCGTGCATGCGATTGATGGTGCGCAGCAATGTCGACTTACCGCAACCTGATGGACCGATGAAGGCAGTGATGGAACGAGGTTCAATCTCCATGCTCACACCTTCGACGGCTAGAAAGTTGCCGTAGTAGACGTTTAGGTCTTGAAGTTCAAGGTGCTTTGCCATTTCTAGCCTTTCTTAGGAGCAAAAAACTTCGAAACCAACCTTGCTCCCAGGTTGAGGATCATCACTATCAACATCAGTGTCAGCGCACCAGCCCAAGCTCTATCGATGTAGGCCTGGAAGTTGGTTCCAACGTTTGCGTAGGAGGTGTAGACGAATACTGGAAGCGTCATCATTCGACCATCGGTGGGGTCGTAGTTCATCGAGGACGTAAATCCAGCCACCAGCAGAAGCGGTGCGGTCTCACCGATGACACGTGCAATGGCAATCATGCCTCCTGTGACGATGCCTCCGATTGCGGTCGGCAACACGACCTTTACAACCGTTAGCCACTTTGGGACACCCAGTGCAAGTGATGCCTCACGCAATTCGTTCGGAACAATCTTCAGCATCTCTTCGGTCGATCGAATAACTACCGGGATCATCAAGACCGAAAGTGCTACTGAGCCTGCGATTCCCATTCGGACACCTGGGCCAAAGATCAAAGCAAACACCGCATAGGCAAACAAGCCAGCCACGATCGATGGGATACCGGTCATGACATCCACTAGGAATGTGACTGCCTTTGCGAGCTTGCCACGACCGTACTCAATCAGATAAATCGCGGTCATGATGCCAATCGGAACTGAGAACAAAGTCGCCAGTGCGGTGATCTCCAAGGTGCCAACAATTGCGTGAATTGCGCCACCGCCCTCGCCCAAGATGTTTCTCATCGAATAGGTGAAGAACTCGAGATCAAAACGTTTGGAGCCCAGAGTCAAGACGGTTGCAACCAGTGAAATCAAGGGCACGAGTGCGAGCAGAAATGCCCCGGTTACTAAAGAGGTAACCAAACGATCGGTTGCCTTGCGCTTGCCCTCGATCAGCCGGGACACCAAGACCGAGATAGACACAAATCCGAACGCCGCGACCAGAGCGCCAGGGACCAGGCCAGGACCGGATTCGCTGGCGGTAGCGAAAGCCGTGAAAAACCCTGCCGCGATCGAGGCAATTCCAAGCAGTGGGTTGAAGAGCCTCGGTAGCGAGCCCTTCATGCTCAGCGAGGCAGGACGTGCAAATTCAATGCTCATTTGCCACCCCCAACCGCACTTCTAGCAAGAATGCCGCGGGCAATCGAGTTAACCAGCAGGGTGATTGCGAAGAGCACCAAACCGGTTGCAATCAAGAGGTTCACGTAGCTACCGCCGGCCTCAGGGAACTGCAGAGCAATGTTGGCTGCGATGGTGTTTGGATTTGTAGAAGTTAGTAGCGCAAACGAGATCACTGCCGAGGGGGAGAGCACCAACGCCACCGCCATGGTCTCGCCAAGGGCGCGACCAAGTCCGAGCATGGCAGCCGAAACAATGCCTGGTCGGCCAAATGGGATTACAGCCAAGCGAATCATCTCCCACTTGGTGGCACCGAGGGCCAGGGCAGCCTCCTCGTTGAGTCTTGGAGTTTGCAAGAAAACCTCGCGAATCAGGGCCGCCATGATTGGCAAGATCATGATCGCAAGCACGATGCCAACGGTGAGCATGGTTCTTCCTGTGGCGGAGAGCTGGCCGCCGAAGAGGGGGATCCATCCGAGGTTTTCATTCAGCCAGGAGTAGCTCGGGTTGAGAAATGGAGCCAGTACCTGGATGCCCCAAAGGCCATAAACCACCGATGGGATAGCCGCAAGCAGATCAATGAGATAACCAAGGGTCTGGGCGATTTTGCGATTGGCATAGTGCGAAATGAATAGCGCGATGCCGATCGCTAGCGGAGTTGCAATTACCAGTGCAATAGCCGAACCGTAGACGGTGCCAAAGACGTAAGGAGCAACATAAGCCCAGAATCCATCTGGTGCGGCATATAGATCATCGGCATAAAAAGCCGGGGTTGCTTGAATTATCAAGAACGCGGCGACGAGAGCGAGCGTCGCGAGAATGCTGACACCTGAGACTCTGGCCAGCCCTGCAAAAACCACATCACCCACTCGGCGCACCGGACGCTGAGTCATCGGATCGCCTCAATCACTGCTTGGTTTTTTGCTCTTGTAGTTTCAGTAATTGGCGAGGAGCCCGCGAATTCCTGAGCCGCAATCTGGCCCGCTTCCGAGTTGATGTACTTGGCGTACTCCTTGACCAGCAACCCGGTGGCACTGTTTTGGTAGACGTTGCAACCCATCAGGTATGTGACCAAGGCAACCGGATAAACGCTAGGGTCATTAGTCTTGCGATTCAGTTTGTAGGCGAGAGAGTTGGCAGGTCTACCATCGGCAATTTCCGACGCGTCAATCAACTTTGCAGCTCGCTCGGGGGTGAATTTTACAAACTCATCGCCGACCAAAAGCGCTGCTGCTCCTAGCTCACCTTGTCGTGAGGCGTCCGCATATCCGATGGTGCCGTTTGCCTGCAGCGCAGCGATTACGCCGGCCGTGGTGTTACCACCCTCGCCACCATATTCCGCGGGCCACTCCTCGGTCTTGCCTGCTTCCCAAATCTCAGGTGCGAGCTGGGCTAGATAGTCAGTGAAGTTTCCAGTGGTTCCAGATTTATCAGAGCGGTGCACAGCGGTGATACCCAGGTCGGGAAGGTTTACTCCGGGGTTCGTTTCGACGAGCTCGGGGTGGTCCCAGCGCTTGATTTCGCCGGTGAAGATTTTTGCCAAGGTCTGAGGTGTCAGATTTATGCTCTTGATGCCCTCAAGGTTGAACAGAACGGCGATAGGCGAGATGTAAACCGGGATCTCCCAATTGCCTGAGCCGGGGACGCAGTTAGGGGATTCAAGCTCAAGTTCTTCGTCTTTGAAATAAGAGTCAGATTGAGCAAAGGCCACCGCACCCTCAAAGAATTGCGAACGACCGGTGCCGGAACCGGTTGGGTCGTAGTTGATTGTCACGTCAGGGTTGAGTGACTGAAAACTCGCCACCCAAGCTTCCTGAGCTGAGGCAACCGACGAAGCTCCAGAGCCGTTCAAGGTGCCAAAAAGATCAGAGTCAGTCTCAGGTAACCCAATCTCATTGAGTGCGCAACCCGAGAGGGTCAACACGGTGACCGCAGCTGCAACCGAACGAATCAAAGACGCCACAATTTCCTTAGGAAGTCGACGTCGTTAACTTTATGAACAATTGGCGAAGAAATGCCTCGCAAAAGGTTAACAGAAGGTGAATTCAGCCCTTAATCCTCAGATGCCAGACACCACTCTGCACCCACCACTTTGGGTTTAGAGCCCAGAGTCAGTCGAAGCACAATGAAGTCGCCGGGTCTAAGCGCTGCAGCCTCCATAATGTGCTTCTTTAGGTCCTTACTTGCAGCGGCTGCCAGCGGTTCAAGCACACTTGGCAATGCTGGACGATGAGTGCAAATCAATCCAGACTTTGACTTTCCAAGCAGCGCATCAACCACCTTTTTGGTGCTGATCGGTCTGCGCTTATTGGAGAGCTCGGTCAGCTGACCACGCTCAACCAGAGTGCGCTTGGTCTTTTTGGCATATGGGGCAATGGTGTCCCAACACCTCTTCCAAGGCGACGTGACAAGCTGCTTTGGTCCGTAGGCGGCAAGCAGATTCACTAGCCGTTTGGCCTGAATTTCACCTTCTGGCAGCAGTGGCCGCTTGGCCTCCTCGCCCTTCCAATCAGAGCGCAGTGTCGCCTTGGCGTGTCGAAGGATGATGATAGCCCTGGTCTCAAGCTCCTTGGCCTGGTGCAGCTCAAGGCAGAGCTTCAGGAGGTTCTGATCGTGTTCGTAGGTCAATAGGTCAGCCGCTTTATCCGCAGCCACCCACTCACACTTTGCAATCTCCTCGTTCGCCACAAACTTCTGCTTCTTGGCTGCCTTTGGCTTAACCTTGGCCGCCCAATAGTGAACCTCTTTGTCCTCGGTGCCCACTGTGTAGCGAATGATGTCGAGCTTTCGACCTAGTTTGACTGAGATCGACGCCTCTTCTTTCAGCTCTCTAACCGCAGTCTCGGGAAGCAGCTCTCCTGGATCCTGCTTGCCCTTGGGAAAGCCCCAGTCGTTGTAGTTTTCGCGGTGGACGAGCAGCACCTGGATTGAGTTTCCCACCTCGCGCCAAGGCACCACACCAGCTGCATAAATGGTCATTAGCGACTCCGCTTCTTCGTGAGCGTTCGAGCCATCAGCTCGTCTTGCATGTCAATCAGCGGAGCTCCAGTGGGGGAGGTGGTCTGGCGATGCCAGGATCCTGAGCTGGCAAGGGTCCACAGCGAGACCTTGTCGCTCATTCCCAAATCAAGCAGCTCCTTGAGCTCTTTGATTTGATCGGTTTGCGTGATCTTCACCAGAGCCTCAACTCGGCGATCTAGGTTGCGATGCATCATGTCAGCACTGCCGATGTAGATATCGGGATCCCCTCCGTTTTCAAACGAGAAGATGCGTGAATGCTCTAGGTAGCGACCTAAAACCGAATGCACCTTGATGTTTTCACTCAGTCCAGGCACACCTGGCTTCAATGCACACATGCCGCGCACCAGAACCTCGACCTCAACCCCAGCCATTGAGGCTAGGTAGAGCTGATCGATGATCTGCTCATCAACGAGGGAGTTCATCTTCAGGCGAATCTTTGCTGGGCGTCCGGCTTGCTTGTGCTCGATCTCGCGCTGCACGCGTGCGGTAAGACCATTCCTGACACCGTTTGGTGAGACCAGCAGTGACTGGTACTCAGGAGCAGAGGAGAATCCAGAAAGCTGGTTGAAGAGCTTGGTCAGGTCTTCACCCACTGACTGCCGAGAGGTGAGAAGACCAAGGTCCTCGTAGTAGCGAGCAGTCTTGGGGTTGTAGTTACCGGTTCCGATGTGACAGTAGCGACGCAGCTGGTTACCCTCTTGGCGTATGACCAGGGATAGCTTGCAGTGGGTCTTTAGGCCAACGATCCCGTAAACCACGTGAACACCTGCGGCTTCGAGCTTTCTAGCCCAGCCGATGTTGTTCTGCTCGTCAAATCGAGCCTTGATCTCAACCAGTGCCAGAACCTGCTTGCCGGCTTCCGCTGCATCAATCAGGGCATCGACAATCGGTGAATCACCACTGGTTCGATAGAGCGTCTGCTTGATTGCTAAGACCTGAGGATCCGCTGCAGCCTGCTCCAAGAACGCCTGGACAGAGGTGGCAAAGGACTCATAAGGGTGGTGAACCAAAACTTCGCGCTGACGAAGCGCTCCAAAGATATCCGCCGCCTCATCATCCTCGGACTGCAGGTAGCGGTTAGTAGTGATCTGATGTGGTTCGAAGTGAAGCTCCGGATACTTCAAAAACGCGATCGCGTTGAGTGAGCGAAGATCTAGAGGCTCCGGCAGGTGGTAGATGTCGTGTGCCTCGACATCGAGTTCACGAGAGAGCAGTTCTAAAACTTGAGGGTCGATATCTTCGGCAACTTCGAGTCTTACCGGTGGTCCAAATCTTCTCCGCAAGAGCTCCTTTTCGAGCTGAACCAGAAGGTTTTCACCTTCGTCCTCATCCACTTCCAGATCCTCATTTCGAGTGACTCGGAAGGCGTGATGTTTCACCACATCCATGCCTGGGAACAGTTCAGATAGGAACTCGCCCATGACATCTTCAAGGGGGACATAGGTTCGCTCCGCCCCTTCTACCTCAACAAAACGAGGTAGTAGCGGCGGCACTTTTACTCTCGCAAAGTGCTCGGATCCGGACTGCGGGTTACGCAGCACAACTGCAAGGTTGAGAGAGAGCCCCGAGATGTAAGGGAATGGGTGAGCGGGGTCAACCGCCAAAGGAGTTAGAACCGGAAAAACATTCAGCTGAAAATAGTTGTGAAGTGCGGCCTTTTGCGCATCGTTGAGCTTTCCGAAATGCGTGACATGAATCCCGTGACGCTCTAGTGCTGGAGAAATCTCATCTCGAAACAATCTTGAGTGTCGAGCCTGTAATTCGCGAGTACGCTCTGAAATTCGCACCAGCACCTCTTGAGGGCTAAATCCTGCCGCTGATTGAACAGCGATTCCAGTTGCGACCCTGCGCTTTAGCGATGCCACTCGCACCATGAAGAACTCATCCAGGTTTGAGGCAAAAATACTCAGAAAGTTCACGCGCTCCAGAAGCGGAATGCTTCTATCTTCAGCCAGTTCTAAAACCCTTTGATTGAAGTCAAGCCAGCTCAGCTCGCGGTCTAAAAATCGATCATGGGGTAGATCGGGTTGCGAGTCTGGGCGAAAAATAGCCGTGGTCTCTTCTGACATAAGAACAATCTTTACAGGTTGCGGGTGAGCGGAAAGTTAATTTTCAGTCACTCTCGCCCTCTTGATTTGGATCCAAGCGGTATCCAACATTTCGCACCGTGCCGATTAGCGATTCCATTTCGCCAAGTTTGGCTCTCAATCTTCGAATGTGAACATCGACGGTTCGAGTGCCACCGAAGTAGTCATACCCCCACACCTCACTTAGCAGTTGCTCTCGGGTGAAAACTCGACCGGGGTTGTCATTCAGATGGCGTAGGAGTTCAAATTCTTTGAATGTCAGATCAAGCGTTCGACCGTTGATTTTTGCCGTGTAGCTGACCTCGTCGATTACAAGGCCGGTGTTCACTCTGGCCGTTTGGGTTTGAGTCTTGCCAACGGCAAGTCTGACTCTGGCATCAATTTCGGCGAGCGATGCGTTAGCCAATAGGAAGTCACTGGCTCCCCACTCCGTGGTGATAACCGCAAGGGCTTGGTCTTGAACCAAGAGAATCACCGGGGTGTCCCAGCCTGCAGCAACCAAAATACGGGCAATTCCGCGGGCGGCAATCAAGTCCTGTCGACAATCCAAGACCGTGAGGTCGTGTGATTTGGCGTTTGCGATTTCTGCGGCATCGGGTGCGATGTGTGTGACACTGTGGCCAAGAAGTTCAAATTGCGAAGCGAGCGCATCTTGCGAGGGGGTGATCAATAAAACTGTCGCCATACCCGCCCTCCAGATACCCAAATGATAGTGGCGAATGGCTTTGCGGATAGAGTTTGTGCTGTGAGCAAGCAGTGGGTACAGATCATTTTGATCTGGGTAGGGGTCCTGATTTCTGGGCTTCTCACGCTCAACTTTGTTGACCCCGAACGCACCTACACCTACTTTTCAGCGATTGCGGCTGCATCGATTGCCTTGGTGAGCATCGAGCACCTGATTTCTGCGAAGACCAAGGACACCGTTCGACAGCAGGTCTATGTTGCGGCTGGCAGCTTCGCAATCTTGGGTCTACTCACGCTTTTCAAGCTGCTGGGTTAGGATTTAGGCATGCTCTTGGCACTCGAAATTTTCTTCACCGGACTGTTGGTTCTTGCCTCTTTGGCGATTGGCGGGGTCTCCGCCTTGGTTCTATACAAGCTCTTTAAGGGTCAGCGCTAACTTTGTTCGTCATCCCAGACGATTTGCCAATTGAGCTAACCCCCTTCACCTTTCTACTGGGTGACTGGCGCGGTAGCGGAGTAGTGAGCTACTCCATCGATGAAAATGCCAACGAGAATGAGTTTTTTCAAACCGCTTCATTCAGACCATTGCCGCTGGGCAAAGTTGAATTTGCAGCCGAGGTCAAGGACGGCTCGGGCAACCTGATTGCTCAGGAGCGCGGTTATTTCTCGCTCTCCAGACCCGCATCCTCCTCGGATGCTGGTCCGGGACTTCTTCCTTCCGATGGCACCAAGCTTTTGACGGTTCGCGAGGATCTCGAACTCTGGCGCAATAAAAATGGTGGCTTTGACATCGAGGCTCTCATCGTGCACCCCCAGGGCGTCGCAGAGCTTTATTTTGGCCAAATCAAAGGCGCGAGAATCGATCTCGCAACCGATGCAGTCCTGCGCTCTCCAAACGCCAAGGAATACAACGCTGGCACTCGATTGATGGGGCTGGTTGAAGGGGCACTGCTGTGGGCATGGGACATGGCAGCCCTTGGCCAACCCCTGAAGTCCCACGCATCGGCAAGGTTGGAAAAGGTTGAGTAACCAACACTTTGGCAATCCGCTAAACGAGCAGCGTCAGCTTGTCGAGGGCCAGGCCTATGTGCTGCGTGAAGACATGGCGGTCTTTGAGGTCTCTGGCCCGGATGCCAAAAAGTGGCTGCACTCACTAACGAGTCAAAACATTCAAGGCCTAAAGCCGGGGGATAGTGCTGAGGCACTGCTGCTGAGCCCCAACGGACACATCGAATTTCAGCTCAAAGTCATCGCCACTGAGGAATCGGTCCTGGTAATAACCCCGTTCGAATCAAGAGCCGCACTAATTGCCTGGCTTGAAAAGATGGTCTTCAGATCGAAGGTCAAAATCTCCACGGTTGATTTCCTAGTAGTAGGAGCCTTCACAGAGCTTGAGACCGATGCACCAGTGTGGGTAGACCCATATTCGAAAGAATCGACCACGAGCGTTCGCTATGCCAATGACCGAGCAAGCTTTCCCTATCGCGAGTATTTGATGGCTGAGCCACCAAAGCTCGCCAGAGCCGGCCTGATGGCTTATCAAGCGCTGCGAATCGCAGCAGGCCGTCCAGAGCTCAGCGACATCGACGATAAGACCCTGCCGCATGAACTTGACTGGCTTTCTAGTGCCGTGCACTTATCCAAGGGCTGCTATCGAGGCCAAGAGAGCGTCGCTAAGGTACACAATCTTGGACACCCACCTCGTCGAATTGCACTGCTGCACCTGGAACAGGGCGATGTGCTGTGCAACCCAGGTGACGCGATTGAATATCAAGAAAAGACTGTTGGCAAAGTCTTAGCTGCGGGCCTTCACTTTGAGCTTGGTTCCATCGCACTGGCACTGCTTTCTCGAAATACCCCTTACCTGGACCTAAGCGTTCGAGTCGGCCAGAACCTTTACCAGGCTTCTCAGCAGGTTCTAGTTCCGCATGATGCTGGCAAGGCCGCTAATTTGCCAAGGCCCGCCGCCTTCAAGCTCAGCCGCAAAAATGTTTGAGCTTCGAGGTGGTAGCGCCAGAGTCAAAGACTCACTCTGGGCAATTTTACAAATTGCCATGGCGGCGACAACCGCCTATGCAATCGCCTACTTTTTATTGGGGCACCCAGTTCCACTTCTAGCTGTCACGGTTGCCATCTCCTCACTTGGTTTGGCCCGTGACACCAGGCCAGATCGAGTTGCAGCAACGGCGCTCGCCATGACGTTGGGCGTTGGACTTAGCGAAACATTGCTGCTGCTTTTCGGTGCTGGAAGCATTCAGCTTTTGGTGGCAATTTTGCTCGCCCTCTTGGTTGCCAGATTCATCTCAGCAAACCCAGCATTCGCACTAACCGCAGCGATTCAGGCGGTGCTAGTGCAGCTATTACAGGTGCCAACTGGCGGCGTTTACGCGAGAGTGCTGGACGGTGTTATTGGTGGCCTAGTGGCACTTTTATTCACCGCGCTGTTGCCGAGGAATCCAATCAAACTTGCTCGTGCCGACGCCGCACAGCTCTTCTCCATTTTCAAAGAAACCCTGGGTGATGTGCGCTCGGTGCTACTGACCCCAGATGTTCAACTGGCAGATGGTGCGCTGGATCGGATCAGAAAGACTCAGCCACTGATCGACAACTGGAGAGCGTCTCTTGAAAGTGCGATTTCAATTGGCAAGATCAGCCCCTTCTATCGCTGGGCAAAGCAGCAGATCAAAGATCAGCTAGTTCTGTTGGAAGGCATGGATCTAGCCACGCGAAACCTGAGGGTCGTGGTGCGGAGGGTGGATTTCTTGGTTAGGGACCTAAGGCCCAGACCAGAACTTGCGCAGCTCACTGCAAAGTTTCTAATAGCGGTAGATCTTTTGGAGAGCTCGCTGGATGACTTTTCCCTTTCGCACAAGGCTCGAAAGTACCTGGTAAAACTTGCACCGGAGCTAGGGGTATATCCGCAACTTCCACTCAGTGAGCAGGTCATTGTGCTGCAGCTGCGGCCACTGTTTGTTGATCTTTGTCAGGCCAGTGGAATCGACATCGAGCAGGCCAAGGATCTGCTGCCCAGCGTTGACTAAACTTTGGGCTATGACTTACAACCTGATTCTGCTTAGACACGGCAACAGCACCTGGAACCAAAAAAACCTATTCACCGGCTGGGTGGATGTCGACCTAAGCGAACAGGGTCGCGAAGAGGCTAAGCGTGCCGGTGAGCTTCTTGCAAAGTCAGGCCTCAAGCCAGATGTACTTTTCACCTCCGTTCTAAAAAGAGCAATCAATACTGCTCACATCGCCCTAGATCAGATTGATCGCAACTGGATTCCAACTGAGCGCTCTTGGCGTCTAAACGAGCGCCACTATGGAGCGCTTCAGGGGCTGGATAAGGCTGAGACCCTAGACAAGTACGGCCCAGAGCAGTTTCAGATTTGGCGTCGTAGCTACGATGTTCCACCACCGCCAATTGCGGATGACAATGAATTTTCACAAGCGCACGACGAGCGATATGCCGACTTAGGTGATGCCCTGCCAAGAACCGAGTGTCTCAAGGACGTCCTGGTTCGCATGCTGCCTTACTGGCACTCGACCATTGCTCCAAAACTTACTGAGCACAAGACAGTCCTAATCACTGCCCACGGAAACTCGTTGCGAGCGCTGGTGAAGCACCTTGACAACGTTTCAGATGAGGAAATTGCTGAGTTGAACATCCCGACCGGGATCCCGCTTCACTACAAATTGGATGAGAACTTCAAGCCGGCGGTTGCGGGTGGCGAGTATTTAGATCCAGAGGCAGCTGCCGCAGGTGCTGCAGCCGTTGCAAATCAGGGCAAGAAGTAGTTAGTTCTCAGTCCACTCGCCGGTCTGCAAGAAGCTGACCTTTGAGGAGATGTCGACTACGTGGTCAGCAAAGCGCTCGAAGTAGCGCGAGGCTAGGATCACGTCTACCGTGAACATCGCGTTCTCTTTCCAGTCGTCTGCGAGCACAACCTCGAACACCTTTCGGTGCAGGCGGTCAACCGCCTCGTCCTGAGCCTGAATCTCGCGTGCTAGATCGAGATCGGTGTTGCCCAAAAGCTTGATCGCTTTGGAGACCAGCTCAAGGTCGATGCGAGCCATGTCTTCGAAAGTCTTGCGCAGCGAAGCTGGGACTGCACTGCCAGGGAAACGGTAGCGGGCGATTGCTGCGATGTGAGATGCCAGCGCACCCATGCGCTCAATAGATGCGCTCATTCTCAGCGCAGAAACCAAAATACGAAGATCGCGAGCAACTGGTGACTGAGTTGCCAGGACCTTGATTACCAGCTCATCAAGTCCAAGGGCCTTCTCTTCGTTGCTGGCAGCGAGAGCGAGAGCCTCGTCCGCAAGTGACACATCCGAGTTCAGGAAGGCACGGGAAGCCTTGTCCATGATGGTCTCGGCAGCCTCTGCCAATTGCACTAAACGGTCTTGAACCTCGGTTAGCTCCTGCTGAAAAACCTGACGCATGCCCATCTCCGCTTCCTTACTGGGTGCGATTAGCTTTCAGACTCAAAGCAAACATTTGCTTAATTCGTTGCAAACCAGCCGATAACTCTGAGTCAGATTCGCACACCCTGATTTAGTCTAGGCACAGTCCTGGTTAGTTAACCTGGTAAACACTTGAAGCGGAGCGAAATGGGCTTGTGGTCCTCTCGGGGCAAGACCTCTGAAACCGAGGTCGATGCGTTCGAACAGGTTGCCTCGCAGGTAGTGGACGTAATTGCCACCGCTGGAGTGGTGCTGGACGAAAACAACAATGTCCTCAGGGCTTCTCCCGGCGCGGTTCAGTTTGGCCTGGTTCAAAACCGTCGTTTGATTCACTCATCTCTAGTGAAGCTTTGCGACCGCGCACGAAACCAAACCGGAGCTGTGGTCGAGGAAATGCTCTTGGAGACCGGCCTGCAGCGTGAACCGGTATGGGTGCAAGCTCGCGCCGCTCGCTTCGGTGAGAAATACATGATGCTGCTTGTAGATGACCGCACCGAAGCGAAGAAGCTAGAAGACACTAGAAGAGATTTCGTGGCAAATGTCTCTCACGAACTCAAGACGCCCATCGGAGCGATCGGGCTTTTGGCGGAAGCCATCCAGGGTGCAGGTGATGACCCAAAAATGATCGAGAAGTTTTCCAACTCCTTGATTCGTGAGAGCCAGAGATTGGCGAACCTGGTTCAGGAGTTGATGCAGCTTTCTAGAGTGCAAAGTGCCGCCGGCTTGGAGAATGCCCGTGAAGTTGATTTAGCGGCGGTTGTCACCGATGCCATAGAGCGCAATCAAGTGCTGGCTGAAAAACGCAACATCAGGGTTCAAGGGGCAACCTCGGATTCACTCAAGATTTTGGGTGACTACGAGATGCTGGCAACGGCAGTCAGAAATTTGATTGAAAACGCCATCGTTTATTCCGAGCCTGGCACTCAAGTTGGAGTTGGCCTAAAAGAGGTGGACGGCGTAGCAGAGATCTCGGTCAGTGACTCTGGAATCGGAATCCCAGAGTCCGAGCAGGAGCGTATTTTTGAGCGCTTTTACCGGGTCGACCCATCAAGATCGCGCGAAACCGGCGGAACCGGCCTCGGTCTTGCAATCGTGAAACACATTGCCGCCAATCACGGCGGTCAAATCAAGCTGTTTTCTAAGCAGGGTGTTGGTTCAACCTTCACTCTGCGCCTACCAATAACCATTCAGGAGGGCTAATGCCTAGGGTGCTAGTTGTTGAAGATGAAATTGGCTTGAGAGAGCCGCTGGTATATCTCTTACAAAAAGAGGGCTACGACATTGTCGAGGCAGAAGATGGCAATGCTGCTGTTGAGCTGTTTCACTCCCACAACCCCGATTTGATTTTGCTTGATCTGATGCTCCCTGGACTCTCTGGTAACGAGGTTTGTCGCGTCATCCGAGCCGAGTCCCAGGTCCCGATCATCATGCTCACTGCAAAGGACGCCGAGATTGACAAGGTGGTTGGCCTAGAGCTGGGTGCAGACGACTACGTGACTAAGCCTTATTCAACTCGTGAGTTGCTAGCTCGAATGAAGGCGGTGTTGCGCCGTGGTCGCGAGACTGTTCAGCATGAGCCCGGTCTACTCAAGGCCGGACCGGTGGTGATGGACATTGAGCGTCACACTGTCAGCGTGAATGGCGAGCCAGTTCAAATGCCACTGAAGGAATTTGAGCTGCTAGAACTTTTGATGGAGAACCTCAACCGAGTGCTGACTCGAGGTCAAATCATCGATCGCGTCTGGGGATCAAACTACTTTGGCGACACTAAGACGCTCGATGTTCACGTGAAGAGAATTCGTTCGAAAATCGAAGAGGATCCTTCAAGACCAAGACACCTGCTAACTGTGCGCGGGCTTGGCTATAAGTTCGAGGTTTAGTTCAAAGACTCTACGAACGGGCGGTATTCAGCAAGCGAGCCGTCCATCACTGGGACAACAAGCTCAATTGGGTCTGAGCCGTCGGAAACGTAAATTGTGTGCAGCGAACCTGGCTTGGAGTCCAGGCTGAGCAAAACACCCTCGGTGCCGTTGTAACCAAGGTCAAACTTTCCCGAGGGCTTTACCTCGAAAGCGACGCGAATCTCTTCGCCAGTTGAATCCGTGGTCTGCAGCGATGCCATGACTGGCTCCATGCCAGAGTTCACGAAGCTTCCAATCAGCAGTGCCTTGTTTCCCGAACCCTTGATGATCATGACGTTTCGTGCCTTCAGCGACTCTGCGTCAACCATGGTGCCGTCGCTTGGAGCGTACATCTCTAGGGAGGTAACCTCGCGGGATAGCGAGCAGCCTGAAAGCAGGGCTGTGGCCAGCACAAGTGAAGTCAAGGTCGCGATTTTCTTGATTTGCAAGGGTCCTCCGGAGGCTGTTTCTCGGCCAATTCTAACCTAGGAGAACTGGCATTCCTGTGGTAAAATCAGGCTTTTGGAGCCGAAAGAAGTTTATGAAGTTTGAAGTTGGCGAGACCGTCGTATATCCACACCACGGGGCCGCGGAAATCATTGAAGTCTCCGAAAAGACCATTCGCGGTGAGACCCAAACCTATCTAAAACTCAAGGTTGCTCAAGGTGATCTCATCATCCAGGTTCCAGCGGCAAACGTTGAGATGGTCGGTATTCGTGATGTCATCGACAAGAAGGGTGTGCAGCAGGTTTTCGATGTGCTGCGTGCAGAATTCGTCGAAGAGCCAACCAACTGGTCAAGGCGTTACAAGGCAAACCTCGAGAAGCTAGCCTCCGGCGATGTTGTCAAGGTTTCCGAGGTCGTTCGTGACCTATGGCGTCGCGATCAGGACCGCGGTCTATCGGCTGGAGAGAAGCGCATGCTAGCCAAGGCTCGTCAGATTCTGATTTCCGAGCTCGCATTGGCTCGCAAGGTCGATGAGGAGAAGGCCTCCGCTGAGCTTGACAAGGTTCTGGCTTCCTAGAAGTGAAGTCTGCCCTAATCCTGGTCGCTGCCGGCAAGGGCGAGCGTCTTGGGCTCGGTATCCCCAAGGCTTTGGTTCAAATATCTGAAGCCACCATCTTGGAGCATGCGCTCTCGGTGATTACTAACCTCAAGCCGATTCAGCTGATCATTGTTGCACCGGAAGATCACCTTGAAGTCTTCCAAGAGATCGCTTCCCGCTTCGATGTGTCAGCTCAGGTCGTTGCCGGTGGGGCAACCAGGCAGCAGTCTGTGAAAAATGGATTGGCACTTGTGACCACACCAACTGTTTTGGTCCATGATGCCGCCAGGTGCTTCACCCCGGCTGTTGTATTTGAGGCAGTCGATGCGGCGCTGATACAGGCTAAGAGCGTGGTTCCAGGGCTACCGGTCACAGACACCATCAAGCAACTCGAGGGTGACACGGTATTGAAGACTCTCGATCGCTCAACTTTGGTCGCGGTTCAAACCCCTCAGGGTTTTGAGGTGGCCAGCCTTCGCAAAGCGCTTGATGAGGCTACCGCTGACTTCACCGATGAAGCGGGGTTGATGGAGTCCGCTGGGCACACAACAAAAGTTGTCAGGGGATCAGCAAAGGCGCTGAAGGTAACAACTCCAGAAGATTTGCAGCAGTTCAATCGACCATCGCAGCGGGTTGGAATTGGAACAGATGCTCACCAATTTTCCGACTCAGGTGAGCTGGTGCTCGGGTTGCTTACCTGGCCTGAGCTTCCAAAACTTGAGGGGCACTCTGATGGCGACAGCGTTGCACACGCCGTAGTTGATGCCCTTTTGACAGCGGCCGGACTTGGAGACATTGGCAGCAACTTCGGAGTCGATCGCCCAGAGTTCAAAGGTGCATCGGGTGAGGTATTTCTAAACGAGACGCTAAGGATGGTCTCGGAGGCTGGCTTTAGTGTTTCAAATGTTTCAGTGCAGATTGTTGGCGATAAACCCAAGGTCGGACCAAGAAGAGCTGAACTTGAAAAGCGCCTCTCTGAGGCGTTGAATGCGCCAGTTTCGGTAGCGGCTACCACCACCGATGGTCTTGGTTTTCTCTCCGATGCCCGCGGCGTGGCCGCGGTTGCAACCGCTCTATTGGCCCGGCGTAGCTAGGCTTTAGCCCATGAAGTTGTTTGATACCCGCGCTGGAGAAACTAGAGAATTCACTCCAATTCGTGAGTCCGAGGTATCAATCTACGTTTGCGGTCCAACCGTGCAATCTGCCCCTCACATTGGACACCTCCGCTCTGCCTTGGTTTATGACCAGCTTGCGCGCTGGTTTGCATACCGCGGCTATAAGGTGACTTTGGTCAGAAATGTCACGGACATCGATGACAAGGTCTTAGAAAAAGCCAAAGAGGCAAACACCAACTGGTGGCAGTTGGCTGCTGAGAATGAGCGTGCCTTCAGTGACGACTATCTTCGCCTGGGTATCAGACCGCCTGCCTACGAACCCCGTGCCACCGGTCACATCCCACAGATGATTGATCTGATTCAGACTTTGCTCGAGCGAGGACATGCCTACCGTGCCCTGGACGGGAGTTCGAATGTTTACTTTGATACTGCAAGTTGGCCCAACTACGGTGAGCTGACCAATCAGGGCATTGATCAGATGGACTCGGAGGAAGCCGCTTCAGATAAGAAGCGCCCTCAAGACTTTGCGCTCTGGAAGTCCTTGAAAGCCGGTGAACCAGAATCGGCGGGTTGGTCCACCCCGTTTGGATTCGGTCGTCCAGGTTGGCACATCGAGTGCTCTGCTATGGCAACCAGATATCTGGGTGAGCATTTTGACATCCACGGTGGCGGGCTTGACCTTCGTTTCCCGCACCATGAAAACGAACTAGCCCAATCGAGTGCCGCTGGCCACAAGTTCGCAAACTTCTGGATTCATAACGGGTTGATCACCACCGGTGGCACCAAGATGTCTAAATCGCTTGGCAACTCGGTATCCTCGCAGGCTCTCTTTGAGCTGGCCCCTGCCAGTGCCGTTCGCTACTACCTGTTGAGTGCTCACTACCGGTCGGTGCTCGATTACCAGTCGAGTGTGTTGCAAGAGGCACAGACCGCGCTTGAGCGTTTGCATGGCTACTTGGAGCGTTGCGACCGAGAACTCTCGAACACTCGCTTCGCAGACCTGGAGATTGCAGCCCTGCCCGATGAGTTTGTGGCTGAATTGGACGACGATCTCAATGTGCCTGCCGCCCTGGCTGTCATGCACGAACTGGTTCGTGCCGGTAATGCCGATTTGGATGCCGAGCGCATTCGTGAGGCCCATGAAAAGCGCTGCCAACTTGATGCCATGCTCCAGGTTTTGGGTCTAGCTCCCTCACAGTGGGGCTCCTCCAAGGTGCCAGAGCACGACGCCCTGGATCACCTGATTAGGGCTTTGATCGAGGAGCGCAATCAGGCGCGGGCAAACAAGGATTATGCTCGTGCCGATCAGATTCGCGATCGATTAGCCCAAAGCGGCATCGAACTATTTGACGCTTCCGACTCAACACACTGGAGATTGACTAATGGCTAAATTGGGTAGACCCGGCGCCGCAAAGGGTAAAAAGGGCGCAACCAAGGGCACCGGTGGCCATGGCAAGCAGGCTCTCGAGGGTAGGGGGCCAACTCCGAAGGCTGAGGACCGCCCTTACCACAAAGCTCACAAGGCTAAGCAGGCAGCACTCAAGGCTGGCACCAAGGGCCCTAAGGCAGCGGCTAAGCCGGTTCGCAAGGGTGAGTTTGTTGCAGGTCGTTCCGGCATGGGCCAGCGAGCAATTTCTGGTGAGGTGCTATCTGGCCGTAACTCGGTTGTAGAAGCTCTGAAGACTAAGGTTCCAGCTACCGCTCTGTTCATTGCCCAGCGCATCGAAATCGATGACCGCGTCAAAGAGGCAATTGCTATTGCCAATCACCGCAACATCCCAATCAATGAGGTCACAAGACCAGAGATTGACCGCATGACCGGTGGCGACTCAGTTCACCAGGGAATTGCGCTGCAGGTCCCGCCCTATAGCTATAAGCACCCCATGGAACTTCTGGATCGTGCCAAGGCTTCAGGCCAACCGCCACTGTTGGTTGCACTTGACGGCATCACCGACCCGAGAAACCTCGGAGCGATCATTCGCTCAGTGGCAGCCTTTGGTGCCCACGGTGTGATTCTGCCGCAGCGCCGAAGCGTCGGAGTCACTGCCTCTGCCTGGAAAACGAGTGCGGGGGCAGCGGCGAGAATCCCAGTCGCACTGGCTTCCAACCTCAACCAAGCCATCAAGGAATACAAGCAAAAAGGTTTGTTTGTAATCGGACTAGATGGCGATGGCGATGTCAGCCTGCCTGATCTTGCACTTGCCGACAGACCACTTTTGGTAATAGTTGGCTCAGAGGGTAAGGGTCTATCTCGATTGGTCCAGGAGAACTGCGATCAAGTGGTCTCGATCCCAATCTCAGCCGCAACCGAATCCCTGAACGCAGGTATTGCAGCAAGCGTTGCCCTGTATCAAATTGCGATGGCTAGGTCCTAGACCTTATCCCGCCAGTCGCCTTCCTCATCATCGTCAACGACGATGGTCCCGGAGGGCACCGGTTCATTTAGCGCAATCAGTTCGGTGGTGGGGCCGATTAGCGCCTCTTCGTCCCTTCTGGCACTGAGCACATCGTTCACATAGGAGCGAACCGCATCAAGCATCGGGACATCCTTGCCCAGGCGCTCGGACATGTACCAGCGGTGCTCCAAAACCTCGTGAAAAATTTCCGCGGGTTCTAGTTTTCCGGTGAGGTGAGATGGGATCGAGGTAATTACTGGCTCATAGATTTCACTGAGCCACTCATGAGCCATGACCTCCTCATCAGCTCCTGGCCTTGAGTGAGAAAGGCGATACTCATCTATATCGTTCAGGAGGCGCCTGGCCTGATTCTCTTCAACATCAAGACCGGTTAGCAGCAACAATCGACGAGCATGGTGACCGGCATCTACAACCTTGGGTTGAATTCGAACGGTCTTACCGTCAGCCTCCTGCACCATCGAGAGCTCTTCGATGTCAAAACCGAGCTCGTTCAGTCGCTTCACTCGCTTGGCGATGCGCCAGCGCTCAGAGGTGTCAAAGCTCTCCACAGCGGTTAGTTCGCGCCATAGCTCGTGATACTTGTCGACAATTCTTTGACTCACGGCTGTTGGGTCAATGTCCACAGCCTTGCCGGATGCCAATAGGTCCATCAGTTCGCCAGCGATGTTCACGCGGGCAATCTCCAGGTCGTTCTCGCGCTGACCATTTGAGAGTCTCGAGTCATAGAGCTGACCAGTCTCCGCGTCGACTAGGTAGGCGGCAAACTTGCCAGCGTCGCGACGAAACAGAGTGTTTGAAAGCGATACGTCGCCCCAGAAAAACCCAATCAGATGAAGTCGCACCAGAAGAAGCGCTAATGCATCGACAAGTCGTTTTGCAGTTGCTTCCCTCAGACCCTGCGACCACATGGCTCGGTAGGGGAGTGAGAACTTTAGGTGACGAGTAATCAGCACCGCCGGAAGTTCATGACCCTCTTGGTCGCGGCGGTTATTGATGATCGCGAAAGGTTCAACGCACGGCACATCCAACTTCTCCAACCTGCGGAGCATGTCGTATTCACGCTTGGCTAAATCAAACAGCGTCTCTTTGATTGCAATTACGTGGTCTTCTAAGTGGGCGAACCGAACAGTGTGGCGGGACAATCCCTTCGGCAGCGCCGCAATGTTTTCTTTTGGCCAGTCCTCTAATGGCAAATGCCACGGCAGATCCAGCAGTGCTGGTTCTGCCGTGGCAGCCGTGATGCTTAGTTGAGAAGGCACTAGTTGAGTCTTAGGCCGCTCTCAGCGTCAAACACGTGAACTGCAGAGGCATCGGCCTGAAGGTGGATGCGCTCTCCGGCACGTGGGTGGCTGATGGCGTCAACGCGAACCACAATGTTGTGCTCACTGCCATCAAGCTGTGCGCGACCGTATAGGTAACCATCAGAGCCGAGCTCCTCGACTACGTCTACATCAACCACTAGTCCGTGGTCAGAAACAGATAGCTTCTCTGGGCGAATACCAACGGTTACGCGGGAGCCAGAGGCCTTGGCCAAGATCTCGCGAGCGATTGGAAGAACTGCGTCACCGAACTGGACGCCACCATCAACGATCGGTAGCTGAACAAGGTTCATGGCAGGAGAGCCGATGAAGCCAGCGACGAATACATTGCCTGGGCGGTCGTAAAGGTTTCGAGGAGTGTCAACCTGCTGCAGGATGCCGTCCTTCAAAACCGCTACGCGGTCACCCATGGTCATAGCCTCGACTTGGTCGTGGGTTACGTAAACGGTGGTTACACCCAGGCGACGCTGCAGCGAAGCAATCTGGGTACGGGTCTGAACACGAAGCTTGGCGTCAAGGTTGGACAGCGGCTCATCCATCAGGAAGACCTGAGGCTTACGGACGATTGCACGACCCATGGCAACACGCTGGCGCTGACCGCCGGAGAGTGCCTTTGGCTTGCGGTTTAGGTATGGCTCTAGGTCCAAAAGCTTGGCAGCCTCCAAGACGCGCTCAGCGCGCTCTTCCTTGCTAACACCGGCAATCTTTAGAGCAAATCCCATGTTCTCTGCAACGGTCATGTGTGGGTAGAGCGCGTAGTTCTGGAAAACCATCGCGATGTCGCGGTCTTTCGGTGGGATGTCGGTGACATCGCGGTCACCGATAAAGATGCCACCCTCGTTAACTTCTTCAAGCCCTGCGAGCATGCGCAGGGAGGTTGACTTACCGCAACCAGAAGGACCTACCAAGACCAAGAACTCGCCGTCGGCGATCTCTAGGTTCAGCTTGTCTACGGCTGGCTTTGCTCCACCTGGGTAAAGACGGGTGGCGTTACGAAATGACACTGAGGCCATGATTTCTCCTTCACCGGCAGGTACGTGCCGGACGATCCATAGTGATAGGTGTTTGCCATTGGCGAACTTTATAAGTATGACACCGCGTTTAGAATTTGAGTGGTTTGTAATAAAGCCGATACCAAACAGTCAGGACCTAGAGAATGACCAATTCCAAGCAGACTCGCTCTGAGCAGCGCGAAGAGGCTCGCCAGAAGGCCAAAGAGCTTCGCGAGCAGAATGCCAAAAAGGAAAAGCGCAACAAGCTGGTTCTTCAGCTTTCAGTTGTCGGTGCGGCGCTCGCAATCATTGTTGGTGTCGGTGCCGTAATCGCCTTTGAGGCGGCAAACCGGGCTGCCGCTCCAGTCGTAGACGAGACTCCTGCAAACCTCACTGAGCTTGGCGGTCTCAAGATCGGTGTGGGGCTTCAGGCTTTCACTTCCACCAATACCCCTACCCCAGACACCTCTGACAAGAGCCCTGAGATCATCATGTACGTGGATTACCAGTGCCCGATTTGCCAGGCCTTTGATCTGCCAAACGCCGCTCAGCTTCGCTCCTGGGTGGACACCGGTGCGGCCACCGTTGAAATCAGACCCCTGAGCTTCCTGGACCGGGCCTCGTTGAATGAGTATTCATCCCGAGCCGCAAACGCTGCTTTCTGTGTTGCAAACTTCCAACCAGACTCCTTCTTCGACTTCCACCAGGATCTGATGGAAAACCAGCCTTCGGAAGGCCAAGAGGGCCCAAGTGATCAGCGACTGTTCGATATAGCGGCTCAATCTGGGGCCGGCACCGAAGAGGTCAAGGGCTGCATCCAGAACAAGAGCTTTGGCGACTATGTCGAGCAGCACACTCAATTCGTGCTTTCAAACCCACAGGATGGCGTGACCGTTTCTGGCACCCCAACCATCCTGGTCAATGGTGAGCAGTACACCTGGAACACCGGCGACGAGTTGTTGTCTCCCGAGCGCTTTGCCCAGTTCGTGTCATCCTCGATGGCCGAATAATAAAAGCCTCAACTTAGGTCCGGATCGGCTAGCCGATCCGGATTCTTGTTTCCGCCAGCTCGGTGAGCGTGACGGTATTTCCAAGGTTGTCCCTCAGGTTGGCCCGCCAGCTGCAGGCTATGTCTTGCTTGGAGTTTGGGAAGACCGCTCTGCCGGTGAAGTCCAGGTCGTAGCTGGTGCCTTTCCAAGAGCCAGCCCAGTTTGGTGAGCGAGACAGAATGCCAAAGCTGGTCTTGTTTCTGTCATTGCCCGACATTGTCACCACAATCACCAGCTTGGTCTCTTCATCGGTTACGCATTCGAAAGTGGCGTCAGATACCCCTCGAGCATCGGTAAGGTTTCCCCAGAATTCGTATTCGCGCTCGAAGCCATCGCGCTGCTCGAAATGAAACCCACGTAGGGTTGGCGCATCGTGATCGTCTGTGTAGAAATAAAACCCGATCCCCAACAACACCGATATGACCGCATATTTAATCAGGGTCTGCTTCTTGGGTAGGAATCGTCTCACACGCCAAGGATAAGACTTGGGAACTATGGCGCTGAACACCTAAACTTGTCGGGTTGCCGACCTGGCGCAATTGGTAGCGCACCGCACTTGTAATGCGGGGGTTACGGGTTCGAGTCCCGTGGTCGGCTCTGATGGCGAAGAACTGGAGATAGCCATGGAGTTCAATTTTCTTGCTTGGGGACTAGCCGCCTTGGCCGGCATTGTTATCGGAGCGGTCTGGTTCGGCCCTAAGACCTTCTTCCCAATCTGGTGGAAGTTCATGGGTCGCACTCCTGAGGAGCAGCCGGGAACCGCAAACATGGGCGTGGTCTTCGGATTGACCTTTGTTGGCGCGTTTGTGCAGGCAGCGGTGTTGCAGGTGGTCATAGACCTAGCGCAGTCAGCTAATGGCGACTTGGACTGGTTTGGTGGTCTGGCGACCGGTGCCCTAATGGGCGTTGGTTTTGCAGCCGCAACCGTCTTGGGTCACAAGCTTTTCGGCGGCTTTAGCCTCAAGGTTTGGGTTCTAGAGGTTGGTCAAGACATCGTATCGCTGGCGGCTATGGGTGCAATCCTCGCCGCACTCATCTAGTTTCTGGGTCTAAGTTCAGCAACCATCGGGCAAACGAACGGGTCTGAGTTGTTGCTCAATCCCACTTTGTTCAAGTGCTTCATGATCACCACGTAGCTCTTTGCCAGTCCCATTTCAACCATCGTGATGTCGTTTTCGCGGCAGAACTCGCTAACGATCGCGTGGGCCTTATTGAGATATGGCCTCGCCATTGATGGGAACAGATGGTGCTCAACCTGGTAGTTCAGGCCACCCATCAAGTTGTCTTTCAGCCAGCTGCCTCGGATGTTTCTTGAGGTGAGCACCTGGCGAGAGAAGAAGTCAAGCTTGGAGTCTTTTGCCACCAGCGGCATGCCCTTGTGGTTCGGCGCAAAGGCCGCCCCCATGAAAAAGCCGAAGGTCATCATCATGAAAAACCAAAGTGCAATTCCCCAGAGCCAGCCAAACATCAGACTGAGGATCACTAGCGGTGCATTCTGGCGAATCATCATCAACGAGAACTCGAGAACCCTGACCGAGAGCTTGCGGTCCTTGCGAGCAAGGCCAGCAAAAGAGTCGAGCAGTAGGTCAAAACCCGTGAATAGAAGGAGAAATGGAAACAGGTAACCCTGCCGATCAGAGAACCAGCGCTCGATACCCCTTTTTGCCTCTTTGGACTCAGTGGTGAAGCTGAGCACACGAATTGCAATATCTGGGTCTTCACCAATTTGGTTTGGTCTTTGGTGGTGTTTGTTGTGCTTGCGAAGCCAGAAACCATAGCTCAGCCCGGCGAACAGATTCGCCAGAATCAGGCCGAGCCAGTCGTTGGCCTTGTTGTTGTGAAAGATCTGACGGTGAGCAGCCTCGTGTGCGATAAAGCCATACTGTGCACTCAAGATCCCGAGTCCACCGGCAAGCGCGAACCCCGCGAGAATCCAAAGTCTTGAATCGTTGTATGCACTGGCTGACAATCCCGTCAGCACCCATAGCCCAACTGCCAATACGGAGATGATCGCCAGACGTGTGATGTAGAAGCTGGGCTTTTTCAAAAGCAGACCGGCGTCTCGAACTCGCACCAAAACCTGGTGGAACAAAGTGGTCGATTGATTGGTGGTAACTGCCGTCATTTCTGCAGTCTAGGGTCAGAGCCTGAGTATTTTCGGCTAATTCATCGAATAGGCTTTCTAATTGTGCAAGCAATGAGGCTTGAGCATGATCTGCTCGGTGAACGTGAAGTTCCAAATTCGGCTTACTGGGGTATTCACACCCTCAGGGCCATCGAAAATTTTCCAATTAGTGGTGTCCCTATAGGACACTATCGCTCCTTTGTCAGGGCCTTCGGCTTTATCAAGGAGGCAGCGGCAATCGCTAACCGTGAGCTTGGTGCACTGGATCCCGACCTCGCCAAACCCATAATCCAGGCCTGTATTGATGTTCGAGATGGCATGCTCGACGGTGAGTTTGTTGTAGATGCCATTCAGGGGGGTGCCGGCACCTCATCGAACATGAATGCCAACGAGGTGATCGCGAATCGCGCTTTGGAGATCGCCGGATTGGAAAAGGGTGACTATTCAAAGATTCATCCGCTCAACCACGTGAACGCATCGCAGTCCACAAATGACGTTTACCCAACCGCGGTGAAGATTGCGCTAATCATCGAGATTATTGCGCTTTTGAAAGAGATCGCCCACCTTCGAACCGAGATCGGTCGCAAGGCCAACGAGTACTCCAAGATCATCAAGATGGGTCGCACACAGCTCCAGGATGCTGTGCCCATGACCCTAGGGCAAGAGTTTGCCGCCTGGTCACAAACCTTGGGTGAAGACGAGGGCAGACTCAGGGAGATCATTCCGCTTCTGAGCGAGATCAACTTGGGTGGCACTGCAATCGGCACCAAGATCAACACCCCCGATGGCTACCCTCAGTTGGTGGTGCGTGAACTCTCGAGGCTCTGTGAGCACGAGTTCGTTCTCGCCGAGAACCTCATTGAGGCAACTAGTGACACCGGTGTCTTCGTCTCAACCTCGTCTGTCCTAAAACGCTTCGCGACAAAAATCTCGAAGATCTCCAGCGATCTAAGGCTTTTGTCCTCTGGCCCAAGAGCGGGCTTGGGGGAGATTAACCTCCCCGCGAGACAAGCCGGTTCTTCGATCATGCCCGGCAAGGTAAACCCGGTGATTCCGGAGGTTGTGAACCAGATCGCATTCACGGTAATTGGTAATGACCTAACTGTGACCATGGCCGCCGAGAGCGGACAGCTTCAGCTGAATGCCTTTGAGCCCATCATCGCCCGGTCTTTGATGATGAGCATCACCTACCTTCGCAAAGGCTGTCGAGTGCTCGCCGATTACTGCATTGCAGATATCACCGCCAACGAGGAGTACCTCAGATCAACCGTCGAAAACTCCATCGGTTTGGTAACCGCTCTAGCTCCCACGGTCGGCTATGAAAATGCAACCGCGATTGCAAAAAAGGCTCAAGAGAGTGGAACCACGGTCAAGCAAGCCGCTATTGAACTAGGCCTGCTTACTGCAGCGCAGTTTGATGAGATCTTGGGGGATGTGGATCGGCTCAGCGGCCAGGTTTAGATAAGTGCATCAACCAAAAGGGTAAGGACGGGTGCGAATACCAGGGCCGGCAACAAGTCTGCAACGCTCACCATTCTCAGCTGCAGCAATCGCAAACCGGTGCCGAGAAGCAAAATACCTCCGGTTGCGGTAATCGATGCAACGACGCTTGCTGGCATGAGTGCGCCTGCCCCGATAGCCACAATAGTTAGAACACCCTGCCAAACTCCCACTGGGATGGCACTAAACGCAACTCCCCATCCAAGCGCGGCTGCAAATGCAATCGCCGTGAAGCCGTCAAGGGTCGACTTCAAAGCAAGAATGTCAAAGCCGTTTCCAAGCCCATCCTGCAGGGCGCCGAGAACCGCCATGGGGCCGATTGTGAATAGCAGCGATGAATTCACAAACCCCTCGATGAATTTTTGCCTGTCTCCGCTGCCCGAGGTTTTTCGCTGTAGCCAGCCCCCAAACTGCTCAAGGCGAGACTCAATTTGAAGTAGCGATCCTGTGATGCCACCCAGGAGCAATGCACCTAACACGATCAGCAACGTTCCAGCCGAGGTTACGGCGGCGACAAAGTCTTTATCCTGCAAAGCCGCCAGGTTTAGTGCACCGATAACCAGGACCACTAGGCCCATCGCATCAGTCAGCGTTCGAGAGAGTCGCTCTGGTAGTCGATTTCCCAGCAAAACGCCAATGGTTGCGCCCGCCAGAATGGCGACGATGTTGATCAGTGTCCCCAAGCTGAATTCCTAGGCCTGAAGGAACTGAAGGAGCTCATAAACCAAAAAGCCTGGCCAGACCAGCGCCTTCAAAAACCCAAGCACGCCCGTCCAAAAGTCGGTAGCGGTTGAGATGTAGTAAATCACTGCACCGATAAATCCGATGCCGTAGACCGGTGAGGCACTCTGGGAAAACTTAGCCATAGCTAAAGCTTAGTTAGCCGGCTTGAAGGTAATGCTGACGGAGTTTATGCAGTAGCGATCTCCGGTTGGGGTCTGCGGTGCATCATCAAAAACGTGCCCCAGGTGAGAGCCGCACTTGGCGCAGCGCACCTCGGTGCGGATCATGCCGTGAGAGCGATCCTCGATGTATTCAATAGCATCGTTGCCCTGAGGCTTGTAGAAACTTGGCCAACCGCAATGTGAATCAAACTTGGTGTCGGCCTCAAATAAGAAGGCATCGCAACCGCGACAGTGATAACTTCCGGGGCGGTGCTCGTCGAGCAATTCACCGGTGTAAGCCCGCTCGGTACCGGCCATCCTCAGCACGTGGTACTCAAACTCGGAAAGCTCGGACTTCCACTGCTCGTCTGTTTTATAGACCTCGTACTTCAATTCATGCACTCCTTTTGGAATTTATAACCGTTTAGTAACTAATTCAATGCCTGCTACTTAACCCTTGTATTTCCCTGAGTACAGCGTAAAGTGTGGAGAGTCGAGTTGGATTAGTTCCGCCCGATGCATTCGTGAGTTACGCGGGTGCGTAACTAGCATCAGGAGCAGTACATGGCACAAGGAACCGTAAAGTGGTTCAACTCTGAAAAGGGTTTTGGATTCATCACTCAGGATGGCGGACCGGACGTATTCGTTCACTTCTCCGCAATCGTGTCCGATGGATACCGCGAGCTAAGGGAAAACCAGCGCGTTGAGTTCGATGTCAAGAGTGGCGACAAGGGCCCTCAGGCAGAGAACGTCGTGCCACTGGCATAACCCTCAACTAACCAACTAGACCCGGTGCGCAACATGCGTGCCGGGTTTATTTGCACTCGGAGGGTTAGAGTGCTAAAAATGTATTAGCACTCCATTATCGAGAGTGCTAAAAACAAGTCTTAGTGCAAACGGGAGAGACCCAAATGGCAAAAATTATTCACTTCAATGAAGAGGCACGTCGTGGCCTAGAGCGCGGTCTAAACGTGCTTGCAGACACCGTAAAGGTGACCCTTGGTCCTCGTGGACGCAACGTCGTTCTCGAGAAGAAGTGGGGAGCCCCAACCATCACTAACGATGGTGTCTCGATCGCAAAGGAAATCGAGCTATCTGACCCATTCGAGAAGATTGGTGCCGAGCTCGTCAAGGAAGTAGCAAAGAAGACCGACGACGTTGCTGGTGATGGAACCACCACCGCAACCGTCTTGGCTCAGGCTCTGGTCAAGGAAGGTCTGCGCAACGTTGCAGCCGGTGCTGACCCAATCAGCCTAAAGCGCGGTATCGACAAGGCGTCAGCTGCCGTGACCGAGGCTCTTTTGAAGATGGCTGTCCCAGTGGAGACCAAGGAGCAGATTGCTGCTACCGCTTCAATCTCCGCAGGTGACTCAACCATCGGTGAGATCATCGCCGAGGCAATCGACAAGGTTGGCAAGGAGGGTGTTGTAACCGTCGAGGAGTCCAACACCTTCGGTATCCAGCTGGAGCTAACCGAGGGTATGCGTTTTGACAAGGGATACGTTTCCGCTTACATGGTTACCGACCCAGAGCGTCAGGAAGCAGTTCTCGAGGATGCTTACATCCTGATTGCTAACTCCAAGATCTCCAACATGAAGGACCTACTTCCTGTTGTTGACAAGGTCATGCAGTCCGGCAAGCCACTTCTAATCATTGCCGAGGACATCGAGGGCGAAGCCCTTGCAACCTTGGTTGTAAACAAGATCCGCGGAATCTTCCGCTCGGTAGCAGTAAAGGCTCCTGGATTCGGTGACCGCCGCAAGGCCATGCTCCAGGACATCGCAATCTTGACCGGTGGTCAGGTAATTGCTGAAGAGGTTGGCCTAAAGCTTGAGAACACCGACCTAGCCATGCTGGGACGCGCTCGCAAGGTTGTCATCACCAAGGATGAGACCACCATCGTTGAGGGTGCTGGTGACGCTGAGCAGATCAAGGGCCGCGTCGAGCAAATCCGTCGTGAGATCGGCAACACTGACTCCGACTACGACCGCGAGAAGCTTCAGGAGCGTCTAGCAAAGCTTGCTGGTGGTGTTGCAGTCATCAAGGCTGGAGCAGCTACCGAGGTTGAGCTCAAGGAGCGCAAGCACCGCATTGAGGACGCAGTTCGCAACGCGAAGGCTGCTGTCGAGGAAGGCATCGTGGCTGGTGGTGGTGTTGCACTGCTGCAGGCCGGCAAGGTGGCATTCAACGGTCTAAACCTCTCTGGTGACGAGGCAACCGGTGCGAACATCGTGAAGGTTGCAATCTCCGCTCCACTGAAGCAGATCGCAATCAACGCAGGTCTAGAGCCAGGTGTTGTCGCTGAAAAGGTTGCAAACCTTCCAGACGGCCAGGGTCTAAACGCAGCAACTGGCGAGTACGTCGACATGCTGAAGGCTGGTATCAACGACCCAGTGAAGGTGACTCGCTCTGCACTGCAGAACGCAGCCTCCATCGCAGGTCTGTTCCTAACCACCGAGGCAGTTGTTGCCGAGCGTCCAGAGCCTGCCGCAGCACCAGCTGCTGACGCAGGTGCAGGAATGGACTTCTAACAAGTTCCAAAGAAAAGCCGGGGCCATTGGTCCCGGCTTTTTCCGTTAGAGGAACAACCTCTGGTTAGCCTGTTCGATCTCCTGATATTGCGATGCGGCCATCGCGAGAGCCTGCCCAATTTGTCCCAGATTCTGCTCGAGTGCATCGGATGATGTTCGCCACCGCATCATAAGTTCCTGAAACGAGGTTGAGGCAACTCCCTGCCAACTGTCTTGTAAAGCGCTGAGCTGTCCATGGAGGCTATTGACCTCGGTCTGAAGCCTCGAGATGGTTGCTTGAATGGTGGTGTTTGCGGCGTTGATGCGCTCGCTGTCAACTGTGAAAAATGTCATGCACCAAATCTGCTTGGTTTCTCAAGATTTGATAAGTCCAGCTGATTGGGCTGTGGATAACTAGTGCTTTTCGGATGTGGTTGCGGGGAGCGTAAAGGTAAAGGTTGCTCCACCGCCAGGGGTTTCACTAGCCCAAATCTTGCCGCCGTGAGCTTCAACGATTGACTTGGCAATGGCGAGTCCCAAGCCAGAGCCACCGGTGTCACGGTTGCGTGAGTTGTCGGCGCGATAAAAGCGTTCAAAGATTTGTGCCCGCAGAGCTTCTGGGATTCCCTCACCGTGGTCAATCACCTTTATGGTGACCCCATCTTTTTCCTGAATCAACTCGAGAGTTATCTCAGAATCCTTGGGTGCAAACCTGGAGGCATTCGTAATCAGGTTGGTCAATACCTGTTTGATTCGATCCGAATCAAATTCCAATTCAAGTTCACTCGGTCCCTGATAACTAAATCTCAGTCCGGAGTGGGCAACCTCGGCATCCCTAATAGCCAGTTGGCATTGCTGAGCGATGTCAGCCAGTGAGGTTTTTAGATTTCCCTGCTCGTCCATCCGGGTCAGCGTCAGAAGGCTCTCTACCAAGCCAGTCATTCGTATGGCTTCGGATTCGATGCGCTGCATCGCTTCAGTCACGTCCTGTTTTTTCTTCAGGGCACCCATTCGATAGAGCTCGGCATATCCGCGAACGGTTACAAGCGGTGTTCTGAGTTCGTGGGACGCATCTGAGACAAACCTGCGCATTTGATCAAGAGTTTTGTCTCTGCCGCGCACGGCGGTTTCGATGGAGTCAAGCATCGAGTTGAGCGCTCGGTTGAGTCGACCAATCTCGGTCTTACCATCGCGCTCCACAAGACGAGAGGAGAACTTGCCGCTGCGAACCGAGGCTGCAGTTCTCTCCACTTCCTTCAAAGGTCTTAGAGCGGAAGTGATGGTGAGCCAAATGCTTAGACCGGAAAGTAAAACCAGGAAGATCCCAAACCTGCCACCGATCGCACCATACTCCTGAATGATCTGACGGTTGGTATTGGTGGGGAGCGCTACCACAACCGAGCCAAGCGCACGGTCGAGCGGCAGGGCTACTACTCGCCAGGTGTCATCCCTGAGGCCCTCGCGTTCGACTCGAACCTCAAACGGAATACCTCCGGTTGCAATTACCGCCTCCAGATCAAGAGAGGTGAAGTTAGGCACTTCGCGCTGATTTCCAGCAGAGCTAACAAGCCCGAGGTACTGATCCCCCTCGCTATCCAAGATCGCGATGTAGTAGTCGGAGGGGAGTGAAGGCAGACTCAATGCACCCTGTGCAACCCTGGCCTCTAGTCGTGCCGGGTTCTCGGTGCGCAGTGAGTTTGCGGTCGTAATCAAGAGGGTGTCGGTGTTTTGTTGCAGGTAGGTGCTCAGCAGCGCCACTGTTCCTGCGCTGGATACTGAAAGCAATAGGCCAATCAAGCCAACCGAAAGGGTCGTCAGCTTGGCCCGAAGCGAGACTCGCTCCCAGGCTTTCAGTAGCCGACTCTTCATTTAGTTCTTAGGGCCCTTGAGTAGGTATCCAACTCCACGCTTTGTGACAATTAGTGGTTCTGACGACAGTGGGTCAAGTTTCTTTCTCAGGTAAGAGACGTAGCTTTCAACGATCCCCATTTCGCCGTTGAAGTCATACTCCCAAACGTGATCGAGAATCTGAGCCTTGGTTAGCACTCGGTTCGGATTCTGAGCAAGATAGCGAAGCAGTTGATATTCGGTGGGGGATAGGTCGACGGGTTGACCATTGACAGTCACCTCGTGAGCATCCTCATTCATTTCCAGCTCACCAACTCGAATCACAGATTCTGCGACCTGATCCTTGCCAGTGCGGCGCATGATTGCAGAAATGCGAGCCATGATTTCGTCCAGGCTGAAAGGCTTTGTGACGTAGTCGTCGCCACCAACGGTGAGGCCGGTGACCTTGTCTTCGGTGTCATCACGAGCGGTTAGGAACAGGATCGGAGTCTCGATACCCATCGAGCGAATCTTCTTGGTGACACCGAATCCGGAGACATCCGGGAGCATGACATCAAGCAGCACGATGTCTGGCTGGTTGTCAATAATCTTGGCCACTGCATCGGTGCCATTGTGGGAGGTAATTACCTGGTGGCCAGCAAATCTAAGGGAGGCAGAGAGCAGGTCTCTGATGTTTGGTTCATCATCTACAACGAGAACTTTGAGTGCGGTCATGCGGTAAGTATTCTCACAGTTACTGGATGTTTCCTGTGAGTCGTCTGTGCTAAATCTGATCTGCGTCCAAAATCTCGTAGCTGTAACCCTGCTCCGCCAAGAAGCGCTGGCGGTTTTGGGCAAAGTCTTGCTCGACCGTGTCCTTCGCAACCAACGTGTAGAAGCTAGCGCTGCGACCATCCGCCTTGGGGCGCAGCAGTCGACCAAGACGCTGAGCCTCCTCTTGGCGTGACCCGAAAGCCCCGGAGATTTGAATGGCAACCGATGCCTCAGGAAGATCCACCGAGAAGTTTGCAACCTTTGAAACCACCAAAGCGGTCAGTTTCCCAGTGCGGAAATCTTGAAATAGTTGCTCGCGCTCCAAGACTGGTGTCTCACCAGTGAGCTTCGGAATTTTCAACGCGGTAGCGACCTGATCAATTTGCTCTAGGTATTGACCAATGATCAATGTTGGCTCCGCCTCATGCTTTTTTAGCAGCTGCTTGATGATGTTGATCTTCGCCTCTGCGGTGGCTGCAATTCTGAAGCGGGTGTCCTGATCGGCAATCGCATACTGCATGCGAGCCTCGTCTGGCAACGGCACTCGAATTTCAAAGCACTTAGCGGGGGCAATGTAGCCCTGTGCTTCAATGTCTTTCCATGGCGCATCAAAGCGCTTTGGTCCGATCAGTGAAAAGACATCTGACTCGCGTCCATCTTCTCTAACCAAGGTCGCTGTTAGGCCGAGTCTTCTTCTGGCCTGCAAATCTGCAGTCATCTTGAAAATCGGCGCCGGCAACAGGTGAACCTCGTCATAGACGATCAGACCCCAGTCTCGCGCATTCAACAGTTCGAGGTGAGCGAAGTCGCCTTTGCGCTTGGTGGTAAGGATTTGATACGTCGCAATGGTCACCGGAGCAATCTCTTTACTAGAGCCCGAGTATTCCGCGATGTCCTCTTCCTTCAAACTGGTGCGCTTTAGAAGTTCTGCTCGCCATTGTCTGGCCGACACTGTGTTGGTCACAAGAATCAAGGTGTTGGCTTTGATCAGCGACATCGCGGTCGCACCGACGATTGTTTTACCAGCACCACAGGGCAAAACCACTACGCCATTGCCACCGAGCTCAAACTTTTGAGCCGCCTGAAGTTGATAATCGCGAAGCTGCCAATCGCCTTCGATAAGTTCAATCTCCATCGGGGTGCCGGGGGTAAAGCCAGCGCTGTCCTCGGCCGGCCACCCTAGTTTCAGCAACTCCTGCTTTAGCTGACCGCGAGCCCAATCGCGAATGCGATAACCAGACTCGACCTCTTGCTCCAGCAAATCTGCAATGCGCCTGGTTGATGCCACCTCAGCCAAGATTGCTTTGGAATCCGATCTGAGCACCAGGCCCTCGGCATCCCTGGCTATAACCAGGCGACCGAACCGGGAGATGGTGGCCTCAATTTCTTGGGCAACACCCTGTGGGACCGGGTACTTGGAGTAGCGGTTTAGAACATCCAAAATGAAGCTGGCATCGTGTCCGGCAGCCCGGGCGTTCCAAAGTCCAAGCTTGGTGATTCGGTAGGTGTGGACATGCTCTGGAGCGCGCTCCAATTCGGCAAAAATGGCTAGCTCGTGGCGGGCGATCTCGGCGTTTGGGTGGTCAGTTTCAAGCAGCACCGTGCGGTCTGATTGAACGATTAGTGGCCCCAAAGACATCCCTCTAGCTTAGGCGAGCCAGATTGAGGTGATTCTCCCAAGCGGCAGTGTGATCTCGGCCTCTTTTGCGGTGTCGCGCCCTCGCACCCTCGAGCCGGCAAGTCCGAGAGGTTCAATCAGGTGCTCGCGCTCAGAACCATCGGGGTAACTCACCCTCACCCCAACCTTGAGCTTGTTGCGAAGGGCAAACTGCAACTGTCGTAGCACATCATTGCCACTCGGTTCGCTGGCCTCACGATTTGCGATCGCGGTTGCCAGCTGAAGATAGTCCTTTTCGGGTTCAACAATCTCGACTGCAGCAGCGCGTGGTGATAGCACCCGATCCTCATCGTCAACACGAATCGCGGCATAGCCTGCGGCTCGAAGATTTAGGTAGACGATCTCGGGATCCAGCCTGGAAATCAGCCCCTCTGGTCTTGGCTCCAAAAGCAGTGGCCTAAGGAGCTGCTCTCCCAAAATTTGCCTGAGCAAAATGCCATCGGCGGCTTTGATTAGCGATGCTGATCCCAAGTCGGAGATTTTGATTGCTGCGAATCTAGCTTCGCTCTCGCTGAGAAGGTATTCAACCGGCTGGGGTAGGGGCTGGATGCTTCTTTCAAGAACCGAGCGAATCTGGGCAATACTCATCCCGGATTCGAGGGCGTGTGAGATGGTGAGGCTACTGAGCCTGAACCTCGAGGCAAGACCCAAATCCTCCGCTTGAGCAATTACATCGAGTAGTCGATGCAGCCTCGCGGTAATCGGGCCAAGTGTCATTAGCGATAGGTCTCCCTGAACCACGAATCGCTCACTGGTTTCAGGGAGCTCTTTGGCAATCCATTCGCCTGTGAGATTCTCTAGCTCAGCGGTTGGAATCAGGTTTTGAGTTAGCCCAAGAATTTCCGCAAACCTCAGGGTCTTGAGCTGATTTGGATCAATCAGCGGATACTGCTCTAGAACCTGATCCAAAAGTGGCTCATCGTTTAGCTCTAGCTTGGGTAGGTCTAAAACTGCTTTCGCTAGCTGAAGCCAGCGATCTGGGTTATCCAGCTCGAGCCAAGCAAAGCCCTGAATCGTTGCGTGAATTCGATCTTTGGCCTGGTGGATAAACCCGCAGCTGACACCAAGTTGATAGATGGTTTGAACCTCTTGAGCGTTTAGCTTTAGTGTCTCGCCAATTTCTCTGGCATCCGGGGCTCGGAGTCCTGCCTTCACAGGCACCAAGAGTCGTTTTTCAAAGCTGAACAGCAGCTCGGTGAGCGCTAGCAGCGTTTGGTAGGCGCTTAGCCCGGCTCCGTGACCGGGTGCCAGTTGGTAGCTCAGCTTGATTGGCTGCAGCTCCTTCGCCAAGGACCTGGCATCCTCAATCACTGACTCGGTTGCCAGCAGATTCGACTGAAGCTCGGCCGAGACATTACCCGAGGTGAGATCTTCCAGGGCAGCTTTGTCCAAGGTGCGAATGCGCTTCTCAAGCTCGCGCTTAGTGAGAAGAACTTTGGCTAAATCGAGTAGGTCGGTCACCGACTCATTGCCGGGTAAATACTTAGCCAGGTTTTTGGGGTCCAGGCCCTTGAGGACCGCTGAAAGCGCAAGTAGGTCGCTCAACTAGTTCCGATTCGCTTTGCCACGTTTCACGACGGAAACGATTAGCAGGGTGATGATCAACAAGAATCCGACAGGCAAACCCACGAGCGGAAGCTGAACAATGATCGGTGGGATGGTGGCGAATTCGAACAGTGCTGCCAGCAGGGTGGCAAGAATCGAGAGGATAGAAATTGCGATCAGAGCGGTCGCTCCATAGGCGAGCAAGGACTCTATTTCAAAGCGCTTTCTTTCGACCATCCGTTTACTTTACCTTTCGGTTACACTTATCGCCGTTCCAAGGAAAGTGGTGACCTATGCCAACCGGCAAAGTTAAGTTCTTCGATGACGACAAGGGCTTCGGCTTTATCGCAGGAGACGATGGCAGCGAAGTGTTCCTGCACATCTCGGCGCTACCCGCTGGAACCTCCACTATTCGCCAGGGCACTAGGGTTGAATACGGCATTATCGACGGTCGTAAGGGTGCTCAGGCACTGAGCGTTCGAGTGATCGAGGTCCCTACCCTGACCGCCGTGAACCGTAAGCCTGCTGAGGATCTAGCCATCATCACCGAGGACCTGATTCGCCTTCTGGACCAGATCGGCGGAAACCTCAAGCGTGGCAAGTACCCAGAGGCCAACCACTCTCGCAAGGTGGCCCAGCTGCTACGCCGAGTAGCCGACGAACTTGAAGGATAAATTAGCCACCGCTCAGGCGGTCTTGGCTGAAACCGCCGAGCAGGGTTCTGTCGGAGAGTTCCTTGGCGAGTTTGAAATTTCCAAGGGAGCCATTGAGCTTCGATTTGATTGCACCCTGCGGAGTTACAAAAGCTGGTACTGGTCAGTGGTCTTCACTCAGGTCGACAAGCGAAAAGAAGCTACTGTCTCAGAAATCAATTTGCTCGCTAGCGAAGGGGCGTTGCTCGCTCCAGCTTGGGTGCCATGGGCAGAACGACTAGCGGAGTTCCGCAAGCAACTGAAGGAATCAGGTCGAGTTCAAACGGACGCTGAGGCCGACGAGTTGATTCGGGATTTGACCTCAGCGTTTGGGGATCATGGTGAGGCCAACGAATCCGAGGCCAACACCGACCAAAGCAGTGTGAAGCCACCAGTCAAGGCCCGCGTTAGACAGCGCAGGATAAAACGCGCCGAGGACCACGAGGACCAGACCCCAAGCGAAGGTGCCGAGTAGCACGACGCGCTTTGCATTTACCTTCTCAGGCTCGGGTGACTCTTTGCGGTCATCAAATTTCACGAACAGCTTCACATGCGCTCCAGCACAAAATCGATGCAGTTGATTAGCGCCTTGACATCCGATGGCTCAGTGGCCACGAAGGTTGCCACGCGCAGCTGGTTTCGTCCAAGCTTGCGATAGGGGTCGGTGTCTACAACTCCATTCGCTCGCAGTATCTTTGCGATCTTGGCAGCATCAACGCTCTCATCAAAGTCAATGGTTACCACCACCTGGGAGCGGTGATCTGGGTTTGAAACAAAAGGCTTGGCTAGCTTGTGGTTATCTGCCCAGCTATAAAGCAGGTCAGAGGACTCCTTGGTTCTGGCGGCTGCCCAGCTCAAACCACCCTGGGAGTTCATCCACTTGATCTGATCGTTTAGCAAGAACAGGGTTGCGATCGCCGGAGTGTTCAAGGTCTGGTTCAGTCGAGAGTTGTCGAGGGCAACTTTGAGACTTAGAAATTCAGGGATGTAGCGATCCGAGGCTGCGATCTCTTCGATTCTCGCAATTGCCTTTGGTGATGCAATTGCGATCCAGAGGCCACCATCTGATGCAAAGTTCTTCTGAGGCGCGAAGTAGTAAACATCGGTCTGGGCTAGATCAAAGTACACGCCACCGGCCGCGCTGGTCGCGTCGGTGAGCATCAGCACATCCTCATCACCGGCTACCCGGACGACTGGAGTAATCACTCCGGTCGAGGTTTCATTGTGCGGGTAAACGTATAGATCAACCCCTGTCTCGGGGTAAAGCTCTGCGCGAGAGCCTGGCTCACCCTTGACCACGGTCGGTGCTTCAAGCCAGGGAGCCGAAAGCGAGCTTGCAAATTTGGAACCGAATTCTCCGTGCACCAAAGCCTGTGCCTTGCGGCGCGCCAGTGAGAATGCAGCAGCATCCCAAAAAGCAGTCGAGCCACCGTTTCCAAGGATTACCTCGTAGCCCTCTGGCGCTCGGAACAGCTCGAGGAGACCCTGGCGAATCTCACCAACCATGTCCTTGATCGGAGCCTGGCGGTGGGAGGTTCCCATGAGGGCTGCGCCCTCAGAAACGAAGTTGGCTAGCTGCTCCGCTCTAGTTCTTGATGGACCGCATCCGAAGCGACCGTCTTTTGGCAATAGGGCGGGGTCAATTACTAGCTCTGGCATAGCCAAAGTTTAGTGCGGGGGTATTAGTCTGAAGGCTGCAGCGAGGGGTTTTTGTGACAGATCTGATTGACACTACTGAGATGTACCTCAAGGCCATTTTGGAACTTGAGGAGGAGGGCATCACCCCAATGCGTGCTCGAATTGCCGAGCGTCTCGAACACTCTGGTCCAACCGTCTCGCAGACGGTGGCTCGTATGGAGCGCGATGGACTTCTCAAAGTCGCTGACGATCGGGCCTTGGAATTTACTGATGAGGGCAGGCTCACCGCCATCGAGGTAATGCGCAAGCATCGCCTGGCTGAGCGGCTTTTGGTCGAGGTAATTGGCCTGGATTGGCATCTGGTTCACGAAGAGGCTTGTCGCTGGGAGCACGTGATGAGCGAGCAGGTGGAGCGAAAGCTACTAACCATCCTCTCCGACCCAAGCACCTCGCCCTATGGAATGCCGGTGCCCGGGCTTGAGCTACTCGGCTATTCGGCATCCAAGCCAGCCGAGGTCACCGCGGTAGCTGAGTTACCAACCGGTGATTATGTGTTGGCTCGTATCGGTGAGCCGCTGCAGCTCGATTACCAGTTCTTGAATCAGCTTCGGGAGCTGAACCTGCTTCCTGGGTCCAAGGTGCACCTTGATGCCTCACAGAACTGGTTTTTGGTCAATAAGGATCTCGAAGAAGGCATGGTGCTGGACCTTCAACTTGCATCACACCTATTCCTGAGCAAAATAGAACACTGAGTTATACTCGCAAGGCGGAAGTTCCAAAGAAGTTTTCGGAGGATTCCTTTTGAATCAACCAGCTGGTAATCAGCTATCGCGCAAGGCCCTACGCCAGGCGCGTTCGCGTAAGAGTGTGAAGGTGTCGATCAAGGCGCCTGAGCTTCGTCGCGTGCTGACCATGGTGGTTGCATCCGGCCTAATGGCCACCACTGCTCTGCCTTCCTATGGTTATGACCCAGAGGTAACCGCTCTGACCGGCATGGCAAGAGACCACAGCGTTCAGGCTCCAAAGCTCCAGGAGCTGTCGGTTGCAATCGGTAGCGAAGTTGAATTCACCCGAGGTGAATTCACGCCGGCAGATGCCGAAGACTTTGAGGTGACTATTCGTCGCAATCGGGTTTACACCGGGCCAACCTTTGAGGACTACCTAGCTAAGCCCAGGTTCACGACAGTCACCAGCGGCAGCGTTATGAAGGCAGCTGCCGAATTGGTTGGAGTTCCATATGTCTTCGGTGGCGAAACCCCACTTGGTTTTGACTGCTCGGGCTATGTAATGTTCGTCTACTCGCAATTTGGCGTTGCGCTGCCACACAGCGTTTACCAGCAGTCCAAGCTTGCGAAGAAGATCAAGCTTGAGGATGCGGTTCCCGGTGACATCGTGGTCTTCAATGACTACAGCCACAACGGAATCTACGCGGGCAACGGTAACTTCTATCACGCTCCACAGCCGGGTGACCGTGTGAAGCTGGCCCCGATCTTTACCGAGCGCTATCACATCGTGCGCTTTGTTGACATTGTCGACTAGATAAACGTTAGAAAACGTTCAGCGTTTCTAAGCCATAAATTTCAACTTCAAGTCGTAATCTCTGCTCAAGTGTTGACCTATTGGTTGCGGAAGGGGTGTGAGATGCCAGCTAGACAACAAGCCAAGTTGGGCAACTGGGTTCATCTGCACCAGCACCCCGCAATACCAAGCGGAAGTGATTTGCGCGTCGCGTTTTGCGGCGCGTTTTTTATTTCCGGGCAACTCGAAAACCTACAAACCATGTGGGCGATTTCGACAAGGAGAAAAGATTGCGCACCCTCGTACTGAATGCCGGTTATGAACCGCTCGCCGTTGTCTCTTTCAAGCGAGCACTGGTTCTTGTTCTGAATCAGAAGGCGACCATTTTGGCGGGGGTGGGTGAGGGCAGAGTGCGAAGTGCAAATAGTGACTTCGAGGTTCCGGCCGTCATACTGCTGCAGCGCTATGTGAGGATCCCAAACTCAAGGCAGATTCCAGTCTCGCGCCGCGGTGTGCTCAGGCGAGATGCGCACCGCTGTGGCTACTGCGGCAAATCAGCGAACACAATCGACCACGTTTTGCCAAAGTCGCGCGGCGGCGCAGATAGCTGGGAGAACCTCGTGGCCTGCTGCCTGAGGTGCAACAACCTAAAAAGCGATAAGACTCCAGCCGAGATGGGCTGGGAACTTCGCTTCACGCCCAAGATGCCCACCGGGGTGATTTGGACTGTTCGAGGAGCAGAGAAAGAGGAGCCGCACTGGAGGGATTTCCTCAGCTATCAACAAGCGGCGTAGTTGTGGCCCCGATAGGAATCGAACCTACGACACACGGTTTAGGAAACCGTTGCTCTATCCACTGAGCTACGAGGCCAAATTAGAGCTCTAGATTACCGTCTCGTCGGTTGCTCTCTTCACTCCTAGTTTCAGACTCTCGAGCTCACCAGGGAGATTCTGAACCCCAGACTTCTAGGATTTAGAGGTGGACTTCTCGACTCTCCAAGCTGACCTTGATCGGATCGGTGGCGCTAATCCGCTGAAGAGTTTTGAAGTATCCAGCTTCGGCCAGATCGACCTCTCCAGAGCGCATCCAGGTGGCATGGCTCAACTGGTCTCCGCTAGACAAACCACCATCTCTAATTTGGTTCGTGATGGCGTCGCGCAGGCCAGGTCACTGAGCGCCGCAAGGCGAATTCGAACTAAGGCCAAAAGAATTGCTGAGTCTTTTGGGGCTAAGGCTTGCTTCATTGCGGCTGGGGTAATTGCCGGTCCTGATCGTCAGGTACCCCTGGCGCTATGGCCAGTTGACCTAATTCCAAAGGGCGATGACTTCGAGATTCGAATGGGATCAGACCCGCTTTTGAACCCTGAAGCCAGTTCGCTAATCAGGGGTCAGCGACCAGACTTTCAGGACCGAGACTTGCTCTCGATTCTGCGCTCCGGACCAGACCTGCTGCCCTCAGCGGTGTTGCCCTTTGTGGAGGCTCAGCTTCAGGGCAGTGGCCTAAGCGTTGATCACCTTCTGGTGTTAGGCAACTTCGTTCCTGATCTTTTGCTAACCACGGTCCCTGAAGATCTTAGGCAGAGTTTTGAGAGCCAGGGCGGACCGGGCGGGGATGTGCTGTTGGTGGCGGACGCCGATAGCTATCAGCTAGAGGTGATTCGAGCTGCCAGTGCAGGTGAATCACTCGCGGTGGAAACTCTTCCCGGATGCGGCTACATCCAAACCGCAATCAACGTCCTGGCAAACCTGGCTCTTCAAGGCAAGCGGACTCTGATCATTGCTCCAAGAGAGCAAACCATCGATGAGTTCTCGGAGCGACTATCGGAGCACTCCCTGGCCGGACTCGCACTGCGTTCGAATGATCTTTGGAATGACACGGTTGCCGCGATATCCAGAAACGAAAAAGCTCAGCAGGTCGAACTTCAACCACTCAGACTTCGCCAGCTCTCTGCGGAGGCTGAGGTAAAAAACTACTTCGACAAGGTTGCAAGGCCTGATGCACTAACGGGTGTATCACTATTTGAAGCGCTCAACACTTTGGCAGCATTGGCGGGGGAGCAGGAACCTCCGACAAACTCGGCTCGAATCAGACCAGATCTATTGCCTGAACTGAGGATCTCCGGTTCGGAATTGGTTGCCGAGGCATTTGCTGCCAGGGTGTTTAGCTATGGCCCACAACACTCACCCTGGTTTGGTGCAATCTTCAGCTCTAGTGCCGAGATTGATGCCGCTCTGAATGCAGCTAAGTCACTGGCTGGTGAAGAGTTTAGGTTGCTGAGTTATCAGGTCAATCGCTACCTACAGGATCAAAACCTGATTCCATCAAAGACGATTGAAGACTGGTCAAGACAGCTGAGTTTGCTAATTGGCATCCGCGAGACCCTGGATAAGTTCAAGCCGCAGATCTTTGATCGTCCGCTCACCGAAATGATCCTGGCAACAGCCCCCAGGGGTGAGCGGGGTCAGCTCTCCGGTGCTCAGCGTCGGAGGTTCAAAAAGCTTGCTAAGGAGTTTGTGCGCCCCGGTGCGACTATCCCAAACCTGCATGCGGCGCTCGCAGCCGCTGAAGAGCAGCGTTCGCTATGGCTTGAGATAAACACCACTCAGGCTCCACCGAGTGTCCCGCTCGGTCTGAATGATGTGAAGCAGAAATTTGATCAGGTCTACTCAGTAGTTTCGATCTTGCAGCGACACCTAGACCCAAATCCAGATCTACCGCTGTTGACTCAGTTGAGCTTTGATGAGCTTGCCGAGAAGCTCCAAAACCTGGTCGAAAAAACAGAGATTCTGAATGGGTATATCGATCGCATGGCGGCGGTTGAGAAGTTGAGGCAGCGTGGTTTGTTTGAGCTATACCTTGAGCTCTGCAAGCTCTCCCTGGACCAGGCTCGTGCAGTCTCAGAGTTTGAGCTGTGCTGGTGGCAATCCGCCCTTGAGGCGCTGGTGCAGTCAAACCCAGAGATTTTGGAATATGACGCCGATCGAATCGCGCGGCTTGAAGCGAATTTCGAAACCATCTCAAGTCAGGTTGTTGAAGCCGGGTCAGAGCATTTGAGTGGAGTGCTAGCGCTGCGCTGGAAGAGCGCTCTCACTGCCAACCAAGTGGGCGCTGATGAACTGCGGAACCAGCTTCGCTCCAGGGCTATTGACCCAGTATCGGCAAAACGCGCCGGAGCGGTTTGGGAGGCTATCAGCACCGGGATCATCACCTCTCCGCTTCGAGTGCACCAGCTTCGTGGCTACAAATTTGATGCGCTGCTCGTTCTCGATGCAGCCGCGACTGGTATCGCCGAGGCAGCGACGGCCCTGTCCATGGCAAAGCAGGTAATCGCGTTTGGCGACCCGGTCATCTCGGCACCAGAGAGTTTTGAAACAATCGCCAGGGCAAACCAAGCACCAAGTGAAGACACTCGCGCCTCGGTCTATGACTTGATCAGCGCTCATTGCGCCAGCTATCCGCTTCGCAAGAGCTACCGCATTCAGGGTCAGGTGCTCGGCACCTATCTAAACCAAACCTTCTATAAGGACCGACTTGTTTTTGAACCAAGCCCGGAGTCCTTCCACGGTGCATCAAACCTTGAGCAAATCGAGATCACCTCTTCCGCTCACGCCACCTCCACGATCGAGGGTGCAACCGAGTCGTTGGATAGTGAGGTTGCCAAGGTTGTAGAACTAGTGACAAACCATGCTCGTTGGAGCCCCACCGAGTCGCTAATGGTCGTCACTCCATCCAGAACGCATGCTGATCGAATCAATCAAGCACTCCAAAAAGAGCTCTCTAACCAGCCTCAAATTGCAGAGTTTTTTGATGCTCACGGCCGCGAGAGATTTGAAGTTTTGGGCATGAGTGAGGTTGTGCATCGAACTGCCGATCGAGTGGTCTTCTCGGTTGGATTTGGCAGAACCCCGGAGGGCAAAATCTCGGGATCGCTCGGAGATTTCAATTCCCCTTCGGCGGCCAGATGGATGGTGAATCAAATTGCCTCGGCTCGAAAGCGACTCACGGTAGTTTCCTGTTACAACTTTGAAGATTTCGCAGGCGGTTCACTGCCAGAGAACCAGCGTTGGCTGAAGGATCTAATTGCGCCACCATTCATGTCCGAAGCCAGAGCGGGAGATCCCGATCCACTGCTGCGAGATCTTGCGCTTCGATTGAGGAAGCTTGGAATTCGTGTTGAGTTGAACTTCGCAGGCAGAATCGCTTTAGCCGCCTCGTTCAGAAATCAGGCCGCTGCCATAGACCCTGACTGGTCCCTGACTGGAAATGGTTGGGATGAAAAGCTAAGACTTAGGCCAAATTTGTTGAAGGCCATGGGCTGGAAATACCTACGCGTCCACGCCTTTGAAATCTTTGCAACTCCACAAGAGGTTGCAAATCGCATTGCGACCTCACTGGGTATGGACTTGGTCTCAAGGCGCGAGCCACTATTTGAGGAGCGCGCCTTCGAAGACAATCCGAGAGCCTGGGGCGACGGTGATGACGACAACGATGACCGGCTTCGCAACGAGCGACCGCCGCACTGGGGTTAGTCGCTCGAGCTAGAAGAACTCGCCGAATCGGTGCGATAGAAGCCTGAACCCTTGAAGGTCACCCCAAGGTTTCCAAACTGCTTGCGAAGTTCACCGTGACACTTAGGACACTCAGTTAGCGGCTGGTCTGAGAAAGACTGCTGAATGTCAAAAGCGTGTTCACAGCTCTTGCAGACATACGAATAGGTTGGCAATTTTCCTCCTGAGGCCACTAAGTCTAGAGAATCTCAGGCCTTGCAAAGTAATTGATTGCTGAGGGCGAAATAGCGCCATCTACCGCTTGGTCGTGATCCTCATGGGGCAGGTTCTCGAAATATTCGGAGTCAAAAATCACTGCAAACTTTGGGCAACTGATACTTGTCAGAGCACGATCGTAATAACCCTTGCCCTTGCCCAGTCGATTGCCCTGGGCATCAACGGCCAACGCCGGAACCATGATTAGATCAATTGCGCTTGGGTCTATCGCATCACCTACTGGCTCAGGGATAGAAAATGCTCCCGGCTCGGTCTGACCGATTGCAAACTCAATCTCGGCCCCAATGATTCTTGGAAGGCATAGGGTCCTGCCGGTGGCCAAGACCCAGTCGTTGAAATCTGAGACATCGGGTTCGGTATTCAGCGGCGCATAGCTGGCAATGGCTTTTGCCTCGAACTCCATCGCAATTCGAACCAGGTTTGCGAATAAGCCTTCACTTGATTGCGGTCTTTGGCTAAGAATCTGTTGCCGAAGAGAAGCTTTATCGCTGAATTGCATAGCGGTAATCTTGCCAGCGTGCGAGAGAAACTGCGATTCGACCACGGTGACGTGGCGGTTAGGGCACTTTCACGTTTTGATTTTCCTGTGCTGGACTATCTGCTGCATAAAGACCGTGACTGGCTTGAGCCATGGGAGGCAACGACTCCTGGGATGCGGACTTTGCTAGATGTGCGCTGGTTGGTGGGTGCACTCGTCAAGCAGCACCGCAGGGGGGAATCTCTCGCATTCGTGATTCTTTATCAAGACAAAGTGGTCGGCCAGCTCAACGTTTCAAACATCCTCCATGGATCGGTGTCTTCAGGCACCATCGGATACTGGATCGCTCGGGATTTTGCAGGTCTTGGGATCACCCCCAAAGCAGTCGGGCTAGTTATTGACTACCTGCTCGGAGACTATGGCCTGCACCGGGTTGAGATAGACATCAAGCCTGAGAACAAGGCAAGCCTGCGAGTGGTTGAAAAGCTTGGTCTAAGGCACGAGGGGACCAAGCAGCGCTTTATCAACATCAACGGTCGCTGGTCAGATCATGAAGTGTTTGCCATCACCAAAGAGGAGCTTGATGGCCCGATTGTGAACAGGCTTTGAAACACGCCAAGGTCCTTAAAGCAAAAGTTCTCTCAAGGACATATCTTTTAGTTTGTGGGTAACTCAATCGGTCTAGGTGGCATCAGCCTGGTAGTGGCTGCAGTCGTCTGGTTACTGATCTTTGTGCCAGGTTACGCCAACCGCTCGCAGCTAAAGGCATCAGAGCAAATGGTTCGGGCCGAAGCTAAAGAGGCTCGCCTCGCTCAGCCGCTCTCTGCGGATCAAAGACTGCGTCGACTGCTAAACACGCAGCGCGGTTTCTCGGTTCTGTTTGGACTCTCCCTGCTGGTTGTTATTGCCACCGCCTTGGCCGCAATCTCCGATGGGATCTGGTGGTTTGCCTTTGCGGTTGCTGGGGTAATTGCAACCCTTTCGCTTCTGATTCAACGTGCCGCCGGAAATCAGGCTGCCAAGCTTGCAGCTCAGCGCCACCGTCAGCGTGCAGCTATAAGAGACAGCGCTCAGCGTCAGGCAAAACCACAAAGCCGCGAGTGGACGCCAAATCGTCTTCCAGCTCCACTGGCAACCAATCAAATTGGTGAACTGAGTGCGCCTTTGGCAGACGTAATTGAGATTCAAAACCCAAAAAGGTCTCTGACAAGTTCCGAGATAGACGCAATTCTCGCCAGACGCAGGGCAATTTAGCGTTTATACCTTAGGCTTTTCCCGATTTCCCCCACCTAAACATTTGGAGCGCGAAAAAATGGGTTTGTTCGATTCAATCAAGAATCTAATCAAGAAGACTTCTTCAACTGCAGCCAAAGAGGCACCAGCAGTTGTCAAGGAGGCTGAGGCTCTCGTTGAGAAGAGCGTAAAGGCAGCAACCGACCTGGCGACCGACGTTGCCAAGGAGACCCTCACCGCTGTTGAGAAGGGTGCGAAGACTGTAGCGAAGAGCGCAGCAACCGCCCGTAAGGCAACCACTACCAAGAAGCCTGCTGCCAAGAAGCCAGCCGCAGCTAAGCCTGCTGCTGCAAAGCCAGCAGCTAAGGCTGCTGCCAAGCCTGCAGCTAAGAAGACCACCACCGCAGCCAAGCCTGCAGCTAAGTCTGGAACCGCGAAGCCTGCAGCGAAGACTGCTGCTGCAAAGCCAGCGGCCAAGAAGGCCACCTCTGCCAAGCCAGCGGCAAAGAAGGCGACTACTGCTAAGCCAGCTGCAAAGTCAACCGCTGCCAAGCCTGCAGCCAAGAAGGCAACCACTGCAGCTAAGCCAGCAGCAAAGAAGCCTGCCGCTAAGAAGCCAGCTGCTAAGTAATTAGCTCAAAACGTATCCCACCGATTTCTCCAGAGTCGGGTGTTTGAATTCAAACCCCGATTCCTGAAGTCGGTGGGATGTCATTTTCTGGGAGCAAAGTAGAAGTTCCTCTGCTGCCAGCCCAATCACTGTTCTCATCAAGAAGGTTGGGATTTTGAAAATCGCTGGTCTTCTTAGGCCTTTAGCCAAGGCCTTGATGACCTGTTCGCAGGTTGCCGGCTCAGGCGCTGTCAGGTTGTAAGCACCTGAGGCCTGCTCGTTTTGAATTAGATGAATAATTGCTCGAGCTTCATCCTCCAGCGAGATCCATGCCCACCACTGTTTGCCTGTGCCCAGGGCTCCGCCGAGGCCGAATTTCATTATTGGCAGTAGTTTGCCCAGTGCTCCAAGCTTCTTGCTCATCACCAAGGTGGTTCTTACCAGCACGACTCGAGTGTTCGCTTTCTTCGCCTCTTCTTCCCAACGAGCTGCTAGGTCAGAGAGAAAGCCGGTGCCTTTCGGGCTTTCCTCACTGAGCCACTCATCGGCGCAGTCCCCATAAAAGCCTGATGCCGATCCGGAAACCAAGACCTTTGGCTTATTGCTTGCATTATTGATTGCCTTGACCAGCGTGCGGGTGGAGTCGATGCGGGAATCGATGATCTCCTGCATATATCTCTTGGTCCAAGGGATTTTTCCGGTTGTAGCGCCGGCTAGGTTTACTACCGCTTCAATCGTTTCTATCACCGCAGGGTCTAGCTCGCCCTTGGCCGGGTTCCAATAAACCTCGCCTTCAGCGGCAGGCTTTTTTCTGGTCAATCTCACTGGCTCATGGCCAAGTTCTTTGAGTTGGCGGGCAACCTCGGTGCCAATCAGACCCGATGCTCCAGAAATCAATACCCGCATGCGCGCCTCTTCTCTCAGTAATACCTACAATTACAACCTGTTGATTATTCCGCCTAAGGCGGAGAACGGAATTCCCTTGAACGTCGAACTTTGGGTTTGGATCGCAACAATCGTGGTTTTGGTTGGTGTGCTGGCCGCTGACTTTATCTACCAGTTCAGAAACCCCCATGAGCCAACCCTGAAGGAGTCGGCTATCCAGGTCTCGATTTACGTGACCCTGGCCCTTTTGTTCACCTTCGTTATCGGAGGTGTTTGGGGACCGCAGTATGGCGCTGAGTACATCGCTGGCTGGGTCACCGAGTACAGCCTGAGTGTTGACAACATCTTCGTATTCCTGATCATCTTCACCCAGTTTGTGGTGCCGCGCGAATTGCGCTCGCAGGCGCTGCTGATCGGTATTGCAATTGCGCTAGTACTGCGCTTCATCTTCATCCTGCTGGGCGCCGCGTTCATCGAGAACTTCAGCTGGGCTTTCTACGTCTTCGGTGCATTCTTGGTCTTCACCGCTGCCAAGTTGATTGCTGAGTTCTTCCACGAGGGTGAGGATGATTCCAATGAGGCCGGTGGTTTGGTTGCCTTTATCAAGAAGCGCGTTCCAACCACCGATGACTACCACGGCAACAAGTTCGTGGTTTTGATCAAGGGCAAAAAGCACATCACCCCACTTTTGCTAGTGATGATTTCAATCGGTTTCACTGACCTACTCTTTGCGCTCGACTCGATTCCAGCGGTCTATGGACTAACTAAAGAGCCTTACATCGTTTTCGTTGCAAACGTCTTCGCACTGCTGGGCCTGCGCCAGCTCTACTTCCTGCTGGGGGGACTGATGGAGCGCCTGAAGTACCTCAGCATTGGCCTGAGCATCATCTTGGCTTGGATCGGTCTAAAGCTCGTAATTCACGCACTGCACAAGAATGAGTTGCCGTTTATCAACGGTGGTGAGCACGTCACCTTTATCCCAGAGATCTCAACTGAGCTCTCGCTGACGGTGATTGTGTTGACGCTGGTGGTAACGACTATTTGGTCCTTGGCCGCAACAACCAAGTCTCGCTAGTTGGAAATTCTCTTGGCTGCAAATAAAGCCGCCAAGAGAGTCGCAACACCAAAGACGATGGAAACCAACAGTGCTGCCTGGGGTGCGACGGCATCTACTGCGATACCCGCAAGTGCACTCCCGGCTGAAAATCCAACCAGCTGACCGGTGGTAGTCCAGCCGTAAGCCTCAGCTGTCTCAGATCCAGATGTGCCCTGAGCGACCCAGAGCGCCAAGATGCCAAGTGTCGGAGCAACCCCGAGGCCTGCAACGAAGAGCGCTGCACCGACCCAGATGGGGTCGCCTGAGTTGATTGGAATCAGGACATAGCCCAAGAGCGTGATGCCAAGAAATAGCGGTAGTGCTACACGGCCTTTGGCTCTTGGCGCCAATAGGAAGCCCGAGAGCAATGAGCCAACCGAGAATACGGCGAACATCACGCCTGCGGTGGGTTTATCAAATAGCGCTACCGCACCAACTTCAACACCGGCAAATGATCCCACGAATAACAGACCCAAGAAGGTGACCGCGGTGACGCTTGGATTTTTCAGGACGCGGCCCACCGAGGTCTTTGATGCCGGGATCTTGGCAGTTGCAACCGACTTATTGGTCAGAATCCAGATCGAGCCGAATATCTGAATTGCACCAATGGTGATCAGCATCGCTAGATTGCCAAACTGAGCTGCAACCAATGTTGCAATCAGCGGTCCAATTACCCAGATAATCTCCTGTGCCGCAGCATCAAGAGAGTAGAGCTGGGGGAGTAGGGCTTTTGGTGTGATCTGCGGGTAGATGGTCCTAGCTGCTGGCTGAATTGGTGGCGATGACAGCCCAACCATCAAGGACAAAAAGACTAAGAGCAGCGGCTCTGGGGGCACAAACCCCATTGCCAAGAATGATGTGGTGGTGATGATTGTGGCGGTCGCAATTACTCGCCGGACTCCGAAGCGAGCCATGTAGCGGGCGAGGATCGGCCCTGAAATTGATGCGCCAATAGTCTCAGCACCTAGGGCAATACCGGCGATCGCATAAGACCCGGTCACATCTTGAATATGAATGATGAATGCCAAAGAGAGCATGCCGAAGGGAAAGCGGGCAACTAGCTGAGCCAGAAGCAGCACCACCGATTGTGGAGCCGCGGCCAGCGACTTCAAACCCTTATCCATTTACCCTCAAACCCAGAACGGAAACCACATCTGGATCTGCCAGACCCAGTGTGGAACTTCAAGACCCATCCAAATCGAGCCGAAGTACAACGCAAGAAGCATAGTAAAGAGCACAAAACCGACGATTATTCTGCTGCGCTTTATAACCAGGCGCAGTCCGTAACCGCGCCTTAGGTAGCGCTGGAGGGCATAGCTCAGCGCGAGAACCAAAAACGCTGCGAACACCACGGTGTAGAACTGGAAGGTGGTGCGCTCCAGGTAGATAAGCCATGGTGCCCATCCGGCCAGGAAACCAGTTGCAATCAACGCTGCAGTTTTGTCCAAGCGATGCATCGCTCGGTAGCTGGCCCAGAACGCTGCAATCACACCGCCAATCCAGATGGCCATGTTGGGCACCGCTGTGATCGCTACGGTGCAGTTATCTAGCCAGCTGCAGTCCTCATATTTTTCAAAGAAGAATGCCGTTGGCCGCGCGCTCACCACCCACTGCAGTGCGTTCGACTGATAGGGGTGATCGGTCCCGAGTCCGGTGTGAAAGCGATAGGCGTTCAGGTGATATTCCCATAGCGATTCCCACCAGCTCGGTTTTGCATTTCGCCCCCAGCCATCAGATGAGAGGATCCACCCGAGCCACGAGACCAGGTAAACCGAACCAGCGGCAACCAACATCGTGATCGCGTTCAGCACTGCCTGCAGCCAGGCTGGCCAGACCCTCACCCCGGCATGTGCTCTCCTAGAGAGGTCTAAGAGCAGGGTGAGTAGTCCAAAGGCTGCCAAGAAATAGAGGCCAGACCACTTTGTGCCTGCTGCCAAGCCAAAGGATATTCCTGCCAGCAAGAGCCACGGCCTAAAGGTCAAAACCTTCTGGACGGGGGGCAATCGCTCTTGGTCCAAAACCACAAAGAAGAATCCCAGCAGGACAAAAAAGGCGAGGATGCCATCGAGCACAGAGGTTCTTGACATCACGATCGAGTGACCCTCGATGGCCAAGAACAGGCCGCTCAGAACGGCGAACCTATTAGAGCGCAGCAATAGCTTGGCGGTTGCGATGATGAGCGGTATTGCCAACGTCCCGAGGAGAGCAACCGAGAAGCGCCAGCCGAAACTGGAGTCTGCTCCAAAGAGCCACATGCCTAGATAAATGACCCACTTGCCAATCGGTGGGTGAACGACATAGGAGGCGACATCGGTGTAGCCGGTGAAGTCGCCCCCCTCAAAGCTTGGATCGAAGTTGTCAGGCCAGTCTTTTTCGGTGCCGGTTTGACCGAGCGTCCAGGCATCCTTGACGTAATAGGTTTCGTCAAAGATGAGGTTGGTTGGATTGGCGAGATTCCCAAACCTAAAAAGTGCACCGAGAGCGGTCACAAACAAAGAGCCGAGCAGCAAAAAGTGTCTAGAGCCGACCGCCCTTTCAACAAGTTTCGTAAGCTGCCCAATCACCCTTAGATGCTAGTTTGCTTCTTGTGTTGATTCTCGCTGCCACCCCAATCGGAAATCTTGGTGATGCCTCGCCTCGTCTGCGTGAGCTTTTGGACAGCTGCGAATACCTAGCTGCCGAAGACACTCGGGTTATCAAACAGCTCTGCGGAGCACTGGGGATCAAGCTGCACGCCAAGCTGTTTTCGCTCCACGAGCACAACGAGTCTGAGCGCATTGAGTCACTGGTTGAGCTTGCAAGATCAAAAGACTTGGTCGTGGTTAGTGACGCCGGCATGCCAACGGTTTCTGACCCAGGTTTTCAGCTGGTTCGACTAGCTGCCGCGGAGGACATTGAAATTTCAATCGTCCCCGGGCCGAGTGCGGTTTTGGCGGCGCTCGCGGTCTCTGGATTGCCAACCGACAGATTTAGCTTTGAGGGCTTTTTGCCAAGAAAACAGGGTGACCGCAAGCGGGTGTTCGGTGATCTTCAATCGGAGCGTCGCACCATGATCTTTTTCGAGGCTCCGCATCGAATTTTGGAGTCCTTAGAAGATGCGGCAAGTGTGTTTTCTCCAGACCGCAAAGCGTCTGTTTCAAGAGAGTTGACTAAGAAGTTTGAGCACACCGAGCGCGGCACCCTAAAGGACCTTATTGAATGGGCAAGGACAGAACCCAAGGGTGAGATGGTTTTGGTGATTGCCGGCGCGGAACCAACGAGCGCTGACCCAGAGTCGCTGGCGGCACTAGCGCTTCAAATGGCTAGCGATGGAATGAGATTGAAAGAGGCTGCTGGGGAACTAGCCAAGGCTCACTCGGTGTCATCCAGTGCAATTTACGATGCTGCCTTGCGGCTGAAAGCCTAAGATATCTCGGGTGTCCAAGTCCTTTTACGTTACGACCCCAATCTTCTATGTGAACGATGCTCCGCACATCGGTCACGCTTACACCGAAGTGGCGGCGGATGTCCTAACCAGGTGGCACGCTCAGCGCGGCGAGGGCTCGTATCTTCTTACTGGAACGGACGAGCACGGTGAGAAGGTGCTCCGCACAGCTCTTGGAAACAACACCGATCCAAAGAGCTGGACCGACAAGCTAGTAACCGAGTCATGGCTTCCGCTTCTTCAGACCATTGACATTGATAACCAGGACTTCATTCGAACCACCGAAGAGCGTCACAAGAGTGCGGTGCAGAAGTTTCTGCAGCAGCTTTATGACACCGGTTTTATCTACCAAGGCTCATTCCAAGGCAACTACTGCGTGGGTTGCGAGGAGTACAAAAACGAGGGTGACCTGATCGATGGCTCCGGCGACTATGTCGGCGAGCGGGTTTGTGCAATCCACTCCAAACCAGTCGAAAAGCTCAACGAAACCAACTACTTTTTCAAGCTCAGCGAGTTCCAGGACAAGCTGCTCGCGCACTATGAGGCAAATCCAACTTTTATCCAGCCTGACTCCGCCCGCAACGAGGTCGTTTCGTTTGTGCGCTCTGGCCTAAGCGATCTCTCCATCTCGAGGTCAAAAGAGCGTTTTGACTGGGGTATTGATATTCCTTGGGATGACTCACACATCACCTACGTCTGGTTTGATGCTCTGCTGAACTACGTAACCGCGGCCGGCTGGGCTGATGACCCAGAGAAGTTTGCAACCCTCTGGCCAGCAGATATTCAAGTGGTTGGTAAGGACATTCTTCGTTTCCATGCTGTGATTTGGCCTGCCATGTTGATGGCTGCCGGATTACAGCCACCAAAGCAGGTCTTTGGGCATGGCTGGCTCTTGGTGGGTGGCGAAAAGATGTCAAAGTCAAAGCTCACCGGTATTGCTCCAAACCAAATCACCGATCAGTTTGGTTCCGATGCATTTCGTTATTACTTCATGAAAGCCATTGGCTTCGGTTCCGATGGTTCGTTTAGCTGGGAAGACCTAAACGCTCGCTATCACGCCGAGCTTGCCAATGGCTTTGGCAACCTAGCCTCAAGAACCATCGCGATGGTAAACCGCTACTTCGATGGTGTTGTCCCCGCGGCCAGCTCTCTGACCGAGGCCGATCAGCAGGTTGTTGCCGTTGCGAAGGCAGCCGTTTCTGGCGCAGAAACTGCAATCGACAAGGTTCAAATTCACGAGGCAATTGCAAAGTCCTGGACCCTGGTGGACGAACTTAACAACTACATCACCGTTCAGGAGCCATGGGTTCTGGCAAAGGATGAGACTAAGCGTGATCGCCTAGCCACAGTTTTGAACACCGCACTGCAGGGCATTTCGACCTTGAGCGTGTTGTTTGCGCCAGTCATGCCTAAGGCCACCAAGAAGCTTTATGCAGCAATTTGCCCAGGTCAGGATTTGGCAGCAGTAAAAATTCAACTGGCAGCGGATTGGAACCTAGTCTCCACCGGCACAAAGCTTGGTGAGCTAGAGGTTTTGTTCCCCAGAGTCGAAGAGTAAATGGAACCGATTAGGACCAGGTCCTCATACGACGGCTCAAAGCCCGCTCACTACCCTCAGTTGCCTGAGGCGCTTGAAGTCGGCACCTACGACAATCACACTCATCTCGAAATTGCCGATGGCGAGACTCCGATGACCGTCGCAGAGCACCTCGAGGCCATGCGTGCGGTGGGCATGCTGGGTGCTGTTCAAGTCGGGGTGACTTTAGAGAGCTCTCAATGGTCGGCCGAGGTTGCCTCAAAGGAGCCCATGCTGCTGGCAGCTGTCGCGCTGCACCCAAATGAAGCGCCGCTTTATGAAACCCGCGCAGCACTGGATGATGCGATCGCCGGCATTGCCCAGCTCGCTACCCAGCCCCGAGTCAGGGCCATCGGCGAGACCGGTTTGGATTTTTTCAGGACTGAGGGTGATGGCGCTCTCGCGGCCCAGCTTCACTCCTTCGAATCCCACATTGAGATTGCAAAGCAGAACGATATTGCATTGATGATTCACGATCGTGATGCTCACTCAGATGTGGTGAAAACGCTCAAGCGAGTTGGCGCCCCAGAGCGAACGGTTTTTCATTGCTACTCAGGTGATCTAGAACTAGCTTCAATCTGCCAAGAAAACGGTTGGTACCTTTCGTTTGCCGGAAACATCACCTTCAAAAAGAACCAGCACCTTCGAGACTCTCTGCTTTCGGTGTCACCGGAGTTGATTTTGATTGAAACCGATGCTCCCTTTTTGACTCCAGAGCCACTTCGCGGCCGACCCAATGCTCCATACCTCGTACCTCATACCCTCCGCTACATGGCGAACCTAATGGAGTGGGATGTGGTTCGACTGGCAAAGCAAATCAATGAAAACACCGAGCGGGTTTATGGCTCGTGGGCTGAGGGTTTGAGCTGATGCTCGGAGCTGCAGAGATCAGGGAGCTAGCGGAGAAGCTCGGGATCAGGCCGACCAAAAAGTTGGGTCAAAACTTTGTGATTGACCCGAACACGATTCACCGCATAGTCGCACAAGCTGACCTCAGCCCCCAAGATGTCGTGGTCGAGATCGGTCCTGGCCTTGGGTCGTTGACACTGGGCATCTTGGAGCGAGTCGACTACATGATCGCGGTTGAGATAGACCCGCTGTTGGCTAGTGAGCTCGAGTCCACAGTTGCCCGGCATGCCCCCGGGAAAAAAGTTGACCTGGTTAGGGCCGATGCGATGAAGGTCAAGGAGTTACAAAAACCGCCTACCGCCTTGGTGGCCAACCTTCCGTACAACATTTCGGTCCCTGTGCTACTTCACTTCCTAGAGACTTTTCCAAGTATCGAAAAGGGTCTAGTGATGGTCCAATCTGAGGTTGCGCACCGTCTCGCGGCAGGGCCGGGATCCAAGGAGTTTGGATCACCCTCGCTCAAACTCGCTTGGTATGGTCAGGCTCGGCTGGCGGGAAACGTGGCTCGTTCTATCTTTTGGCCGGTTCCCGGAGTGGACTCCTCCTTGGTCTTCTTTGACACCAGCGCTCGTCGCGATCAGTCGCAGCGAAAGTTGGTCTTTGAGGCAATCGACCAAGCATTTTTGCAGCGCCGCAAAACCCTGCGTCAAGCGCTCGCAAACTTTGCCGGTTCTCCAGCTCTGGCCGAGGAGATGCTCATCAAAGCCGGTGTTTCGCCTCGGGCTAGAGGCGAAGAGCTCGGTATCGAGCAATTCATTGCCATCGCGAGGGCTAGATGACAACCGCTTTGGCGCAGGGCAAGATCAACCTGGTATTCCAGGTCGGGGCGTTATCCAATGGCTACCACGAGGTCCGAAGCATTTATCAAGCAATCGAACTAAGCGAGCAGGTGACGGTTTCTGAAGCCGAGAGCTGGCAGGTTGTGGTATCTGGTCAGGTACCGAATTTGGAGCTGGTCCCGAGAGACGAAAGCAACATTGTGGTCAGGGCGGCCAAGGCATTGGCCCTGCATGCTGGAATCTCAAATCCACAACCGATGAGATTCGAAATTCAAAAACAGATTCCGGTTGCCGGTGGCATGGCTGGCGGCAGTGCCGATGCCGCCGCGGCGCTCATGGCACTGAACGAGCACTGGTGTCTGGGTTTGGATGCCGCTCGACTGGCGACAGTGGGTGCGTCAATCGGCGCAGACGTGCCATTTGCCCTGCTTGGCGGCACGGCTTTGGGGACAGGAACTGGATCTGAACTCCAGGTGCTAACACCAGTGCAAACCATGCATGTTTTGCTGGTGTTTAGCAATTTCCCGCTCAGCACCAAAGATGTCTTCACCAGATTTGATGAGCTCTCCCCAGACGGCGATGCGCTAGATCAGGATTTGCAGGCCGGCTACCTAAAGCTTTTGGGGTCTAACTCTCTTGAGCCAGCAGCACTGAGCCTTAGACCAGAGCTCAAAAAGATCATGGACCTAGACCTTGGCATCCCCGGGGGCTTTTTATCGGGCTCTGGTCCAACAGTCTGGTTCGCGTCCCACGACGCGCAAGCGGCTGAGGCAGCTCAAAACCAGGCAAATGCAATGGGTCTTCAAACTGTGCTGACCAAGACATCGAACTTGGGCGCGAGGCTTGGCTAGTGGCGCATCTATTAGGAGCCGAGCAGGTATCACTCGAGTTCCCAACCAAGAGTGTTTTTGATTCGATAACCGTCGGAGTCTCCGAGGGCGATCGAATCGGAATCGTTGGTCGAAACGGTGATGGTAAGTCGACTCTTATCAAGGTGCTCGCTAAGCGCATGGAGCCAGACAGTGGACGTGTCACCTGGCGAGGAGATATCCGGGTTGGGTTTCTGACCCAGACCGATGAGATTGATTCCGAGTTGAGCGTGGCTCAGGCTGTGGTGGGGGACAGGCCCGAGTTTGAGTGGGCATCTGACCCCAAGATTCGCGACGTCTTCGCAGGCCTAATCTCTGATTTAGATTGGCATCAAAGCGTTGGCTCGCTATCCGGCGGGCAGCGCCGCAGGGTCGCTTTGGCCGCGCTGTTGGCCGGTGAGTATGACGTGATCATGCTCGATGAACCAACCAACCACCTCGACGTGGATGGCGTGGCATGGCTTGCACAACACCTCAATAACCGCTGGTCCCGAAATGCTGGAGGCTTGCTGGTTGTGACTCACGACCGTTGGTTCTTGGATGCCGTCTGCAATCTCACGTGGGAGGTGTACGGCGGACAGATCGAACCATTTGAGGGTGGCTACGCCGCCTACATTCAGCAGCGCGCTGAGCGCAACCGGCAGGCTCAAGCGATCGAGGCCAGACGGCAAAATCTCTTGCGCAAGGAGCTCGCCTGGCTTGGTAGAGGAGCGCCTGCGCGAACGGCTAAGCCCAAGTTCCGCATCGATGCAGCTTTAGAACTAATCGCCAATGAGCCACCTCCCAGAGACACTCTCGAGCTATCGAAGTTGGCAACCGCAAGGTTGGGGAAAGATGTCGTTGAGATGGAAGGGGTGTCCTATCAAACCCCAGATGGCAGAACCATCATCAAGGACATAGACCTGATTATTGGACCGGGAGACCGGATTGGATTTGTTGGCGCTAACGGAGCGGGCAAGACCACACTCCTAGGTCTAATCAACGGCACGCTAAAACCAACCAGCGGCAAGGTCAAGATTGGCAAGACGGTTCGTTTTGCTTGGCTAAGTCAGGACATCAAGGAGCTAGATGCGTTTGGTAGTGAGCGCATTTTCAGCATGATTGCACGCGAAAAGACCAGCTTCACCGTTGGCAAAAAAGAACTTTCCACCGGCCAGTTGGTTGAACAGCTTGGCTTCGAATCAGCTCAGCTTCAGACTCCAATCGCTGACCTCTCAGGTGGTCAGCGACGCAGGTTTCAATTGCTGAGACTGTTATTCACCGAGCCGAACGTCCTGATTTTGGATGAGCCGACAAACGATCTCGACACCGACATGCTCGCCGCAATGGAAGACCTCTTGGATACCTGGCCTGGGACTTTGATTGTCGTTTCGCACGATCGCTATCTGCTGGAGCGCGTCACTGATACTCAGTACGCGCTGCTGGGAGATAACAAGGTTCGTAATCTGACCCGCGGGGTTGATCAGTATCTTGAGCTCCGAAAAAACATGACTAAACCTGCAGCGAGCGTTTCAACCTCCGCACCATCACAGGGGCTATCAGGGGCTGAGCGAAGAAACCTTGAGAAAGAGCTGGCAAGGTTAGAGCGTGCTTTAGAAAAGGCAAGGGCCGAGGAGAAATCTCTTCACGATCAGTTTGCCGGGGCCGATCAAAGTAACTTCGAGCTGCTTACCAATTTAATGCAGCGCCAGAGGGAAAACCAGGACCTCATGGCCGAGCTGGAAAACAGTTGGTTAGAGACATCGGAAAAACTCGAGGGATAAACCCCAAGGTTCTGGCAGACTATACCCCCGAGACCAAGTCTCGTTCCGCTCTGGTGTAACGGCAGCACGGCGCCCTTTGGAGGCGTCCGGTCTAGGTTCGAATCCTAGGGGCGGAGCTAGCAAGGAGGGCTAATGAGCAACCTAGCTGTGATTGTTCTGGCTGCGGGCGAGGGGACCCGCATGAAATCCGCCACCCCTAAGGTGCTACATCGAATCTCAGGCCTTGAGCTCCTCGGGCACGTGTTATCGACCGCCAGCTCGATTTCTGCCCACAAGGTTGTTGCTGTCCTGCGTCACGAGCGTGAGCGTTTGGAAAACTACGTTTCTGCTTTCTACCCCAATGTCCAAACCGCGATCCAAGATGAGATTCCTGGCACCGGAAGAGCGGTTGAAGCAGCACTTGAGTTGCTGGAGGGTTTCTCTGGTGATGTCGCAGTCCTATCAGGCGATGTTCCACTCTTGGATGTGGAGTCGATTGCAACCCTGGTTGAGATACACCGCGAGCAGGGCAATCAAGCAACCCTAGTTTCGACAGTTTTGGATAACCCCCACGGCTACGGTCGCATCGTTCGCGATCGCGGTGAATTGTTAGGCATCGTCGAGCAAAAAGACGCAACTCCAGAACAGCACCAAATTGCCGAGGTGAACGCGGGTGTATACGTATTTGACGCAGAGCTTTTGCGTCAGTCCCTCCAGCAGGTCGGCACCAACAACTCGCAGGGCGAGAAGTACTTGACCGATGTCGTCGGGCTTTTGATCCAGGGTGGCCACAAGGTTTCAGCACACCAAATTACCGACCCCTGGTTGGTGGCCGGTATCAACGACCGTGTTCAGCTTTCCGAGGTCGAAGCAGAGTTGAATTCCAGAATCATTCGGGCTTGGCAAATGGCTGGCGTCACCATCAAAGAGCCAGCCAGCACCTGGATTGATGTCACAGTGTCGCTAGCCAAAGACGTCACTTTGCTGCCGGGGACCAGACTTCACGGCTTTACCGCGGTTGGGGAGGGTTCGGTGATCGGACCCGACACCTCCCTGACCGATGTCGAAGTTGGTGAAAATGTTCGAATCAACAGAGCAGATGCCACCAGTGCCAAGATTCACGATGGTGCAAACGTCGGTCCCTTTGCCTTCATTCGCCCGGGCACAGAACTAGGTGCCGATGGCAAAATCGGTGCATTTGTTGAGACCAAGAACGCCCAAATTGGACCGGGGGCTAAAGTCCCACACCTCAGCTATGTCGGAGACGCCTCGATCGGCGAGGGTGCAAACATCGGTGCTGGAACCATTTTCGCCAACTACGACGGGGTCAATAAACACCGAACCGAGATAGGCAAGCAGGCCAGAACCGGCAGTGGCAACGTCTTTGTTGCCCCGGTCAAAGTTGGCGATGGCGCCTACACCGCAGCAGGTTCGACAATCCGCCGAGATGTCGAGTCCGGAGCGCTAGCATTGAACCCATCAGCGCAGAAGAACCTGGCTGGTTGGGTAATTCAAAACCGACCAGGTTCGAAGTCGGCACAAGCAGCAACCGATACGGAGTAGCAATGGCAATCGAGAAGGCCGCCAGCAAACAACTAGTAATTGCCAGTGGCCGTGCTCATCAGCCATTAGCTCAAGAGGTGGCCGAGATTCTTGGTACTGAACTGGTGCCAATGACTGCCTATGACTTCGCCAACGGCGAGACTTTTGTCAGATACGAGCGCAGCGTTCGTGGAGTTGATGCTTTCATCATTCAGGCGCACCCACAGCCAATCAACCACTGGATCATGGAGCACCTATTGATGGTGGATGCCATGAAGCGTGCCAGTGCCAAGCGCATCACCGTGGTTGCACCATTTTTCCCTTACGCTCGCCAGGACAAGAAGCACAAAGGTCGCGAGCCGATCTCCGCCCGTTTGATGACTGACCTTTACAAGGCCGCTGGTGCATCTCGTCTGATGTCGGTTGATCTTCACACCCCACAGATTCAAGGCTTTTTCGATGGCCCGGTAGATCACCTGTGGGCACTACCAATGCTTGCTGACCACATCGCAGCGACTTTTGGCACGGATAACCTGACCGTTGTTTCCCCAGACTCGGGTCGTGTTCGTGTTGCGGACATTTGGGCCGATCGCCTGGGTACCCCGCTTGCAATTGTGCACAAGCGCCGTGATCCAGATCGCCCAAACCAGGTTCAGGTCAACGAGATCGTCGGTGAGGTTTCGGGAAGAGATTGCCTGTTGGTCGATGACATGATCGACACCGGAGGTACCATTTTGGCCGCAGCTAAGGCGCTGAAGGCAAATGGCGCGAAGCGCGTCATCGTTGCCGCCACCCACGCGGTGTTCTCTCACCCAGCAGTTGAGCGACTCTCGGATCCAGTAATTGACTCGGTTGTTGTCACCAACACCTTGCCAATCACCCCAGACAAAGAGTTTGCCTCGCTGACGGTGCTTTCGATCGCTCCGCTAATCGCCAAGGCCATCGCAGCTGTCTTCTACGACGACTCAGTAAACTCACTTTTCCCGGGCCACGCCTAGGCTTGCCAGCTCTAGCCCGATTGGTCTAGGCTAGGCGAAGCAGCGGCGAGGGGTCCCAAGGGCCCGTAATCGACGGGGTCTTTTCCTCGCCATGGACTATTGAGGAAAAGATGTCAGAGATCAAGATTGTCGCCACCGTTCGCGAGAACTTCGGTAAGGGTGCAGCTCGTAAGCTGCGCGCAGCAGGCCAGACCCCAGCAGTTATCTACGGTCACGGCAACGCAACCCGCCACATTTCACTTCCAGCTCACGAGGTTCGTCTAGCACTTCGTCACAAGAACGCTCTATTGGAGCTAAACATCGCTGGCAAGACTGAGTTGGTTCTTGTAAAGAGCGCTTCGAAGGACCCAGTGACCCAGATCATCGAGCACGTTGACCTCGTTGAGGTTGTCAAGGGCGAGAAGGTCCACGTTGAGGTTCCAGTTCACGTGATCGGTGAAGCAATGGGCGGCACCATCGTTGACCTCGAGCACAAGACCGTGAAGCTAGAGGCTGAGGCAACTCACGTTCCAGACTTCGTCGAGCTGCACATCTCTAAGGAGGCCCCAGCCGGTCACCACTACACCGCAAAGGGCATCGTTTTGCCAAAGGGTGTAACCCTTGACCTCCCAGCAGGCGAGCTAGTCGCCTCTGTAGTCGAGACTCAGGCCGGCGCTGCCGCTGAGACCGAGGCCGCTGCTGAGTAATTCGGTTTATTTGATAGCTGGGCTCGGTAACCCCGGGCCCAGCTATCAGCACAACCGGCACAATATCGGCCAAATGGTGGTCGATGAACTTGCCTCCCGTCTGGGTTCCAAGTTCAAGACCCACAAGTCCCTGGCATTTATCGCAGAGGGCAAAATCGGTTCTAGCAAGGTTGTCTTACTAAAGAGCCTTGGCTTTATGAACCTCTCCGGAAATCCGGTTTCCCAAGTCGCAAAGTTCTTCGACATCCCCACCGATTCCCTGATCGTCATTCATGACGAGCTGGATATTCCATTTGGAGATATCAGGACTAAGTTTTCCGGCGGACATGCGGGACATAATGGCCTGAGAGACATCATCAAATATCTGGGCAATGACTTTCACCGGATTCGCTTTGGCATTGGAAGACCTCCAGGCTCGATGGAGGTTGCCGAATTTGTTTTGCAGAACTTCTCCAGCACAGAGAAGAAAGAACTTGATGTCCTGATAGCAATTGCTGCCGATCAGGTCGAAAAGCTAATTTCAGAGCCTAAAATTCTCGAGTGACCCTCCGCCCCCTTATTGAAGCGGCGGCAAGGTCGCACCCGTTTCAGGACGCACCGAGCAAACTCGCCAAGTCCTGCGAGCTCTATTCCCCTCCAAAAACCCAGCCACTCGCGGTCGCAGCTTTGGCTAAGAACCCTGGTTTTTCTCTAGTGGTTGTGCCATCGGGCAGGCAGGCCGATGAGGTCTCAGCTCTAATTGGTGCGATCCCAGAGGTTGAGCTAATTGAATTGCCTTCTTGGGAAACGCTGCCGCATGAAAGGCTGTCACCAGCTCCCGAAACCATTGGTCGAAGACTCAGAGCGCTAAATCGAATGCATGAGCTGGCCAAGGGTGCCGACCATCCGGTCGTGATTCTGGTTTCGATTCGTGCCGCGCTGCAGCCGATCATCGGCGGCTTTGAAAAACACCCTCCGTTCTCGTTGGAACGAGGTGGGGAGTATCTACTCCCGGAGCTCGGCCTAAAGCTCATCGAGATGGCTTATGAGCGAGTCGACATGGTGTCAAAGCGTGGTGAGTTTGCGATCCGCGGTGGCATCGTTGATGTTTTCCCCACCACCTCCGAGCATGCCCTGCGACTTGAATTCTTTGGCGATGAGCTAGATGACATTCGTGAGTTCTCGGTTGCCGACCAGCGTTCGATTCCCTCAAACGTGAATCGAATTGAGCTATACCCAGCTCGCGAACTTTTGATAACACCAGTCGTGGCCCAGCGTGCTCGAGAGATGGTCTCGGAGTTTCCAAACCTCAAAGAGATGTTGGAGAAAATCTCTAACGGCATCCCCGCTACCGGTATGGAGTCGCTTGCTCCAGTGCTTGCTGAGAAGATGGGCCCAATCACGGACTATCTCCCTAAGGATTCCAGGGTCTTTTTGGTCGACCCGGAAAAGCTTCGTGCGAGAGCCGAGAACCTGGTGCAAACCAACAAGGAGTTCTTGCATGCCGCCTGGGACGCCGCAATTGAAGGGTCTCAAGCACCAATTGATCTTTCAACCGGTGGCTTTATGGAGTTCGACGAATTCCTAGATCTGGTGCGCCAGCCGAAAATTGCCCTGACCTCACTGCCCACCGAAAACTCGATTGATCTTGAGCTCCATGAAATACCACGCCATGGTCTTGAAGAGGGGATCGAGTGGCTGGGCGAGCAGCAGGCTTCGGGTTCAAGAATCGTGGTGGTTGCTGCCGGGCACGGAACCGCAGAACGAATTGTTGAGCTGATCCAGAAGGCCGAGATTCCGGTAATCCTAAGTGAATTTCTTGGTGAGCCGGACTCAGCTCACATAACGGTTGTGGTGGGAGATTTGGCTCACGGCTTTGCCACGCAAAACAACAACCTAATCGTGGTCTCTGAGACTGAGTTTTTTGGTAGCTCCTCGGGATATGTAGCCAAGTCTGATCGCAAGCTGGCGAGAAGACGTGGTCAGCAGGTTGACCCGCTGCAACTGAAGCCCGGTGACTACGTCGTGCACGAGGTGCACGGGATTGGTCGATTCAAAGAATTGGTGCAGCGCTCCAACGGATCGGGGCCTCGTCAGCACACCCGCGAATACTTGGTCATCGAATACGCTCCGCCCAAGCGCGGCTATCCCGGCGATAGCCTCTTTGTCCCAACCGACCAGCTCGACATGCTCACCCGCTATGTCGGAGGTGAGGCACCAGCGCTCTCCAAGATGGGTGGTACCGACTGGGCCAGGGTCAAGGGCAATGCGCGCAAGGCGGTTCGCAAGATCGCGATTGACCTGGTCAAGCTCTATTCAGCTCGAATGAAATCCAAGGGTTATGCGTTTGGTCCCGACACACCCTGGCAGCACGAGTTGGAGGAGGCATTTAGCTTCCAAGAAACCCCAGATCAGCTCACCACCATCGAAGAGGTAAAGCGGGACATGGAAAAACCAATCCCGATGGATCGTCTTCTCGCTGGCGATGTCGGCTATGGCAAGACCGAGGTTGCGCTCAGAGCTGCATTCAAAGCAATCCAAGATGGCAAGCAGGTTGCGATGCTGGTTCCCACCACCCTGCTGGTGAGACAACACCTGCAGACCTTCCAGCAGCGCTACCAAGGATTTCCGGTGAATCTAAAACCACTTTCTCGTTTTCAATCCGAGAAAGAAGTCAAAGAAACATTGCGCGGCCTTGAGTCGGGAGCGGTCGACCTGGTGATTGGAACCCACCGACTCTTGGCCGGGGGAGTGAAGTTCAAAGATCTAGGGCTAATCATCATCGATGAGGAGCAGCGCTTTGGAGTTGAGCACAAAGAAAAGCTCAAGGAGCTAAAAACTAACGTTGATGTCTTGGCCATGAGTGCGACTCCGATTCCAAGAACCCTCGAGATGGCGGTCACTGGTATTAGAGAGATGTCCACCCTGGCAACACCACCTGAGGAGCGCCATCCGATTCTCACCTACATCGGTGCCTACTCAGAGGCCCAGGTTGCCGCTGCCATCAGAAGAGAACTGATTCGTGAAGGACAGGTTTTCTTTGTTCACAATCGAGTTTCCACAATCGACAAGTTGGCTGCTGATTTGGCTGAACTCGTTCCTGAGGCGCGCATCGCGGTTGCACACGGCCAGATGCCGGAGCAACAACTCGAGCAAATCGTTGTCGATTTTTGGGAACGCAAATTTGATGTGTTGGTCTCAACCACGATCATCGAAACCGGTATTGACATTCCAAACGCCAACACATTGATTGTTGATCGCGCGGAGCACTTTGGTCTCTCGCAGCTGCACCAGATTAGAGGTCGTGTTGGTCGTTCCAGAGAGCGTGCCTATGCCTACTTCTTCTATGACCCATCAAAGACCCTGTCGGAGACTGCACACGATCGCCTCGCCACCATCGCAACCAATAACGAGCTGGGAAGCGGTATGCAGGTCGCCATGAAGGACCTTGAAATCAGAGGTGCGGGAAACCTACTTGGGGGTGAGCAATCCGGTCACATCGCCGGTGTTGGCTTCGACCTATACCTGCGCATGATTGGCGAAGCGGTTGCAGAGTTCAAGGGGGAAGAAATCTCCTCACCGGCTGAGCTAAAGCTTGAGCTGCCAGTCGATGCCCACATCCCAAGTGCCTACGTGGACTCCGAGAGACTCAGACTTGAGGCCTATCACAAGCTCTCTGCCGAGTCCTCGGCCAAGAGCGACCGAGGTCGATTGGATGACATCTTGGCTGAGATCGAAGATCGCTACGGTAAGGCACCGCAGAGCGTTTTGAATCTGATTGAGGTAACTCACCTTAGGCAGCAGGCGAATCGCTTCGGTCTAAAAGATGTAAACCTGCTGGGACTGCAGGCGAAGTTTGCACCTGTCGAACTGACCGAGACTCAGTTGGTGGCCCTAAGTCATCGAATCCCAGGGGTTCGATATTTGCAAAGTTCAAAACTTCTGACCATGCCAGCCCCGACATCGGGGGATTTGGAGCCACTTCGTGATGCAGAAGTGATGGACTGGCTTTGGAAGACGTTCGCACTTATCTATCAGGGGAGCTAATGCAAAAGCTAGATAGCTTGATTGAAACCGCTCATCAACTTAGAGCCCCTGGCGGTTGTGCTTGGGATGCCGAGCAGACCCATCGCTCACTGATTCAGTACCTACTTGAAGAGACCTACGAACTGATCGATGCCATTGAGTCCGGCTCTCGCGAAGAGGTCATCGAAGAGCTCGGCGATGTGCTTTATCAGGTGATTTTTCACTCTGATCTGGGATCCACCGGTACCTTTGGTGAGCCATTCGACATAGAGGATGTTGCCCAGTTCATGGAGAAAAAAATGCGCTCCAGGCACCCCCACGTCTTTGGCACCGAGGAGGAGCAGCAGCGTTTCAAGGCTCTGACCGGTGATGAAGTGATGCAGAACTGGGACAACCACAAGAAAAAGGAGAAGCCCACTAGAACCTCGGTTCTAGATGGCATCCCGCAGGCGATGCCGGCCCTTGCCCTTGCCAGCAAGGTAATGGGCAAGGCCGAAAAGCTTGGCATGCTTGATTTAGAAGAGGCTGCAATTCCCCTAGGCAGTGAAGCCGAGCTCGGCAAGCTACTTTTGGCCGTGGTGCAGTCAGCAAAAGCACAGGGGTTGGACCCAGAGCGAGCGCTTCGCGAGGCAACTAGAGAGCTACAGGTTGAAATCAGAAGTTATGAACTCTCGGATGCCACAGATGCTGGCGTGATTGGTGTGGCTGACTAGCTGACCTGAGCGAAAACTTGCTCGAACTGAGCAAAAGATTCGTCTAGGACCTCGGATGGGTGACGCGGATCATCAGTCTCTGCCCACCAGGTTAGAACCGCCATCGAGGCGGCCATCAATGCAGAAGAAATCATCTTCGCTCGAACGCCCTCGCCCTCACGCTCCGCAATGAACTGCTCCAGAACTTTTCGAGATTGCTCAAGCTGTCCAGTACCCCAACCGTAAACCTCTGGCGATGAGGCAATTAGTTTCAAGCGCAGTCGAATTGTTTCTAGCGAGCTGTCTATAACTTGCATCGCGCTAACCCAAGATTTGTGCAGTACTAAAACCAAAGACTTTTCAGTAGATGTCTCTAGCGCATGGGTGAGTGCCGAATTGAACTGCTGAACCCCACCCCAAACCACGGCGGCCTTGGATGGGAAAACCCTGAAGAGATTCGAGCGAGAAATGCCAGCGGCAATAGCAACATCGTCCATGGTCACCTTGTCGATACCGTGCTCGACAAAAAGCCTGAGCGCGGTGAGTCCAACCTCCACTGGGTCAGTGGTTATTGGCCTGCCGCGACCGCGTTTTGGCTCGGATGACATGCGAAAACATTAGCAACCAAGAGCCTCAATAGACATATGTTGACCTGCGGTTATGAGAAACTAGCCCAATGGCCCAGCAAATAAATGCCCCGCGTGGAATGCGTGACTTTCTCCCAGTCGAGAAGGCGAAGCGCGAAAGGCTGATTCAGCTGGCCAAAGAGCAGTACCTGGCGCGTGGTTTTCAAGAGATCGAGACTCCGATTTTGGAGGATCTCACAAGATTGCAATCCGGCCAGGGTGGCGATAACGAGAAGCTGGTATTCAAGGTTCAAAAGCGCGGCGAGGAGTACGCACAGGCTCTCCAAGATGGCACCGAGCTGGCCGACCTTGGTTTGAGATTTGACCTGACCGTGCCACTGACCCGTTACTACGCCTCCAACCAGGGCAAACTTCCAAGAGTTCTGAAGGCGATTCAAACCGGTCCGGTTTTCCGTGCCGAGCGCCCACAAAAGGGTCGCTACCGCCAGTTCATCCAGTGCGATATCGACATCATCGGTGATGATTCGATGCTTGCGGAGTTTGAGCTTGTTTCCGCATCTTTGGCGGCACTGAAGGCAATGGGTGTAAAGGGTGCAAAGATTCGAGTAAATCACCGCGAGCTTCTAACTCAATCAATTGCACAGCTCGGAGTTTCAAGCTCAGATGCTCTGAGCGCCATGATTTCAATTGACAAGCTCGACAAAATCGGAATCGAAGGCGTAACTGCAGAGCTGGGTGAGAAGTTCGGTGCAGAGGTTGCGCTAAACGCGACAAACTGGCTTTCGGGTCTTGCAGAGCTTGAGATTCCCGAGGCTCTAAAGCCACTCTTTGATGCCTTCTCGAGTTCGCTGCGTTACGACCCAACCTTAGTTAGAGGTATGGGTTACTACACCGGAACCATCTTCGAAATCGAGCACCCTGACAGCAGCTCATCAATTGGCGGTGGCGGCCGCTACGACGGGATGGTTGGAAAGTGGCTCGGCACAGATGTTCCGGCTGTTGGGATATCGCTGGGTATTGAACGAATCGTTGATTTGGTGTCTTCGCCTCAGGAGCAGACTCCAGGTCTTGTGCTCTTGGTGGCTGAGGATCAGTCAATCGAGCAGGCGCTTTCGATGCAGCAGAGTCTTATCTCGAGCTGGCGAGTGAGGCTTGATCGAAAGCCCAAAAATGTCAAGGCGCTGCTGAGCGAGCTAGCGGAACAGGGATTTAGCCACTTCGCATTTTTGTCAGATTCTGGCGAGCTTGATATCAAGCCAATTGCCTAAGTCACTAGACTCTTAGCCGAATACAGCGAAGTTTTCCGCCCCACTTATGGGCAATCAAAATCCATCAATCGAGGAGATTCCTTTGTCAATCATTACTGCAGTCGGAGCAAGAGAGATCCTTGACTCCCGTGGCAACCCAACCATCGAGGTTGAGGTCCTACTTTCTGACGACAGCTTCGGTCGTGCAGCTGTTCCATCGGGCGCATCTACCGGTGCGTTTGAGGCTCACGAGTCCCGTGATGGCGACAAGTCCCGTTACCTAGGCAAGGGTGTGCAGCACGCCGTCAAGGCAGTAGTTGAGACCATCGATGAGGCTTTGGTTGACTTTGATTCCACCGACCAGCGCCTGGTTGACGCAGCGCTAATCGCGCTCGATGGGACCGACAACAAGAAGAAGCTCGGCGCAAACGCAATCCTTGGCGTCTCCCTGGCAAACGCTCGCGCTGCAGCCGAGAGCGTGAACCTGCCGCTATACCGCTACCTGGGTGGTTCAAACGCACACGTGCTTCCAGTGCCACTAATGAACATCATCAACGGTGGTGCTCACGCTGACACCGGCGTTGACATTCAGGAGTTCATGATTGTCCCTCACGGTGCAGAGAGCTTCTCCGAGGCAATTCGCTGGGGTGTTGAGGTTTACCACTCGCTAAAGAAGCTACTCTCCGAGAAGGGCTTGGCAACAGGTCTGGGTGACGAGGGTGGTTTTGCCCCAGATCTACCAAACAACGCTGCGGCACTGGAGCTAATCTCCGAGGCAATCGCAAATGCCGGATACAAGCTTGGCAGCGAAATTGCCTTGGCTCTAGATGTTGCATCCACCGAATTCTTTGACGAGAAGACCGGCAAGTACACCTTTGAGGGTGTGGAGCGCTCCTCTGACGACATGATTGCCTACTACGCGGATCTGCTGGCCCGCTTCCCACTGGTCTCCATCGAGGACCCACTAGCCGAGGATGACTGGGCCGGTTGGACCAAGATCACCGCAGAGCTTGGAAGCAAGGTCCAGTTGGTTGGAGATGACCTATACGTCACCAACCCAGAGCGACTTCAGAAGGGTATTGACCTTCAGGCTGGAAATGCGATTTTGGTGAAGGTCAACCAGATCGGAACCCTAACCGAGACCATGGATGCTGTATCGCTAGCTCAGCGCCACGGCATGAAGGCAATCATCTCTCACCGCTCCGGTGAGACCGAGGACACCTTCATCGCTGATCTCGCTGTTGCAACCAACGCCGGTCAGATCAAGACTGGTGCTCCAGCTCGTTCCGAGCGAGTTGCCAAGTACAACCAGCTTCTACGAATCGAAGAGGAGCTAGCCGACGCTGCGGTATACGCAGGTCGCGGTGCCTTCCCTCGCTTCCAGGGCTAATAATTCGCTGAGTGCCCGAGTGGGGTTATTGCCTCACTCGGGCTTTCTCTTAAACTGAAGCTCTTATGCCGCAAAAACCATCTCAGCCAAAGGTGCCAGTTGCCCTGTCCCAGGGCAAGTTACTTGCGCGCATGCTAAAGCTGAACAGCGTTTCGGTTAGCGTGATCTTGGTTATTGTGCTCGGCACTTTCTTAGTCTCGCAGGATGTTCAGACCTATTTGGATCAGCGCAGACAAATCACCGAGATGGAACAGTCCATCAAGTTGGCCGAGCAGGCGGTTGCCGATATGCAGGCTGAGCGCGACCGCTGGCAAGATCCGGTTTACATTCGTGCTCAGGCGCGTGATCGGCTCTACTACGTCTTGCCAGGTGAGGTCTCCTATCTCGTAATGAACTCGGATGGAATGGACTTCTCGGATACTTCCGGAACCCTGGGGTCGGTTCTTGCCAAAAAGCGCAATGCCGATGAAATTTCTCTTGAGGCAAAAGCTGCGAGAGAGAACTGGGTGGACTCTATTGTTGAATCCGTGCTGCGCTCCGCGCTTGATACCGGGGTGAGTGAAGAGTGAGCGTCTCTCAAGAAGACATTGCAGAGGTAAGTCGACAGCTAGGTAGACCCGCTCGAGATATTTTGGACATCGCCGCTCGCTGCGTATGTGGGCGTGCCCTGGTTGTGAAGACCAAACCAAGACTTGGAAATGGCACTCCGTTTCCAACCCTTTACTACCTGACTCAGCCAGCGGCAACCGCAGCGGTTTCGACGCTTGAGGCCTCTGGCGTGATGGCTCGTTACCAACAGCTGCTTATCGAAGATGCTGAGGTTGCGGCTCAGTATCAAAAAGCCCACGACGGCTACCTAGCCGAGCGCGAAGCAATTGAAGAGGTCGAAGAAATCAAGGATTTTTCGGCCGGAGGCATGCCAACCCGAGTGAAGTGCCTGCATGCCCTTGTCGGTCACTCACTGGCAAAAGGTCCTGGGGTGAACCCAATCGGGGACCTTGCGCTCAGTGAACTTGAGTGGTCTCCCAGTAGGTGTCAGTGCGTTTAGTTGCGGCTTTGGTCGCTCTAACCAGCACGCTTTCTCCCGCTGATCAGTGGTGGTTGGATGCCTACGGATTTAGTTCAATCTCTCAAACCGGCAAGGGCGTCTCAGTTGCGGTGATAGACACCGGTATCGATGACACTCATCCAGATCTGATCGGCACAGTAGTTGGCGGTCGCGATTTCTCGGGGCTAGGCGCCCCCGATGGCACTGCACCGGTCGGACCCGCCAGTTATCACGGCACAATGGTTGCCTCTTTGATTGCCGGGCAAGGCAGTCCCGGTGCGGGGGTAAGGGGAGTTGCGCCAGCTGCGCAGCTACTCTCGCTAAGTGTTGGGGCGGGGGTTAGCGGTGCAGACACTGATACTCAAATCTCTCAGGCAGTCATATGGGCAGTTGATCAAGGTGCCGACGTGATTAACATTTCGCTATCCAGAGACTCCAGAACCTGGCCCAAGAGCTGGGATCGCGCCTTTAGCTATGCCTTTGAAAAGGATGTTGTGATTGTTGCCGCGAGCGGCAACAAAGTGGGTGAGGCTTCAAAGCCAAGTGCTCCAGCGACTATGCCTGGAGTGGTTGCAGTTGGCGGTCTATCAAAGACTGGCGAGGGCGCCTTGCAGGCAACCACCACCGGTATTTCATTGGCCGTTACAGCGCCTGCAGAGGAACTCTGGGGGAGTTATCCGAACGGCGGTGTCAGAGAGTGGTCTGGCTCCTCGGCAGCTGCACCGCTGGTGACGGGATTGCTGGCGCTGATGATCGAAGCCGACCCTCAGGCCTCAGCAAATGACTTGATTCAACGACTATTGGGTACTGCAAATGATCTGGGGCAACCTGGTTTTGATGCGATCTACGGGTTTGGAGCGATTGATCCCATTGAGGCGGTAGCCTCCACCTTGACCGCAGAGCAGAACCCGCTGGGTTCATTGAGTGAGTGGGTAAAGCTCTACAGGCCGGGTTCATTAGAGGAGCAGGGTGAGCTTTTAACCCCGGAGCAATCCCTTGAGCTGAACCCCTATCCCGAGGCCCAGATAAGCGCTAGTCAAAATACGGACTTATCGGTCTCTAATGATGTTGCCTGGTGGTTGAATCCGATACTCTATTGGGTGTTAGCCCCCTTTGCACCGTTGCTTTGGTTCGTATTGCGACTGAAGCGTCGCAGGGACCAGAGCTAAATAAACGAGAAGGTATTACTCGAGCATGAGCGAAGTGACCAAGTCCCGCACCCCAAAAGCAATCGCTGAAGAGATCTTGAACCCCAAGGCACAGCAGCGCATTTTGATCATTGGTGGTGGATATGCAGGTTTCTACACCGCCTGGAAGCTCGAGAAGCTGCTGGGTAAGAATGAGGCCGAGGTCACCTTGGTCGACCCACTGCCTTACATGACCTACCAGCCATTTTTACCTGAGGTTGCTGCCGGTCACATCGAGGCCCGCCACGTCGTGGTCTCACACCGTCAGCACCTGAAGAAGACCAAGCTCATTTCTGGTCGCATGACCAAGGTCAACCACAAGCTTCGCAAGGCCACCGTTCAGATCGAGGGTGGCAAGCCAATCACTTTGGAATACGACCAAATCGTGATGACCGCAGGTGCTGTGACCCGAACCTTCCCAATCAAGGGCATTGCCGAAGAGGCAATTGGTATGAAGACCATCGAAGAGGCGGTAGAGGTAAGAAACCGCCTGATCGGTAACTTTGAGCGTGCCGCAGCATTGCCTGCAGGTCCTGCTCGTGATCGCCTGCTGACCTTCGTGGTTGTTGGTGGCGGTTTTGCTGGAATTGAGACTTTTGCAGAGCTTCGCTCCACCGCGACCTACCTACTGCGTCACTACCCAGAGATCAAGTTCGAGGACGTCAAGTTCCATCTGATCGAGGCGATGGGTCGCATCATGCCTGAGGTTTCACTGAAGACCGCAGAGTGGGTCGTGGCAAACCTCGACAAGCGCGGAGCTAAGATCCACCTGAACACTCAGCTCGAATCTGCTGATGGCGGTGTTTGCAAGCTCTCCTCCGGTGAGAGCTTCGCTTCTGATTTGATCATCTGGACCGCAGGTGTTGCAGCTGCTCCAGTTGCCAAGAACTGCGACTTCCCGCTTGACGCTAGGTTCCGCATCAACGCGAACGCCAAGCTGCAGATCGTTGACGGGGACAAGGTTTACGAGGGCGCCTGGACAGCGGGAGATGTGTCTGCCGTTCCTGACCTCTCTGGCGGTGGCGTTGGTGGCTACTGTGTACCAAACGCTCAGCACGCGGTTCGTCAGGCGAAGCTGCTTGCCAAGAACATCGTTGCCTCAATCCGTGGCGAAGAGATTCGTGAGTACTTCCACAAGAACCTAGGAGCTGTTGCGGGTCTAGGTATCGGAGTTGGAGCATTCCAGTCCGGCAAGATCGGTATTACCGGTTTTGTAGCCTGGATCATGCACCGCGGTTATCACGGTTTGGCCATGCCAACTTGGGAGCGCAAGATCCGCGTCGTATCTGGTTGGGTATGGAACTTTATCCTCGGTCGCGATTTGGTTTCTCTTGAGCCAGTTCGTAACCCACGATTATTCTTCTCAACCTGGGCCACTAAACCCGGTAAGTAAAGCTTGCCGAAGGCCCGGGATTCCCGGGCCTTTTGCATTGCCCCGATAGCCCAATGGCAGAGGCAGACGACTTAAAATCGTCACAGTGTGGGTTCGAGTCCCACTCGGGGCACAAAATTCTGCTAGCTCACGCCCAGCAAATTGCCAGTCAGGGTTCATAATGTTGAGTGGTTCAAGCTAGGAGCGCAATGGAAGTCTTTTGGATCGTACTCGCGGTAGTCGCCATCGTTGGCATTTACCTATGGGTCACCTACAACTCTTTGGTCACACTGAAGGTGCGCGTCGATGAAGCCTGGAGCGATATCACTATCCAGCTCAAGCGCCGAGCTGACCTAATCCCGAACCTGATCGAGACCGTGCGTGGCTATGCCACTCACGAAAGAGAAGTTTTTGAGAATGTGACCAAGGCCAGGGCGGCCACCGTTTCTCCCGAGGCGCTAGCTCACCCGGCCATGGCAGCCGAGGCCGAGGGCATGCTCCAGGGAGCCCTGAAGAGCCTGTTCGCAGTCTCAGAGGCGTATCCTCAGCTGGTCGCCTCTCAGAACTTTTTGGAGCTGCAGCGGGAGCTAACTGACACCGAAGACAAGATCATGGCTTCGCGCCGGTTCTTCAATGGTGGCGTGCGCGAGCTAAACACCAAGATTCAGCAGTTCCCAAACAACGTGTTTGCCAAGAACCTTGGCTTCTCAGAGCGCGAATTCTTCGAGGTTGAGAACCCAGCCGCAATTCAAGAGCCACCACAGGTCAAGTTCTAGGAGAGCTTTGTGTATTCGGCGATAGCCGCGAATAAGCGCAATACCTTCATAATCATCGGCGGCTTCGTGCTGCTCCTGGGTGCACTGGCCTACTGGTGGGGCGAGGCCTCCGGCAATGGTTCGAGTGCGCTGTGGATTATCTTGTTCGTCTTTGGCTATGCGCTGTTTCAATACTTTGCCGCCGCATCAATGGCTATCGCCATGAGCGGTGCCTATCCAATTCAAAAGGCCGACAATCCCCGGCTCTGGAACATTGTTGAAAACCTCAGTATTTCTCAGGGCCTGCCTATGCCCAAGGTTTACATCATCAATGACCCAGCCCCAAATGCGTTTGCCACCGGGCGAGACCCAAAACACGCAGTGGTCGCTGCCACCACCGGTTTGTTGGACATCATGAATGACAATGAGCTCGAGGGTGTCATGGCTCACGAGCTCGGTCACGTGAAGAACTACGACATTCGAGTTTCAACCATTGTCTTTGGATTGGTTTCCGCAGTTGGTATCTTGGCTGATTTTGCAATGCGCATGGCCTGGTTCTCCGGTATGGGTGGTTCGAACGATCGCAATTCCAACAACGGCCAAATTCAGGCGTTCATGATTTTGATTGGCGTTGTTGGTTGGATCGTGGCGGCTCTAATTGGCCCACTGGTTTCGGCCGCAGTATCGCGCCAGCGCGAGTACCTTGCGGATGCCTCTGGTGCTGAGATGACGAGATACCCACAGGGTCTCGCATCCGCTCTTCAGAAGCTTGGTGAATACGGTCGACCAATGCGCAAGGTGAACTCTTCAATGGCTCACATGTACATCAACGATCCGATCAAGCCGGGGTTTGTAGAGCGAGCTTTCTCAACTCACCCACCAATCCCAAAGCGCATTGAGCGCCTCAGCAAGATTGGCACCAGCTTCTAAATCACTAGACTTTGACTCATTCGAAGTTCTAAGGTCCCTGAGATGTCAAACAAGCTACCCACTCTCGATGATTTTTACGCGACCTTAGAAAACGTGCGCGGCATTGCCCTGAAGACCCCAATGCTTCCAAGCCATTGGCTGTCAGAGCAGACCGGGCAAGACATTTGGTTCAAGTGTGAAAACCTCCAGCGCACCGGTGCCTACAAAATTCGCGGCGCTTACAACATGATCTCCGGTCTCACCGAGGAGGAGAAAAAGCGCGGTGTAGTTGCGGCATCTGCTGGTAACCACGCACAGGGTGTTGCCCTGGCTGCCAAGCAGCTCGGCATCAAGGCCACCATCTTCATGCCGGTCGGCGCATCGCTCCCGAAATACCAGGCGACTTTGGGCTACGGCGCAGAAGTGGTGCTAACCGGAGCCATCTTTGACGAGACCTTGGCAGCTGCCAAGGAATTCACCGCAAAGACCGGTGCAGTGTTTGTCCCACCTTTTGATCACCCAGAGATCATCAAAGGTCAGGGCACGGTTGCTCTTGAGATCATGGAGCAGCTTCCCGAGGTTGACAACATCGTGGTTTGCCTCGGAGGCGGTGGTCTGAGTGCCGGTGTCGCCCTGGCTGCAAAACTGAAGGCTAAGGTCCTGGGCAAAAAGATCAAGGTCTATGCGGTGCAGGCCGAGGCCGCTGCGGCTTACCCAGTCTCGCTAAAGGCTGGGAAGCCGGTCGATATCAAAGTTCAGCCCACCATCGCAGATGGAATCGCGGTTGCACGTCCTGGCAAGTTGCCATTTGAGATCATCAGTGAATACGTCGACAAGGTCGTGACCGTCACCGAGGACGAAATTGCCAAGGCCATGGTTGCCGTCATGGAGCGTTCCAAGCTGGTGGTTGAAGCCGGCGGTGTGGTTGGAGCTGCTGCGGTAATCGCCGGCAAGCTCAAGCTCAAGGGAACAACAGCAATCATTCTCTCGGGTGGCAATATCGATCCGCTTTTGTTGCAGCGCGTTATCCGCCACGGCCTAGCCGCCTCTGATCGCTACACAAACATTTCAGTGATGTTGCCGGACCGTCCGGGTCAGCTAGTGAGGACAGCTGAGGCTGTGGCAGCGGCTCAGGCAAACGTGGTTGAGGTGCTGCACACCCGTCACGGCAATGGCTTGCAGATTTCTGAGGTCGAGCTAAACCTCTCGGTTGAGACCCGGGGTAAAGAGCACCGCGAAGAACTTATGAAGTCGCTTAAGGATGCCGGTCTGAGACCGAAGCTTCACGAAGACTAAAACTCGAACTCGCGTAGGCCCGTAATTTCAACGGTAATCGCCTTGCCGTTTGGAGCGGTGTAGCTAACGGATTCGCCAACCTTTTTGCCCATGACCTGCTTACCAATCGGGGAGTCAGGGGAGTAGACGTCGAGATCGCCGTCTTCAATTGCCTCCTCGTGCTTTGTACCCTCAAAGATTTCGTGAGAGCCAAGGAAAAACTCAGTGTCTCTGCCGTTTAGCTTGCAGTGCACCATCAACCCCTGCTTCACGATGCCATCTGATGCATCGGCAGCGCCAATTGTGGCAGTTGCCAACATCTCCTCAAGTCGGTTGATGCGGGCCTCAATCTTGCCCTGCTCTTCCTTGGCAGCGTGATAGCCACCGTTCTCCTTCAGGTCACCCTCTTCGCGGGCGTCTTGAATGCGCTTGGCAATCTCTACTCGGCCGACGGTAATCAGTTGCTCAAGCTCGTCCTTGAGCCTGTCGTAGGCGGCCTGAGTTAGCAGCATTGAGTCAGTCATAAGCACTTCCGGGAATTGAAAATGCTCGCCACTAGCGAGCAATGTTGAAAATACTAACGCAGACGACACTCATCGACCAGACCGGTTACGGCCTGCTCGGTGGTGTTGAGGGTCACTGTGTGTCTGAGAGTCATAAATTCACTTGATTCGAACTCAAACTCTTTCCAGCCGACAACCGCAAACTGGTTGTTTAGAGCCTGTACCGAGCAAACCAGGGTCCGGTCAGTTGGCTTTGTGATCTCTATGTCCACCTCTAACCGGTAGTCGCCCACAACCCGGTACCCAACATCTTCGTAGCTGAACTGTTGATTGTTACCTAGGGCGAAGTACGCGGTTCCAAGAACGAGAGCAGTGATCCCGGCCGCCCCAAAAATGCGCAATCGTTTAGGGTTCGACTGCTTCACTCCATAGCGGGTAGAAAGAATCTCTTGGTTCACGGTATAAGGCTAATTGCTGGTGAGATACTTATCGGCATGGATTTCCTGCTTTACACCCTCTTGGCTGCAACCACAACGCCGACCCCAGTTCCGGATGACACCTATAACTCTCCCGGCACCGTTGGCTTTTTGGTGACTTTCGCAGTCGCAGGCATTGCAGTCTTTCTGATTTTTGACATGAACCGAAGGGTTCGATCTACCCGCTATCGCGCAGAGGTGAGAGAGAAATTGGCTCAGGAAGAGCTAGAGAATCTCACGGTAGAAAAGCCAGAGCGCCCAGCGCCGCCAGCTAAACCGAACCGAGCGAACCAGGAGCCGGATCAAGCCCAATAATCAGGGCTGCGACCCAGTGGCAGAAAAATGCTGCCACGGTTAGCGCGTGGAAGATCTCATGGAAGCCAAAGTGCTTTGGTGATGGATTCGGCCGCTTCAGACCGTAGATGACTGCTCCGATTGAGTAGAACAACCCACCCACCATGACCAGGGTCATCATCACCCAGTTCACGTTGAAGAAGTCGACGATGAACAACATCGCAATCCAACCCAGTGCTAGATAAATAGGCACGTAGAGCCAACGTGGTGCATTGATCCAAAAGACCCTGAAAAAGATGCCTAGCAAGGCGATTGACCAAACCAGCACCAACAGCATTGAACCCTTATCAGCGTTGAGAGCCGAGACGCTGATCGGAGTGTAGGTACCGGCGATTAGCAAAAAGATGTTGGCGTGATCGATGCGCTTTAGAAGCTTCTTAGTGAACGGCTTCCAGCGAAACCGGTGGTAGAGGGCAGAGTTACCAAACAGAAGTAGCGAGCTAACGAAATAGACCGCAGCCGCCGTCTTTGCAGCCCAGCCCTCGGAGAACACGATCAGCAGTACCCCAGCTACCACCACAAAAGGCAGCACTCCCGTGTGGATCCATCCTCGCCAGCTCGGGCGCTCGTCCTCTTGCGGTTGGCCCTTCAGTTCAGATAGTGGTACGTGAAGCGGATCGGGGGATTCGAGGGTCATTTTTCAACCCTAAACCACATGCTTGAATAGCGACTAAATTTATGCCGTGCGCAATCTTGTCTATCGGATTTACGAATCGATGCTGGAGCGTGACCTCGAGCCAAGTAACTTGCCAAAACACATTGGTGTCATGGTCGATGGCAATCGCCGCTGGGCGCAGCTGCAGGGCTTTGACAAGGTTGGCCATGGCCATGCCGCCGGTGCCAAGAAAATCGTTGATTTTCTGACCTGGTGCTCTGAGCTCGGTATTGAGCACACCACTATTTACCTTCTGTCAACAGACAACTTGGTTGGTCGTTCGAGTGATGAGCTCAAAGATTTGATCGACATCATTGTCAAGCTTGCCGAGGAGCTCGTCGAACTTGGTCGCTGGAAGCTCAAGGTTGTTGGTGATACCGCGCAGCTTCCTTATGAGGCCGCACAAAGACTCTCCGTGATCGAGGAGAAGACCAAGAACAACCCGATGCCGCATGTCAATCTTGCGATCGCCTACGGTGGGCGCAAGGAGATCTCAGATGCCATGAGGTCCATCTTGAAATCGCATGCCGCTAAGGGTCTATCGATCGATGAGTTGGCAGAGCATCTAACCCCAGAACTAATCACTGAGCATCTCTACACAACGGGTCAGCCTGACCCAGACCTACTGATCAGAACCTCGGGGGAGCAGCGACTGAGCGGCTTCCTGCTATGGCAAAGCGCTAACAGCGAGTTCTACTTTGCAGAGGCACTCTGGCCAGATTTCAGGCGGGTTGATTTTCTTCGAGCAATGCGCGATTTTCAGCGTCGTCATCGACGCTTTGGAAGCTGAATTATTAACGATTGGTATAGCGGCGTGTCACGCGAGAAAAACGGTAAATCCCAGGCGTAGATTCTGGCTAAGTTCCCAGGCAAAGGAGAACCGGTGGCCGCTACCGCTAACTCAAGAAAGACCAAGCAAGACTCTTCCTCTGAGGCGGTGACGCGAGCCAAAACTTCGATTCGAACCTTCGTATTGGACACCTCGGTTCTTCTCTCTGACCCACGTGCTCTTTTCAGGTTTGCAGAGCATGAAGTGGTTCTTCCGATCGTTGTAATTAACGAGCTCGAGAAGAAGAGAAACGATCCAGAGATTGGTTACTTTGCTCGCAAGGCGCTTCGATTTTTGGACGACCTAAGGCAAAAGCACGAACGCTTGGACTTCCCCGTTGAAGTGGGCGAAGGCGGGACGCTCAGGGTTGAGCTAAATCACATCGATCAGAGTATCCTGCCCACCGGCTTCCAGCTGGGTGACAACGACTCCCGAATCCTCGCAGTTGCAGCCAATCTCAAGGCCGAGGGTTTTGATGTGACAGTCGTCTCGAAAGACCTTCCCATGCGCGTAAAGGCTGCTTCGATCGGTATGCGGGCCGAGGAATATCTCCACGAGTTGGCAACCGATGAGTGGAACGGAATTTCCGAGCTAGCGCTATCTGGAGACGAGATGGCAAATCTTTACGACCAGGAGGAGATCTCACATCCAGAGGCGAAGACTCTGCCAGTCAACACCGGTCTTGTAATCTCCTCAGAGCGCGGGAGTGCACTAGGTAGGGTCACGGAAAATCGAACGGTGCGCTTGGTTCGCGGTGATCGCGAAGTATTCGGGGTTCACGGCAGATCCGCTGAGCAAAGACTTGCGATTGACGCACTCTTGGACCCAGAGATTGGCATAGTTTCGCTTGGCGGCAGGGCGGGCACCGGTAAGAGTGCTTTAGCGCTGTGCGCAGCCTTAGAGGCCGTGCTGGAGCGTCGCCAGCACAAGAAGATCATGGTGTTCCGTCCGCTGTATGCGGTGGGTGGTCAAGAGCTTGGCTATCTTCCTGGCACTGAAGCCGAAAAGATGAACCCTTGGGCCCAGGCTGTATTTGACACCCTCGGGGCATTAGTTTCCAAAGAGGTAATCGATGAAGTTCTCGCGAGAGGCATTCTCGAGGTTTTACCACTTACTCACATTCGCGGTCGCTCGTTACATGACACCTTCGTGATTGTCGATGAGGCACAGTCCCTGGAGCGCAATGTGCTTCTAACCATGCTCTCTCGAATTGGTCAAAAGTCCAGGGTCGTCCTAACTCACGACGTTGCTCAGCGCGACAACCTGAGGGTTGGTCGACACGATGGAATTGCCTCGGTGGTGGAGACATTGAAGGGCCAGTCTCTGTTCAGTCACATCACTCTGACCAGGAGTGAGCGAAGCGAAATCGCTGCCCTAGTAACCGATCTGCTGGACTACTAGCTGGGGATAAGCAAAAGCGTAGTTACTCGACTCGGCCTAATTTGAGGTTGTGATTGAGTTCTTTCCGCTGTTGGTGCCGATTGGCTATTTAGCCCTAGTGTCATTCAAGCTTTCCAGCATCGATTTTCAGGAACATCGCCTACCCAACCACTACACGCTGAGGCTGTTTTTGCTGGCAACTCCTGCAGTCTTCATCACCGCCACGCTCGCTTGGGATTGGCAGCGGCTAACTACGGCCTGGCTCATAGCGCTCATCACTGCCGGCCTGGGGCTACTGCTAGCCATTGGGGGTGGATTCGGCATGGGGGACGTAAAGCTGCTGGTTTCTCTGAACCTGATCCTCGGCTACCTGTCACCTTGGCTGGTCCTGATCAGCAACCTGACCTCGGTTTTCACGGCAGCGCTAGCGGGCCTTTCAAATCTGCTGCTCAGAAAATCGAAGGTGAAAGACAGCATCGCCTTCGGACCCTTTTTGATAGCCAGCTTCTTCCTAGCCATCTTTTTTGGCATGTTCTCCAGGGTTTACTGAGGAGGGCGAGTCATCGGGTAGACATCGAGGGCTTTGTCTAGCTGCTCCATGGTCAACTTATCGCCGTCTACATAGCCAAGTTCAATAGTTGCCTCGCGAACCGTGATGCCCTTTTGGACCGAGTGCTTTGCGATCTTCGCTGCACTCTCGTAGCCGATGAATTTGTTTAGCGGGGTGACGATCGACGGGCTGGACTCAGCCAGCGCCTTGGCACGATCAACGTTGACCTCTAGACCCTTGACAGTCTTATCGGCGAGGACGCGCATCGAATTGGCAAGCAGGCGGATTGATTCCAGAAGGGCGTTACCCATAACTGGGATCGCCACGTTTAGTTCGAAGTTTCCAGAGGCGCCCGCCCAGGTCACGGTCGCATCGTTGCCGATAACACGAGCGCAAACCATAAGCACAGCCTCAGGAATTACAGGGTTTACCTTGCCGGGCATAATCGACGAACCTGGCTGCAGGTCTGGGATGTTTAGCTCGGCCAGACCGGTGTTTGGGCCCGATCCCATCCAACGCAGGTCGTTGTTGATCTTTGTAAGGCTTACCGCAATCACCTTTAGAGCACCAGATGCCTCAACCAGGGCATCGCGAGCACCCTGTGCCTCAAAGTGGTCACGAGCCTCCGTTATTGGCAGGCCAGTCTCCTTTGCAAGCAGGCTGATTACCTCCTGTGGGAAGCCCTTGGGGGTGTTGATTCCGGTTCCGGTTGCAGTTCCACCCTGTGGCACCTCGGCAACACGTCCCAAACAGGCGTTTACGCGTTCGATTCCATAGCGGATCTGAGCGGCATAACCGGCAAATTCCTGACCAAAGGTCACAGGGGTTGCGTCCATGAGGTGGGTGCGACCTGGCTTGACATAGTCCTTCCAGGCACTGGCCTTTTGCTCCAGGTCCTTAGCCAGATAGTCCAGGGCGGGGAGTAGATCGTTCACCAAGGCATTAGTAACGGCAACGTGAACCGAGGTCGGGAACACGTCGTTCGAGGACTGAGATGCGTTTACGTGGTCATTTGGGTGAACGTCTTTGCCGAGCTTTGCGGTGGCTAGCGTTGCCAGCACCTCGTTCATGTTCATGTTTGAGCTGGTTCCAGAACCAGTCTGGAAAACGTCCACTGGGAAGTGCTCGTGGTGCTGACCACCGATTACTTCGTCGGCGCTCGCAACAATCGAGTCCGCAATTTCCTGAGCCAAGATGCCAAGCTTTGCGTTGGTCATGGCGGCGGCCTTCTTGATGCGGGCCAGGGCAATGATGTGCTCGCGCTCTAGGCCGGATCCACTGATCGGGAAGTTCTCGACAGCACGCTGGGTCTGGGCGCGGTATAGCGCGTTGATTGGGACTCGAACCTCACCCATGGTGTCGTGCTCGATGCGATACTCCATTGTGTCTCCTGCTTATCCTTTGCTAAATCTGACCGTGAGTGAGGATTGCGTGAACCTCACCGAGCTCAAGCTTGTAATTGGCTCCGACCACAGCAAGTTTGCCATCTTTTACGGCATCAGAAATTACTTTTGATCGCTCTAGAAGTTCGGTGATCGTGTCTCTAACGTGCCTATCGGTGATCTCATCAATGCTGGTTTCGCCGACCTCCAAGGATCGCTGCACCGTTGGCATAATTCGATCCACCAGGTTATGAATGAATTCACCCTGAACGGACAAGGTCCCCTCTGCGGCATTCATGGTTGAGCGAATCGCTCCGCACTCGTCGTGAGCAAGCACCAGAATCAGTGGGACTTTGAGAACTTCAACCGCGAACTCCAATGAACCCAAAATCGTTTCGGCAATGACCTGGCCGGCATTCCTAACCACGAACAAATCACCTAGGCCGACATCGAAGATCATCTCTGCCGCAAGCCGGGAGTCGGAGCAACCGAACAGCGCGGCAAAAGGCTTTTGCCGGTTGGCAATCGCAAGCCTGACGTCTGCATCCTGTCTGGGGTGAGCCGGTGTGCCGGCTACGAAGTTGGCATTGCCCGATTCCAAAACTTGCCAGGCTTCCCGGGCAGTTTGCGGTCTGGGCATTGCGCTCCTAATCGAGTTCTGCGGTGATGGCCTTGGCTAGGGTTTCAAACTGCTCTGGCTCCGCCGTTCCATAGATTACAACCGCAGACGTTTCAAACTTGTGAACCATGGCGTAATGCTTGGTGCCGCGGGGGGATTGCGGGTTCAAAGTTGGCCATATTTCCCAGGTCTTACCGTCAATCACCGTGGTGCCATCTTGCCAGTTGCCCTGCAGGGTCAATGCGAGCCAAGATGGGTTTGATTCAAACGCTTGGGACATGCCGATGAACTGGTTGTCCTCGGTCACAAAACCTACATACCAAGAGTCAACATCAAGCTCTTTTTCAAGCCTCGCGGCATTTGACCACCAGTCCTGGGGGATCTCAGGCGCGATTGCATTCAAACCAAGTGATTCGCTCGCTTGCTGCGCTATCTGGTTGTAGTCGACTTCTGCGATTCGGTTTGAGTCGTCTCTGGGAACCCCGAGAACGATCAGCACAACCAAGCCAACCGTAACCAGCAGCGAGTAGATCAGGTTTCTGACGGTTTGTTTGGCTCTGTGCTGCGCCGCGCTGTCGCTCACTAGTTCTGGTCCTTCTGCGCTGCCTCAAGCTTCTTGCGCGCTCCCGCCAAGAATCCCTCGCAGTGCTTGGCCAATGCCTCGCCGCGCTCCCACAGGGCCATGGAGGCCTCTAGGCTGACGTTCTGCTGCTCGAGTTCGGCAACAACCTTTTGCAGCTCGTCACGAGCTTGTTCGTAGCTGAGATCCTTGATTTCCTTTGACATCACAGTTCCTTAACCTGATTCACGGTTGATTGAATTTCTTGAGCTTGAGTGCGGATGACGATTCCCTGACCTGACTTTGCCTTGGTCAAAACCTTGCCCTTTTCGTCTGTCACGACGGCGTAGCCACGACTGAGCGTTAGCTGGGGAGAAAGTGAATGTGCCCGCAGAGAAAGCTGTTCTATTTCATGCTTGGCACGCTCTAGCCGGAAATCCGCAATCTCGCGAATTCTGCGCTTGAGTAGCCCAAGCTGCTCTGCTTGCGCGTCCACAAAACCGTATGGTGACGCCAACACCGGCCTAGATCTGATTGAGATTAGGAATTGTTCTTGAACAGTGACAATGGAGTCCAGGCGCTGTCGCAGTCTTGCCAGGGCAACCTGAAGGTTGCGACGCTCCTCCTGAACATCAGGAACCACGCGCTTGGCAGCATCCGTGGGTGTGGAAGCGCGAAGGTCGGCCACTAGGTCTATTAGTGGCTGGTCATTCTCATGGCCAATCGCAGAGACAAACGGAGTCTTACAAGCTGCAACCGCCCTGACCAATCGCTCATCGCTGAATGGGAGTAGGTCTTGGAAGCTACCGCCACCTCGGGCCATGATGATGACATCAACCTCAGGCATAGCATCGAGGGTCTCCAGCGCAAATAAGAGTTCACCAACCGCCTTATCTCCCTGAACATGAGAGTGAATGACCTCGAACTGCACCTCAGGCCAACGAAGTTTGGCATTTTGAAGTACATCCTTTTCGGCATCCGAGTTTGCCCCCGTAATCAGACCAACGCGGTTTGGCAAAAATGGCAGCGGCTGCTTGCGCTCCGGAGCGGTTAGCCCCTCGCTAATGATTTGCTGCTTCAGTCGTTCCAAGCGCTCGAGCAGCTCACCGAGGCCGACCTTGTGCATCGCCAGGATGCGCATAGTGAGCTTGCCGTTTTTAGCCCAGAACTGCGGCTGCAACAGTGCTACAACTCGATCGCCCTGCTTCAACCCAACCTCTATTTGAGCCCCGGATTGGTTGAAGGAGTGAATTTCAATGGCTGCCTCAACGTCAAGATCTCGGATTGAGGCAAAAATCCCGGAAGGGCGTTCTTGGAAAGATTGAAGTTCACCCTCAACCCAGACCCGACCTAGCTTTTCGATCCAGTCTTTGAGTGATTTAGAGAGCTGAGAGACCTGCCAGGGGGAATGTTCGGTAGAAACTTTTGATTGATTCTCTACGGCTTCGCTTGTATCCAAGAGGAGTCTCCTAGCGTGGCTTCGTAGAATGAACGGGTGAGTCCTATCAACAATAATGCGATGACCGACATTAAGCCCGAAAAGCGGGTGCTGCTAGCAGCCCCAAGAGGCTACTGCGCAGGCGTAGACCGCGCGGTAATCGCGGTTGAAAAGGCATTGGATCACTACGGCGCTCCAATCTATGTTCGCAAGCAGATTGTCCACAACAAGCACGTGGTGGCATCACTTGAAAAGCGCGGCGCAATCTTTGTTGACGAGGTGGATGAGGCCCCGGAGGGCTGCATCATGGTCTTTTCTGCTCACGGAGTTTCTCCAGCTGTTATTGAGGCGGCTCAAAAGCGAAACCAGCAGACGATTGACGCGACCTGCCCATTGGTGACCAAGGTTCACCGCGAGGTGCAGCGCTTTGCAGCAGACGGTTACGACATCTTGCTTGTTGGCCACGAGGGTCACGAGGAAGTTGAGGGAACCGCTGGTGAGGCGCCGGATGTTGTCCAGTTGATCGATGGCGACAAAGACATTCAAAAGGCCAAGGTCAAGGACCCCAGCAAGGTCATCTGGCTCTCTCAGACCACCCTCTCAGTCGATGAGACCATGGAAACGGTCGTCAAGCTACGTGAGAAATTCCCGACTCTGCAGAACCCACCAAGCGATGACATCTGCTATGCCACTCAGAACCGCCAGGTAGCGATCAAGAAGGTCGGCGCAGAAAGCGACCTAGTGATCGTTGTGGGCTCCGCTAACTCCTCCAATACCGTTCGCCTAGTCGAGGTTGCCCTGGACGCGGGTGCAAAAGCCGCCTACCGCGTTGACTTCGCAACTGAAATCAAAGACGAGTGGTTTGAAGGCGTTGAGACTGTCGGGGTCAGCTCCGGAGCGTCTGTTCCTGAAGAGCTGGTCTCTGATGTCCTGGATGACCTAGCCCGCAGGGGCTTTGGTGATGTTAGAACCATCACCACTGCCGAGGAAGACATTCAGTTTTCACTGCCAAAGGAACTTCGCAAAGACCTAAAGTCCGCCGGCGAGGACACCTCAAACAAAGCTAAGCGCTAAATCTTCAAACATCTCGTTACAGATTTGAGCTGAAGACAAAGCTTGAGACCTGCCGTTTTGCTCAACGGGGCGCTAGAAAATTCTCTCGCTGACCAAGTTGCCTGCTCGATCGAAGGTTCTCCAGGTTCCAGTTTGAATCCCCTTATCAAACTCACCGGATCGCATTAGCGATCCATCTTTCCGATAGAACTCCCACGGTCCATGCATTTCGCCATCTAGGTATTCACCCCGAAAACGAGGAAGCCCGTTCTCATAGAACGGGCTTATCTCTTTGGACATTTGTCTACCAGTTGGACTTGCCAGCTGATCCAAGCTGCTTGGCCGCTTCGACAACACGCTCGGACATGCCGGCCTCAGCCAACTTGCCCCAGGCGCGTGGGTCATAGGTCTTCTTGTTGCCAACCTCGCCATCAACCTTCAGAACTCCGTCGTAGTTGCGGAACATGTGATCAGCGATTGGGCGGGTGAATGCGTACTGCAGATCGGTGTCGATGTTCATCTTGATGACGCCAAATTTCACAGCGTCGGCAATCTCCTGCTCGGTAGAGCCTGATCCACCGTGGAAGACAAGGTCAAACGGCTTGTCCTTGCCGTATTTGGCACCAACCTCGTCCTGAATCTGCTTCAAAAGCGCAGGGCGAAGCACAACGTTTCCTGGCTTGTAGACTCCGTGCACGTTACCGAAGGTTAGGGCAGCCATGTAGCGGCCGTTCTCACCAAGACCCAGCGCCTCAGCCGTGGCCATACCGTCAGCGACCGTGGTGTAAAGGTGCTCATCGATAGCGCCCTCGACACCATCTTCCTCGCCACCAACTGCACCAACCTCGATCTCCAAAACGGCACCGATGTTGTTGGTGCGCTTTAGAAACTCACGAGCGATCTCGAGGTTCTGCCCCAGCGGAACCTCGGATCCATCCCACATGTGGGAGTTGAAGATGGACTCGCCGCCGTCCTTCACGCGCTCCTCAGATAGCGCGATCAAAGGCTTCACGAAGGTGTCGAGTTGCTCGAAATTGCAGTGGTCGGTGTGGAGTGCAACCTTGACGTCGTAGTTCTTTGCCACCTCGCGAGCAAAAGCTGCGAAAGCGAGTGCTCCAGAAACACGGTTCTTGATAGTTGGACCGCTCCAGTAGTCAGCACCACCGGTGGTCACCTGCAAAATGCCATCTGAGCCAGCTGCCTGCAAACCCGCAAGCGCAGCGTTGAGGGTCTGCGAGCTAGAAACGTTGATAGCCGGGTATGCGAAACCGCCCTTTTTGGCGCGGTCGAGCATCTCTAGATATTCTTCGGAATTTACAACTGCCATTTCGGCTCCTTACTTAGGCCTTGGCTGGCTCGCCCAACAGGCGAGAAGCGTCTGGAATTAGCTCTACGGTTGCTTCTACGAGATTGTCGATGGACTGCAGGCCACTGGTTGGCTGCTGAACCTTTGCAGCGCCCCACTGCACGGCAGCGGCAATACCCTCTGCAACATCAAAACCAACACCAAAGTCAGTTGGGCCTGCTGGGTGCGAGGTAACCGCGGATAGGAAACCTGCGATGGTTGAGTCACCAGCGCCAACAGTGTTGATTACCTTTACCGGAGCTGTGTACGCGTGAATCGCGTGGGTCTTTGTGACTGCGATTATGCCGTCAACACCAAGAGATGCCATGACGCAGTTCACGCCCCAGTCGTTTAGCTCACGCGCTGCATCGATGACATCACCGATGGTGTTCAGATCTCGACCCACGCACTCAGCTAGTTCGTGAGCATTTGGCTTCATTACGGTGGCCTTGCCCTGCTGAGCCCAATAGCGAAGTGCAGGTCCTGAGGTGTCTAGGACCACCTTCACACCGAGAGCGTGCATACGATCAAAAAGTGGGTGAAGGTCGATAACCGTGCCGGTCTCGACGATGTCAGGATGTGCCCCGGCAACCACGAGCCACTCGGCTTCGTTGTGCTTGACGGTCTTTTCGGTGAGCGCCACAACTGCGTCCCAGTCCTTCTGGTTTAGAGGTCTTGGGCTCTCGTTGATCTTGGTGGTGGGGCCGTCGTACTCAACGACAGTGGTGGAGACCCGCAGTGTGCCTTCAACCCATAGTGGAGTCAGGAAGCCTGAGCCAGTGCGCTCTAGCACACCTGGGTCTGCATTTCCGATGGGTACGATGCCAGGGGCCGGGATACCTGCCAGGTGAAGACCGCGAGACACGTTGATTCCCTTACCAGCGAGCTCTTCTCCAACGCGCTCTGCTCGGTTTACTCCGCCCTCAACGAGGTTCTTTACGAAGTAGGTGCGGTCTAGCGTTGGTGCTGGGGTAAGAGTAACGATTGGCGCTTTTTTGCCAGCCATTAGAGATCTCCTTGATGTGAGAAAAACTAAAGAAAGCACTCACATCTTTGTAGGCGCAACGCACTCACTATAGCCTCATTTCGGCTCGGAGATTAGCTCTCAAGTTCCTTTGCAGTAATCGTGTTTGGCGATTCTTCGATGACCTTTGGGGCGGCTAGATCCTCAGTCCCTAACTCATTTTCATCAAGGTCGTTGAGCTTTCGCGCGGTTACCAACATTCTGGATTCCAGCGACGATACGAATGCGTTGTAGTCCTTGACGGTAGAAGTGATTGATCTACCAAGCTTGTCGGCCACCTGAGCCACCTTGCCAACGCGCTCATAAAGCTCGCGACCAAGGCGAATCATCGCGCGGACCTGGGTCTCATCGGCATTCTGACGCCATATGTAGTTGATGGTCTTGAGGACCGAAAACAGGCTGACCGGCGAGGCTAGCGCAACATTCTTCTTGAACGCATATTCCAAGATTGCAGGGTCTGCCTCAAGAGCGGCTGACAGCAACGACTCTGAAGGCACAAAGCAAACTACAAAGTCTGGAGATGCAGAGAGGCCGGTCCAATAGGCCTTGGAGCCAAGGTCGTCGATGTGCTTTCTAACCGCCTTCACATGCTCCTCCAGAAGACGCTTCCTGCGATCGAGTTCTTCGCCAGTCGCCAACTCAGAGATAGAGGAGGCCTCTTGATAAGAATTGAACGGGACCTTCGAGTCAATAGCTAGGGCCTTGCCGCCAGGCAGGTTGATCACCATGTCGGCGCGACCAGCTCCCGCCGATGTTGAGATTGTCGACTGCTCAGCAAAATCAGCGTGCTTGATTAGTCCAGCCAGCTCAACGAGCTTTCGAAGCTGCGCCTCGCCCCAGACGCCGCGGAGTGAATTAGAGGACAGCGCTTGGGAAAGCTGCTGGGTCTGCTTGCGCAGATTCTCATCGGTTTCAATTGCAGCCCTGAGCTGCTCAGAGATTGAGCTGAACTGTTCAGAGCGCTCGCGCTCGAGTCTTTGAACAGTAGTTTGCATTTGCTCAAGCTGCTGCTTCACGGGGGCAAGTTGGACCAGAATCTTGTTTTCCTGTTCGGTGAGCTGTTTCTGCTCAACAAGTTGAGTGTCAGCCTTGGCCAGCTGCTCCCGTAAAGCTGAATTAGTCGCTTCGAGGGCGGCTAGCTTAGTCAAGGCCTCGGTGTCAACCGCAGGGCCCTTTGCCTTCGCATACCGAAAGCCACCGAGCGCACCGAGAATAAGTCCAATGACTAGGGCATTGAGGCCAACTAAGAAAATTTGATCCATGCCGGTCAGTATTACACCCGGGTCAGACAACTAGGGGTTTGAGCTGTTGTTTTGTTGCTGTCAGAAGGTCTTCGACAGTTTCAACATCATGCCGATTAGCGGCATGCAGGATGATTCTTGCGCAAGCATCGGAGTCGGCGAGGGCATCGTGGTGCTTGAACTCCTCGTGACCAATGGCGTAGGCCACCGCGTTGAGACGGTAGCTCTCAAGAGCATAGGTCCGTCTTGCAATGCTGAGGCTGCAAAAGTAATTCAGCTGCGGCAGGTCAAACCCAACGGCCTCTGCGCTGGCGCGCAACACACCCATATCGAAGCTGGCGTTGTGCGCAACGAGGGGCAACCCCTCTGTGAACAGCAACAGCTCCGGCAAAATCTCCTCCCAATCTGGGGAGTCGACAATGTCCTCTGGACGAATTCCATGAACCTGGATGTTGCCCTCATGGAACCAGTTGTTTGGGTATGGGGGTCTAAAGAGCATCGCTAGCGACTCTTGGATTTGGCCATCTCGAACCCTCACAAGACCAACTGCGCAAGGGGAGGCCGGGGAGCCATTAGCCGTCTCAAAGTCGATAGCCACAAACTCCAAACCCATGAACGCAATTATGAAGCAATAAACTTTGGCGAATGGCCCTAACTATCGGAATCGTTGGACTACCAAACGTTGGTAAGTCCACCCTGTTCAACGCACTAACCAAGAACAATGTGCTTGCTGCAAACTACCCATTTGCGACCATCGAGCCAAACGTCGGTGTGGTGAACCTGCCAGACCCAAGGCTCAATCGCCTGGCGGAGATCTTCGGTTCCGAGCGCATCCTCCCTGCCCCGGTTTCATTCGTCGATATCGCGGGTATCGTTCGAGGCGCATCAGTGGGAGAGGGTTTGGGTAACCAGTTTTTAGCAAACATCCGAGAAGCCGATGCAATCGCTCAGGTAGTGAGAGGTTTTGCTGATTCAGACGTCGTTCACGTGGACGGGAAGGTAGACGCCAAAAGCGATATTGAGACCATCAATACCGAGCTGATCCTGGCTGACTTGCAAACCCTAGAGAAGACCAGACCGAGAATTGAAAAAGAGGTCAAGGGTAAAAAGGTTGACCCAAGCACATTAGAAACCATCGACGAAGCAATCAAAGTCCTCAACGATGGCACGCCACTATCTCTTTCCAAGGTTGACCTAACGCCAATCAAGGACCTTGGACTGCTGACTTCTAAGCCAATCTTGTTCGTCTTCAACGTCGATGAGGGTGTTCTCACCAACCCAGCCAAGAAGAAAGAGCTGGCAGACCTAGTGGCCCCAGCAGAGGCTGTGTTCCTGGACGCCAAGGTTGAGAGCGAACTGATTGACCTCGACCCAGAGGAAGCCCAGGAGTTACTTCAGTCCCTAGGTCAAGAAGAGTCAGGGCTTGACCAGCTGGCACGTATCGGCTTTCAAACCCTAGGTCTTCAGACCTACCTAACCGCCGGTCCAAAAGAGTCTCGTGCTTGGACCATCCGAAAGGGATGGAAAGCACCCCAGGCCGCTGGCGTTATCCACACTGACTTCGAAAAGGGCTTCATCAAGGCCGAAGTTGTGGCCTTCACAGACCTAGATTCAGCTGGTTCAATGAACGAGGCAAAGGCCCAAGGCAAGGTCCGCATGGAGGGCAAGGACTACGTCATGCAGGATGGCGACGTGGTTGAGTTCCGCTTCAACGTCTAGCGCGTCGCTGGCTATGTGCGGGTAGCCGAAGAGGAATCTTTCGGTCTTTCTGACGCACGCTACCTTTGCGAAATGCGAATTAATATTTCCACTAAACGGGACCTTTCACTGTGGGTCGTTTTCTCCCTAATCACCTCAGCGCTGCTTTTGGTTTCGCCACCGGCGGCTAAGGCGACGACCATCACCATGTCCGGCGCTTCAATCACCGCTTCTCCTTCTGGAGCGTCAGGCACTGGAACTGCAGCTGGTACGCCACTTGTCTATCCGAGCAGCATCTCTTTTGGAACGCAGATTTCTTGGTCGTTTACTGCCCCAAGCTCAATCACGACCTGCAGCATCGTCGGTGGGTCTACAGTGATGACAAACGTTCTAACTGCAGCAACCACTTCGACCACGGTTTGTCGAATTAGTGGAACCGTGACCTCAGATCAGGCGGAGGGTCTAGTCGTTCTAACTGTTGCGTGGGGAGTGGCCAGCAATCAGTCAGTCACTGCTTACACGAGCTTCCAAAAGGAGTTCAACTATGGTTCGAATGCCGTTTCAAGTTCAATGGTTTTGACCGGCACTAATGGAATGGCAATCGGATCGACGATATCTATCGCGACTCCTACGGAGTGGAAGAATCCATACCTGAACACGCTTCCAGCGTCGAGCTTCTATGGTTTTGCGTTTATTTCAAATGCTAAGTGTGGAGAGCAGAACTCCAGCTACACACGTGTTTACTTCAACAACAACGACTGGAATTACGCAGTAAATGGCTTCCAGATTCCCGCATCGGCAGTCGACGCGAACAACAGAACAATCGCTGATCTAACTGGCTATGGCATTGAATTCAATCTTCACCCAACCGCAAATAACATGATGACAAACCGTGTGGGTCCATACAAAATTGGCGAGACCTCACTTGTTGCATGTACTCACCCAAACGGTGGTGGCGGATTTCAGGGTCCTGTTGGTTCTATCGTGCGAGGCTCTGCAGCCCAGGGACAGAAGTATTCAGGCCCTGAGTTCTCTTCATTCGGCGATGCAACCCTGGCGGGCAACAAGCTAACCACCTCTGGCAAGAAGCTAGACAGCATCACCTCAATGAAGATCAACGGCGCTGCCGTGACATACAAGGTGAACTCGGCAAATGAGCTTGAAATTGAGCTCCCCAAGGACCTAGCTCCCGGCAAGTACGACGTGGAGATCACCTCAACCCACGGCAAGCTGACTCACCTTCAGGGCATCACCATCAAGGCAGTAGTCCCAACCAAGGAGATCTCCTTCAAGGGAGACGGTGCTTGGCTGAACTACGGTTCTTTGATCGACTTGACCAACGCTGCTAAGCAGATTGGTTCGGAGTACACCTCAGTCAAGTGCATCGTGAATGCTGCAGATCCCGCTGTTGCCGAGCGCTTGGCAAAGCGTGCCTGCTCCTACATCGAAGCCAACCGCCTTCGTGGCAAGGCTGTGACCTACGAATCCAAGAGCACCTTCAAGGGCGAGGGATTCTGGGTCCGCATTGTTGCCAACGGATAACCAGCTCCAAAGAAAAACACCCGCGAGAAAACTCGCGGGTGTTTTTCTTTCGGGAGCCTTAGGTGGCGAAATGGGAACATTTTCGAGACTGGGTCCCAATGCGAAATTTAGGCTGAGGACACATCTGAAATTGGGGATAAACATTGAAGCATCGCATTCTGATGGCAGCGCTCCTTGCGTCAACCGCTATAGCACCAACGGGGCTAGTGGTTCAGGCCGCTCAAATCCAGGCCACTACTCAGACTCAAATAACTCATCAAAATCCCGGGACTGTTGGGGTGGGTGCAGTATTGGAGATAACTCCGGCCACTTGGAGTTCTCTGCCCTCAACGCCTAACATCACCTACAGCTGGCAGTACAGACCCTCCTGCACATCGGCGGTGCAGTCTTTCCCCTTCTCCCTAACATCCGGAGGTCAGGCGGTTAGCTCTTCACAGCTAGTGATACCCGCAACCATTTATGTTGGTTCGGCTAGCTCGAGGTACGTCTATGACCAAGCTCTTTCTACGGATGGGCTTTCCATCCTTGGTGTTTCAGGGTGGAACAATTCTCCTGATTTCGGAAGTTCCCCGGGCCGATCTTTTGGGGTTGGTTCAGGATTCTGCTCGGAGGCTCCTTTGAGAGGTTCTACTAATGCTGGGTCCGCCGCCCCAAAGTACTCTGGCCCTGAGTTTTCATCCTTCGGCTCAGCGACACTGGCTGGTAGCAAGATTGTGGTTTCTGGAAAAAAGCTCGACTCAATCACCGCTATGAAAATCAACGGCGCCGCAGTCACTTATAAGGTGAACTCGACCTCTGAACTGGAGATTGAGGTGCCGAGCGACCTAACTCCTGGCAAGTATGACGTCGAAATCTCCTCTGATCACGGCAAGCTAACTCACCTTCAGGGCATTACCGTGAAGGCGGCGATTCCGACCAAGGAGCTTACATTCAAGGCTCCGGGCGAGAGCTTCCAGTTGGGATCCCTTCTGGATCTGACCAACGCTGCTAAGCAGATTGGTTCGGACTACACCTCAGTCAAGTGCATCGTGAATGCTGCAGATCCCGCTGTTGCCGAGCGCTTGGCAAAGCGTGCCTGCTCCTACATCGAAGCCAACCGCCTTCGTGGCAAGGCTGTGACCTACGAATCCAAGAGCACCTTCAAGGGCGAGGGATTCTGGGTCCGCATTGTTGCCAACGGATAACCAGCTCCAAAGCAAAACACCCGCGAGAAAACTCGCGGGTGTTTTGTCTTAATACAGTTGTTCATTTTGCGGGTGACAACTGTTCGGTCAGTCCCAGCGCATCGAAAGCGGGGATTAACTTGCCCTAGCTCAAAAGCTAGGAGTAATGCATGCGCGCTAGGTCGGGTCTGAGAATCGGTGTGGCACTGAGTCTGGTGGCAAGTTTTGCCGTTATCGATCTATCAGGGGTCAACCCGAACACCTCGACCTTTGCAATTGCGTCCTCTACCTGTGAGTCATCCACACCGACCCTTCAGAATGGCTCTTTCGAGAACCTCCCAAACGTGGCGAGTATCTCGAATCCGGTTTACGGTGGTTGGCACGGGTATGCCGGTGGTCCACCACAGGTGTTGCTTTTGAATCAGAACCAACCTGACCAGCGCATCCAGGGCTGGAAGACCACCGCAGCTGACCAGTATTTGGAGATTCAGCGTCAGCTCCCGGGTTATGCCCAAGATGGCACTAGGCGTTCCGGAGCATACTTTGATACCCACAACGCTCAGCCCGCCGATGGCCAGTATTTCGCTGAGATTAACGCAAACTACTTGGCTGCTTTTTACCAGGACATCGAAGCTCAGGTCGGGCAAACCTATTACTGGAGCGTGAAGCACCGAGGTCGTCAGTTCGCCGCCAATGCCACCGACACCATGTTGGTCAGAATTGGGCCCCCAGGTGCACTGGTCCAGCAGACTGGTGTCAAGCGCTTCAGGCCTATCAATGACCCCTACACCGGATCTCCCGTTTACGGCAATGCCGATACTGAATCGGTGTCGATCTTTAGAACAGCCTTAGAAGACGGTTGGGTGAAGTATCAGGGCGCATATGTTCCATCGCTTTCCGAGACCATTCGCTTCCAGTTCGAGGCCGCATCGGGCGGTTCAGTAGGTAACTTCATCGACGACATTCAGTTCACGGTGTTTAAGGCTTGTGCAGCTGAGGTCGCGGTAACCGCTGGCACCGAAGCCGCAATTGACGTGACGTCAGCGGCGATTTCCCTTGGCGATGACCAAGAGCTGGTGGGAGCTAGGGTTCTGGGCGGTGTTGAGGGCCAGGTGATTGTTGAAGGCAACAGCATTCGTTTTGAGGGTGAACAAAATGGTGACGTCGATGTTGAATACACCGTCGGCATGAACTTTGCCGGATCTACCCTCACTCAAACCGGAGTAATCACCTTCCGCGTATCAGGAGGCGTCGATGCTCCCGTGGCCGCCGCCGTCGATAACACCCCGGTTCGCTACCGTGGGCCCGAATTCTTTGGTCCAGCTCACGGTGGTGTTCTGCCTGGCAGCACACTCAGGGTTGAGGGGCGAAACTTCGACACGATCCAAAAGCTTTACTTGGGCGAGACCGAGGTTGACTTCAAGCTAACTGGTGAGCAGCAGCTTGCCATCAAGATCCCCTTGGATTTTGCAGTTGGAAGATATGACCTCAAGGCAATCGCAGGGCGTCACGGGACCGCACACTTTGATAACTTCGTGGGACTCAGGGCCTTGCCCGCTGCATTTTCGAAACTCACCGCCTCGAGCGGCAAGATCACCGGAGTCGGGCTTCTATCCCAGGTGGTGAGTGCTCGTAAAAAAGATCTAATGCTCAACAAGGCTCAGTGCGTTGTGAACAGTAGCTCTTTGGAGCGAAGCAGAGAAAATGCCGCGCGACTTTGCTCCTTGGTAGCAAAGGCTGCAAAGGGAGTCAGTCAGTTCGAAATCGTCACTCGGGCAACAGTTACCGGAAATCGAGTGTTTGCAAGGGTGAGTTATGGATACGTTCCAGACAGCTCTGACTCGGCCGTTTGGTTGGCTCTGAAGTAGGGAATCCAGGGGGTCAAACAGGTGTTGACCCTGAGCAATGAATTCCCTTCGTCTTGTAGTGCTCGGTTTGCTAGTTGCAGCCCTGGCGGCTTGCTCGCAAACTCCGAGTGAGCCGGCGCCTAGCGCTCCATCAAGCTCGGTTTCAGCATCCCAACAGCCGCAGTCCGACCAGGCTGAGCAAGAGGCTGATTCGCCTGAACCTGAGACTGAAAAAGACCAAGAGGCGAGTGCGGAAACTCCGAACGATCCTGAGCCATCATCAGAACCTCAGGAGAATGCCAGTTCTCAAACTCCAGCTCCGGCACCAAAGCCTTCAAGTTCAAAGTCGGCCAGTCCTGCTCCATCTCAAACCCCTGCTGAATCTCCCACTCCCGTCGGATACACCCGGGCACAGGTCTCTGAAAAGAATTCACGCACTACCTGCTGGGCCATCGTTGGCGGATCGGTCTACGACCTCACCGACTGGATCAGCAAGCACCCTGGCGGGGCTAGCGCAATTGCTTCACTCTGCGGGACTGATGCCACCGCCAGTTTTGATGCCCAGCACGGCGGTCAGGCTCGACCGTCTTCAACTCTCGATGCCTACTACCTTGGCCTACTGTTGGACTAACGAATGATTGAACTAGACCTATCGCTTACAAACGAAGAGCTCCTCCAAAGACATTTCGCGGGCCTTTATCAAGGCACTGGGGCTAGCTCGATACCCGGTGGACAGAGCGCTGCGAACCAAGCCCTTGCCGAGTTGGACATCAGGGGTTACGCGGCAAATCGATCTGAGGTATTGCCCACTCACGCCCGAGGGGCGAGCGTGCTATCGCCATACATTCGTCACAATCTCTTGACCCTGCGCCAGGTCTGGGATCGGGTTGAAAACGCACCTTCTAAGGACCGCGAGAAGTTTCGCGATGAGCTTTTGTGGCAGGAGTACGCAAGACATCTCTACGCCCGAGTGGGCAAGCGAATGTTTTCAGCGCTTAGATTCGAACCGGCTGGCAGTGCACAGGGCGATGGTTGGGACCGCGAGATGCACTGCATTGACATTGTGGTATCTGAGCTCGAAGAAGATGGTTGGTTGGTGAACCAAACCAGAATGTGGCTTGCTTCGCACTGGAGTGTGCGCAACGGCATGGACTGGAGGTTGGGCCAAGAGCGAATGTATCGAGAGTTGATAGATGGCTCTCGTGCTGCCAACCTGCTTGGTTGGCAATGGACGGTTGGTGCTGGAACTGGCAAGCCCTATGGATTTGCACGCTGGCAGGTGGAGAAGCGAGCTCCTGGTATTTGCATGCGCTGCCCCCTCAACAAGGCCTGTCCGATTCAGGAGTTTCCCGAGGAGCAAATCCTCGACCGGGTTGAGCGAGACGCATTGGTCGAAAACGATCCAAACCCAAAGCGAACTGCCGGCCCAGTTGCTGCACTGGAAATATCAAAACCCGAGGTCGTGCTGCTAACTATCGATTCGCTGGGGGATAGCGACCCAGCATTGACTGCCAATCCGGATTTGCCGGCGGTATTTGTATTCAACGAGACTGCGCTTCAAAAACTGCAGCTCTCTAGCAAGCGAATTCACTTCTACCTCGAGACTCTGAAGGATTTGGCAACCAGAAGAGAGCTTCGGGTATACCTGGGAAGCCCATATAGTTATGCCGACGCCCAAGCTGTCGCAGTCACCTTTGCACCGGTACCGTCCTTTTCAAGGTTCAAAAAGATTGCCCAGCTGCACCCCTACCCGTGGCTAGTCACCCCTCACGCCGGTAGTGTCAGATCCTTCAGCGCGTGGCGCGAGAAACTCCCCAAGATTCGCTAACCTAGCGAAATCAAAGGAGTTTCAAATGGCTGCAGATCAACTAATTTCATCCGGTGGACCCTGGGAGTCGGTGATTGGTTACTCCAGAGCGGTGAAAGCGGGATCTTACGTCCATGTTTCCGGAACCACCGCAACCGTTGATGGTGAACTCCAGCACAAGGGTGATGCCTATGGTCAGGCCAAGGTTGCCTTTTCGATCATTGAAAAGGCACTCGCTCAGGTTCAGTACTCCCTTGGCGATGTCGTGCGAGTGCGCATTTATCTTAAGGATGAGGCGGACATGGATGCAGTGGGCAGGGCCAACGGCGAGCTTTTCTCAAAGATCAGACCGGCTCTCACCATCTTGGCGGGCGTGAAATTTATCAATCCCGAAATGCTTGTAGAGATTGAGGTTGATGCCTACCAGGCATAGACCATGAAGCGGTGGTTCAAGACTTCACTGGGGCTGACAATCTTTGGCGCGCTGTTGATTGCACCGTTTTCAAATTCACTCCCAACCAGCGCTCAAACCAAAATCACCGATCCGATATTTGATGTCGCTATTGCTCAGCTCCATTTACAGCTCGCCGAGGTTGAGGATGAAGAGCAGGAGCCAGAACCACAACCCGAGCTTGTTACCGAAAGCGTTGACTGCCAGCTTGAGAAGTGCATTGCACTGACTTTTGATGATGGTCCGACCAGCAACACCTATGGAATTTTGAAGTCGCTCAAGAAAGCCGGAGCCAAGGCCACCTTCTTCGCTATTGGCCTGCAACTTCGTGCCCACCCCGAGATCGCCCAGTTGGTCTTATCCCAGGGTCATGAGCTTGGTGGCCACTCCTATGACCATCGGAAACTGCCGTATTTATCGAGGGCAGAACTGGAGCGAGACTTTAGTTATGTCTCAAAACTGATGTTTGAGGCGACCGGGGAGAGGCCGGAGCTCTTCCGGCCACCCTTTGGTGAGTATGACGATCTAGTTCAAGAGGTTGCCCAGTCCCCACTCATTTTGTGGAGCGTGGATCCAAAGGACTGGCTGACTCGAAACCCAGATGAGACCTATGAGCGAGTGGTTCAAGCGGCAAAGCCCGGCGCCATCGTGGTGATGCATGACAATCTGGCATCCACTCGCTTTGCCCTACCAAGGATTTTGAAGACCCTGAAGTCAAGGGGCTATAGGTTTGTGACCGTGAGCGAAATGATCAAAGACCTAAACCCTAATGAGGTTTATCGATCGGGACCAAATGGCAACTAGTGAGGTGGATTCCTACCTGAGTCAGTTTTCTGGACCAGGCCTGCTGGCTGCTCAAGATCTACGCGCTCGACTGACTGCACTAATTCCCGATGGCGAGGAGGGCATGTCCTATGGAATGCCGGTCATCAAGGTGGCTGGGAAGGCAGTCGCGGGTTGGGCTATCAATAAGGCTCACTTGGGCTACTATCCGCACAGCTCGCTGGTGCTCGACAAGGTTCAGGGTCTTGAGGGTTACAAAAAATCCAAGGGTGCTTTGCAAATTCCTTTTGATAAACCACTTGCCGATCAGGTTTTAGTTGAGCTGGTAGCAATTCGCCGGGCCATGCTTAGCGTTTAGCAGGTTAAATTTCCCAGTACCGTTTCGCTTGTTCGGCAAGGGTTCACTAGTCTGACTCTCGTGAGTTTGGCAAAGAAGATGTTTATCCCCCAGGACACCATGGTTCCATGCGTCAAGTTGGCCGTTGATGCAGATTTAGATGATGTCTCGCCGTGGGCGGTGGATTTTGACCAGGCTACCGAGGTCGTGGAGCAGGGCAAAAGCCCCGCGATGTTCATATTTGCCGAGAACTCCGAAGAGCTTGAGTCACTGGCTCCAAAACTGAAATCCGCGTGGGACAAAAAACTAACCTTTTGGATTTTCTACCCCAAGAAACCACACCTGGGCACTGATCTGGGTAGGGATGCTGTTTGGAAACAGCTGAAGCGGCATGGAGTTCAGGGCACCAGGCAGGTCGCGGTGGGTGACAAGTGGAGCTGTATGTACTTCAAAAACAGCGGTAAATCAGATTACGTAGAGATCGTCGCCGGTTAGGTTCAACAACCTTGCGTTGACACCAACTGCAACTGTGCCGCCAGGCATGTTCTTGGTCACCACAGCATTGGCACCAATCGCACAGTCGTCTCCGATGGTGATGTTTCCAATGAGTTTTGCGCCTGCGCCGATTGTGACGCGATTGCCGACGGTTGGATGACGCTTCACGGGGTCCAAAGTCTTTCCACCCAGGGTCACTCCGTGGTAGATCAGGCAGTCATCGCCGATGATGGCGGTTTCACCGATTACTACTCCGATGCCGTGGTCAATCACCAGACGACGCCCAATCTTGGCACCGGGGTGGATCTCAATGCCAGAAAAGAACTTCGCCCAGTTCGAAAGCATTCGAGCCAGAATGCGAAACTTCCAACCCCACAGCACATGCGCGATTCGGTAGGCCCAAATCGCATGTAGTCCAGGGGAGGTCAGAAATAGTTCAAGTGCGGTCCTGGTGGCGGGATCGCGCTCCAGACCTACCTTGATGTCTTCGAAAATTCTCAACTCTTGGTCTGGTATTCCTCTTGAAGGTCTCGGTAGAGCGTTGAAGAGATGTAACGCTCACCGAAGGAAGCCAAAATCACAACCACATTCTTGCCCGCAAACTCTGGTCGGTGCGAGATCTCCTTGGCTGCCCATAGCGCGGCGCCGGAGCTAATGCCAGCCAAGATGCCCTCTTCGGCAGCCGCTCTGCGAGCAAACTCAAAGGCGACAGCGTTAGGAGCACTCAACACCTCGTCGTAGACGGTGGTGTCCAAGATGTTAGGGATGAAGTTTGGGCCGATACCTGCCAGTGGGTGACCAGCTGCTTCACCGCCGGTGAGAAGCGGTGACGCCGCTGGCTGGACGGCGAAAATCTTGATGTCCTGGTTTAGTTCGCGAAGGCGCTGGCCGGTGCCGGTGATGGTTCCGCCGGTTCCGGAACCCGCGATGAAAGCGTCAATGTTGCCATCGAGGTCTCGCCAGATTTCCTCAGCAGTGGTCTCACGGTGAATCTTCGGTCCAGCTGGGTTCTCAAACTGTCGAACCAACAGTGAACCTGGAATCTCCTTGCCAAGTTCTTCAGCCTTGGCTACCGAACCCTTCATGCCCTCGCTGGCTGGAGTCAAAACCAGCTCGGCACCATAGGCACGAATCAGAATCTTGCGCTCCAGGCTCATCGACTCTGGCATCACGATGATGGTGCGGTAACCGCGAGCTGCGCCAACCATGGCAAGGGCAATACCAGTGTTTCCACTGGTGGCTTCGATGATGGTGCCACCTGGCTTTAGCTCACCCGCAGCCTCAGCCTCGTTGACCATGGCAATACCGAGGCGGTCCTTCACTGAGGATGATGGGTTGTAGAACTCGAGCTTGGCATAGACGTTTGCTGCACCGCCATCGGTCACTCGGTTCAGCTTCACGAGTGGTGTGTTACCGAATGCCTCGGTGATGTCGTTATAAACCCGCATCGAATCTCCAGTTTCAAACTTAGGAACCATGGAAGTGTAACCATAAAGCCCCCCTTTACTTCCCCCGTTACAAATCATTACGGTTCAGCGAATTTTGATAATTCAGTTTTAGTCTTGCTCACTATGCGAATACTTCCGATTCTGATTGCTCCTGTCATCGCCATCACCCTCTCCGGTTGCAGTGTTGAGGAGGTTGCCAAGACTGCTGCGGACGCAGCCGCCTGCACCGCACTCTCTTCCACTCTGGAAGGCCTGTCGGAGGCCTATAACGCAGGGTTGGTGGACTCGGGGGTAATCGCATCGATTGATGCCCTGGTGGGCGACCAGGCCCGCGAGCTACTCTCAAGTTCGCTCGCTCAAGACATCGTCGCGCTTGGAGACTTACTGGCTGAGACTCAAACGGCCGGTGAAGCTCAACAAAAGGTTGACGAACTGACCGGTTCAATCACCCAGAAGTGCTCAGGTGTTGGAGTAACCATCGGCGAATAGTCGAAACTAGTTCTTAACTCTGAGTTCTTGATCGATGGTGTGACGCTTACTGATCTGTAGCGCAACCGGAATCGCCAGTAGCGCAAAGCCGAACATTAGCCACAGCGCAGCTTCCCAGCCGCCAGTGAGCTCGCGCATTACACCTACCGCAATTACCGACACTGATGCGGTGCCATAGCTCAAGCCCTGACCAAAGGCGCTAACCGCCAAGACTGTCGAGCGGTGCTCGCTTCTTAGGTTGAAAAGCGTGAGTGCAAGCGGGAACATGGTTGGTCCAAATCCGGCCATGATCACGTAGAACCAAAGCCACGACGTGTCGGCAAAAAGCATGCCCAGCACGCCTCCAGCTCCCATCACCCCAGAGAACACCACAATCCAAACCTGAGCCGCTGGATATCTATTGGCCAAAATAGGCACAAATATCGAAGTTGGAAGACCCATCAGAGCGAATAGCGAGAGCAACAGTCCGCCTTCAATAACCGAGACCGAGTTGTGTTCAACCAAGAGCAGTGGCAACCAGGCGAAGCTGACATAACCAAATACCGAGGTCATGGCCTGCATGCCGGCAATTGCCCAGGCGGTCGGCGCTCGCCAGATTGCCTTAGATCCACTTGCAACCTCGGGCTTGGGCTCCGGCGTGGAGTTGCCAAGCAGGGTTATCAGCGGGATGGCAGCCAGGAATGAGAACAGCGCCCACTGACCAAGCGAGAATCTCCAACCCAGCGCATCCGCTACCGGTACCGCAACCAAAGAACCCAAGGTTGCCGAAATCGCTGTGAGGGTGATGTAGAAGCTGGTAACGGCTCCAACTCGGTTGGGGAAATATTTGCGGACCAAAACCGGTAGCAACACGTTCCCAATGCCCATGCCTAGAAGTGCTAACAGGCTGCCAGCAAACAACGATGTTGAATCCCAGGCCAGGGCCCTGAGGGCGTGACCGAGGATGATCATCACGATCGTGAGCATCAGCGTCTTTTCAACGCCGATGCGCCTAGCTGGGCGATACGAAAGTTGAGTCGCGAGGGCGAAGGAGAGCGGTGCGGCAATACCAAGCAGCCCAATGGTGACAATCGGCAGCGGGATCTCTTTTTGAATGAAGCTAATTACCGGCGATACCGATGAAACCGCAGTTCTTAAATTGAAGGCGATCAGTGCAATAGCGGAGATCGCCAGAAACTTCTTCAACTAGATAACTCCCAATTCGCGCTGAATGCTCTGGTGAAGCAGCGAGTTGGTTGCCAAAACGCTCGAACTGGTTTCTGTTAGATCCCCGCTCAGTGCGGTCAGCTTGCCCCCTGCCTCCTCGACAATCGGAACCAAGGCTGCGATGTCGTAGAGCTGGAGGCCATGCTCGGAAACCATTTCAAGTAGCCCCTCGGCCAAATACATGTAGCTCAAAAAGTCGCCATAGGCGCGATCACGCCAGACCTTGCGAGTGAGCTCAATGAGCGGGTTTAGCAGTCCCGCGTTGTCCCACTGTCTGATTGAGTTGAAGCTGATCGATGCATTTTCAAGCTCGGCAATCTTGGAGACTTGGATTCGTCTCACCGAGCCATCGACGTCTTTGGTGAATGCACCCTCACCCTTGGTGGCCCACCATCTCCTGCCAAGTGCCGGTGCCGAAACCACGCTGGTAACTAACTCGCCCTTGACTCGAAGTGCGATGAGTGAGGCCCAGATCGGAACTCCTCTTAGGTAATTTGCGGTGCCATCAATTGGATCGATAATCCACACTCGATCGCTGTCGCCGGTGTTGGCAAACTCCTCGCCTATGACTCGTTCGGCTGGGCGATGCTGGGCAATGAGATCTCGAAGTTTTGCCTCAACGGCACGGTCGGCATCGGTAACCGGAGTTCTATCCGGCTTGGTTTCGATGTTGAGATCTAGTGCTCGAAAACGCGCAAGGGAAATCTCGTCCGCCGCATCGGCCAGCATCAAAGCGAATTCAAGGTTGTTCATTAGGACCAATCTACCGAGCTAACCTCTTGCACCAGGCGCCGGAAGGAGTCCAATCGCAGCGCAGTGACTTCACCACGCTCGGCTGCGGCATCGAGTTCGCAGTCAGGAGCCGCCGCAAGGTGAGAGCAATCCCTTGGGCACTGCTCGCTCGCCTTCGCTAGATCGGCAAAACCCTTCAGAAGCCCCGCTGCATTGATACCCGCAAGGCCAAAGGTTCTAACTCCCGGGGTGTCAACAATCCAACCGCCGTGAGCGGATATCGCCATGGCTGAGGAGGAGGTGTGCTTGCCCTTGCCGGTCACCTCATTGACCTCCCCGGTCGCCCTCAGGTAATTCGGAGCTAGGGCATTGATCAAGGTCGTCTTGCCAACTCCCGAGTGGCCGGCGAACACTGTGGTGTGATTCTTGATGTGCGGGATCAGCTCATCCAAGTTAGGAGCATCGGATCGAGTCTTGATGATGGTCAAATCAAACCCCTGGAAATTACTCAAAAACTCATCCGGATCCTGCAAATCGCACTTGGTCATTACCAAAAACGGCTTGATGCCAGCGTTGTAGGCGGCAACTAAGTACCTATCCACCAATCTGGCCTTAGGCTCGGGGTTCGCGCTTGCCAGCACGATCATTAGCTGGTCTGCGTTGGCAACAATCGTCTGTTCGCCAGCTTCGGACTCTTCGTTCAGCCTTGAGAGTGCGGTCTTGCGCGTTTCAACCTTGACGATTCTGGCAAGGCTGCCCTTCGCTCCGCTGAGATCTCCATCCAGGCGAACTTGATCGCAGGTGACACAACCTTTGTTGCGAAGCTCTTTGGCGAGGGTGGCTAAAACCTCTTTACCTTCGACTAGAACCCGATAGCGAGCCAGGTGAACCTCTAGGACCATTCCAAGTGGCGCCTCATCGAAATTTGGTCGACGCTTGGTTCTTGGTCTTGAACCACGAGGGTTTGGCCTGACTCGGACATCGTCCTCGTCTAGGTAATCGTCCTCGGAGTAGGTTCTGGTCACAAAGACTCCAGCATGTTCATCCAGAGCGTTGGAAACTCAGGCATGGTCTTTGAAGTGGTGGCGATGTTCTCAACCTCGATTGGATACCGAAGTCCGATGATTGCCCCCGCGGTTGCCATGCGGTGATCCTCATAGCTGAACCACTTACCACCCGTTATCTCAGCAGGTGTTATCTCCAAGCCATCGGGTAGCTCGTGGCAATTACCGCCAATTCGATTGATCTCCGCGGTCAAGGCTTTCAGGCGATCCGTCTCGTGACCACGCAGGTGGGCGATGCCTGTGATTCTCGTGGGGGAGTCGGCTAACACCGCAAGTGCTGCGATCACCGGAGCCAGTTCGCCGCCAATCGAGAGGTCAATGTCAAGGCCGTGAATTGCCCCACCCTGCAACTTAAGTCCGGATTCGCTTCGGGAGATTTTGGCACCCATCATCGGCAGGATTCGCTCAAACTCGGCACCGACCTGGGTGGTCCTATCTGGCCAGTGCGGGATGGTGATCTCGGCATTGCAAACCATCGCAGCCGCTAAAAATGGCCCTGCATTCGAAAGATCTGGTTCAATCACAACGCTGCCACCGGAAACTGGACCCGGCTCAACTCTCCAACTGCGCTCATTGATTGCATAAGCATTTACACCGCGCTGACGAAGAGTTTCTATGGTCATCTCAATGTGTGGCAGCGACGGCAGCTCTTCTCCGGTGTGGATAAGGGTAAGACCCGCTTCAAACTTGGCTGCCACCAACAAAAGCCCAGAGACAAACTGCGATGAGGCGGATGCGTCGATCTCAAGTTCGCCACCTTTGATTTGACCATCCGTTTCAACGCTGAAGGGGAGAGCGATTCTGCCGGGCTCGATCTGGGCTCCAAGGGCACGAAGCGACTCAATGGTGGTGTGCATGGGTCTGCGCCTTGCACCCTCGTCTCCATCAAAGAACGTCTTGCCTTTGGCAAGTAGTGACAGCGGCGGCACAAACCGCATCACGGTGCCGGCGAGACCGCAATCAATGGTTGCACCGCCAGTTAGTTCGCCAGGAGTGACGAGGAGGTCCCCACCTTGCCATTCAAACTTTGTGCCCAGGCTTTCAAGCGCAGCAATCATTAGCTTTGAGTCCCGCGAGACTAGCGGAGCAATCAGCTTGGTTGGAGAATCCGCGATTGCCGAAAGTAGTAGCTCGCGATTGGTAAGGGATTTTGACCCCGGGAGATTCACCGTGGCACGAAAAACTTTGCCTTTGGGGGCGGGCCAGAATGGGTGAGAGCTCATTGGGTCTAAGGATACAAGCCCTAGATTGCCGTTTCTAAGGGCAACTTCGGGTTTTTCAAGAAACTCAGGTCAAACCTCAATACACTCAGTATCAATGAGTGAAAAGAAATCAGAGAAGCTAAGAAGCTTCGAACAACAAGCTTTACCGCTCATGCCTCAGCTTTACGGAGCAGCACTGCGCTGGACTCGTAACCCGTCTGACGCTGAAGATCTAGTTCAAGAAACTTTCGCCAAGGCATTCACCGCCTGGAGCAAATTCGAACAGGGCACCAACCTAAAAGCCTGGCTTTTTAGGATCATGACCAACACTCACATCAACCTCTACAACAAAAGAAGCAAGGATCAAGCTAAGACTGCCCTTGACGATTTGGAGGACTGGCAGGTTGGCGGCGGCGAATCCATCACCTCGATCTCGACCAGATCGGCTGAGCTAGAGGCTTTGGATAATCTGCCATCCCAAGTAATTCGTGATGCCCTAGATCAGATTCCAGACGAGTTCCGAATGGTTGTCTACTACGCGGTTGTAGAGGGTTTGCCCTATGCCGAAATCGCAGATGTGATGGGAACTCCGGTTGGAACCGTCATGTCGCGCTTGCATCGCGGGAAGAAACTGCTAAAAAATCTGTTATCTGACTATGCAGCCCAAGAAGGGTATCGCGTAGATAGAGAAGAGGAGTGATGATGAAACAGCTTGACTGCGATGAAGTAAAGCGCAGCGTTCATGAGTATCTACACTCCGCAATGCACGAGCAGGAGTTAGATGCGGTCACCGCTCACCTTGCAAATTGCGACTCCTGCGAGCAGCACTACGACATTGAGATTGTTTTCAACCAGGTCATTCAGCGCTCTTGCGATGAGGCGCCAACCTCGGAGCTTGCAGAGCGAGTGATGCAAAGACTTCGTGAGATTCAAGATCACGACTAGTTAGTTTCGGTGAGCCCTAACCATTCAAACCAACCCTTGTTCAGAACCAACCAGGCAATAAGCCCATAGCCGACCTGGCCTGGCAATCTTCTTGGGTGAGTAGAAACCTCAGCGACCCAACCTTCGTGCTCTCGAAGCGGCCTGAAGCAGTCGACATAGGCAATCTGACGTCTTTTCACAACGTCCTCGAAGCCGGCGTTGAGGTGATCAATCTCGGCGTCGACATCTGGAAGCGTCGAGGGCGTTGGGCCAATTACAAATATCTTTACGCCCTCGCGAGCGGCATCATCCAAAAGCGAGGCCAGGTTTAGTCGCGAGCGAGAGATGGTCAGCCCCTCAAGAATGTCTTGAGCCGAGAGCGCTAGCACCAGGTAGTTTTCGGTCTCCGGGCTGAATCTCGGCAGTGCTTCAGTGCGCCAGCGCTCAAGCAGTTGAGTACTGTTTTCGCTAACCATCGCGAGCGGGAAGATCGCAACGTCATCGCCCTGCGGGAGTCGAGCTTGGACTCGACCCAACCAACCAAGCCCTTTAGGGTCACCGGCGCCCGAGAGTAACTCGTCACCGAGAATTACAACCCTAATCCTTCGCAAACTAAGCCTCGAATGCTCTTTGGACTAGATCGGCCTGCTCTGTCGCGTGGCGCTTTGCCGAACCAGATGCCGGTGAGGCTGATGCTGGGCGAGAGATGTTGCGGAAGTTGATGCCGTACTTAGGCATAAACAGACCCATGTAGGTCCAAGGACCTTGGTTTGCTGGCTCGTCCTGAACCCACACCAACTCGGCATCTGGATACATCGCGATGGCCTGCTTCATCTCTTCAACCGGAGTTGGATAGAGCTGCTCGATGCGCACGATTGCGGTGTCCTGAGTGCCACGCTTTTGTGACTCAGCAAGCAGATCCCAGTAGATCTTGCCCGAGCAGAAGATCACGCGCTTTACGTTGGCCGGGTTTAGCCCCTGCTCATCGTTGATTACTGGTCGGAAGCTGCCCTGAGTGAAGTCCTCCACCGCAGAGGATGCAGCCTTGAGACGAAGCATCGACTTTGGAGTGAACACAATCAGCGGTCGCTTTGGTGAAGCAAATGCCTGTCGACGCAGCAGGTGGAAGTGCGAAGCCGGAGTCGATGGCTGAGCCACGGTCATGTTGTTCTCGGCACAAAGCTGCAGGAAGCGCTCGATACGAGCGGAAGAGTGGTCAGGACCTTGACCCTCATAGCCGTGAGGCAGCAGCAGCACCAGCGAAGCGTGCTGGCCCCACTTCTGTTCGGCGGAGGAGATGAACTCATCAACTACAGTCTGAGCACCGTTGACGAAGTCACCAAACTGCGCTTCCCACAGGGTCAGGCCATTTGGCTCCTCGACGGAGTAGCCATACTCGAAGCCCATGGCTGCATACTCGCTAAGCAGCGAGTTGAATACCTGGAACTTGGCCTGGTTCTCAGAAATGTACTGAAGTGGCATCCACTCCTGACCGGTGTTGCGGTCGTGGAAGGAGGCGTGACGCTGCACGAAGGTGCCGCGACGCGCATCCTGACCTGCAAGACGAACGTTCACGCCCTCAAGTAGCAGCGAACCAAAAGCAAGTAGCTCGCCAAAGCCCCAGTCGATTCCGCCCTGGCGGCTCATCTCAACGCGCTTTTCCAAAAGCTGAGCGAGCTTCGGGTGAACTGCAAAGCCAGCAGGCTGGTTAGCGTGAGCGTTACCGATTGCCTCGACAACCTCCTTGGCAACTGCGGTTGGCTTGGAGATCTCCTGCTTTTCGCTGGCAGTGGTTCCAATGCCTGCAGGGCGAGTCGGTAGCTCAGCAGGCGCACTCATGGCCTCATGGACATCGACAAAAGCCTTTTCCAGCGTTGCTTGGAAGCTTTGGTTGGCCTGGTCGAACTCCTCTTGGGTAATGTCCCCGCGACCAATCAGGTTCTCCATGTAGAGGGTCCTGACGCTGCGCTTGTGCTCAATCAGGTTGTACATCAGCGGCTGAGTCATCGAAGGGTCATCGCCTTCATTGTGACCGCGTCGGCGGTAACAGACGATGTCGATTACTACGTCCTTGTTGAAAAGCTGACGGTATTCGAAGGCGATTCGAGATACTCGCACTACCGCCTCTGGATCGTCTCCGTTGACGTGGAAGATTGGTGCCTGAATCGCCTTGGCGATGTCAGTGGCGTAGGTGGTGGAGCGCGAGTCCTTTGGCAAGGTGGTGAAGCCCACCTGGTTATTGACCACGATGTGGATGGTGCCACCGACCTTGTAGCCCTCAAGCTGGCTCATCTGCAGCGTCTCTGGAACTACACCTTGACCTGCGAATGCGGCATCTCCGTGAATTAGCACTGGAACAACCGGATAGTTCTCTGGGTTACCTAGGCGATCCTGCTTGGCACGAACGATACCCTCCAACACCGGGTTTACGGCCTCGAGGTGAGATGGGTTTGCAGCCAGCGAGACTCGAACCTGCTTGCCAGAGTGGTTGGTGAAGACGCCCTCGGTGCCGAGGTGGTACTTCACATCTCCCGAGCCCTGAACACCCTTGGTGTCCATCGAGCCCTCAAACTCCTTGAAAACCTGACCATAGGTCTTGCCAGCGACGTTGGTGAGAACGTTTAGACGACCACGGTGTGCCATTGCAATGGCAACCTCGTGTAGGTCAGAATCTGCGGCATCCTGCAAGATCTGGTCAAGCGCCGGAATCAAAGACTCACCGCCCTCGAGGGAGAAGCGCTTCTGACCAACGAACTTGGTCTGCAGGAAGGTCTCAAAGGCCTCAGCCTCATTCAGCTTCTGCAGAATGCGGAACTGCTCTTCCTTGGATGGCTTGACGTATGGGCGCTCAAGCTTGTCCTGGAACCAGCGACGCTCCTCAGGGTTTTGAATCTGCATGTACTCAACACCGACGGTGCGGCAGTAGCTGTCGCGCAGAATCCCAAGCATGTTGCGGAACTTAGCCTTGGTTCTGCCACCAAAGCCACCGGTCTTAAAGGTGCGGTCGAGATCCCAAAGCGATAGGCCGTAGGAGCGGATGTCTAGGTCTGGATGCCAGCGCTGCTGATACTCAAGTGGATCGATATCCGCAATCAGGTGACCGCGAACTCGGAAAGCGTTGATGTACTCCTGGATTCTGGTGTTCTTGCCGTTTTGATCGGCTAGATCCCAGTGGAAGTCCTGCACCCAAACAACTGGGGTGTAAGGAATGCGCATATCCGCAAAGATCTGGTCGTAGAAGCCACGATCTCCAAGTAGAAGCTCGTTGATGATCTTTAGGAACTCACCACTTCCAGCACCCTGAATGACTCTGTGGTCATAGGTGGAGGTAAGGGTCAGGATCTTGCCAACGCCCTGCTCCGCAAGAAGCTCCTCGGCCATGCCCTGGAACTGTGCTGGATAGTCAAGCGCTCCAACACCCACGATGCAGCCCTGGCCTCGGGTCAGCCTTGGCACCGAGTGCACGGTGCCGATGCCACCGGGGTTGGTCAATGAGATCGTGGTGCCCTGGAAGTCCTCAGCGGTGAGCTTGTTGTCGCGAGCACGCTTCACAAGTGACTCGTAGGCGGCGACAAACTCGGCAAAGTTCAGAGTCTCGGCTCGCTTGATGTTTGGAACTAAGAGCGCTCTGGTGCCATCTGGCTTTGGGATGTCGATTGCAAGGCCGAAGTTGATGTGTGGCGGGGTGACCATGGCTGGCTTGCCATCAACCTCGTCATAGAACACGTTCTGGGAAGGGAACTCTTTCAAAGCCTGCACCACGGCGTAGCCAATGAGGTGGGTGAATGAAACCTTGCCACCGCGAGTGCGCTTGAGGTGAGAGTTGATGACAATTCGGTTGTCAATTAGAAGTTTGGCTGGCACCTGTCGAACCGAGGTAGCCGTCGGAATGGACAGTGAGGCATCCATATTGGAGGCTAGGGTCTTGGCCATGCCCTTGAGGATGGTGACTTCAGGCTCAGCCTCGGTTTCCGCCGATGTGGTGATTGCACCGGTCTGAGCTGGAAGATTAGCTGGAACCGGAGCCGCCTTAGGAGCGCTCTCGGTCGCTTTTGCAACAGGAATTGTGATTGCTTCGGTCGGGGTTTGAACCACTGGCGCAGCGATTGGGGTAGGCACCGGCTGAGCTGCGGGGGCTGGGACGGGGGAAGAACCCTGGGTCTGCTGGTAGCGCTCCAGAATTGGCCACCAGGATTTGTCGACGGAATCTGGGTTTTGCAACCACTGGGTGTACATCTCGGCTACAAGCCATTCGTTTGCGCCAAAACCAGAGTCGGAGTTCAAATTGTCGGCCATCGACAGGGTGCCCCTTTGTGTGAAATTGTTAGGACCGCACGAAAGTCTACCCGTATCACTATGTATAGTGTTTTCGAATATGGATCCTGATAAACATAGATTTTGGCCGGTGGCTAGGTGAGCGACTACCTGCTGCTGGCCCTTGGCGTCCTGCTAACGATCGGGACCGGCCTATTTGTCGCGAGCGAATTCGCGCTGATAAACACTGACCGCGTAGAGCTCGAAACCCTAAAAAGCGAGGGCCAAAAAGGCCTCGACTTACCAATCAAGGCAATTTCTCAAACTTCTACTCATCTCTCTTCCGCTCAGCTTGGAATCACGCTTACCACTCTGCTCACCGGTTATGTTTTGGAGCCTTCGGTTTCGCGGTTGATTGGACCTTGGCTGCTAAGCATCGGCGTAGATTCCGATGCCGTGCCAGCGGTTTCAGTGGTGCTCGCGATGGTTATCGCAACGATTTTCAGCTTCCTCATTGGCGAGCTTGTTCCTAAGAACATGGCACTCTCGGCGCCGGTGAAAGTGTTGAAGCTGGTAATCGGCTTCCAGCTCTTGTTCACTTGGATTTTCTCGATCTTGATTCGCTTACTAAACGCAAACGGAAACTATCTGCTGCGCAAATTTGGCGTTGAGCCTAAGGAGGAACTCTCGGCTGCTAGAAGCGCTGACGAGCTGGCCTCGCTGGTTCGCCGAAGTGCTGACCTTGGTTCACTGGAGCAGGACACGGCCCAGCTGATTGAAAAGACAATTGAGCTGCAAAGCCTCACAGCATCAGACATCATGACTCCACGAGTGAAGATGTTCAGCCTCGATCGGAATGACTCTGCCGCAGATTTGATTGCCCTGGCTTCGAAGACCGGTCACTCGCGTTTTCCAGTCATCGGCGAGGACGCCGATGACGTCGTAGGTGTTGTTCACCTAAAGCGAGCCGTATCAATTCCAGTCGAGCGTCGTGAGCAGGTTCCAGTCTCGGCAATCATGGTCGAGCCCGTCAGAGTTCCCGCCACCATGACTTTGGACCGCTTCATGATTCAGCTTCGCGGCAAGGGTTTGCAAATGGGAATCGTGGTTGATGAATACGGTGGTACCGCTGGCCTTGCCACCTTGGAAGACGCGGTTGAAGAGGTGGTGGGTGATCTCGCGGATGAGCACGATCGGGCGCGATTCGGAATCGCTCGCTACGCCGATGGCACCTTGAGCTTCTCAGGTCTCACTCGCCCAGGCGAGCTGGAAGATTTTGATCTCAAGATCGCCGAGGATGAGGATTACGACACTGTCTCTGGTTTTGTGATGGCGGAGCTTGGTCGCATCCCAGAGGTCGGCGACAAAATCATGGTTCAGGGTGGAGTTATCTCAGTGACCCGCATGGACGGTCGACGAGTTGACCGACTTCGCTTCACCCCGGAGGTGAGCGATGAATGAGGATCTAATGGGCCTAATTTGGCTCGTCGTGTTGCTCGCAACTAACGCCTTTTTTGTGGGAGCTGAGTTTGCAGTCATCTCGGCAAGGCGCTCTCAAATCGAACCCAAGGCAGACGCCGGAAATGGCTTGGCCAAGATTACCCTCAAGGCCATGGAGCAGGTTTCGCTGATGCTGGCCACGGCTCAGCTTGGAATCACGGTTTCATCGCTATTGATCCTGGTTATTGCCGAGCCTGCGATTCACCACCTGCTCGAGATACCACTCTCAGCGCTTGGCCTTGGTTATGCGACCACCTCGGTAACCGCCTTCGTAATCGCACTTTTGCTCGTCACCTACCTGCACGTGGTGTTGGGGGAGATGCTCCCGAAGAACTTCGCAATTGCACTGCCGGAGAAGGCAGCTCTGGTTTTGGGTCCAGCAATCTACTTCATCGCCCAAGCGGTTAGACCACTGGTTTGGACGTTGAATCAGCTTTCAAACTTGATTCTCAAGCTGTTTGGCTTTGAGCCCAGGGATGAGGCCAACACCGCCTTCACTCTTGTAGAGGTTGAAGGAATCGTTGAGGAGAGCACCAAGACCGGTGTTTTGCAAGACCAGGGTGGAACCATCACCAAGGCCTTCGAGTTCACCGAAAAGCGCGTGCTGGATATCACGGTGCCGATCGATCAGCTGGTATCGCTGCCGCTTGGTGCTTCGGCTAAGGATCTACAGGAACTGGTCTCGGATCGTGGCTTCTCGCGTTTTCCAGTGGTGCAAAACAACGAGCTGCTTGGGTACTGGCACCTGAAAGACTCTTTGGTTGCGGTCAGCGACCAGCTGGATTCACCGCTTCCACATAAGTTGATGCGCGCTATGATCTCGATTCCGCAAACTGCTGAGCTCGAGGATGCCTTGGCTCAGATGCGAAAGGCCGGCGCTCACATCGCACGCTCATTCTCGCCCGATGGCACCGTGGTCGGCTGTGTCTTTTTGGAAGACATCATCGAGGAGCTCGTGGGTGAGATTGAAGACGCCACTAGGCGCTAGGGAATCTGCCTCGTTCGTACTGCACCGGCCAGGTAATCTCCTCGCCAAGTTCGTGTGCGGCACGCAGTGGGAACTGCGGATCCCTTAGAAACTCTCGTCCCACCAACACCACATCAACCAAACCGCGCTGCAAAATTTCTTCGGCCTGACCGCCTGAGGTGATTTGGCCCACTGCTCCAACCGGTGTATGAGCCTCGCTCTTTAGATTTTCAGCGAGTGGCACCTGGTAACCGGGGCCAGTTGGAATCTTTACACCCATGACCAAGCCACCAGATGAAATGTCAAACAGGTCAGCTCCCAGCTCATGGCACCAGGCAGCAACCTGGTTGGTTTGGGCCTGGTCCCAGCCGCCTTCGACGTAGTCGGTGGCACTGAACCTAACGAACAGCGGTATCGCGGGGCCAATGGTCTCTCGGACCGCGCTCACTGTCTCAAGGAGCAGTCGCGCTCTGTTTTGCAAAGACCCACCGTACTTATCGGTTCGCTTGTTGGTTAGCGGAGAGAGGAACTGGTGCATTAGGTAGCCGTGAGCAGCGTGAATCTCAATGCTTTGAAAACCAGCTGAAATAGACCTCTTCGCAGCAGCTGCAAAATAAGCCGGGATGGCCTCAATCTCCTCGGTGCTAAGTTCTCTCGGAGCGGCATAACCAGGGAAGGCCTCACTGGTTGAGGAAACGGTCTCCCAGCCACCTTCGCCCAAAGGCACGGAACCAGATCCCGACTGAGCTCTGTAGGTAGAAGCCTTGCGACCGGCATGGGCCAGTTGGATTGAACTGGTCGCACCCTGGGCGTGAATGAAGTCAGTAACTCGCTTCCAGGCAGGAATCTGTTCGTCGTTCCAGATACCAGTGCACCAAGGGGTGATTCGACCCTCCGGCACCACAGCGGTTGCCTCGGCCATCACTAAACCTGCGCCACCGACAGCTCTTGCTCCCAGGTGTACCAGGTGCCAATCGTTCGGCATACCGTCTTGGTTTTCGCACGAATACATGCACATCGGAGAAACCCAAATGCGGTTCCTCACCTCAACCGAACGGATCTTGATGGGGCTAAAAAGCAATGTCATTTAGGTAGTTTCTCCAACTTTGGATTTGCCAGGACGATAAAGATACCCAAAACCGCACCCCAGCCAATCGCCCACTCGAGTGGGAAGGCAACGGTTAGTAGTCCAATGATCGAGGGCCCCGCAAGGGTTCCGATGTAGGTAATACCCACCACCTTGGCCATGTTTCTACCCTGATGGGTTGGCTCCCCAATTTCGCCAGCGGCGGCAAAGATCTGCGGCACCACACCCGAGATGCCTAGTCCAAGCAGAAACCAAAGCGCGAGTGAGACTTCGCCCGATGGTGCGATGGCTTGAAGTGCGATTGCGATTGCTGCGACCAGGGAACCCCACTGAATCACGAAGCCGCGACCCTTGCGCTCTACGATTCGGTCGATAAAAATTCGGCCGAGAATCATGCCGATGTTGAATGCAGCTAGCCCCCATGCAGCCAGGGCCACGCTGAAGTTTTGAACATCTCTTAGATAAAGCGCGGACCAGTCTTGCGCCACGCCTTCGATAATTCCACCCGAGGCTGACATCAAACCGGCAAGCAACACGAAGGCCAAGACTCTTCGGTTTGATTTGGATGCCTGCTTGTTTTCAACCTTGTTCTCGCGGGTGGCATTGATCTCATTTGGTAGTAGCCAGGTGGAAAAGAAGATTGCAAGTGCACTTAGGGTCAATCCAACAACTGGCAAAGTTTGGCTTTGCACAAAACCCATCGATATGGTCCAAAAACCAAGCGCTGCACCAACCAGACCGCCTACCGACCAGAACAGGTGGAAGAAGGTGAAGATTGCTCGCTTATTGGCCTTCTCAACCTGCAGCGCAGCAGCGTTCATCGGAACATCCACACCCGAGAGTCCAAAACCGATGCCAAAAATAGCCACCGCTAACCAAAGTGGTGAATCCGCAACTGCTGGTCCCAACAGCGCAAGTCCAACCACAATGCCACCGAGCATCGTGGTGGTTTTGGCTCCGATGTGATCGATCAGCCAACCGGCAATCTGCATTGCGAAAAAGCCACCCAGTGCCGAGAAAACCAGCAGTCCACCAAGTTGGGCATAGCTAACCCCAACGGTCTTTTCAATGAGTGGAATGTGCACGGCCCAGAGAGCTAACGACATACCCCCGGAGAGGAAGAAGAAGGAGACCGCGATTTTGGACTTCAAAAGATTCACGGTTTCAACTCTATGCCTGAAGCAGTGCCTCCAGCTGCTTGCCCACGGCCTCGATTTCAATCAAGAAGCCGTCGTGCCCAAACTCGCTCTGGATAACTTGCAACCCACCGCCAACGAGCTCGCCCTTGATGCCAGCGGCAATCTGCTCCTGTCCCGAGATCGGGAAGAGGCGATCGGAGTCAATACCCAGCACCAGGGTCGGGCAGCTGATGTTTGCTAGGGCGGCTTCGACTGACTCTCTACCACGAGCAATGTCATGAGAGTTCATGGCACTCACAAGGGTGATGTAGCTATTGGCATCAAAGCGCCTTACAAACTTATTGCCATGGAAATCCAGGTAGCTCTCAACGGCATACTTACCGCGTTGAGTCAGGGGACTGACCTGCGATTGCCAAGAGCGCCCGAATCTCTCGTTGAGCTCCTCTGGGGAGCGGTAGTTCAAAAGCGCCATGCGTCTAGCCAGCGCTAGGCCGCGATGCGGCCCAAATCCTGGTTTCGCGTCGTAATACCAACCGGCTGCAAAGTTGGAATCCGAGCGAATTGCCTCGAGCTGAACGGTGTTCAGCGCAATTTGATCCGCCGTTGAAAATGGTGGTGCAGCCAGTAGCGCAAGGCGTTGCATGAGCTTGGGATTTTCGATCGCCATTTCTAGGGCGTGCATGCCGGCCATTGAGCCGCCGACGATTGCATACCAAGTTTCAATGCCCAGCGAACGACCCAGGATCTCAAAGGCCTTGGCTTGATCGCGAATGGTTAGCTGGGGAAATGATGGTCCGTATTCACGACCATTTCGATCAAGTGATGACGGTCCGGTTGAACCCTGACAACCCCCCAGAACGTTTGGAGTGATAACGAAGTACTTGTCCGTGTCAATTGCCAAACGCGGGCCGATGATGCCGTTCCACCAACCGGCCGTGGCATGGCCATCCCCGGCATTTCCAATCGCGTGGCTATCACCGGTTAGGGCGTGCAGAACCAAAATCGCATTAGATGCATCTTCATTGAGCTCACCCCAGCTCTCATAGGCAAGCCTTGCACCCACTAGGTTTTCGCCAGACTCTGTCTCAAGATCAAAGACTTCCGAAAACTTCCGTTGACCAACTGGGTCTCCGGCAAGCCATGCTCCAGTTGCAGGTGGTCTCCCCACCAGCTGACGACGCTGCTCCTCGGAGATAAATTCCGAGGGAGCAGAGTCTTCAGATATCTGGAAATCCATTTAGCGTGCCGCGGCAAAACCCTTCTGCAGATCTGCGATCAGGTCTTGGTAGGTCTCAAGACCAACCGATAGACGAACTAGACCAGGAGTCACACCGGTGGTGGCTAGGTCAGCTGGGCTCAGCTGGGAGTGAGTGGTTGACGCTGGGTGAATAACCAGCGAGCGAACATCTCCGATGTTTGCAACGTGGCTAAATAGCTCCAGGGCATCAACAAACTTCACACCGGCTTCAACGCCACCTGCGATCTCAAATGAAACGATCGCACCAGCACCCTTTGGTGCGTACTTTTGGTGAGCCTCGTAATAGGGCGAGGTTGGTAGACCCGCATAGTTCACGCTCAGAACCTGCTGGTGCTCGGAGAGCCACTTGGCAATCTTCTGAGCGTTCTCAACGTGACGCTCCATACGAAGCGACAGCGTCTCAATACCCTGAATCAGCGAGAAGGCGGTGTCGGGGGAGACGGCAGCTCCGATGTCGCGCAGCAGCTGCACGCGCGCCTTGATGATGTAGGCGATTCCATCACCCAGGGCCTGGGTGTAAACCACGCCGTGGTAGCTAGGGTCTGGCTCAGTAAGACCTGGGAACTTGTCTGAATTTGACCACTCAAACTTGCCACCGTCAACGATTGCTCCGGCGACGACGGTGCCGTGGCCGCCTAGGAACTTAGTAGCGGAGTGAACCACGATGTCAGCACCGTGCTCCAGTGGCTTGATCAAGTAAGGCGTCGCAACGGTGTTGTCAACGATCAGTGGAACACCGTTTTTGTGAGCAATGTCAGCAACCTTGCGGATGTCGAGAATCGAAACCTTTGGGTTTCCAATGGTCTCTGCAAAGAACAGCTTGGTGTTTGGACGAACCGCACTCTGCCACTCGTTCTCATCATCCTGGTTCTCAACAAAAGTGACCTCGATGCCCAACTTGGCAAGGGTGTACTTGAAGAGGTTGTAGGTACCGCCATACAGAGTCGAAGAAGACACGATGTGGTCTCCGGCCTGAGCGATGTTCAAAATTGCAAAGGTCTCGGCTGCCTGACCTGATGAAAGCAATAGCGCTGCGGTTCCACCCTCGAGGGCGGCAATTCGCTTCTCCGCAACATCCTGAGTTGGGTTCATGATGCGGGTGTAGATGTTGCCAAACTCCGCTAGTCCGAACAGGTTGCGAGCGTGCTCAGCTGAGTTGAAGGTGTACGCGGTGGTCTTATAGATAGGCACTGCGCGTGCATTGGTGGCTGGGTCAGGGGTTGCTCCGGCGTGAATCTGCGCGGTCTCAAAACCCCAGTTGGTTGCATCAGTCATGTCAATCCCTCTTCCTTGGTTTCACAACTATCTAAGATTGCGCACCGTTGGGCAACATGCCTTGTAATTAGCCGTAACTTTAGCCTAGATGCTCGTAGGCAAGTGCTGCCAGTAGCGAAGCACACAGCGGCAAGACCGAATCATCAAACATCGCCTTAGCGCTGTGATTGGTTGGGGCCTTGGTGTGGTCAATTTCCGGCGGGCAGGCCCCTACGAAAACGAACGCTCCCGGCACTTCATCGACAATCGATGCAAAGTCCTCGCCACCGGCGATCGGGTTAGGCATGTCCATATAGCCAGGCCCTACCAACTCTGTAGCGACCTTGCGCACTCGCTCAACTGCTTGGGGGTCATTCATCAATACTTTGGTGGCACGACCAAAGCTAACCTCTGCGGTCAGGCCGAAACCCTCGGCGATCGAGTGAATCAGCTTCGGCGCAAGCTCGTGAAGCAGCTTCGTGTTCTTCTCGGAGAAAGTTCTGACCGTTGCGCCGAATGAGGCACTGTCTGCAATCACGTTGGTGGTGGCATCGTCACCGGCTCGAATCCAACCGACATTTAGGATCACCGGGTCAAACTGATCAAAGCGCTTATTCAGCATGTTCTGAAGCGCTGCGATCGCCTCGATCATTGGGCTGATCGGGTCCTTCGAGAGCCAGGGCATCGAGCCGTGTCCGCTCGATCCGTGGAATGTGACATGCATATCTCCGGCGCTCGCCATCATCGGACCAGGTTTTGTTGTGATTGCACCAAGCGGCAGTGAAGTGAAAACATGCAGGCCGTATGCAGCGATCGGTCTTTCACCACTGAGCTCCAAGAAGCCTTCCTCGATCATCACATCAGCTCCGTGATGACCCTCTTCACCTGGTTGGAACCAGATCAAAACATTTCCGTTTAGCTCGTCTTTGTGGGTGGCCAATAGGTGCGCGGCACCAATGCCAGCGGTCATGTGCAGGTCGTGACCGCAGGCGTGCATGAAACCGTTTGTGGATGCGAACTCGAGTCCGGTTTCTTCTCGAATACTCAGGGCGTCCATGTCAGCTCGGAGCAAAACGGTTGGTCCTGGTTTTGCGCCACGAATCAGCAGGCCGATGGAGTTTAGGTTTTTGCCGAGGGTGATCTCACCTAGGCCCTCGATAGATTGCAAGATACGCGCTTGGGTCTTTGGGAGGTCCAAACCAAACTCTGGAATCTGGTGAAGCTCTCGTCTGATTTGAGTAAGTACCTGGGAGTAGTTGCTGGCTTCTTCTAGCAGTTCTTTCGCAGTTCGCATCGTTGCTCCTTAGGCTCACAATCCTGCCACTTTTTAGACTGGGGTTTGTGTTCGAGGAAATGCATCCAAGCTGGCAGGCACTGCTTGAGGATAAACGTTGGCTCTTGGCCGAGATTCTCAGTCGCTACGACCAAGATCCAAATGCCATACCGGAGCGAAAAAACCTACTTCGGGCATTCCAATTTCCTCCCGAGCACTATCGAGTTTTGATCCTCGGCCAGGACCCATACCCAACCCCCGAGCATGCCATCGGATTGGCCTTCGCAGTTCCACCCGAAACTCAGCCTTTGCCTCCTACTTTGGGAAACATATTCAAAGAGCTCCGCTCAGATCTGGGCGTCTCCGTGGTCAAAACCGCCGATATTTCGGTTTGGGCCCAAAGGGGTGTGATGCTTCTAAACCGGCACCTTTCCACCTCGGCAAATAACTCCGCAGCTCATCTGAACTTTGGTTGGGGCGAGTTCACCTCCGCAGCGGTAGCTGCGTTGTGCAAGGTGCGGGGTGAGAAATTAGTTGCGATTCTCTGGGGTCAAAAGGCTCAGGAGTTGGCTCCGGTATTGAAAGATGCTCGAGTGATCTCATCGGCACACCCATCACCACTTTCGAGCTACCGCGGGTTCTTTGGTTCTCAACCGTTTTCTAGTTGTAACAAACTGCTTTTAGAGTTGGGCGAACCAGAGATTGATTGGAGCTGCTAGCGGTGGATTCCGAAACTAGATGGCGGCTGGTTCGAAAGCTACGTCAGAAACCGCAGCCGCAGCAGATTACCGAGGTCATCCGTGATGCCAGGTATGGAGATCTCCCCGCCATCAAGGACATCTACAACTACTTCATCAGAAACACTGCGATCACTTTCGATGACAAACCGCTGGATTTGCGGCACTGGACCGAGCTCCATGAACTTCTCACCAAATTGGAGCTGCCTTTTTTGGTGCTGGATCGCGGGGGAGAGGTGATTGGTTTTGCGTACCTTCAGCCCTGGCGCCAGCGGGCTGGGTATCAAAAAGTGGTGGAGACCAGTATTTATCTTTCTGCACCCGCGACATCTAAGGGTTTTGGGTCAAAACTGATGCTGGCTTTGATTTCAAAGGCTAAACAAATTGGAATCCGAGAGATTATTGCGGTGATTGCGGACCGTGGTGCCGATGCGTCAATTGCAATCCACAAGAAATTTGGGTTTGTCGAACAGGGACATCTGGCAAAAGTTGCAGTTCGGTTTGGTAGACCGATTGGCAGCTACTTGTTTTCGCTGAGCCTTCCTAAAGGCTAGCTACCCGAACATCCTTGACCCTTGATCTAAGGGTCTTCAGAGCCTGTGGGCTAATTCCATCCGTAGTGATGACCACATCGGCGTCTTCTAACGATGCAAACGACGTGAAACCGCGACCGCCCCACTTGGTGTGATCGGCTAGCACGACAAACTGAGCCGCGCGTTGGATTACGTCTCGGTTAGTTTCAGCCTCCATCAAATTCGGTGAGCTGAAACCAAAGTCACCATGCATACCAAAGGTGCCCATGAAGACCAGGTCGAGGTTGAATCGAGAGAATACCTCTGAGGTGATCTTGCCAACTAGTGAATCGGTTGGGGTTCTAAAGCCACCGGTCAGCACGACGGTTTGGTCACCGCGCTGCTCTTGGGCATAGAGGTCAGAAATTGGTACTGAGTTGGTAACGATCGTGAGGTGGGGAACCTCACGAAGTTTCTGGGCCAGGGCATAGACCGAGCTACCACCCATTAGGGCTACTGCCATGCCCGGCTTGACGAGCTTGAGCGCCTCGGCAGCGATTGCATTCTTGGCGTTTTGCTCACGCATTGAGTTGGTGGCAAATGGTGGCTCAACGGTTGAGGAGAGCGAGTTTGCGGTAACACCACCGTGGACCTTATTGACCAGTCCCTGGGCTGCCAAGGCCTCAACATCGCGACGGATCGTAACCTCAGAAACCTTTAGTGCATCCGCGATCTCGGAGATGCGAACTGCCCCCTTTTGGCCAACCTCCTCGAGGATTCTGGCCTTGCGCTGCGCTGCTAACACGTGATCACCTCAGTTCAATGGCAAAAGGCTAGCGGCAATTGCCGTTCGAAACTGAATGATTTGCTAACGGAGTGATTACTTCTGTCGCTTTTAGTGCGGTTTTTTGCTTTTTTGGGCGTAGATTTATCGCACTGCAATTGCATCTACCGCGCAGCTAGCGAAGGAAACAAGTTGAGCATTCCAGCTTTTGCCCACATCCCAAAAGATGGCGTCTCGCTCCTTATCGACTTTTCTACCGGAACCCCAGAAATCCTGCACTTCGGCCAAGCTCTGGGAAACATTGGCTCGAGCGCTGATTTGGTGAAGGCGCGCATGGAGCCAGTCGCCCATGCTGAGTTAGATGACCCAGCCTTTGTTGGTCTGTGGCGCGAGAACTCGCGAGGAAACATTGGTAAGCCAGCAATCTTGGGTCATCGCCAAGGCCAGGACTTCTCACACAAACTTGAGTTGGTTTCAGTCGAGTCTGATTCCAATAGCATCCGAATCAAGGCCCAAGACCTGGCTGCAGGTATTGAGCTGTTGGCAAAGTTTGAGATCAAGACCGGCGGTGTGGTGCTTGCGAGCAACCAGATCACAAACCTCGGTGCCTCCGACTACACCGTTGATGAGCTGGCGGTAGCGCTTCCGCTGCCGGATCAAATCACTGAGTCGATGGACTTTACGGGTCGCTGGATCAAGGAGCGTCAGCCGCAGCGTCGCGAGATTCAGTCAGGCATCTTCTCCAGAGAGCTTCGCGAGGGTCGCTCTTCTCACGACTACACCATCATGCAGCTGGCCATGACTGAGGGTGCCGGATATCAAAGTGGTGAAGTCTTCGCGATGGGAATTCTCTTCTCGGGGAACCTCCGACACCAGATCGAAAAGCAACCCGGTGGCAGGACCACCATGTTTGCCTCGGAGTTATTGCTCCCAGGTGAAGTTATTTTGCAGCCGGGGCAGAGCTATGCCACACCAGATGTCGCCATGATTTACTCGGCCAATGGCTTTGATGAGATCACCGATCGCAGTTACCGCTGGCTCAGGGCAAGGCCAAATCACCCAACAAACGTAAGGCCAAGACCGCTCACGCTCAATGTTTGGGAAGCGGTGTACTTCGACCACAACCTAGAAAAGCTTTCCGAACTCGCGGATGTGGCGAAGGAAATTGGCGTCGAGCGCTTTGTGCTGGATGACGGCTGGTTCGGTGCTCGACGTAATGACCATCAGGGTCTCGGTGACTGGGTTGTATCAAGAGATGTCTGGCCCATGGGGCTTGGACCGTTGATTGAAAAGGTCCATGCCAACGGCATGGAGTTTGGGCTCTGGTTTGAGGGTGAGATGGTTCAGGTCGACAGCGATCTGTATCGAGCTCACCCTGAGTGGATATTGAATTCACACGGTCGAGTGCCACCTGAGGGCAGAAGACAGCACGTGCTGGACATCACCCACCCGGGTGCCTATGCCCACGTTTTGGAGCAGACCTCAGCGCTGCTATCTGACTACAACATCGCCTACATCAAGTGGGATCACAACAAGTTCATCTTGGAGCCAGGTCATGAGAACCGCGCAGCCGTTCACAATCAAACCCAGGCGATCTACCGACTCTTTGATGAGCTGAAGCGTCGTCACCCAGGTCTTGAAATCGAGAGCTGCGCCTCCGGTGGCGGTCGCATTGACTTTGGTATGGCGCAACATGCGGACCGCTTCTGGACCTCCGATTGCAACGATGCCTTGGAGCGTCAGTACATTCAGCGTTACACCCAGTTTGGTATCCCACCGGAGCTTTTGGGTAGCCATATTGGCCCCACCACGGCACACACCACCTACCGCACTCAAAACCTCTCGTTCAGAGCAGTCACTGCGCTGTTCGGTCACGCTGGTTTGGAGTGGGACATCACTCAAACCACTCCTGAAGAGCGCGCGCATCTGAAGAGCTGGGTTAGCTATTACAAGCACAATCGCGATCTAATCCACTCGGGCAAAATGATCATGGTCGAAACCACCGATTCGGCGTTTGTGCACGGCGTTATGGCTCAGGATGGCTCTAGAGGCATATTTGCTTACGCGCTGTTGGAAACCGCGCAGGAGTCGCGCTCTGCGGGCATTCGATTTGCAGGGCTTGAAACCAGTCGAGATTACAAAGTAAAGGCCGTCTTCCCGGCCGGCGAACCAAGCTACTTGCAAAGAGCTCAGGTTCAGTGGTTCGAGGGCGTCACGCTTTCGGGCTCACTACTGATGACCCAGGGTCTTCGCGCACCAATTTTGTTCCCAGAAAACGCCCTACTAATAGAAATCGAGGCAATTTAAATGCTCAAAGCAAACCACTTGCACTTTGGTGGCGACTACAACCCAGAACAGTGGCCCAAGGAGGTTTGGGCCGAGGATATTCGCCTGATGCAAAAGGCTGGAGTCAACCTGGTTTCGCTGGGTATATTCTCCTGGGCCAACATCGAGCGCTCCGAGGGGCAGTACGACTTCAGTTGGCTCGATGAAATCATCGAGATGCTGCACGAGGGTGGGATCTCGATTGACATGGCAACCGCCACTGCATCGCCACCGGCCTGGTTGACCAAAAAGTATCCAGAGGTTTTGCCCGTCAACTTTGACGGCGTCACCTTGGTTCACGGGGGCCGCCAGGCCTACTGCGCAGCAAGCGAGGTTTATCGCACCAAGGCAGCAGCGCTGGTCGAGAAGATTGCCGAGCGCTATGCAAAGCACCCAGCGGTTGTGATGTGGCACGTGAACAACGAGTACGGTTGCCACGCCCCCTACTGCTATTGCGATCAGTCCAAGAAGTCATTCCAGGACTGGCTCAAGAAGCGCTATGCCTCCATCGAGGACCTCAACAGCAGTTGGGGTACCGACTTCTGGTCACAGCGCTACTACAGCTTTGATGAGGTTCCAGTGCCATCGAGAACTCCAGATGGCACACACCCAAACCCTGGTCAGCAAATCGATTTCAAGCGCTTCTCATCTGATGTCACCCTCGAGCTATTCAAGATGGAGCGCGACATCATCAAGCGCTACGACAAGGTGAACCCGGTGACCACCAACTTCATGTCTATGAAGTTCACCTATGCGATGGACTACTTCGAGTGGGCAAAGGAGGTCGACTTCGTTTCAACCGACCACTACCTAGCTCAGCATGACCCACACAACTACATCGATCTAGCTCAGCAGGCTGACTTGACTCGTGGTTTCGCAAAGGGCAAGCAGTGGCTTTTGATGGAGCACAGCTCCTCAGCAGTGAACTGGCAGCCAAGAAACTATGCCAAGACTCCGGGTCAGGAAAAGCGCAACTCGATGAGTTTCGTCGCCCGTGGCTCTCAAGGTGCCATGTACTTCCAGTGGCGTCAGAGTCAGGCCGGTTCGGAGCGCTTCCACTCCGCATTGGTTCCACACGCCGGTGAGGACACCAGGGTTTACCGTGAGGTATCCGAGCTTGGTGCACTTCTCAAGGCTCACCCGGACATCTCGCAGTATGAAACCGACCGGGCTGAGATTGCGATGGTCTATGACTATGAGCAGTTCTGGGCATTGATGCAGGCAAATATGCCAACTGAGGATCTGAGTTACCCAGAGACGGTTGCCACCTGGTACCGCTCACTCTGGGAGTCAGGCCTAAGGGTCGACTTTGTTCACCCAGACGCCACCGCAGTAGAACTCAGCCAATACAAGCTGGTGCTGATGCCGATGGTTCACATGCTTTCAGACAAGCAAGAGGCCGAGTTCTCAAACTATGCCAAGCAGGGTGGAAACCTGGTGGTTGGCTACTTCTCGAACATCTCTGACCGCACCCTGAGGGTAAAGCTTGGTGGATACGGCGGACAGCTTGTGAAAGAGCTAATCGGTGTCTATGTAGAGGAGTTCTACCCGCTCAGACCAGACCAGACTCTGAAGCTGACTAATGGCCTCGAGGCGAAGCTTTGGAGCGAGCTATCAAGGCTAAATGGTGCCGAGCTGGTAGCAAGTTTCTCGGGCAGCGATGTTGATGGCTCAGTGGCTATTGCCAAGCGCAACCTAGGCTCTTCAACCGCCTGGTACCAAGGCACTGAGCTCACCTTGGAATCTCAGAAGAAGTTCTTCTCGGGGATTGCAGCTGAGCTGGGCATCAAGTCAGAGGGCTCAGATCACGCCGAGGTTGTCCACCGCGGACCCTACCGCTTCGAGATTGACCACAAGGCCAACACGGTGAGCATCACGAAGCACTAACCGCGCCGCGCTTTAGCGGAAAGTATCAACAAGGCCCTTGAGCTTGGACATCTCCGAGATCAGGGGTCTTGTTGTTTATGACAAGGTTTCTTACCGCCGGTGATTGGGCGAGGGGACTTTATTGCCACTCAAGGTTTTGGGTAAGGAAAAAGGCCCTGTAAACAGGGCCTTTTGTGCGGGTGAAGGGACTTGAACCCCCACGCCTCTCGGCGCCAGAACCTAAATCTGGTGCGTCTGCCAATTTCGCCACACCCGCATGGAACTCGGATAGCTTAGCGAAAAATCTCGCTGTGGAAAACTCGAAGTGAGAATTAGCTGTTTTTGAAAAGCTTCGGGCGTGAGTGACCTAACTGAAATCCTGAAAACTTCGAGACGTCTGATCCTCAGTGGCAACCAAGCTGTGGAATCCGCATCGCTATTGGCAATCGATGAGAAGGCTGAGCAAGGTGGTTTGGGGCGCAGTGAAGCAGAGCTTTTTGAGCTTGCCGTAAAGGAGCTCACTGGTCTCGGGCAGCTTCAGCCTTATATGGACAACCCCGGCATTGAAGAGATTTGGATCAATCGGCCCAACGAGATTCATTACTTTGATTCGCGCGGTCATCACCAAGTTGAGCTGGACCTGTCGTTTGCTCAGATTAGGTCGCTCGTGTTTCGAATGCTCAAAGATTCCGGCCGCCGCATCGATCGAATCACTCCCTATGTCGATGCAGCGCTGACCGACGGTTCTCGACTGCACGTGGTAATTCCTGAGGTGACTAGAGCGCACTGGTCGATAAACATTAGAAAGTTTCGTAAGTCGCTCACTCGACTTGATGATCTCCAGGCCCAATCGGTTATTACACAGTCCCAACGGGAGTTTTTGACCACAGCAATGCACTCGCACAAGAGCATGCTCATTGCTGGTGCAACCCAAGCTGGAAAAACCACCCTGATGACCGCATTGCTCAACGAGCTATCGACCGATGAGCGCTTGGTCTCATGTGAGGACACCTTTGAGCTATCGCTCAAACACAACGACTGGGTCGCGATGCAGACTAGGCCAGCCTCCATCGAAGGAGCTCCTGAGATCAGTCTTAGAGAGTTGGTGAGGCAGGCGCTTCGTATGAGACCAAGCCGGTTGGTGATCGGCGAGGTCCGAGGGGCGGAAGCCTTGGACATGCTGGTCGCACTGAACTCCGGCATACCTGGGCTCTGCACCCTGCATGCAAACTCAGCAAGGGCTGCCGTGAGGAAACTGTTGACACTCCCATTGCTGGCTGGCGAGAACATCACCGAGGCTTTTTTGAAGCCAACAATTCTTGGCGCCTTTGACTATGCCGTCTTCTGTAAGCGTGATCCCTCGGGAAGGCGCTACGTGGCAGAGATACTGGAGGTGACTGATGAGGTTCTATCGTGAGCTGGTTGAGGCTGCCGGTCTGAGTGACCGGCGTAAGGAGCTCAATGCTGGCTTGGTGCTGGCTGTCACCTTCAGCTACCTGGCCGTGACTCTCGTAACTGGTATTGCCGCTTTGGCGGGCTGTATTGCCCTCCTGGTACTGGCCGCATCGCTCGAGGTCATTCGTGTGATTGCCGGTGCGAGAGCTCAGAAGTTCGATGCTCTTTGGCCTCAGGTCTTCGACTCCTTTCAAAACGCGGCACAAAGCTCTATCTCACTACTTGAGCAACTTGAGTATTTGGAGCAAGGGGGACCGATCAGAATCAGGCCTCATTTTGCAAAATTGCGATTCGAACTAGAGAGAGGTGATGAACCGCAGGTAGCTCTGGGAGCTTTTCGCTCGGCCATTGGTTCTCGACATGCTGATTTCTTAGCCCTACTTATAGAGCTATCAAACGAGTTGGGCAGCAACTCGATGTCCAAGACCTGGGAGAGCGCTGCAGCTGAGCTGAGGAGTGAGCAGGCACTTTTTGGTCAGGTGTTGGCAAAGCAGGGCTGGGTACTCGGATCTGCAAAAATCTCGCTTGCCGCACCCTGGTTGATAGCGATCGTGTTGATTCAGCTCGAGCAGAACCGAACCGCGTTTGCTTCTGAGCTTGGAGCTGTGGTTTTGATTCTGGGCCTACTGCTTTCAGCCCTCGCCTACTTCTTTGTAAACCGTTTAGCCAAGCTCACTTTGCCGAGAAGGATCTTTTATGGCACTTCGTGATCGCGTCCTGGCTAGCTTGAAGCCACCAAAATCAGAACCATTTCTTGAACTGAGGGTGTGGCTAAATAAGGTCCTCACCGCCAAGAAGCAGCGCAACAGCATCGACTACGAGCTACCGGATTTCGCTGCGGCGCTTGGCTTGCTGCTAGCCAACGGTTTGCCAGCGACTGTCGCCCTGGGTTGGCTGACGCCCCGATCTCAGGGGGAGATCTCACAGCTTTTTGGATACCTGCTGGCTGAACTCGAGCTGGGGGCTGACCCGGTTGAACTATTGGGCGATTTGGCCCACCACCCGAATCAAGGCTTGGCCGAACTTGCCGAAAAACTGCGGGTAGCGATCGTTCGTGGCGCACCGATTTCTCACCAAGTGATTGCTCATGCCCAAAGCGCGAGGGCTGAGCTGCAGCGAAAACTGCTTCGTCAAGCCGGAAGCAATGAGACCAAGATGCTGATACCAATCATCTTTTTCATTCTGCCCATCACGGTGCTGTTTGCGATCTTCCCGTCGTTGCAGGTGCTGGGGAAGACGGTTTAGGCGGACTTAGCCCTTGACACCTTTGATGGTTACTTGGACTGCTCGGAAGAACTGACCAATACCCTTGCCGTTTTCAATCTTGATGACAATCCGCGCGTTGGGCAGTTGCTTCGCAATCGCATTGCACGCGTTTGTGGCTCTCTTGCGAGCAAGTGAAGGGTCAGTGACAATCATGGGTACGCCTGACGTGCTGCCAAGACAGGTAACTTCCTGTATTCCCTCGTAAGCCGAAATCCATGTTGTTATGGCTCTTCGGTCTTTGCTAACCAAGAGGCTTCTATCTCCGATGAAGTTGAAGAAGCGCTTGGTTGCGATAAAAGGCTCTGGCCGAGGCTGAGTTATCTCCGGAGACTCCGAGTCGGGAGTCACGACTACGGGCGGTGCGAGAACTGTAATGGCATCCAGCGCAGTCAGCTTGCCGAACTCGGACACGAAATCCACTGCAAATACACCAAGGCTCAATGGGGTGAAGGTGAAGGTCAGTTCGGTTCGACTCTGCGAGTCGATAGGGATCGCCTTGCCCAGAACGGACACTGAAGTGATTCGGTCAAGTTTGTTGCCCCTCACAACTACTTTGATGGGCTGATTTGACTGCAGGAAGGTCTCTCGAAGCTCTACGGTTGGGCCTTCATACCTGGATGGCTCTGGCGAAGCTGGTGCCGCTAGGGCCTGCCACTGAGCGTAGAGGGTTGTCGATGACGCAAACGAATAGGTGGATTCATCGGCATAGCTCGTTCCCGATCCGCCCTGGGATGAGTTCCAGCCAGCGAATGTGTATCCGGCTCGCGTAAATGTGTTCGGCGAGATGGAGGCAGACTGAGTGCCAGATTGATTCGGCATAGAACCTGATCCACCGTTTGCATCAAAACTGATTTCGTTTGGCCCCCATTGCGCATAGAGAGTCCTGTTTGAGACAAATCCGAAGTTTGCTTGGTTTGAATAGGTGGTACCGGATCCGTCTGGGGCAGTGTTCCATCCCAAGAATTGATGTCCGTTACGAGTGAAGGTGTTTGCATTCAGGGGGGCAGAGTTGCTGCTCATCTGCTGGGCCATCGTGCCCTGCCCGCCATTGTTGTTGAACGTGACAGCAGGGTAAATCGAACCAACTTGGTAGTGAATCAAGAGGTTCGGGGTTTGGGCCAGGGAAGACGTCACCAAGTTGTCAAACTCAAATCCCCCGCCTGAGAACACGACCTGATCGAATGAGAATGATCCAGTTGCAAAAACGTTTAGGTAAGTGAACGGCTCGTTGTATGCGAAGGTGTTGAGGTTCTGAGTCGGGGTCGTCGTGCTATAGCCGCGTGGATTTCCAAAGTAATAACCCTTTGGGTAGGTCCTAGTTGTCGTTCCATCAGTGAAAGTCAAAGCATTGGACTGATTAATGACCTGATTGGATGTGGGGGCAGTTCCAAAAAGATTACGCAGGTCTGCCGTTGTCAAAGTGAGGACATCTTGCCCCTGGCTTAGGAATCTCACTTCATTGCTTGGGCTTCCCGCTGACCACCAAAACCCCAGATACCGCTGCGCTGTAGCGAATGACACAGTTATCGATTGAGGTTCAGATCCGACTCGGGCGGGGCGAATGTAGCGTGAACCGCTCCCGCCGACAACAGGACTAGAGCTCGTTGAAGTTGCTCCACCATAGACATCCGCTGTCGAAGTCTGTTCAACAGCGGGAGAACTCCAGGAAACAGTGCCATTGGCTGAAGTTGTCGATCCCGCGAGGGAGAAGTTGTTGAAATCCTCGAAATATGTAGTGGCGGCATTCAGATCAACGTGGGAGTTCTGGACGAATGGCGCTGAGATGTAGTAGTCCACGCCTGACCCACTCGCTTGGGCGGGAATTGGTAACCATGTGATAAAGCTCGTGAGAATTCCCAGGGCGAGTGAGCCCGCGGCGGGTCGAAGTTTCATTTTGTTCCTCCAGTGGAAAGTTTAGGAAGAGAAGGAGGCAAGAGCGTCGCTTGTTTCGGATACCCGAACGAATAGCTACCGATCATGCTGTGGAAAACCTAAATCAGAGAATTCTGAGATTGATAAGACTTCACTCTCGAAAGAGAGGTTGAAGTGAAGAAGTTTCTTCAAGCAGACAAAGGTGACGTCCCGGGTTGGGTTTTGATAACGCTGATGACTGCAGGGCTGGTGGTTTTGATCTGGGCCTTCGCTGGCCCTGCCCTGCAGGGGGTATTCGAACAGGCTATGGACCGAGTTGTTTCGTTCTGATCGCGGCAGCGCAGTGTTGGCAGGTTTGGCAAACATCGTATTTGCCACCCTTATCACTCTCAGTGTTTTGGCATTAGCGATGGCCGGCTACTACTCACTGGTAATACGCGATCTGGCAATTGAGTCGGCCAGCAAGTTGGCTAACTACGGAGCTGCATCGCAGCGAGAGTATTTGCTACAGCGGCTTCAGCTATCACTCCCAGAGCTGGCGAGCTTTCAAGTTCAGGAGCAAAAGGGCGACTTGCTGACTCAGATTACGGTTCAGTATTCGATTCCAGGCATGGGGTTGATGGGTGAACCCGCAGGGCAAATAAGTGTTCAGGCAGCTACTGAGAGGCTCTAGCGGCTCAACGGTTCTAGAGCTGGTGGTGTGGATTGTGTTGCTCATCGCACCGATTGGTCCAGGACTCGCGCTCTACTCGCAACTCAGCGACCAGCTTGCAGCCGAATCCATCGCTAGAAATGCGCTGCGGTTTGCCACTCTCGGTTCTGATAGCAACGCTGAAGTGAGGCAGCTGAGCTATCAACAGGCTGCGTATCTCGCGCAAAGCTGGGGTAAACAACTGCGCTCGGTGAGTATGCGATGTTCAGGTAGTTGCCCCAAAGGAAACCTCGTCCACCTTGAGGTGGTGATAGGTAATGCCACAGCTGTTCAAAGCTCAGCGCTTGGACCAAGATGACGGAACCATAGCTCCTTTGGTTGCTGGCTATTTGGCTCTTTTGATCCTGACCTTTATGCTCTCAGCCAACGTGGTGTCCGCCATGGCTTTGGCGAACAGATTGCAAGGGGTGGCCGATCTTGGCATTATCTATGCTCACGAGCGATCGCTCCGGGTCGGAGCCCCTCAGCTGGCTGCGCTAAGAGATAACCTGAACCACTATTTGGCCAACATCGCAGCGTCTGGGCTCGAAATACACAGCTCCAGAGCCACTGTCTCTGGAGCTAGATCGACCCTAGAACTGTGTGCGAAAGTGCAGTTGCCGATAAGTACCAGTCGCCAGCTGATTTGCAAAAGATCGAGCGCGCAGAGCTACCTAATCCCTTGACCGGTCCGGTGCATAGATGGGTAGGTACTTCCAAAATAAATACGCTCCGACGAAATTGGTTAGCCCCGTGATTGTCAAAGCTGCTGGTAACCCAGCAAATGCCGTGATGCCTGAAATCAAGGCCGGTGCAAAGGCGCTACCCCCGGAGGTTAGTAGGCGGAACGAGGCCAAGAACTCACTTCTTGCTCCCTCGGGGGCGAGATCCGCCCCGAGAACCATGTTGATACCGGCTGAAAGCGCATTGGCCAGCGATGTGATGGCAGCCAGGATCCAGAAGGTGGTCAGGTCTGTCACAAAGAAGGCGAAAAGGTAGGCAACCCCAAGCATCATCAAGGTGGGGACCGAAGACCAGAATTTACCGTATTTCTCCATGATGATGCCAGAGACATAGAACAGTGCGAAGTCAATAAGTCCTGTTACGCCGAATATAAACGAGCTGGTTGCAGCATCGATGCCAAGTGCAACTGCTAGAAGCGGTAGCCCGATGAGCCTGATGGCCCTTGCGCCCGAGATGATGCCTGAGGCAACACCGAGGGTCAGTAGCTTGGGAGCCTCACGTTTTGCCACGGCCCAGACATTGCCGTGTTGGCCAGATGGGGGAGAGGCCAGCTTCTCGGCCTTGACTGAGTAGACAATCACACCTGATGCAATTGCCAGCGCCATGGCAAGAAGGTAAGCGCTCTGCAGACCAAAGAATGCAATCACAAACGAACCGATGATTGGTCCAAGTGCCCAACCACCTCGAAACATTCCACCCAGAAGCGCCATGGCCCTGGGCCTCACTTCAGGAGGGGTGAGGTGGGTGAGGAGAGAGTGTCTCGAAAGTCCAAACAGCGCATAGCTGCAACCAAAACCAGCGGCTGCCACCAAGAGTGCAACATAGCCAAGGTTGAAGTAGGCAAGCGAGAGCAATGCGGTTGCGGAGACGGTGGCTAGCAGCATGGCTCGGCGCTCGCCAAGGCGAGTGGTGAGCCAGCTCGCTGGAATCTCAAAAAGCATGGCCGAGACCATCATCACGGTAACCACGACACCGGCTTCGGCAAGCCCGAGCCCATAGCTAACTGCGCTCACTGGCAGGACCGGTAGTAGCGCCGCCTCGGTGGCATTTAGCAACAGCGAGGGGGCGTAAATTGGGCGAACCAAAGAGCGCTTTTGAAAACTCACTTCACACTCCTACCGATCCAAGCTGCAACGACAATCAGCGCTGCAGCCAGGAAGATCTCAAAACTTGGTGCCTTGCCCTGAGCGATCACCAGAAAAGTCGTTGACAGCACTGGAGTCGCAAAAGAAATCAAACCTGCTCGCTGAGGATTACCGGTTTTCAGTGCATAGTCCCACAGATAAAAAGCTCCACCAAGCGGGCCTAGACCCATCAGCAAGATGAAGAACCAGTCCTGCGGGGTGATTGCAACTGGCTGCTCGAGTACAAAGTGCAGACCCAGCGCCAATGCTCCCGAGACAAAGGCAAAGCTGCCAACAGAGTTGCTACTCAACCCCTCGAGCTTGGCACTCATTAGTGAATAGGTCGCCCAAATGATCGCTGCAAGTAGAGCGAATAGATAGCCGATCTCAAGACTGAACCCAGCCCCACCTCCCGAGAGGATTGCGATTGCCGCCCCGGCAAAACCAATTAGTGCAGCAATCACGTGAGTGAACTTGAGTTTGGACTTAGTAAACAGAGGCGCGAGCAGGACCAAAAGCAAAGGCCACAGGTAGTTGATCAGGTTTGCCGAAACGACCGGAGCGGTTTGAAATGCAGCAAATAGCGCGAGATGAAAACCGAGAAGGCCATAGACGCCGATTAGTAGAGCCTTTGGTGGAACCAAAAGTTCTCGGATTTTGAATTTTGAGCCGACCAGCGAGATGGCGGATCCGATAAGAAGACCCAGACCGGTTAGCAAAATTGGAGGAATGTGAACAAGTGTTACGCCCAGGGTGGCAAGCGAAGACCAAAGTAAAACGGCACCCAAGGCCGCAAGATCGCTTTTCACCCTGAAAGCCTAATGTCAGGCGTAAATGCGGGAGGAATGTAAACGATTTCTGCTAACGCGGCTAAGGGGTGATTTCCGATTTTGTCGTTATTTGTTTAAAACAGGTAACGAAAGTGTCTACAGGGTGTTGTCAGGGTGAACTTTAGGTTTATAGTTTTAGCACCTGGGGACAGGACTGCCTTTAACGAGGCTGTTTCAGCAACCTAGGGCCCACCTCGAAGGAGAGATATATGAAGCTAAAGCGCTCTTTGAAGACTGCGGTTGCAGGTCTTGCCACTGCGGCGCTTGCGACAGCAGGTCTAATCGGCCCAGCTGAAGCAGCAACCCGAAGCACGGTAGTAATCGTGACTTCAAACATTTTCACCTCATTGAACCCATCTCAGCCAGACACTAACGTCACCATTAACGGTGACATTAGCTACGTGCAGAGCATGGGCTTCATTTACTACGACAACAACCGAAACCTCAAGAAGAACAATGTTCTAGGTTCCTACAAGATCGTTTCTAACGACTCCAAGGGACTGAAGGTTCAGTACACCATCAACAAGGGTCGCGTCTGGTCAGACGGCACCCCAATCGACGGTGTTGACCTTCTATTGAGCCACGTGCTTTCCTCATCGAAGTACTCCAAGGACGCCAAGCTTGGTGACCCAGCAGCCGGTGACGTAGCCCCTGCATTCGACTCGCTCGGATACGGTGGTCTCTACGACGAGAACGTTGTTGGAACCCCAGTTTTGTCCGCGGACAAGATGAGCGTGACCATCACTTACAAGAAGTTCCTTCCAGACTGGGAGATCCTAGGCCCTGGTGTTTCACCAGTTCACACCCTAGTTCTCATGGCAGAGGGCAAGAAGAAGCTAGGCACCGCAGCTGAGAACGTTGCAGCTAAGGCCAAGTTCCTTCAGTACTTCGAGAAGAAGGACACCGCAAACCTAAAGAAGATCGGTAACGTCTGGTCAACTGTTTACGACACCAAGACCATCAACGGCTCCACCAACCCACTAATCCTGGTTGTAAACGGTGCCTACATGGTTGACAACGCTGTCGCAGACCAGAGCGTAACCCTGAAGCTAAACCCGAAGTACAACTCCGGTCCAAAGACCAACGGAATCAAGACCATCGTCTTCCGTATGCTCTCTGACTCGACTGCTGCTTCTCAGGCACTTCAGAACAAGGAAATTGACATCTACCAGGGCCAGGCAACCGCTGACGCAGTTGCTCAGCTAAAGGCAATGCAGGGTGTCAAGGTCATCGGTGGAGTTAACGCTTGCTACGAGCACATCGACGTTCGCGTTGGTGACGGCCCAGACGAGCCAGACTCCTACACCGGTGTATTCGCAGGTAACGGCAAGAAGGCTCGTGACCTACGTACCGCATTCCTACTTTCGGTTCCACGTCAGCAGATCGTTGACACCCTGATCAAGCCAATCAACCCAAGCGCCAAGCTAGTGAACTCCGTGTTCCTACTACCTGGCCAGGAGGGCTACGAGCAGGTAACCGCAAAGTCTGGTGTGTCTAAGTACACCGCTGGAACTCAGGCAAGCCGCACCGCTAAGGCGCTACAACTTGTAAAGCAGTACTACCCAACCGCTGGTGCAGGAAACACTCCTGTAAAGATCAAGCTTCTATGGGGTACCCCATCGAACGCTCGTCGTGCAGCTGAGGCTGCTCTAATCAAGGCTGAGGCTGCAAAGGCTGGTTTTGATGTTGAGGCAACCGGTAACTCTGCATGGGGTGGAGCTCTTACTTCTAACAAGTACGACGCTGCATTCTTCGCATGGTGCCCAACCTCGGTCAGCCAGACCGGTACCAACGCCAACTTCAAGTCCGACGGAGCGAACAACTTCTTGGGCTACAAGTCTGACGCAATGGACGCCGCTCTTGCTCGCCTAGAGGGCAAGCTATCCAAGTCAGAGCTAATCTCCACCATCGGTGTGGCAGAGCAGCTACTGATCAAGGACGCAGTAACCCTAGGTATCTTCCAGCACCCTGCTGTAACCGCTCACAACGCTACTTTGAAGAATGTGAAGCCAGCTCCTCTATCTCCAAACCTGGTTTGGAACTTCTGGGAGTGGAAGTACTAGTAGCTAACTAGTACAAGCCGTATAAGGTGGCACCTAGACTTGTCTAGGTGCCACCTTTACTGCGGTAAGGCATTTGGAAAGGCAACACTGTGTTCTCTTACATCCTGAGGAGACTCGCTACGACAGCGGTCATCCTCTTAGGTTCAAGTTTTCTTATCTACAACATGTCTGCCTATTCCGCAGACCCGTTGGCGGATCTCAGACTGAGCTCAGACCCAGCCAAGGAGCAGCAGATTGCTACCTTGACCAGGGAGCTGAACCTCGATGTTCCGCCACCACTTCGATACTTCCTCTGGCTACGAGGCGTCCTCGGTGCATTCATCGGTCAATTTGACCTTGGCACCGCGCGTGACGGTTATCCGGTAGCAGAGCTGGTTGGGGCTGCTATCCCAACCTCAATTCGCCTGGTCCTAGGTGCGACCATCCTGGCAATGCTGCTGGGTATCACCCTGGGTATCGTTTCTGGTCTTCGACAGTACTCACGCTTTGACTACACGATGACCTTTGTTGCCTTCTTGCTGTTCTCGCTACCAATCTTCTGGGTAGCGGTTTTGCTAAAGCAGTACCTCGCAATTGGTTTCAATGACTTCCTCTATGACCCCAAGATCACAATGCCGTGGTTGATTGGTCTGTCGGTCTTTGCGGGATTCTTCTGGGCTGGTGTTATCTCTGGCTCCAGAGCAAGAGTGCTGACCGTATTCGGTGTCGCTTTCGCATCTACCTTTGGCCTACTGTCACTGCTGAGTGCCACCGGCTGGTTCGCAAACCCATCGCTTGGACCAATATTGGTTGCCGGCCTTGGTGCCGGTGCGGCGGTTGGAGTCGTGCAGCTATCCGTTGGTCTTCAAAACCGTCAGGCCCTGTTCGCCTCACTGAGCATGGTTGCAGTCTTTGCTCTGTCCTATGGCTTTATCAACGACATCTTTGACATGCGTGGCCGCTTGGGTAACTTCACCTTGATGTTGATTGCGTCGATTGTTATTGCAGTGGTGCTTTCGATCGTGTTTGCGAAAGTCGACCGCGGTCCAGTGGTAAGGACCACAATCATCACCTCAATCGTGATGTGGGTTTTGGTTTACACCGACAAGCTCATGGTCGAGTGGGCTCCATATGCCGCCACCGACGCTATTGCCGGTCGTCCAATCCCAACTGCCGGTCAGGTAAACCCATTGCTGGGAACCGATAACTTCTGGTTCACCGCGCTGGACATTCTGCTGCACCTGTTCTTGCCAACGATTGCACTAACCCTGATTTCATTTGCTGGTTATGTTCGCTACACCCGTGGCGCAATGCTTGAGGTCTTGAACCAGGACTACATTCGCACCGCACGAGCTAAGGGTTTGAATGAGCGCACCGTGATCATGCGTCACGCTTTCCGTAACACCCTGATTCCAATCGCCACCATCGTGGTCGTGGACTTCGCCGGTGTTATCGGTGGTGCAATCATCACCGAGCAGATCTTCGGCTGGTACGGAATGGGAAACCTGTTCAACCGAGCCATCAACGGCTATGACCTGAACCTGCTGATGGGTGTATTCATCCTGACGGCTTTCCTTGCCCTGACGGCAAACCTAGTAGCGGACCTGCTTTACTCCGCACTAGACCCTCGTATCCGCGTAGGAAGTGGTAAGTAAAAATGGCAGAAACTAAGAACCCTGACAGCCAGGGCAACGAGAACGCAATTGCCAACAAAGAGACCGAGGGCCTAAGCCAGTCTCAGATTGTTCGCCGCCGCTTCTTCCGTCACCGTGCCGCGATGATCTCGCTGGTATCGCTAATCGGCATCGTGCTATTTGTATTCACCGCTGGTGGTCTACACCTAGGTAGCGAGGAGGAGCCGATCACGGTTCCAGGTTGGTGGAAGTACTCCATCACCGACCTACCAGAGCTTCAGTACGAGGACTGCCCAGATGGCACCATTGGCTGCCCAACCCTGGATCTGTTCCCAGAGTTCATCGATGGCACCGGAGTTCAGATTGGTGAGCACCCATTCGGTCAGGACGACATCGGTCGTGACTACTTCGCTCTTGTTATGCGAGGTGCTCAGCAGTCCATCGTCGTTATGGTGATCATCGGTTTGCTAGCCGCAACCATCGGAACCGTTATCGGAGCAGTCTCCGGCTACCTACGCGGTTGGCCAGATGCCATCCTGATGCGCTTCACCGACTTCATCATCACCATTCCAACCATCATCCTGGGTTCGGTGATCGGTTTCCAGTTTGGAAACCTAGGTGCCGTGGTATTGGCGGTGATGCTCGGATTCTTCGCTTGGACAGGGCTTGCCCGATTGGTCAGAGCTGAGTTCCTAACCTTGCGTGAGCGCGAGTTTGTGGATGCAGCTCGAGTGGCTGGTGCTTCAAACCGCCGCATCATCTTCAAGCACATCCTGCCAAATGCCGTTGGTGTCATCATCGTTGCGGTGACCCTTCTGATGTCAGGAGCAATCCTGTTAGAGAGCGCGCTGTCCTTCTTGGGCTTTGGAGTTGTGCCACCAGATGTTTCGCTGGGTCAGCTAATCAACCAGTACCAGAACGCGTTTACCACTCGTCCTTGGTTGTTCTGGTGGCCAGGCTTCTTCATCATCTCGATTGCTCTAAGCATCAACTTCATCGGTGATGGTCTTCGTGACGCCTTTGACCCACGTCAAAAGCGCCGCATCACCAAGAAGGATCGTGCTTTGGCTCGCGAGGCTAAGAAGGCCTAATTGCTAAATCAAAACGGTCGCCGTGAGGAGAATCGCGGAAAGCAGCACAACAGAGAAGTAATCCACTCTGACGTTGCCCTGCCTTCCGCTTCCCTCGAACCTCTCGAGGTAGTGGCGCGCCATGGCAAGTGCTGCACCGGTATCGGATCTTGGGGACTCAACGGCCCTGATCGAGCCATCCTCAACGTTGACTCCGGTGTCTTTGATTTCAGATCCTTCGACACGGTGTCCGAAAAAGCCTCCAAAGGGTCTAAGGCCACCGGGCTTGAGGTTTGCGTAGCGACCGGAAGCAACGGCAGCGAAGGCATGAATCTTCTTACCATTGACCTGAACGAAGAAGCTGAAGCGAGCATCAACGGCTTCGACCTGCTGCCAGCCGATTTCGTAGCGAACCAGCGGGTTGATGATTTCGATGCCGTCGCCATCAACGACAACCTTTGGTCTGATGAAAATCAGAAACGCTCCGTAGCAAACTGCGAGTGCGATCAGAATCGCGGCGGGGTTGAACTGAACATAAAGTTCGGCTCCCAGGACTCCGAGGGTGAGAACCCAAGTGGTGATTGCAAATGCAATTGCGGTGGGGGGTCGGTATTCGATGCGCTTCACTCAAGAATCTTTTCACGACAATTTGTTTCAAGCCCGAAAGGAATGGGTAAATGACCGAGCCAATTTTGAAGGTCGAGAACTACAACGTTGATTTCTGGGTAGACGGTGTCTGGTATCCAGCTGCCATCGACATGAACTACGAGATCCGACCAGGAGAGGTGCTCGCCATCGTGGGTGAGTCTGGCTCTGGTAAGTCATCAAGCTCCATGGGTCTCATGGGCCTACTAGCGTCAAACGCCCGCACCTCTGGTTCGGTCAAGGTCAAGGGCACCGAAATGCTTGGCGCGAAGCCAAAGCAGCTCCAGAGCTTTAGGGGTAAGGAAGTTGCTTACATCTTCCAGGAGCCAATGACGGCCCTAAACCCGCTCTACACCATTGGCTTTCAGATCTCTGAGACGCTGAGAACTCACTTCGACCTAACTCCAAAGGCAGCTCGGGCCAGAGCCATCGAGCTTTTGGAAATGGTTGAGATTCCAAACCCAGCTCAGTCGGTTGACAAGTACCCTCACCAGCTCTCCGGTGGTCAGCGTCAGCGCGCAATGATCGCGCAGTCGCTTGCCTGTGAGCCATCGCTGCTAATTGCTGATGAGCCAACCACTGCGCTTGACGTGACTGTGCAGGCAGAAATTCTTGACCTGATGAGAAACCTCAAGGACAAGCTGAACTCAGCTGTTCTGCTAATCACCCACGACATGGGTGTAGTTGCTGACCTAGCTGACCGAATCTTGGTCATGAAGGACGGCTTCACTGTTGAGCAGGGTACTGCAGATCAGATCTTCAACCGCCCAGAGCACCCATACACCCAGCAGCTATTGGCCGCAGTGCCAAAGCTTGGTTCGGTGGCTAAGCGTGAGCTTGAGATCACTAAGCCCGAACCTGTTCTAAAGCTTGAGGGTGTTGAAATCACCTATCCAAAGCGCGGTCGTATCCCTGCTTTCACAGCAGCCAAAGACATCAGCTTTGAAATCTACCCGGGAGAGATTCTTGGTTTGGTTGGTGAGTCAGGTTCTGGAAAGACCACCGTTGGTCGTGCAGCTATTGGCCTACTACCAACCGCCGCAGGTTCAATCCAGCTGGTAGGTCGAGACATTTCAAAGGCCAACCAGAAGCAGCTTCGTGAGATCCGTCAGCACACCGGTATCGTCTTCCAAGACCCAGGTTCATCGCTTAACCCACGTCTTCCAATCGGTGAGTCAATTGGAGAGCCATTGCTTCTAGCAGGCCGTGCCAAAGGTGATGAGCTGAACAAAATGGTCGAAGACCTCCTTGACTCAGTAGAGCTACCACGCAGCTACCGCAACCGCTACCCACACGAGCTATCAGGTGGCCAGCGCCAGCGTGTTGGTATTGCCCGCGCGCTAGCACTGCGCCCAGACCTACTGATCGCAGACGAGCCAACCTCAGCACTTGACGTTTCGGTTCAGGCTAGATTCCTAGAGCTTCTTTTGGAGCTTCAAGACCAGCTCAAGTTCGCATGTCTCTTTATCTCTCACGACCTAGCAGTCGTCGACATGCTTGCCCACCGAATTGCAGTTATGCAGCATGGCAAGCTGGTTGAGATTGGTGAGCGTGACCAGATTCTGAAGAACCCACAGATGGAATACACCAAGCGTCTTATCTCCGCAGTTCCTGTTCCAGACCCAGTCGAGCAGGCCAGAAGAAGAGAGCTTAGAAGAGCTATCTAGAACAAGCTTCAAAAGCAATCGACCGGTGAGCGAAAGTTCCCGGTCGATTTGCTATTTATCGCTTAGGTCCATCAGCTCGACAGCGCGAGCGAAGTCGGGAACTGAAGCCTTGAGTTCTTGGAATGTACCCTCGGCGACGATGCGTCCTGAGTCGAGGTAGATGATCTTGTCTGCACCCATGACCGTTGAAAGTCTGTGAGCAATCAGAACCACGGTCATTTCATTCTTGAGTTCTTGGAGCACCTTGGTGATTTCGGCTTCGGTCTCAGCATCTAGCGCACTGGTTGCCTCATCGAGGAACAGGATCTTTGGATCACGATAAAGAGCTCTTGCAAGCCCAAGTCTTTGAATCTCACCGCCTGAGAGTTGCCCAGAGTCAGGCTTTATCTGCAACTCCCACCAGTTTGGCTGTGAGGTGAACTTTGACAAACCCGCACGGTTTAGAGACTGCTCCACCTTTGCTCGGTCTGATGAAGAGTCGTCAACCAAAGAAACGTTCTCAACCAGGCTGCCGGTAACAAGATGTGGTCTTTGGGTAACGATTCCGAAGGTTCCAGGAGCGCCAAACAGGATCTCGCGTGGTGTGTGGTTGCCAATTTTGATTTCGCCTGAGGTTGGCTCAAGGAAGCCCGTGGCAAGATCAAAGATGGTTGACTTTCCAGCTCCCGATCGACCAACGATCGCGACCTTAGTGAGTGGATGAACGGTGAGGGAGATCGATGACAGGACTTCTGTCTGGCCGGTTGGGTACTTGAAATGAACGTCGTTGAATGACATGCCACTCATTGCCGAAACATCCAGTGGCCTGTCTTGTCGGGCCTCAGATCTTGACTGTCGAGCCACTAGGGCCTCGTATGCAAGGTGCCCCCTGTTCGCACCGTCTTTCATCATGCTGATTGCGGCCTGGAGAGGGAGCACAGATGCAATTAGTCTGAGACCCCCAGCGAGAAATACCCCGATTGTTATTGCCTGGGATGGTAGGTCAGAGAAGACTACAACGCCGCCGATGAAGGCAAAGATGCCAAGGATCAGTGAGGTCTCCACAACATATCGAGGGAGGGAGTTGAGTGTATAAATTACAGCTCCGCCTTGCGCCGCCTGATAGCGGCTCCGCGTGAACTTCTCCAGCCAGGACTCTGCAACACCAGCGCTTAGAGCCTCTCGCTTGACCCCGAAGAGGTCCCTGCTGGTCTGTAGGCTCGCCTCGTAGCCCCTCATCTGGTTCTGTCCATTGCGAACAATTCGGATGTTGATCATTCGGTTTAACACCAGAAGGACGCCGCCCATGAAGAGAAACATCGAAACTGTAGCTATCGGATTCACGAGCAGAAACATAAGCACCATTGCAACTAGCAAAGAGGCCTCTGCCATGAACGTGATTCTCGCGTTCAAAAAGGAAGTAAGTGCGCCAGTCGAGTACATGACTCGGTTTTGGAACTCTGCGACAGACTCTTGGTTGGTAACTCCCTTTGATATCGGCGAGAAAAAGGATTCCGCAAGTTCACGAGAGTGCTTGCCTTCGAGTCCTGCCACTGTGAGGGAGGTCTGAAGATTGAGCCAAATCGAGAAGCCAGATTTCAGAAGAAACACCACGGCAACGCCCATTGCGATGAAGACTGCTTCGTATTCATTGATGTACCACTCGCCGACAAGCGGCAAATTCAATGGAGCGCGTTCAGCCGATCCAGAGGCTAAAGAACCAAATGCCGTGGCCAATAGGGCGATGCCTGCAAGGCCAAGCAGGTCCAGCAAGTTGGCAGCGATTCGAGCGATTGCCAAAAGCAGCAACTTGCGCCTAACTGGCTTTTCGAGAATCTTTCCGATTGATCGGAAGGTTAGTTTTTGCATGTGACCCCTCAACAATTACAGAGTCTATTCGCGAGCGGGTTCCGAGGCCCTTTAGAGCCTAAACTTAGCTGGTTATGGCTGAATATGAACTGAGACAGGACCTAGCCTCACTGAGGCAGACCTATTCAGCTATTGCTGCAGTTCTCGAGCCTGACGCGCTCGGCAAAAGGGTGCAAGAGCTAGAAGCTCAGGCCAGCGATCCGAAGCTCTGGGATGATCAAACCAAAGCCCAGCAGGTCACGGGTGAGTTGTCGAGAGTAAGAACCAAACTTGAGAAAATCACATCCCTTAGGTCGGCAATCGACGATCTTGATGTTCTGCTCGACATGTCTGTTGAATCCGGCGACGCCAGCTTGGAGACTGAGGTTCAGTCGGAAATTACAAGCCTTCGCTCAAAACTAGACGCACTTGAAATCGAAACTTTGCTGAATGGAGAGTATGACTCTCGAGGTGCGGTGGTGACTATCCGAAGCGGCGCAGGCGGAGACGATGCAACTGATTTTGCCGAGATGTTAATGCGTATGTATCTGCGTTTCGCAGAAAAGCAGGGCATCAAGGCTCAGGTGCTGGACATCTCTTATGCAGAGGGTGCTGGCATCAAGTCCGCCACCTTTGAATTAGATGCTCCTTACGCATACGGAAACATCTCTGTTGAATCTGGGACTCATCGCTTAGTTCGTATGAGTCCATTCAATGCAGCGGGTAAGAGGCAAACCTCCTTTGCCGCAGTTGAGGTTGTTCCGCTCGTGGAGACAACGGATGCGGTTGATATTCCCGATTCTGAAATCAGGGTTGACGTCTTTCGCTCATCGGGACCTGGAGGTCAGTCTGTTAACACGACTGACTCTGCAGTCCGCATCACCCACATTCCAACTGGAATTGTTGTTTCTTGCCAAAACGAGAAGAGCCAGCTGCAAAACAAGGTTGCAGCTATGAGGGTTCTGCAATCGAGGCTTCTGGAAATCAAGCGCCAAGAGGAAGAAGCCAAGAAAAAGCAGCTCGCCGGCGATGTGAAGGCGAGCTGGGGAGAACAGATGCGCTCCTATGTGCTTGCTCCGTATCAGATGGTCAAGGACCTCAGAACCGGTTATGAGGTCAATAACCCTGACGATGTGTTTGACGGTGAGATCGATGGTTTTATCCAGGCGGGTATCCGCTGGAGAAAGCAGCAAGAGGTGTAATTACCTAAGCCTCGGAGAGTCTTGGGTAATAAGCAGTAATCGCTTTTTAGGCTTTAGCCACAATGATCCGACTAGAAGAAGTCACCAAGACATACCAAGGTTCAAATAGCCAAGCCCTAAAGGGGGTCTCGCTTGACATTGCCCGAGGTGAGTTTGTATTTCTTGTTGGCACCTCAGGATCGGGTAAATCAACCCTTTTGCGATTGATGCTTCGCGAGGAAAGACCTGACACTGGTTCGGTCTTGGTGCTCGGGGAGAATCTCGGCCGCCTCCCATCAAGACGAGTGCCGCAGTTTCGCCGGAAACTAGGCGTTGTTTTTCAAGACTTTAGACTGCTTCCAAATAAGTCGGTTTATCAAAACGTCGCTTTCGCCCTCAAGGTGATTGGTAAGTCAAAAGCTTTTATTGAGACCGCAGTGCCAGACGTGTTGAAGCTCGTCGGTTTAGACGAAAAAGCCAACCGACTACCCAGCGAATTGTCCGGAGGAGAGCAGCAGAGAGTTGCCGTTGCCAGGGCTTTGGTGAATCGGCCCGAGGTGCTCTTGGCTGATGAGCCAACTGGAAATCTTGATCCCGCCACCAGCACCGAAATCATGAACCTTCTTGAGCGAATCAACCTATCGGGTACAACCGTTGTCATGGCTACACACGACCGATCAATTGTTGACCGGATGCAGAAGCGAGTCATTGAAATTCGTAGCGGCGAAATTGTGCGTGACGCCCAGACTGCCAGCTACCGTGAACTACCAAGTAATCCGGTGGACATAGTGGACCCGAACACCGGTAGCTGGAGCCTAGACGGCGAGGGGTCGCTATGAGTCCAAGCTTCATTCTCTCCGAGATGTGGGCGGGCCTAAAGAGTAACGTCTCGATGGTCTTTTCGATCATTCTCGTGACCTTCATTTCGCTGACTTTTGTTGGAATAGCGGCACTGCTTCAGCTACAAATCGGCGAGATGAAGAACTACTGGTATGACCGTGCTCAAGTTGCCGTTTACCTCTGCACAGATTTTTCTCCTGAGGCAGCTTGCCCGGTCGGGGGAGTAACCGAAGAGCAAATTGCGGCCGTCAAGTCGCAATTGGACTCTGCAGCCATTACTCCATACGTCGAAGAGTATTTCTTCGAGACACACGAGGCGGCATATGAGAAATTTTCTGAGGAGTTTGCCGGATCAACCGTTTTAGAGTTCATCTCTCCAGAACAACTCAATCAAGCATTCTGGGTAAATCTCAAAAACCCCTCGGATAGCCAACTCATCGCTGAGAGCTTCTCAGGTCTTGAAGGGGTCGAAGAGGTTCGTGACCAGCGCGGCTATCTGGACCAGATCTTCTCATTCATGAACGTGGGTAGCCTGGCGGCAGCCGGGGTTGCTGGAGTGATGTTGCTCAGTGCCACGCTCCTGATTGCAACGACCATCAGGCTTAGCGCTTTCTCTAGACGCCGAGAAATCTCGATCATGAGACTTGTGGGGGCGTCGAATTTCTCAATCCAGCTTCCGTTTGTGCTGGAAGGCATATTCGCTGCCTTATTCGGTGGATTGTTAGCCGCCGGCGCCACGCTCGCAGTAGTGAGGTACCTGGTTACCGATTATCTAGCGCTGCAACTCCCTTTCACGAGCTTCGTTGGTCTCTCCGATGCGCTAACTGTAGCTCCCTATCTGGTTGGCCTAGGTGTTATTCTTGCGGTTATCGCATCAGGAGTCTCTATCAGGAGATACCTCAAGATCTAGGAGCACATCTTGCCCAGGGAACGCGGCCAAAAGTTGGTTGCATCCAATCGCAAGGCCCGACACGATTACCACATTTTGGACGTGTATGAGGCCGGCCTTGTGCTAACTGGAACAGAGGTTAAATCATTGCGTGCTGGGCGCGCATCCCTAATCGATGGTTATGCAACCATCGATGGGGGAGAAGCTTGGCTTGAGAATGTCCACATCCCCGAGTTCCTTGCTGGGAGCTGGACTAATCACGCCACTCGCCGCAGGCGCAAACTGCTTCTAAATCGGGCCGAGCTCAACAAGCTCGGCGGCAAAGTCAAGGAATCTGGTTTGACGATTGTCCCCTTGTCGCTTTACTTCAAAGACGGTAGGGCCAAGGTTGAAATTGCCCTTGCTCAGGGTAAGAAAGACTGGGACAAACGTCAGACTTTGAAAGAGCAGCAAGACAAGCGCGAAGCGGCAAGAGCGATGTCCACCAAAGGTAAAGACTGGTAATCCCAGCCTTTTGAGCCTGGGTTACTAGAATTCAGAGAGCGATTGGAGGGGAAATGAGCGCTGTTGCTGTTGTGATCCCTTCGTATCGTGTTACGAATCACATTCTTGATGTTCTGAAGCTAATCGGCCCTGAGGTCGGTCAGATTTTTGTTGTTGATGACGCCTGTCCTGATAACTCAGGTGAATTCGTCAAGAAGCACTCCAAAGACAAGCGAGTAACTGTTCTTGCCCACTCTGAAAATCAAGGTGTGGGTGGTGCAGTAATCACTGGCTATCGAGCTGCTCTTGAAGCGGGAGCAGACATCGTGGTCAAGGTTGATGGCGATGGTCAGATGGATCCAAGGCTGATACCCAGGCTTATTCGCCCGCTGGTTGACGGCGAGGCCGACTACTCCAAGGGAAATCGCTTCGACAGCCTCGAGGATCTCTACGAAATGCCGCGGGTGCGTATTTTTGGCAATGCGGTGCTTTCGCTATGGTCAAAGCTATCCACAGGTTATTGGTCGGTAACCGACCCAACCAATGGATTCACCGCAATTCATCGGAGAGTTCTAGAAAACATTCACCTAGACAAACTTCGAAAGTCCTACTTCTTTGAGTCCGACCTGTTGTTCCGTCTGAGTATCGTGAACGCCGTTGTCGCAGACATTCCTATGAAGGCTGTTTATGGGGATGAGAAGAGTCACCTAAAGATCCGTAAGGTTCTCGTTGAGTTTCCATGGCGTCACACGGTGAACCTACTCAAGCGAGTATTTTACCGTTACTACTTGAGGGAGTGGTCGGTCGCAAGCATCGAACTCCCTGTTGGTATCGGCATGCTAACTTTTGGAATTTGGTTTGGTCTTGCTAGCTATATTGAGGCGGCCTCTGCAGGTAGAGCGACCACGGCTGGTCAGGTCACCTTGGCAGCTATCGGAATCATTTTGGGAGTGCAGCTACTACTCTCCTTCCTCTCCTACGATGTCCAGTCGGAACCAAAAGTTCCCAAGCAGAGAAGATAGGTAACACCTTGAATAACTTCGTCACTTTCATCAAAGACTGGAAGAACCAGTTGATGCTGGGAACCTTGGTCATCCTGGGTGGCTGGATCTACTCGCGCGTCTGGATGGTCAACCCTGCGATCTTGGGTGATGAGTACCTGTATTCAATCAATGCCAGAAAGGCGGCCCCATGGGATCCGTCTCCGGCAGGTGACTTCTCTAACTACCTGTTCAACTTGGTATATAGCTCCACCAACCTTTGTGGATCGAGCTTTTACACCTGCGGCAAGTACCTCAATCTATTTTTCTTTCTCGGGTTCATCTTCATCATCTTTCTAGTTGCCAAGCGACTGATGGGTTTCTGGCCAGCTTATGCATTCACAATTGCAGCGGGGTTGAGCCCACTTAGTGTCTACACTTCGATGTTCCTACCCGAGTCGATGTATTTCTTCTTCCTCGGGTTGGTTCTGCTTGCCGTGTTGAAGGCGGCAACAAACTTCACCTGGCAGAACTGGGCAATAGTCGGCGGCCTTATTGGACTCACATCGCTCATCAAGCCTCACGCCTGGCTATCTGCAATCGCAGTCGGCATCTTCATGGTCGTTGTCGGCCTAACTCAAGCAAGGCTTCGCTATAAGCCTCTATTGGTATCTGTCGGTGCAATCGCAGGCGCAGCAATTCTGAGTCGTGTGGTTATTGGTTTTGCTATTGCAGGACCTAAGGCCCTGGGATTCTTTGGTGTTTACCTGGGCTCGGGTGTCGTCGAAGAAGTGACCAAGGGTGCGTCAACCGGTGGTGCAACTGATCCAGCCACCGGTGCAGCGACTAGCATCGTCGGATCTGGTGCAATGAACGGTGTTGTGGGACTGTTCGGAATTCAACTAAACACTCACCTCCTAACAGTGTTTTCCCTGATGGGCATTGCGATTATTGGTCTAATCGTCGGTCTCGTGGCATTGATTAGGGCTCGGGAGCTAACCCCGACCACCGCACTTGCCTTGTTCGCATTTATTTGGCTTTTCAGCCTCATGGTGGAAATCGTCATGTTTACCGGGTGGATTACCGGTGGTGGTGACGACCACACGACGCGTGTTCTCTTGCGCTACTACGACTTCCTGTTCGTGATCGTGCCTCTCGCCGGACTCGCGGTTGTCGTGAAGGGCCTCGCAGACAACGTGAACGTATTCATTCGCTGGGCGCTGGTGATACTTGTCGGAGCGCTCATAACTCCAGCCTTCTCTGGTTTCTTTGGCACTTTGACCATCCAAATTGCAGACGCTCCAAATCTTGCGGGGTTGGTTGTGAATCAAGATGTGCTGAATGGCGTTGCGCTAACCTCAGCCCTCGCTTTGTTGATCTTCGCAGTTGCACCAAAGTTTCTGAAGTGGACTTTTGTTTTGATCCTGCCGTTCTCGATGGTGGGAACTGGGTGGCAGATTCAGGATCAGTACCAAGGCTTTAGAGCTACTCCAAATGCAGCTGACAAGGCTGGTCAGTTTGTTTATGCAAACTGGTCCGAAGCTGATCGCGAAGACACTCTGGTCCTGGCTGGTTCTCGCTTCGAAGCAACCAACGTGGCCATCTGGGCTGACGTCGCTAACATGCCATACGAACTCTTTGGCCCTGGATCTCAGTACGACGCAACTCTTGCCCCTGAAGGCACCAGGTTCATCATTTCTGTTGGTGATTTGGGTGCAGTCGGTGACTTCGAAGAAGTTATCGAGGGCGACGGCTACAAGCTTTACAAGCTCAAGGGCTAGGCGTTAGGTGAGGATTCTCTTTGTCCATGAGGTGAATTACCTCACCAAGCCAATCTATGAGATGCATGAATTCCCAGAGCACCTTGCTGCCAACGGTCACGAAGTTGCGTTTTGGCACTTTCCTGAGGGGTACTCAAAGCAGCAAATTTCCGAGCTTGGATTCAAGACTGCGATTCAAGGCCGGGTGGTTAATTCCTCAAGAATCACGCTTTTTACTCCCCAATTAGGCGGTGGCTTAATAGGGAGGCTTGTGACGGCAATTAAGGCCGGTGGGTTAGCGAAGGCCGTAATATCCAACTTCAAGCCAGATCTGATAGTCAGCTTCTCTGTACCTACTCAAGGTTGGCAGTTGATCCCACCCGCCAGGCGAGCTAAAGTCCCGGTCCTGTTTCGAGCCCTTGATGTCTCCCACAAGATCAGAACCGGCATCTTTTCAAAGTTGATCTATCTTGCTGAGAAACGCGTCTATCGACGATCGACTTGGTTGAGTGCGAATAATCCCGCAATGCTCCAGTATTGCGTTTCGATGGGTGCCAAATCTCAGAGAGCATCAGTTGAATGGCCACCGATTGATCTTCAGCGCTTTGAGACGTCACTTGCACCTTCTGGATTGAAGGCATCCCTTGGGATTGCTAAGGATTCCAAGGTGATTCTCTACATGGGTAGTTTCTTCTATTTCTCGGGGCTTCCAGAAGTAATTCGAGCTTTTGCCAGGTCTGAAGGTCAAGAGCATCTGGTACTAATCGGCGGGGGAGAGCAGGATAAGGAGTTGCGGGAGCTGGTTTCAGAGCTCGGTATTGAAAACCGGGTTACCTTTACGGGATTCATATCATTCGAACATTTGCCCGGCTATCTAAAGATTGCAGATATTGCAATCAACCCCATGCACCGCAGCCTGGTTGCCAACGCTGCAATCCCTAACAAGGTGATTCAGTACTTAGCTGCAGGATTGCCGGTTGTTTCAACCAGGCTAGATGGACTTGAGAAGACTTTCGGCTCAGGTTCCCGGTTAACACTCGTGAGTAGCGCGGAAGAGGTAATCGAATCGGCAATAGCGTGGTGCAGGACAGGAGAAGGCTCGGAAAACAGCGCTGACTTAGATTTAGAGCGTTTCACGCTGAGTCGCTCGATAGAGGCATTCGAGAAACGATGCAGAGAGGTGGCGCAGAGTGCCTAAGGTTTTAGTGCTTGGCTCGACTGGAATGTTGGGCTCTGCAGTTTTTTCAGAATTCCTTCGTGCAGGTGCAAACGTGGAAGAGGCGTCGAGGACTCGTGGAGTTGCTTTTGATGCCAGAAATCTTGAGGTAAGCGATCTGCTTACTCGCAGCGGGATTGGTGAAGGTGATTTTGTCATCAACTGCGTGGGCCTAACTAAAGCGCGCATCGATGAGTCATCGATTCCTAGCAGGGCTCTTGCAGTCCGCCTAAACGTTGATTTCCCCAACCAGCTTGCCTTATATGCTGAAAAGCTCGGAGTCAAGGTCATTCAGGTAGCGACAGACTGTGTTTTTTCTGGGCAGGTCGGCTCATACGCTGAGGATGCAGAGCATGACGCTCTCGACGTTTACGGCAAAACCAAGAGCTTGGGGGAATCTCCCTCGGATTCGGTGATGCACCTGCGTTGCTCCTTGATTGGCCCTGAGCTTGGACGCAATTCTCTATTCTTTGAGTGGGTTAGACAACAGCCTGCAAATTCCCACATCAATGGCTTTACCAACCACGTCTGGAACGGCCTAAGCTCAGCCGCCTTTGCCAAAATTGCAAGAGCGATTGTCGAACAAAATCTGTTCTCTCCGGGAATCCAACACCTCGTTCCTAAAGACAAATTGACAAAGGACGAGTTAGTTCGATTCGAACTGAGCGCACTAGGCAGATCCGATGTTGTGGTTACTTCCACCGAGGCGACCCATCGAGTCGACAGAACTCTGTCGACGCAAAACCAGTCGAGAAATAAGGCGCTTTTTATGGCAGCTGGTTACCCCGAGGTTCCGACTGTTGCTCAAATGGTCGAGGAACTTTGCGCTGAACTGGCAAACTAGTGCGGTAGCAAGAGGGGAAGCATGACTCAAAAGATTGACGGCTCAACGGTTCTCATTACCGGGGGCACTGGATCGTTTGGTTCAACCATGGCGAGACATTTGCTTACCAGGGGTGTGGAGGAAGTTCGCATCCTAAGTCGCGATGAGGCTAAGCAGGACGCCATGCGTCATGCCCTTGGCGACAGTCGAGTGAAGTTCTACATCGGAGACACCCGCGATCCTGAATCAGTTGAGCGTGCTGTCCGAGGCTCAAATTTGATATTCCATGCGGCTGCCCTCAAGCAGGTCCCATCGGCTGAGTTTTTCCCCTTGGAGGCGGTGAAAACAAACATCAACGGCTCGGCCAATGTGTTGCGCTCGGCAATAGAGAACGAGGTTTCCGGTGTTGTTTGTCTAAGTACAGACAAGGCCGTCTATCCGATAAATGCCATGGGTATGTCAAAGGCATTGATGGAAAAGACTGCGATGGCGTTCGCACGCGACTATCAGGATTCAAAAACCACAATTGCAGTTACCCGCTATGGAAACGTGATGTATTCCAGGGGTTCTGTCATTCCTTTGTTCATTTCACAAATCAAGAGCGGAAAACCCGTGACCATCACGGATCCGACTATGACAAGGTTCCTGATGTCCTTGGCTGAGTCTGTCGATCTGGTTGAATACGCGTTTTCAAACGCCGAAACGGGTGACCTATTCGTGAGAAAGGCTCCGGCATCAACGATTCAGGACCTTGCAATTGCCCTCATTGAAATGTTCGGCGGAAACGCGAATCAAATTCAGAACATTGGATTCAGGCATGGAGAGAAACTATACGAGTCGCTTCTCAGTGTTGAGGAGAGGGTAAAGGCCGAGGATAGAGGTGGATACTTCAGAGTGCCCCTCGATGCTCGAGACCTCAACTACTCACTGTTTTTCGAGCAGGGCGAAAGTAGAGCGCCAGAGCTTGAGTCTTACACTTCACATAACACCGAGAGACTAGATGTCGAGGGAGTGAAGCAACTACTTCTTACAATTCCCGAGGTTCGCCAGGAGCTAGCACGTTGAAGAAACTCAAAGTAATCACGATTGTCGGCACAAGGCCAGAGATCATCAGGCTCTCGAGGCTCATTCCGAAACTCGATGAGTACACCGATCACATCTTGGTTCACACCGGCCAGAACTACGATCGCCAGTTAAATGACGTCTTCTTTGAAGACCTTGAGCTTCGCAAACCCGACTACTACCTGAACGTGGACACCACATCCTTTGGCACCGTGATGGGGGACACCCTAAAGAAGTCCGAAGAGGTCTTTCTCAAAGAGAATCCTGATGCCGTGATGATTCTTGGAGACACCAACTCGGCGATTGCTGCAGTGGTCGCAGAGCGCATGCACATCCCCGTTTATCACATGGAGGCTGGCAACAGGTCCTTCGACAACAACGTTCCTGAGGAGCTCAACCGAAAGATGGTTGATCACGTCGCTACCTTCAATCTTCCTTACAACGACTATTCAATGCGGAACCTTCTAAACGAAGGGATTCACCCGCGCTTTATTCACAAAACCGGTTCGCCTGTGCGAGAGATCTATGAGCACTACAAAGACAAGATTGCAGCCTCTGATGTGGTTGAGCGCCTCGGGTTGAAGAAGGGGGGGTACTTTCTCGTTAGCCTTCACCGCCAAGAGAACGTGGATTCGCCCCAAAGGCTGAAGTTGGCCCTTGAATCGTTGATTGCTGTTCGTCATGAGTGGAATCTTCCGATACTTGTTTCCACCCATCCCAGAACTCGCAAACGCCTGGAGGCAATATCTAGTGATTCTCTCCCCGGCTTCAACTTTCACGAACCATTTGGTTACCTCGACTACAACAGGCTTCAATTGAGTGCCAAGTGCGTGATTTCAGACTCAGGAACAATTAGCGAAGAGGCGACGATACTCGGTTTTAAAGCAGTGAGTTTTCGCCAATCCGGGGAACGCGCTGAAGCCATGAGGATGGTTAGCTGGGCGTTCGATGCACCATCACTAATCGCCGCTGTAAGGATATCTGAACAGGCTCCGGCATTTGATGGCATACCTGAGGGTTATGATGCGAGTGATTTTTCTTCCAGCATTTTGCGATTCTTGGCTTCTACTGCAGCGCAGGCGCACTTTTGGAAAGGATGGCGAGCTCAGTAGCTCGCACTCGGGCTCGCTAATGTCGGTCGCAACGGTAGTTTGTTCGCGCAACAGACCGGATCGACTAACGCAGTTGCTGGGACTACTCTCAAACCAGACGCTTCCGCCTGATTTCATTATCGTCGTTGACTCCTCTGACGACAATTTGGGATTAGTTCTCGCAGATCGTAACTTGCATTTTATCCATTCATTACCTGGGCTGCCTTTTCAGCGGCAAATCGGCCTAGAAAGAGCTGCGGCACTAGGGGCGAATACAGTTGTATTTTTGGATGACGACGTCTCAATCCCCCCAGATTTTCTTGAACGAATTATGGTTCCAGTCCTTGCCAACCCCCGAGATTTGATTGGGACAAATGATTCAGAAATGGATGCTGGGTGGAAGTTTTTGCCCCTTTTACGAAGGGCAAATTGGATTTCGAAAGGGGCTCTGGCTCACCTGGGAAGAACGCCACCGCGACTGGAAGAAGTTGGTTGGGTCCCAGGCTTTTGCATGGCGGGACATGTTGAAGTATTTCTAAGCGTTGGCTTCCCCACAGAAATCAGAATGCTCACAGAAGATATCGCTTTCCAAATGTGCTTCAAGAGTCATGGTCGGATACTGCTTCAGCCCAACCTTGGCTTACAGCATTTCCCTGATTCCCGGGGCAGATTAGGAGCGATACATTCCACGCTGAAGTGGAATTACATGAGAAGGAGGCTAGTGGCTAAGTATCCTGAAGTGTTTTCGATGCGGCATTTATATCTTGAGGTCATGCTGCTGTTCGTTGTTGACATCATTCGAATTCGGCCTTCCGCCATCGGACACTTACGTTTCCTACTGCGGAGCATCTGTAGGTGTGAACCCGTCTACGACTTCAGAACGTAACGAAATCGTGGATAAGCTTCCAGTCGTCTTTCAGCACGCCTGAAGGTGCGACGCTTTGATGGGCCCAAATTGCTGGCGCAACCGTTTCACCACCCGAGAGGTGAGACCCCCACCAGCCGAAGCTTGAGTTGGAGATCACAAGGCGGTCAAATCGAGATAGCAGGTAAAGGTTTTCCACTGAATCTGAGGAATTAAAGTACTGCGACGCAAATTTCGCCTCTCGCATCCAATCACGGAACTCGTCCCTGACAAATTTCTCATCATCCGTGAAAACAACGCATTCACCTAGACGCGCTCCAAGTTTATCTATCGCTTGTTCGAAATACGCCTTAGGCAAATATCCGTATAGATCCTGATGCGCTAAATAATCCCCGCGTCGTATCTGGAGCGCAACTTTTTGGATTCTAGGGATTGGAGACGGAATTATGCTTTTTGAATTCGAAATGACAGTGTCTTCCAGCCAGCTAGACCAGTCCGAAGCGTTCGCTGCATAATTGGCGCATTGGAAGTACCCAATAACTCCGTGGCTTCCTGCGATTTGGTCGATTGGCACGCACCCCGTCTGCCTTAGTAGCTTCCATCTGGGCCAAGATACAGCGTTGGAACAACAGGTAGGTAATCTGGTCTCAGCAGATCTCCGTGCCTTATCAATGAGGCGCTCTTCCATTACTAGAATCTCTAGCTCTGTGCAGATCCTTCTTTCAAATGGAGTCAGTGTCAGCCCTTTTGGAATCACAATGCATGAAGGGCCGAAAGCAGTCTTGAAGTGAACGGCCGCGGAGATTATGAAGAGCCTGTTACCTAGGCCTCCGCGCAGAAGGAATTTCACTTGGTGCCCAGGCTATCGATACAGCGTTGCCACGCATCTAGCCATTTTTCAAGAGAATAGTGCTCTCGGGCGTGGGTGTGAATTTCAGCCCTCTGGGCTCCAGTCATTTTGGGAGCGCGCAAAAGGACATGTTTCATTTCGCTCAAGGGTGAAATTTGAACCCAATCAAGATTGTCATCTTGTGCACCCATTGATTCAGGAGTACAAATCAGACCCAATCCGGCGGCCTGTCCCTCGTAAAGAACTAGAGCATCCGCCTCACCATCGGATGGGAGTACTAGATATTCGTAATCAGAGAGCCTCTCCACCAAGGTACTTCTATCCCAAGGCCCGAGAAAACATTCTTTTGCCTTTTTAGGGAGTGAGTGGAACCGGCTGTCAACTATCTCCCCTACGAATTCAATGCTGACCGCATCGCCCAGAAGTTGGACCAAATCAACCTGTCTCTTGCGAGGTTCAACTTTCCCTACACAAATAAACCTTCGAGCGGCAGCCTTCTTTGTGAGGAAAACTTCGGCCTTTACGTAATTGGGTATCACGGTTGAGTTTTTGATCTGGAATTCACGTGTCCAGACATCACGAATTTTCCTGCTGAGGCAAACTACCAAGTCCGACTCAGCAGTCGCCTTCATGACACCTCTAGTCTCCTTCGACCAAAGCTCTGGAAAGCCTGCGTATCCGTAATGCGAAACCGTAATTAGCTTCATCCTGAATGCTCGGCAAAGTATTCCAAGTGCCTTTGAAAAAATGTCGTAGTGATTGACAACCACGGTCGGGCCCCAGGCAAACGCCTTGAACCAGTAGAGGATGTTCCAGGAATTGAGCATCGCTACGGTTTGCCCGCGCCCACTCAAGCCTCGGTAAAGGTCAAAGCAAATGGCCTCTACCGCTCCCCAGCCCTCCACTGGCATCGTTTTTTCTCCTGGGGCAACGATGAGAATTCTCGGACCAGTCGAGCCTTTAGCTACACCCCAAAACTGCCGAGGTCCTGAAAAGCTTTTCCTTAACGCAGTGTAAATAATCCCCAAGCTTGACCTAAGGCTCAACTCAAGTCCTCGCCGTCCCCATCATTGAAAGCGGCGTCCAGGACCGCTTTATCTTGGCTCAAGAATATTGTTGGTCTGGTGCCAAAGTTCGTTGATTCTTCCCAATCCGAAAATCCCAAATCCGCTAGAACTGGTTTGAAATTTGCGGCGTACCAGTTGAGGTGGCTTTCGTCGTGCCAGATGGCGATTATTCCATTCCTAAGGTCCTCTGAAGTCCGCTCAGCGAGAAGGGAGCACATTTCCCTTAGTTCCATGGATGGCCCAAGCCATACTGCACCGTGGACATAGGATTTTCTCGATTTGCGCGGGACAAATGCAGTTGAAGATTCTCTGCACTCCCAGTCACCCAAGGCGAAATAACCTGTGTTTGCGCGAATAAGAATCGCTATGACGCTCAGAATTCGGCTTGGCCAAGACTTTCGACTTGGGCGAATTATCGGGAGCTCATAACCGGGATGACGCGCTAAAACAATGCTGCGGTGCTCAAATATCGAGGCGGGCACATTGCCAACGGCCTCCATGTCGGCATCCAACCAAACCACGAAGTCAAATGAGCTGAAATTCACCTGGCTCAGCAGAATCTCATATCGGAGTAGCGTGATCATAGGCCACTCGAGTTGCTTTTGAAACATGACCTCGACATCCGGGCCGAGGTTATGACCCCCTTCCCTGATGCTGTCAGTTAGGACCTGGAAGGTGACCTCGCCCGCAGCTCCGAATGCACGTCTCCAACCAGGCAGATTTCGCTCGAAGTAGCCAAGGTACTTGCCGGTCGCAATAGTCACAACGAGTATCTTGGGTCGAATCATAGACTGGACTCCATGCTGGTAGTTTAGTGTCGAGACGCTCGTAAGGTGAGGTTGGAAACATGACGTACGTAATCGCTCTTCCATGTGTCGATGTTAAAGACAGGGCATGCATTGACGAGTGTCCAGTGGACTGCATTTACGAGGGTGACCGCATGCTTTACATCCACCCCGATGAGTGTGTGGACTGCGGTGCTTGTGAACCTGTGTGTCCAGTTGAGGCTATCTATTACGAGGATGACCTTCCTGGCGAGTGGTCTGACTACTACAGGGTGAACGTTGATTTCTTCTCTGAGGTTGGATCACCAGGAGGTGCTGCAAAGGTTGGCCCGATTCCAGGTGACCACCCTCTAGTCTCTGCCCTACCCCCACAGGGCGAGTAGTGTTCGATCGGCTTTCGGAGTACCCCTGGCAGAGACTCAAGCCCTACCGAGAGTTGGCCAGTCAACACCCTGAAGGCTCAATTGATCTATCAGTTGGAAACCCAGTCGATCCAACCCCTAAAGTCATTCAAAACGCCTTAGACGGAGCCTCGGACTCACCCGGATACCCAACAACTTGGGGAGAGCATTTAGCCCGACAGTCCGTTTGTGTTTGGTACGCCACGCGCCGCAGGTCGCCTGGGCTTAGCCCTGAACAGGTCTTATTGACCATCGGGTCCAAAGAGTTCATTTCATGGCTCCCGCTCATGCTTGGTCTTGGGCCAGGCGATTTGGTTGTCCAGCCAACCTATGCCTACACCGCCTACGAAGTTGGCGCAAAGTTCTGCGGGGCTGACGTATTTGTGGGTGATGAACCGAGCGAGTGGCCCGAAAACACAAAGCTCATTTGGCTGAATAGCCCAGGAAACCCAAGTGGTGAGGTGTTATCGGTCGAGCGACTGAGGAAGGCTCTCACCAGGGCTCGAGAGCTGGGGGCAGTCATTGTCAATGATGAGTGCTACGCTGAACTTGGCTGGGGTGGGGATTATGAGACCTACATCCCATGCATGCTGGACCCTGAAGTCACAGATGGCAACCTGGACAACGTTCTTTCGATTTACTCGCTAAGCAAGCAATCCAACCTTGCTGGCTACCGTGCTGCATTTGCTGCAGGTGATGAAAAGCTAATCAAGGGCTTAGTTAACCTTCGCATGCACTCAGGCATGATGGTCCCGATGCCAGTGCAAAAAGCTATCGCTGCAGCCTTAGGCGACCATGAGCATGTTGCGAAGCAAAAAGATATCTATCGCAGGCGCAGGGACATCTTGTTGCCAGCTGTCAGGGCCTTTGGGTTCGAAATCTCCAACTCGGAGGCAGGTCTCTACCTATGGGCAACCAGGGGAAACGACTGCTGGCAGGACATTCAAGAACTAGCTGAGCTTGGGATTGTGGCGGTGCCGGGAGAGTTCTATGGCGAGGCTGGCAAAAAATTTGTGAGATTTTCGATCACTGCCACTGATGATGAGATTCAAAGGGCCGCAGAGCGGCTTTTGAATGCTCTAGGCTAGGCGCAAAAGCGAGTCCCAAAAGGAGCTGTGGCATTGAGTTCGAGCGACAAGGTATCAATTAAATACGGCGATCTGAGTGCCGAATTCAATGTGATCCCCTCCACTGAAGGCCCTGGTGGAATTGATATCTCGAAGCTCATGGCAACCACAGGCCTAAGCTCATACGATCAAGGTTTTGTAAACACATCTTCGACCAAGAGTGCCATCACTTATATCGACGGCGAGCAGGGGATTCTTCGCCACCGTGGCTACCCAATTGAGCAGCTAGCCGAGCACAAGACGTACCTTGACGTCGCCTATCTCCTAATCTATGGTGAGCTCCCGACCTCAGACCAATTGGCCGAATTCGACCAGAAGCTTCGTCACCACACCTTGGTGCATGAGAGTGTCTTGAAGTTCTTTGACACATTCCAATCTTCGGCTCATCCCATGGCGGTGCTTTCGGCATCAGTTTCCGTTTTATCTACCTTCTACGATGACTCGACCGATCCCAGAGACCCCGAGCAAGTCGAGCTATCAACAATGCGGCTTCTTGCGAAGCTGCCGGTGCTAGCCGCTTACACGCACAAAGCACTGATGGGTCAGGCGTTCATATACCCCGACAACGAGCTGTCACTGGTTCAGAACTTCCTCAAGATGACTTTTGGCAACAAGGCTGAGGACTACGTTCAGAATCCTGTGGTCACAAAGGCTCTTGACACATTGCTACTTTTGCACGCAGATCACGAACAGAACTGTTCGACTTCAACCGTTCGCTTGGTCGGTTCATCGCAAGCAAACCTCTTTGCATCGGTTGCGTCAGGAATCAACGCGCTATCAGGACCGCTTCATGGTGGAGCTAACGAGGCGGTTTTGGACATGCTCACCTTTATTCACGAGTCTGGTGACTCGGTTCAGAAGTATGTCGAGCGGGTCAAGAACAAAGAAGACGGCATTCGCCTCATGGGTTTTGGTCACCGCGTCTACAAGTCCTTTGACCCTCGTGCTCGAATCGTAAAGTCTCACGCTGACCAGGTTCTCAACGAATTAGGCGTCTCTGACCCGCTTCTTGACATCGCTAAGGAGCTAGAGGTCGCAGCGCTAGCGGATGAATACTTCGTCGAGCGCAAGCTATACCCGAACGTTGACTTCTACACTGGCGTCATCTACAAGGCGATGGGTTTCCCAGCTCGCATGTTCACCCCACTGTTTGCAGTCGGTCGTCTACCTGGCTGGATTGCACATTGGCGCGAACAGAATGCCGACTCGACTACTCGAATTGGTAGGCCTCAGCAGGTCTACACCGGACACAACCAGCGCTCGATTTAACTAAAGCGAAGAACGTAGACGGCAGTATCGCCGTAGGTTTTTTTGTCTTCAAGTTCAAAGCCGATGGGCCATGCGAAATCCTCGCTTCGAGAAGATCGCTCGACTATCACGAGGGATTCTCGCTCTAGGTTCTGCAACAGGGCCTCGAGATTTTCGCTGATTTCTGAATTTGCTAATTCGTATGGCGGGTCGATAAAGACCAGGTCATAGTTCGCCGCTAGCTGCCCAAGGAACTTCTTGACCTCTTTGGATTGCAGGGTAATCAGGGGCTTTGCACCAAGGGCCTTTGACACCAAACGAATGTTTTCTTTGATCACCTCGGCTGCGGCTTTATCTTTCTCAACCAGGATCACTTCAGATGCGCCCCTGGATGCAGCTTCAAGCCCTAATGCACCTGATCCTGCGTATAGATCAAGAACCTTGGCTCCTTCGAGAACACCGAGATTTTCAAGCTTTCCAAACAGGCTCTCTTTCACTCGATCGCTCGTTGGTCGAGTGGACTTGGCGGCAGTCTTTAGTTTTATTGAACCCGCCAGGCCAGAGATGATTCTGCTCACTCGTGTGAGCCTAGTGAATTCATGCCCTTGATTGGACGAAGATTACATTTGTGACCCTGCAATCGAAGCTTTCCTCATTCCTTGGCGATAAGACCGCCAAGGCCTTTGAGAAGCAACTCGGAATTAGCACGGCAGGGGACTTGCTCGCACACTATCCGAGGCGATACTCAAGGCGCGGTGAACTAACTCCACTATCAACCCTGCCAGTCGGCGAGATGGTCACGGTTGTTGGAGAAGTGGTTGGCACCAATGTCAGGCACATCAAGGGCCGCTCAGGTTCAATACTTGAGGTCTTGGTAACCGACGGTAAAGACCGAATCACCCTTGCTTTTTTCAATCAGGCCTGGCGTCAGAAAGATCTGCATCCGGGAGCCCGGGGGTTATTTTCTGGAAAAATCGGATCCTTTTCGGGAAAGTTGCAACTTGCCCACCCTGACTACGAACTGTTTGAACAGTTAGATCAGAAGGCAGCTGAGGCTTGGGCTGAACTGCCGATACCGATCTATCCGGCGACAAGCACTCTAACGACTTGGAAGATACAAAAGTCGGTCCAGATCGTATTGGAGAGCTTGCCGACGCTAGATGAATACCTAGACCCTCAGCTAATCCAAAGTGAGGGAGTTCTCACTTTTGATGATGCCATCAGAAAGATTCATCAACCTAAAGTCCAACCAGAGTGGCAGTCAGCACGAGACTCACTGAGGTTTCGTGAGGCACTTTTGTTGCAGCTTCGACTTGGTCAAAGAAGGGCTGCAAATTCGCACCAGCAATCTCACAAGCTGAAACCTGGTGAACTGGTCGGTACTTTTGACAAACTTTTGCCATTTGAGTTCACGCAAGGGCAGCGAATAGTCAACGAAGAGATTGAGCGGGATCTAGCTTCTGGGCATCCAATGCACCGACTGGTTCAGGGCGAGGTTGGATCAGGAAAGACTGTAGTTGCGCTTCGAGCGATGTTGACCGCTATCGATGCTGGGTTTCAGGCCGCACTGCTAGCTCCGACTGAGGTTTTGGCGAGTCAGCATTTCTCCAGTATTCAAAAGACCCTCGGCGAGGAGCTCTCAAGTCAAATTGGACTCCGCCTCCTCACGGGCCAGCTCGGCGCTGCTGATAAGAAGCGAGCGCTGCTTGATGTTGCAAGCGGTAAAGCCCGGCTAGTGGTTGGAACTCACGCTCTGATTTCAAATCAGGCCGAGTTTGCTGATTTGGCGCTGGTGGTTATCGATGAACAACACAGGTTCGGGGTTAATCAACGAGAAGCTTTGAGAGCTAAAGCCAAGCTTGCTCCCCACACTTTGACCATGACAGCAACTCCGATTCCAAGAACCATGGCGATAACGGTTTTTGGAGATCTAGATGTTTCCACGTTGACCGAGCTTCCGGCAGGCCGACAGCCAATTTCTAGTCATGTGGTGCCGGTCTCTGAATCTAAGTTGGTTTCTAGGGTCTGGCACCGCGTAGCAGAGGAAATCTCGGCCGGAAGGCAGGCCTTTGTTGTTTGTCCTCGCATCGAAGCAGGCAGCTTCGAGGAGGGTGAGAGTGAAGAGATAGAGCTCGAGGAGAAGGTGCCGCCAGCTTCTGCGGTTGAGGTTTTTGAAGCCCTCAAACTAAACCCAAGTTTGGTAGGCGTTTCAATGGGATTGCTGCATGGAAAGCTCGATTCAGCCACAAAAGACAGTGTCATGCAGGCCTTCGCTGCTGGGGAAATACAGCTTTTGGTTGCCACAACCGTTATTGAGGTTGGGGTAAACGTGCCTAACGCAACTGCCATGGTGATTCTTGACGCAGATCGGTTTGGTATCTCTCAGCTACATCAGTTGCGAGGTCGAGTAGGTCGTGGTTCACACGCAGGTATCTGCCTGATGCTCACCGCTGCAGAGCCAGGAAGCTTAGCGATGCAGCGACTCGATGCCGTGGCGTCAACTCAGGATGGATTCAGGCTCTCCGAGGTTGACCTCGAGCTAAGAGGTGAAGGAGATGTGCTTGGGGCAAATCAATCAGGCGGCAGGTCCCAGCTAAAGTTGCTGAGGGTAACTAGAGATGCAGCGCTTATTGAACACACCAGAGACCTTGCAGTGGAACTGATCCAGAGTGGCCTGGACGCTGCGTTAGAGACTGTGCTGAAAGAGATTGATGCACAGGCCCTGGCTCGCGGGTAGCCTGTAGCCATGACAGTTGCCATCTACCCGGGATCCTTTGACCCAGTGACGCTTGGTCACCTATCAGTTTTGGCTAGAGCCGCGAAGCTTTTTGACGAGTTGCATGTTTTGGTGGTTCATAACCCAGACAAGAACGCCAAGTTCTCAGCTCCAGAGCGTGAAGCCCTAATCCGAGAATCCGTTGCAGAGCTGGGAATTCCAGGGGCAATCTCGGTTTCCTCTGTGGAGTCAGGCCTAATGGTGGAGGCCGCTCAGCGACTGCAAGCCAGAGCAATAGTCAAGGGCTTCAGAACGGCTGGAGATATCGAATACGAAATCCCGATGGCCCAGGTGAACCGCGACCTATCTGGCATAGAAACAGTCTTCTTGCCATCAGAACCGGGCTATGGCTACGTTTCATCTTCTCTTGTGAAGCAGGTCTCCTCGCTTGGGGGAGATGTCTCTTCGTATGTCACTAAAACGGTGCTTCGAGCCCTTAGCTAACGAGTAAGGTTTCATGGTTATGTTTTCTATTCCAGTCCATGAGCTGATCAAACGCCCGGGTGAGATGCGTGAACTTGTCATGCAGTTTGACATGGATCACGAGCTAGGTACCGGTTACGCGGCAGTCCCCAAGGGGCAATGGCTGAAACTTGATCTTCGCCTAGAGTCGGTTCACGAGGGCATCTTGGCTACAGGTGAGGTATTAACTGAGGCTAAAACCGAGTGCTCTCGCTGCCTAGACGAGATGAATCTGCCAATTGAGGTGGATTTTCAGGAGCTTTTCGCCTATTCTTCTTCTTCGGACGACGAGCTCTTGGTTGATGGCGATCACATTGATTTAGAGCAGGTCGTAAGAGATTCGGTGGTTCTGAGTCTTCCTTTCCAGCCCGTATGCAGCCCAGATTGCCTTGGTTTGTGTGTTGAGTGTGGTTTTAGGTTGAGTGAGAATCCGGATCACAAGCACGAAGCCAAGATTGATTCAAGGTTTAGTGCCCTAGAAGGTCTTATAAGCAAGGAAGAGTAGCCATGCCAGTACCAAAGCGCCGCAAGTCTCGCGCTAACACTCACGCTCGTCGTTCCCAGTGGAAGGCAGAGCCTGTAACCCTGGTCAAGACCGTTGAGAATGGCAAGACTGTCTACAGCCTTCCTCACCGCGCAAAGGTTGTAACCGATTCTGTTGGCACCGAACTCTACATGGAGTACAAGGGCCGCAAGGTCGCTGACGCCTAACCAATGTCTCTAACAGAGCTGCAAGAGCGGCTTGGGGTTGAAATTACCCCCGAGCTCTTGCAGCTTGCTGTTACCCACAGCTCCTACGCCTACGAAAAAGGCGGAGCAGATAACGAACGGCTCGAGTTTCTTGGGGACTCAATCCTCGGGTACTTGGTGGCCGTTTCGGTTTTTAAGGAGCACTCCGAACTTTCCGAGGGTGAGCTGACCAAGCTGAAGAATGCAGTGGTGTCGGCGCAAGCACTGGCAACCGCCGCCACTCAGCTAGAACTGGGTAAATACCTCAGGCTAGGCAAGGGCGAGGCCAGGACTGATGGCCGCAAAAAGACCAATGTTCTCGCCGATGCCTTTGAGGCAATCCTGGGAGCTGCCTATTTATCCTCAGGAATGGAATCGGCAAGGTCAATTGTTGAGCGCTTCGTGCTGCCACTTCTAGAAAATCCTGACGCTATTCGAGAGATGGCAGACCCCAAGACCTCGCTCATTGAAAAGGCTCAAAAGCTAAATCTTGGGGATGTTCGTTACGAAGTTGAGGGTGAAGGCCCGGATCACCAAATGATCTACACGGCGAAGTGTTTTGTCGGTTCGAAGCTGGTTGCTCAAGGGCAATCGTCTACTAAACGAAGCGCTGAAACCGAAGCTGCCATCGCGGCCTTGAAGTTGTTGAGTAACTGATGCCTGAACTACCAGAAGTGGAAACAGTTCGTGCTGGTCTTGCTCAGCACTTGGTCGGGGCAAAGGTGACTGGTCTTGAGGTTTTGGATGCCCGCTCTCTCAAAAAGAACTTAGGCGGAGTCCAGGGTTTTAAGACTGAGGTGTTGGGGGCGCAACTAGAGTCTGTTGTTAGGCGAGGTAAGTTTCTTTGGCTGCCTACTTCAACCTCGCGAGCACTAGTTGGTCACTTGGGAATGAGTGGTCAAATATTGGTACGAACCCCGGATCATGCACCCGATCCCCAAACTCGAGTGGTGATTGATGTCGAAACTACCTCGGGGCAAGATCTGCAAATTCGATTTGTTGATCAGAGACTTTTTGGTGGTCTGATGTTTGATGACTTGGTTTTGACCAAGGACCTAGGTCCTGGTGGGTTTAGTCCAGAAGCGCCCACAGGCGCCTACATCCCTACCACTGTCTCCCACATCGCCCGAGACCTACTTGACCCGCTATTTGATGACATCCAGGTTGCCATCAAAATGACCAAGAAAAACTCTGGCATCAAGCGAGTGCTTCTGGACCAAGGTCTACTGAGTGGCATCGGGAACATCTACGCCGATGAATCCCTCTGGCTAGCAAAGCTTCATTACGACAAGCCCGCCAGTTCAATAACCAAAAAGAAGCACCTAGAACTCTTATCAATTGCCAAGGAAGTCCTAGCTAAGGCGGTTGAGCAGGGCGGGACTTCGTTTGATGAGCAATACAAGAACGTCAATGGTGAGAGCGGCTACTTTTCCCAGTCCCTAAATGCCTATGGGCAGACTGGCTTACCCTGCAATCGATGCGGTGCTTTGATAAAGCGCGATGCTTGGGCAAACAGAGGTTCTCACTACTGCCCTAAGTGCCAAAGACGCTAGCCTGTCCAGAGTTAGAGAGGGGGAGTGTGTGAAAAAGATTCTCGTTATTTGTATGTATGACAGCATCCACTCTGCTCGCTGGCTCGCTCAATTCAAAGACACAGATTATGAGTTCCTGCTATTCCCATCCTCTCCACACCGCAGAATTCGTCCCGAGCTAAAAGCCCTTCTTGGAAACTCTGGCGCTGCCAGCTACAACCTCTTTCCGCTTTCTCGCTTATTCGGACTTCCGTTTTGGATTGCAGACAAGTTTTTTGGAAATTTGATTCGTGGGAGTCTAGTCCGGATAGCTGCAAAGACTTTTAGGCCAGATTTAGTTCACGCTCTAGAGCTTCAAAATGCCGGTTACATTTCGCTGCAGGCATTTGGCGATAGATCTCGCCCATTCAAGCTGATGGTGACCAACTGGGGCAGTGACATTTTTTGGTTCCAGCAGTTTCCACAGCACTTGGCCAAGCTGAAACAGCTCTTGAAGATTGCCGACTATTACTCGGCGGAGTGCAGTCGAGATGTCGCCTTGGCCAAGCGACTCGGATTTGTTGGCAAAGCAATGCCTGTTATCCCAAATGCTGGGGGATTCGGTCAGCAGGAGCTGGAACAAGCTTTGAGGCCGTCCGATGCGCGATCCAAGATTGCCATCAAGGGCTACCAAGGCTGGGTGGGGCGAGCGGTGACGGCTCTGGAAGCGATTGAGTCAATCTCAGGATCACTTTCAGATTATGAGTTGGTCATTTACTCAGCCAATTTGAAGACCATCAGGTACGCGCGCGAGGTTGAGAAAAGAACCGGTCTTAGGTTCACTATCTACCCCAAGGGTGCGATGAGTCATAGACAAGTCCTGGAACTTTTCGCCGAGTCGAAAATCTACATTGGACTATCTGAGAGCGATGGAATTTCAACCTCACTATTGGAGGCCATGGCGATGGGTGCCATCCCGGTTCAAACCGCCACCGCTTGTTGCGATGAGTGGTTTACTTCGACTGGGGTCGCTATCCATCAAATCGAGCCCGGAATTGTCGCCGCAGGGATTTTGCGTGCCCTTGAGCTTTCAGAAGACCCGATGAACGCAACCGTGAATCGAGAGACGATAAGGCGCAAGGCAAATGCATCCGAGGTCAGCAAGATTGCTAGAACTTTTTACGAACTCTGACCGAGTCCTCTGATCCTCGGGAAAGCCGCTATCAGGACAGCCAGAGTTATCGACCCATAACTCCATGCCAATCCTGAGAAGTTTGCCGGGATCATGACATCTGTATTGGGTTGGGCAAATAGAAAGACAAATGCCCCAGAAACCACAACGCACGCCCAAGCCGGAATTCTGCTCCTAATTCGCCTGAGTGAAACCATCGCCCAGACGACCAGGCCGAAGGAAATCATCAGGCCGTAGGGAAAACCTTGGATCCACGCCTGGTGAAAGACTGTCCCTAGCACCGCGATAGCAGCCCCCAAAAGGGCTCCTGAGGCGATTTGAGAGAGCCTGGCCCTAGCGGACAAGACGAAGCTTTTCCTGCTCTGAGAACTTGATTTCGCCGGTTCCAAAGTCGAATGAGTTTTCGCTAATTGTTACAAAGTCCGCATAGCTGGCCATTGCGTGCTTCTTGATACTTGCGGTTGAAGAATCACCAATTCGAACCTCTGCCGAATCACCCGGTTCTGCAACAACGAAGTGCTTCGGGGGCCTGGAGGTTTTGAGGAGCTTGATCGCCTTTTTGACGGCTTTGTAAGCCATCTTGTGATCTGAGTGGGGATTCTTGGGCGAGAGGGTAACAACTGTGTCAGGTCTAAATCTCTTCAGAACCGGCACAAGCTCCTCTGCCACCACGGTTGCACCCGAACCAGTGAGAGTCAGGGGATAAAGCGGGTCGCGATCGAAGATTTTGCCCAGTCCAGTTGAGTCTTGACTCGTTTCCAGATAGGCCCGAGTTCCAAAGAATGTGTGCTCGAGACCCTCGAATGACTCAATTGCACGAAGCAGCGCGTTAGATCTGTAGTTCGCCATGTCTGCAGGGCTGCCATTTAGTGAGCGCAGGTTGGGGTTTCTGCTGTTTCCGCGCTCGCCGCGAGTCAGTGTCACCAGCTGCACCTGAGCATCAGCCCTCAGCGCGTGGGCAATGACGTGACCGGTGAAAATGGTCTCATCATCCGGGTGGGCATGAACCACCATCAAGCGCTGTGGGTTGAAGTTAGCCATGTAACTAACTTATCCCTACTGGCTGGCTCGCTTGCGAGCAGATGCCTGGCGTGCGCGAATGTTTGGATCAAGCTCAACCTTGCGAATGCGAATCGCTTCCGGGGTTACCTCGACACACTCGTCCTCACGGGCAAACTCCAGGCACTCTTCAAGCGAAAGCTTCTTTGGAGGAGTCAGACCCACAAAGCTATCGGCCGAGGCAGCACGCATGTTGGTGAGCTGCTTCTCCTTAGTGATATTTACTTCCATGTCATCGGCACGAGAGTTCTCTCCAACCACCATGCCGCCATAGACCTCGCTGGTTGGCTCGACAAAGAATGTGCCGCGCTCTTGAAGTGCGATCATGGCAAACGGGGTAGCGACACCGGCACGGTCAGCAACCATGGAGCCATTCTGGCGAGTTTGAATATCGCCAGCCCAAGGTTCATAGCCTGCTGCAAGAGCGTTGGCGATACCAGCGCCCTTTGTGGTGGTCAGGAACTCGGTTCTGAAACCAATCAGACCTCTTGATGGCACGCGGAATTCGATGCGAACCCAGCCGGTGCCATTGTTGATCATGTTGGTCATGCGACCCTTGCGAGCAGCCAGAAGCTGAGTTACCGAGCCCAAGAACTCCTCAGGAGTATCAATGGTTAGGTCTTCAACTGGCTCGTGAATCTTGCCATCGACCTTCTTGGTAACAACCTGTGGCTTACCAACGGTTAGCTCGTAGCCCTCACGGCGCATTTGCTCAACCAGGATGGCAAGCGCTAGCTCACCACGGCCCTGAACCTCCCAAGCATCTGGACGCTCGGTTGGTAGCACCTTGATTGACACGTTACCGATTAGCTCGCGATCAAGGCGGTCCTTAACCAAACGCGCAGTGACCTTTGCACCCTTTACTCGACCTGCCATCGGTGAGGTGTTGATACCGATGGTCATGGAGATGGCAGGGTCATCGACCTTGATAAGCGGTAGTGGGCGAATGTCATTTGGGTCACAGAGTGACTCACCAATGGTGATTTCTTCGATACCCGCAACAGCAACGATGTCACCAGGGCCAGCCTTTTCAATTGGCAATCGCTCAAGAGCCTTGGTGCCGAGTAGCTCGGTGATCTTTACGGTCTGGGTGGTGCCATCCTGGCGAACCCAGGCAACCTGCTGTCCCTTTTTGATCTCACCGTTGTAGATGCGGAGCAGGGCTAGACGACCAAGGAATGGGCTTGCATCCAAGTTGGTGACGTGAGCCTGAAGCGGGATGCTCTCGTCGTAGGTGGGTGCAGGGATGTACTTGAGAATCGCCTCAAATAGCGGCTCTAGGTTGTCTGAGTCTGGCAGTGAGCCATCGGCTGGCTTGTTCAGCGATGCCCGACCTGCACGACCTGAGGCATAAATGACAGGTAGGTCCAAGATGGCGTCGACATCAAGATCTGGCACAGTGTCGTGAAGGTCTGAAGCTAGACCTAGCAGCAGGTCGTGGCTCTCTTCGACAACCTCATCGATGCGAGCATCTGGACGGTCGGTCTTGTTGACCAAAAGAATTACAGGAAGCTGAGCCTCAAGTGCCTTACGAAGCACGAAGCGAGTCTGGGGCAGTGGGCCCTCAGACGCATCTACAAGAAGAACCACACCGTCAACCATCGAGAGACCGCGCTCAACCTCGCCACCGAAGTCTGCGTGACCGGGGGTGTCAATGACGTTGATGGTGATGGTTTTGCCCTGAGCTGCAGGACCCGAGTAGGAGACTGCAGTGTTCTTGGCAAGGATGGTGATGCCCTTTTCGCGCTCTAGGTCACCAGAGTCCATGACTCGTTCGTCGACAGCCTGGTGAGCTGAAAATGCACCGGTCTGCTTGAGCATCGCGTCTACAAGGGTGGTCTTGCCGTGGTCTACGTGAGCGACAATGGCAACATTTCTAAGAAGTTCGTTTTGTTTCATGGAGGATTTCTCTGAGAGGGTCAACCACGTCAGTCTAGGGGCTGATGCCTGATTTATGGCTATTTGATGGGTTTAGGGTGCTTGCCAAAGAATCTCGGACGCTAGTTTTGGCTAGGCTTTGTGAGACAACGAAAGGGGTGACGACGCTTGCATCTAAAGAGCATCACCCTAAAAGGCTTTAAGTCCTTCGCCCAGCCCACATCTTTGGTCTTTGAGCCAGGCATTACCTGCGTTGTTGGCCCAAACGGTTCTGGCAAATCAAACGTTGTTGATGCGCTTGCCTGGGTAATGGGCGAGCAGGGAGCTAAAACCCTGCGCGGCGGCAAGATGGAAGATGTCATATTTGCTGGCACCGCAACCAAAGGTCCGCTCGGTCGTGCCGAGGTCCAGCTCACAATTGACAACTCTGACGGCGCGCTGCCGATTGAATACTCCGAGGTCACCATCTCTCGAGTGTTGTTTAGAAACGGTGCCAGCGAATACGCGATCAACGGAGAGCAGTGTCGTCTGCTTGATGTTCAGGAGCTATTGAGCGACTCGGGTCTGGGCCGAGAAATGCATGTGATTGTTGGCCAAGGTCAGCTTGACACGGTGCTCAGAGCCACCCCAATCGAGCGCAGGGCGCTGATTGAAGAAGCCGCCGGAATTCTGAAATACCGCAGACGCAAAGAGAAGACTGAGCGCAAGCTTGACGCGATGCAGGTAAACCTTGTTCGCCTTCAGGATCTAACCGCCGAGCTAAGAAGAAACCTGAAGCCTCTAGGTCGCCAGGCTGAGGTTGCTCGTCAAGCTCAGCAGATCGGTGCCATAGCCCGCGAGGCTAAAGCTAAGCTGCTGGCTTTTCAGATCAAGGCTCTCAGGGCTCAGCTTGACATTGCCTCCAAGAGTGAGAGTGAGCGCAAGGCTGAGTCTGCGATGGCCCAGCAGCAGTTGGCATCGGCTCGGGCTGGAATTCACGAGCTCGAGTCACAGCTTGTTTCAGCGGAGCTAGATGACAAGCGCAAAAGGCTTTATGGCCTTGAATCACAAGAAACCAAGCTCCGGTCATTGCAAAACCTCGCGCAACAGAGAATCACTCTCTTGAGTCAGCAGGAAATCACTTCTCGCGACATTGAGATTGCCGAAATTTCCTCAGAACTTGCAAGGTCTGAGGCTGAACTGGGTGCACTTGAAACTGAGATTGAGCAGCTAGCGACAACCTTGCGTGAACGTGAGGCCCAGCGAGAGATTGCAAACAGAGCCTTGAGCGAGCACGATGCGCAGCAACTTCGACTTCGCAGTGAGGCGGAAAGCAAGGACCGAGAGCGCAATCAGGTGGCTGGCGCGATTTCAGTTCAGGAAAGCAAGATTGAGGGCTTTGCAGGGCAAATTTCAGCCATAGCAAAAGCAATTCAAGATGCGAGCGCTCGCGCTGCAGAGCTAGGTTCACAGCAGCAGGAGCTTGCCCCGACAGCTGAGTCATCCAGTGATGATGCCCTAAGAGTTGCTTATGAAAAGGCTCAAGCGGCAGAGCTTGAACTTCGCACGAAGGTTGACCTGGCGCGAGAGGCGCTTCACGGTGCAGAGCGTGAGCGTGATGCTGTTGCTGCGAAACATGCTGCACTGGGTCTCACCCTCGAGCAGGCTGATGGCTCAAATGAGGTTCGCAAGGCAAAACTGGCTGGCATCAAGGGTTTACTTGCAGAATCGGTCTCAATCGAGAAGGGCTATGAGGTTGCAATTGCAGTTGCGCTGGGAGCGCTCTCCGATGCTGTGGTGGCGACCAGCCGTGAACAGGCCGTAGCTGCCCTGAAATACCTGAGGTCCGAGGGTCTTGGGCGAGCCGACTTCGTGGTGGTATCGGGTGATACCGCTAGCCGCCCAAAAACAGAGATTGCAGGGCTCGTTCCGGCGGGATCGGTTGTGAAGGCCCCAGAAGCGGTTCTGGCGGTGCTTGATCCGTTCCTGATTGCTCCTGATCTCAACTCGGCCGTTTTGGCCCTGGGCGATAAGGCAATGGCCGGTAAGAGTGTGATCACGCTCGATGGTGACCTGGTATCCGAGTCGCTGGTTCGTGGTGGTGGAACAAAGGCTCCTTCCAAGCTTGAGCTTGCAGCCGAGCGAGAGAGTGCGAGCGAACAACTTTCCACGCTCGCCAAAACAATTGAAAAACTTTCCTACGAGCTTGAACAGGCTCGCAACGAAGCCACGGCTGCTGAACAAGGTGTTAGGTCGGCGCTCGCCGCGTTGCAGCAGCATGATGCCGAACTTGCAGCCAGGGCTGAGCGAGTTGGACGAATTATTGCTCAACATGAGGCGGCAAAGTCTGAGGTTCAGAAGCTTGAGCGGGATAGTCAAGTTCTTCAAGCGAGTAAGCATGAGGCTGAGTTAGAGCTCGAGGCTCTGAGAGCCAGGCTGGCTCAAATGCCTGAAGTTCAGGTTGCTGCAGAGAATGAGGCCGTGCGCCAAGAACTTGCGGGACAACTTGAAACGGCGCGTCAAGCAGAACTAGAGATTCGCATCTCAGTTGGGACGGTCTCAGAGAGACTTATTGCAGCTTCGAAGCTGGTTGCAACCCTGAAGGGCCGGTTGGCAGAGGCAACCGCTGCGATGGAGAAAGACCGAATTGTCCTTGAGCAAAGATCTCGACAGTTGGCCAGTGCTCAGAGCGCTATTCAGCTAATTCCGGCGGCTTTAGCAAAGGTCGAAACCCTATCGAGCGCTCTGCGAGTCCAGGTCAGAGACCTTGAGGCTCAGCGTATTCAGCGAACCGATCGCTTAGCAGTTCTGAGACAGCAGGCGTCCTCGCTTGAGCAGCGATTCAACGAGCTCAATCAGGGTGTTCACGAGGTCGAGATGCAAAATCATGAGCTCAGACTCAACCTGGCAAACCTAACCGAACGGGTGAGCTCCGAACTTTCGCTCGACGTCGACACGCTCCTGGCTGAGACCGTGCTGGCAGATGAAACTCGCGAGGAACTGGAGAAGGAACTTCGTTCCGCTGAGCAAAAGATGAACCAGCTCGGCGCCTTCAACCCTCTCGCCCTTGAGGAGTTTGCAGCACTTGAGGAGCGTCACAAGTATTTGAGCGAGCAGCTTGAGGACCTTGGTAAAGCTCGTGCCGACCTAATCGGAATCATCAAGGACCTAGACACGAAGATGCAGCACATTTTCGCTGCCGCGTTTGAGGACACCAAGCGTGAGTTCGAAAAGGTCTTCCCAGTGCTATTCCCCGGCGGAACCGGATCTATTTCGCTAACCGAACCTGAGAACCTGCTTGAAACCGGTGTTGAGGTGTCGGTCAGACCGGTTGGAAAGCGCATTGAGCGGATGTCTTTGCTATCGGGCGGTGAGCGCTCCCTCGCGGCCGTAGCACTGTTGATCGCCATATTCAAGGCAAGACCAAGCCCCTTCTATGTGCTTGATGAGGTTGAGGCTGCCTTGGACGATGCAAACCTTGGTCGACTGCTCGATGTGATCGACAGTTTGAGAACCTCGTCGCAGTTGATCATCGTTACCCACCAAAAGCGCACGATGGAGATTGCCGATGCGCTATACGGTGTTTCAATGCGTCAAGACGGTATGAGTCAGGTCGTTGGCCAGAAGCTAGACAAGGACAAATGATGTTCAAGTTTCTGAAGCGACTTCGAGGTGAAAAGTCAGAGACCTCTCTGGAGGTTCAGTCTGCTCCTGAGGTTGTTGAACAATCAGCACCAACCGCACCTGCGGTTGTGGATTTAGTCGCAGAGCCAGCCAAGCCTGCCCAGGCAGAGCCTGCCTTCGAGCCAAAGCCTGAGCAACCTGTCGAAAAGTTGTCTGATGAGCCCCCAGTCCTGGCTGAGGTCGAGCTTCCGAAGCGTTCTCTGGGCAACGGCATCAGGTCTTTGTTTTCAAGTGGTGTCGACCTTGATGATCTGGAAGACATTTTGATTCGGGCGGACTTTGGGGTTGATGCTGCCCTTGAGATAACTGACGATCTGAAGCGTGAAGCGAACCGAGTTGGTGCAAGCTCTGATCCTGAGCTGAGGCTGCTACTAAAGGACCTACTCACCAAACGCCTCACTAGATCGGACGCCGCACTTAATCTGTCATCTGGCGATTTGCCATATGTGATCTTGGTGGTCGGAGTCAACGGAGCAGGTAAGACCACAACTATCGGCAAGCTATCAAGGTGGCTAAAAGATGGTGACTGGAGCGTAGTACTTGGGGCTGCAGATACTTTCCGCGCTGCAGCCGTAGATCAGCTGGCAACCTGGGCCCAGCGCGCCGAGGCAGAGATTGTTAGACCTGAGCGTGAGGGCCAGGATCCGGCATCGGTTGCGTATCAAACCGTTGAGTTGGCATTGACTAAGCAGGCGGACATCGCCATCATCGATACTGCAGGCCGATTGCAAAACAAAAAAGACTTGATGGATGAGCTTGGCAAGGTTAGGCGAGCCGTTGAGAAACAGGCTCGAATCTCTGAGGTGCTGCTAGTTATTGATGCCACCACTGGGCAAAATGCCATGGCCCAGGCAAAAGCATTCGCCGAGGTGGCAAAGGTGACAGGGATTGTCATGACAAAACTGGATGGCAGTGCCAAGGGTGGAATCTTGTATGCGCTGCAACAGGAGCTCGATCTGCCAGTTAAGCTCGTAGGAGTTGGTGAGGGTGTAAATGATTTCGCCTTTTTCTCGCCAGAAGAATTTGCCAAAGGCCTAGTCGCTTACAAGTAGGAGCAAAGTTTTGTTCGGAAACCTCTCTGAGAGACTCTCGGATACCTTCAAAAACCTTCGGGGTAAGGGCAAGCTTTCGGCTGCCGACATCGATGGGACCCTGCGCGACATTCGCCGTGCTCTGCTCGAAGCCGATGTTGCCCTCGAGGTCGTCAAGACCTTCACGGGCAAGGTTCGGGACCGGGCACTCGGTGATGAGGTTTCCAAGGCTCTGAACCCTGCTCAGCAGGTTGTTCAGATCGTCAACGATGAGCTCAAGGCAATCTTGGGCGGCGAGGCAAGAAAACTTTCATTCTCGAAGAACCCACCAACCGTGATTATGTTGGCTGGTCTGCAGGGTAGCGGTAAGACCACACTCGCCGGCAAGCTCGCCAAGTGGCTGAAGGAACAGGGTCACACCCCACTTTTGGTTGCGGCTGACCTGCAGCGCCCAAATGCTGTTACCCAGCTCCAGGTTTTGGGAGAGAAGGTCGGAGTTCCGGTGTTTGCCCCGGAGGCTGGCAATGGGGTTGGTAACCCAGTTAAGGTTTCGCAGGATTCAATTGCTTTTGCTAAGAAGCAGCAGTATTCGGTTGTAATCGTCGACACCGCTGGTCGTCTAGGTGTTGACGAGGAGATGATGAAGCAGGCTCGAGACATTCGAGCCGCGGTCAATCCTGACGAGGTGCTGTTTGTTGTGGACAGCATGCTGGGTCAAGATGCTGTGAATGTTGCAAAGGCCTTCCATGACGGTGTTGGCGTCACCGGTGTGGTGCTAACCAAGCTTGATGGTGATTCCCGCGGTGGTGCAGCACTTTCGGTTGCTACGGTCACTGGCGCGCCAATTCTGTTCAGCTCTACCGGTGAGGGCCTAGATGCCTTTGAGCCGTTCTATCCGGACCGCATGGCAAGTCGCATTCTGGACATGGGTGACATTCTCACCCTGATCGAGCAGGCTCAGAAGAACTTCGATGAGGAAGAGTCCAAGCGTCTCGCCGAGAAGCTAGCCAAAGAGGAATTCACTCTTCAGGACTTCCTTGAGCAAATGCAGCAGCTCAAGAAAATGGGCAACATGAAGAACCTGCTTGGCATGTTGCCAGGCGTTGGTCAAATGAAGAAGCAGCTTGAAGAGTTTGATGAGCGCGAGATCACCCGTACCGAGGCGATCATCTATTCGATGACTCCTTTGGAGCGAAACAACCCAAAGGTGCTGAATGGCTCACGCAGAATGCGTATCGCGAAGGGTTCCGGAACTTCGGTCACCGAAGTGAATCAACTGGTGAACCGCTTTGAACAGGCAGCCAAAGTTATGAAGACCATGGCTCGCGGCGGTGTTCCCAACATCCCAGGCACCAACCCCGTTCTTGCCGGCGGCACCGTTGGTGGTGGATTTATGGGCGGCAAGAAAAGGAACGACAAGAAAAAGAAGGGTTCCAAGAGCGGAAACCCTGCCAAGCGAGCTGCCGAGAATGCGGGCTTGAGCTTCGGATCCGAGAAGTCCGATGGCTCGGGCTCGGCTTTTGGGCTTTAGTGCTGGCGAAAACCAGCTTTTTCTGGAATACTTTTCGAGTTCGAGCGTCTCGACCCTCTATCCAGACGAAATCGAAAACCATTGAGAAACCTCCGAGTGTGCCCCCACGCTCACGGTGGAAACTCGCCCCAGACACTCACACAGGAGAATTGTGGCCGTAAAGATCCGCCTAAAGCGCATTGGCAAGATGCGCAGCCCGCACTACCGCATCGTGGTAGCTGACTCTCGCACTCACCGCGATGGTCGTGTAATCGAGGAGATTGGTCGCTACGTACCAACCACCGACCCATCAATCATTGAGGTTAACTCAGAGCGTGCACAGTACTGGCTCTCCGTTGGCGCACAGCCAACCGAGCAGGCAGCTGTAATCCTGAAGCTGACCGGTGACCTAGCTAACGCCAAGGGCGAGAAGAAGAACACCGTCAAGCCACAGGCATCAAAAGAAGCTTTCAGCCCTGACACTGCCAAGAAGTCCGTAATCCTTCCAAAGAAGGAGAAGGCGGCCGCTGTCGAAGAGGCTCCTGCAGCTGAGGCTCCTGCAGCCGAGGCACCTGCTGAGGAAGTTGCAGTTGAAGAGACTGCAGTTGAGGCTCCAGCAGCTGAGGCAGAGGCACCAGCAGAGGCAGCAGCCGAAGAGGCAGCCGCTGAAGTAGAGGCTGAGTAGTAGTTATGTTGCAAGCGACCCTCCAGCACCTTGTTCGCGCCATCGTGGATCACCCGGATGACGCAACCGTAGCCGTCAGAAACAACGGTCGCGGTGAGTTGCTGGAGGTGCGCGTGCACCCAGACGACCTAGGTCGTGTAATCGGCAAGAACGGTAGAACCGCGACTGCCCTGAGAACCATCATCAACGCCCTCTCCGATGGTAAGAGGGTTCGAGTCGACGTGGTGGACACAGATTTCTAGTTCCACCAAGCTCCGCGTCGCAAGGCTCCTGAAGGCCCACGGTCTAAAGGGAGCAATCAAGCTTGAGCTATATACAGATTCCCCAAACGAGCGCTTTGTAAAGGGCGCTGAGTTCGAACTTCAGGTTCCCGAGGACTCTCCTTGGTTTGGGAAGACCATCAAAGTTTCCGAGTTGAAGTGGTTCAACTCTTCTCCGGTGCTCTTTATCGAAGACGTAAACGACCGAACTGTTGCAGAGTCACTTATCAAAGCAATTCTTTTAGTTGAGCAGCCACTTGGAGTCAGCCCCCAAGAGCCAGATGCCTGGTATGACCACCAGCTTGCCGGCTTGAAGGTGATTCGCGAGGGGCAGGAGATTGGTTCGGTAGCACGAGTTGATCACCGGCCCGCTCAGGATCTACTCGCCATCAAGACCGAAACAGGTGAGGTGCTACTTCCGTTTGTGAAGGCATTTGTGCCAAGGGTTGATGTTGATGCTGGTCTAATCGAGATCACCCCACCTGGTGGCCTGTTCGAAGAAATTCCAGAACCGGTTGAAGAAGCAGCCAGCGATGCGAATTGAAGCCGTCAGCATCTTCCCTGATTACTTTCAGCCGCTAGAGCTTTCTCTGCTGGGTAAAGCCCGTGAGGCGGGGCTGGTCAGCTTTCAGGCTCATGACCTAAGAGCGTGGACTCACGACCGTCACAAAACGGTCGATGACACCCCTTATGGCGGGGGAGCTGGCATGGTCATGAAGCCAGAGCCTTGGGGTGAGGCATTTGATCAGCTAATTCCTGAGGGCTCTGAGCCAGTAGTCATCTTTACGACCCCAGCCGGTATTCCGTTCACTCAAGGCTTGGCTCAAGAGCTTGCCAAGTCGCAGCACATCATCTTTGCCTGTGGTCGCTATGAGGGGATAGATCAGCGAGTAGTTGAACACACCAAAACCCGCGCCAAAGTCCTCGAGGTTTCTATTGGCGACTATGTGCTAAACGGGGGCGAGGTTGCTGCCATGGTGATGATTGAGGCAATTACGAGGCTGATTCCTGGCTTTATGGGTAATGCTGAATCAATTGTCGAAGAGTCTCACTCTGACGGATTGCTCGAATACCCAAGCTTTACCAAGCCTGCCTCGTGGCGCGGTCTTGAGGTTCCAACGGTTCTGCTATCTGGACATCATGCTGAGATCGAGAAATGGCGTAAAGCGCAACAGCTGGAGCGCACTGAGCGCAATAGACCAGACCTGCTCGGGTATCTTTAGATTCGAGTTTGATTTTTAAGCGGGGGAGCGATGCGGCTTGGGTTTCTCGATGTCGTCAGGGGCGTTGCCGTCTCTGGTGTAGTTCTCGTTCACTCCATGTCCGTGTGGCAAATAGGTGGGGGATCCAACGACCATGGTGCAGAAAACGCATTACTGACCATTTTCGCATCAGGGCGATTCGGGGTCGAGTTGTTTTTCTTGCTGTCTGGCTACCTGCTTGCGACCATATATTCCGCTGATGATTTCAACTCAAGGGGGTTCGCAAAGAGTCGATTCTTCAGAATTTGGCCTCTATGGGCGGTGTTTTCAATAATTTGGCTGGCAATCCTGTCGATGAGGGACGGATTCTCGGGTCAGCTTATTCTGGCTTTCCTCTTGGCGCTCTCTTTTGCTTTATGGACCCACCCTCAATTTTTCGATTCCTTCATTGGAGGCGCCTGGTCGATTCAAATTGAAGTTCTCAGCTACATCCTGTTCTTTTTCCTCCGAAAACGGAGCACAGAAGTTCTAGTGGCCTTGGCTGTTGGAGTCAATCTGCTCGGAATCATCGCATCATTCTTCTCGCTTGAAGGCTGGGGTTTAGGTGAGTCACTCCGTAGGCTAAGTTTTCAAACTGGTTTCAACTTCTTTCTCCTCGGTTGGCTTGGAGCCAGGCACCTGAGGATTGTGGGCGAGAGGGTTTCTATCACTGGGCTCAGCAAGGAATCGCGTGAAAAACTGCTTCTACTTCTCTGGTTGCTTTCCTTCGTTCTTACCCCGGCGATCTATGGCAACCCGATTGAGGCGGCTGGGTTCGTAAGCCTTGGGCTCTTGTTCAGCGGAGTAGTGAGGGGTCGCCTAAGAGGTGTATTGCAGTGGCTGGGTCGGCACAGTTATTTCATTTTTTTCATGCACTTTGTGATTCTTGCGTTGCTACCCATCGTGATCCCGGCAACACTCTTTGCTGGATGGCCACCCCTTGCTTCGATTCTCGTTATTCCCCTGTCCTGGATCCTGATTCTGAGTATCTGCAGTCCACTTGCGTGGCTTTCTATGCGATTTTTCGAATCCCCGCTCATGCGAATCGCTCGTTCGTGAGAGTTCGTGGTTGCCAACAGCCTTTGGCTGTGGCAGAATTCCTGCTTGTGTCCACGGACTCTGCCGCAGGGGAGCAAAGGACATAAAGATATTCAAATTTGACCGTTTTGACCTGCGCGCAAAAGGAAAGAGCAAAAAATGCACATTCTTGACGTTGTTGATGCCAAGAGCCTAAAGTCCGACATCCCAGCATTCCGTCCTGGTGACACTGTCAAGGTTCACGTAAACATCATCGAAGGTAACCGCAGCCGTATCCAGGTTTTCCAGGGTCTAGTAATCCGTCGCTCTGGCCACGGTGTTCGCGAGACCTTCACCGTTCGCAAGGTCTCCTTCCAGATCGGCGTAGAGCGTACCTTCCCAGTACACAGCCCAGTAATCGACAAGATTGAGGTTGTGACCAAGGGTGATGTTCGCCGTGCGAAGCTTTACTACCTACGCGACCTTCGCGGTAAGGCAGCAAAGATTCGCGAGAAGCGCGAGAACGTCTAACTAGACTTAGCAACATGTCAGATTCCGGGGAGCTTAGGCCCCGCAGCCACTCCAGACTCGCCGATGTTAGGCGCTGGTTCAAGATGGCCCGGAAGAACTGGTTTGTAGCTTTTGTAATTGACTTTTTGGTCATCGTCGGCACCGCAATGGTGCTGTCGGTGGCCATTAAGGCTTTTTTGATCAGATCTTTTTACATTCCATCTGGCTCGATGCTTGAGACCCTGCAGATCAACGACCGCATCATTGTGAATGTCATGGCTCCAGATTTGATGCCAATTGAACACGGTGACATCGTAGTTTTCAAAGACCCCGGAGGCTGGCTAGGAGCTATTCCAACGGAGCCAAAGGAGCCATTGCAGGAGCTATCCGACTTTGTCCTTGGGACCTTCGGTATTACTGCACCAGATTCCGCTGAGCACCTCGTGAAGCGTGTAATTGGACTCCCAGGTGACACCGTGGAGTGCTGCGATCCGGAGGGGCGATTGATTATCAACGGCGTGCCGATTGATGAGCCCTACATCGCTCCAGGATCAACGCCTTCGGATATTGAATTCAAGGTCGTTGTTCCCGAGGGAAGCTATTGGGTTATGGGTGATAACCGAGGCAACTCAACCGACTCCCGGTTTCACCAGGATCTCCCAAGCAAGGGGTTTGTCGATCAGAGTTTCGTGGTGGGCAAGGCATTTGTAATTTCCTGGCCGGTTTCGAATTTTGAATGGCTTTCCAACTACCCAGAGGTCTTTAGTGACGTTCCCAAGCCTTGAGCTTGAAACCCAATTACTCGCTCAATATGGCCGTGTAATTGGTATTGATGAAGTCGGTAGGGGAGCAATCGCAGGCCCCGTAGCGGTTGGCGCAGCACTTTTCACCGCTGACACCACGTCAGAAATTCCAGCTGGGCTAAGAGATAGCAAGCTGATCGCAGAGGCAAAGCGGACTTCAGTGGCCAACCTGGTCAGCACCTGGACAGAAACTTCAGTTGGATACGCCAGCGTCGCTGAGATTGAATCCAAAGGCATTTCCTGGTCTTTGCAGCAGGCAGCGCTTCGGGCTATCGAAACTCTGGGGGTCTCAAGTGGAGTGATCCTGCTTGATGGCTCGCACAACTTTCTACAGGGCTTGGTTTCGCTGCCGGTGGTGCTCCGCACCAAGGCTGACCGAGACTGCGCTGTGGTGTCGGCAGCAGCCCTAACTGCGAAGGTGGCCAGGGATCAGGTCATGATTGAGCTCGATCAAAAGTTTCCGGCTTATGAGTGGTCGGGAAACAAGGGATATGCCTCGGAGCGTCACATTGCTGCTTTGAGAGAGTTTGGTCCATGCCAGGAGCACCGAGTTAGTTGGCTGGGAAAGATTCTTGATGAGGGGCTTTTCTAAGGACATAGACTGTGGGGGATATGGACGAGAACGACTTCGAAGACTACGACAGAGACGCGGAACTAGCGCTCTATCGTGAGTACCGAGACGTAGTGAAGATGTTTCGCTACGTGATTGAGACCGAACGTCGCTTTTACCTAGCCAATGAGGTTGAACTCAAGAGGGTTGATACCGCCACCGATTTCTACTTCGAACTTGCTATGCAAGATGTTTGGGTTTGGGACATCTATCGCACTGACCGCTTCGTGAAGCAGGTCAAGGTAATGACCTTCAAAGACGTAAATGTCGAAGAGATTGGCAACAAAGAGCTGGAGATTCCGGAAGAACTAGCAGTGGGCGATCAGTCCTAGTTATCCACAATCTCAGACTCACCGCTTCACCAATAACCCATCATTTTGCATGCTGATTGCATGCACCTAGATGACTCTCAACACGAACTAATTCTTTGGTCGATGCTGCACGAACCAGGAGATGCCCTTGCGCACAAAATCTTCGAACTGCGCGGAGTCATGGCTCTTGAGGACTATCGGGTGGGCAGAGCTCGAACGCTCTGGATTGAACTGCTGGAGCTCTACGCTCCCGAGTACGTTGCCAAGCTCCCCGATCTAATTGAACGCATTTCACTTCGACTTCCGCACCTGGATGTGGCTGCTGCGGTTGAACGCGGTATTCGTTGGGGAGCGAGGCCCGTTTTTGATTTTCAAATCCCAAAGACATTTCAACGCTTCCACGACCTGGGTTCACATGCCCCCTATCTCCTATGGGTGGCAGGGGATGAGGGCTGTCTCGAGCAAGAGTTTGCTGGGGTTGTTGGAACCAGATCACCTTCTGAGCGTGGGCTTAGAAATGCCAACCGAGTGGTCTCTCAGATCCGGATGTCAGTCGTCTCTGGCGGAGCCAAGGGGATCGATGCTGCAGCCCACCGAGCGGCACTGGATCTAAAACAAACAACCGTCGCGTTCATGGCTGGCGGATTAGACCGGGCATACCCAATGGAGAACTGGGAGCTATTTCATGAGATGGTGCGATCATCAGGAGCGTTGGTTTCTGAATTGGCACCAGGCGCCTCACCATCGAGATTTCGATTCTTGCAGCGCAATCGACTCATTGCGGCGATATCTGAATACCTGGTGGTGGTAGAGGCGGGATTTCGCTCTGGTTCAAAAAACACCGCTAACCATGCCAGATCGATGGGCCGAGACGTCTTTGCGGTTGCTGGCAATTGGGGCGACGCTGGACTGCAAGGCTGCAATGCAATGATCAGGGAAGGCATTGCTAGCCCTTGGGACTTCGGCGAACAGGTCGAACCAACCTTGGATCAAAAACGAGTGCTAGACGCCATGCGAGAGGGCTGTCAGGAACCAGCCGCGATCGCTCGGGAGGCAGGCCTGGGCATCTCTCAAGTAATCCGGGAGCTCAGAATTCTTCGGCTGGCGGGAGAGATCTCTTAGCTGCGAACTGAGCACCTCAGCCAAGATTCTCAGCGAGGCATTTAGTCTTAGGTTTGTGGAGCGGATTTCAATTGAGCTTGAGGCATTCCTTCGGCATCTTGCCGCTCGAGGTCTGGCTGCCAACACCATCAAGAGCTACGGCTCCGACCTTCGTGAATTAGTTGAATACGCACAATCCAAAAAGCTTGCGTTTGATCTCGAAGCGGTGCGTGATTGGCTCTTTGCCATTTCAAAGGCGGGTGGAGCGAAGTCAACGCTCGCACGAAAAAGTGCGGCTGTCAGAGCGTTCTCCTCACACCTTTTTGAGGCTGGGGTGATCCCGGTTGATTTTGGTTTGAGATTGAAGTCCCCAAAGCTCGATCAGGTCCTTCCAAAGGTTGCTACCGAAAAGTCTTTGGACGAGATCCTGGATCGAATGCGAACAAGATCTCAAGATGATCCGATTGCCCAGATGGAGCTTGTCGCGTTTGAGCTTCTGTATGGCACTGGCATGCGCGTGAGCGAACTTTGTGGAATTGATTTGGCGGATGTTGACTTTGCCCGAAACCTTGTGATGGTGACTGGTAAGGGTTCGAAGCAGCGGATGCTGCCATATGGTCATTATGCGGCTGAGGCGATTGAGCGCTATGTGAGATTTGGAAGGCCAAAGCTCCAGATTCCAACTTCTCCGGAGGCGTTGCTGTTGAGCTCCCGCGGAAAGAGAGTTGGTGTTCGCCAGGTCTATTCGCTGGTGGCAAATGAGCTGGAAAGAACTTCGACTGGTAAAGCTGGACCGCACACTCTGCGTCACTCTGCAGCAACTCACCTGCTGGATCATGGGGCAGATTTGCGTGCTGTTCAGGAGCTGTTGGGTCACGCCTCGCTGGGCACAACCCAGATCTACACCCATGTCTCAATAGAGCGTCTCAAAACAAGTTTTGATCAAGCTCATCCCAGAGCTTAGGCCTTCAACACGCTGGGCAGGAGCGGTTCGATCAGTTGGATTGGAGAGAGGTAGCCGTTCTCGTCCCTAACCGAGAAATGCACGCAGTTCTCACAGTGGTATTCATAGTCGCTACCTGCCGGACAGTGAAACGCAAATGGTTCTCCAGCGACAATCTGCTCACCCACTTCGAATTCGGTGCAGGCTGGCTCGAAGCTTGCCAGGTGGGTAGCTGTCCTGAGCGTTACAACGTTTCGATTCACCACTTTCCCCGAAAACGCCAGCGTTCCTGTGGCTGGTGCCGAGATCGCTTCATTGGGAGCCAAATGAAAGTCCACCCCGCGATGGCCAGCGCCATACTTGCTAACTGGTGCGAGGTACTGCTCCTGAACGTTTTCGTGAAAGAACGGGATCGGTTCGGCCCAAAACTCCGTTTGGAGCCTCGGCGTGACTGCTTGCAGGGTGAGGATCAAGATCGAGATCAGTTTCAACATGAAGTGAGTCTGCAGTCGATGAAATTAGGGCAAATTCCTGCAAATAAAACGGTGGATAACTAGACGTCTCGCTGTTATGCTGGTGCTACGGCTTGAGCATTGCTCAGGCCGAATTCGCGTGTCCTTACGCACCCAAACAGCTCGGTCCGACAAGTGCGGTTCTGTTTGGAGAGGGCACCAGGGTTTTGATCAACCGATCAAAGCATGGAACTGAGGGGCATATTTATGCCCAAAGGAGGGGCCGCATGGCCACTGTAACCGTTCGCCAGCTGCTTGACGCTGGCGTCCACTTCGGGCACCAGACCCGTCGTTGGAACCCAAAGATGAAGCGATTCATTCTGACTGATCGCTCGGGTATCTACATCATCGACCTACAGCAGTCTGTAGAGCACATCGACAAGGCTTACAACTACGTTCGCGACCTAGTCGCAAACGGCGGAAGCATCATGTTCGTTGGCACCAAGAAGCAGGCTCAGGAAGTCGTTGCCACTGAGGCAAAGCGCGTAGGTCAGCCATTCATCAACGAGCGTTGGCTAGGTGGTCTACTGACCAACTTCAACACCGTTAACAAGAGAATTCAGCGCCTGAAGGAGCTGGAGACCATGGACTTTGATGACACTTCGAAGTCGGGTCTCACCAAGAAGGAGCTACTAATCCTTCGCCGCGAGAAGGAGAAGCTAGAGAAGGTTCTCGGCGGTATCCGCAACATTGCACGCACCCCGAGTGCGCTGTGGGTTGTCGACACCAACAAGGAGCACCTAGCCATCACCGAGGCGAAGAAGCTGGGCATCCCAGTAATCGGCATCTTGGACACCAACTGTGACCCAGATGACGTAAACATTGGTATTCCAGGAAACGATGACGCAATCCGCGCCATCGAGATCCTGACCAAGGTCATTGCCGACGCAGCAGCTGACGGCATGATCGCTCGCCACCAGAAGGGTGGCGAAGAGGCTGAGCCACTAGCTGAGTGGGAGCGCGAGCTTCTCGAGGGCGGCGCAGCTTCCGAGACTCCAGCCGCAGAGACCGTAGCCGAGGAGACCTCGGCTCAGAAGGATGCATAAGCATGGCTAACTACACCGCCGCAGATGTAAAGGCGCTTCGCGAGAAGTCAGGCGCCGGAATGATGGACTGCAAGGGCGCTCTTGACGAGGCCAACGGAGACATCGAGAAGGCATTTGAGCTACTACGTCTCAAGGGCCTGAAGGGTGTTTCAAAGCGCGAGGGTCGCACCACCTCCAACGGTTTGGTTGTGGCGCGCGTATCCGGTGGCAAGGGAACTCTGATTGAGCTAGCTTGCGAGACCGACTTCGTTGCTAAGGCAGACAACTTCGTCGCTTTGGCTGAGGCAGTTGCTGACGCTGCAGTTGCAGCTGGTGCAGAGACCGTTGAGGCAGCTCTTGCTGCGCCTCACGGATCTGCAACCGTTGCAGATGCAATCACCGACCAGGCCGCAATCATGGGTGAGAAGGTTGAGCTTCGTCGCATCGCTGTGGTTTCCGCAGCTGGCGTTGACGCTTACATGCACCGCACCAGCCGTGACCTACCTCCACAGGTAGGTGTGTTGGTTGCTTACGAGGGCGCAGATGCTGACACTGCTCACGACGTTGCAGTTCACATCGCAGCTTTCAACCCAACCTACCTATCCCGTGAGGATGTCCCAGCCGAGATCGTTGCCAAAGAGCGCGAGATCGCTGAGGAGACCGCTCGTAACGAGGGCAAGCCAGAGGCAGCTTTGGCCAAGATCGTTGAGGGTCGTGTCACCGGCTTCTTCAAGGAGACCTGTCTACTTGACCAGGACTTCGCCAAGGACAACAAGTTCTCGGTTGGCAAAGTTCTTGAGAACGCAGGCCTAAAGGTCACCAGCTTTGTTCGCTTCCGCGTTGGAGCGTAATTAGCAAAAAACTAGGACGGGCTCGGTCGAAAGACCGGGCCCGTTGTCTTTTCTCGCCCTAGGATTATCTGGGCGCATCTAAGCCCAGAATCACCGGAGGAATTCTTATGTCTAAGAAGCGCAGAGTCCTACTAAAACTCTCCGGTGAAGCCTTTGGTGGCGGGTCCCTGGGTGTCAACCCAGATGTGGTTTCCAAGATCGCAAAGGACATTGCTGTCGCTGCCAAAGACGTTGAAATTGCCATCGTGGTTGGTGGTGGAAACTTCTTCCGAGGTGCCGAGCTTTCAAACCGAGGTATCGACCGCTCCCGAGCGGACTACATGGGTATGTTGGGCACCGTCATGAATGCCCTCGCGCTGCAGGACTTTATCGAACAAGCCGGAGGCGATGTTCGAGTTCAAAGCGCCATCACCATGGCTCAGGTTGCCGAACCTTACCTGCCACTTCGCGCCATTCGACACCTAGAAAAGGGTCGCGTTGTGATCTTTGGTGCGGGTGCGGGATTGCCTTACTTCTCAACCGACACGGTCGCTGCTCAGCGAGCTCTCGAAGTGCACGCCGATGAGGTTTTGGTTGCAAAGAATGGCGTTGACGGGGTTTACTCGGCCGACCCAAGAAAGAACCCAGATGCCAAGAAGCTGACCGAGGTTAGCTACCAGGACGCATTGATTCAAGGCTTGAAGGTGGTTGATGCCACGGCGTTTTCGCTCTGCATGGACAACAAGATGCCGATGCGGGTATTTGGTATGGAAGATGTTTCCGCGGCCCTGCTGGGTGAGCCAGTAGGCACTGCGGTTAGAGCTTAGAGAGATAGGGAAGAAATGATTCAAGAGATTCTTAGCGACTGCAAAGACAAGATGGACAAGGCGGTTGAGTCCACCCGTGAGGACTTTGCCTCAGTGCGCACCGGTCGCGCTAACCCTGCGATGTTCCAGAAGGTAATGGTCGACTATTACGGCACCCCAACTCCGCTTGGCCAGCTCGGTGGTATTCAGAACCCAGAGGCGCGCTCAATCTTGATCACCCCTTATGACAAGAGTGCACTAAAGGCGATTGAGACCGCGCTGCAGGCGATGCCAAACCTAGGTGCTCAGCCAAACAACGATGGTTCTGTGATTCGTCTAAACCTCCCAGAGCTCACCGAAGAGCGTCGCAAGGAGTATGTCAAGCTCACTCGCGACAAGGCCGAGCATGGACGCGTCTCGGTTCGCAACATCCGCCGCAAAGCCAAAGAAGACCTAGAGGCCTTGAAGAAGGACGGTGGCGCCGGTGAAGATGAGGTTGAGCGTGCCGAGAAGGAGCTCGAGTCCATCACCAAGCTACACATCGACAAGATCGATGAGTCGCTAAAGAACAAAGAAGCAGAACTGCTCGAGGTTTAGTTGGAAGAGACCAAGTCCAAGTCCCTAGTAACTCGGTTACTGGTCGGATTTGGGCTGGGTGGAATTTTCCTTCTTTCACTGATTCAGCCGCTCCTTTTCGTCCTTCTCACCGCCCTGGCTGCAGCCGGGGGAGTCTGGGAGTTAGCGACCGCGATGCGCAAAAGCGGTTGGCATGTCCCGAGAATTCCAGCTACCATCGCAGCATTTTTGACACCTTTGATGGCTTTCTACTTTGGACCCCAGGGGCAGTGGCTCACTATCTGGGTTGCGATCGGTGTGATGGTCTCCTGGCGACTGTTGTTTTTATTGCTTGCCAAAAAATGGCAGTCGACGAAAGCAACCCTGCGCGATTTCGGTGCTAGCGCTTTCATAATGATCTACATCCCGCTGCTAATAAGCTTCGGGGCACTGCTGATTCAAAAAGAGAACGGCACGATTTGGGTATTTGGGTTTGTGCTGACCACGGTTGCTATTGACTCTTTTGGGTATTTGATTGGCAGGGTTTGGGGCAGAACCAAACTTTCACCAGAAATTAGCCCCAAGAAAACCTGGGAGGGTTTACTTGCTTCCGCGGTTGGTGCAATATTTGGTGGAGTAACAACTGTATGGCTATTGGGCGAGAGCATTTGGTTCGGCTTAGTCTTTGGCCTAGCAATACTCATCAGCTCGGTCATGGGGGATCTGTCTGAGTCACTGATCAAACGAGATCTTGAAGTGAAGGACATGGGGGATGTGCTTCCCGGGCATGGAGGTGTTATGGACCGCTTAGATTCCCTTTTGCCATCAACTTTTATTGCCTACCTACTTTCTCACGTAGTGTTCTAGGCATGGACTTTCCGCGCACCAAACCAAAGGTTCTGGGTTATGACCCAGAGCAGGTTGATGTGCTCTTGCAAAGACTTCAGCGCCAATACGAAAACCCCGAGCTAAAGCTCGTCACCTCCGCGGTGGTGAACGTGGCAAAGTTTGATTTAGTCCCAGGCGGTTACCAGATTCCGGTCGTGGATTCAGCCATCGCCAAACTCGCCGAAATCTTCTTGGAACGAGAGATCGCTGGGTTGGTCAGGTCATCCCGCACCAAGGTCTCGCAAGAGCTTGCGAGCAACCTCAAAGAGATAAGGGCTGTCTTAGAAGCCGGGGCGAAAAAGTCATTCTCGGTTCAGAGTCAAGGCTTTAGTAAGCGCGATGTTGCATCACTGCTAAAGCGCATCGATGTTAAGCGGGGTGTGCTCAGTGCCCCCGAGTCGTTAGAGCTTCGAACCATAGGCTTTAGGCGCTCCAGAAACGGCTTGGACCGGCTTGAAGTAGACACCTTTTTGAACCTAGTGATTAGGACCCTGCACTGCCAAAAAGCCCTTGGCTAATTGCCTCATCGCTAATTAGCGCCTAGGGTTAAAAGCTGTCGTAAGGGAGTCTGTTGGGTAAACACAGTCTTAAGCGCGAAACTAAGCCCCGCCTACTACCGGCGCTGGGCTTTGTTTTTGTGGCTTCGCTGGTGCTGGTTACCGCTGTTGACCCCTACTCGGGACAGATCGCTTCTGCTCAGACCGTGCAGGTCTTTGAGGGCCCTGAAGAAGAGTTCCAGCAACTCGAAATCATTGAGATCGACAACGATGAAGACTTCACTCGCGGCGGGTTTGAACTACTGACCGGTGGCGATGCACTGTTTATCAATTCCGCACCCTACCCAGTCCCAAACACAGCCAAAGCGTTTGCGCTAGAGATGGTCAATGCCAAAGGCTGGGACTACAACCAATATTCCTGTTTGGTGAAGTTGTGGGAGCGCGAGAGCAACTGGCGCTGGAACGCAGAAAACAAGTCCTCCGGTGCGTATGGCATCCCGCAGTCACTACCCGGTAGCAAGATGGCTTCAGCTGGTGCGGACTGGCGCACTAACCCTGAGACTCAGATCAAGTGGGGCATTGGCTACATCAAGGGTCGCTATGGCAAGCCCTGTTCTGCCCTTGCTCACTCCGATAGACGCGGCTGGTACTAAAGTGGCGCGCGGCAAACGTCGCCGGCAGGCACCAATCAAGATCGAAGAGCTGGACCTAAACCGAGTTCGACTCTCGCTGCCAAAAACCGAAATCAAGCGTGGCTACGAATTTCAAGTGCAACAAACCTGGGGTAACTCCCAGGAAGAGGGCAAGAGTTGGATCTGCCCGGTTTGTTCGCTCACAATTTCGCAGGGTGTGATCCACACGGTTGCCTGGGATGTGCATCGCGGAGTTCAGTCAAGGCGTCACTTCCACAATCACTGCTGGAAACTCTTTGATGGGGTCCTGCACTAGTGGAAGAGATCAAGGCCGCCACCGAGCTCCCTGCTATTCGCGAAGAGATCGAGCTTCACACTGAAGATGGTCAAACCCTGGTTGGCGAGCTAGCGCTTCCAATTGGCCATGAACCTATCGCGACGCTGATAACTCTTCATCCACTTCCCACCCACGGTGGTTTCATGGACTCTCACATTTATCGCAAGGCCGCTAATCGACTGCCTGAGCTACTGGGGGTTGCGGTGCTTAGATTCAACACTCGCGGCACCGAGTCACCAAGAGGTAAATCGACGGGAAGCTTTGACGGAGGAAATCTAGAGCGCTTTGATGTTGCGGCGGCCGTTGAGTTCTGTAAACAGCGAGGCCTAAAGAACCTCTGGTTGGTGGGTTGGTCCTTTGGTACCGAACTTGCCATCAAATATGGCCCAGAAAACGATATCCAAGGTGCCATCCTGCTATCACCGCCGCTGCACCGAGCAACCGATGAAGATCTAAGGCGTTGGAACAGCGGTGATGTTCCGATGCATGTATTGGTGCCCGAGTTGGATGACTATCTTCAGCCACCGCAGGCTGCCGAGCGCTTTGGGATTGTGCAGAACGCGGTGGTCTACGCCTTTGATGGCGAGAAGCATCTGTGGGTAGGGGAGAAGGCCACTCGAAGAGTGCTGAACCAGATTGCGCAAATCATCTTGCCAGGGAGCCCAGAGCTACCAACTCACTACTAGCGAAGTTGCTGCCTAGGCATCCAAACTTCGCGCACGATTAGCAAGACCGATGCGGCCATAGGGATTGCAATAACCGCACCCAGGATGCCCAGCAGGGTTCCACCCATCAATGCCGCAATGACAACCAAAGCCGCAGGCACAGATACTGCTCGCTTCATAACCCTTGGGCTGACAAGGTAGGCCTCAATCTGAAGGTAGATCAGGTAGAAGACACCAACCGTGATGGCCAAGGTTGGCGAAGATACTAGTGAGATCAAGGTTGCAAACACCGCGGCTGACACTGAACCAATCAGCGGCACTATGGCGAGCACAAAGGCAACCACTGCCAGTAGTGGCGCATATGGGGCCGAAACGAAGCTTAGGAAAACGGAGAGAACTACCGCGTGAATAGCGGCGACCGTGACCTGCCCCATTACCCAGCGACCAACCGAGTAGGTCACCTGATCCGTAAGGGCCATGAAGCGTTCGCGCTTAGAAGCGGAAACCAACTTGGAGACATACTCCTTCATGCCCTCGATTGATGCCATGAAGTAGATCGAAAGTATCACCACGACCAGTAGGCCAACCGCACCGGCTGCAGCCCCAAGGCCCACTTGCAGCACTCCACCCACCAAAGTGGGCCAGTTGCTGGAATCGAGCAGATAGGTGAGGAAGTTATCTGCGGCGGTTGAAATCGATCCGTTGAGCTGCTTGTCCCAGTAAGCGATCCAATCTGAGGTGATTAGCTGATCAATAAAGTCTGGGATTCGACGAATTAGCTTCAGGCCCTCATTCACAACTGCCGGAACAACTGCCCAAACCAAAAGCGCAACAGCACCCAAGAAAACCGTGACTACGATCCCAACCGCAAATGGCCTCGGTAGGCCCCGGTTGGTGAGCGCTCGAACCGCTGGGTCGAGCCCTAGCGCGACGAAAATGGCGATTGCGACATAGGTCAAAATCGTGGCGGTCTGCGAGATTGCAGCACCAAGCAAGAGCGCGGTCAATACTCCCAGGGTGCCAACAAGGCCGAACTGAAAAGCGTTGGTGATTCTAGATCGCTGTTCCATCGCTCCTCCTTGAAAGCTCGCCAGTTACCAAGCTACGCAGGTTTTCCAGATAAATCTCGATTGCAGCAGCTTGATTCTTCAAATTCCTCACCTCAGCATCGGCTTGGGTCATCTCGCGCTGAGCCAACTCTCGAGCCTGTGAGGTGATTTCTTCAGCCTCCAGTTCAGCGGCAGCGACTAAAGCATCAGCCTTGTCTCTTGCCTGAGCAATCATCTGCTTTTGGGTCTTTGTGGCCTCTAACTCCAGGGTTTCAAGCTCCAACCGAAGTTCCGCAACCTTGCCAGATAGTGTCGCCATGTCCTGCTTTGCCAGGTCGAGATACTGCTCGGCCTCTGCAATTGTCTTTTGGTTGTTCTCGAGGTTCTCGGCTTCGGTTTCAGCTCTGAGAAGTGCCAGAGTGGCCTCAAGTCGCTTCTGAGCGGCTTTAGACAACTTTTCTTCGCTGGAGAGTGAACTCTCGAGCGCCAGCGCTTCTCGGGCCAACCTCGTGGCTTCTGATTCCGCCTCTTGCGCTGCAATTTCTCGCTTTGATCGCGAGCGCATGGCAGCAACCTCAGTTGCAACCATGCCCCTGGTGCGGGCCGCTTCTCGTTCTGCCTCTGAAACTATTTCGGCGGCCCGGGTCTTTGCTCTTGAAATCTCACGCTCAGCATCTTGCTCCGCGGCCGCTATCTTTCGCTGCGCTCTTCTGGTGGCCTGATTGACAACCGAGTCGTAGTGCTGCTGGGCCGATAGTCGAAGGTGTTCGGCTTCTAGCTTGGCCTCAGCGAGAATCTGCTCTGAAACCTGCTGGGCGTCTAGTTCTAATTCAGAGGCAATCTGCTGGGCGGAGGAGAGGATGTTGGCTGCTTTTGCTCCCAATGCCGCAAAGTTTGGGGACTTGGTGGCTTCGAGCGCGGCCTCAGATTGACTCAGTTGGAGTGCGGTGGCGCGAAGTCGCTCGGTAATTTCGGTATTTGCGGTGCTGAGCCTAAGCAGCTGAGCGTTTAGCTCCCTGAGTTCGCGTTCAACAGCCGAGGGGTCATAACCCTTGCGGGTTATCTCAAAGCGGTTGAATTCGCCTGCCAACAAGACTCCTAAGCGGCCAAGGGTAAACTTCAGAGGCTAGGAAAGTCTAGTAGGAGCCTATTTATGCGGATGTGGATCGGAATCACGGCCTTCGTGCTGGGGATTTCCCTTACCGCGGTTGGCGTTGTTGATCAGATTCGCAACTCTCCGCTAGAGCGAATCGAGATCACTAAAACCCTCGATAAGTCCGCTCCTTACTTACTTATCCCAAACCGCACATTGACCTCGTATCCGGGAAACGTTCAGGTGAGCGCCTCCGGCACCAAAGAAGTCTTCCTGGCGACCGTGAGAGAGTCGGATGCGATTGCGTGGCTGACTCCTTCGCCGCACCTGGAGCTAAGGCTCGAGGTGAACCAGGACTCCCAGACGGTCTCGCTGGCGGAAATCGAAAGGCCAGGGGAGGGTAATCTGATCGACCCCCGCGGCTATGACATCTGGCGAACCTCGGTAGACAGTAAGGATTTTGATTCCATCAAGGTGCCGGCCGGCAATGAAGCGGCGGTCTTGATTGCCAGCACCGGCGATGACCCTGCTCCGAACAAGGTTGTCGTTACCTGGACTCTGCCTAAGGGTGCCATTCCACTGAGCCCACTGCCCCCAATCGGCCTTGCCATAATGCTCATCGGCGCGCTGATCGTGCTCTGGGATGCGTATCTCAAGAACCGTGGTGCTCGACCAGGGCGCGGTCTTCGCGGCCCGAAGCGCCCAAGACCAAGGCGTTTCAAGACTCTCGTGCAACGACGCCCTGGTCAGGGCCGAAGAGCACAGCGTTTAGGAATGGTTGCTGGCCTAATCAGCGTCTCCTTGCTAGCGGGCTGCACACCGCAATACGAATCCCCGCTGATGAGCCCCTCGCCATCGGCCGCACCTGACACGCTGACCCCGGTGATGACTAAGGTTCAGCTGGTTCGAATCCTCGATGAGATTGCTGAGGCCATCTCAATTGCCGACACTGAGTTGGACAGAGAGACCATTGAGGTCAGAACCGCGGGTGCCGCGCTAGCGATGCGCAGAGCCGAATACAACCTGCTTCGAAGAACCGAGGCGGATGACAAGCCACAACCGATTCAATCCGGCCCAATCAAGCTATTCCTGCCAAGTGCCACCGATGCCTGGCCACGATCTGTCATGGTGGTTACCGGTGATGAGCAGCTGCAACTGCTTGTGCTTCGTCAGGAGAGTGCGAGGGAGAACTACGTTCTAGTGCACTTCTCCAACCTTTTGCCCGGCACCACCTTCCCTGAGGTTGGAGCCGAGACCGTGGGTGCGAACATCGTCAAATCTGACAGCAAGTTCCTCTCCTTCGAACCGCAAAAACTTCCCGAGGCGGTTGGTGATCTGATCAACAACGCCGGAGACTCAGCATGGGCAACGCTGGTTGATCCGGAGAACAAATACGTTATGGATCTGGCTGCTGTGCAGCAGAACCTTACGGAGACTTTGAGTAATGCCAACCTGAGCTTTGATCACAGGCTCGGTGATAACAAGATCAACATGTTGGCAACCGCAGACGGTGGCGCTCTTGCCGCCATCTACATGATCGACACCTACACCATCATCCCCAAGGAGCCTGGCGACGCGGTTGCAATCACCGGTGACGAGGCATTGCTCTTGGGAACTGGTGGTAGCTCAACCGGTATCGAAACCAGATATGGCTCGATGCTGCTGTTCCACATCCCATCAACCGGGTCCGATCAACCCGTAAGGCTTTTGGGTGCTACCCAGCAGCTTCTCACCACCGTGAACCTAGGAACCCGATGACAAACTTTGGCGCTATGGACCTATCCGCATCCGGTGCAAACCCAGCCGGTGAAACCGTCAGCTCTTGGCTAGTAAAGGCCGATGAGCCAACCCTTCGTCGCTACCTAGCACTGAGTGAGAAGCTTCCGGTGATCATGTTGATCTCAGACTCTTCAGAGGCCTCAGCTCGTGTCCGCAAGGCACTAACCGAAATCATTGCCTCTGGCGAGGGCCGCCTTGTGGGTATCGATGTCGATCTTGAGACTTCACCCCAGCTTGCTGCTGCCGTGGCTGTGAATCAAGCACCAGCAGCACTGGCAATTTTGGCTGGGCAACCCGCTCCAATTTTCAAGGGCGAAGCCACCATGCAGCAGATGGCAGAGATTCTCTCTCAGGTACTGCAGGCCGCAGCCCAAAATGGCCTAACCGGCAGGGTGTCGCTTGGCGCAGGCACAGAGGCGCAGAAGCCCGCCCCAGCTGAGTTTGTAGCAGCCTATGAGGCTATTGATCGTGGCGATCTGGATACTGCGGAGGCAATCTTTGCCAAATATCTGACTGAGAAGCCTGCTGATCAAGATGCCAAGGCTGGCCTGGCTCAGGTCAAACTGATGAAGCGCCTTCAGGCCCCAGAGCCAGGAGAGCACGCTGCGCTTTTCGCTGCTGCCGATCAACTCTTGGTTGGAGGCGATGCAGCGGCAGCATTCAAGGTGCTACTTGACGAGTTTGCGGTGAATCTCGATGCACGCGACCAGATCCGCACCCGATTGCTGGAGCTATTCACTCTAATTGGTGATAGCGAGGAGCCGGTGTTAGCCGCCAGAAGGCGCTTGGCCTCGCTACTTTTCTAGCCTTTTAGCCAGATCGCCCCAAGTGGTGGGATGTTCACACTCGCCGAGAACTCTCTGCCATGCATGGGGTTTGCCTCCGCCTTGACCGAGCCGTAATTTCCTACCCCGCTACCGCCATAGATTTCGGCGTCGGTGTTTAGTAACTCGGTCCAGTCACCTTGCTTTGGTAATCCGATTCTGAAGTTCTCATACGGGTGTCCAGCAAAGTTGATGATGCAAGCAATTTGGTTTCCCTTGCCATCGATTCGCAAGAAGCTCAGCAGGTTCTGATCGGCGTTACCACCATCGATCCACTGAAAACCGTCGCGCTCGTGGTCCAACTCCCAGAGTGCGGGGTTTTCTACATAGATTCGGTTTAGGTCTGCGACCAGCTGCTGCATCCCGCGATGTGGGTGGTGATCAAGCAGCCACCAGTCAAGCTCTCTTGACTCGGACCATTCGGAGGGTTGAGCAAACTCCTGGCCCATGAATAACAGCTTCTTTCCTGGGTGAGACCACATGAAGCTCAGGTAGGCGCGCATGTTGGCAAGTTTTTGCCAATGGTCTCCCGGCATCTTGGCAAGAAGCGATCCCTTGCCGTGAACAACCTCATCGTGGCTGATGGGAAGCACAAACTTCTCGTCGTAGGCATAGAGCATGGAGAAGGTGATTTCACCGTGGTGATACCTTCGCCACATCGGGTCCTTTTGGATGTATTCCAGCGAATCGTGCATCCAGCCCATGTTCCACTTGAAGCCAAATCCCAGACCACCCTGGTCGGTGGGTGCGGAGACTCCCGGGAATGCAGTCGACTCCTCGGCGATCATCATGATTCCGGGGTTTCGCTTATATGCAGTGGCATTTACCTCTTTGAGAAACTCGATTGCGTCAAGATTTTCTCGACCGCCATAAATGTTCGGTAGCCACTCGCCGTCTTTTCTCGAGTAGTCCAAATAAAGCATCGAAGCGACCGCATCGACTCGGAGTCCATCGATGTGGAACTCTTCTAGCCAATAGAGCGCGTTGGCCACCAAGAAGTTTTTTACCTCGGTGCGGCCGAAGTTGAAAACGTGGGTGCCCCAGTCGGGGTGATCGCCACGGCGCGGATCGGCATCTTCATAGAGAGCTTCGCCGTCATATCTAGCAAGGGCCCAGTCATCCTTTGGAAAGTGCGCTGGCACCCAGTCCATGATCACGCCGATACCGGCATTGTGAAGCTGGTCTACCAGGTATCGGAAGTCATCTGGGCTACCAAAGCGAGAGGTTGGTGCGTAGTAACCGGTCACTTGATAGCCCCAGCTACCACCGAATGGGTGCTCGGCCAGCGGCATGAACTCAACGTGAGTAAACCCCAAGAACTTGACATGGCCAATCAAATCCGATGCCATCTCACGGTAGTTCTTCGCTCCGCGCCAAGAACCCAGGTGAAGCTCATAGACGCTCATGGGGGAGCGCAGTGCATCCTGTTTAGCGCGGCTCTCCATCCAAAGCGTGTCTGACCACTTGTAATCACTAGCATCCACGATTGATGCGGTTGCGGGTGGAATCTCGCAGCGACGAGCAAGCGGGTCAATCTTGGTGATCCAGTTGCCATGCTTGGTGCGAATCTGGAACTTGTAAAGCGCTCCAGGCTTCACGCCTGGGATGAATAACTCCCACACACCGGAGTGGCCCATGGACCGCATCTGATAGAGCTGACCATCCCAGTGATTGAAATCACCCACCACGCGAACACTCTGAGCATTTGGTGCCCAGACCTTGAAGCTCACCCCGGAGGTGTCGCCTAACGAATCCTTGGATTCGATGTAGTGAGCACCAAGGGCTTGCCATAACTGCTCGTGCCTACCCTCGGCAATCAGATGGATGTCAAGATCACCAAGTTTTGGTAAATAGCGGTAGGGGTCATCGGACTCCCAAGCAGGGGCGTTCTCGTATTCGGCAATAATGCGGTAGTCGCCGAGTTTCTTATCGCCGCGGACCTCCCAAATGCCGCCAAAGACATGCTCAGCGATAAAGTTGTCGGACTTGGTCTTGAGCATTACCGATTTGGCAAATGGTCTAAGCGCTCTAACCACCCAGTTTTTAGCTTCCTGGTGAAAACCTAAAACCGAGTGTGGATTGTGATGGCGTCCCTCTGCAACCAGTTGCAACTCGTGGGCATCAGGGTTCATCGCTCGATCCTTAGAACGTGTGCCGGCTCAGTGAATGCATCTAGCCGCACGAAGTTGTGCTCACCCCAGGTGTAGCTCGCCCCGGTGATTAAATCGGTCACCTTGAATCCGGGCGAGACATTCAAGGCCTGCAAGTCGAGATGCACCATGCTCTCGCGCACGGAGTGCGGATCGGTGTTAACCACCACGATGATGGTGTTCTCCTTGCCACCAGCGTGCTCAGCACTTAGGTGCTTGGAGAAGACCAAGATCTCGGAGTCATCACTGTGGTGAACCACCAGGTTGCGAAGCTGTCGCAGCGCCGGGTTTTCCTTGCGAATCTGGTTTAGCAGGGTGACTCTTGGAGCCAGCGAATTCCCAGTCTTCAGGGCAGCTTCGAAGTCACGGAATTTGTATTCGTACTTCTCGTTGTCGATGTTCTCCTCGGCACCTGCCCTGGCCACTGATTCATAAAGCTCAAAGCCTGAATACATACCCCAGGTTGCCCCTGCGGTGGCTGCGATGGTGGCGCGAATCTTGAACGCGGGTTTGCCACCAAACTGCAGGTACTCGGTCAAAATGTCTGGGGTGTTTACCCAGAGCGCTGGCCTAAAGAAATCTGCCGAGTCTTGGCTCAGCTCCTTCAGATAGCCAGCCAGCTCATCCTTGTGATTTCGCCATGCGAAGTAGCAGTAGGACTGTTGGAACCCGGCCTTACCAAGCGCGTGCATCATGGCGGGTCTGGTGAATGCCTCGGCTAGGAAAATCACCTGTGGGTCCTTGCGATTCACCTCTGCTATCAAGCGCTGCCAGAACGAGACCGGCTTGGTGTGGGGGTTGTCCACCCGGAAGATCATGACCCCGAATGAGATCCACTTGCGAACTACGCGCAATACCTCTTGGTAAATGCCCTCAGGGTCGTTATCGAAGTTGATCGGGTAGATGTCTTGATACTTCTTTGGTGGGTTCTCGGCATACGCGATCGAACCGTCGGCCCGAGTCGTGAACCACTCGGTGTTGGTGCTAACCCAGGGGTGATCTGGAGAAGCCTGGAGAGCGAGATCCATCGCAATCTCAATACCGAGCTTGTTGGCTGACTTTACAAAGTCCTTGAAATCTTTTTCGGTGCCGAGATCTGGGTGAATGGTGTCGTGGCCACCTGCGGTGTTACCAATTGCCCAGGGTGAGCCTGGGTCCTCTTCAGAGGCATCGAGGGTGTTGTTTTTCCCTTTTTTGTGAGCGGTACCGATTGGGTGGACCGGAGGCAGATAGAGAACATCGAATCCCATTTGCTTCACTCGGTCTAACGATGCGACCGCGGTCTTGAAATTACCCGAGATTACCTTGCCGGATTTGTCCTTTTTAGCACCCTCGCTCCTTGGGAAAAACTCATACCAGCTGCCCGAGCCCGCGAGAGTGCGCTCGCAGTAAACCAAGCGGGGCTCTGACAGGGTCTCTAGGTTTCGAAGTGGAGTGGAGTTGGCTAGTTCTGCCAACCCCTGCAAAAGTGCATCTTCAAACGCTTCCTTGGGTGTTTTGGCAGCTAGTAGTTCTGCAAAACGAGTCAGTTCTTTCTTTTGCTTTGGGTAGGCGGTGGCCATTTTGTTCAACAATCGCTGACCCTCGAGCATCATCAGCTCCTGGTCAACTCCGGCCTTTAGCTTTACCTCGGTGTTGTGAAGCCAGGTTGCGAACTCGTCGTCCCATGCTGAGATTTGATAGCTGTAATCGCCGACCTCGTTCAGCTGCACCTTGGTGACCCACTGGTCTAATCCTGGTCGTCCCGGGTGGAGTTTTATGCGCTGTGTCTTGCCCTTTGGGTCGGTGAGCAATAGGTCAACCGCGATGGCATCATGTCCCTCGCGAAATGCGATGGCTCCAAACTCGATGACCTCACCAACAAAAGCCTTGGCCTTGAATAACCCGCCATCCACGCTTGGCCAGGTCTTTGTGATCGGAATGCGCCCAATGGCGAAAGATTTGGTCTCCACGTTCACAATTTAGTGAGCCAGAGCCGAAACCGCTTGCAAATTGACTAAATGGTTATCTAACTAGGAAAAGCTGCATGCTGGCCTCAACCATTCGAAGCTTGGAGCCGGGGTTTAGCAAGATAGTCCGCTTTGGGGGTAGCTCAAGAGCGCTATCCCACAAAAGCTCGAACGACCCAATGCCCTCTCGTCTTGGCAAAGTGACATTGCTGACCTGCTCTTGACCGTTGATCACTAGCAGTAACCCCTGCTTAGAACCATCGTTCATGAGGTGATAGCTCAGCCGCTGCAACACTCGTCTTTCAGGGTTGTGCCAATCCTCAAGACCCATCTCGTCGCCACGGATGGAGAACCAAAGCATCTGGTCGTGCTCTGGGGTGGGTTCATCGATGTGAGCAAAACCCCTAGGTCGGAGCGCCGGATATTGCTTGCGCAATGCAATGAGGTGAGAGACGGTGAGTTCAAAGTCGCTTTGGTGCGAGTTTGGCTCCCAGTTTTGCCAGGTGATGACGTTGTCTTGGCAGTAGGCATTGTTATTACCGCCTTGGGATTTGAGTCTTTCATCACCGGCGGTAAGCATTGGCACGCCTGCTGAAAGCAGCAGGGTTCCAATCAGATTGCGAGCTGCCTTGCGACGGGCAAAGTTGATAGAGGGGTTTGGCGTCTCGCCCTCAAACCCGTGATTGAAGCTGAGGTTGTTGTTAGCGCCATCACGGTTTCCCTCACCGTTGGCGCTGTTGTGCTTGACGTTGTGTGAGACCAAATCCCAGAGCGTAAAGCCATCGTGTGCGGTTATGAAGTTGATGCTACCCAAGGGGGAGCCGTCCACCATGATGTCCTGGCTTCCGGAAATTCGACCGGCAAGCTCCTGCACGGTGTTGTGGTGGCTGCCGTTGTTTCTCGCGTGCGCGATGTCGCTGAGCCAGAACTTTCTTACCGAGTCTCTAAAGCGATCGTTCCACTCGGGGAATCCGGCTGGGAAATTACCGGTCTGCCAACCACCCATACCAACATCCCACGGTTCCATGATTAGCTTTGCTTCGGAGATGATCGGATCTTGTTGCATCGCTAAGAGCAATGGGTGTTGCGGGTTGAAGTGATTGTTCTCGTCCCGTGCGAGCGTGGCGGCTAGATCAAAGCGGTAGCCATCAATCTGTAGCTCCTGGGTCCAATAGCGCAGCGAATCCAGGGCGAGCTTTTGAACCATTGGGTTACCGAAGTTCAAGCTGTTGCCGCAGCCTGTTGTGTCTTGGTAGTTACCAAAATCGTCTTGGCGGTAGTAGTTCGAGTTGTCTAAACCTCGATAGGAGTAGGTGAGTCCTTTGTGGCCACCCTCTGCGGTGTGGTTATAGACCACATCCATGATGACCTCAATCCCCGCACGGTGCAGTTCGCGGATAGCGGTTTTCAATTCCTTGAGAATTGCGCTCGGACCCTGGGCCCTGGTTGCTTCGGCCGCGTATCGCATGTGTGGGGTAAAGAAGTTGATGGTGTTGTAGCCCCAGTAGTTGATAAGACCAAGATTGATAAGGCGCGGTTCAGAGATAAGAGCCTGAATGGGCAGTAGCTCAATCGCTGTGATGCCTAGGTTTTTGAGATAGTCGATGGTCGCGGGGTGGCCTAGGGCAGCGTATGACCCGCGGATCTCCTCAGGGATGGCCGGGTTTACGCGGGTGAGCCCTCTGAGGTGTGCTTCATAAATGATGCTCTCAGAAAGCGCGATGCCTGGCTTAGTGACCCCCTGCCAGTCAAACTCGGTGTCTACTGCCACACAGTGGTAATCCTTGGGACTCTCGCGAACTAGACCCTTGGCGTATGGATCTAGGAGATTGCGCTCGGGTTGAAAGGCATGACGTGAACCCTCGGGACCTTTGGCCCGAAGAACGTATTTCATGCCTTGGTGCAAACGCTCGTCCTGAGCCGCGAAGATATCGCCCTCGGTCTTTTCAAGCTCTATTACATGTAATGACTCTGAGGTGTTATCTGGGTTCAGAATGTGTAGGGAGATTTCGTCGGCGCTCGCTGACCAAACTTTGAATTCACCACCGCCAGCGCTGAGGCTGAGCCCAAGCTGTGGAGCATCATCGGCAAGGCGGTGTTCAAGCATAAGAAAACCCAACTTATCTACAAAAAGTTTCTAGCGTGTGACAATTGGGGCACTGTCATGAGAGTTTTTCTGGACCACGCCTCAACCACTCCGGTTCGCCCTGCGGCAATCGAGGCACTTAGTAGCGCCCTGCAATTGGTTGGTAATCCATCCTCTGTCCACACCTCGGGTCAGGGCTCCAGGGCCGTACTGGAGGACGCACGAGACCTATTGGCAAACCTTGCAGGAGCTGATCGCAACGAGGTGGTTTTCCTATCGGGTGGGACTGAGGCCAACAACCAAGCGATCAAGGGTCTCTACTGGGCCTCTGGTAAGCGCTTGATTATTTCCTCACCCACTGAGCACCATGCGGTGTTGGACCCGATTCTTTGGCTTCAGGAGCATGAAGGAGCCGAGGTCATCTGGCTAGATGTTGCTACATCTGGCGAGATAAACCTGGATCAGCTTCGAGAGATAGTAACTGCGCGAAAAGACGAGATTGCTTTCATCAGCCTGATGTGGGTAAACAATGAAACCGGGGTCATTACTGACATTGACCAGGTTGTGAGAATCGCCCAGGGAATCCCGGTGCACTGCGATGCAGTCGCAGCTTTTGGACATTTGCCAATCAACTTCAAATCATCAGGGCTTGCATCGATGGCAATTTCCGGCCACAAATTTGGAGCGCCAATCGGTGTCGGGGCACTCTTTGTTTCCCGCTCTCAAAAGCCAACCCCTTTGCTACACGGCGGCTCTCAAGAGCGCAGCCTCCGCTCCGGCACCATGAGCTATCCGCTGGCTGCCGCGCTATCAGCTGCGGCGCAGGCGGCCATGCAGGATCGAGAAGAGCGTGAGGCAAAACTCGGTGAGCTAAGGGACCATCTAGAGCGGGAGGTTCAAACAGCGTTTCCAGAAGTCATCAAGACCAGCGTTGGAGCCAACCGAATCGCTCACACCAGCAACTTGATTTTCCCTGGTGCTCAAAGCGACAGTCTTTTGTTTTTGCTCGATCAGCAAGGCATCAGCGCATCTTCTGGCAGCGCCTGCACCGCAGGGGTTCTAGCTCCATCCCATGTTCTAACTGCCATGGGGTATGACCCGGAGCTCGCTGACTGTGCGATTCGAATCACACTTGGTCACACCACGACACTCTCAGACATTGAGTCCTTTTTGAATGCCATCAAACTTTGCTACCCAATCGCGCTAAGGGATGGCGCAAACCAAAAGGCAATTTAGACTTTCGGGGTGAAAGTTTTAGCAGCCATGAGCGGTGGAGTTGACTCCGCGGTAGCGGCTGCTCGCGCGGTTGAAGCGGGCCACGAAGTAGTGGGAGTTCACCTAGCGCTGTCGCGCATGCCAGGTACCTTGAGAACAGGCTCTCGAGGCTGCTGCACCATCGAAGATTCGATGGACGCGCAACGTGCAGCAAACAAGCTAGGAATCCCGTTTTATGTCTGGGACTTCTCGGAGCGATTCAAGCTTGATGTTGTCGATGATTTTGTCGCCGAGTATCAAGCGGGTAGAACCCCAAACCCATGCATGCGTTGCAATGAGCGCATCAAGTTCGCAGCGCTCTTGGAAAAGGGTTTGGCACTTGGTTTTGATGCGGTCTGCACCGGTCACTACGCCTCGATAATCGAGGATCAGCTGGGAAACCTTGAACTTCACAGGTCGTTAGCGATGGCAAAGGACCAAAGCTATGTCCTTGGGGTGCTAACCCAAGAGCAGCTTCGTCATTCGATGTTTCCGCTAGGGGCCACTGCATCTAAAGAATTGATTCGCCAAGAGGCTGCAGAGCGTGGTCTGAGCGTTGCTAATAAGCCTGACAGCTATGACATCTGCTTCATCCCAGAGGGAGACACCAGAGAGTGGCTGAGGGAGTTTGTGCCCTCAGAGCCGGGCAAGATAATCGACACCGAGGGCAACGAAGTTGGTACCCACGATGGTCACGTTGGTTTCACCATTGGCCAGCGTAAGGGTCTGCGGCTTGGAAGGCCTGCAAAGGACGGTAAGCCCAGATACGTTTTGGAGATCAGACCCAAGACTAAAGAGGTGATTGTTGGTCCTGAGGAGGCACTGCAAATCACTCAACTGGCAGGATCACGCTACAGCTGGTGTGGATTGGCTCCTAAAGAAACGGCAGAGTTCTTTGACTGTGAGGTTCAAGTTCGTGCTCACGGCGATACTGTGCCCGCCAGGGCTGCAGTAGTAGATGGTGAGCTGGTCATCGAGCTGACTCAGCCGCTATATGGAGTGGCACCTGGCCAAACCGCAGTAATTTACCTCGGCACCAGAGTGCTTGGTCAAACCACGATCGACAGAACCGTCTCGGCGGTGGCAATCAATGTCTGAAAAGCGGATCGAAGAGCTTCGTCGCCAAATTCAGTACTACCGCGATGCCTACTACCAGGAGAATCAGTCGCTGATTTCGGATTATGACTACGACCTTTTGGAGCGCGAACTCAAGAGCCTGGAGTTAGCGCACGGCGTTGCCGAGGGCTCGCCAACGGTTTTGGTTGGTGGCAAAGCCAGCGAGGTATTTGCTCCCGTGAAGCACCTAACCCCGATGATGTCTTTAGATAACGCCTTCAGCGAGGAAGAGTTTCTAGCTTGGTCACAACGAGCCGGAGGCGGCCCTTTTCTTTGTGAACCAAAAATTGATGGCCTGGCACTTTCCATCACCTACGAAAACGGGGTCTTGGTCAAGGCTGCAACTAGAGGTGATGGTGAAACTGGTGAGGATGTCACACAGAATGTGCTCACGATACAAGGTGTTCCTCACAGACTCAGTGGCTCAAACCACCCAGCGGTAATTGAAATCAGGGGAGAGGTTTATTTCCCACTCAAAGCCTTCGAAAAGCTAAATGCCGATTTGGTTGCCGCCGGCAAACCACCGTTTGCTAACCCGAGAAACTCTGCTTCTGGCTCCCTTCGTCAAAAGGACCCTGCTGTTACCGCATCCAGACCGCTTCGCATGTTGGTGCACGGCTTCGGAAGCTTCGAGGGTCTCAATACCCAATCCGAGGTTTATCAGCTGCTGGAGAGTTGGGGTCTACCAACCACCAAACAGTTCGCAGTTGCCCAGGATGCAACTAGCGCTTACAAGTTCATCACTCAACTGAGTCAAAAGCGCCACGATCTTGAGCATGAAATCGACGGGGTGGTGGTGAAGGTAGATGAGCTCTCGAGGCAACGCGAACTCGGTGCTACTTCAAGGGCGCCTAGGTGGGCGATTGCTTATAAATACCCACCCGAGCAGGTCAACACCAAGCTTTTGGACATCAAGGTGTCAATTGGTAGAACCGGTAGGGCAACCCCGTTCGCAGTCCTGGCTCCTGTAAAGGTTGCTGGATCAGAGGTTGAGTTCGCAACCTTGCACAATCAAGACCAGGTCAGAGCTAAGGGCATTTTGATTGGCGACACCGTCGTACTGCGAAAAGCCGGAGACGTGATCCCAGAGATATTGGGTCCAGTAGTTGCGCTGCGCAACGGCTCAGAGCGGGAATTTGTAATGCCAACCCACTGTCCCGAGTGCTCATTTGAGCTTGCCCCTGCGCAAGAGGGGGATGTTGATCTGAGGTGCCCTAATGCCGAGAGTTGTCCTGCACAGCTCAGGGAGCGCATCGCATACATCGGTTCTCGAGCAGCGCTGGACATCGAAGCTCTCGGTTATGTGAGCGCGACTGCGCTCACTCAGCCTCTCGAGCCCTCGCAGCCACCGGTGCAGAGCGAGGCGGACCTTTTTGATCTGACTCTTGAAAAACTCTTACCGATTCGGGCTTATGTCTTGGACCCAGATACTGGACTGCCGAAGCACGACGCCGATGGTAATCCCAAGATTGTCGACTTCTTCCGCAAGAAGGACGGCTCTCCAGCCGAGGTCGCGCTCAAGCTCCTGGCAAATCTAGAAGAAGCCAAAACTCGCGAGCTTTGGAAGATTCTCACTTCGTTATCAATTCGCCATGTCGGACCCGTCGCGGCTAGAGCACTATGCAATGAATTTGGATCCATCGAAAAGATTCTTCAGGCCAGCGAAGATGAGCTATCTCAGGTTGACGGAGTGGGTCCAACCTTGGCTTCGTCAATCAAGGATTGGTATCAAGAGAGCTGGCACCAGCGCATCATTGAGCGCTGGAAAGCGTCTGGGGTGCAGCTAGAGATTCCAGACTTCGCGGGGCCAGTTTTGACCGACGGAATCTTTAGTGGAATGACCATTGTTGTCACTGGCAGCATGCAGTCAATGACTCGCGAGGATGCCGAAGCCAAGATCATTGCGCAGGGCGGCAAGGCCAGTTCTTCGGTATCGAAGAAGACCTCATTTGTGGTGGCTGGCCCCGGTGCTGGCTCGAAGCTTGCCAAGGCTGAGGAGCTCGGCATCGAGGTAATCGACGAAGCTACCTTTATCGCCCGACTAGCTAGCTAAAGAAACTAGACTTTAGACATTCGCCAACTTCGAATTGAGCTGATGCATGTCTGAAATTACCCCAGATACCGTTAGGCACCTTGCCTCACTGGCCAGAATCCTGGTAACCGACGAGGAGGTGGAGCGACTCGCCGGCGAGCTCGGAGTAATTGTCGACTCCGTCGCGATGGTAAACCAAGCCGTATCCGGAGATGTGGTAGCCACCTCGCACCCAATCCCAATGGCAAATGTCTTTCGTGAGGATGTTCTAAGACCTTCTCTCACCCAGGCTCAGGCTCTCTCCAGCGCTCCAGATAGCGCAGAGGGTCGCTTCCGAGTCGCAGCAATTTTGGATGAGGAGTAAACGTGTCTGAACTTGTCTACCGCTCAGCTTCTGAGCTGGCTGAACTGATTGCGAGCAAGCAGGTTTCTTCGGTTGAGGTGACCACGGCATTCTTTGATCGCTCCGAGAAGCTAAACCCGATTACCAACTCCTACCTGCACCTAAATCGCGAACTTGCGATTGCAGCTGCGAAGCGAGCTGATGAGCAGCTTGCAGCCGGTGAGTCAGTTTCGGTGCTGCACGGTGTTCCAATTGCCGTCAAGGACAACTTGACCACCACTGATGCGCCAACCACATCGGGATCCAAAATCCTTGAAGGCTGGGTGCCGCAGTATGACGCAACCGTGGTAACCAAGTTACGCTCCGCTGCAATGCCGATTTTGGGTAAGACCAACTTGGATGAGTTTGCGATGGGTTCCTCCACCGAGTACTCAGCTTTTGGTCCATCGAAGAACCCATGGGACCTTGATCGAATCCCAGGTGGTTCCGGTGGTGGCTCTTCATCCGCGGTTTCCGCTCACCTTGCTCCGGTTGCAATCGGTTCCGACACCGGTGGTTCAATTCGCTTCCCAGCGGCTGTGACCGGCTCGGTTGGAGCGAAGCCAACCTATGGTGCAGTTTCACGCTATGGCCTAATTGCACTTGCTTCTTCGCTAGACCAGATTGGTCCAGTCGCGAACAACGTTTTGGACACCGCACTGCTGCAAGATGTCATCTCAGGTCACGACCCGATGGACTCCACCTCACTTCCTAGCTCCCTTGGTTCAATGGCTCAGGCTGTGCGTCAGGCGGACCCAAAGGGTCTTCGCGTTGGTGTTGTGAAGCAGCTTTCATCCGATGGCTTCCAGCCTGGTGTCAAAGAACTCTTCGATGACACCATCGCTAAGTTGGTTGCCGAAGGTGTTGAGGTCGTCGAGGTTGATTGCCCAAGCTTTGAATATGCGGTCGCCGCCTACTACCTGATTCTGCCTGCAGAGGCATCATCAAACCTGGCAAAGTTTGACTCAGTTAGATTTGGCCTGCGGGTCACTCCAGATGGAAACCCAACCATCGAGCGCGTGATGGCCGCTACCCGCGAAGCTGGCTTCGGCCCTGAGGTAAAGCGCCGAATCATCCTTGGCACCTATGCACTGTCCTCGGGCTACTACGATGCCTACTACGGTTCAGCCCAGAAGGTAAGAACCCTGATCCAGCAGGATCTGAACAAGGCGTTTGAGCAGGTCGATGTTCTACTCACGCCTACCGCTCCTACCACCGCGTTCAAGATTGGCGAGAAGGTCAATGACCCGCTTGCGATGTACCTAAACGACATTGCAACAATTCCAGCGAACCTCGCTGGAATCCCCGGCATGTCCGTGCCTAACGGTCTCGCTCGTGAGGATGGCCTGCCATCTGGAGTCCAGATTCTTGCCCCTCAGATGCAGGACGCTCTGATGTACAGGGTGGGCGCAATCATCGAGAAGCTCTACCTCGCTCAGTGGGGCGAACCGCTTTTGAGCAAGGCACCAAAGTTGGAGGCAAACTAATGGCTAAAGACAATTTGCTCTCATACGAGGCTGCCTTGGAGCAGTTCGAGGTCGTCATTGGTCTTGAGGTTCACGTTGAGCTAAATACCAAGACCAAGATGTTTTGCGGTTGCGCAAACGTGTTCGGATCAGAACCAAATACAAATGTTTGTCCAATCTGCCTAGGTCTTCCTGGCTCACTACCAGCCGTCAACAAGAAGGCCGTTGAGTCATCGATGGCGATCGGTTTGGCTCTTGGTTGCAAGATTGCCCCTACGGGACGTTTTGCAAGAAAGAACTATTTCTACCCAGACCTTTCAAAGAACTTCCAGACCTCGCAGTATGACGAGCCAATCGCTTATGACGGCGAGATCACAATTGAGCTTGAAACCGGTGAGAGCTTCAAGGTTTTGATTGAGCGCGCTCACATGGAGGAGGACGCTGGAAAGCTGACACACGTCGGTGGCGCAACCGGTCGTATTCAGGGAGCGGAATATTCGCTAGTTGATTACAACCGCGCTGGTGTGCCACTGGTTGAGATCGTGACCAAGCCGATCTTTGGCGCGGGCGATAAGGCGCCAGAACTAGCGGCTGCCTATGTACACGCTATTCGCGACATCGTAAAAACCATGGATGTCTCCGACGCCAAGATGGAGCGCGGAAACGTGCGCTGCGATGCCAACGTTTCACTTCGCCCAAAGGGCCAGGAGAAGCTCGGCACCAGAACTGAGACTAAGAACGTGAACTCGCTGCGTTCAATTGAGAACGCGGTGCGCTACGAGATTCAGCGCCAGGCATACATCTTGTCTCAGGGTGGCACTATCACTCAGGAAACCAGACACTGGCACGAGGACCGCGGCTACACCTCGGCGGGCAGACCAAAGTCCGACGCTGACGACTATCGCTACTTCCCAGAGCCAGACCTGGTTCCAGTTCAGCCAGATGAGGCTTGGATTGAATCGATTCGCGCTTCGCTCCCGGAGAACCCAGCCCTAAGACGCAAGCGTCTGCAGGCCGCGTGGGGCTTCAGCGACCTGGAATTCAGGGATGTTGTGAATTCAGATCTGCTCGATCAGGTTGAGGCAACCGTTGCCGCTGGAGCAGCCCCTCAGGCTGCCCGCAAATGGTGGACCGGTGAACTAGCTCGACTGGCAAACTCGCAGGAGCTAGATATCGCCTCGCTTGCCATCACTCCGCTGCAGGTTGCCGAGATTCAGAAGCTAATTGACTCCGGAGAGCTCACCGATCGCATGGCTCGAGAGGTCGTCGCCGGAGTGCTAGCCGGCGAGGGGGAACCCGCTGTGGTGATTGAAAAGCGTGGGCTCAAGGTTGTTACCGACGAGGGCGCATTGATTGCCGCGATCGATGAGGCGCTAGCTAAGCAGCCGGACGTTCTCGAGAAGATTCGCGAGGGCAAGATCCAGGCCGCTGGAGCAGTCATTGGTGCTGTCATGCAAGCCATGAAGGGTCAAGCCGATGCAGCCCGAGTCAGAGAGCTAATTCTCGAGCGCGCGAACTCCTAACAAAACAAGAAAAAACCCCAAGTCCTAGGACTTGGGGTTTTTCATTTGGGGTGAGTAACGGGACTTGAACCCGCGGCCCCCTGGACCACAACCAGGTGCTCTACCAGCTGAGCTATACCCACCATCGCCTCTTGCGAAGCCGTTAGATTCTATCAGCGCTTAGTGATGCAGCCGCAACCTTTGCCGCTTCAGAATCTGGTCCTGGTGCCTCGACCAATACCGTCTTGCGGTAGTAGCGAAGTTCTTGAATTGACTCTCGGATGTCTGCCAAAGCTCGGTGGTTTCCGGTTTTCTTTGGAAGCTGGAAGTAAACCCTCGGATACCAACGCCTGGTGAGCTCTTTGATGGAACTCACATCGATGTTGCGATAGTGCAGGTATTTATCTAGTTCAGGCATGTATTTGTTCAAGAACATGCGGTCGGTCCCAATGCTGTTTCCCGCCAGGGGAGCGGTGCGCTCTTGGGTGACCCAGCGCTTGATGTATTGGAGCACCTGTTCTTGAGCATTCTGCAGTGATACCCCATCCGGAATCTCGGTGATGAGTCCAGAGTCGGTGTGCATCTTGGTGACAAATTCGCCCATGTTCTCAAGCGCGCTATCGCTTGGCTTGATCACAACCTGCAAGCCAAGATCCAGTTCGTTGAGCTCACCATCGGTAACTACCACCGCGATTTCGCATATCTCATCGACATCCAGGTCAAGCCCAGTCATCTCGCAATCAACCCAAACGATGTAGTCGGCCATCTTTAGTCGTCCGAGTGTCTTGAGAGTTTGGCAGCCTTTTTCTGAGCCTTGAGCTCCGCCTTCTCACGCTTCTTGGCCTCACGCAGCTCCTTCTTAGAAGGAGCCGTAGCGGACTTGGATTCGTTTTGGGAGGGCTGCACAAATTCCGGAAGTTCAGGCTCTTGAACGGCAGCGATCGGAGCAGTGTTGGTGTTCTGCTCGCTCCACTGCATAGTCGCCTCGGTGTCTAGTTCGATGTTTTGCTCATCGATTGACCAAGCCAAGGTAGGTGCAGAGGTCTCCGGCACTGGAGTGAACTCCTCGGCAACCAATTCCTTGGCAATCTCCGCTTCCCAGTCGACAACTTCGAGCCTGACAGGCTCCTCAGCTTCTGAAACGGTCTCAATAACCTCCTGACCAACAGGGGTAGAAGATTTCTCGTCCTGAGTTTCAGGAGCCTGGACCACAGGGGTCTCGGCTTTTGGCGCAGAGGCTGAGGCTGAGGGAGTTGGAACGATCGCTACAGGTTCGGTCTTAGGTGCAGACTTCTCAAGCTTCTTCGCTGCCTTCTTTTCAGCTCTCGCTTCTTTGCGGGCAACTCTCAAGGCCTTACGCTCTTTGCGACCCTCGACTAACCAGTAGAGGACTGGCACTAGCACCAAGGTCAGAAGCGTTGAGGAGAAAAGGCCACCGATAACCACGATGGCAAGTGGCTTTGAGATAAAACCGGATTCACCGGTTAGCCCAAGAGCCATTGGGAATAGAGCGAAGATGGTGGCTAGGGCGGTCATCAAAATTGGTCTGAGGCGCTGTCTTGCTCCGGTAAGCAAAGCATCTTCTACGCTCTTGCCACTCTTTCGATACTGGTTCACCAGGTCAATCAAAACAATGGCATTGGTAACCACGATTCCAATCAGCATCAACATACCGATCAGGGCCGGAACACCGAGTGCGGTGTCGGTAATCAGCAGTAGACCAAGTGCACCAGTCGCGGCAAACGGAATCGAAATCAGCAGAATTAGCGGCTGGATGAGTGAACCAAAGGTTGCAACCATCACGATGTAAACGATCGCGATAGCAGCCAGCATCGCAAGACCCAGCTGCGAGAATGACTCTGCCTGGTCTGCAGCGGCTCCACCAACGCTTGCCTCAGCACCGGCTGGAAGATCCACTTCAGCCAGCTTGGCATCGATAGCCTGGGAAATTGCACCTAGATCATCACCCTCAGGGGTGAGTGAGACGACAGCGGTGCGGTTACCGCGCTCTGAGGTGATTGAGGTCGGCTTTAGGACCTCAGTCACCGAGGCGATCGAGTCCAAACGAACAACGCCCTGGAAGGTTGGGATTGAGAGCGCCTTGATCTCGTCAATGGATTCAGGTGCACTTTGTCCCTCGATGTAAACATCAGCCTCCTGGCCATCGATGGTCAAAGTTCCAAGTGCGCTTGGGCGCAGCTGAGCGGCGACGATGCCAGAAACCTGGGTCTCCGTTAGCAGGTAGCGAGCCGCCTTAGAGCGGTTGACAATGACTTCGAGAACGCGCTCATCGGCCTCCAGGGTGGTGGTCACGGCACTCACGTTGTCAATCTCGGACATGGTGTCTGCAATTGAGTCAACGGCCTCTTGAAGATCCTCAGCATCGGTAGCCAAGACCTTGATGTCGATGGTTTCGCTCGAGCCGAATCCGCCTCCAGTCGAGACTGTGATCTGTGAATCGCTAGGGACTGAAAGCTTCAGCACCTCTGCCTTGATCAGTTCGGTGTCAGCTTCCTCATTTGCGATAACGGTGAAGCGAATGCCATCAGCTGCCGCGCCGAATGCCACACGGCCATCAACGGCTGAACCGACCGTGGTTTGCACTACGTCAACGCCCTCGATGGCCAGGATCTCAGCTTCAATGTCGACAGCGGCATCCTCTTGTTCTTCGAAGGTTGCACTGGCTGGCATCTCTAGTCTTGCGATGAACTGATTTGAGCCAGCTCCATCGATGAAGTTGGTCTTCAGAAGTGGCACTAGCGAGAAGGTGTATCCCAAGACCAGCAGAGCAGCGGTTAGCGTGATCCAGGGGTGACGAGTCGTGGTCTTGATTAGCGGAACATAGCCGCGCTGGAGCAAAGACTTCAGCTCGCGTTCTTCTTCAAGCTTGCGCTGCTTCTTCTCGAAATTCTTCGGATTGGCCTTCTGGGCCGCGATCAAACGCTTAGGCATTCTGAGGAACCAGTATGCAAGCACCGGGACGATGGTCAATGAGACCAATAGCGAGGCCAAAAGCGCGAATGCGACCGTGAAGGCAAATGGCCTGAATAGCTCTCCGACCAAACCATCAACCAGTGCAATCGGTAGGAAGACGGCAACCGAGGTGATGGTGGAGGCAGTGATTGCTCCAGCAACCTCGCGAACAGCGGAAAGCACTGCCTTTTTGCGCGGCTGGCCGTAACTGAGGTGACGATTGATGTTTTCGATGACAACAATCGAGTCATCCACCACACGACCGATTGCAATCGTCAGAGCCCCCAGGGTGAGGATGTTGAGCGAGAAGTCTGCAAGCTGCAAACCAATGAAGGTCAATAGCACCGAGGTTGGAATCGAGATCGCGGTCACGAGGGTTGACTTCACACTCAGCAGGAAGACCAAGATGATCAAAACTGCAAAGCCCAAGCCCAACAGACCCTCAGTGGTTAGGTCCTTGATCGACTTTTGAATAAACGGTGCTTGGTCGAAGGTGCTTACGATCTGAACGTTGCCGCCGAGCGCGTCTTCGAGCTCTGGAATCAGCTTCTCAACACCCTGAGAGACGGCAACGGTGTTGCCATCCTGTGTCTTGGTGATGGCGACTGCCAACGACTCCTTGCCGTTGGTTCGAGAGATTGAGGTGATTGGGGCGTCGTCGAGACGAACATTTGCAACATCACCGATGGTTACTAAACCTGCGGTTAGATTCTGACTAATTAGCGGCAGGCTTTCGAGCTTGACGATGGTGTCAACCGCACTTCCGACCTGGATCGCAATTGAACCCTGGTCATCACTTAGAGAACCGACTGGTAACACCAGACCATTGGCGTTCAGCGCGGTCGTGATATCACGTTGTGTGAGACCGAACTGAGCGAGTCTTGACTGATTTAGGTCCAGGTAAATGCGCTGCTCGACCGCTCCGGAGACTGCGACGTCACGGACACCGTCAACTTGGCTGAAGATGGTTGGGGCATTCTTGGCCAGCGCTTCGCCAATTCGCTCGTTGTCCCCGCCCAGATCTGCAACTGCCAGCACGATGATTGGGACTGAGTCGAAGCTGCCCGAGATAACCTGTGGCTCGACTTCAGCGGGCAAAGTTCCCTTGACCGAGTTGATTGCCGAGGTGAGGCGTTCATTGGCTTGTTCGGCGGTGGTGCCAAATGCAAACGAGACTCGAATCACTGAAAGACCAGTGGTGCTGGTGGCGGTGGTGGTCTCGAGGTCATCCAGCCCGGTAATTGCGCTTTCCAGAAGCTGAGAGACCTGCTCGTCTACCACCTCAGGTGATGCACCTGGGTAGCTGGTCACGACGGCCGCGGAGGGGACCTCAACGCTTGGAATCAGCTCTTGTTTGAGGCTACCTACCGATAGGTAGCCAAAGGCAACCGCAATCAAAGTGATTAGACCAACCACTGCGCGGTTTTTTAGAGAAAGCTTGGCGAGAAATGACAACAGAACCCCGAACGTTATTCAGATAAGTGGTTTAACCACCAACCGAAAAGAATACTCCCGTTGGGTGTGAAAAGTCTTGGTCCAGAAACTAGAGAGTGAGCTGTGCGACCATTCTCGACGGGTTTCCGAATCTGTGCGCAGTGATCGAGATAGCCTGCTCTTTGAAATAGGGGAGTAGTTCGATTCGACCAGACTCAACCGGGTTTTGGTCGTAGATAGTAATTCGGCAGTCCGAGAGCTTGCCTGAGAAGCTGACTGGACCAATAACCCTCCAGCGCTCGCCAGGATTGACGCTCTCAAGCCAGCTCGCTTCCGACTCAATCACCACCTGAATGCCACTCTTTTTCAGTATTTGATGCAGGCGCTTCGGAATTTCGAAGGCCGAGATTCGACCCGACCCCAAGGTAAGAAGCGTCATAACCGATCGCCACTGGTGCTTAGACATGGAGCCTTCGTTGATTCTGAGGCTGGTCCCTGCCGAAACGTAGCGGAACAGGTTTTTCTCGACTGATAAGCCTGAAGGGTCAAAAGTTCTCTTGAACACTTCGTTGAGATTGGCAAGATCAGACTGTGCTCCGCGTAGCACGGATGCCACCTCGTCATCGCTCAGTTCAGAGGCTGCGGCAAGAGCTAATGCCTGGAGCACCTTTTTGTTGGTGATTTCGAATTCAGTGCTCGCCTGTGCTGACTCGAAGTTTGATAGCGACAAAAGATAGTTTGGTCCACCAGCTTTGGCCGTTGGTCCGATTGCACTGTTCTTCCAGCCACCAAATGGCTGACGCTGAACGATTGCCCCGGTGATGCCTCGGTTTACGTATAGGTTTCCGGCTTGAACGGAATCGATCCAGTGGCCAACTTCTTTGGCATCAAGAGAGTGGATTCCAGCGGTTAGTCCGTAATCGACAGCATTTTGAAGCTCGATTGCCTCCTCGAGGTTTCTAGCGGTCATGATGCCCAAAACTGGCCCGAAATACTCAATCAGATGTGTTGGAGATTGCGGTGCGACGTTTTCCTTGATGCCAGGGCTCCAGAGACGACCGCTGTCATCCAGCTGGCGTGGCTGCAATAGCCAGCGCTCCTTGCCTGAAAGCTCGGTCAGTCCGCCAAGGAGCTTTGCCTCTGGAACTGAAATGACTGGGCCAATTTGCGCCGCTGGGTTCGTTGGGTGGTCGACCTTCATGGAGGACACTGCGTCCAGAAGCTGTCTGCGGAATCGCTTCGACTTGGCAACCGATCCAACCAAGATCACTAGGGAGGCAGCGGAACACTTTTGTCCGGCGTGGCCAAAAGCGGAATAGGCAACATCTTTGGCAGCCAAGTCGAGGTCCGCACTCGGGGTGACGATGATGGCGTTTTTACCGCTGGTCTCGGCGGTTAGGCGTAGGTCACTGCGGAAAGACCTAAATAACTGTGCGGTCTCAAAACCCCCAGTGAGAATGACCTGATCAACCATCGGGTGACCAATCAACTCTTTGCCCAGATCGGACTCTGAAATTTGAATGTGATTAAACACCGGAGCTTCAATGATTGAGCCGATGATTTCTGCCACCACAGCGCCGCATCGGGCTGCTTGACCCGCAGGCTTAAAAATCACGGCCGACCCGGCAGCAAGAGCAGCAAGTGCGCTACCAGCCGGGATTGCGATTGGGAAGTTCCATGGGGGAGTGACAACCGTCAGCGAGAACGGTTTTGGTTTTGCTCCATCAAGCTCAGCCAGCTCCTTGCATCGTTCGGCGTAATAGTGGGCGAAGTCAACTGCCTCAGAGATTTCGGCGTCGATTTGATCGAAGGTTTTGCCTGCCTCAGACATTGCGACTTCGATTAACTTTGCTCGGTTGCGCTCGAGAGCCACTCCGATTTCATGCAGCAGCTGAGCACGTTCTAGCGGATGCTTTGAACCAAAGGTTTCCCCAGCCAATTTGGCATTTTGAATCAGCTGCTCCAGCTCAAACCTGGAGCTGATCGTGTCATTCGCTACTTTCTCGGCCCCTAGTTGAGAGGCACCGACCTTGGCCATGATTTGATATGCCCAAACTCGGTTCTGTCTGATTGCAGGGTCCGTATCGGCAGCGTTTTCGAATCCCCTAGCGGGAGCAACCGCAAGATCTAGATTTCTATCCTGCAGTCGGTTGGGAATCGGGACATTTTCATCAACCAGGGTCAGGGACTCGATGAATCTCGACTTTTCGAGTTCAAATGCGCTTTGCTGAGATAGCTCAAATGCGTTCGAGAGGAAGTTCTCCTTCGCCGCTCCCTCTTCAAGTCTTCTAATCAGATAGGCGATTGCGACATCGAACTCTTGGGGGTGAACCACAGGGGTGTAGAGCACTAGGTTGCCAATGGTTTTCTGAACAACGCTAGCTTGGGCCTGAGCCATGCCGAGGAGCATCTCGACGTCCATGCCCGATTGAGCTCCGCGCTGTCCTGCCAAAAGCCAGGCAAATGCAATGTCAAAAAGGTTGTGGCCGGCGACTCCAATCTTTACGTTCTTTACCCGCTCAGCAGTTAGCGCGTAGTTCAGAACACGCTTGTAGTTGGCATCGGCATGGGCTTTTGACTCGACTGTCGCAAGTGGCCAACCGTGAATCTCGGCGTCCACTCGCTCCATGGGAAGGTTTGCGCCCTTAACAACACGAACCTTGATGGGGGCACCTCCGGCAAGAACGCGGAGGCTAGCCCACTGCTGAAGATCAATCATGGCCCTGAGGGCATCTGGCAGGTATGCCTGCAAAACAATGCCAGCCTCTAGGTTTTTGAACTGCGGCTGACCAAGCACCTTTTTGAATACCTCAATTGTGAGGTCAAGGTCGTGATACTCCTCCATGTCCAGGTTTATGAATTTATTTGCACCATCGCGCATGGCCAACTCATACAACGGAGTCAATCGCTTTACGACGTGCTCAACGTTTTGATCAAAAGCCCACTTAGAGTGCGGGGCAACGGCGGCCGAAACCTTTACGGAGATGTAGTCAACGTCCTTGCGGGATAGGAGTTCAGCAATCTTGATTAGTCGGCGCTTCGCCTCTTCCTCACCAAGCACAGCCTCACCAAGGAGATTGATATTGAGCTTTGCACCGGATTTTGCAATCCTGCGAAGCGAGGATCCGAGCTTGCCGGCACTGGCGTCGATTACCAGGTGGGAGACCAAGGTGCGCAGTGCTTTGCGGGCAATAGGGATGACGATGAAGGGGAATGGCTTGGCGAATATTGCTCCCAGGGCAATCAGGACACGTAGCCCCCAGGGCAAAAATGCCGGCACGATTGAACGAAGTGAAGCGAAGTTCTTTGCGGCAACCTTGATGTCTTCTGGTCTTATGACGCCGTCAACAAAGCCAACTGCAAAATCTAGACCGTTGGGGTCTTGCAGTAGACCAGCAAGGCGTTTGGCTGCCGGGCTTACCTTTTGTGATTCGGCTTCCTGAACCCACTCTTTGACCAGCTCAATCGCTGCATCCGCCAGTTCCTGGGAAGCAGGAATCGGGATTTGAGTAGTGTTCAGTGACATCGTTGCCCCTCGGTGAGTAAACCTTGCATAACTCTATGGCACCTACTGGGCTAAACTTTTCTACCGTTGCCCTCGTAGCTCAGTGGATAGAGCAAGAGCCTTCTAATCTCTTGGTCGCAGGTTCGATTCCTGCCGAGGGCGCGCTTCTTTTAATCCAGCGTCGTCAGATTCCTCAGCCGATCAGTCCGCTCGTTGAGCTAAAGAATCCGAAAATCGGCTCTATTCTTCGTCGCGATCCTCGCGCTCTTCTTTTTCAGCTTCTCGGACTCGTGCCTCAGCCATTTCTTCCTTGGCTAGACGAGCCTTCTCTTTGATGGCCTCACGAAGGTCTTCTTCGTTGACTCGGTTGTTCTTGACCATTTTCATCTCCTCGCTATTGGAAGACTGCACCTTCAATCTAGACCTTTTTCACTGAGCATAGAAGGCGGGTTTAGGTGACAGGTAGTTCAAAGTAAGAGATGTCCGCAGAACCAAGCAGCGATTGATTGCTTAACGTTTAGCAGCAGTTCTGAATTGGCAAGCTCCAGGCCGATTTTGCAAGCTCGTGTTTCGAGTTTTCAATCTCGGCAACTTTGATGGCGTCCGGGTAGTAGCCCTCGGGATAGGTCGGGCAAACGGCTGCATAACCGCTGTCTCTTTTGAGAATCCACCCTGCAAAATCTTTTTCGGTCATGTATTCACGGGCGGCCGCTTCGCTCTCAAATAGCTTTGCGCACTTCGTGTAGTTCCACTCACTCATGTCCTCATAATACATAGATACTCATCTATATGTTGTTATGAGACTTCTTTTCCGTCACTTCAAAACCTAGACTCGCAACATGAGAAAACTTTTGGGCCTCACCCGGTATGCAGTTATCGTGCCAGCCGTTGCTTCGATTATCGGAGCACTCGTCCTGATGGTCTTTGGCTCAGTCGAGATGTTTGTTGCAGTTTTTGAAGCCGCTACCGGTTCGTCCTATCTCAAAGACACCATCGTTGAGGTGTTGACAGCTGTTGATGCCATTTTGCTCGGAACGGTGCTGCTCGTGATCGGATACGGCCTTTACGAGCTTTTCATAGACACCGAACTAGAGGTTCCCACCTGGCTTCAGGTGAATGATCTAGACGACTTGAAGTCGAAGCTAATTGGTGTCGTGGTTGCAATCATCGCTGTGGTGTTCGTCGGAGTCTTTGTTGACTACAACCGCTCTGCGGATGTGGCAGCCTACGGCCTTGGAGCTGGCGCACTGGTTATCGGTTTGGCAGTGTTCGCCTATGCAACAAAGAAGCCGAATAAGTAGTTAGCCCCGTGAGCTCCTTGCAGTCTGCTGCGTAGGTCTTGAACCTCTCCTTGTGCGCTGGCTTGGATTGGCTGGCCTTGCGAAGTTATCTGATCGCTTTGAACCTGGTGAGTCAGATTTTCTTGATCCACTCTCTGGTTTTCCAGCGTTCTGACCCTGTTTCAAGGCTCTCTTTCGCTGGGCATTGCGACCCTGAGATTGGCCGCCACCTTGTGCCGGCTTCGCGACGGCCACCGGCTTTACGTATGGGGCAACCTCACCGATAAGGGACTTGACCTCTGGGGACTGACTAGTAACTTGAATCGGCTTCACGTCAATCTGCGCCTTTTTTAGAAGGTCCGCAAGGTCTTTGCGCTGGGTGGGTAGGCAAATCGTCACAACGTCACCTTCGGCCCCGGCGCGAGCCGTTCTACCAGAGCGGTGCAGGTAAGCCTTGTGCTCAGCTGGTGGGTCAACGTGAATTACCAGGTTGACATCGTCAACGTGAACGCCTCTGGCTGCCACATCGGTTGCTACCAAGACTCTGACTTCACCGCTTGAAAAAGCCGCGAGGTTTCTGTCTCGGGCATTCTGTGAGAGGTTGCCGTGAAGGTCGACTGCAGGAATGCCAGCCTTGGTTAGCGCCAAAGCGAGCTTCTTGGCGTGGTGCTTGGTGCGCATGAATAGGATTCGACGATCTGAACCCGAAGCCAGTGCGTTGATTAGTTGCGTCTTGGCCTCGGGCGAAGCCGCTTCAAAAACGTGGTGGGTCATCTGAGCAACGGGGGAGTTCTCCTCATCCACCGAGTGCATGATCTGGTTGGTCAAAAACTGATCCACAAGCTTGTTTACGCCGTTATCCAAAGTCGCGGAGAAGAGTAGTCGCTGACCATTTTTGGGTGTCGCCTTCAGGATTCTGGTGACGATGGGTAGGAAGCCAAGATCGGCCATGTGATCCGCTTCGTCCAAGACGGTGATCTCGATGCCGTCTAGTTTGAGCAACCCCTGCTGCATCAGATCCTCTAGGCGACCCGGGGTGGCGACGATGATTTCAACACCCTCGCGAATCGCCCTGGCTTGCGGGTTTTGTGAAACGCCGCCAAAGATGGTGGCGACTCGAAGGTTCATTGAATCAGCCAGCGGTCTCATGGTTGCCGCAATCTGAGTCACCAGCTCTCGGGTAGGAGCGAGCACCAAGCCCATTGGCTTTTTATCGGCCATCTTCCCCTTGTGAATTGCTGCAAGTCTTGCAACAACGGGGATGCTAAAGGCCAAAGTCTTGCCCGATCCGGTCTTGCCGCGGCCCAGGACATCGCGCCCTGACAGTGAGTCCGGGAGAGTGTCGATTTGAATGGGAAACGGGGAATCAATGCCCTGTTGGATGAGTGCATTGACCATGGCCTCAGGGGTGCCAAGATCAGAAAAAGAAGGTTGAGTCATTTGAGGTGATGCTTTCTTTCGGCCAAACAGCCGCATTATCGCCAAGTTTTGTTGGCATTCGGCGAAGACGTCAGTTGACGAATTCGTTCGCCGCAGGAATCAGACAATCCGAAAATAGGAACGCGTTCTACGACGCAGGAAACAAATAAATGTTTGCAAGTACTCGGAGCCTATCCTCTAGAGCCAGATAAAGCCAGCTATTTAGAGCCAGATAAAGCCAGCTATTTGGGGTATGCCCGACATCACTCCCTGCGCGGATTTCGGCTGGGTACTGAAATGGGGTCGGTGCTATCCTTCAACCAAGGGGTGAGCATGCAAAGGTTTTCAACTGTTTTGGCAGCTGCAGCAATCGCTCTCTGGCTTGGCTCGATTGGTGGCGGCGTTGTCGGATATCGAATCGGAGCAGAGCTTCCAGTAACTCCAGTACCTAGTCAGTCTCAGAGCACAGCTCCAGAGGAGACTCCAACCGCTGAGCCATCACAGACATCCACGGCTGAGCCCACTGAAAGCTCAACGCCTGAACCATCCGAGTCCCCCTCTTCAGAACCAACTGAGACACCATCTATCCAACCCCCAACTATCGTTGAAGGCCCCAAGGGCGACTCGGGGGCGCAGGGTGCCACTGGGGCAACCGGACCCAGAGGTCCGGTGGGTCCCGTCGGTCCGGTAGGACCACAGGGCGTTCAGGGAATTGCAGGACCCATGGGACCTGCAGGTCCTCAGGGCGAGATTGGTCCTCAGGGTGCAACCGGTGCCACCGGTGCCACCGGCGCAACCGGGGCGACTGGAGCTCAGGGTCCGCAGGGTCCTCAAGGACCGGCTGGTCCGATGGGCCCCGTGGGTCCGCAGGGGCCGAGCGGTGTTGCGCTGGCAACTAGCCCTGCAACCTACAATCCCACTACCCAAACCGTTGGTGTTGACCAGTCTGCATTTGAATACCTTTCGAGTCTTGGCTATTTGCAGTTTTCGACCTCTGCGACCGCGCCAGCGGAGATTGGTCGCTTGAGATGGAATGCTTCTGAGGGCACTTTGGACCTCAGTCTCGGTGGTGGCCAGGTTACACTTCAGATCGGCCAAGAGCAGGTGCTGCCCGTCAAAAACAACACCGCTGATACTTTGCTAAACGGTCGAGCTGTTCGCATCACCGGAGCCGAGGGTGGTCGTTCCACAATCGAGTATGCCGATGCAACGAATCCAGCCAAGACGACAGGTGTTATTGGGGTTTTGACTCAGGATATTGGCCCAGGTGAAGTTGGCTTTGTAACCAACCAAGGATTAGTTCATGGTTTGGACACCTCAGGACTAATCTCGGGCAGTCAACTCTTTGTCGATGGTCAAGGAGTTCTGACAACGACCAGACCGATTTCAGGCGCTGTAATGGAAATCGGATTTGTGGTTTTTAGTGATGTCGCCGCTGGGTCAATTTATGTGAATACCAGCTCAACTTTTACTCCCGGCGCGGGACTTCCTTGCACGGGAGGCCCGACTAACACCTTAGGCGTGTACAAGTGGGAAACTGCTGGCGTCGGCGATTACTACCTATCCTGTGACATAACACCCTAGGAAATGATGATGACCGACAACCCAAAACACTCCAGAGCAAACTTTAGAAGTAGCTTTGTGGCCTTCAGCATCTTCCTGGTGGCCCTCTATTGGCTGGTGGTAGCCACCTACCCAGAGTTCTTTATCTTCAATCCATTCGATGAGCCATCTGTGTTGAGACAGATAACGCTGCTGATCTCTATCGTTGGCTGGTTGGTTATCGCTATCGTCCCGGGGCTAGCCCTTTTTGCCTACGCTGCAGGTAACTCGAAGCTGATTCCACTATTGCCATTTGCAGCACTGCTCTGGCCGATTTCGGTCGTTCTAAACCAGATTGTGTTGTACGCCAGAGACTCAGTTTGGTACTTCGACTATCTAGTCAACTCACCAGTGTTTATTGCGACTGACATTCTTTTGCCAGCGCTACTAATTTTTGTTTGGCAGGATCTAAAAGATCGTGAGGGTAGGCACGAGGCCTAACCAAGCAGGTTTTTGAGGTTCTTGTGGATCAGTTTTGCTGCGGTGTCCTGAGACCATCTTGCAAGACGGCCCATGAACTTGGCGTCTCCACCAATGTAGATTCGCTTCTGGCCATGCTCAATGGCATCAACCATCATGCGCCCCGCCTCTACGGCCGATGTGACCTTCATCTTGGAGGTCTCGGCACTATCTGCACCAGCGATTGAAACACCTGAGTTTTGAGAAATGTTGGTGCCAATTGCACCTGGCCACACCAGGGTGAGTTTTACATTGGTTTCACTCAGTTCTGAGCGAATACCCTCAGTCAGCAGGTTCAGAGCTGCCTTGGATGCACCGTAGATGGTTTGACCCGGGACTGGGGCGTAGGAACCCATTGAGGAGACATTCAAAATGTGAGCCTCTGGGCGATTGAGAAGATTAGGCAAAAAAGCCTTGATGAGATTGAGGGGACCGAAGAAATTGATATTCATCACGCGGTCAGCGGCAGCAATGTCGAGGTCATTCACTCGAACAAATGGCTGAATAATGCCAGCTACATTCACCAGCCCATCAAGATCCTGGTGCTTACTTGCTAGCTCTGCGACCGCTTTTCTGTCTGTGATGTCTAGCTTCACGGTGAACAGCTGGGAGGACTTGGCCCCTGCCAATAGCGTGGTTTCTTTTAGAAAGCCATCATTGATGTCGACGCCGATGACACTTGCACCGCGCTTGAGAAGTTCTAGGGTGACCTCTCGACCCATGCCGTTTCCGGCACCGGTTACGAGGAACTTTTTACCCGCAATGAGCATGACCATCTCCTAATCACCCCCACACCACAAGACTAAGTCCGAAAAATCACCCGAAAGTGCACATTTACCAAAACTTTATAGTGTTACCCGAATGTTAGCTGAATGAATTCAGCGCGATCTCGACCATGTTTCTAAACCCAGTCTCGCGCTCCTCGGAGGAGGTGTGGCCAGAGCCGTCCATCATGTCTGAGACGGTAACGATGCTCAATGCCTTGCGTCTAAATCGAGCCGCCAGGGTATAAAGCTGATTGGTTTCCATTTCCAAAGCCAGGATGCCCAACTTGGTCCACTGCTCCAGTGAGTCGGTCTCGTCGTAGAACAGATCGCCGCTTGCTACGCCGCCAACGTGAAAGTCGATACCGAGAGATCTTGCCTTTGCAACGGCTCGCTCGAGTAATTCAAAGTTGGCGGGTGGAGCAAAGTCGAGTCCATTGGTGGCTCGACGGTTTATTTGAGAGTCCGTTGATGCAGTCATGGCAATCACCACATCGCGAAGTTTGGTGGGGGCGATACCGCCTGATGTCCCCACGCGAATTGCCTGCTGCACACCGTAATCGTGGAATAGCTCATAGGCATAGATGCCGATGCTCGGTGCGCCCATGCCAGTTCCCTGGACGGAAACTCTCTGGCCCTGGTAGTAGCCGGTGAAGCCAAACATGTTTCGCACACTGTTGTACTGCTTGACATCGGTAAGGAAGGATTCCGCTATCCATTTGGCCCTAAGGGGGTCGCCCGGTAGCAAAATCTTGTCGGCAATTTCTCCTGGGGCTGCTGCAATGTGAGTGCTCATAGCCCCAAGACTAGCGGCGCTTTCGGGTCGATTGACCAAACCTTGAAAGCACTAATGACTCTAGAAGTCCGACCAGGTTATAGATGATGATTGAAACCAGGGTGATGACCACAACGTATGCCCAAACCTCATTGGTCTTGGCACGACCGACTGCTGAGATGATCGCGTAGCCGATACCTTGACCAGTCGCTAACCACTCAACCAAAAGCGCTCCGGTGATAGCACCGGGGACGGAGATCTTTACTGCCGCAAAGAAAGAGGGTAGCGAGGCAGGGAACGCCACGTATCGAATTGCGGAGAGCTTATTAGCCCCGTAAACCGTAGCCACATCCACCATCGCGGCCGAGGCAGATCCAAGACCAAAGACGATGTTCACCAAGGCTGGGAAGAGCACGACGATTGCTCCCATAACCGCAACCGTCACCTGTTGACGACCAAAAATCAATATCAATATCGGTGCCATCGCAATTAGCGGAACCGACCTCAGCAGCATGGCAATTGGCATCAAGGCCTGTTCGAAACCGCGGGAGAGGTTGAACAAGAGCGCAATAAAAGTCGCGAAAAATAAACCAAAACTGAAACCGATGGCTGAGTCGACCATGGTTTGTGAGAGCGCAGAAGTGACTAGACCCAGGTGTTCAGATGAATCTTGATCTAAAAACAACCAGGTAAATACTTCTACCGGTCCTTTGCCAATGTAGGGCGTGACATCCAAAGCCCAGAGCCCGACAACCCAGAGCAGAAGCACAACAGCCAAAGAGAGGGCGGTGTTGGCGAATCCCTTCGCCATAAGTCCCAGTGAGTACGCAATTTCCTCGCGCCTTACTTTGGATCGCACCGCAATTAGGGATTTGTCCTCAGCGTCCTCAAGCTTGAAATTCATCGCACGCTCACCTTCGCCCAAGGGGTTGCAAGTTTGGAAATCAGCCCAAATAGCGCGTAGCCAGCACCGGCGATGAGGCCAGAAATTAGCGCTACACCCCAAACCCTCGCAACCTCGAGGCTTTGCTGGGCATTGACCATTGCTGGACCGAACCCGGCATCTGTGCCACCGACGTACTCACCAAGAATCGCACCTAAGAATGCAGCCGGAGCAGCGATTTTTAGTGCAGCAAAGATGGATGGCAGTGCTGACAATAACTGCACCTTCACCAGACGGTGCCAGGCGTTGCCTCCGTATGCGGTAACCACATCGAGTGCTCGCTTATCGGTGGACTGAACTCCAGTCAGAGCGCCAACAAAGGTCGTGAAGAAGACGCTCAGCGCAGCAAGCACAATCGCAGCTCCTGCAGGCTCGGAGGGTCCTGGTGCGCCAACTACCAATCTGACGATCGGGCCGATGGCCACGATCGGAATGCAGTAGGTAATGACTGCGATTTGTGAAGCTAGTGACTCAAGCCTTGGAAGTAGGAGCGCGAGGCCAGCTAGAGCCAAGGCCGCAAGGTTGCCCCAGAGAAATCCAAGACCGGCTTCGGCAAGCGTGATTGATGCGTTCTTTAGATAGAACGAGAAGCCGTCCTCAGCCAGCTGAGCTAATACCTGCGGGGGAGTTGGGATGGCACCACCGGAACCATCTGGACGACGACCGATCGAGGCGAAGATAGTCTCCGCGCTGAGCCACCAGACGGCGATGATTCCAAGAGTTCCAAGCGTGCCACCAAGATAAGGGCGAAGCTTTTGACTAACTGAGGTCATCGCCGGCCAGGTTCGCTCCGAATAGCAGTTCGGAAGCACGATCGTGCAGAGCGTGGAATTCAGGGGTGCGCATCATCTCGGGTGTGCGTGGCCGTGGGAGATCAACTTCAATGATCTCCTTGATTCGACCTGGCCTAGGGGACATTACTGCCACCTGATCGGAGAGGAATATGGCCTCTGAGATGCCGTGAGTGACCATCAAGGTGGTGGCCGGCTTCTCGGTCCAGATTCTCAATAGCTCAAGGTTGAGACGCTGCCTTGTCATGTCATCGAGAGCACCAAATGGCTCATCGAGTAGCAGCACGGATGGCTGCACAACCAAAGCTCGAGCGATCGAAACTCGTTGTCTCATGCCGCCTGAAAGCTGGGCAGGTTTCGCATTTTCAAAGCCTTGCAAACCCACGAGTTTGATCAGTTCGTTGATAAGTGACTCATCCGGTGTCACGTGAGCAAGTTCGAATGGCAGTCTGATGTTTGCCATTACGCTGCGCCATGGCATCAAGGCCGAGTCCTGAAATGCGATACCAAGTCGGTGATCGCGTCTTAGCTCACTCGTATCCATGCCATCTACGGTCACAGTTCCGCTGGTTGGGGTTTCTAGGCCAGCGAGGATTCTGAGGATTGTTGACTTACCGCAACCAGATGGTCCGAGCAGCGATAGGAACGAACCCTTGTCGGAGTGCAAAGTGGCGTTATCCAGAGCGGTAACGGTTTCGCGGCCAATCGAGAACTTCTTGGTTAGGCCGGAAATGGTAATGCCACTGCCCAAACTTGTTGGGGTTTGGGCAGTGGCATCCATTTGAGTCATGCGCTAGAGATTACCCGAGTAGCTCTGGGTTTTCTGCGTAAACCTCTGCGAGCAAGCTCATGTCAAATAGCTGCTCAGCAGTGATCTCGTAACCAGCAGCCTTTAGGGTCGCAATGTTCAGCGCCTGAAGGTTCTCAGAGATAGTTAGTAGACCGTTTACCTTGGTCTCCTCGGTCACAACCAATAGCTCGTTCTGAGCCTTGGACTGCTGCTTCTCCTTGTTGATGTCTAGACCTAGGTCAGCACCGTATACCTCAGCGGCTAGGCGAGCACCCTCGTCTGGATTTGCAATTGCATCTTTCCAACCACGAATGGTGGCCTTTAGGAAGGCCTTTAGTGCCTCACGGTTGTTGTCGATTGAGTCCTGGGTAACAACGAATGCCTCTGCAACGAATGGCAGGCCAGCGTCAGCGAATAGCAGGTTAGTAACCTCGTAGCCAAGGTTCTGGACCGTAATGGACTCGTTGGTTACGTATGCCAAGAAGCCGTCTACCTCACCGTTTACCAGCGGGGCTGGGTCGTACTCAACTGGCACCTTGGTGACCTGGCTAGCGTCGATGCCGTTAGCTGCAAGCAGTGCATCAAACAGGGTCTCGTTACCACCGGCCTGGACACCGATGCGCTTACCAATCAGGTCCTGAGCGGTCTGAATGTTTGCGCCGTCCTTGAGGCTAAGGATTGTGAATGGGTTCTTCTGGTAGGTGGCACCGATGATCTTTAGAGGTGCACCCTCCTCAAGGATGACTGGAGTGACTGCAACTGCGTCAGAAAGACCAACCAGTGCGTCGCCAGATAGGACAACTGCTGCAGTAGCGGTTGGCCCAGCGATGAAGTTCACCGAAGAGAAACCTGCCTCGGTGTAGTAGCCGTTGGAGTCTGCAAAGTATTCACCAGCGAATTCTGCATTCTTGATCCAAGAGAACTGAACGGAGAGATCTCCAAAGCCCTCGCTCTGTGCTTCCTCTGCCTGAGGTGCACAGCCGGTGAGGCTTAGAACGGCAGCGGAGAGCGCTGCAAGTGCGACTAACGGTCGGAATTTCTTCATAGCTGAATGTCCTATCGGGATTAATTGCTGGTGAATTGGGTGGAAACATCCCACCACAGGTATGTTTCTACCGCATTACAACCACATCTAGTTGAAAGACATGCCCGAGAACACTACAGATTGTGGTTTTTTAGGTCAGTTCGAACTGGCCACCGGAGATTTGACCCTGATTGCGGTACAAATCGAGCTTTGCTCGGGTGTCCTGAATGTCCAAGTTGCGCATGGTCAACTGACCGATTCGATCCTCTGGCCCAAACGCTGCATCCTCAGTTCGCTCCATCGAGAGCTTCTCTGGGTGATAGCTAAAGCCTTCGCCCTGGGTGTCCAAGATCGTGTAATCATCTCCGCGGCGAAGACGCAGGGTGACGGTGCCGTTTACGGCAGCCCCAACCCATTTCATTAGGGCCTCGCGAAGCATCAGTGTCTGAGGGTCCAGCCAGCGACCCTCGTATAGCAGGCGACCAAGCTTGCGACCCTCGTTGTGGTAGTTCGCGAGAGTGTCTTCGTTGTGAATGGCGGTCAAAAGGCGCTCGTAGGCGATGTGTAGAAGCGCCATGCCAGGAGCCTCGTAGATGCCGCGTGACTTAGCTTCGATGATGCGGTTCTCGATCTGATCGCTCATGCCAAGTCCGTGGCGGCCACCGATTTCGTTCGCGGTCATGATCACATCAACAGCACTGTCCAGGTTCTTGCCGTTGATGGCAACCGGCCGACCCTGGCGAAAGGTGATAGATACATCTTCGGTAGCGATTTCAACGCCTGGGTCCCAGAACTTGACACCCATGATTGGTTCAACTATCTCATAGGAGGTGTCGAGGAACTCAAGGCTCTTGGCCTCGTGGGTGGCACCAAGCATGTTCGCGTCAGTCGAGTAAGCCTTCTCTTTTGATGCACGATAAGGCAGCTCGCGCGTCTGCAAGAACTCACTCATCTCCTTGCGGCCACCGAGCTCGGCAACAAACTGAGAATCCAGCCATGGCTTGTAGATTCTGAGGTTTGGGTTTGCAAGCAGGCCATAGCGGTAGAAGCGCTCGATGTCATTGCCCTTGTAGGTCGAGCCATCGCCCCAGATATCAACGCCGTCCTCGCGCATTGCCCGCACCAGCAGGGTTCCGGTTACGACACGACCCAGGGGAGTGGTGTTGAAGTACACCTTGCCGCCGGTTCTAATGTGGAATGCGCCACAGGCAATGGCCGCGAGGCCTTCCTCGGCTAGCGACTCTCGGCAATCAACTAAGCGACCAGCCGCAGCTCCGTACTCGAGCGCTCTGGATGGAATCGAGTCAATGTCATCCTCGTCGTATTGACCAAGGTTTGCGGTGTAGGCGTAGGGGATAGCTCCCTTTTCCTTCATCCACGCAACCGCGACGGAGGTATCGAGACCTCCGGAGAATGCAATACCTACTTTTTCGCCAACTGGCAGAGACGCAAGAACCTTAGACATGCCTCAAAGCGTAACCAATAATCGTGGTTATGCCCGAGCCATTGCTCGCTTCAGTGCATCAAGACCGAGTCCACCGAGGTTTAGCGCGGTGGTGTGGAACTGCTTCATATCGAAATCAGCTCCCTTTCTGGCCTTGTAGTCGTCACGAATCTGCTCCCAGATTCGCTGACCAATCTTGTAGGCGGGGGCCTGTCCTGGCCAACCGAAGTAGCGGGTAACTTCAAAGCGAACAAACTCTGGTGACATGTTTACGTTCGATCGCATGAAATTCAAGGCGTAGTCGAAGTCCCACTTACCGGTTCCTTCAAGATTGTCCTTTTCGAGGTGCACACCGATGTCAAGTACCACACGAGCAGCTCGCATGCGCTGGCCATCGAGCATGCCGAGCTTGTCCGCTGGGTTTGAGAGGTAGCCAAGTTCGTCCATCAAGCGCTCGGCATATAGGGCCCAGCCCTCACCGTGACCAGAGGTGAAAGAGGCGAGTCTGCGCCACTTGTTCAGTGTGTCCTTGACATAGGTGGACTGACCGATCTGAAGGTGATGACCAGGGACGCCCTCGTGGTAGACGGTGGTGGTCTCGCGCCAGGTGTCGAAGGTTTCTACCCCCTCAGGCACCGACCACCACATTCTTCCCGGGCGAGAGAAATCATCGGATGGACCGGTGTAGTAAATGCCACCGTGCTTGGTTGGCGCGATCATGCACTCTAGGTTGCGAAGCTCAGGTGCAATATCAAAGTGGGTTCTACCCAACTCTTCAATTGCCTTGTCGCTCAACTGCTGCATCCAGGCCTTGAGCGCATCCGTGCCGTGCAGCTTGGTGCTCGGATCCTTCTCAAGGTGGGCAACCGCTTCGGCAACGTTTGCACCTGGCAAAATCTGATTTGCAACCGCGTTCTGCTCTGCGATTACGCGAGCGAGCTCTTCTTTACCCCACTCGTAAGTCTCATCAAAGTCAACCGCAGCACCGAGGAACTTCTTGCTCAAAATGGCGTATAGATCACGGCCAATTGCGTCCTTGGAGTTGGCTTTTGGCATCATCTGGGTGAGGAATTCACCGAACTGGGCGTAGCCCTCGGTAGCGGACTTGGCCGCCTCAGCAAGCTCTTTCTTGAGTGAGTCACTTAGACCACCTTCGATGTCAGCTCCGGCTGCAAAAGTGTGGAAAAAGCCTTCTGGGTTATTGATCTGCTTGACCTGACCAATGACTTCCTCAAGCTGACGCTTAGCCGGTGCGTTACCCGATTCAAAACCGATCCTGAGGCTCTCGGCGTATCCAGCCAGCGACTCGCCAACCTTGCGCATTCGAGAGGCGATGTTCTCCCAATCCTGTGCAGTTTTGGTAGGAGAGAGGTCGAAGATGTCGCGGACGCCCTGGGCTGGGGATGCGATGTTATTGAGCTCGCGGTAGACGAGTCCGGATTCATGCTTGGCAATTTCGCCCTCTAGCGATGAGGACAGGGCGTCTTTGGTGACTAGGTCAACATCATCAACGGCCTCGAGAGCCCCAAGCGCGGCAAGGGTCTTTTTGGCCAGCTCATAATCACGCTCGAGAGCTGCGGGAGAAAGGTCATCCAAGTCACCCTCGCCACCCGGCATTCCCAAGTAGGTTGCGTAGGTTGGGTTGTTGGCAACGTTGATCTCTAGAAACTCATTAGCAAGTTCGTCGATTTTGGTAACTGGGCGCATCATTGGACCTTTCACTGAGGTCTCAATGGTGCCACATTTTTAGTGCTTCAAAACCTTGAACGTTTGCAATGTCGGGTCTGCGACGAAAGCGATTCTCACGCCAATATCTCGAGCCTCCATAAGTGCATCAAACCCTGCTTGAGTGATGAGCTCACCGGGGCTAAAGACTGGAACCCCAGGAGGGTAGGGGCAGATTAGTTCGGCGCTGACTCGTCCAACTGCTTCACTCGCAGTGACCACCTCATACTCAGCAAAGAAGGCATCGCGGGGGTTTTGAATCACTACCGGTTCAATTGAAAACGCTGGAGATACCGAGATTGGTCTTGACTCACCCCTGAACTTCTCAACCAGCTTGATGATCGTGTTCACTAGCGATTCGATTCGCTGCGGGGTGTCTGCGAGAGTGATCATCGGAATGATTACATCTCGGTTTGCCATCTCAAGATCTATGTTCATAGCGAGTAATTCGTTCTCAATGGCGTTGCCGTCCGAACCAGTATCGGCTAACAAGATGACAAGCTTGAGGGGGTCGATGTATTCACCGTCGATGACTCCAATGCCGTGCTCACGCAGCTTTGCGCGACCGGCCTTAGTGGCCTCAATTACTGGACCGATCAACTCCGCGCCGTGCCGGGAGATCAGCGCCCTGGCCGCATCGATTGATGCCAGGATTCGTCCTGACATCGAAGTGGTCTGGGTTGAGTCGAAGGCCTTATTCAGTCGAGCCAGGTCAACGTATCCCGCCTTTGCTAGAACAAAACTGGCCTGCGAATAGCTAGGCAGGGTTTTGTGGGCAGAGGTAACAACGATGTCAGCACCCTCTGAAATTGGGTTCAGTGGCAGATCTGGGTGAAAACCAAAGTGTGCGGCCCAGGCAGCGTCGACCACCAATGGAATGCCAAATTCGTGGGCAACCTGGGAGAGTCTGGGGATGTTGGACATGGTGCCCACATATGAGGGCTCACCAATCAAGACTGCCTTGGCGTCAGGATGTTGCTCTAAGGTCTCGCGAAGTCTTGAAGAGGGTAAATATTCGGGCAGACCGGTCATGGGGTTGATTTCCGGTCTTACCCAAATTGGCTCAACACCGGCATAAACCATGCCAACCAGCATGGATTTGTGCAGGGTCCTAGTCACGATGACCTTGTCACCAGGCCCAGCCACTGCCATTACGGCGGCGTGGTTGGATCCAGTCGAACCATTCACGCCGAAGCGGCATAGGTCCGCACCCCAGGTTTTGGCTGCAATCGCCTCAGCCTCAAGAATCAGCGAGGGGGAGATGCGGTTTGGGTGGTTACCGGGCAGTACTGGGATGTCGCCATCCACTACCGGGCCTGTTAGATCAATGCGGCCCTTATGGCCGGGTATTTGGAACGGGGTGCGTTCAGCGGTTATGTCTCTAATCCAGGCATCGAGTAGTGGGGCATCATTTCTGAGGCCCATCGGGTCATTCGGATCTAGAAGTGTGGCAGCGCCAAAAACGTGCTCGTTCAATACCTTGCTTTCTACAGGACGAAAGCCCCAACTTTACAACCAATTACCTTTAGGGCAAACAAGAAATTGCTAACCCTTGATGAATTCGATTTCTTGGTCGGTGAGAGTTAGCTCTTGGGTAATTTCTGCAAGCTGCTCGGTGGTTCTAGCTGATGCAATCGGTGCGATCACGCCTGGCCTTTGACGAAGCCACTGCAGTGCTACGGCGGCATTTGAAACCCCGTGCTCGCTTGCTACCGAGCTCACGCGCTGAATGAGAGCGAAGTTTTCCTCGGTCGCGTAGGCCTCGACCCCATGCGCCCGGACCGATTCGATCTTGGCACCCGGTTGATACTTGCCCGAGAGGAATCCGCGGGCGAGTGCGAAAAACGGAAACGCACCAATGCCAAGCTCTTGCAATATCGGCATTGAATCGGTCTCAAACTGCTCGCGCTCAATCAAGTTGTATTCGTTTTGCAGCGCGATGTAATGCGGGAGATCATTCTCCTCCGCAATTGCAAAGGCCTTTTTCAGCTGGTCAGCGCTGTGCTGCGAGGCAGCGATGTAGCGAACTTTGCCGGTTGCGATCAGCTGCTCGTAGGCAGCAAGCGTCTCTTCGAGCGGAACTTCGCCATCAAAGTGGTGGGAGTAGTAGATGTCAATGTGCTCAACCTGAAGTCTTCGAAGCGAGTCTTCGCAGGCGGCGATGATGTTGGCGGCACTCAGGCCAGGCCTGGTAGATAGCTTGGCAACCTTGGTTGCGATTATGAAACAATCGCGGTCCTGGCTTTTTAGCCACTCACCGATGATGGATTCTGACTCTCCACCAACATTTCCAGGTTTCCACTCGCTGTAGACATCCGCTGTGTCAATGAAGTTACCTCCTGCCGCTGCATATGCATTTAGAACTTCAAACGACTCGTGCTTGTTCGCGCTCCAACCGAACACATTTCCACCAAGGCAGAGTTCGGAAACGAGTAAGTCAGTTTTGGGAACGGAGCGCATTCGCATTTATCTAACCTCTGGTTGCTGTTGGGTAATGCAGTGAATGCCACCACCGCGAGCGAAAATCTCGGTGGCGTTGATCAGCACAATCTCGCGACCGGGGTAAACCTCCCGAAGGATCGCCTTTGCCTCTTTGTCCCTTGGGTCATCGAATGCGCACAGGAGGACGGCGTGGTTGAGGACGTAGTGATTGATGTAGCTGAAATCAACCGGTCCCTCACCATCGGAGAGGATGTCTGGGGCCGGTACCGCCACCACTTCATACCCAGCGCGGATGAATAGCTCTCTGACCTCCGCAGAAACTAGGTAGTCAGGGTGGTTTGGGTTTCGCTGATCGTGATAGAGCACTCTGCCATCTGGGGTAAAGCAGGCAACGATGTCAACGTGACCCTGGGTGCCAAATTCTTCGTAATCACGGGTAAGTCCGCGCTCTAGCCAAATGGCTTTCTTGGTGCCGAGCAGCTCGTGCATCTGGGACTCGACTTCACCGGCGCTTAGATGAGGGTTTCGACCCTTCCCTAGCTGCACGGTTCGGGTAAGTAGCAGTTCTCCAGAGTCACTCACGTGAAAGCCGCCACCCTCGTTTACAAGCGGTGAATCCAACACCTCGACGCCAAGCAAGTTGGCAATCTCGGTAGCGAGCTTGGCGTCTTTGTCATAGCTTGCCCAGCCTTGTGCGCCCCAGCCGTTGAATATCCAATTCACAGCCTTCAGTTCTCGATTTTCAATTACAAAGCTTGGACCGCTGTCTCTTATCCAGGCATCGTTGATTGGGATTGAAACTAGCTCGCACGCTGATGAGAGGTATTTCTTCGCAATCTTTTCATCGCCAGGGTTCACCACAACGCTCACGGGTTCAAACTCACTGGCATGGTTAGCTACGCTGGCCCAAGCCTTGCGGGCCTTATCGTGATCTAACTCGGTGTCTCCCAGGGTGTAGCCAGAGGTTGGGAACGCTAACCAGGTCCTGGCGTGTGGATGCCACTCAGCTGGAAAAACTCTCATGGCCTCAGTCCTGGGATACCGCCTTCTACACCCTCACCTGAGTCAGAGCGCGGGTTGACAATTGGCTCGGTTAGCTCCTGGTAGGTGTCTGGTCTTCTGGTTCCAAAAAATGGAAAAAGCTCAAGCCAGTCACGCCTCTGATCCAAATCAAGTTCGGCGACGAGGAGCTCGTCACCCTCTCGTGCTGCTCGGGCCAAGACTCGACCATAGGGATCGACGATGAAGCTAGAGCCGTAGAAGTTGATTCGACCTTCATTACCCCAGCGGTTTGGAACAACTATGAATAGACCGTTCGCAATGGCGTGACCGATGATGGTCTGTCTCCAAAGCGGTTCGGTGTCAAAGTCTGGGTGATCTGGCTCGGAGCCAATCGCGGTGGGGTAACACAGCACATCCGCGCCGCGCAGACCATAAGCCCTTGCCACCTCAGGGAACCACTCATCCCAGCAGGTCGGCATTCCAAGCTTGACTCCCTCGTAATCCCAGATCGGGTAGGGGTTATCGTTTGGACCCTCCTGGAAGTACTTGTCTTCGAAATACCCCTCCGTCACCGGAATATGTAGCTTTGGCGTTTTTCCAACCAGCTGACCCTGACCGTTTACCAAGATGGCGGTGTTTAGGCCACGGCCATCTGCAAATCCAGTTGCCTCATAGAGCGAGGCGTGAATCGCTAGGTCTAGCTCTTTGGCAAGGCGAGAAATAAAGGTGTAGGTCTCGCCACCTAGAAGTGGCTCGGCGGAGTCGGACGGAATCCCCGTAGGGCAAACATCCGCCGGGTATCGGGAGAGGGTGAGCTCTGGAAGGAAGACGATCTGAGCACCCTGAGCTTTGGCCAGCCTGATTGCATTCTCAATGTTCGATTGATGTTCGCGCTGATCCTCACGCCAGCTCACCTGGACCGCGGCGACGGTTATTGTCCCGCGCTCTGGTGCCTTTACCCTGGAGAGCGATGCCGGTGCGTGGACTTTAGTTACTTTCATGCTCACTCCATCGAATCCAAGATCTTGACTAGATCTTCGTACTTGGTGGTTGGGTTGACAATTGCAAATCTCGTGTTCACGCGGCCCTTGTGGGAGGAGGGTACGACGAATGCGAAGCCTGAATCCAGCAGCTCTTGGCTCCAGTGGTCGTAGTCGCTCTTGTCCCAACCTAGACGCTCGAAGACGACTACAGATAGCTGCGGGTCCCGCACCAACCTGAGGTAGTCACGAACTCTAATCTCTTCAGCGATCTGGTGAGCGAGGGCGATGTTTTGCCTGATCGCCTCGCGATATCGAGCTACTCCATGCGTAGCCATTGAGAACCAAAGCGGCAGTCCGCGAACTCGCCTGGTTAGGTTGAAGGCGTGATCGGATGGATTGAACTCATCCTTTTCATTTAGGGTCTCGAGGTATTCGCCGTGCTGGGTGTGCGCCGCTCTTGCCAGTGCCGGCTCTCTGTAAACCAACGCACAGGCATCAAAGGGAGCAAACAGCCATTTATGTGGGTCAACAATGAAGCTGTCGGCATGCTCTATGCCTGCGTACAGTTGACGGTGATCTGGGGAGAGGATGCCTGCAAGTCCGTAGGCTCCGTCGACGTGGAACCAGATGTTGTTCGCTTTGCAAACCTGGGCGATAGCCTCAAGGTCATCAACGATTCCAAAGTTTGTCGTTCCAGCTGTACCAATGATTGCGAATACTTCGAGCCCGTCTCGTTCTGCGCCTTCTAGGGCGGCCAGCAACTCGGGTTTTTGGAGTGATCCGGTAGGAGCCGCGGCTTTTACAATTTCGATGTCCATCACCTTGGCAACGGCCTTGAGTGAGGAGTGTGATTCTTCAGAGGCCAAAATTGCCCAACGCTTACGACCTAGGCGTTTTTGGGCAACGTCTCTGGCGGTAACCAGCGCCGACAGGTTTCCCAGGGTGCCACCTTGGACAAATACTCCGCCGCAACCCTTGGGCAATCCGCACTCGCTACCCAAGAACTCAAGCACCTGGTTCTCCGCGTAGACCGCTCCTGCGCCCTCGGTCCAACTTCCACCATAGATAGATGAGGCTGACACCACTAGATCAAAAAGCGATGAGGCCTCGGTTGGTGCTGCCGGGATGAAGGAGAGGTAATTTGGGTGGTCAATCGAGATGGTGGCTGGAGCTAACACATCGCCAAATAGCTTTAGGGCTTCGAGGCCACCAAGACCAGTCTCGGTAATGGTTTGACCTGCCAGCTGAGCGAGCTCCTCGCGCGACTTTGGGCCATCAAGCGGGGCCGGGTCTAGATCCATTCGCTCGGAGGCGTAATCGAAGACAGCCTTTCTCAGTTCCGGAAAAGAACCGGGTTTATGCATGGCGTCGTACACGCGATCTCCTTTGACCACCCGATTCTAGCTAGGCGATCGGACCCTTGTGGAAGTGGTCGAAGACCAAGTTGGTTCTGGTGTTTGCAACGGCAGGGTTATTGCTCAGCTCCGCGAGTACAAACTCACGGACCTCATCTGAGTTCTTCACCGCGACGTGGACAATAAAGTCTTCGGTTCCACCTAGGAAAAAGATTTGAATTACCTGCGGGTGGGATCGGATCTGGGTCATGAAGTCCGACAGATTCGCCCTCGCGCCAGCTCTGAGGGTCACCGAAATCAACGCTTGCAGTTCGAGTCCCAGGGCGGCGGGGTCGATATCCGCTGAGAAGCCGCTGATCACTTTGCCCTCGACCAAGTTTCTGACTCGGGCTAGGCAAGTCGATTGTGCAATACCAACTTTGCTCGCGAGCTCAGCATTAGAGATTCGCCCCTGAGTGGAGAGAACTTTCAAAATCTCGAGGTCAGTGGCATCTAACTCTGGGTATTGCAGATTCTTCGGTGAAAGCATTGGAGCTCCTTCTTTTGATGCAAATTATTCGAAATTTGAATCAAATGCTGAATAAATCTTAGGACTTATTCGAATTGACGAAACTTTTGCAACAATTCATGAAATCTCACCATAGGAGTGCGCAGTGAAGATCGGTGTCCCAAAGGAAGTAAAGAACAACGAGTCTCGCGTGGCAATGACGCCAGCTGGAGTTCACGAGTTGGTGCGTAGAGGACACCAGGTCTCAGTCGAGCACAACGCTGGTGTTGGTTCGGGTTTCTCTGACTCCGAGTACGAGGCTGCCGGCGCACAGATTGTCGCAACAGCCAAAGAGGCATGGTCTTGCGAATTGGTTGTAAAGGTCAAGGAGCCAATTGCTCAGGAGTATCCACTCATGGTTCCCGGGCAGTTGCTATTCACCTATCTGCACCTAGCTGCGTCGAAAGAGTGCACGGATGCACTGCTTTCGAACCGTGTCACAGCAATTGCGTATGAGACTGTCCAGCTTCCAAACCGCCAGCTGCCGCTATTGCAGCCAATGAGCGAGGTTGCCGGACGACTGTCGGCGCAGATCGGTGCATACCAGCTCATGAAAACCAATGGTGGAATTGGTGTCTTGATGGGCGGCGTGCCTGGCACTCGCAAGGCGAAAGTTGTCGTAATCGGTGGTGGCGTCGCTGGTACCGAAGCAGCTACCGTGGCTCACGGCATGGGTGCCGATGTCACCGTGATTGATTTGTCAATCCCAAGACTTCGTGAGTTGGATGCACGCTTCTCATCGCAGGTAACGACCAAGGTCTCAACCTCCTACGAGATCGCTGCTGAACTCAAGAATGCGGATCTGGTGATTGGTTCTGTGTTGATTCCGGGGGAGCGCGCTCCAAAGCTCGTCACCGATGAAATGGTCAAGGCGATGCGACCAGGTTCAGTCTTGGTGGACATAGCAATTGACCAGGGTGGCTGCTTTGAACACTCAAGACCAACCACTCACGACAACCCAACCTACGAGGTGCACCAGAGCACCTATTACTGTGTGGCAAACATGCCAGGGGCTGTGCCGCAGACCTCAACTCAGGCTCTAACCAACGCGACTTTGCCCTATCTGATGAAGCTTGCTGAGCTTGGTTGGCAAAAGGCCTGTGCTCAGGATCCTGCGCTTGCCTTGGGTCTAAACACTCACGATGGCGTGCTGACAAACTCGGCGGTACACCACGCTTTTCCTGATCTTCCCTACAGTGAGTTCGCGGCGCTCTAACTAGCGCTTGCGCTTATTTCGCCTCACCAGGGTGATTGTGACTGCAACCAAGGTTGTGATGATCAACACCCACAGTGCGAGAGTGCGCTCCTGAGCTATTGATTCACAGCTGGTCCAGCCAGCCTGCTGGGCCTCTGGGGTGCAGGTTTCTGGATCAAAAAATCCAACCCACCAGGCCAGGATGCCGACACCGGTGATGGTGGCGAGCATTGCTAGTGAGTTATTACGCATTTGCCTTACTGCTGCTTAGCAATCTCGGCGCGAACCTCATCCATGTCCAACGCTTCGACCTTGCCGATTAGGTCTTCCAGTGCAGGGCCAGGCAGGGCACCAGCCTGGTTGAACAGCAAGATGCCGTCTCTAAAAATCATTAGGGTCGGGATCGAAGTGATACCCGCCATCCCGGCCAACTCCTGCTGAGCCTCGGTGTCTACCTTGCCAAATCTAATCTCCGGGTGTGCCTCGGAGGATTTTTCAAAGATCGGGCCGAACATTCGGCAGGGTCCACACCACTCTGCCCAGAAATCCACCAGCGTGATGCCATCCTTTTTGATGGTGGTTTCAAAGGTTTCTAGGGTCAGGTCTAAAGTCGCCATTTTTTACTCAACTGTTTCTAATGTCTTTTGCTTCCGCGCGGTCTGTGCGAGCAGGATTCCGAGCACCACCACTATACCCCCCAGGGTTTGTGTGAAAGTGATGACCTCGCCCAGCCACAGCAGGGCAAATAGGAATGCCAGCACCGTCTCACTTGTCGCGATAATGCCGACGATGGTTGCGCTGAGGTGTCGCAAAGCCAGATAGCTAAATGCCATCGGAAGGAAAGAGCCCATGACGCCCATCCAAACCAAAAGCACCCACAGCGGCAGTTCTGTTCCACTTAGGTTGCCCGTCAAATCGAGTTGCGTGCCCAGTGATGCGAAGTCAAACGCTGGCCAGTTGGCGAATGGCAAGAATAAGAGAGTCGCGGTGGTCATGCCGTAAAACATGGTCACGTTGGTGGGTAGGTTGCGCTGAATTCGCTCGCCGGAGATGAAGTAGAAAGTCAGTGATGCTGCGGCAGCAATGCCCCAGAGCACTCCCTCTGGATTTAGGGTCGAATCCCAAACCTGACCGACTACCGCCAAACCACCTAGAACGAGGGCCGCACCAAGCCAGATTTGCTTTTTCACTGATTCGCTGAAGAACAGCATCATGATTATCGGAACCCACAGCACCGCGGTGTACTCAATCAACAGCGCGATTCCAACGGGCAGCTTTACGACCGCCAGTGAATAGGTCCACTGCAGCGCTCCAACACCAACAACCCCCAGCAGTAGTAATGGCGGAATTTGCTTCGCCTTCACTCGAAGGGCGGAGCGATTTGCAATCAGAGCCCAGATCAGGGCGATGGTTGCTGAGAACATCGAGCGAATGAAAACAACCTGCTCTGCGGAGAGTCCAGATTGAATGATGACTTTGGTGGTTGAGGCGTTCAAGCCAAAAAGCAGTGCGGCGGTTAGAGCAAATATCACGCCTAGAGTTGGGTGCTTTTGAGTCAATTAGGCTTCCTAAGAGACCTGGCATCGGGAAGCGAGGTCTTGGAAAGTGAGTTTAGTTACCCATGACAAAATTCGTTCTAGGCGGCGGCTGCTTCTGGTGTCTCGACTCCGCATACTCTCAGTTCAAGGGCATCTCTGATGTGACCTGTGGTTACACCGGTGGACATAAGGTGAATCCGACCTATGAGCAGGTTTGTGATGGCAACACTGGTCACGCTGAGGTGGTGAGCATTGAGTTTGATGAGAGCGTGATTTCTTCAGATGACATTCTCGACATCTTTTTCACACTGCACGACCCAACTCAACTGAACCGCCAGGGCAATGACATCGGCACTCAGTACCGATCCTCAATGTTCTACGTTTCAGGTCAGCGCGAGGTGTTCGAGGCTGCTCTTGAGCGTTCAAAGGCGATTTGGGGTGATGCCGTGGTTACAGAGGTAACGGAGTTGGGCGAGTTCTATCCAGCAGAGGAGTACCACCAGGACTTCTTCGCCAAGAACCCGAATCAGGGCTATTGCGTAGCCGTGGTCGCCCCAAAGGTTGCCAAGGTCCGCTCAAAGTTCACCCACCTGCTTCGCTAACAAGTACTGGATCGCTCAAGTTATCCACAGCTTCGCAAGCAGCCCTGTGGTTTTGAGTCGGCAGTTGCAACACTGGGTGAAACAACCTAGGAGGGCAAATGTCAGAACAAATCACAGTCTCGGGGCTCGTTGCAACGGATGTAAAGCGTCGTGAGACGGCCGACAACCTACTCATGTGCAGTTTCCGGCTCGCGGCGAATTCCCGTCGTTTCGACGCAACGAAAAATACGTGGACCACAACCTCAACCAATTGGTTCACCGTCGTGGCGTTTCGCCAACTAGCCAAAAATATTCTTGACTCAATCAGCAAGGGTGACCGAATCGTAGTTGCCGGCAAGCTCAAAATTCGCGACTGGGATAACGGAGATCGCTCCGGAACCTCGGTCGAAATTGACGCGGACCATGTTGGCCTGGATCTGAACTTCGGCACCAGCACTTTTGATCGCGTGGTGATTCGTCCCGATGAGGATGAACTGGAGGAGGAGCTATCGGAAGAGCTCCAGCCTGCCTAAAAGAAGTCGACCAGTCACCCCCCCAAGCAAAGCTGGTCGATACCTAAATCCCTCTTCGTCAGCGTGTGCCTTCGGTCAGCTAAGCTTTCCAAGGCGTTGGCGAAGAGGGATTTTCGCCTGAGAAAAAAGGATGCAAATTGGCTGAATTTATCTACCAGATGATCAAAGCTCGCAAAGCACATGGCGACAAGGTCATTCTTGACGATGTCACGCTTGCCTTTTATCCAGGCGCAAAAATTGGTGTCGTTGGACCAAACGGCGCAGGTAAGTCATCAGTCCTGAAAATCATGGCCGGGCTTGACACGCCTTCGAATGGCGAGGCTCGACTTTCTCCTGGCTTCAGCGTCGGAATCTTGATGCAGGAGCCTCCGCTCAATGAGGAGAAGACGGTTCTTGGCAATGTTGAGGAAGCCGTTGGTGAGCTCAAGAGCAAGATCGACCGCTTCAACGAGATTTCCGCAGAGCTAGCCAATCCAGACGCTGATTACGATTCCCTGCTCTCTGAAATGGGTGGCCTGCAAGAAGAGATTGACGCCCAGAACGGCTGGGATCTTGAAAACCAACTTGAGCAGGCGATGGATGCATTGCGCTGCCCTCCGGGGGACACCCCAGTAACTCACCTATCAGGTGGTGAGCGTCGACGAGTCGCGCTTTGCAAGCTGCTGTTGCAAAAACCGGACCTGCTTCTTCTGGATGAGCCAACCAACCACCTCGATGCCGAGAGCGTGCTCTGGCTCGAGCAGCACCTAGCCAAGTACCCAGGTGCGGTGTTGGCCGTAACCCACGACCGTTACTTCCTCGACAATGTCGCCGAGTGGATCTTGGAGCTAGACCGAGGACGTGCTTATCCGTATGAGGGCAACTACTCCACCTACCTCGAGAAGAAGGCCGAGCGCCTTTCCGTCCAGGGCAAGAAGGACGCCAAGCTTGCAAAACGACTTGCAGACGAGCTCGAGTGGGTCAGATCCTCACCGAAGGCAAAGCAGACAAAATCTAAGGCTCGTTTGGCTCGTTACGAGGAGATGGCAGCTGAGGCCGAGAAGACTAGAAAACTTGATTTTGAAGAGATTCAGATTCCACCGGGACCTCGACTCGGAAATGTTGTTATCGAGGCCAAGAACATCTCGAAGGGCTTTGATGGCAGGCCGCTATTTAGCAACCTGAGTTTCTCCCTTCCACGCAATGGAATCGTCGGAATCATCGGTCCAAACGGTGTCGGAAAGTCGACACTATTCAAGTGCATTACGGGTCTTCACGAACTCGACTCTGGTGACCTAAAGGTTGGCGAGACGGTAAAGATTTCATATGTTGACCAGAACCGTGCCGGCATTGACCCAAATAAGTCCCTCTGGGAAGTTGTCTCGGGTGGGCTTGATTTCATTACCGTGGGTCAGGTCGAAATGCCTTCCAGGGCTTATGTTGCAGCCTTTGGGTTCAAGGGTGGCGACCAGCAAAAGAAGGCCGGTGTGCTTTCCGGTGGTGAGCGCAACCGTCTAAACCTGGCTTTGACATTGAAGCAGGGTGGAAACCTGTTGCTCTTGGACGAGCCGACTAACGACTTAGACGTTGAGACCTTGGCCTCTTTGGAAAATGCATTGCTTGAGTTTCCAGGTTGTGCTGTGGTCATCACACACGACCGCTGGTTCCTTGACCGCGTTGCAAGCCACATTCTTGCCTATGAGGGCACCGACGAGAACCCAGATCAGTGGTACTGGTTCGAAGGTAACTTCGAGGCTTATGAGGCGAATAAGGTTGAGCGACTGGGTCCGGAGGCGGCTAAGCCGCACCGCTCGACTTATCGTCGACTAACTCGCGACTAGGAAACTTCAGGGACTCTGACCATGCCCTCTTGGGCGCAGGTTGCCACCAGCTCGCCCGACTGGTTGAAGATCTTGCCGATAGATAGGCCTCTGCCGCCCTGCGCTGATGGGCTTTCTTGAACATACAGGTGCCACTGGTCAACTTTTGAAGGTCTGTGAAACCACATCGCGTGATCCAAGCTCGCGGAGCTGAGACCTGGGTGTGCCCAGGCTATGCCATGACGCTTGAGAATCGGCTCGAGTATCGAGTAGTCAGACGCGTATGCCAGCGCGGCCGCGTTCAACTTCAGGTCATCTGAGAATTCCCCAAGCGCCCTGAACCAAACCATTTGGTTCGGGGCATTGTCCTTCGCCGCTCCGAAGTAGAGCGGACCGTTCACATGCCTCAGGTCAAATGGCCTAGCCTTCGACCAGTATTCAGCGATCGGGTGATCAATTTGCCCTAAGAGATTTGCTGCCGAAGGCAGTGACTCTGGGTCCGGAACACCAGTTGGAAAATCGGTGCTGTGTTCTAAACCTGGGGAGTGTTCCTGGAACGAGGCAATCATGGAGAAGATGGGAACATCGTTTTGAAGAGCGTGAACTCTCCGAGCACTGAAGCTCTTTCCATCTCGAAGAATCTCCACGGAAAAACATATTTCGAGGTTGATATCGCCCGGCCGCAAAAAATAAGAGTGCAGGGAGTGAACCGGTCTGGATTGATTCAGAGTGCGCTGGGCTGCCGTCAGAGCCTGAGCCAAAACTTGACCACCGAAAACTCGACCATGGGGCATCCACTGGGTTTCACCAACGAATTCGGTTGGAGTCAATTGCTTCAGGTCGAGGACCCTGAGCAAGTCCTTGACTGGGTCATCTGGGATGGCGATGGTCATTATTTCCCCTGTTCAGCGCTAGTTTAGAACCCTCATGCCAGCAATCCATCTCAGCGATCCATCCGACGTATCAGACCTAATCAGTTTCCTTGAGCGAGCCAAGAAGTTGGACCAGGAGGGCTTGGTCAAGCTCAGAGCCTTCTCTGACGTGCTGGCGGTCTATGTTTCGCCGATTTACTCGGGAAGCCTCCTGGCTGATGGTCCAACCGTGTTGGGGCTAAGAACTATCAAGCTTTCGGCACCTCATGAGATTGATGCAAACTTCGAGATTGCCGCAATTCTCGAGCGACTTGCCGCCGTTGGCGAAGACCTGGAGCTAGCGCTACCACCTGTTCAACAGCGAGCAGCATGGACAGGCGTCACTCCACCCAGAGTGGGATGGGAGCCGGCGGGGGAGATCCCACAAGCGCAGATCACCCAATGGGCGAAAGACGGCATAGCTGAGGTGGCGGGTGCCTTGCCTGAGAGTATTGGTAGTTCGATCGCCGCCAAGGTCAGGTTGCAGATTTGGGGTAAGTCAGTGGGGCTCGAACATAATTTCCCCGCAGCTGTGGCCTTTGCACTTGCTGGCTTGGGTTTTATGACTCAGGGCGAGATTGTGAAGGTTTATAGAACCAAGGGCTGGGTCAGATTGTCTACACGTCACGGTCACGTGCTCTCTAAAGAGAGTTATCGCCTTAGTTAGTCCTCGAAGCTATTTAGCATCGCGTGTGCGGCACGCTCTAGATAATCCCACAGCATGGCTTCATCCAAAGCCGACAACTCAAGGGAGTCAACGGCTTTTCGCATGTGTGCCAACCACGCATCTCGTGCCTTAGGGCCAATCTTGAACTCAAAGTGTCGCATCCGAAGTCTTGGGTGGCCACGCTCTTGCTGGTAGGTATCAGGTCCACCCCAGTACTGCTCTAGAAACATTCTGAGCCGGCGCTCCGCAGGACCTAAGTCCTCTTCTGGGTACATCGGTTGCAGCAGTGGATCGTTGGCAACACCCTCGTAAAAGACCCTGGTGAGTTGGGTAAAACCCGCTTCACCGATGCGGTCATAGAGATTTTCCATGCGATCCATTGCCAACGTTGATGATCTCGCCGTTGCGAACAAACCAAAGCATGCCGTCTTGGTCTCGAACCTCGGTGACCCTCAGTCTTACCCGCTCAACCTTGCCAACCACGGCCCCAAGATTCACATCATCGCCAACACCAAATTGGTCCTCAAAGACCATGAAGATGCCTGAGATGACATCTTTGACCAGGGTTTGAGCACCGAAACCAACCGCTGCTCCAACGATTGTTGAGACCGCGATCAGCGCGCCAACGTCAACACCTAACTCACTGAGAATCATCACGATTACCGTGATGACCAAGGTCCAGGTAGCGAAGTTGTCTAGTACTGCAGAGATTGTCTTGCCGCGCTGAGCAACGCGCTCACCATTGCCCTTGGATCCTTTGGCGTTCTTAGAAACTGACCTAGCGCCCTCCAAAATAGCTCGAGTTGTCTTGCGGATTGAGAACGCCAGAACGATTCTTGCAATGACCGCCAGGGCCAGAATCATTCCGATTCTGGCTGGCGTTTCCCAGACCCCAAGACTCTCAAGCCAAAGCATTAGGCGTCTTTCTTCTGTGCGGCTAGCCCTCGCTCCAAAGCTGCCAGGTTCTCAACCAGGATTCTTCTCAGAGCTGGTTTCGCCTTGATGGAATCCTTTTCGATTAGAACCTTGGTCTTCTGAGCCAACTCTTCGTTAGCCAGCTGAATCGGGTAGAGGTTGTTGAGTAGGTATGCAGCGATGTGGTAGCTGCGCTCATCCCAGATTCGCTCGGCATTGGCCAGATAGTGATCGGCGTATGGATTAAGTAGAGCAGTGTCATTCACTCGACCAAAAGCTAATGAAGCGGAGTTGATCAAGGTGTTTGAGAACTCCTCAGTTTCGGTTAGCTTCTTCCAAATCGCCAGCTTGCCCTCTGAGGTTGGAATTGCGGCCGTCGCCGCGGCGGCGAACTTCTGACCGTTTGCGGTGTTGTCGCGCTCGAGCTCCTTGGCGATTTCACCCTCTCCGAAGACGCCACAAATCACCAATCCGATGACTAGCTCCCAGCGCACATCTTGATCAACAACCAAACCGGCGAGCGCGGTCTTGCCCTCGAGCAATTCCTGCATCCACTTGGCGTGAGCTTGCGTGCGAGCGAACTGAGGCACAAACTTCACGAACTGAAGCTGAGAATCTGAACCATGCTTCGCCTTTGAGGCAAGCTCAATCAGCCCATCAGCAATCTTGTTCAACGCTGCCTCGCGCTTTGCTGGGGCAGTGTAAAGAGTTCCCGTGGTTACGAGTTGGCGCAACAGTGTGAGGATAGTTGTCGACTCAGTCTCTGTGCCAATGTGGCCCAAAACCAGGTCAATGAAGTCAGAGGCTGGTGACTCACCATCTCTTGTTGCATCCCAAGCCGCAGTCCACACCAAGGTTCTAGCCAAGGTGTCCTCGATGCCTGATAGGTTGCCCAGGGCAGCCTTGGCTGAGCGATCATCCAGTCGAATCTTCGCGTAGGCGAGGTCGTTGTCGTTCAGCAGTAGCAAATCTGGTTGCTTCTTGCCAACAAGCTGTGGCACCGCACTGCGAGGGCCATCGATGTCGAGCTCTAGATACTCGCTGCGAATCAGCTTTCCATCGACAAGGTTGAATAGGCCCACGCCCATGCGGTGCGGACGGATAGTTGGTTGCTCCTCGATGGCAGTCTGGACGACGTGGAATGAGCTGTAGTTTCCATCAGCGTCGAGGGTGAAGTCAGGCTTCAGGGTATTTACTCCAGCGGTTTCCAGCCAGAGCTTGGACCAGCTTGTGAGGTCGCGCCCCGATTCGCGCTCCAGTTCTACGAGCAGGTCCTGAAGTTCTGTGTTTCCCCAAGCGTGCTTTTTGAAGTAGCTCGAAACTCCTCGAACGAAGGGCTCCTGGCCGACCCAAGCAACCAGCTGCTTTAGAACTGAGGCTCCCTTGGCGTAGGTGATGCCGTCGAAGTTGACCTGAACATCTTCAAGATCATTGATGGTAGCCACGATTGGGTGAGTGGATGGCAGCTGATCCTGACGGTATGCCCAGTTCTTCTCCAGCGATGCGAATGTGGTCCAGGCTTCCTTCCACTCGGTGGCTTCAGCGGTGGCCAAGGTGGAGGCATACTCGGCGAAAGATTCGTTTAGCCATAGGTCATTCCACCAGCGCATGGTCACCAGGTCGCCAAACCACATGTGGGCAAGCTCGTGCAGGATGGTTACAACTCGACGCTCTCTGGTTGCATCGGTGACTGCAGAGCGGAATACGTAGTTTTCCGTAAAGGTGACTGCGCCAGCATTTTCCATGGCTCCCGCGTTGAAGTCTGGAACCCAGAGCTGGTCATACTTTTCGAACGGGTACGGGACCCCAAACAGATTCTCGAAGAAGTCAAAGCCCTGCTTGGTCTTCTCGAAGATGTACTCCGGGTCCATGTACTCAGCTAGGGACTTGCGGCAAAAGACTCCCAGCGGAATCTTGTTGCCAGAGGTTGAAGTTAGTTCATCGGTCCACTTTGCGTAGGGTCCTGCAATCAATGCCGTGATGTAGCTAGAAATCCTTGGAGTGGGCGCAAAGTCCCAACGTGAGATGCCATCAGATAGCACAGTGGCCTTTGGTGTTGCCTGGTTGGAAGTGACCTCCCAATAGCTTGGAGCGATGATGCTGAAGCTGAACTCGGCCTTGAGGTCGGGCTGCTCAAACACTGGAAACATGCGTCGGGAGTCTGGAACCTCGAACTGGGTGTAGAGGTAAACCTCGTTGTCCACTGGGTCGACAAAGCGGTGAAGGCCCTCGCCAGAATTTGAATACTTACCGGTTGCCTTGATTACCAAGGTGTTCTTTTCCTTGAGGTTAGGCAATTGAATTCGAACGCCATCGGAGTGAGTGGCCGGATCTAACAACTCTCCATTGAGTTCAATCTGCTCAACGCTGTCGGTGATCGCGTCGATAAAAGTTGAGTAACCCGCTGTGGCCTCAAAACTGACTGTGGTGTGTGATTCGAAAGTTTCTGGACCCTTGGTCAGATCTAGTGCAACTTGGTAGCTGTGGACCTTCAAGTTGGCTGCGCGCTCTTGGGCTTCAATACGAGTGAGGTTTTCACCAGGCATATGAATCTAAGTCTCCGTTAACTCTGTGTAACCAAAAGCCTAGGGCGTATTGGTTGCCAAATTCTCCCGAGATAATTAGTTATGTTCACAATCCTGCAAGCATCTGGTCAATCGCCAGAAAACTCCATGCTGCTTGCAGAGATTGGCGCGGCACTTTTGGTGCTGGGTATCGTGGCCTTCATTGCCAACAAGCTCAAGTTTTCGGTCGTTCCGCTATACCTGCTAATCGGGTTAGCAATCGGAGAGGGTGGGGTAGTCCCGCTGTCACTCAGCGAAGAGTTCTTGAACACCGGTGCTCAAATAGGCGCAATCATGCTGCTTCTTCTTCTGGGGCTCGAGTATTCCGCCTACGACCTTGCCAAGGCTTTTCAAGATCGAAAGAGTGCCGGTCTTATCGACTTTGTTGCGAACGCCACCCCTGGATTTGTATTGGGTTGGTTGTTGGGTTGGGGGCTCGGGGGAGCCCTCGCGCTCGCCGGTATCACCTATGTTTCATCATCGGGTATTGCTGCCCAGCTGATCAAAGAAATGGGCTGGCGGCGCTCTGAGGTTTCTAAACGCGCAATCGGGGTTTTGGTTTTTGAGGACCTAGCACTTGCTCCTTATCTACCGCTTTTGACCTCAATCGTTTTGGGTGTGTCGGCAGTATCTGGAATCATCTCCGTTTCGCTAGCTCTTGCAATCACAGGTTTGGTGATTCTGGTCAGCTTCAGAGGCACTGCGAAGTGGAGCAAGATTCTTGATCCAAATGAGCCCGGTGGTTTGCTCCTCACGGTATTTGGTGCTGCGCTGTTAGCGGCAGGATTGGCCGACCTCGTTGGCTTTTCGGGCGTCGTAGCAGCGTTCTTGATCGGACTGCTGCTAACCGGTGAGGTGGCAGAAACGGCACGTGCGAGATTGAGCCCGATCCGCGACATCTTCTCGGCCATCTTCTTCTTATTCTTTGGAATCACTACAGATCCAGCAGATCTACCTGCGGTATTTCCTCTTGCATTACTGCTGACCGCACTTGGTATTGCCGGAAAATACCTGGTGGGCTGGTGGGTCACCCGAGATCTGAGCGATCCCATGAGCGCGTGGCGGGCAACTGGTTTTCTGATTGCCCGTGGCGAGTTCTCGATGGTGATTGCAGCGCTGGCGGCCCCCATAGTTTTGGGCATTCAGCTTCAGGCGTTGACTTTGGCCTACGTAATCATGACCGCCTTTGCGGCATCCGTGGTGCTGCGCTTTTCTAGGAGTCAACTTGACCGTCGCTAGAAAATTACTTTTGCTTGCAGCTTTGCTAAGCCTTATCCACGTCGGCTTTGCAGTCTTGAGCTTCAATTCGGGTTTGATTCAGGAACCAGTTCCGGTGCACTGGGGGATAAGTCTGCAACCTGACAGGTTTGTCTCGTTCGAACAGCACTTATGGGAGATGTCATTTCTGCAACTCGGTTCGCTCGGGCTTTTGACCTTTGCAGCCTTCACTAAGCGCCGCTTGCTTTCGGGTCTATTGACCCTGTCCGGCATTGGGATTTTTATCATTCTGAATGTCGTGGCCTGGGCAGTGACTCTCATTCAAATCAGTGGCGGAACCCAGGGTTTTCCTGTCTTTCTGCTGCTTCTGATTCTGGTGATTCCGATTTCCGTGTTGGCCTTAGTTTTACGCGCTCCCACCATCGTCATCGATGACCTACTTCGGATTAAATACGGCGCAATAAGTTTCCTAACTCTCGACTTTTCAGAGATTGAACAAACCGAGATTGTTGAACTCAGAGCGAGGGAATTCGGCGGCTTAGGAATTCGTTATTCAAAAAACAAGCTCGCCTTCATCCCTCGCGCTGGCAAGGCAATCTCGCTGAAACTGAAATCTGGGGAGTCGGTTTTGGTTTACTCTCAACAACCAGAGATTTTGCACACCATCATTCAAAGCAAGTTGGAGAAGTCATGAGGATTCACATCGCCACCGATCACGCCGGCATGGAGCTGAGTGCTTTCCTGGTCAGCGAGCTCACTGCACTTGGACACGAGCTGATTGATCATGGGCCAAAGGTGTATGACGCACTGGATGATTACCCAGGCTTCTGCATAGCGGCTGCTCAAGCAGTGGTTGCCGATCAAAGCAATGGCATCGAGGCACTTGGCATTGTGCTGGGTGGAAGCGGAAATGGCGAGCAGATCGCTGCTAACAAGGTCCAAGGAATTCGTGCGGCACTGATTTGGAACCCTGAGACTGCAGCGCTTGCTAGGGATCACAATGACGCCAACGTCTGCGCCCTGGGGGCAAGGCAGCACAGCCAGGTCGAAGTTTTGGAACTTGCAAAGATATTCATCGCCGGCAAGTTCTCACACGACGAGCGTCACGTGCGTCGAATTTCCAAGATTGCCAGCTACGAGCAAACCGGCCAGGTTATCTACTAAATGCCTGAGGGCCATACCGTTCATCGCACAGCGGGGGAGTTTCGAAAGAAATTTCAAGGGCGCGAAGTCGCTGTTACCTCACCGCAGGGCAGGTTCACCGACTCGGTCTTGATTGACCAAACCAAACTTTTGTCGGCCTCAGCTTGGGGTAAGCAGCTATTCCTGGAGTTCGAGTCAGCAACTTTGCGCATTCACCTTGGCATCTACGGCAAATGGCGCTTTGAATCCCATGAGGGTGAACTTCCAGAACCTCGCGGTCAAGTCAGGGCCCGATTTGCAAACACCGATTACTTTGCGGATTTACGTGGGCCCACAGCCTGTGAGCTGGTTGATGCAGATCAACTTGCCGATGTGAAGTCGAAGCTTGGTCCAGATCCGCTCCGTCCTGACCCAAAGGGTGAGGAACTCGAAAGATTTGTGAACCGGGTGGCAAAATCCACATCTCCAATTGGGCAGCTCCTGATGAACCAAAATGTCCTAGCTGGCGTGGGCAATGTCTATCGGGCAGAGCTGTTGTTTAGGGCCAGGATCAACCCGCACAGACCAGGTAAGGCGCTCACGAGAGAGCAGATAGCTGGCATTTGGTTTGATGCAGTAGCGCTGATGCCGCTTGGTGTGAAGACAGGTTTGATGCTCACCCGCGAGGGTTTTTTGAAGGGCAGGCCAAAGAAGGATGTGCGCTATTACGTCTATAAGCGTGAGGGGTTACCTTGCCGTGAATGCGGATCGAGCGTGGTTATTGAGCTCATGGCGACTAGGAAGTTGTACTACTGCGCGCACTGTCAAAAGTGATTTGGAGCGAGTGACGGGAATCGAACCCGCGTAATCAGTTTGGAAGACTGAGGCTCTACCATTGAGCTACACTCGCGACGTCGTTTAGACATGGAACATTCTATGGGGTAGAGTGTTGGAGTTTTCGACCTTAGGGTTGAAAAAACCTCCGGGATGTAGCGCAACTTGGTAGCGCACCTGTTTTGGGTACAGGGGGTTGCAGGTTCAAATCCTGTCATCCCGACCAGTAACCGAGTAGTCCACCTATCTCATGGAGAAACGTTGAAAACTAACGTAGAAAAGCTCAACCCAACGCGCGTCAAGCTCACCATCACTGTTGAGCCAGCCGACTTCAAGCCAGCCCTAGAAGTCGCCTACAAGACCGTCTCTGAGCAGGTGAACATCCCAGGTTTCCGCAAGGGCAAGGTGCCAGCTGCTGTGCTAGACCAGCGCGTGGGCAAAGACATGATCATCGCTCAGGCCATCAACGACGGCATGGATGACTTCTACCGCCAGGCCCTGGCTGCGGAGAAGCTGGTTCCATTGGCAACTCCTCAGGCAGATGTGCTGCAGGCGCCTTCAGCTGCCGAGCCAGACAAGGAGCTCAAGATTGAGCTCGAGGTCGAGGTTCGCCCAGAGTTCAAGCTCCCTGACTACAAGGGTATGAAGGTCAAGGTTGATTCGCTCAAGGTTGCAAAGCTTGACATCGACACCGAGCTAGACGCGCTTCGCGCTCGCTTCGGCACTCTAAAGACCGTCGAGCGTCCAGCTCAAAACGGTGACTTCACCTCTATCGACCTAAGCGCAGTCATCGATGGCAAGACCATCGACACTGCGAAGGACATCTCCTATGAGATCGGTTCCGGTCAGCTCCTAGAAGGTATTGATGAGGCCCTTGAGACCCTCACAGCCGGTGAGAGCACCACCTTCCGCTCCAAGTTGGTAGGTGGGGAGCTTGCAGGTCAAGAGGCTGAGGTTTCCGTGACTTTGAACGCCGTCAAGGAGCGTGAGCTACCAAAGGCCGACGACGAGTTTGCTCAGCTGGCTTCGGAGTTCGACACCATTGCCGAGCTCAAGGCAGACATCGAGAAGAAGCTCGAGGTGAACCTTGCTCGCAAGCAGATTCTGCAGGCTCGCGACATCATGATTGATGAGCTTCTAGAGAAGGCCAAGATTCCAGTTTCCGAAGAGGCTGTAAAGCGTGAGGTTGAGAGCCACCTTGAAGGAGAGGGTCGTCAGGCTGACGACGTTCACCGCAAGGAGGTTACCGAGGAGACCGAGAAGAACTTCCGCACTCAGCTGCTACTTGATGCAGTCGTTGAGGCCGAGGGAATCAAGGTTGAGGACCAAGAGCTCATCGAGTACTTGGCCTTTACCTCTCGCAACTACGGCATGGACCCTAATGAGTTCATCAAGCAGGTCGCCAACGCGGGTCAGGTCCCAGCATTTGTTGGTGAGCTAGCTCGCCGCAAAGCGGTAGACGCTCTGATCGCTGCAGCTGACATCGTTGACTCCAAGGGAAACAAGGTTTCGGCCGAGGCGAACAACTAACGCCTAGGGCGAACATAGCCTCTGGTTTTCATTCCCCTGACTATCTTTATCTCAGATAGCTAAGGAGCACCCTTATGTCCATGCCTCAAATGGAGCGAAATGGCGTTTTTGATCGCCTGCTAAAAGACCGCATCGTCTGGCTCGGTAGTGAAGTTCGTGACGAGAACGCAAACGAGATTTGCGCAAAGATCTTGCTGTTGGCAGCCGAGGACGCAGAGAAAGATATCTTCCTCTACATCAACTCCCCGGGTGGCTCGATAACCGCAGGCATGGCAATCTACGACACCATGCAGTACGTCCCAAATGACATTGTCACCGTGGGCATAGGCATGTGTGCCTCGATGGGCCAGTTCTTGCTTTCCTCCGGTGCTAAGGGCAAGCGCTATGCCACCCCGAACACCCGAGTGCTCTTGCACCAGCCGCACGGTGGCTTCGGTGGTACCGCCAGCGACATTCAGACTCAGGCAGAGCTGATCATGTCAATGAAGCACCAGCTAGCTTCGATCACTGCAAAGCAGACCGGGAAGACCATCGAGCAGATTATGCAAGACGGAGACCGCGATCGCTGGTTCACCGCTCAAGAGGCACTGGAGTACGGTTTCATCGATCACATTCAAGAGTTTGCAAATCGCTCCACTGGCGTAGGAAAGGCTGACTAATGAGCTATCTAGAATCTCAATCCGGCCGCATTCAATTGCCACAGGCGCGATATATTCTGCCTGAGTTCGAAGAGCGCACCAGCTACGGTTTCAAGCGCCACAACCCATACACCAAGCTTTTCGAGGATCGCATCGTGTTTCTAGGTGTCCAGGTTGATGACGCATCGGCAGATGACATCATGGCTCAGCTTCTGGTACTTGAATCCCAGGACCCAGATCGCGACATCACGATGTACATCAACTCCCCAGGCGGTTCCTTCACTGCACTGACTGCCATTTACGACACCATGCAGTACATCAAGCCTCAGATCCAGACTGTTTGTCTTGGGCAGGCCGCATCCGCCGCAGCCGTGTTGCTAGCAGCTGGAGCTAAGGGGAAGCGTCTGGCTCTGCCGAACGCTCGTGTCCTTATTCACCAGCCATCAACTGGAGACGCCGGACGTGGTCAAGCATCCGACATCGAGATTCAGGCTCGTGAAATCATGCGCATGCGTGAGTGGCTTGAGGAGACGCTGGCTAAGCACTCCGGCAAGTCAGTCGAGAAGGTTAACAAGGACATCGATCGCGACAAGATTTTGACCGCACAGGATGCTTTGGAGTACGGCCTAATCGACCAGGTGTTGACTAGCCGCAAGGCCTAATTCCGCCACGCCTAAGCGAAAAAGTCTGCTGCTAGATATAGGGTTTTGGCATGACCTTGTCGGAGACCTCTGAGCTTTTGAAATGCACTTTCTGCGGAAAGAGCCAAAAGCAGGTAAGAAAGCTCATCGCCGGACCCTCGGTCTACATCTGCGATGAGTGCATCGAGCTCTGCAATGAAATCATCGAAGAGGAGCTCGGTAACGCAATTGCGACCGAGGCTGAGAGCATCGATCTTCCTAACCCCAAGGAGATCAAGGCGTTTCTAGATGAGTACGTAATTGGTCAAGATGGCGCTAAGAAGCAGCTATCTGTTGCGGTCTACAACCACTACAAGCGAATTCGAGCTCAAGGCACCCTCACCAGGTCAGGCAAGAGTCACGATGACATCGAGATTGCCAAATCCAACATTTTGATGATTGGCCCTACCGGATGCGGAAAAACCTATCTCGCTCAGACCTTGGCCAAGCGTTTGAATGTGCCATTTGCCGTGGCAGATGCGACCGCACTTACCGAAGCTGGTTATGTTGGCGAAGATGTTGAGAACATCCTGCTGAAGCTTTTGCAGGCCGCAGACTTTGATCCTAAGCGTGCTGAGACCGGCATCATTTACATCGACGAGATTGACAAGATCTCTCGCAAAGCCGAGAACCCCTCAATCACTAGAGACGTCTCCGGTGAGGGTGTTCAGCAAGCCTTATTGAAGATTCTTGAGGGAACCGTTGCATCTGTGCCACCCCAGGGTGGCAGAAAGCATCCACAGCAGGAGTTCATCCAGATTGACACCACCAACGTGCTCTTTATCGTGGCTGGAGCGTTTGCGGGTCTAGAGACCATCGTGGGGGAGCGCACCGGTAAGAAGGGTATTGGGTTCGGTTCACCCTTGAAGGAGAAAACCGACTCCAGCAATGTCTTCAAGCAGGTGCAGCCTGAGGATCTTCGCAAGTTTGGTTTGATTCCGGAGTTTATTGGCCGACTTCCGGTGATCGCCACCGTGGAGGAACTGGACAAGACCGCGCTGGTTTCAATTCTCACCGAACCAAAGAACGCGCTAATTAAGCAGTATCAGCGAATGTTTGAAATTGACGGTTTTGAACTTGAGTTTGAACCAGAGGCCATCGAGCTCATCGCCGACCAGGCTCTGGAGCGCGAGACCGGAGCTCGAGGTTTGAGGGCGATTCTTGAAGAAGTTCTTGGCCCAATCATGTTTGAGCTTCCTGGCTCTGAGGAGCAGGGAAGAGTCGTTATCACTGCCGAAATTGTCCGCACCAAGCAGATGCCAGAAGTTTTGCCGCTAAAGCAACGACTTCGCGACAAGAGCGCTTAGGACTAAAAATCAGCTCCCAGCGCATAGCTCCGTACCTGGCCGGAACCGTTGCCTCCACAACGGGATCGGTTGCTACCTTCGGAGTAGCTATTGCAGGCCTCACCGCGATGGGCGCAACTCAAAGTCAAACCGCCACAGCACTAGCCGTGTTGCTGGTTGGCTACGGAGTGCTTTCAATCTTCCTGTCGGTTTGGCTGAAAAAGCCGGTCAGCGTGGTTTGGTCCACCCCGGGAGCCGCTTTCCTAGCCTCGTCCAGTGCGCTGGGAGTGAGCTTCGATCAGGCGGTTGGTGCGTTCGTAGTCGCGAGCCTTTTGATAGTTCTAACCGGGGTCTGGCCCTGGCTTGGGAGAGTGGTTGGTCTAATTCCTCCGCAGATATCGGCTGCGATGCTTGCCGGTGTGATCTTTCCGTTCGTGATTGCAACCGTTCATGCTGGCGTGGATTTTCCTATTCTGATCATCCCCGTGCTTTTGGTTTGGTTTGTACTAAACCGATTTGCTGCGGTTTGGGCTTCGCCAATAGCAATCTCGTTGGGATTTCTGCTGATTGGCTTTAGCCCCGAGGTCGGAGACCTTGGTTCTATTGTCTTTTGGCCTGAACTTGAAATCGTCACCCCGGCATTCGATGCGACTGTCATGATCGCAATCGGAGTGCCTCTCTACCTGGTGACGATGGCATCGCAGAATCTACCTGGCCTGGCCATCATGCAGTCGCTGGGATTTCCACTGCCGGTCCGAAGAGTTTTCCTCACAACTGGGCTGGGCTCTGCGGTCACCGCGTTTTTCGGCGGGTTTGGTCTGAATCTCGCTGCGATTACTGCGGCCCTGAATGCAGACACAGGGGCGGCCAAGGACCCTTCCCGTCGCTGGATAGCATCGAGCTGGGGAGGTGTGGTTTACATCCTGTTCGCGATCTTCGCAGCTCCATTCGCCGCATTCGTGCTAGCTGTCCCAAGAGAGCTGCTTCTGGCACTAGCCGGCATCGCGTTAGTGAACACCTTCTCCGGAGCTTTGAAGACCGCAATCTCTGACGACAGCATGCGACTAGCTGGCGCGGTCACTTTCCTCACCGGAGCGGCCGGCATTGCCATCCTCGGCGTGGGTGGAGCTTTTTGGGCCCTGGTATTCGGTGTCCTGGTCTGGCTCTTACAAAAGACCGCGGCGGCGAAGTAGCGGCTCGATCTTTGGCTCTCGGCCGAGTAGTTCTTTGACCAAGGTCATGGAATCCTTCGAGCCTCCACGTGATAGCAGTCCCTTTGAGAACTTCTCTCCGTTTGCACGAGTTAGACCACCATTCTCCTTGAACCAGTTCACTGACTCGGCATCCAAAATCTCTGACCAGATGTAGCCGTAATAGCCGGCTGAGTAGCCACCGGCGAAGATGTGAGCAAAGTAATTGGTGCGGTACCTGGTTGGTACTGGGGAGTAGGTGAGTCCGTATTCCTCGATCGCCTCTGCCTCAAACTTCACCAAGTCGTCTGGAGTGCTCTCCTGGGAGTGAAGCGCAAGGTCAAGAATTGCTGCCTGGAGGTAGTGGGTGGTTTCAAAGCCCTGGTTGAATCCCTCCGCAGCGGTCAGCTTGGCGACCCAATCCAGCGAGAGCTTCTCTCCGGTCTCCACGTGGACTGCGTAGTTCTCCAGCACCTCTGGCCAAAGCATCCACATCTCGTTTACCTGAGATGGGAATTCAACGAAGTCACGCTCCACCGAGGTTCCAGAGAACCTCGCATAGGTCACATTCGAAAGCAGGCCGTGAAGGGTGTGGCCGAACTCGTGAAATAGGGTGTTGACCTCATCAAGGGTCATCAATGCAGGATCACCATCGGCAGGCTTTGGAATGTTCATGTTGTTGACCACAACCGGCAATTTGCCGAGTAGGTGAGACTGATCAACAAGGTTGTTCATCCATGCGCCACCGCGCTTGGACGGTCTTGCGAATGGGTCAAATAGATACAGACCGCACTTTGATCCATCCTCGTAGTCAACCTGGTAAATCCAGTTCTCGGGGTGGTAGCCGGTGAGGTCATCGCGTCGCGTGAACTTCAGACCGTATAGTCTGCCTGCTGCAAAAAAGACTCCGTCCTCGAGAACGCGGCGAACTTCAAAGTAGGGTTTGAGGACACTGGTGTCGATGCTGTACTGCTTGGTTCTAAGCTGCTCGGTGTAGCGGGACCAGTCCCAAGCAGCTAGCTCACCGGTGGTCTCCTGATTCATGAGCTCCTGCAATAGCGCACCCTCACGCTGGGCGTTAGCCTTCGCAGCTGGCGCTATCTTGCGCAGCACGCTGTGAACATTTGCTCCAGATCCAGCCGTTTGTTGTGCGGTGACATAGTCAACGTAGTTTGAGTATCCGAAGAGCTTTGCTTTCTCGCGCCTTAGGTCGAGAAGCTGTATGACAACATCAGAAGTGTCATTCTGATTTCCACGGGAACCTCTTGACAGGGTTGCCTTCAGGATTTCCTCACGCAGGCTGCGATCTTCGAGGTTGGCAAGGAGCGGGTGACCGGAATAGTTCAAAAGCGGTATGACATAGCCATCTAGCTTTCTGTCCTCAGCCGCCTTTTTGCAGGAGGCTATTTCAGCTTCGCTGAGGCCCTTGAGTCTTGATGCGTCCGGTAGATGGATAGCCAGGTCGTTACTGTCTGCCAGTAGGCGCTTGTCGAACTCAACCTCAAGTCCTGAGATGGCTTCGTTGATCTCGCCAACACGAGCGCGCTGCTCGGCAGTTAGCTCAGCGCCTGCAAATTTGAAGTCCTTGTAGTAGCGAGTCAGCAGCCAGTCACTTTCGGCGTCAAGACCAAGCTCCTCGCGCTTTGCGACCAATTTCTGGATGCGCTCAAAAAGGGCAGGGTTTAGTCGGATCGAGTCGATGTGTGCAGCAATCTTCGGAGCAATTTCTGCATCGATTGCCTGCAGAGTGTCATTGGTGTCGCTAGAGGTCTTGTTGTAAAAGACCATCAGCATCGAGTTCAGTAGGTCTCCGGCCTTCTCCATAGCCACAATGGTGTTTTCGAAGCTGACTTCTAGTTGAGCCAAGATTGCGGCAATTTCGGCATTGTGAGTCGCGACAGCGTGCTCGAAAGCGGGGAGGTAGTGCTCGTCTTTGAGAAGTGCAAAGTTAGGTAGCTCGTACTCCAGTGGAGAAACGCTAAGTAGAGGATTAGTCATTGCACCAGCTTAATCGGCTGGAGCGAACTCAACCTTCGTTAGCTCAAGGGGACCCTCGCCCAGCTTTAGCTGGGTAATCTTTCCAACCGCCATCAGGTCCGAGCGAAGCTTTGATAGCTCTGCAGGGCCGTTCAGTTCAGCACTCAGAATTTCAGCCTTCATCGATAGCTTTGCGTCAGATTTTGTCTTGCGAACCAGAATCAACGCCTCGGAGGCGAGCGCATACAGTTCGGCACCCGAGAAGTTATCCAGCTCTGCTTCGGTTGGCCAGCTGGCTCGGTGAATCGAACCCTGCTGCCACCAGCTCCATACTTCTTCAGTTGCGTATGGGATAAAGGGTGCGAGTAGTCGCACGATGATTCCCAATGCCTGGCGCAGTGCGAGAACCGCGCTACCGACCTGCTCGGGGGTGAAGTCTCCCTGTCCATAAGCGCGCTCTTTGACAAGCTCTACGTAATCATCTGCAAAGGTCCAGAAGAAGGTCTCGGTGGTTTCAAGAGCCTTGGTGTGGTCGTAATCCTCGAAGGCCTTGGTTGCAACCGCAATCTGGTGCTTGAGCGCTGCGAGCATTGCCCTATCAACCGGCTCGGTGACCTCTGAGACACCTGCAGGAAGCTCGAAAGTTAGCGCGAACCTGGCTGCGTTCAGCACCTTGATTGCCAGTCGACGACCGATCTTCATCTGACCCTCGTCAAATGCCGCATCGGTGCCAAGACGAGCGGAAGCAGCCCAGTACCTAACCGCATCAGAGCCGTGAGTTTCGAGCAACTCGTTTGGTACTACGACATTTCCCTTGGATTTCGACATCTTCTTGCGGTCCGGATCCAAGATCCAGCCCGATATAGCCGCATTCTTCCAGGGTAGTTCGCCGTGTTCAAGCTCACTTCTAAGCAGGGTGGAGAACAACCAGGTTCGAATGATGTCCTGACCCTGTGGGCGCAGATCAAACGGGAAAACTTCTTTGAAAAGCTCGGGATTCTCAATCCAACCACCCGCTAACTGTGGCGTGAGCGAGGAGGTTGCCCAGGTGTCCATGATGTCGTGTTCACCGATGAATCCGCCGGGGATGCCGCGCTGGGACTCTTCGTATCCAACAGGGACATCGGTTGATGGGTCTACTGGTAGAGAATCGAAGCTTGGGGTGATTACGTTGTCGAAATCAGGATTTCCGTCTGCATCGAGCGGATACCAAACCGGAATTGGAACACCAAAATAGCGCTGGCGAGAAATCAGCCAGTCTCCATTCAGGCCGTTGATCCAGTTCTCCAGTCTGACTCTCATGAAGTCAGGGTGGAAACCGAGGTCCTTGCCAAGCGCAATCAATCGCTCCGCGAGGTCTTTGTCTCGGCCGCCGTTTTTGATGTACCACTGACGGGTGGAAACGATTTCGAGTGGCTTGTCACCCTTTTCGAAGAACTTCACCGGGTGAGTGATGGGCTTTGGATCTCCAGCCAGGGCCCCGAGTTCTTTCAGCTTGCCGATAATCAGCTCTTTGGCGCTGAAGACCGTCTTGCCCTTGAGTTCCTCGTAGAACTCTGCAGCCTTGGATTGTGCGATGACATCTGGGGTGCTAGAGATTATTCGACCGTCAAAACCAATGATTGCGCGGTTAGGTAGATCAAGTTCACGCCACCAAATCACGTCAGTGACATCACCAAAGGTACAGATCATCGCGATGCCTGAGCCCTTGTCCTTCTGGGCTAGGCGATGGGCAACGATCGGCACCTCGACGCCAAAGATTGGAGTCTTGGCAGTCTGGCCGAACAGTGGTTGATAACGCTCATCATCTGGATGAGCTACAAGGGCGACACACGCTGGGATGAGTTCAGGTCTGGTGGTCTCGATGAAAATCGGACCGCTGGGGCCATCAAACTGCACGCGGTGATACGCGCCTGGCTGTTCGCGATCTTCGAGCTCCGCCTGCGCTACAGCGGTCCTAAAGGTGACATCCCAGAGGGTTGGTGCCATGGACTGGTAAGCCTCACCGCGAGAGAGGTTGTTCAGGAAAGCCTGCTGCGAGACCCGTTGAGCCTCCTTTGAAATAGTGCGGTAGGTCTTGGACCAATCCACCGAGAGACCTAGGTCGCGCCAGAGGTTCTCGAAGGCTTTTTCATCTTCTTCGGTCAGTCGTTCACAAAGCTCGATGAAATTTCTTCGCGAAATTGGAAGCTGGTCCGCTGCCTTCGAGCTCTTGTTATCGCCACCCTCTTGTGGTGGGGTGAAGTTTGGTTGGTATGGAAGTGCTGGATCGCAGCGAACCCCGTAATAGTTCTGAACGCGGCGCTCAGTCGGAAGACCGTTGTCATCCCAGCCCATTGGGTAGAAGACTTTGTAGCCACACATTCTCTTGTAGCGAGCCACCACATCGGTGTGGGTGTATGAAAATACGTGACCCACGTGGAGCGAGCCGGATGCGGTTGGTGGTGGGGTGTCGATTGAATAGACCTCCCCATCGCCCGCGTAGGAGTAAACCCCCTCGGTCTCCCAGCTCGGGACCCATTTCCGTTCTAGGCCATCGACCGTAGCCTTCTCGGGTACGGTGGCAGAGCGTGTTGGATCTGGAAGAATTTGCGTCACTTGGGTAACTCCGGGGCTCAAAACTTCTCTAGGTTAACATTGTTAAGTTCTAGAACCCATCGAAAGCAAAGATGTATCCAAAGCACAGGCCTGAATCCGCCGGCGTTACACCATCTCCGTTCTTCCCAGACGTAGAGAAAGAGGTGCTGGCTCACTGGGCTGAAGATGGCACTTTCCAAGAGTCCATCGATCAGCGCGCCAAGGCCGATGCTGATGAGTTCGTTTTCTACGATGGACCACCTTTTGCAAATGGTTTGCCGCACTACGGCCACCTTCTAACCGGTTATACAAAGGACTTGATTCCGCGCTACCAAACCATGCGTGGCAAGCGCGTGGAGCGCCGCTTTGGTTGGGACACCCACGGCCTTCCGGCTGAGGTGGAGGCCGAGCGCCTGCTTGGTATTTCTGGTCGTCCGGAAATCGAAAAGTTCGGCGTCGCAAAGTTCAACGAGTTCTGCAAAACCAGTGTCCTCAAGTACACCCAGGACTGGCGTAGCTATGTGACTCGTCAAGCTCGCTGGGTTGATTTTGACAATGACTACAAAACTCTCGATTTGAACTACACCGAGAGCGTGCTGTGGGCGTTCAAGGAGTTGCACAAGAAGGGCCTGATCTACGAGGGCTTCAAGGTTTTGGCCTACTGCTGGCGCTGTGAGACACCGCTTTCAAACCACGAGCTTCGAATGGATGACGAGGTTTATCGTTCTCGTCAAGATCAGTCCGTGACGGTGAGCTTCCCAATCACCGCACCAAACCACGAGCTTGATGGCGTCAAGATGCTGGCCTGGACCACCACGCCATGGACGCTTCCCACTAACTTTGCCCTGGCGGTTGGGCCAGAGATTGAGTACTCGGTGGTGTTGACCGGCACCGGTAAGTATCTACTAGCCAGTTCCTTGGCTGCTGGTTACGCGAAGGACCTTGGTTTTGAGGATGCCTCCGCCCTGCAAGACGCCGTCGTTGCTAGGTACCTGGGTAAAGATCTTGCAGGTCTTCGCTACGAGCGACTTTTCGACTTCTACGCAGATTCGGAAAAGTATCAGGTTGAAAATGCCTGGCAGGTGTTGGTCGGTGACTATGTTGCCGACAACGAGGGAACCGGAATCGTCCACCAGGCACCGGCCTATGGTGAGGATGACCAAAACCTCTGCAACGCCGCGGGTATCCCTACCTACGTCTCTATCAACGAGCGAGGTCAGTACCTCTCGAACATCCCGCCCTACGAGGGGATGCACGTCTTTGATGCCAACAAGCCAATCACCGCAGATCTAAAGGCGATGGGTCGACTGCTGCGCCAGCAGTCCTATGAGCACTCCTATCCACATTGCTATCGCTGCAAGAACGCGCTGATCTACAAGGCGGTTAGCTCTTGGTTCGTCGAGACCACCAAGCTGCGCGATCGCATGCTTGAGCTCAACCAGCAGATCAACTGGGTTCCCGAGCACACCAAGAACGGAAGCTTCGGAAAGTGGTTGGAGAATGTCCGCGACTGGGCAATTTCACGCAATCGCTTTTGGGGGGCGCCGATCCCGGTTTGGAAGAGCGACGATCCGAACTACCCCAGAATCGATGTTTACGGCTCTCTGGATGAACTCGAGAAGGACTTTGGTGTTAGACCGAGCGACTTCCACCGCCCTGAGATTGATCAACTGACAAGACCTAACCCAGATGATCCAACCGGACAGTCGACCATGCGCCGCGTGCCGGAAGTGCTGGACTGCTGGTTTGAGTCTGGTTCTATGCCGTTTGCTCAGGTGCACTACCCATTTGAGAACCGCGACTGGTTTGATTCTCACTTCCCAGGCGACTTCATCGTCGAGTACGTGGGGCAGACCAGAGGTTGGTTCTATACCCTGCATGTGCTTTCTACCGCACTCTTTGACAGGCCAGCGTTCAAGAATGCGGTCAGCCACGGAATCGTATTGGGTAACGATGGTCAGAAGATGTCCAAGTCGCTTCGTAACTACCCAGATGTAAACGAGGTCTTCGATCGTGACGGCTCTGATGCAATGCGCTGGTTCCTGCTTTCGAGCACGATCCTGCGCGGTGGCAATCTATCTGTCACCGAGCAGGGGATTCGAGAAGGTGTTCGCCAGGCGTTATTGCCCCTTTGGAACAGCTACTACTTCTTCTCGCTTTATGCCAACGCGGCAAATTACGTAGCCAGCCCATCACATTCTTCCCAGCAGTTGCTGGATAGGTACATCCTTTCCAAGACTTCGGATTTGATTCGTGATCTAGAAATCGACCTGGATCAGTTCGACAGCTACAGTGCATCGGCAAAAGTCCGAGACTTCGCTGAGATTCTGACAAATTGGTACATCCGACGCTCACGCGACCGATTCTGGGAGGGTGACAAAGATGCATTCGACACCCTTTACACCGTGTTGGAGGCAGTGCTTCGTGCAGTTGCACCCTTGTTGCCGCTGACATCAGAAGAAATGTGGCGTGGATTGACCGGTGGCAGAAGTGTCCACCTCGAGAGCTGGCCAGATGCCGCCGAGTTCCCATCAGATCCGGAGTTGGTGGTCGACATGGACACCATTAGAGAGGCTGCATCGGTTGGACAGGCGCTAAGAAAGAGTGCCGGCCTGCGAGTGAGGCTGCCACTGAGCTCTCTAACCATCGCTTCAAACTCACAGGGCCTTGCTAACTACGCTGACCTGATTGCCGATGAACTGAATGTGAAAAGCGTTGAGGTGGTTCCCGCTAGCGAAGAGATCGCAAGGCGGTTTGGCATCAGTAAGTCATTGACGATCAACGCCCGTGCCCTGGGCCCAAGAGTTGGTGGCGATGTGCAGCGAATTATTCGCGAGGCCAAGGCTTCAAACTGGGTTCTGCAAGGCGAGTCAGTTGTAGTTGATGGCACAGCACTGCTGGAGGGTGAGTATGAGCTGACCATGTCGGCGGCGTCTGACAATCCAGATGCCAAGGTGGGCATCACCTCTTTTGGTTTCGTTCTTCTTGACACCAAGGTGACCGAGGAACTGGAGCGCGAGGGCATTGCCAGGGATGCGATTCGACACATCCAGCAGGCGCGCAAGGATGCCGGACTAGATGTCTCGGACAGAATTTCGCTGCAACTCAGAGCCGATGAGCAAAGTGTCGCGGCATTGAGTGAACACAGTGAGTTCATTGGCAGCGAAGTTCTCGCTCTTGAGCTGAGCATCTCGGTTGGAGTGGGTGAGCTCTCGGTCGGCGAGGCAGGCTCATTGGGAATCGAGCTTCACAAAATTGGCTAGCAAGCAAAGCGAAAGCATGGAGCAGGTGCTCGCTGAGCTATACGCGAGACAACCAGAGAATCAAGTCAGGCCGCGGCTTGAACCAACTCAACGTGCGGTTCAGATTCTCGGAGACCCGCAAACCAACTACCGAATCATCCACCTCACTGGCACCAACGGTAAAACCTCGACAGCGCGAATCATCGAACGCATCCTTCGAGAGCACGGTCTAAGGACCGGACGTCTGACATCACCTCATCTGATTCATTTCAATGAGCGGATTGCCCTCGACGGCGAAATGGTTGCCGACGAGGTATTCGTGGAAGCGTATCTCGAGGCTAAACCGCTACTGGAAATCGTTGATGCCCAACTTGTGGCAGAGGGTGAAGCTCGCCTGACCTTTTTTGAGGCGATGACGGCAGTTGCCTTTCAGATCTTCTCTGATGCGCCGATTGATGTTCTGGTCCTTGAGGTCGGCATGGGTGGTGAATGGGATTCGACCAATGTCGCGGATGCCGATGTTGCTGTCTTTACACCGATCGACCTTGACCACCAAAAGTCTTTGGGGAATACCATCGCCGAGATTGCTGCCACCAAGGCAGGCATCATCAAATCGGACTCCCTCATCGTCAGCTCACCGCAGCATCCCGATGCCGAAGAGGTGCTCCGAGAGCGTGGACAGGTGCTGTTTTCGGGACAAGACTTTGGTGTTACTGACATCAGCCCAGATGGATTTGGGGTTCGGTTCTCTGTCCAGGGTATTGCGGGGGAGTATCCGCATGTTTGGATGCCGATGCTGGGTGCTCACCAGGCTCAGAACGCCGCGACTGCAATTGCGGCAGTCGAGTTATTTCTCGGTGGCGGACAGCGATCGATTGCGGATGAGGTGCTTCGTCAAGCGCTTGCTGACACGGTCTCTCCAGGAAGGCTGCACGTAATCGAAAAGGACCCTTTGGTCATTCTCGATGGTGCTCACAATCCACATGGCATTCGTTCACTTCGCGAGGCACTTCGATTCCACTTCCCGGGCCGCGAGCTTATTGGCGTCGTCGCGACCTTGGCCGATAAGGACTGGGCGGAGAGCGCAAGAGAATTCGCTCAAACCTTCAATCGCGTAATCATTACGCAGGCTCCTGGTCCAAGAGCGCTAGCCGCCGAGGAATTTGCGACCGCATTTGCGGAACTGGACATTGAAATTCTCGATGTGGTGCCATCAGCGATTGAGGCCGTTGACCTTTTGCGCGGTGCGCTTGGCGACACATCGGTGGGGGTTGTTACCGGTTCCCTTTACATGGTGGGCGAGGTGCTCGCGAGCGTGAGGGAGAATAGTGAAGATGAGTAAGCCGAAATCAACCCGCCGAGCACTGAGTGCGATCGTTCTGAGTTTCGAATCAATCGTGGTTTTCTTCGCAACCTTGACCGCATTTGGTTTGAGGGTTGGACCCGTTGAGTGGGTGTGGGGCATCGGCCTAACCGTTTCGATCTTGATGATTTTGACCCCTGCCATCTTGGGAAGACCAGGTGGTTATGCGCTGGGCTGGGTGCTGCAGGCTGCACTTCTAGTCAGTGGCTTCTGGCTCTGGGGCATGTTTGTGATCGGCAGCATCCTGGTTGGAATGTGGATTTGGGCCCAGATCGCCGGGGGAACCGTCGATCGCGCCCGTGAGAACTATTTGAAGTTGAAGGAGAGTAATGACTGAGTCAACCCTGGTTTTGATCAAGCCTGATGGCGTCAAGCGCAACCTAATTGGCGAGGTTATCCGCCGCTGTGAGCAAAAGGGTTATTCGGTTACCCAGCTGCGCAAGCTAACTCCAACTCGCGAGCTCCTAGCACAGCACTACGCCGAGCACGAGGGTAAGCCTTTCTACGAGCCGCTTTTGGAATTCATGCTCTCGGGTGATGTTGTGGCCATCGAACTGACCGGCAACAGGGTTATCGAGGGGTTCCGCTCGCTGGCAGGCTCCACAGAGCCAACTGCAGCAGCACCAGGAACCATTCGCGGCGACCTCGGCCGCGACTGGGGTACCAAAGTTGTTCAGAATCTAGTTCACGGTTCAGACTCCAAGGAGTCGGCCGAGCGCGAGCTAAAACTCTGGTTCTAGAGAAGACTTGGCCAGTAGTCCCAGAACTGAATCAAGATAGGGATTATTAGGGCCAGGTAGGTCAGGATTGTGATGACCCAAGCCCATTCGTGAACCACGGTTCCCGGGGCTTCGAACCGCTCACCAAACGCCCCCTGTTTCGCTGCGTAGCTCGCGCTTGCCCAGAAAAGAGGGATGGTCGCACTCCAGGCAACCATGCAGTAGATGCAGAGTGCTCCAATTACGTAGACACTTTGGCTAAATAGCCAAAGCACAAATGCCATGGCAAAGACGTGTCCCAGAACAAAAAGCTGCCAGAACCAGGGCTTGAACTTGGCTCCTGCCAATATCGCGAAGCCAACCACAACTGGAGCAACGAACGCCGCCAGTCCAATTATCGGATTCGGGAATCCGAGCAGCGCTGCCTGCTCACTTAGCATTACCGACTTGCAACTGATGAAGGGGGAGATGTCGCAGGAGGTGGTGGCCTGTGGGTCGCCTGCGACCTTGATTCTTTCGAGGGTTAGTCCGAAGGATGCGATCCAACCGAGGATTCCAAGGCTGATTAGCGAAATAGGAAATATCACATTGCGATTATCGCATTTTGATAACAGCCGTGTCATACTTCTCCCTAGATGCGAACACACTTGCATCGAAGGTTTTGGAACCGCTGGTTCCACGCAAATAGAGAATTAGATTCAGGTTGCGGCTTGAATCACGAACCAAAGACACTGCGGGTGTGTACCAGTGCATTAGGTAAAAAGTGCCGAAGAAAAAAGAAGAACCGGCCAAGCCGGCAGCAATCCAACTAATTTTCCAAGCTCCTGACCTGCCAACTCCGAAGGTAAATCCGAGATCGGGCAAGCTGGCTGTAGAGGAAGAGGCTCCTGTCGTAAAGAAGGAGCGTCCAGTCAGGGAGAAGCCTGTCAAGGAAAAGCCTCAGCGCGAGAAGCCAGAGCCTGAAGAAAAAGAGTCTGGTTCTACTCGAGTTGACGCCAAGCGCAATCGCCGCCGTGACACCAGAGACAACTCGCGCAGACGTTCTTCTGTTACCGAGAGTGAATTCCTGGCCAGGCGTGAATCTGTTGATCGCACCATGGTGGTGCGCGACAAAGATGGTCGCATCCAGATCGGTGTTCTAGAGGATGGTCTGCTGGTTGAGCACTATGTGGCTCAGTCTCAGGGCGGGTCACTAATTGGAAATGTCTACCTTGGCAAAGTCCAGAATGTGTTGCCTTCGATGGAGGCCGCATTCGTCGACATCGGCAAGGGTAGAAACGCAGTTCTTTACTCAGGTGAAGTCGACTGGGAGGCTGCCGAAACTGGTAATCAGCCGCGTCGCATAGAACTTGCTTTGAAAAGCGGCGACCAGGTTTTGGTACAGGTCACTAAGGACCCAGTTGGCCAAAAGGGTGCCCGCCTGACCTCTCAGGTTTCTTTGCCGGGACGTTTCTTGGTTTATGTGCCAGGCGGCAACATGTCCGGCATCTCAAGAAAGCTTCCGGAGTCGGAGCGTCAGCGTCTCAAGCAGATTCTGAAGACCGCACTGCCAGAAGATGCGGGCGTGATTGTAAGAACTGCTGCAGAGGGTGCTTCTGAGGAGCAGCTAATCCACGATGTTGAGCGCCTCAAGGCGCAGTGGGAGCAAATCACCGAGAAGGCAAAGGGCAAGGCACCTCAGCTATTGCACTCTGAGCCAGATCTTTTAGTGAAGATCATTCGCGACGTTTTCAATGAGGATTTCCAATCCTTGATTGTCTCCGGCGAGTCTGCAATGGCGACCATCAAGGAGTACCTGGAGACAGTGGCACCCGACCTAGTCGAGCGACTATCTCAGTACACGCTCAGCGATGACATCTTCGACCACTACCGTCTCGGAGATCAGATCGCCAAGGCTCTAGAGCGCAAGGTTTACCTGCCATCTGGTGGTTCGCTGGTGATTGATCGCACCGAGGCGATGACCGTTGTCGACGTGAACACTGGCAAGTTCATCGGTTCGGGCGGAAACCTTGAGGAGACCGTTACCAAGAACAACCTTGAAGCTGCGGAGGAGTTAGTTCGCCAGCTCAGACTGCGCGATATCGGCGGCATCATCGTGGTTGACTTCATTGACATGATTCAAGAGTCCAACCAGGAGATGGTTCGCCGCCGCTTGCTCGAGTGCCTCTCTCGCGATCGAACTAAGAATCAGGTCAGCGAGATCACCTCTTTGGGTCTAGTTCAAATGACTCGAAAGAAGATCGGTGTTGGTCTTTTGGAGACTTTCGGAGAGACCTGTGAATGCTGTGGTGGTCGAGGTTTGGTGGTTCACGAAGAGCCAAGATTCCGCATGCCTGAGGAGAGTAAGTCTCAGAAGCAGGCCAAGAAGAAGAAGGACAAGCCTGAAGTGGTAAAGAAGGTTGTTACCCCAGAGCAGGCTGATGTTCTAAAAAACGTCGTCAACAAGATTGCGCACGCTCCGCTGGCCGAAGAGGAAGCAAAGCCCTCTGAGCCAGAGGGGAAGACTGAGCTTTTGAACCTTGTGCTCGAATCGCTTCCAGAACCTGAGGCGCGTGCGAAGCCAAGAAGACGTCGTGTAAGTGCCAAGGCAACTAACTCACAGGGCGACTCGGCAGAATAATCTGCAGGGTGGTTGACCTGGTACCTGGTTTTTACTAAACTAGGGCGCTGTTGCCCGAGGGTTTCTTCCGTAGGGCTCAATCCAAAGAAAAGATAGGTTTTCACGTGGTTTACGCAATTGTTCGCGCTGGTGGTCGCCAGGAGAAGGTTTCTGTTGGAACCATCGTGACCATGAACCGTATCGCAGCTACCTCCGGCACCATTGAGTTGCCAGCACTGCTGCTAGTAGACGGCGACAAGGTCACCACCGATTCCAAGGCTCTAGCCAAGGTCAAGGTTGTTGCAGAGGTTCTAGACCAGACCCGTGGTCCAAAGATCATCATCCAGAAGTACAAGAACAAGACCGGTTACAAGAAGCGTCAGGGCCACCGCCAGGACCTAACCCGCGTCCAGGTCACCGAGATCAAGTAGGCAGGTAGAAATGGCATCCAAAAAGGGAGTTAGCTCCACTCGCAACGGTCGCGACTCAAACGCGCAGCGTCTAGGTGTAAAGCGCCACGACGGTCAGCTAGTCAACGCAGGCGAGATCCTGGTTCGTCAGCGCGGTACTCACTTCCACCCAGGTGTGAACGTAGGCCGTGGCAAGGACGACACTTTGTTCGCTCTAGCAGCAGGCTCTGTTGAGTTTGGTGCCAAGGCCGGTCGCAAGGTCGTAAACGTAGTTACTCAGTAACTAGAGATTTTGATGGAGGCGGGCCTTTGGTCCGCCTCTTTCTGTTTAGGAGATAGTTGTGGTTACATTCGTCGATCAGGTGACACTTCACCTGAAGGCCGGTAACGGTGGCGATGGCTGCACCTCAATCCGTCGTGAAAAGTACAAACCGCTGGCAGGTCCTGATGGTGCTGACGGTGGCGATGGTGGCTCGATCTATCTGGTCACAGATCCAAACGTCACCACTCTGCTGGATTATCACCACCGTCCCCACCGTGCTGCCGAATCTGGCGGAAGCGGAGCTGGTGACTACCGAAATGGTGCCCGCGGTGAGGATCTGTACCTGCCGGTTCCCATCGGCACTGTTGTCAAAGATCACCGCGGCAATGTGCTGGCTGACCTTGCCGAGCCAGGTATGGAGCTTTTGGTCGCCGAGGGTGGCTCAGGTGGCCTAGGTAACGCAGCTTTAGCCTCCAGAAAGAGAATTGCGCCCGCGTTTCACCTTTTAGGTGTGCCGGGTTGGTCTGGGGATGTGACCCTAGAGCTCAAGACCGTTGCTGATGTGGCGTTAGTTGGATTTCCATCTGCCGGTAAGTCTTCATTGATTGCGGCGATGAGCGCTGCCAGACCCAAGATTGCGGACTACCCATTCACGACCCTGCATCCAAACTTGGGTGTGGTTCAGGCTGGTCAAATGCGCTACACCATTGCGGACGTCCCGGGTCTGATTGAGGGTGCCAGCCAGGGTAAGGGGCTTGGCCTCGAGTTTCTTCGTCACGTGGAGCGCTGCAGTGCACTCCTTCACGTCATTGACTGTGCAACCCTGGAGCCAGGTCGTGACCCGTTGTCTGATCTGAAGGTGATTCTTGGTGAGCTTGAGGCCTATGAGGTGCCAGCGGGTCAGACTCCACTGCACGAGCGCCCACAGCTGATTGCCTTGAACAAGGTTGATGTGCCCGATGCTAAAGAGCTAGCCGAGTTTGTGAAGGCAGACTTTGAGGCGCTCGGTTATCCGGTGTTTCTCGTTAGCTCAGCAACCACCGAGGGACTAAGAGAGCTCAACTTCGCCCTAGCGAAGCTGGTTACCGAGGAGCGCAAGACCCAGATTCCTGCCGGTCAAAAGCGCTTCTCACTGCTACCGCAGAAGCAGAAAGATTCCGGCTTTGTTATCAGGCCAGAGGAGATTGGTGGCGAGCCCGTATTCCGTATCATCGGAGCAAAGCCAGAGCGATGGGTTGCTCAAACCATGTTTGGTAACGCGGATGCTGTCAGCTACCTATCAGAGCGTTTGCAGAAGCTCGGTGTTGAGGATGCACTCTACAAGTCAGGTGCCCGCAGGGGTTCGACCGTGATTATCGGTGAGGGTGATGGTGTCGTATTCGACTGGGATCCGCTTGTGTCATCGGTTGCCGAATTGGCTGATGGTGTTGATCCACTGGATGGCAATGCCCGAAGAACTAACCAGCAGCGTCGTCAGGAGTACTACGACATGATGGATGCCAGAGCTCGCGGCCGTGCCGAGCGCGAGGCGGTGCGAGAGTCGAGCGTGTTCGTGGAGGATGAAATTGAATAACGTCTCCAGAATCTCTAGCGCGAAGCGTGTCGTCATCAAGGTTGGGTCCTCTTCGATCACCGGTGAAAATGAGAAGCAGCTCGATTTGATTGTTGACCTTGCAGTGAGATTGATGCAGGACAAGGAAGTCATTCTCGTAAGTTCTGGAGCAATCGCGACGGCATCACCAATCATTGGCCTCAGTGCAAAGCCAGAGGATCTCGCAACATCACAGGCGCTGGCAAGTATTGGTCAAGCCAGACTGATGTCTCGTTATGAGGCATCGCTTGCACGCTATGGCAAGCTCCCTGGTCAGGTTCTTCTGACAGTGGATAACCTCAGCGACGCAACCTCTGCGGCAAATGCCCTGGGTGCCCTCGAACGCTTGATCGAGCTTGACGTGTTACCGATTATCAACGAGAACGACTCGGTGGCCACCCAGGAAATTCGCTTCGGAGACAACGACCAGCTCGCTGCACAGGTTGCAGCGCTAGTCCAGGCAGATCTTCTAATTTTGTTCAGCGACATCGAAGCGCTCTTCACCAAGCCACCCACTCAGCCGGGGGCGGAGCCAATCTCGGTGGTGCCTTTTGATGGCAGCCTGGATGGGGTTGAAATCGAAGGATCTTCTACTGGCTATGGAACTGGTGGTGCGCTCACCAAGGTTGCGGCAGCCAGGTTGGCAACTGCATCTGGCACCGGTGTCATTTTGACTGCGACAAAGAACGCTGTTGACCTGGATACCAAACCTCACACTCACACCTGGTTTGAACCAAAAGCCTAGGATTCTCTTATGTCAGCTTTAGAGCTAATTCAGTCAGCCAAGAATGCATCTGGACCGTTGAATCGGGCGAGTACTAGCCAGAAGAATGCTGTGTTGCTGACTCTAGCTGAGCTACTGAAAGTCAACTCGAAAGAGATCATCGCCGCGAACAGCGTTGACCTCACGAACGGCATTGAAGGCGGCATGGCTCTGGGTTTGCAAGACCGACTCAGGCTCACCGATGCACGGATCGAAGCTCTGGCTAAAGCGGTCCTGGACATAGTCGCCCTGCCAGATCCGGTTGGGGGAGTAGTAAGCGGCAAGACCCTGGCTAACGGTCTCAAGATTTCTCAAGTGCGTGTTCCGTTTGGTGTCGTCGGCATGATTTATGAAGCCAGGCCAAATGTGACGATTGACATTGCAGCGCTTGCCATCAAATCCGGCAACGCACTGGTGCTTCGTGGCGGCAGCGCTGCGGAGAATACGAACAAGGTACTGATCGGACTTGTGAAATCAGCCCTCGAGCAGCATGGCTTCGCTTCGGCTGCGATTCAGACCGTTGATGCTTTCGGTCGCGATGGTGCTAAGGCCATCATGACTGCACGAGGCCTAGTCGACGTGCTGATTCCACGAGGCAGTGCGAACCTAATTCAGACAGTGGTTCAAGAATCCAAGGTCCCGGTTATCGAAACTGGTGATGGCGTAGTGCACATTTACGTTGATGAGTCCGCGGATCTTGATAAGGCCGTTCCAATCATCTTGAACTCGAAGATTCAGCGCCCCTCAGTTTGCAACTCACTCGAGACCCTTTTGGTAAACCAAAAGGTCGCCGGCGAATTACTGCCAAAGCTTGCGAACGGTCTTGCTAAGGGTGGAGTCAGGGTGCACGCCGACGCCGAGGCAAAAGGTCTGATTCCTGGTTCCGAGCTCGCAACCGAGGAAGACTGGAAGACCGAGTATCTTGCCCTTGAATTGGCAGTTCGGGTCGTAGCTGACTTGGATCAAGCACTTGATCACATCGCAAGGTATTCGACCAAGCACACTGAGTCGATCTTGACCGAAGACATTGGCTCAGCGGAACGCTTCTTGTCAGAAGTTGACGCGGCGGTTGTCATGGTGAATTCTTCGACGCGCTTCACCGACGGTGGAGAATTTGGATTTGGTGCGGAGGTCGGGATTTCAACCCAGAAGCTACATGCTCGTGGACCGATGGGGCTTGAGGTATTGACCAGTACAAAGTGGTTGGTTCGCGGCGATGGCCAGGTCCGTAGCTAGACTAATGAGAGATTACGAGGAGTTCTCATGTTTTCATTTCTAAGCTCTGGCGAGGCAATCATTCGCCACACTGAGATTCCGATGGAGCCAATCATGTATGGCGTCATCGCAATGGGCGCATTCCTAGTATTGGGTTTCATTACCTGGTCCTACCGCAACGTTGCCAACCGTCACTCCCACAAGGCAAGCAACTCCGCTCACCACTAAGTAGCCAATGACTATTCGTAGGCCAAGAATTGGCGTCATGGGTGGAACCTTTGACCCGATTCACAATGGCCACTTAGTAGCCGCAAGCGAGGTCGCTTCGGCATTCGACCTTGATGAGGTCATCTTCGTTCCCACCGGTCAGCCTTGGCACAAGAAGACCGTTACGGCTGCCGAGCATCGCTATCTAATGAGTGTCATTGCGACCGCGGCAAACCCCAGGTTCCGCGTTTCGCGAGTCGACATCGATCGTCCCGGTGTCACTTACACGGTTGATACCCTTACCGACCTAAAGACCGAGTATCCAGATGCGGAGCTGTTCTTCATCTCCGGAGCAGACGCGGTTCTGCAGATTTTGAACTGGAAAGAAATTGATCGAGTCTGGTCGCTGGCGCATTTTGTAGCAGTGACTCGCCCTGGACATCGTTTAGAGCTGCCACAGGCTCCAGCGGGTTCAATCTCGGTGTTGGAAATCCCGGCGCTAGCAATCTCTTCGAGTGACATTCGCGATAGAGTTCCGCAGACGAAGCCGATTTGGTACCTAGTTCCTGATGGCGTGGTTCAATACATCGGTAAACACGGGCTTTATAAGGAGGCGCAATGACTCAGTTCATGACGCGTCGTGAGCGCCGTGAAGCCGAGCGTGCAGGGCTAATTCCGACATCCAATCCTGTAGTTGAAACTGCAACGACCTCCGAGGTGGAGGTTGTTGAGGAAGTTGTGGTCGACGTCCCAGTCGAGCCAGAGGTTATCGAAGCTCCCGTTGTGATTCAGGCGTCAGAGCCGGAAGCTGATAGTTACCAGACCCAGCCAACTCCACAACCACTGCTTTCTCGACGTGAGCGAAGGTTGCTAGAAGAGCAGGGTCAAACCCCTACCTCCACCCCTGTAGTGCCAGCGACAACAAATCCGACGCCGACTGTGGTAATCCCAGATGTTGAAATGCCCGTCTTGGAGCCCGATCATTCGATCGAGGAGCCGGTTGCCGATTTCACTGGCTCAAATCTTTTGGCTGAACCAAGTACCCAATCGATCATTTTGGACATTGCTCCAGAGGCGATCGCGATTCCGCTGGAGACCGGTGAAATTTCTACTTCATCTTCCGGTTCGATTGAGATCATCGCCGAGCCCATCACTGGAGCCAACACTGCAGGACTTGATGGAATCGAGTTGGATCAAATTGACACCATGGATGCGGTCACCGGGGTTATTTCCATCGTTGAGCCAATTAGTGCGATCGAGGTAATCAACCAACGTGCATCACTTGGCGTTGTCCCAGAGGCAGTTTTGAAAAAGGGCTGGTGGCAACCATGGGCCCTTGCCGGGCTCGGAGGAGTCCTGGTAATCGTCACCATCTACGCCGCCATCACCATCATCTCTGCACTGGGGAACTAATTGACTGCTTCCAAATACTCCATCGAAATTACCCAGGCTGCAGCGGCCGCCGCTGAGGAAAAGTTGGCTGAAAATCCAGTTGCACTGGATGTCAGCGAACCCTTTGCACTCGCCGATGTCTTCCTAATCCTTTCTGCCAAAAACGAGCGCCAGGCAGCAGCGATCTCTGATGCAGTTGAGGAGAAGCTGCAGGAAATGGGCGTCAAGGCCAAGTATCGAGAGGGTTTAGCCGCCGCTCGTTGGATTCTTCTCGACTTTGGTGACCTGGTAGTTCATGTCATGAATGAGCAGGAACGCGAGTATTACTCCCTGGAGAGACTGTGGCGGGATTGCCCAGTTGTTCCGCTGAGCAATTAACTGTGTAAGATTGTCACGTCTTTGGGCCTGTGGCGCAGCTGGTAGCGCACCTGCATGGCATGCAGGGGGTCAGGGGTTCAAGTCCCCTCAGGTCCACCAATTTCGACGATTTTTATCCTCGATCCAAAGCCACTGATTATTCTTACGCCGTCGGGCGCAGTGCCGAAGTGTTCCCTGAGTAACCTAACCAAAGCCTCGTTCGCCTTGCCGTCGATCGGCTTTTCCTTGAGAAATACGTCAAGGTATGGATCGTTCGCTACGACCCGATCGCCAGACTTAGAGCCGGGCTTTACTCGAACCGAAATGCGCACACCCACACTCTAGGGAATAGAATTTTGTCTAGGGGTCTTTACTTAAGCGAAGGAGTACAAATGACCATAAATCCAGCCGGCATTCACCACGTGACTGCAATCGCATCTGACCCCCAGAAAAATGTCGATTTCTATACCAAGGTGCTGGGGTTGCGCCTTGTGAAGCAGACCGTCAACTTCGACGCTCCGAATGTCTGGCACCTTTACTACGGTGACGAGCAGGGTTCACCGACTTCGATTCTGACATTCTTCCCGTGGCCGGGAGTTGCCAAGGGAAAAAGCGGTGCTGGTCTCACAACCGCAACCTCATTCTCGGTCCCTCAGGAGTCGCTGGCATTTTGGTCGAAACATTTGCAATCCCTTCGTATCGACTGGTCTTGGTCAAAGGATTCATCCGGCAACGAGCTGATCGAACTTCGGGATTTCGATGGCATGCGATTGCAGCTTGTCGGAGTAAAGGACGACAAGCGCTCAGGTTGGGACGGGGTAGGTGCGATCCCGGCGGAATTTGCAGTGAGGGGACTTCACGCTGTGGAGCTGTCTCAGCGCCAGGTTGAGCCAACCGCCGGAATGCTTGAGAACCTACTGGGTATGTCTTTGGCTTCTGAGTCTTCGGACCGAGCAAACTTTGCAATGGGAGAGGGTTACTCTGGTGCGCGCGTTGAAGTTCTCGGTGGAGTCCAGGATCGAGGCCTCCAAGCTGGTGGCACCGTCCACCACGTTGCGTTTAGTGCTCCGGACCTTCCAACCATGGAGCTTTGGCAGCAGGAGCTTCTCAGTCGCGGTGTCCAGGTGACACAAATTTTGGATCGCCAGTATTTCAAGAGCATTTACTTCCGCGAGCCAGGTGGTGTTTTGTTCGAGATTGCTACCGATGACCCTGGTTTTGCTGTTGATGAGCCGCTTCTGGAGTTAGGACGTAAGTTGAAGTTGCCACCTTGGCTAGAGCCGAATCGTGAGCAGATCGAGGCCTCTCTACCCCCTATTAGGCTGGACTAGATGTCAAACCGCGATCTCTCTAGACCACACGTTTACCAACCTGGCTCTTCAAGCCGAGTCTTGCTGCTGTTGCACGGCACCGGGGGAGACGAGCATGACCTATTGCGTTTGGGTAAGGCGCTAGACCCAAATGCTCACCTGCTTTCCCCGAGGGGAATGTATTTAGAGGCCGGGATGAACCGCTTTTTTGAGCGCTATCAGGACGGCAGCTTTAACGAGGCATCTATCGACGAAGCGGTGTCGGAGCTGGCTGATTTCATCGCGGTGGCGATTGAGCATTATCACCTGTCCGGGCTCGAGATGGTTGCTGCGGGGTTCAGTAACGGTGCAAACACGGCCTCTGCTCTTTTGCTAAAGCATCCAGAGCTGCTCTCCGCAGCGGTGCTATTTGGGTCCACCAGGCCTTATCAAAATCCTCAACCGGTTGACTTGGTGGGGAAGCGAGTGTGGCTCGCCAACGGTGATCTCGATCCTTATGCTCCGGTGTCGGTGAGTGATGAATGGGTCACTTGGCTAGGTAGAAACGGTGCGAATGTGAGCTGGTTGCGCCATCCGGGCGGGCATCAGATATCCCCAGCACACTTGAAGGAAATTTCCAGCGAGCTGGTTTAGACTCGCCAAAAGTTCTAATCGAAAGGACGAAAGTGGCAATCTCCCACAACCCGGTTTTCAACCAATCTCTGCAGTCAGGTATTGACTCACTCAACCAGCAACAGGTCGACTCTGAGTTTCAGAACATCACCGCCGCTCCGATGACAATCGAGGGCACTGCTTCTAAGGTGCTGGGACTCTTCGCATTGGTAGTTCTCGGCGCGGGTGCTACCTGGTTCACTGGTGCTTTTGGTCTGATGTTCCCAGCAATGCTTGTAGGTCTTGGTCTTGGGCTTTGGGCAACTTTCTCTAAGAAGGTAATTCCTGGTCTGTACTATGCCTACGCACTAGTTCAGGGTGTCTTCGTCGGTGCTCTAAGCGGTGTCTTAGAGGGCATGTATCCAGGTATTGCTCAGACTGCAGTTGTTTCCACCCTTGCCACCGCAGGTGCAATGTTTGCTGCTTACCGCATGGGTTGGGTAAAGGTTGATGCTCGCTTCACCCGAATCATGATGTTTGCGCTGATTGGTTACTCGGTCTTCGCGCTGGTGAACTTGGGCTTTGCGGTTTTCGCAGGCATGAGTGCCTACTCTTCATCCTTCGGCTGGCTAATCGCTTTGGTTGGTGTTGGTTTAGCCGCATTTACCCTGAATCTCGATTTTGAGGCCATTCGTGAGGGTGCTGCAAACCGTTGGCCCAAGGAGATGGAGTGGCGAGCCGCTTTCGGCCTGACCGCTTCGCTGATCTGGCTCTACGTCGAGATCATTCGGTTGCTTGCGATCTTCAATTCTCAGGACTAGCTCGCCTTTGATGAATACTGCTGCCAAAGTTGCCTGAGATCCCAGGCATTTTCGGCCAGGATTGAGACCCCCCGCACCCCGGTGCGGCGGGTCTTTCCTGATATCAGGAGCAATCGATTTTGAAATAGCAGGCCAGCACAGCGTCGTTGCGCCTCATCGAAAAAGGTAGCGTCAGCGCACCCGGTGCCATCATCCAAACTGATAAATACCACTCGTTTGCCAGATCGCATTGGAGGGGTTTGGGTGGCCACTCTGACGCCGGCAACCAATACATCGGTATTTCCTCTTAGTCCGACTAGCTCTGCGGCCTTTACAACCCCCATTTGATCAAGCATCTCTTGGAACTGTTCAAGTTGATGCTGCGAAAGATCTAGCCCAGTTACTGCAAGCTCGTTGTTGATCTGCTGAGTTTTGGTGATTCCTTGGTTTCCAGTGGGGAGCACCTGAATGTTTTTGAAGTCAAAGCCCAGTTGATTTGGATCTTGTTTTGGAGCGGGCTTAGCACTTATCTGCCTAACCGCCATCAATAGGTCACCGCGACGATCTATTGATTGGGAGCTTTCGATTTTGGCAAGCGAGTCAAGTGCCCCAATTAGTGCCAATCTCTCAATGGTTCTCCTTGAAGGCCTTGCGCGGATATAGAAATCAGCTAGATCGGTAAATGGTTGTTCGGCAACCACTCGATCCTTCTCCGCCTCCGACATGCCAGCAATCTCGGTGATCGCCATTCGGACCGCCAGCCCATTTTTAGTCTGCTCAACTCGGTACTGCCTGGTAGAGACATTCACATCTATTGGCAAAAGTTCAACGCCTAGTCTTCTAGCCTCAGTGACTATCAAGCGCTTTGGGTACATACCTGGATCATGGGTTAGCAACCCAGCTATGAATTCGGTGGGGAAGTGGGTCTTGAGATAGGCGGACTGGTAGGTAGGGACTGCAAATGCAGCGCCGTGGGCTTTGCAAAAACCAAACGAACCAAAGCCTTCGATGATCGACCAAACCCGATCGATCACCTGATTGCTATAGCCCCGGGCTTTTGCCGAGGCTTTGAAAAACTCTTCGGCCCTCTTTTGTTTATCAGGCTTTGCCAATCCTCTTCGTAGCTCATCTGCACGCGCCAGGGTGCAGCCGGTCATGGTCTGCATGATTCGCATCAGCTGCTCGTGAAAAACCACCACTCCATAGCTCTCTTCGAGAATGGGCCTGAGATCCTTATGGATATAGTCCGGCTCAATAAAGCCATGTCTGCCATCAAGGTATGGGGAGATCATGTTCCCCTTCATCGGACCCGGTCTGAAAAGCGATATCTGCATTGTCAGATCATTGAACTTGGTGGGTTGGTGCTTGCCGGTCAACTCCCGTTGTCCAGGGCTCTCAATTTGGAAGATGCCCAAGGTGTTAGTAGTTCGAATCAACTTATAGACATCGGGGTCGTCTTTTGGAACCGCATCTAAATCAAACTCTTTGCCTCTGACTCTAGATATTTCAGAGACCGTGTAGGCCATAGAGCTTTGCATTCTGACCCCGAGTACATCGAGTTTTAGAAAGCCCATCGGATCCATGTCATCTTTATCAAACTGACTCATGGGTAAACCCAGGCCGCTTGGTTCGGTTGGAGTTAGGTCTAGAAGTTTCGAGTTTCCAAGAATCACCCCACACGGGTGCATCGATATGAATCTAGGTAGCCGATCAAGTCGCTGAGTTATATCAACCAAGAGGTTCAGTTTTCGATCGTGGCTGGCACGTTCGGAGAAATCACTCAACTCAGGTTTTTGACCCATTTCAGTTCTGAAGTTTCTAGCCGAAAAACGCCACATGCTTTTAGCAATCTGATCTATGTCCTCATCTGCAAGTCCTAGTGCCATTCCAGAATCTCTCAGTGCACCGCGACCGCGATAGCTTGATTGCATTGAGAGTAGGGTTACTCGATTGCCCCCGTAGCGCCTGAATATCGCACGGTAGATATCGTGCCTACGAGCGGACTCAACATCGATGTCGATATCGGGTAACGTGCTGCGTTCGGTCGATAAAAAGCGTTCGAACAATAGGCCTTCAGATATCGGATCAACCCCTGAGATGCCAAGCAGGTAGTTCACTAGCGAACCTGCACCGGAACCCCTGGCGGCAATTCGAATTCGCATATCTCGAATCATCTGTGCGACATCGGCAACGGTGAGAAAGTAGGTTGAGAAGCCGAGCTGGTTGATAGCTATCAGTTCTTTTGAGAGCCGATGCTGAATGGTTGCCAACTCAGAAGCCTTGGCGTTTGGATAGCGCCAGGGGATGGCCGAGTGGCTCTTTTGCCAAAGTACCTCAAAGGGGTTTCCCGATATCCCCAACGCGCTTTGCTCAGGGGTTTTGGGTTCACCCCAACCGCAATCTTTTACCGGGTCTAAAAAGCAGTTTTCTGCCACCTCGCGAGTGTTAGCCAATAACCACTTTGCAAGATTTGGGTCCTCAGTGGTCTCTAGAGCTAGTGCAACCATTTGAGTTTGGGGCTTGAGCCAAGCCTGTGCATTGGGTTGCAGCGTGAAAATCCCTAGGGGCTCAAGTTCACGAGCAGAATCCAGTACATCCGCGGTCACGCAATCGTCTGGTTCCAGGTATCGAACCGCATTGGTTAGCGCCGCCCTGAGCTTGAAGCCAACTGCAATTTGCAACATTGCCCTAGCGTGCTCGGTCGAATACAGATCACCTGGTTCGGTGAGCTGATTCACCACCTCAATAACCAATCGCCTCGAATCTAGAGTGCTTAGCAACTTTTCAAGCAGCTGCATTGCTTGAGATTTATCGCTGAGTACCTTTTGAGCGAGGGTTGAATCGTGACCAACTAAAACGATGCAGTGTTTCGAAAGTTGAGCCAGCTGTTCAAGGCTCAGCGAGACGCCGGCACGCTTTGGTTTTTGATGGGCTGCAGACACCAGTCTGCAGAGCGCACTCCAGCCGGCACCTTGGTTATTGCCGGTTGCCAGGATTTTTACACGGCCCAGTTCGGCTACTTCTAGATTCACGCCAACAATCGGCGCCAAACCCTCTTTGATGCAGTTTCCGATGTGCTTTACGGCTCCATAGAGACCGTCTCTATCTGTCACCGCAAGCGCATCAAAGCCCAGGGCCTTGGCGGCCTTAGCTAATTGTGCTGGCTGAGTTACTCCGTAGTGTGCCGAGTATGCCGAGCTGACGTTTAGGTGCGTGAACACGCTAGGAAACCTCGGTTATTTCCCAAGCATCCTCTGGGATCTGGTGTCTGAGCTCAAAGAACATGCGATTTTCACCATCGGTCGCCCAGAGTCGCCACATCTCAACTTCGAGGATTGCTTGACCGTTACCCTTTGCGGCAGAGCCAGCAAATTCCCACCACAGCTTCCTGGAGTACCAGCGAACTGGTTTTGAGCAAACCAGGCAGCTCTTAGATCGATACTGAAAGGACAGGGGAGCGCCATCGGAATCAAGTAAAACCCCAGCGAGTGTTTCTGTTTGCATAGCCCCAAGCCCTTCAATTATTCGAACAAATGTTCGAATAATCAGAGTTTATGGTGAGCCACCGACATTTTCAAAATGCGATTTCAGCAATTAGCCCCGGGTGATTATTTCTAACGTTTCCAACCTCTTTTGAGACCAAGTGATAGCTCAGCTCTTCAGCTACCAAATCAGACTCTTGACCAAGCGCCATAAGTAGTTCGTCGGTGGTCTCGTAGTCAGGGGATATCCACGCTTCAATGCCGTCTTCTGATAGGAAAACCGGAGAACGATCGTGAATCTCGCTCAGGGCTGGCGATGCTGTCTTGGTGAGAATCGAACAGCTCAGCACCCAACGTGATGGGTCGGTGGCCGCCTTGGAGGGGTCGCGCCAAAATGAATAGATTCCGGCAAAAGAGATAAACGGCTCGGCGTATACAAACAGTGGGTTTTTATCCTTATCCCACTCGAAGTAGCCCGAGGCTGGAATCACGCAGCGCTTTTTCAAGGCAGAGTCTTTGAAACTTGGCTTCTCTAAAACGGTCTCGATTCTCGCGTTGAAAAGCGGGGTATTGCCAACATCCTTTGCCCAAGCTGGAATTAGACCAAATCGAGCTGGGTGAATCTCTCTGGAGGGGACTGAGTCGATCTCTCGTTCAACAACTATTGGCACGAGATTCGTGGGCGCAATGTTGTAGCTGACAGTCTCAAAATCAAGTGGAAAGCTTGCTTGATAAAACTCACTGAGTTCGTCGCGCTCTTTAGCAATCACGTACCGGCCACAAAACTACATACAACTATTCAAAGTGGAAAAAACCAAGCGGCAGCGCTGCCTTCGCTAAAGCTTTTCAGCGATTAGGGATAGGCGCTTTCTAAAGCTTTGATGGCGTTTGGGTTGTGAAATTGCTACGTCCTGCCAGGCAGTAGCGGCTCTGATCCCCTGCAGGGCACTGAGAGACCAAACCTCACAGCCAGCAAGATCCTCTGGACGAGATCTCTTCAGCTGAATCTCAAAGCCGGCCTGCTGAGCGATCTCCAGGACCAGCTCTCTGGTGATGCTTGGTAGCCAATTGGTCGAGTCGTCTGGAGCGCAAAGCACCTCGCCCTCCCACCACATGATCGAACTCAGCGCGCCGTCGGCGATGTAACCCTCATCACTAAGTATCACGGCCTCATCGGCGCCGTGAAGATTAGCTTTGCGGCGGAGCTTTTGACAGGCTGAGAGATCTGGACCCTTGATGCCAGGGGATACTCTTGGGTCACTCTCATCCAAGCTCCAAAGGGTCAATGTTTCGGTTCGCTCCGGAGCCTCCCTGAGCCTGAGAAATAACTGCTCGCCGATGGGCTGGAATTCACGGTATTCAAGTCTTGGAAACCAGGAGCCTTCAAGTGGCAGTATCTCTACTACGGCCTTGGCGAAGGCTTCAAAGTTGATTTCCACGGGACTGTGGATGCTTGATTGAAACCGATCAAAATGTTTCTGGATAGCGCGGACTGAACCGTTTTCTACGAGAAAACTGTCTGCAACTGTGAGCTGCTCGGCGATGGCGTAGTCAACTTTCACGAACCGATCGGAATCGAATCGGTAGAAATCTCCGTTAACGCTCATCGCATCTAGACTACGGAATTGGAAGGGGTGCAAATGCCACTGTTAGTAAGTTCGCTGCGTGGCTGGAGCTCACTTCCTGACGTCTTCGTTTCCTTCTTTGGTAACTCTGACAACGTTTTTTGGCTAGATCGATCCCACCACCCAACCAGTGGATTTTCGGTGATTGGTGCCGGAGTTCCGGTTTCGGACGCAGAGTATTTAGGTGAATATGACGCTCAGCCTGCAGTCCCATTTCGGCCATACCTGGTTGGTGTACTGAGCTATTTGCAAAATGAGCTCAGGGGTCATTTTCTGCGCGTGGATCGAGCCATCGTCTATGAGCACTCGACCAAGATGCTTCACTTTGTTGGGGACTGCTCAACCGAGGAATTCAATGCCTGGTATCACGCCGCTCTTCTTCGCCTCGCATTAGTAGGTGGCAACTCATCAAGCTATGAGCTCGAGTTCCCGGCTGCAACGGCCCCTAAATTGACCGCTGATGACGCTTCGACGCACTATCTGGACAAGATCTCAAAGGCGCAGGAGTTCATCGCTAGGGGCGATGTTTACCAACTTTGTCTAACGACAAGGCTGCGCGGTCTCTACTCGGGTGATCCGCTGAGTTATTTCCTTCGACTGCGCAAGCAGCACTCGGCCCCCTACGCCGCTTTTCTGAGGGTTAATGGCAAGAGTTATGTCTCTATTTCACCGGAGCGATTGATTGAGGTTCACGGCTCCAGGGTGCTCAGTTCACCCATAAAGGGAACTCGAAGACGGGGCGTAGATCATTTAGAAGATCTGGCCTTGATATCGGAACTGGCAGCCGATCCCAAGGAGCGTGCTGAGAACCTAATGATCGTCGACTTGATTCGCAACGACATCGCATCGGTTTGTGAGCCAAGTTCGGTCACGGTCGAATCCCTATTGGCAATCCGGACCTACTCAACGGTGCACCAACTGGTATCAGATGTGTCTGGCGAATTGCGCGATGGCCTCAATGGTTTCGATGCACTGAAGGCACTTTTCCCTGGTGGTTCGATGACTGGAGCGCCCAAGCTAAGGGCCATGGAGATTATTGAGGAGCTGGAGAGCACACCTCGAGGTGACTACTCCGGAGGCATTGGTTGGATTGGCAAAGACGGCAGCATGGACCTGGGCATGGTAATCAGGACGGCAATATTTGACGGCGATGAGGTGAGCATTGGAATTGGAGGCGGAATCACTTCTGATTCAATCCCAGAGGCCGAGCATCGTGAGATTCAGCTAAAAGCCAATGCGTTGGTTAGCGCGCTATCTGCAAGCGTGGATTGGTAACCTTTACGGGTTGAAATCTAAGGGTGTTTAGCTTGCACGAAGAGTACAGTTTCTCCGCAATTCAAGAGCGATGGCTGCCGGTCTGGGACCAGCTCCAGCCGTTCGACTCGTCTAAACCGGATGATTCCAGGCCACGCAAGTATGTGTTGGACATGTTCCCTTACCCATCGGGCGACCTTCACATGGGTCACGCTGAGGCCTACGCACTAGGCGATGTAATTTCTCGCTACTGGATTCAAAAGGGTTACAACGTTTTGCACCCGATTGGCTGGGATGCCTTCGGTTTGCCAGCGGAGAATGCTGCTATCAAGCGTGGCCTTGATCCGCGGGGTTGGACCTACGAGAACATTGCTCAGCAAAAGGCCTCGATGCGCCGCTATGCCTGCAGCTTTGACTGGACGAGAGTGCTGCAAACTTGTGACCCGATTTACTACCGCTGGAACCAGTGGTTGTTCCTAGAGTTCTACAAGCGTGGCTTGGCCTATCGCAAGAACTCAAATGTGAACTGGTGCCCATCTTGCCAAACGGTGTTGGCCAACGAGCAGGTCGTGCAGGGGCTCTGCGAGCGATGCGACTCTCAGGTAACCAAAAAGGCCCTCACTCAGTGGTATTTCAAGGTCACCGACTACGCAGATCGACTACTGGATGACCTGGACAAGCTTGAGGGCAACTGGCCAGCAAAGGTGCTGACCATGCAGCGCAATTGGATCAACCGATCGGTTGGTGCCAATGTTCGCTTTGCCATCGCTGATTCGAAACGTGAGATTGAGGTATTCACCACTCGCCCCGACACTCTCTACGGCGCAACCTTCATGGTTGTGGCCGCAGATTCTGACCTGGCCAGTGAGCTTGTGGTTGATTCTCCAGCACACGTTCGAATGGAGTTTGTCAGCTACCTCGAAAAGGTAAAGCAGTCCAACGATATTGAGCGACTTGCAACCGACAGGCCAAAGACAGGCGTCAAGCTCGAGCGCTATGCGATCAACCCGCTGAATGGCGAAAAGCTCCCGATCTATGCCTCTGACTATGTCTTGGCGGACTACGGTACTGGCGCAATCATGGGAGTTCCAGCCCACGACGAGCGCGACATGGCATTCGCCAACGCTTTGGGCATTGATGTCCGCATGGTGCTTCAGACTGAAAATGAGAATCCGGAAATCTCCCGAGTCGCCACCTCTGGTGATGGAGTCCTTGTCAACTCGGGAGAGTTGAATGGCCTCAACAAGGAGCAGGCCATCGCCAAGGCAATCGAAATTCTTACCGAGCGCGGCACCGGAGAGGCAGCCAAGAACTTCCGTCTGCGCGATTGGTTGATCTCGCGCCAGCGTTATTGGGGCACACCAATTCCTATCATCCACTGCCCAAGTTGTGGCGAGGTACCTGTGCCACAGGACCAGCTGCCGGTTGAGCTACCAAGTTCCGAGGGATTAGACCTGTCACCAAAGGGCACATCCCCACTTGGTGCGGCGACAGAGTGGGTAAATGTTCCGTGTCCAAAATGCGCAGGGCCTGCGCGTCGTGACAGCGACACCATGGATACCTTTGTGGACTCCAGTTGGTACTTCCTTCGTTACCTGAACCCAAACTCTGAAGAGTTTGCCTTCGACGTCGAAGAGGCCAAGAAGTGGGCGCCCGTTGACCAGTATGTCGGTGGTGTCACACACGCAATTCTGCACCTGCTCTATGCACGTTTCTTCACCAAGGTTCTTCATGACATGGGCATGGTTGATTTCGATGAGCCATTCACGAAGCTTCTGAACCAGGGCATGGTCTTGATGAATGGCTCCGCGATGAGCAAATCGCGTGGCAACCTGGTGCGACTTTCCGAGCAGCTTGATGAACATGGAGTCGACGCAATTCGACTCACGATGGCATTTGCCGGACCACCAGAGGATGACATTGACTGGGCGGATGTTTCTCCAGCCGCAAGTGCAAAATTCTTGGCGAGAGCTTGGCGAATTGCTCAGGATGTGAGCTCATCAAAAGATGTGAATGTTTCAACTGGGGATAGAACCATCCGCGCAGCTACCCATTCGTTCCTGAAGGACTTCACAGAGTCAATTGAGGCTTTCAAATTCAATGTTGGAGTCGCCAAGGTCATGGAGCTCACAAACGTGTTGCGAAAGGCCATTGATTCCGGTGTTGGAGGCGCGGATCCAGCCGTAAGAGAGGGTGCGGAGGAGCTTGCCAAAGCGCTCTCGCTGTTTGCTCCCTACACCGCAGAGGACATGTGGCGTCTGCTTGGACACGAACCCGCAGTCGCACTCGCCGGGCTAAGAAAAGTTGACGAATCTCTTCTAGTGAAGGACACCATCGTCGCGATCGCTCAGGTTGATGGCAAACTTCGAGACAAGTTTGAAGTAAGCGTCTCGATTACCGAGGAAGAACTTCGAGAGCTTGCCTTGAACTCCGAGTTGGTCAAGCGAGCAATTGGCGAGAAGGAACTGGCTGCCGTTATTGTTCGTGCTCCAAAGCTTGTCAACATCGCGACAAAGTAGTTACTTGACCACAGTCTCCCGCTCAGAGCTATAAGCCCTGGGGCATCATGGCTCAATTGCTTGATGCAAAGACTAAAAAGTTGGCTTCTAGGGCTTGATCCGCAATCAAGAAGGAAGCTTTTGATTGCGGGTTTTGGGTCGCTCCTGGTTTTGTATTTGCTCTTGAACCAGCAGGCAGGGGCTGGAAAACCAGAGGTCACTTCAACTGCCGAGGAGATTGAATTCTCCGGCAGCATCTTCGTGCATGTGGTTGGTGAGGTTAAAGAGCCTGGGCTCTACGAGCTGAATCTTGGAGCAAGGGTTTCCGATGCCATCGAGGTGGCGGGGGGATTTACCCAAGATGCAGTGCAGTCCTCGGTCAATATGGCCAGAAACCTCTCGGATGGAGAGCAGGTCATTATTGCCTCCGAAGATCAATTTCAATCATCTTCCGCTGGCGGGGGACTGGTTTCGCTCAATCGGGCCAGTGTTGAGGATTTAGATACCCTGCCGGGAGTGGGCCCAGCTCTGGCCGGACGGATTATCGAATATCGCGAGTCTGCCGGGTCGTTCTCTGATGTTCGTGAGCTTCGAGAGGTCAGCGGCATCGGGGAGAAGATGTTTGCCAAAATAAAAGACCTAGTGACTCTGTGATTGCATTTGCAGTTGCCCTGTGGCTGGGGATCCTCTTGCTCTTCGAGGAACCCGCTTCATCACTTGCGCTGCATTTCCCCACAGTCAGAGAAATATCTGACCTGAAAAGCGCATTCCTTGGATCGCTGGGGAGCGTGTCGGACCCTGAGGCACTGGTTGCAGGGTTGGCAATCGGGGAGCGTGAACTGCTTTCAGAGGTCGCAAAAGACCAAATGCGTGAGGTGTCACTTACTCACCTGGTAGCGGTGAGCGGTGCCAATTTGGCAATCGTCATGGGAGCAATCTGGTTTCTACTTGGTGCACTCTCCGCTCCACGCTGGCTCAGATTCGTGCTTTCGGGATCGGCAATGCTTGGATATGTGTTGCTGGTTGGACCAGAGTCATCGGTGCTAAGAGCTGGCGCTATGGCCTTGGCTGTTCTTATCGCTCTGGCCTTGGGTCGGGGTTCAAATGCCATTCATGCCTTGGCTATAGCCGTAGCCGTGCTATTGATGATCGATCAATCACTCGCATTTGACCTTGGATTTGCACTGAGCGTGCTCGCCACCCTCGGACTACTACTCGGGGCTCGCCCGCTTGCCGATCGGATTGGATTTCTTCCCAGACCGCTAGCACTTGCCCTTGGAGCGGGGCTTGCAGCCCAGATCTTTACCTTGCCAGTGATACTGATGATCCAACCCGGATTCCCCATATTCGCGATTCTGGCGAATCTATTGGTTGAACCCGTCGTAGCACCGGTTACTGTTTTGGGAATTCTGGCCGTGCTAGTGACACCCATCAGCCCCGCACTGTCACATTTTTCAACCTGGTTGGCAACAATTGGAACTCAGTGGATTCTCTGGATTTCCCAAAGGCTCTCCGCTCAAGAGGTGACTCGCCTTCATCTCAATTTTGCTTTCGAGGGACAGTTACTGATTTGGGGTCTTGTGCTCGGCGTTATCGCCACAATCACGTTCAAAGAGAAAGCGAGAGTTTTCTCAGTCGGCTTTTTGGTTCTTGACTTCGCCTTACTTTCAGCTTTATCCGCGGGGGATCTGGTTCGATCTGACGTCGCGAATCAAGACTGGAAAGTTCTAGCTTGCGATGTGGGTCAAGGTGACGCCATCTTGATTCGCGATGGTGGCAGGACGGCCTTGATAGATGTTGGCAGGGAGCCCGAGTTGATTCAGAAATGTCTAGGTAATGCTGGGATTTCGAAAGTTGACCTTCTGGTTCTTACTCATTTTGACGCTGATCATGTCGGGGGCATAAGTGGTCTTGAAAAGGTCAGTATCAGCCATGTCCTGATTTCCGGTTACGAAGATGATCGACCATTAGTCGGGGTGGTTGAGGACTTTCTGGCTCGAAGCGGTGCTTCTGTGCAAGAGGCGGTCGCCGGCGGGAGGGCCAAACTGGGGAATTGCTCGCTGATGGTGTTGGGTCCAAAGGACCCACAGTCAGCCGCTTCCAGTAACGATGCATCAGTCACGACCTTGCTTGATTGCGCGAAATATCAGGTCCTCGCTCTGGCTGATGCTCCAGAGTCAGCCCAGAGAAGCTTGCTGCCGATATTGCTGCCCCTTATAGATGCTCGGAAGTATCGAGTGGTGAAGGTTGCCCACCATGGGGCAGGGGATCAGTTCTCAGCGCTGTATGCGGCGTTCAGACCCCAGGTCGCGATCTTTTCTGTCGGGCTTGGAAACACCTACGGTCACCCAACCAAATCAGCACTCAAGCTCACCGCAGAACTAGGGGCGATCAACTTGCGAACCGACCTAGATGGGGCGGTGGGTATTGACTTTGCCTCGGAGTTGCAAATTGCCACCGCGGGTAAGCTAGCGTCATGAGTGGTAAGACTGTTTCTTGGAACCAGGTTGAACCCGCACCCTTGGTAATCGTTTCCGGCCCTGAAACGTACTTGGCTACTCGTGTGATTCGAGATTTGAAGCAAAAGCTACGTGAGCATTATGCCGACTTGGAAATTCATGAGATTGACGAAGGCAGTTACACCCCCTCGGATCTTTTGAATCTTGCTGCGCCATCACTATTCAATGAACCGCGATTGATAATCATCACCGGATCGCACGAGGCCCTGCTTGAAGATCTGACGAAGTATCTCGATGATCAGGTGGAGAACTGCTTCGTCGCAGTCCGACTTCCAAACCTGGTTGGACACGCCGGAAAGATCAAGACCTCACTGGCTTCGCGCGCTCTCAATGTTGTCTGTGATGAAATCAAGCGAGACAGCGACAAGCTCAGCTTCATAACTCAAGAGTGTGCAGCTTTCGGGGTGAAGATAACCTCCGATGCTTCTAGAGCATTGCTGCAGGCATTCAGCACAGACTTAGGGGAGCTGGCAGCGGCGTGCTCGCAGCTATGTGCTTCAGGGGCAACAACCATTGGCATTGATTCCGTAAATCAAGTGTTCCAGGGTCGAGTAGAAACCAACGCGTTCAAAATCACTGATGCAGCGCTATCAGGGAATGCGGCGGAAGCGATTCGTCTCTACCGACACGGCTCTGCCACCGGAGTAGATAATGTCGCGTTAGTCGCTGCTTTGGTGGCTCGAGTAAGAATCCTTGCCAAATTATTCAACGATCCGAAAAGTCAAAGTGCGGCTATTGGTATGGCTCCATGGCAACTTGATAAGGCTCGCAAAGAACTGTCCGGCTTTTCGGAGCAGGGGTTGATTGGTTTGGTTGATCTGGCTGCCCAGACAGATGCCGACGTAAAGGGTGCTTCGAGAGAGCCGGACTACTCAGTGGAGAAACTGATCCTGGCCATGAGTCAGGCAAAATAGAAAAAGGGCCGGAGAACCGGCCCTTTTCACATTAATTCTGAGTTACTTGGCAACCTTGGTAGCGATAGCGCTCTTACGGTTTGCAGCCTGGTTCTTGTGGATTACGCCCTTGGAAACGGCTTTGTCAAGCTTACGGGTTGCGGTGCGAAGCGCAGTCTCGGCTGCAGCCTTGTCGCCGCTAGCAACTGCCTCGCGAGCAGCGCGGATGGCAGTCTTCAGCTCGGAACGAACCGCCTTGTTGCGCTCCTCAGCCTTGCGGTTGGTGCCGATGCGCTTGATGTTCGACTTAATGTTTGCCATGTTTCACTTTCTGTGGCGAAAAACTTTTTCTGGGTAAACCCCAAAGACAAAGCCAAACTCTATCAGTTTGGCCACTTATGGGCAAGCACCGTGCGAGAATAACTCAGTTCCCATCCAAATTTTGAGGTATTGCATTGTCACCGAAGGCCCTGAAGGCGCTGGTTCCAAGCCAGACAAACCCTGCGCAGATCAGGAACTTTTGCATCATCGCCCACATCGACCACGGCAAGTCAACCCTCGCTGACCGCATGCTACAGCTAACTGGAATCGTCAACGAACGCCAGATGCGCGACCAATACCTAGACCGCATGGACATCGAACGAGAGCGCGGAATCACTATCAAGTCTCAGGCGGTGCGTTTGCCATGGGAGCTCGACGGCACCACCTACGCGCTGAACATGATTGACACCCCTGGACACGTCGACTTCACATACGAGGTGTCCAGATCGCTGGCCGCCTGTGAGGGAGCGGTCCTGCTCGTTGACGCCGCACAAGGTATCGAGGCGCAGACGCTGGCGAACCTATATCTCGCGCTGGAGAATGACCTCGAAATCATCCCGGTTCTGAACAAGATTGACCTTCCTGCAGCCCAGCCAGAGAAATACGCCGAGGAGCTAGCCAACCTAATTGGCGGTGATCCTGCCGATTGCCTAAGGGTTTCTGGCAAAACCGGTGCTGGCGTCTCTGAACTGCTGGATTTGATCATCAAGCGTGTCCCGGCTCCTGTTGGAGACCCGAACGCTCCTGCGCGAGCCATGATTTTCGACTCGGTTTACGACTCTTACCGCGGTGTCGTCACCTATGTCCGTATGGTCGACGGCCAACTGACTCCTCGCGAACAAATCACCATGATGAGCACAAAGGCCAACCACGAACTCCTCGAAATCGGTGTTATCTCGCCCGAGCCAGTCGTTTCGGCGGGTCTGGGTGTTGGCGAGGTTGGTTACCTGATCACAGGAGTGAAGGATGTTCGCCAGTCCAAGGTCGGTGACACCGTAACTTCAAAACTCAAGCCGGCTTCAACTGCGCTGAAAGGTTATGCGGACCCCAAGCCGATGGTTTTCTCCGGCATCTACCCAATTGATGGCAGTGACTATCCAAACCTGCGTGAGGCGCTGGACAAGCTCCGACTCTCCGATGCCTCACTGGTATACGAACCCGAGACCTCAGCCGCTTTGGGATTTGGATTCCGCTGTGGCTTCCTCGGGCTCCTTCATCTTGAAATCATCACTGAGCGACTAGAGCGAGAGTTCAACCTTTCGCTGATTGCGACTTCACCCTCTGTGGTTTACGAGGTCACCCGGGAAGATCACAGCGAGTTCATAGTCACCAACCCATCTGAGTTTCCTGAGGGCAAGATCAAAGAGGTCCGTGAACCAATGGTCAAGGCGACAATCCTTGCCCCTAAGGATTACGTCGGAACAATCATGGAGCTTTGTCAAACCAGGCGCGGTTCGATGATTGACATGCAGTACTTCGGCGAGGATCGCGTGCAGCTTCGATACAACCTTCCGCTTGCTGAGATTGTTTTTGACTTTTTTGATCAACTAAAGAGCAAGACGCAGGGTTATGCCTCGCTAGATTACGAGGACAACGGCTACGCCGCAGGTGATCTAGTCAAGGTTGATTTATTACTCCAGGGTGAAAAGGTCGATGCCTTTAGCTCGATTGTGCACAAAGACAAGGCCTATGCCCACGGCACCAAGATTGCGGCCAAGCTCCGCGAGCTGATTCCTAGACAGCAATTTGAGGTACCCATCCAAGCGGCCGTTGGCTCAAGGATCATTGCACGTGAGACCATCAGAGCCATTCGTAAAGATGTTTTGGCAAAGTGTTACGGCGGTGACATCACCAGAAAGCGCAAGCTACTCGAGAAGCAAAAAGAGGGTAAAAAGCGCATGAAGATGGTCGGTCGCGTCGAGGTTCCTCAAGAGGCCTTCATTGCAGCGCTCTCCTCTGATGAGGGCAAGGGCGAAAAGAAGAAGTAGTTGGGCGCGCTTCCAGAGGGTAATCCCTGGCCTGAGTCAAACAGGCTTGCCACTTTGCGGGAGCCGGATTCATTTCATGCCTATGTCCACATCCCTTTCTGCGAGGTCAGATGCGGTTACTGCGATTTCAATACCTATACCGCGTCCGAGCTCGGTGAGGTATCTAGATCAGATTTTGATTCAGCGCTTATTTCTGAAATCGAATTTGCGGCCAACGTGCTTAGCGAATCGGAGATAGTCCCTCGCCAACTGAGTTCAGTTTTTTTTGGTGGCGGAACCCCCTCACTAATGGCAGGGGAGCAGATTCATAGAATTCTCAACCAGCTCAGTTCGAAATTTGGGTTGGCGAAAGACGCTGAGATCACGCTCGAGGCGAACCCAGAGAGCACCTCACTCGAGTTGCTTGAGCAGCTCGTTTCGGCCGGGGTGAACCGGATTAGCTTTGGAGCCCAGAGTTTTGATCCAGAGGTGCTTAGTGTCTTGGACCGAACCCACAGGCCAGAGCTTCTTTCTCCTCTGGTTAGTTATGCCAAGGATCTTGGGCTGAGAACCAGCATTGACCTGATCTATGGTGCGCCAGGGGAGAGCATTGAATCCTGGACGGCAACTTTGGATGCCGCTATTGCCCTTGGCACCGAGCACATTTCCGCCTATTCGTTGATAGTTGAAGAGGGAACAAAGCTGGCAACTAAAATTCGTAGAGGTCTACTGGCTGATGTGGATGAAGACCTCAACGCCCAGAAGCACTCATTGGCAGATCAAATGTTTGAGGCAGCGGGACTTCGGTGGTACGAGGTATCGAACTGGGGGAATCCATCGGTACACAACCAGGCGTATTGGAGTTCAAAGAATTGGTGGGGATTTGGCCCAGGAGCACACTCACACATAAATGGGAATCGGTTCTGGAATCGTAAGCACCCAGCTGCCTACCAGCAAGCTCTCAAGACAGGGTCACCGGCAATAGGCCACGAACAGATTGACGAACTGACGCACCTAACCGAGAGCATCATGCTCCAGCTTCGCACCAGTGAAGGTTTGGATCGGAGTGTTCTCTCAAGGGCTGAGGTTTCTGCTTCGGTGGTCGCGAAATATCTCGCCGAGGGAAAGCTCACCATGGAGCACAACCGCATCTATGTGACTAAGAAGGGTCGACTTTTAGTTGACGGCATTGCTTTGGACCTAGTGAGTTCCATCAAGGCTTGATTTAGAATTGGCACTCAAGGTAGGTGAGTGCCAAATGATTCCAGAGCGTTCTTTAGAGGTGCTTCGGGCTATCGTCCAGGACTTCATCTACTCGAACCAACCCGTCGGCTCAAAAGCGCTTTTGGATCGACACCCGCTCGGAGTGTCCGCGGCAACGATTCGAAATGACATGGCGCTTCTAGAAGAAGAAGAGCTCATCAAGGCACCTCACACATCTTCGGGCCGTATTCCAACTGAAAAGGGATACCGGCTATTTGTCGATCGGTTAGGCGAGGTAAAGCCACTTTCGCAGGCGGAGCGATCTGCGATGGAGAGGTTCTTATCAGAGGCCAACGACATTGATGATGTCGTTGAGCGCGCTGCGAGGCAGCTGGCAAGTCTTACTAACACCCTTGCCCTGGTGCAGTATCCGTCATTGGGCAAATCGAGTGTTCGGCACGTAGAGCTAATTCAGCTCGCTCCTACGAAGGTTCTCTTGATGCTGATTACCGATTCCGGTCGGATTCAGCAGCTGCAGTTGGATGCGCAGACCGAGGTTGATGAGGCGCTGGTGCAGGACCTGCGTGGTCGACTCAATGGAATGTTGGTCGCATCTGCGCTGTCCGATGTTGAAAGCCGATTGAACCTCCTGGCTGATGAATTCGCCCCCGAAAGACGTGCATTTGTTGTTCAGGCCGTCACTGCTTTGCAATCCTTGGTAGATGCGAACCGCCAAGAAAAGTTGGTGGTCTCAGGGTCTGCGAACCTGGTTAGGCAGGGCGAGGATTTTTCTGGTGAACTTTCAAGCGTCCTCGATGCCATTGAGGAACAGGTTGTACTGCTCAGGCTGATCAACGAGCTGCAAGCAGATCAAAATGGTGTTGCTTTGCGCATCGGTTCTGAGATTGGGTTTGAGGGAATCAGTCACGCTTCCCTGGTGGTCAGCGGCTACCAAAGTGCTGGGACTGAGGTCGCACGCCTCGGAGTTATGGGCCCTACCCGCATGGACTATTCGGGGAACATCGCAGCTGTCAGAGCGATTGCTCGCTACTTATCTCAAATCTTGGAAGGTAATCAATGAGCGACCATTACGAAGCCCTAGGTGTCGGTCGCGATGCCAGCCAGGACGAGATAAAAAAGGCTTACCGCAGGCTCGCGCGAGAGTTGCACCCAGATGTCAATCCGGACCCGCAGGCATCCGAGCGTTTCAAATTGGTGACCCATGCCTACGAGGTGCTATCTGACCCAAACGCGCGTGCTGATTATGACCGCGGTGGTGCTGCAGGTTTTGGACTGGGGGACATCTTTGAATCTTTCTTTGGTGGTTCACCCCGCGGCCCGCGCTCCAGGGCACAGCGTGGTCAAGACGCGCTGCTTAGAGTCGACCTAGATCTACGAGAGAGTGTTTTTGGGGTTCAAAAGACACTGACTATCGACACCGCGGTTCTTTGTGATACGTGCAATGGATCTTGCTGCAAGCCGGGCACGGGCATCAAAACCTGCGATGTTTGTAGAGGCTCGGGGCAGATCCAGCGCCAGGTCCAGTCCTTTATGGGAACCATGGTCACCAGTGCTCCATGTGGATCATGCCGTGGCACTGGAGAAGTTATCCCAGACCCATGCCCAAGCTGTCGCGGACAAGGAAGAGTGCGCGCCAGACGAGATCTCGAACTTGAAATCCCGGCGGGCGTTTCTGATGGCTTGCGCCTTCACCTACCTGGGCAGGGCGAAGTCGGATTCGCTGGTGGGTCGAACGGCGACATCTATCTAGAGATCTCAGTGCGGCCGGACCCAGTATTCGCCAGAGAGGGCGATGATTTGGTGGCCACCCTCGAAGTGCCAATGACCGATGCCGCACTTGGCTGCGAGGTAATGGTGGAGACCTTTGATGGGGAGCGCAAGGTAAGCATCGAAGCCGGTGCTCAGCATGGCGACATCATTTTGTTGCGAGGTCTTGGTTCCGCCCGACTTCGCAGCAAGGGCCGTGGGGATCTACGGCTGGAGATCAAGATCCTCACGCCCTCGAGATTGGACTCAAAGCAGCGAAAACTGCTTGCCGAGCTCAGGGGGATGTTCAAAAATGATTCACCTAGGCTTGGCTCGAGGCGATCGCGGGGTCGCTTCTGATGCACTGGTTTTATGAGCCAGATTTTGCCGCACTGCGAGCTCTTTCCCAGGAGACCAAACGTCACCTCACTTCACTTCGTATCACCGATGCGGAAAAATTCGTCGTGACTGATGGCAGGGGCTCAAGCTGGCAAGTGCAGTCTGAGTCAGGGGACGTAACCTCTGTTGAGCAGCACACAATCGCCGTTCCACCCAGTGTTGGTTTCACTTTGGTGCAGGCTCTTGCTAAATCAGATCGCGATGAACTGGCCCTGCAAGCTTCGGTCGAGCTTGGTGCCACTGAAATCATCCCGTGGCAGGCTGGTCGCTCTATTGTTCGTTGGGATGCCAAGGCGGAGCGAAACAGAGAACGCTGGCAGGCAATCGCGATCGAATCAATGAAGCAATCTCAACGGCCGTGGCTTCCTGAAGTGCTACCGCTAGCAACGACTAAGCAGCTCAGGCCCCGAGGAATTGGTTTGGTTCTCAACCCCAGAGCGACACTGACGCTGAATCAGGTGGCGGCTGCTGACCACTACACACTTGTTGTCGGTCCAGAGGGCGGAATCACTCAGGACGAGCTTGACACCATGAAATCAAACGGATTCCTAACAGTTCGTCTTGGTCAAGGTGTCCTACGCGCCTCGAGCGCCGGACCCGCGGCAATTGCTGCCCTGCAGCAGCTTCACGGCGAGTTTCGCTCGTAGTATGAAGTTGGAGGAAATCTTGGATTGTATTTTTTGCAAAATCATTGCCGGCGAGTTTGGTACTGAGATATTGGGTGAGAATGAGCACGCGGTCGCTTTCCGCGACATTCACCCACAAGCCAAGGTTCATATCCTCTGTGTTCCGAGATCCCACACCCCAAACATCGCGTCCTTGGAAGACAGTGAAGTTTTGAACGGTCTTTTTGCCCTTATCAGGGACGTTTCGTCCAAGTTCACCGATGGTCAGTTCAGGTTGCAGTTCAACACCGGTGAGCGAGAAGGGCAGTCGGTGTTTCATACCCATGCTCATGTGTTGAGTGGCAAAGAGCGCTAGTGCCGACAATCAGTTTTGAAATCCCCCCGGTCGCATTGATCGACCTGCTGGGCCCCCAGGATCGCCTGCTCCGAAAAATCGAAACAGAATATCCCGAACTCAAGATCTCGAATCGTGGACACCAGTTCACGATCGAGGGCAGGAGCGAGCTTGCCGAACATGCCAAACGCCTAATACTTGAATTGGTTGACGTTGTTAGAACTGGTGTGAAACCCGATGAAAAGGTGCTCACCGAGAGCATTCGAATCATCGAGAGCAATGAGGTACCGGCAAAAGTATTGGGCACTGGTGCCATAACCACTCCGGGCAAAGTCGTTCGAGCCAAGACTCTTGGACAAAAGACCTACCTCAGTGAGATTGATGACAGCACCATTACCTTCGGTATTGGACCGGCCGGAACGGGGAAGACCTACTTGGCCGTAGCCAAGGCGGTGGCTGCGCTTTACTCGAAGCAGGTGAGTCGAATCATATTGACTCGCCCAGCCGTTGAGGCAGGGGAGCGCCTTGGTTTTCTGCCGGGAACCTTGAGTGAAAAAATCGACCCATACCTTCGCCCACTGTTTGATGCGTTGCAGGAAATGCTCGAACCCGAGGCTACCGCTCGACTGGTTCAGTCAGGTGTGATTGAGGTTGCTCCACTGGCCTACATGCGCGGAAGAACCTTGAACGATAGCTTCATCATCTTGGATGAGGCACAGAACACCACTGCCGAGCAGATGAAGATGTTTCTCACCAGGCTGGGCTTTGGTTCAAAGATGGTGATTACCGGTGACGTCACTCAGATTGACCTTCCAGGTGGAAAATCGGGATTGTCCCTTGCCACCAGAATTTTGAAGGGCGTTGAGGGGATTTCTATCTCTTCGCTCAGTTCGAAGGATGTGGTGCGACACGAGTTGGTGACCCGCATTGTTGAGGCGTATGACAAGGTTGACTTCAAATGAGCATTGAAATTTCCAATGAGACCGCCATCGAGGTCGATACCGACCGCGTTTTGGCCTTGGCTAGTTTCGTTCGAGATGAGCTAAAGCTTCATCCTGGCGTTGACCTCGGGATCATCTTTATTGATGAGGAGCCGATGACTGAGCTTCACATCAAGTGGATGGACGAACCTGGGCCGACCGACGTCCTGAGCTTCCCGATGGACGAGCTCAGACCTGGATCAGATCTGGTGCCATCTCCTGAGGGCGTGCTCGGCGACATCGTTGTCTGCCCACAGGTCGCCATCAAGCAGGCAGAGGTCGCGGGTCACCCGATGATGAATGAAGTCCTGCTGCTTGTGACCCATGGCATCTTGCACTTAGTCGGATTTGACCATGCAGAGCCAGATGAAGAGCGTGAGATGTTTGGTCTACAAAAGGAACTTCTGGAGAAGTTCTATGGGAGCGAAGTTTGATAGAGCTGCTGCTGCTTATCGGGGCATTTATAGTTACTTCGCTTCTGGCGATAAGTCAGTCCTACCTCGAGCGGGAAGCGGATGGTCGAGCTGGAGCGCTTTCGGTTGCTAGGGCATTCGTGCTTATCTCGGTTGCCTCATTGCTTTTGGTGCTCTCCCCGGGAAGCTCCATTGTTTTAGCGTGTGGGATTCTATTTGTCTGGTTCACGCAGCAGGCCCTTGGCCGCCTACTCGGAAATGCTTTTGGCGAGCGGCTCACAGAGCTGCTGGATGGCCCAATCTCCAAATTCGCAAAGTTAGCCGCACCGATCCGACTCGCCGTTCCCGAGGAGGCCGAGGAATATGAGCAAGAGCTCATCGACTCAGTTGAAGAGTTTTCAGAGACTGTGGTTCGCGAGGTAATGGTTCCGAGAGTTGACATGGAAGTAGTTCAAGCGGAGCAGTCGCTAGAGGCGGCGCTGAGCCTTTTTGTCTCTACCGGTTACTCAAGACTACCGGTAATTTCCGATGGCGTTGACGACGTGATCGGAGTGCTGTACTTGAAAGACCTCGCCAGGGTCACGCATCAAGATCCCAAGCTGCTGCAGTCCACCACTGCCGCTCAGGCAGCCAGAAAGCCGTTCTTCACGCCTGAGTCCAAACCAGTTTCGGAACTACTGCAGCTGATGCAGCAGGCCAAAACTCAGATTGCTATCGTTTCGGACGAGTACGGCGGTGTTGCAGGCATCGCGACCGTTGAAGATCTAATCGAAGAGCTGGTCGGCGAGATTGTCGACGAATACGATCGCGAAGAGGCTGAAATTGAGCTCATTGGAGATGACCTCTATCGCGTGAGTCCAAGAGTCACCCTCGATGAACTTTCCGAGCATTGTGAGATCGAACTTGAAGATGAAGACGTTGACACCGTAGCCGGATTGCTCATCAAGGCCCTCGGCGAACTGCCCAAGGGTGGAGAAACCGTGTCAACTCATGGTCTGGAACTAACGGCTGAACGAGTGGACGCAAAACGCGGTCGTGTAATGAGCATTCTGGTTAGAAAGCTTGGCGATGACTAAGTCTGGTTTTGCGAGTTTCGTGGGAAGACCAAATGTCGGCAAGTCGACCCTGACCAATGCCTTGGTGGGGGAGAAGATTGCCATCACTTCCTCGAGGCCACAGACAACTCGTAAGGCAATCAGAGGGATCGTCAGTCGTCCTGCAGGGCAGTTGGTATTGGTCGATCTACCAGGTGTTCACCGCCCAAGGACCCTCCTCGGCGAGCGGTTGAATGACCTTGTTCAGTCCACCCTCAGCGAGGTTGACCTGATCGCATTTTGCACCCCGGCTAATGAGAAGCTTGGGCCCGGGGACGAAAGGCTTATTGCGGAGATTCAGAAATTTCCCAAGGCAAAGAAGATCGCGATCGTCACCAAAACCGATTCGGTATCCAAAGAGCGGCTGCTCGAGCACCTGCTTTCTCTAGGTCGGCTCGCAGACTTCGCCGAAATCGTTCCAGTTTCGGCACTGACTGGAGACCAAGTGGATCTGCTCGCAGACTTGATGATTGGCCTATTGCCAGAGGGCCCACTGCTTTATCCGGCGGAGGTTGCCACCGATGAATCGCTAGAGGATCGCATCTGCGAGTCGATTCGTGAGAAGGCTCTTGAGAAGCTGAACGATGAACTACCTCACTCGTTAGCCGTGACTTTGGACGAATTCGATCAGGACCAGGGCAGGATATTCGCCTCGGTATGGGTTGAACGTGATTCGCAAAAGGGGATTGTCATCGGCAAGGCTGGGTCGGTATTGAAAGCAATCGGTTCCGAGGCACGTGCAGAGCTTGCCGAGCTAATCGGTCGCCCAATTTACCTATCACTTCAGGTCCGAGTTGCCAAGGAGTGGCAACGTGACCCCAAGCAGCTTGGGAAACTCGGTTTCTAGAGCTTTGTTCAATTTGGTGCTAGCCTTTGGACATGCGTTTCGCTCTCCTGCTTAGGGGCCGCGACGAGGCCTAAATCTCGGCCCTTCTCGTCGCGGAGCTTTCTGTTGGCCAATTCAATTTTTAGCGGAGAGAAGAAATGAAAAATAATCAAAAGCCATCCAAGATGCCCTATGGCCGCTATGTGCCATTTCACGAGCAGATCAAGGTTGATCTACCAGACCGTACCTGGCCAACTAAGCGCATCGAGGTAGCACCGCGCTGGTGTGCAGTCGACCTGCGAGACGGCAACCAGGCGCTAATTGACCCAATGAGCCCAGAGCGCAAGCTGAAGATGTTTCAGCTTTTGGTTCAGATGGGATACAAGGAGATCGAGGTTGGGTTCCCATCCGCGTCTCAGACCGACTTCGATTTCGTCCGCATTTTGATTGAAGAGGGGCACATTCCCGAAGACGTCACGATTCAGGTGTTGACGCAGTCAAGAGACCACCTAATCGAGCGCACTTTTGAGTCGCTGCGCGGGGCCAAGCGCGCCATTGTCCACTTCTACAACTCCACTTCGGTTTTGCAGCGTCGTGTGGTGTTTGGTCAGGACAAAGAGGGAATCAAGCAGATTGCTCTTGACGCTGCAAGAAAGTGCCTAGGTCTGGAGTCGACTCTTCCCGGTACTGAGATCTTCTATGAGTATTCACCAGAGTCCTACACCGGCACCGAACTTGAGTATGCCTTGGAAGTTTGTAACGCAGTCGCTGCAGTGATCAAGCCGACCCCGGAGCGAAAGCTCATCATCAACTTGCCGGCCACGGTTGAGATGATCACGCCCAATGTTTACGCAGACTCCATCGAGTGGATGTCTCGCAACCTAGAACCCCGTGACTCGATACTGCTATCGCTGCACCCCCACAATGACCGCGGTACTGCAGTTGCGGCTGCGGAGCTTGGCTACATGGCTGGTGCAGATCGAATCGAGGGTTGCTTGTTTGGTAACGGTGAGCGCACCGGAAACGTTGACCTAGTTACTCTCGGCCTGAATCTTTTCTCACAGGGGATTGATCCGCAAATTGATTTTTCGGACATCGATCACATCAAGCGCACCGTTGAGTACTGCAACCAACTTCCGGTTCCAGAGCGTTCACCCTATGGGGGCGATTTGGTCTACACCGCCTTCTCTGGATCTCACCAGGATGCAATCAAGAAGGGCTTCGAGCACCTGCACAAGGACGCAGCCGCAGCTGGTGTTTCGGTAGATGAGTTCACCTGGGCGGTCCCATACCTTCCGATTGATCCGAAAGATGTTGGAAGAAGCTACGAGGCTGTGATCCGTGTCAATTCTCAATCTGGCAAGGGTGGAGTGGCCTACCTGTTGAAGACCGATCACAACCTAGATCTTCCGAGAAAACTTCAGATTGAGTTCTCTCGCGTCGTCCAAGGTCACACCGATGCATCGGGTGGCGAGGTCACCTCTGACGCGCTGTGGCAGATTTTCATGGATGAGTATCTACCCGTTACTGATCCGGCCTTGAAGTGGGGTCGTTTTGAACTCAAGCGCATGCGCACGGAGTCGAACATGGACGGCGAGGTAAATCTGAGCGTTACGCTCCGCGATGGAGCTGGCGAGCTTGAATCACTCGGTATTGGCAACGGACCAATCTCCGCCTTTATCGACATTTTGAATAAGCAGGGTGTCGAACTGAGGTTGCTTGACTACGTTGAGCACACGCTCGCTCAGGGTGGTGACGCTCTCGCGGCCGCTTACATCGAAATAGAACTCGGCGGCAAGAACCTTTGGGGAGTCGGTATTGATGGAGACATTTCCACCGCGTCTTTGAAGGCTTTGATCTCCGCGGTGAACCGAGCGCTGAGGTAATCAGGAAACACGGTGCCGGTCTACAGGGATGAGGGAATCATCATCCGAACCCACAAGCTGGGCGAGGTTGATCGAATTCTCACCATTCTGACGAGGCGACACGGCCAGATTCGCGCTGTAGCAAAAGGCGTGCGTAAAACCAGTTCAAGGTTTGGTGCACGGCTAGAGCCGTTCATGGTGGCGGATCTTCAGCTATATGAGGGTCGCAACTTAGACACGGTTTCCCAGGTTGAGCAACTAGCTAGCTACGGCGCAGAGATTGTTGCTGATTACCAGCTCTACACAATCGGTAACGCGATCCTGGAAGCTGCCGAGCGGCTCACTCGTGAAACCTCCTCGGAAAGTCATTACCTGTTGTTGATTGGCGCGCTTCGAACCCTGGCACAGAACCAAAGGCCCGCTCCTCAGGTACTAGACAGTTACCTGCTTCGATCTCTCGCCCTGGCAGGCTGGGTGCCAGATCTGGAGCAGTGCCACCTGTGTCAAAATTCCCCGATTAGTTTTTCTACTCACACGGGAGCGGTTAGTTGTCCGAGCTGTGAGTTACCCGGCGCGGTTCGCCTCGGAGGTTATGGGCTCGAGCTAATGCGGGCGCTGTTGGCTGGAGATTGGGATACTGTTGCCAAGGCGGATGATCAGACCAAAGAGGCGGTGGGGAACGTCGTGAGCACCTATTTGCAGTGGCAATTGGAGCGCGGGTTGCGCTCGCTGCGTTTTCTGGAGCGAAGCGAATGAGGCTCTTTGACCCTGAGCGAAAAGCTCCCAAGTTAGACGTGGTCCCGAGGCACATTGCACTTGTTATGGACGGTAATGGTCGTTGGGCAAATCAGCGAGGCCTGACGCGTACCGAAGGTCACAAAGCAGGCGAGATTGCTCTTTTAGAAGTGGTTGCCGGTGCAATTGAAGCCGGAGTTGAGAACCTAACCGCTTATGCATTCTCGACCGAGAATTGGAAGCGATCTCCCGAAGAGGTGCGCTTTTTGATGGGCTACAACAAAGAGGTGCTGCGCAAAAGACGCGACTTGCTCATGGAGTGGAACGTCAGGATCAGGTGGGCGGGTCGTATGCCTCGGCTTTGGCCCTCGGTTGTCAAAGAACTTCAAGAGGCCGAGCGCATAACCGCCAAAAACACGGGGCTCACGTTGACGATGGCGGTTAACTATGGTGGTCGACAGGAGCTTGTAGACGCGGTGAACAAGCTGGCTACTAAGGTTGCTCTTGGTCAGCTTAAGCCTGGTTCCATCACTGAAAAGACGATTGCCAAAGAGCTTTATGTTCCAGAGCTTCCAGACGTGGATTTGTTTCTTAGGTCAAGTGGCGAACTTCGTTCCTCAAACTTTTTGATGTGGCAATCAAGTTATGCGGAGTACTTCTTTTCACCAACCCTCTGGCCTGACTTCAACAGGGAAGAGCTTTGGAGGGCAATAGCTGAGTTTGGTGGGCGTCAGCGTCGCTTCGGTGCTGCCGAGGATGCTCCGCTAAACTAGCGTTTTCGCTTCCCAACTGGAGAAACATGGCATCCCAGAAACTCGACCAAGTAATTTCATTGGCAAAACGCCGCGGCTTCGTATTTCAGGCCGGTGAGATTTACGGTGGTTCAAGATCAGCATGGGACTACGGACCTTTGGGTGTCGAACTCAAGGAAAACATTAAGCGCCAGTGGTGGAAGTCCATGGTTTCCTCTCGTGAGGATGTTGTGGGGTTGGATTCCTCAATCATTTTGCCAAAACGCGTCTGGGAGGCTTCCGGCCACGTCGAGGCCTTCGTTGATCCGCTAATTGAATGCACCTCCTGCCACAAGCGCTTCCGCGCTGACCACCTAGAGGAGGCGTTCGAGGAAAAGAAGGGTCGCGCACCATCCTCTCTTGAGGAAATTGCCTGCCCAAACTGTGGCACTCGCTCCTCGTGGACTGAGCCTAAGAATTTCAATGGTCTACTCAAGACCAGCCTTGGTCCGGTAGAAGACGAATCCGGCATGCACTACCTACGACCTGAGACCGCGCAGGGCATTTTTGTGAACTTCAACAACGTGCTAAACGCAGCCAGAATGAAGCCCCCTTTTGGCATCGGTCAGATGGGAAAGAGCTTTAGAAACGAGATTACGCCCGGCAACTTCATCTTCCGAACCAGGGAGTTTGAGCAGATGGAGATGGAGTTTTTCGTCAAGCCTGGTGAGGATGAGACCTGGCACGACTATTGGATCAACGAGCGCTACAACTGGTACACAAACCTAGGTATCAACCCTGAAAACCTCAGGCTGTTCGAGCACCCAAAGGAAAAGCTCTCGCACTACTCAAAGCGCACCGTGGACATCGAGTATCGATTTGGTTTCCAGGGCAGCGAGTTCGGCGAGCTTGAGGGCATTGCAAACCGAACCGACTTTGATCTCAAGACTCACTCCGAGCACTCTGGTGTTGATTTGAGTTACTTTGATCCAACTGAGGAAAAGCGTTGGACTCCATTTGTTATTGAGCCAGCCGCCGGCCTAACTCGGTCACTAATGGCGTTCTTGGTTGATGCTTACGCAGAGGATGAGGCCCCTAACGCCAAGGGTGGTGTTGACACCCGAACTGTCCTAAGGCTTGATTACCGCCTTGCTCCAGTCAAGGCAGCCGTGTTGCCTTTGAGCAAAAACGAGGAGCTATCTCCAATCGCCAAATCCCTCGCTCAGGAGCTTCGCCAGAACTGGAATGTCGATTACGACGATTCAGCCGCAATCGGTCGACGCTACCGCCGTCAGGATGAAATCGGAACTCCGTTCTGCATCACCGTGGACTTTGAGACTCCGACTGATCTGTCTGTAACCGTACGTGAGCGTGACAGCATGGCCCAGGAGCGCGTCTCCCTTTCCAAGCTTTCTGGCTATCTGTTCGAGCGCCTAAAGGGCTAGTTTGGGCCTCAGATACGGTAAGCACGACATCAAGGTGCCAGTTGTGCTGGCTCCTATGGCGGGCATTACCAACACCGCGTATCGCAGACTTTGTCAGGAATACGGTGGCGGTCTTTACGTATCAGAGATGGTCACATCCCGTGCGCTGGTGGAGAGAACCCCCGAGTCGATGCGCCTAATTGGTCACCATCCAAGTGAGAAGATTCGATCGGTGCAGCTATACGGTGTCGATCCAAAAACCATCGGTGAGGCAGTGACCATGTTGGTTGCTGAGGATCGAGCCGATCACATCGATCTGAATTTTGGCTGTCCAGTACCCAAAGTCACCCGAAAGGGCGGGGGAGCAGCATTACCTTGGAAAAGCGACCTGTTTGAGTCCATAGTCAACACAGCGGTCAAGTCAGCTGGTGATATTCCGGTCACGGTCAAAATGCGTAAGGGGATTGACGACCAACACCTCACTTTCCTGGATGCCGGTAAGGCGGCTCGAGATGCAGGGGTAGCAGCGGTTGCACTGCACGGTCGAACCGCAGCTGATTACTACTCCGGAGTTGCCGACTGGGATGCAATCGCGGAACTTCGCAATGCATTACCTGATGTCCAGGTTCTTGGAAATGGCGACATTTGGTCAGCGGCCGATGCGGTTCGAATGATGCAGCAAACCGGCGTTGACGGCGTTGTCGTCGGTCGCGGCTGCCTTGGTAGGCCATGGCTCTTTGGTGATCTCGAACGTGCGATTTCCGCCTATCTCGAGAATCAACCGCTTGACGCCTCAGAGACCGCGATGCCGTCGCTAGGTGAGGTAGCCGATGCTTACTATCGTCACGCCGAGTTACTGGTTGAGTTTTTTGAAAGTGAAGAGCGTGCCTGCCGTGACATTAGAAAGCATGTGGCTTGGTATTTCAAGGGTTATCCAGTTGGCGGTGAATTACGTGCGGCTCTTGCCCTGGCCAATTCGCTTCAGGAGATTCAGGACTTGATTGGCACGTTAGATCGCAACATCCCTTACCCCGGCGAGGCCGCTGAGGGTCCACGTGGGCGTTTAGGAAGCGCAAAGTCCTGCACCTTGCCAGAAAACTGGCTGAATTCAAGAGATCTAAATTTTGAACAGAAGACCGTCCTGTTGGATGCAGAGTTATCGGTGTCCGGAGGGTAATGATGAACGAACTTGAGCCTGGATACGAGGACTTCGACAGGGAGCGTTTTGTCTCACAAGCCAAGTCCTCAATGGTTAGACGCGGCGAGTTCGCCAGGGACCGTGCCCGAGTGCTCCACTCGGCGGCATTCCGGAAGCTTTCCTCAAAGACTCAGGTACTATCGCCCAGCTCCGGGGATTTCGCTAGAACGCGTCTGACCCACTCGCTAGAGGTTTCTCAGGTCGGCAGAGAAATCGCAAACGTGATTGGTGTAGACGCCGACCTAGTTGACATGGCTTGTCTGGCACATGACCTTGGCCATCCACCATTTGGACACAATGGCGAGAGCGCTCTGAATCTTTGGGCCGCGGAAATAGGGGGCTTTGAGGGTAATGCCCAGACGTTCAGAATTCTTACTCGTCTTGAGCCCAAGATCTATGACGAATCCGGTAGGTCTCGCGGGTTGAACCTCACCAGGGCTTCTCTCGATGCCGCTACCAAGTACCCATGGCGGCTATCGCAGGCGTCAGAGTATGGCAATTCGGTGAAGTTCGGCGTTTATGACGATGATCTAGAGGTGTTTCATTGGATGCGAGCCTCAGCACCGGATGGAGCAAAGTGCGTTGAGGCTCAGATTATGGACTTCTCCGACGATGTGGCGTATTCAGTTCACGATTTCGAAGATGCGATATTCGAGGGATTTATCGATCCTGCAGTTATCTCTGATCCGCTTGCCAAGGACGCGCTTCTGGAAGAGGTCGGAAAGTGGGCCGGGGGAAGCCTGGCAAAGGTGCAGCTTGAAGAGGCGCTGCATCACCTGCAGCAATCACCATTCTGGTTATCCGGTTATGACGGCTCACCTAGAGATTTGGCTCAGCTCAAGAATTTAACCTCGGACCTAATCGGTAGCTTCGTCTCACGCACGACTGAGGCCATTTTGGAGAATGCTTCAAAGTCCTCTTTGACCAGGTACCGGGCGGGAGTCATAGTTCCATCCAAGGTCAAGAGCGAGATCGCGGTTTTGAAGGGAATTGTTGCTTCTCAAGTGATGAGCCACAACTCTAGGCAGCCGCTATACGAGCGCCAGCGGGTTATTTTGACCGAGCTTGCAGACGCGCTACTTACGGCGCCTGAACATCTAGATGCGATCTCGGCTCAAGCCTGGGAGGCTGCGTCTTCGGATGCTGCAAAGCGCCGCGTCATTGTTGATCAAGTCGCCTCGCTGACCGACCCGACTGCGATCGCTCTGCACCAGCGCCTGACCTAGGATTGGCGTATGGCTGGCAGGGTAAAGCAATCTGATATTGAAGAGCTCAAGGCTCGGGCCAACCTTGTCGACATCATTTCGGGATACGTCTCTCTAAAGCCCGCCAGCGCTGGTTCTTTCAAAGGCCTGTGTCCATTTCACGGTGAAAAATCTCCCAGTTTCAACGTCAGAAATTCACCGGCCTTTTATCACTGCTTCGGCTGTGGAGTCGGTGGCGACGTGTTCAAGTTTTTACAGGAGATTGAATCCATTTCCTTCTCAGACGCCGTGGAGCGACTGGCTGACAAGCTCGGGTATCAACTGAGTTATGAGGAGGGTTCCTCGGAGTCCTCGGCGAGAACTCGACTGCTTGCTGCGAACGCCGCTGCCGCAGAGTTCTATCAAGCGCAGTTGAGAACCGAAGAAGGTGTCTTCGCGCGAAATTTTCTGATCGGTCGAGGCTTTGATGACTTGGCACAGCAGCGTTTTGGAATTGGTTATGCGCCCAAGGGTTGGCAAAACCTGCTTGAACATCTTGCCGCTTTAGGATTCACCAGCGAGGAGCTAATCACCGCTGGGCTTGTCATGCCAAGCGATAAGGGTGGTTATGACCGATTTAGGGGTCGCGTTCTTTGGCCAATCAAAGATGCGAATTCCCAGGTCTTGGGTTTTGGAGCAAGGAAACTTTATGAGGATGACCAAGGTCCAAAGTATCTAAATACCCCAGAGACTCCTGTTTACCATAAGGGTTCAGTGCTGTATGGATTGGACTCCGCACGCAAGGCCATAGTCAAGTCACGTGAAATTGTGGTGGTTGAGGGCTACACCGATGTAATGGCCTGTCATTTGGCAGGAGTGGAAACAGCGGTGGCAACTTGTGGCACTGCATTTGGTGAGGACCATATCAAGCTCATCAATAGGCTGTTCGGCTCTTCAGCCGGTGATCCCGCCAGCGTAATCTTCACCTTCGATCCAGACGCGGCTGGTGAAAAGGCAGCGTTACGCATGTACTCTGACACCTCAAAGTTCAACGCACTTACCTATGTTGCCGCGGGACCAGAGGGCTTGGACCCGAGTGACCTCAGGCAACAGCGCGGCGATGAAGCAATCAAACTTATGGTACAGGCGCGCAAACCGCTGTTTGAATTTGTCATCCGGCATCGCATTGCAAAGTTTGACCTCGGCAACTTGGAGTCAAGGGTTGCGGCAGCAAGAGCCGCAGCTGGAGTGATTTCGGATTTGGTTGATCCCGCACTGAAGTCTGCTTACACTCGCCAACTCGCAGATTGGGTTTCCCTCGACGTATCGGAAGTCAACTCAATTGTCAGCGGCGTCTCTAGACAGGGAGTTAGCGATCGCGTTGCTCCGATTGCAAAGACCTCGATTCCGACTCCACGACCAGACGATCCTCAGTCTCGACAAGAGCGCCAGATTCTAGAGATTCTTATTCAAAAGCCAGAGTTCTTTCAAAAGCTCCAGGTTCGCCGTATTTCCGCAGCGGGCTTTGCGACCCCTGGCTATCAAAGACTTTTGCAGTGCATTTCCCGTAATGTCGATTCAATGGGGGAGCCCGATTGGGTTTCTATCCTGATGCAATCAGAACCTGAACTAGTTGATGACGTTCGGTCCCTAGCCATGGCTGAGCTTCCGGTTAGAAGCCAACAGGAGCTCGAGCGCTACGCAAAGGGCATAGTGAGGTCGGCTCAAATGCAGGCCCTGCTGCGCGAAAAGAATGATCTTTTGGCAGCTCTGAAGCGTATTGATGCCGGCACTCAGCCAGAAGCTGCAAAGGCATTGCAGCAGGAGTTGATGAATTTGGAGATTGAACGAAGATCACTGATGTAGTGATCCGGTTTTATCTGCTATTGTTTTACCTGCGTTCGCGCATTCCTCGATAGCTCAATTGGCAGAGCATTCGGCTGTTAACCGGAGGGTTCTTGGTTCGAGTCCAAGTCGGGGAGCCACTTCTCAGGGGTGCTGATGGATAAAGTCACTCAGACCTCTCTTTCAGTCTCCCTAGCTACTGGCCTTTACGGCATTTCGTTCGGCGCTCTTGCGACCGCTGCTGGCCTGGAGCTTTTGCCAACCATGCTCCTGAGTCTTTTGATGTTCTCCGGGGCCTCGCAATTCGCTTTGGTTGGAGTCTTCGCTTCGGGAGGCACCGCTCTCGCAGCAATTCTTTCAGCGTGGCTGATGGGTATCAGAAATAGCTTTTACGCACTAAGGCTGCGTTCCGAGATTGCCCCTAGGGGAGTTATGCGTCTTCTGGCAGCGCAGTTCACAATCGATGAATCGAACGCTGTGCATGCAGCTCAGAGCGATCAAAAGAGTGCGGTCCGTGGTTTTTGGTTAACGGGCGTCGGTATCTACCTCCTTTGGAACTTGGCCACTCTGGCAGGCGCCTTGGCGGGCTCTGCGCTCGGTTCAGTGGAAGCCTGGGGTTTGGATGCTGCCGCTGCCGCTGCTTTTCTTGGACTTCTTTGGCCAATGCTCAAAGGCAAGCTCGTTTTGGCACTGGTGGCCTGCGGGGTTGGGGTTGCTTTGACACCAGCTTTTGGTAGCGGGACCGCCATCCTGCTCACGGCATTGGTTGCGTTAGTTCCGAGGTTGGTCAGGTCATGACTCTAACCGTCGTCATCGCGTCCGCACTGGTGTTCAGCTGGAAACTACTCGGGTATTTGATTCCTCAGCGCTTCATCACAGTCGGCGTGCAACGCTTCAGTGAGCGGGTAACTGTCGCGCTTTTGGCTGCGCTGGTCGGGATTCAAACAATCTCAAGCGCAGATGGCCTTGTGTTGGACGCTCGTGTCCCCGCAGTTATTGTTGCCGCCGTGCTGTTAATGCTTCGGTTGCCTTTTATCGTTGTGATAATTGCCGCAGCATTGGTGGCAGCAGGACTGCGCGCCTTAGGGTTCTAGGAAGTCTTTACCTGGCATCCAGGTATGACCAGGCTCGCCCCAGCCTTCACCTTTGATGACCCGCTTAATCTCTCGCGCATATGGCTTCAGCAGACGATCGGCATACAGGGTGCCATTTAGGTGATCAAACTCATGCTGGAATATGCGAGCGAGCCAGCCAGTGGCAGAAATTTCATATGCTTCACCCTCGAGATTCATAGCCCGCAATACGGCCGTCTCTGCGCGCTTCAGCGGGTAGCGCTCGCCTGGGATAGATAGACACCCTTCGAGTTCGGTGTCCTCGTCCGGCCAGTCTTCGCTGACTGGTCCAAGCTCGACCGTTGGATTTATTGCCTCACCGCGGTGCAGGGTTTCGCCATCGTGCCAGTCGAAAACAAATATTCTCAATCCGACCCCAACTTGGGTTGCGGCTAACCCAACACCTGGGGCAGCTTCCATCGTTTCGTACATGTCAGCGATGAGTGTCCGAATGTCGTCTGTGATGCTCTCAACTTCCTGAGCGCGCTGATGAAGGACTGGCTCCCCAGTAATCGTGATAGGTCTAATTGGCACCATGCCAATCTAGCTCAGCGCTTATTCAGGTTCACTCATTTAGGCTTAGCAGGTCGCGAACTAGGAGAGCTTTTTATGCCCTTTGAAGACCTTCGCCTACTCGCTATCGCTTTCGCGGTATTGGGCGCAGTCTTTCTCTCGCTAGGTGCTCAGTTTCAAAACGATGCGGTAACGGGTTCGAGCAGTTCGGCTGATAAGCCAAAGGCCCTTGGCATTCGCCAACTTGCCTCGCTTTTGGCCCGGCCAAGATGGCTCATGGGAACTGTTTTTCTCGGGCTCGCGATTTTGCTGCAGCTCTCTGCACTGGCTTTAGCGCCGCTGATTGTGGTGCAGCCGATCGGTGCTATTGCCTTGATTATCACCTCGTTTCTAAACGCCCGAATTCACAAGATCAAGCTCGACGTTAGAACACTGGGCTCTATCTTGCTGACCATGGTCGGGGTTGGATCCTTCGTTGCGTTTGCCTCCCAGGGTGCCAAGGATCAACTGCTCACCGACAGGCAGCTGCTTCTGATAGTCGGTGCCCTGGTTGGGTTGATCACCCTTTTTGCCCTGCTATTTCTCTTCACCAAGAAATCCGCAGGGCCCTTGCATTACATCTTCGGTGCTGGAGTCCTTTATGGGTTTGTCGCGTCGCTTGCCAAGGTGGTTTTACTTCGAATCCGTCAGGGAGATTTTGAGTGGCTAACGCTGCTTGCTGTGTTTGCTTTAGTAGGGGCAACCGTTCTTGGTGGTTGGTTCGTACAAAACGCTTATGCTTCGGGACCGCCGGATCTAGTAATCGCTGGTTTGACAGTCGTTGACCCTGCAGTGGCGATTGGCATTGCGATTATTTTTCTCGGTGAAGCGCAACAAGCTGACCCGATCCAGATCATCGGTTTCTCACTCTCGGGTATCGTTGCTATCACTGGAGTGCTATTGCTCTCAAAATTTCACCCTCAACTAGACAAACAAAAGGCCTAATGTCAGAAAAACTCAAAGTGGTTCTGGCATGCGATACGTTCGCGCCAGACATCAACGGTGCAGCCAGGTTTGCTGAACGCCTCGCGGCCGGACTAGCCAAGCGTGGTCACGATGTTCACGTTATTGCTGCGGCTTTTGATGAAACACACGGAACGAGAATCGAGACTCACGATGGAGCTCAACTAACTCTGCATCGACTGAAGTCTCATCGTGTCCCCAACCATAAGAGTCTTCGTTGGGTCGAGCCTTGGGGTCTGACGGGCAAAATTGAAAAAATCCTTCGGGAGATAAGACCCGACGCGCTTCACGTCCAATCTCATCTGTTGGTTGGAAGATTTGCGATCCGCGCCGCAAGGCGGGCTGATGTCAAGACGCTTGCTACAAACCACATCATGCCCGAGAACTTGATCAAGTACTCCTTCTTGCCAGAGTTTTTACACAAGCCCGCCATGAAATTCATCTGGTGGGATGCAGGGCGAATTCTGCGTCGCATGGATGCGGTCACGACCCCTACCAGACGAGCTGCAGATTTGCTTGAGCGCGCGACTGGCCTCACCGAAGTAATGGCGATCTCCTGCGGCATCGAGGCTGCAAAGTTTGCGAACGCAACTCCTACGCAGAACTCGAATCCTCAGCTTCTGTTTTTGGGTCGTCTCGATGACGAAAAGCGGATTCATATATTGCTTCGAGCAGTTGCGCTTTTGAAGGATCATCCAAATGTGAAGGTGGAGCTTGTAGGCGATGGCGGTGAGCGTAAGAATCTAGAGAATTTGGCAAAGGATCTCGGGATTGCAGACCGCGTGAAGTTCACCGGCCACATCACTGACGCAGAGCTCCCTTTGGCATATGAACGCGCAACAGTATTCGTTATGCCATCAATTGCCGAGCTTCAGTCAATTGCCACCATGGAGGCCATGGCCTCCGGTCGCCCGGTAATTGCAGCCAATGCAATGGCACTGCCACACCTGGTTCACGATGGTGACAACGGCTACCTCTTCGAACCCGATGATGCCGATGACCTTGCGGCGAAATTGCGGCTCGTACTTGAAGCGGATTCGACTGAGCTTGAGCGTCTGTCCCAAAACTCTCTGCACCTAATTCAGTCACATGACATTGGTCGCACATTAGACATATTCGAAAATCTTTACCGAGGTGTCGGATCTGGCTACGCAACCATGGACAATGACCCCGGTTACCTGCTCCCGATCGGAAGACTGAGCGAGGCTTTGACTTCTGCACTCACCAGCTGGCGCGATGAGACCCTTACCCTAAGGCGGAAGGCCGAGGAGCTTTCCTCAGAGGCTCGCGAGCGCATCAGCGACGCATCTGAAGAGCTACGTGAACAGCTGGAGGAACTCAAGGACGAGGTCATAGAGCAGATCGAAGAGATCAAGGATGCGGTGAAGAAACAAGCCCGGAGACTCCGCAACAAGGACGAGAGCTAGGCCTAGACCTCCGAGGTTGGCTAGGCACGTGGGCTAAGCTTTTCCAAGGTTGGGGGCGTTAGCTCAGCCGGTTAGAGCAGCGGACTCATAATCCGTCGGTCGCGGGTTCAAGTCCCGCACGCCCCACCGTCAAAACACAAAGGGGTGGCTTTGAAGCGAATTCTCTCAATCCTTATCTCCATCGCGATCGCGGTCGGGTTTATCAACCCTGCGAGTGCCCTAAACGAGACCACCGAACTAACGGTTCACTACACACGCTTTGAAGGTGACTATAAGGACTGGAACCTTTGGGTTTGGCCTAAGGGAGGAGAGGGTAAAGCCTACGAATTCACTGAGGATGATGGTTTTGGCAAGGTGGCCCGCATAAAAGTCCCGGGTACTCAAAATGTTGACCAGCTTGGAATTATTGTGCGACTGGGGGAGTGGCAAACCAAGGATGGGCAACAGGATCGTTTTGTAACCAAGTTCGTCGACGGCAGGGCTGAGATTTGGCTGATTCAGGCGGACCCAACCATCTACTACGAAAGGCCGGCCATTACCACCAAGCTTGCCACCGGCATGATGAAATCTTTCACAACCGCCGAGATAACCCTCAACAGAAAGACCGACGCCGCATCGTTAGAGCGCGGACTAAGCATTACGACAGCGGGAGCTGCAACTGCTATCTCATCGCTCACTCCTATTCCCGAGACTGCCACAACCGCAAACAGGTTCGAGGTTCGACTTGCAAAGGCACTCACTTTGGGTGGAGAGGTTTTGTTCAGCCACCCTGAGTATGGTTCCATCACGCCAGATTTGGGTGGACTCTTCGGAAGCGATGAGTTCAGAGAGGCTTTCCACTATCCAGGTGATGATCTCGGAAACAGCTATGCCAAGACCGAAACCAAATTCAGGCTTTGGGCACCAACGGCCACGGAAGCACAGCTGTTGATTTACGGCGCAGCATCTGATCCAACCCCATCTAAGACAGTCCCCATGACTAAGTCGGAGAAAGGCACCTGGACTGCATCGCTCTCGGGTGACCAAAATCTAACCATCTACACGTATCGGGTAAAGCTGGGTGGAGTTTGGAGTGAAGCGGTTGATCCCTACGTAAGGGCCGCAACCATCAATGGTGAAAAGGGAGTGGTGATAGATCTCTCAACTACGAACCCCGCAGGCTGGGCCGACCACTCAAAACCTAAATTCTCCGGCGTTGCAACTGATGCGGTCTTCTACGAGCTGCACGTGAGGGACCTAGCAATGGATTCCTCAAGTGGGATTGTGAACAAGGGTAAGTTCTTGGGGTTAACCGAGACGGGTACTAAAACTCCAACTGGAAAATCAAAGACCGGGATTGATGCAGTTCTGGATCTCGGTGTCACCCACCTTCAACTCTTGCCGATTTATGACTACAAGACAGTCGATGAATCAAGGAGTGACCAATTCAACTGGGGTTACGACCCCTTGAACTTCAATGTTCCAGAGGGTTCATATGCAACCAGCCCTGCGGACCCCGCGAATCGAATTTCTGAGCTAAAGCAGACCATACAGTTTCTTCACTCGAAGGGTCTCAGGGTTGTCATGGATGTGGTCTACAACCACGTATTCGATGCTGGTTCACACAGCTTCGAGAAGCTCGTGCCTGGCTATTTCTTTCGGAAGAACGCAGATGGCTCGTTCGCGAATGGAACAGGTGTTGGTAATGAGGTTGCCTCGGAGCGATCCATGGCTAGCAAATACATAGTTGACAGTTCGGTCTACTGGGCCAGGGAGTACCAGTTAGATGGTTTCCGATTTGACCTAATGGGCATCCTTGATCTGCAAACCATGAACGCCGTAAGAGCGGGTGTTGATTTGATCGACAAGAACTTCTTGATTATCGGCGAAGGTTGGAACATGGGGGACATCCTCGCTGCGGACCGAAAGGCCAATCAATTCAACGCCTCTGCCATGCAGCGTATTGCTCATTTCAACGACGGCATTCGTGATGGGCTGAAGGGATCCGTTTTCAAGGCCGAGGAGAATGGCTGGGCCTCGGGTAGGAGCTCATCGAAGCTCGAGGTAATGGCGGGTATCGCCGGCGAGACGGAGTTTGGTTCAAACGTTCGTGGTTCTTGGGGTAACGCTCAACCCGAACAGTCGGTCAGTTATGTTGAAGCGCATGACAACCTCACTCTTTTCGACAAACTAAAGACCTCAATGCCAACCAGTACAGATGCCGAGCGAAAGCGCGTTTTCGCGCTGGCATCGAGCGTCGCAATCCTGGCCCAGGGGATTCCATTTATCCACGCTGGTCAAGAGTTCATGCGGTCCAAGGATGGGGATGAGAATTCATACAAGTCACCTGACCGGGTCAACTCTCTCAAATGGCTAGATCGAGAGAGAAACTTGGACATGGTCAACTACTTCAGGGGCTTGTTAGAGATACGAGCTGCCAACTCGGCCTTCCGCATCAACAAGGTGCAGGAGCTCAAACGCGTACTGAAGTTCAGTTCCACTCCAAACGATGTGATTGCGTACTCATTGGACGCGAAGAGCCAGACCAATGGAGTGAAGCGCATCTTCGTGATTCACAATTCTTCCAAAAAGTCGAAGCTAGTGAGATTGCCATCGAGTGGCCCTTGGAAGGTCTTGGCGCAGGGGCTTGTCGCCAAGGTCGGAGGAATCAAAACGATCAGTGGCGGGAAGCAAGTAGCCATTTCAGCACAGTCAACGATGGTGCTTTCAAGCACTAAGTAGGTCTAGCGACTGAAGAGAACTTCTCTGCCCCGTGTCACTTCAAGCACCTCGATGGTGGAGATCTCGGCGGGGTCAACGCGTCTGGGGTCAGCCGACAGGGTCACCGTCTCATTGAGATCAGCTGAACCCAGTTGTTTCCTGACTGCGGTTGTATATGCATACAGCGCCTGGTCGACATCAATTGCTTCAGCGAGGTTGTTTGAATTGCCTTCAAAACTTCTGGTCACGGCGGTTTGAATTCCTTCAAGCGGCGATACCGAACTAACGGGCCAGTCTGATCCAAAGCTAACTGTTGCGCCTGCATTCAGTAACGAGCGCATTTTATACATTTGCTCCAGGCGCTCACCGATTCTCGGCTTGCAGCTCAGCAGCATGCCATCAGGCCTGGCCCAGAGTGGTTGCATGTTGGCGATGACCCCAAGTTTTGCAAAGCGTGATATGTCGTCGTTGGAAATTAGCTCCGCATGAGCAATAACTGACGGTAGTGCGCCTCTTGGTGCCGATTCGATTACCGAAAGAGCATCCCTAACAGCTGCATCACCTATGGCGTGGATGTGCAGCTGAAATCCATGCTTTGCATATAGGTTTGCGGCTTGCTGGAGTTGTAGAACATCCCAGACTGGCTCTCCGTGAGTGTGAGCATCAATGTATGGCTCTAGGACGGCTGCAGTCCCGCTTCCAAGTACTCCATCGGCGAAGAACTTGGCTGTCTTTGCCGTTAGCAGGTGCGAGTTTGCCTCTTGAACCTTTTGTCGGAGATCGAGGAAGTACTCGAGGTCACGTTCGAAGTTCTCTGGAGTCACTCTAAACGCGAGATTGGTGGCAACTCTCAGCTGGTTTCGTTCAAGCGCTTGCAGGTAAATTTCTGCCATACCTCGTTCAATCCAGGCATCTTGGACTTGAACAATTCCGTTTTCCAGTAGTCGCTCTTGAGACCAGGCCAGAGCCTTCAGCTCAGCCTCCATGCTGAGCGGCGGAATGCATGAGAGGACAACGTCCATAGCGCCGGACTCTCTTAGCGTGCCAGTTGGTTTGCCCGCTGAATCGGTGTCTGCGAAACCGGGGAAGACCTGTGGGAAGTTATCGAGTACTCCCGCACGCCTGAGCGCTTCAGAATTTACCCAAATGGTGTGGTGGTCGGATGCGTGCAACACCACGGGGCGATCAGGCACCACCGCATCTAACCAGCTCGCCAGAAATGTGTCGGCGAGTGAGCGTTCATACGCCCCACCGACAATCCACTCAGTTGCTGGGTTGTCATTTGCAAACTTGGCGACAGTTTCGAGAATAAGTTCGATGCTTTTGAGGCCATCGAGTTGAGGGCCTAAGGCCTCCCTGCCAGCGAATATTGGATGGGCGTGACCATCTCTGAAGGCTGGGAGTCTAACGCTCACTTAGATGACTTGCTTCTTCTCGAGGTAACAGGATGCGCAGAGAGACTCGTAGCTGACGTGATCGCCATCGATAGCGACCTGTTCACCATCAAAGGTGAAGGTGCCGTTGATGACGCGACCATTGAACATGGCTTTGCGGCCACAGCGACAAATGGTCTTGAGCTCCTCAAGCGAGTGGGCTATTTCTAGCAACCTGCGGCTTCCAGGAAACGATTTGGTTTGAAAATCAGTTCTGATGCCGTAGGCAAGAACGGGCACTTTGTCTATGACCGCTAGTTCAAGTGCTTGATCAACCTGATCCGGGGTCAAAAATTGAGCCTCATCAATTAGCAAGCATGCAATCTCGTTGCTATCTGTCTGGCTGTCTCGATGCGCCTTGAAAAGCTCTCGCAGGTTATCTTTCGGTTCGACGAGGAAATCTACTTCTCGAGTCACGCCAAGCCTAGAAACGATCTTTCGATCGCCCTTGGAGTCGATCGCCGGCTTTGCAAGCAGGACGTGCTGAGATCGCTCCTCATAGTTATACGCGGCTTGAAGCAAGGCGGTTGACTTGCCTGAATTCATTGCGCCGTAGCGGAAGTAAAGCTTGCTCATGATTGTTCTGTAATCGTATAGGTGGTTTCCATTGCAGCTGTTATTTGCCGACCAACTCGGCCCACATTTTGATTTAGGCGAAGAGATTCTTCTTCCTGAGGTCACTTCGCAGTTCGCAAAGCGCACTTATCACCGTCAAAAGGCCCATCTCATTCTCTACGCGATAAGGGCTAGAGCAATGGATCCCAGGGTGACTCTGGTCAAGTTGGCCAGCTATCGCGAACTTGACCCAAACATCGTGACGAGGGCGGTTTCACCCACTTCTAGACCTATGCTGGCACTGGCCAACTCTCTGGGCGTATCGCTCTCGGAACCGAGAGGTTTCTGCAGCAGTCGGGAACAATGGCTTGCCAACAAGGGCAAGGGTCTTCTCTTGGAAACCTTCTACCGAAATCAGCGGAGAACTCTCGGTGTTCTGATGGATGGCACCGAGCCCTGCGGGGGGCAGTGGAACTTCGACCATGACAATCGAAAACCAGTGCCAAAGGGCGGTCTTGGCGTTCAACACTTTGAAGTCTTGGAAGATGAAATTGACGCGCAGGTGCGCAGGGATTTAGACGCCCTTGAAGCGTCCGGTCTAGTCCGATTCATCGGCGAGGATGGACCCAGAAAGTTCGCCGGGAGTCGCGAGGAGGCACTTCGGGCTCTAGATCACTTCATCAAACATCAGCTACCGATCTTTGGGCCATATGAGGACGCTGTCTACGACACCGAATGGGTTTTGGCACATTCGATGCTCAGTGCTCCTTTGAATCTTGGATTGCTGGATCCTATGGAGGTGGTCCGAAGGGTCGAGGAAGCCTATCGATCTGGCCACGCACCGCTGCAATCGGTGGAGGGGTTCATTCGTCAGGTGATTGGTTGGCGAGACTACGTATGGCATCTCTACTGGGAGTTTGGAGAAGATTACGAAGGGTCAAATTTCTTGAACGCGAATGCCCCACTTCCAGAGTGGTTTGCAAATCTCAGGGGAGATGAAGTTGAGTCCCGATGCGTATCTCACGCCCTGGAGTCTGTTTCGAAGAATGCCTGGGCTCATCACATTCAGCGACTTATGATCCTGGGAAATTTTGCTCTGCAGCGCGGCCTTAACCCCAGAGCCCTAAACGACTGGTTCATTGACGCGTTCGTCGACGGGACGCCATGGGTCATGCCGGCCAACGTTATAGGCATGTCCCAGTACGCCGATGGTGGACGAATGTCAACCAAGCCCTACTCTGCGGGCGGTTCATACATAAGCAAGATGACTAACTTATGCGGGGGTTGCAGATTCGACCCAAAGGTGAGAGTCGGTCCCAATGCATGTCCAATGACCGCTGGGTATTGGAACTTCTTGGTTGCCAACGAAGCAAAACTTCGCGGTAATCCGCGCATGAACCAGGTCTTTGCTGGGTTGTCAAAGCTCTCTGATCGCTCCGAGTTAGTGCTGCAGGAGAGGGCTCGAAAGAGGTTTTGACAACCACCTAGGTCCAGGTTTAGATTTGCAAGACCATCCAGATCGTTGGGGAAGACGAATCTAGGTGGCTATGAATCAGGTAAATGAGCTGTGGATCGGTGAAATCCCAGCACATCGGCTGGCAAGCTTCGAAGCGCTGCTGGCCCGCTTCGGCATGCATGCCGCCGTGAAACTCGCTCCCAACGCAAGCCTTTTCTCAATCTGCTCGGAATCCGTCATCGATCAGACTGCTCGCGCGTCCCTGGCATCGGGGCTGGCCGAGCTAGGTGCACCATTTGAACTGCTGTACATCGGTCCCACCGGCGAAAGATACGCATTCGTGCCGCACCTTGGTTTGCACCGTGCGGAGCTGAACGAAATTGGTGAAGAGCTGTTGAGCTACAGCCGCTTCGAAAGCCTCATTGAGCGTTCGAACGGTAGCAACCGGGAGCTGAGGCGACTTGTGGACATCGCCCTAGGAAAGCCATGGGTTGAAGCCATCGACCTAATCAGGTCTAAAGCCGAACGAAGAGTTGCCTAAAGGTTTCTGAAAGCCAAGACCGCGTTGTGGCCACCAAAACCGAAGCTGTTGCTAATGGCGATTGCGCCGGGGCGGCTGAGCTTGGTTGGATCTGATGGGACATTCAGCGGGATCGCTGGATCTTGGTTATCCAAGTTGATGGTCGGCGGAACCAGCTGCTCTGTCAGCGCGAGGATTGTGAAGATGGCCTCTATCGCCCCAGCTCCGCCAAGAAGGTGTCCAGTGGAGGCCTTGGTCGCCGACACGATTAGTGAATCAGTGTGATCGCCAAACACTCTCTTGATTGCGGTGTACTCCGCAATATCGCCCACTGGAGTTGAGGTGGCGTGAGCGTTCACGTGTTCGACATCCGTCACACTCGCCCCCGCTTGCTCAAGGGCCGCTAGCACTGCCCTGGCAGCGCCAGATCCCTCTGGGTCTGGTGCTGTGATGTGGTAAGCATCTGAGGTCACAGCTCCACCCACGAGTTCACAATAAATCTTTGCACCGCGAGCCTTGGCGTGCTCATATTCTTCAAGCACCAACGCACCAGCGCCTTCACCCATCACGAAACCATCGCGATCGGTGTCGTATGGACGAGAGGCCCTGGCTGGATCGTCGTTGCGCTTGCTTAGCGCGTGCATAGCGGCGAATGCGGCAATCGGAAGTGGGTGAATAGCTGCCTCAGCACCGCCTGCGACCACCACGTCTGCCTGACCGAGTTGAATACGTTGAAGCGCGTTCGCAATTGACTCATTGCCTGATGCACATGCACTCACTGCAGTTCTTACACCGGCCCTGGCCCCCAGGTCCATTCCGATTGCAGCTGCAGGACCGTTAGGCATAAGCATTGGCACGGTCATAGGTAGGACTCGACGCGGTCCGCGCTCTTTTAGGGTGTCGAACGCGTCTAGTAGCGTCCAGACGCCACCGATTCCAGTTGCGAAATCTACAGCTAAGCGCTCCGGAGTGACCTCTGGTGAACCAGCGTCTGCCCAGGCTTCTCGAGCTGAGATGAGGGCGAACTGTGAGGATGGATCAAGACGCTTGGCCTCTTGAGGAGTTAGAACCTGGTCTGCAGAAACCTTTGCCTTACCTGCAAAGGTAACGGGGAGCTCATAACGCTCCACCCATTCCTGAGTCAGGGTTGAAATCCCGCTCTCGCCATTTAGCAGAGCCTTCCATGAGGACGCGACGTCGCCACCAAGTGGAGTGGTGGCTCCGATACCGGTGACGACGACGCGACGCATGATGACTAAGCCTGTGCGCCTACGATGAAGTTGACGGCGTCAGCAACGGTGATGAGGTTCTTTACTTCCTCGTCAGGGATCTTTACGCCGAACTTGTCCTCAGCGTTTACCACGATGGTCATCATGGAAATCGAGTCGATGTCCAGGTCATCGGTGAACGACTTGTCCATCTGAACAGCGTCGGTTGCGATACCGGTCTCGTCGTTTACTAGTTCTGCTAGGCCGGCTAGGACCTCTGCCTGTGAAAGAGCCATCTGATCTCCTGTTATCGGGGGTTTTGGTTTATTTTAGGGGAGTTCCACTACTTGAGCCGCGAAGGCAAGCCCTGCGCCGAAACCAATTTCTAGCGCGTAGCCACCGGACTTGATCTTACCTTCGGCAAGCAATCGATGCATGGCAAGGGGTATAGAGGCGGCCGATGTGTTTCCAGTCTCGACGATGTCCTTAGCCACTACCACGCTCTCGGGAAGTTCCAGTTGCTTGGCAAACTCGTCGATGATTCGAATGTTTGCCTGGTGAGTGACCAGTGCGGACAGGTCGCTCGATTGGAGACCCGCTTCTTCAAGCGCCTGTTTTGCAACCTTCGCCATCTCCCAGACTGCCCAGCGGAAAACGCTTTGCCCCTCTTGAACAAGGGTCGGCCACTCGGACCTGTGGTCGCGGAAATCAAGCTGTGAAGCGGTCATGCCGACCTTGTCCCAGTTCGAGCCATCGGAACCCCAAACGGTCTTTGAGATCCCTGGGTGATCGCTAGGGCCAACGATCGCAGCGCCAGCGCCATCACCCAGCAAGAAAGAGATTGAGCGATCAGTCGGTGAAATGTAATCCGAGAGCTTTTCGGCACCCACAACGAGGACAAACTCGGCTTGGCCTGAGCGAACCAAGGCGTCGGCCTGGGCGATGCCGTAACAGTAGCCAGCGCAGGCGGCCGAAATGTCATAGGCTGCCGCACCCGTTGCCCCAACCTTGTCGGCCAAGAGGGCTGCTGCAGAAGGAGTTTGGTATGGGAAGGTGATGGTCGCAACGATTACAGCACCGATTCGCGTCGGATCAATACCGGCTTTGGCAATTGCCTCTTCGGAGGCCTCAAAAGCCATGTCGATTAGCGACTGGTCCGCGTCAGCTCGCTTTCTAGTCACGATTCCCGTGCGCTGTCTAATCCACTCGTCGGATGAGTCGATAGGTCCTGCGATGTCATCGTTGGTGACAACCAAGTGGCCCCTTGAAGCACCGAGTGAGTAGATCTTGGTGAATTCACGTGTTTGGGTCTGACGAAGAGTCATTACAGTCCGATCTTCTCGAGGTCCGTTGGAGACTTAAGTGCGACGGTGGAGACTAGGTTCATTCCACGTTTTGCAAGACCTGCAAGAGCACCAGCTGGGGGAAGCTCAATGAACTGTGCCCCCTCTTGGTTCAGTGCATTCATGCAGAGGTCCCAGCGCACGGGATTGGCAACCTGGCTCACCATCAGATCTAGGTATTCTTGACCGCTTGAAACCCGCTGACCTGCCTGATTAGAAATGAGGGAAAGCTGTGGGTCGGATGCCGTGACCTCAGTGGCCGCCTGTTGCAACTTAGCGACCGCAGACTGCATGAAGTGCGTGTGGAACGCTCCGGCCACCTTGAGTTCAATGGAACGTGTGCCGACAATTGGCTCACTGACTAGCTTTGCAATCAGTTCCTTTGAACCAGCGGCAACAATCTGTCCAGCACCGTTGAAATTGGCAGCATGGAGGCCCATGGTTTGCAGCTGGCGAACAACCTCATCGGCCTCGCCTCCCAAAACGGCAGCCATTGATGTTTGTTGCTCCGCGGCTGCCAATGCCATCGCTTCGGCCCTAATTCCAACCAGCTTCATGGCGTCGGTATCGCTCAAAACTCCGGCAATAGCCGCCGCTGCGAATTCACCCACTGAGTGCCCCACGACATGGCTAACATCCAGGGTGTAAAGGGCGGTGCGAAAGGCTGCGATTGAAGCACCGACGATTAGCGGTTGGGCGTTGGCGGTGTCCTTGATGAACTCATCATCTGCCTCGGTGCCTAGGAAGATCAGATCTTTGCCGCAAGCTTCGCCTAGAGCGATTAGTTGATCTTGAAAACCTGGAACTGACTCGATCCAGGGAATCAAAAAACCTTGGGACTGAGATCCCTGACCTGGGCACGCAATGATTCGCATCAGAACAACCTATCTCCTGAGACCCGCCTCTGAGTCACTTATGGCACCTAGTGTCATCGCGACTTGCAGCACAAAAGCACTTCTCGACTCCGTTGGATCGAGTTCCACCTCTTCCATGATTCGCTTGAGTCGATACCTAACCGTATTGGCATGCACGTATAGCTCGCGCGCGCAGGCCTCCAGTGACCCGCCGGTGTCTAAGTATGTTCTCAGCGTTGAGAGTAGATCAGGGGAGTTGTTTGCCAATGGCGTGTAGTAACGCTCAATCAAACTGGTTCTTGCCAGTGAGTCCCCGGCCATTGCCCGCTCTGGGAGCAAACTGTCAGCCAGTAGTGGCCTAGAAAGCTTCCGGATAGCTCCTGAGACCGCATTTGCGCTCAACGCAGCCTTTGCTGATCTCGAGGCATCTGCCACCGCACCAACGACGGGTCCGAGAATTAATACGCCTGAACCAAACTGCGACTCCATCAATTGGCTGATGTGATGAATCTTGGAGGCAGCATCCGACTGCGCTTCAATTAGGCCAATCACCGCAACCTGACGCCTGCCCTGGACCCCTAGTAGCACATCTGCACCGGATTTTCTGGCGATCTTTCTGATTGCATCTGGGTCGGTTAGCTGAGGGGCCGAGCCAAGTAGCACGGCAACTTGACCATCGGCTCGCCAACCAAGTGCCGCTACGCGTGAGGAGATCTCCTGCGAGGTTTCACCGCTGACTATTGAGTCAACAACCAACGCTTCTAAACGCGCATCCCAGAGCCCTCGCGCCTCCGCGGCGCGAGCATAAACATCGGCTGCGGTGAAGGCGATGTCTCTTGAGTAGGTAAGAACGGCCTCTCGCAGGTCGGGCTGTTCGGCAACGACTCGCTCTTCAACCATCTGCACCACGACACGAATCACCTGCAGAGTTTCTTGCAGTGAAATTGAGCGCAAAAGCTCACGAGGAGCGGATTCAAAAACATCGGCTGCAACCCACGGTTGAGCCTTTGGGTCCTTGTACCACTCGATGAAGCTAGAAATCCCGCGCTGAGCAACCGTTCCAATCGCCGCTCTGCGTGCTGGCGGCATTGCTGAATACCACGGCAGGGTCTGATCCAACCTCCCGATGGTTGCAGTTGCCAGCTCGCCTGCTATCGAGTTGAGCCAGGCAAGATGCCTAGGCGTCTCCACCGGCCGATCCACTGGTGCCGGCGGACACATCGTGGAGTCTGAACTTCGCGATAGCTTGCTCAGCAACCTCAGGCGCCAACTTGTCCTTTTCGATCAGCTGTTCAATAACGCGAACAGCAATCGATGGCCCATCAATCTTGAAGAATCTTCTGGCAGCCGCGCGGGTGTCCGAGAAGCCAAAGCCATCAGCCCCCAAAGTCGCATAGCGACCTGGGACCCAAGGCCTGATCATGTCCGGTACCGAGTGCATGTAGTCGCTGACACCAAGCTTTGGTCCGGATGCATCGGCCAGTTTCTGGGTGATGTATGGAACCGGCGCTTCGGAACCTGGGTATAGGAACTTCGCCTCGTCAGCTGCGAGACCATCTCGACGCAGTTCGTTCCAACTGGTGACTGACCAAACGTCGGCGGAGACTCCGTACTCCAGGAGAAGCTGCTGCGCTTCCAGAGCCCATGGAACAGCTACGCCAGATGCCAGAATCTGAGCCTTGTGACCCTCTGCCGGGTTCTTGGAAATTAGGTGAATACCGCGCTGAATACCCTCGATGTCCACATCTGCTGGTTCAGCTGGCTGAAGCATTGGCTCGTTGTAGACAGTTATGTAGTACATCACGTTCGGATCCGGGTGGTTACCGCCGTACATCCGCTCGATACCGCTGCGAACAATGTGTGAGATCTCGTAACCGTAGGCAGGGTCGTAGCTCACTACGGCAGGGTTGGTGCTTGCGATAACCGGGGAGTGGCCATCGGCGTGCTGGAGTCCCTCACCGGTAAGGGTGGTTCGACCGGCAGTGGCACCAATCATGAAACCTCTAACCATCTGGTCCCCGGCAAGCCAGATTGCATCTGCTGTGCGCTGGAAGCCGAACATCGAGTAGAAGACGTAGAACGGGATAATTGGCTGCCCGTGAGTTGAGTAGCTAGAACCAGACGCAGTGAAAGCAGCAACTGAGCCCGCCTCGTTGATTCCGGTGTGCAAGATCTGTCCGTTTTGGGCTTCTTTATAGCTAAGTAGTAGCTCGCGGTCAACCGATAGGTATTTCTGACCGTTCGGGTTGTAAATCTTTGCAGTTGGGAAGAATGCGTCCATACCGAACGTTCTTGCCTCATCCGGAATGATTAGCTGAACACGCTCACCAAGCCCAGGTGCCCTCAGGATGTCCTTGAGCATTCTGACAAATGCCATTGTGGTAGCAACCTCTTGGTTGCCCGAGCCCTTACGAGGAGTCTCGTAGGCCTTGTCGTCCGGTAGGTCAAAAGATACGTACTTGGTCCTGCGCTCTGGCAGGTAGCCGCCAAGAGCCTTGCGACGCTCGTGTAGGTAGTCAATCTCTGCCGACCCTTCGCTTGGTCGGTAGTAGGGAGGTTGATATGGATCCGCTTCGAGCTGCGCGTCTGAGATTGGAATCTGCATTTGGTCCCTGAAGTCCTTCAGGTTCTCAAGGGTCAGCTTCTTCATCTGGTGGGTAGCGTTTCTGGCTTCGAATGCCTTGCCAAGGCCGTAACCCTTGACGGTCTTGGCGATGATGACAGTCGGCTGACCCTTGTGGTTCATTGCAGCCTGGTATGCCGCATAGATCTTCTTGTAATCGTGTCCACCGCGCTTAAGTCCCCAAATTTGGTCATCGCTCAGGTGGTCAACCAGTGCGCGGGTGCGGTGGTCTCTACCGAAGAAGTTTTCTCGGATAAAGCCACCCGACTCGGCTTTGTAGGTCTGATAGTCCCCATCGGGAGTGCGGTTCATCAAATCAACCAGCGCGCCGTCTGAATCGCGAGAAAGCAGGTCATCCCACTCGCGACCCCAAATCACCTTGATTACGTTCCAACCAGCACCACGGAAGAAGCTCTCCAGCTCCTGGATGATCTTGCCGTTTCCGCGAACCGGACCGTCAAGACGTTGGAGGTTGGCATTCACCACGAAGGTCAGGTTGTCGAGCCCATCGTTTGCAGCCAGCTGCAATGCACCGCGGCTTTCAACCTCATCGAGCTCGCCATCTCCAAGGAACGCCCAGACGTGTTGCTCCGACGTGTCCTTGAAGCCGCGGCCTTGTAGGTAGCGGTTGAACTGTGCCTGATAAATGGCATTGATTGGACCCAATCCCATCGAAACGGTTGGGAACTGCCAGAAGTCAGGCATCAACCTTGGGTGAGGGTAGCTCGGTAGTCCTCGTCCCGGGCGAGACTTCTCCTGGCGGAAACCATCCATGTCGGCCTCAGAGAGGCGACCCTCCAGAAAAGCTCTGGCGTATGGGCCAGGGGAGGCGTGCCCCTGGACGAAAATTTGGTCCGCGCCAGCGGGGTGGTCGTGGCCCTTGAAAAAGTGGTTGAAGCCGACCTCATAGAGCGAGGCGCTGGAAGCGAAAGAGGAGATGTGTCCACCAACTGCGATGCCTGGGCGCTGAGCGCGGTGCACCATGATCGCTGCGTTCCAGCGCATCCATGCACGATAGGTTCGCTCGATCTGCTCATCACCTGGGAACTCTGGCTCATCCTCTGGAGAGATGGTGTTTATGTAATCAGTAGTAGGTACGAGGGGAACATTGAGCTGCAGTTCGTGTGAGCGACGCAGCAGTGACTGCATCAACTCCCGAGCGCGTCCTCGGCCTGCATGGTTCGCTACAGCCTCCAAGGATTCCAGCCATTCACGAGTTTCTTGGGGGTCGCGATCTTGAGGGTTAGTAGAGAAAGCGTCGCGATCGTTGAATGACATCAAAAGCCTCTTTTCGTGGCTGGGAACTGGTTGTTCTTGTGTGAACCCGCCTAGTTTATTCTTTAGATCTGCCGTTTTTGACCGCAGACACATCTTGAGAGGAATACACCTTGGCAATAGTCGGAGAGCTAGCTCCAGATTTCAAGCTTCAAAATCAATTCGGTGAAGAGGTCTCGCTCTCATCGCTTCGAGGCACTGCGGTCGTGTTGGTTTTTTACCCTCTTTCCTTCTCTGGGATCTGCACGGGGGAGCTGTGCGAGCTTCGCGATAACCTCTCGATGTTCGAGCACTCAGGTGTCAAGCTAATCGGCATCAGCGTTGACTCCAAGTTCGTTCAGGCCAAGTTTGCTGAGCAGGAGGGCTACAAGTTTGATTTACTAGCTGACTTTTGGCCACACGGCGAAGTTGCCAAAAGTTACGGAGTGTTTTTGGAAGAGCGTGGGATAGCCACTCGTGCGACTTTCGTGATTGATTCTGAAGGTGTTCTGGTAGCTAAGTTCGTGAACGGCCCCGGTGAAGCGAGATCACTTTCTGACTATAAAAAAGCCCTCGAGTTGGTTTCTTAGAAAAAACCCACTAGTATTTCGGGCGGGCCTTTAGCTCAGTTGGTAGAGCGCCACGCTTACACCGTGGATGTCATCGGTTCGAGCCCGGTAGGGCCCACTCGACCCCTTTAGTTAGGCAACTATGGCGGACTTCGAGCGTCCCAAGCGCAGAGCACTTAGTGACGCCGAACTCGCCGAGGAACTTTCAAAGTTCCCATCTGACCTCAAAGGCATTGAGCGGGCTCAAGACCTGATTGCAACCCAACAAAAACTCCGCGAACAAGACGCTTCCGCTCTCGAAGCTTGGTTTGAGCAGATGCGGCAGCGAGATGATGAGTTCTCGAGGGGATTGATTCAAGAAACTCTCGCTGAACTTTTTCCAAGCGATCAATCAACCCCTTCTGCGCCAGTTCCAGAGCCGACATTTTCCTCTGAAATCTCGGTGGTTACCAGGCGCAGTGTTGTCTCGCAGCGCCTAAAGATTGCACAGTTTGGTGCCGCACTGGTTCGCGCTGTTGTTCTTGCACTAGTTGCTTTGGGCGTTGGTGCTTGGCTGGATGTGCATAGCCTCGATTTATTGCTTGCTTATGCTGTAGGCGCGGCGGTCGCTCTTATTGCCAGTAACCAGCTGCGATCCCACGAGCTTCACCCGATTCTTCGCTCAGCTGCGGTTTTCGGAGGCCGAGGAGTGTATCTGGCTGCTCCATTACTGCTTGCATCGCTGAGCTTCGCTTTGATAGCCGGTTTTCCAACAGAGTCAGAGCTTTCGAGTATTCGGCTTGAGTTTGGCTACCAAGCCTTAGCTGTGCTGGCAATCGGGATGGTGGTGTTGCTCTCTCAGCTGGCTCCAGCTAGGTTCCATGGACTGCTCATTGCGACCCTTGGGCTAGCAACTTTTGGGGTCGTGCTTGCACAGAGCTTCAGGACGACACCGTCGTTTACCGGCAATTGGTTTTGGGCTGCGGTCGCTATCGCGATCATTGGCTTTTTACTCTTGATCTTTGGAATTCCACACCGCAGGGCATCGGTCGTCCAGGATGCTGGGGCCCTTGGTTCAGGTGCTGCGTTGATACTCCCGGTGAGCTTTGCGACCGGGTACGAAGGCCAAGAGTTTGTGAGTATCGTGGTGATTTCGATACTGATCTTTGGTTTATCCGCCGCGGGTAGGGACATCTCAGGCGGTGTTCGTTCCCGACTCCTAGGTCTCTCCGTAATGATTGGTTTGATCCTGAGTCCGCTGCAGGGGTTCCTAATCCCACACGTTATTTCCGCTCTAGCTGCAGCATCGGTCTTGCTGCTGGGCGACCAGCTGGTGCGAAGACAGCCTCTCCACTTAGCTTCACTTGATACCAGCTACGGTTTCTATGGCTCTTTTCAACTCGTGAGCTGGAGCTCAGTTGCCATTGCCTCCCTAATTCCTAATTCCCTCGTTATGACCCTGCTTCCACCAGTCATGAACCAGACGGAGTGGAGTTTGACTCTTGGCACTGCCACCGGTTTGTTATTCGCGCTCCTTCGGATCCGGGTCATCCGCGGGCAAGACCGAGAGCTTGAAAACATCGATCCGCGCAACGCTCGGATCGAAAATCTGCTTGGCTTGTGACCATGAAGATTTCCGAGCTGATTGACTTTGCAAATCAAAGATGGCCACTTGACGCAAAAGCCAGTTGGGATAACCCAGGTCTTGCAATTGGATCCCCACGCTCCACTGTGAACAAGGTTCTGCTCAGCGTTGATGTGACACCGCAGATCATCAAAGAAGCCGCAACCTCCGGCGCGGGTCTTGTCTTCTCCCACCATCCGTTGCTCCTCAGAGGTGTTGATAGCGTGAACGCGGAGACCCTCAAGGGCAATGTCGTGACCAGTGCAATTACCAATGGGATCGCAGTTTTCTCAGCTCACACAAACGCGGATTTCGCATCCGGTGGCGTGAGCGAAGTTCTGGCCAAAACAATTGGAATTGCCCCCACTGGACCGCTAACCAGTGAGGGAGATGGCGTCGTTGGAAACCTCACCCCGCAGCGACTTGTCGACTTCGCGCGCCTGGTGGCAAAGCTTTTGCCCTCGGTAGCCCAGGGCGTCTTGGTTCAGGGGGATCCTGAGCGCATTATCTCGAAAGTTGGTTTAGTTGCTGGGGCGGGGGATAGCTATCTAGATGCGGCGAGAGCTGCAGGCGTCGATCTATACATCACCTCGGATCTTCGACACCACCCCGCCTCCGATTTCAGAGATAACGCGATAGTGTCTGGCGGGCCGGCCCTAATGAACATCGCTCACTTCAGCGCCGAATGGCCATGGCTGGAGCAGGCGGCCGCTGAGCTACGTAAAGCTTTTCCCGAGGTAGAGTTTGTGGTCAGTGAACTTAATACGGACCCATGGGATTTTGCGGTGATGCAGTGAATTTAGAAAGACAACTCGAATCTCTATTGCAGTACCAAGCCGTATTACTTGAGATAAGAAAACTCGAGCAGCAGGCTTTAGTTCTTAAAGCAAATGCCGCTAATGAACAGCTGCGAGAAATGCTGCTGGAGAAGTCAACCGAGCTCAGCTCGAATCTTTCTAAGTCCGAGGGATTGATTCGCGACCGTAAGCGAATCATTGAGGAGCAGGGTCTAGTCTCCAAGCGCTTGGAACAAGATGCATCAAGACTGAAGACCACAGCCGTCCCGCGGGATGCGATTTCACTGCAGCACGAGATTGATACGCTGAATAAACGGGCCGCGATCCTGGGCGAAGAGCTTGCCGGTCTGGATGCCGAGATTGCAGCCCAAAACGAGATTCATCATCGAATCGAAAAAGAGCGAGAGGACCTCGAACGTGAGCTTGAGCTTGGTCGTGAGTCAGTCAAGCTCGAACTTGATGAGCTGAGAGCCAAGCACGCTGCCGATAAGAAGCTGGCCGAAGAGCTCCGGGCAGCAATTGATGAGACGCTGCTGGTTGAATTCGATCGCTTGTTCTCGCGCGGGGTGGCAATTGGTGGGCTGAGAAAGAGCATGTGCGGAGCCTGCAACATGACTCTGACCTCAACCGCGTTGAACAATTTGCTGGCTACTCCAAAAGACTCTCTGCTGCACTGTCCCGAGTGCGGTGCGATGCTGGTGCGCGAATGATCATTGCCTACGCCGATGGTGCCTCTCGAGGCAACCCCGGTCTAGCCTCCTATGGCGCGGTGATCTATCAAGACGACATGGAAATTGCGCGTCTAAATGGAGCTCTTGGTATAGCGACCAACAATGTTGCCGAGTACTCCGGCGTGATTGCCATTCTCGAGCACACCGCAGCACACTTCCCGCACTCCGAGCTTCACGTGCGGATGGACTCCAAGCTCGTTGTTGAGCAACTAAGTGGGCGTTGGAAGATCAAGAGTCCTGACATGGCCCAGCTGGCGATTAGGGCCAGATCCCTAATCGGCAATCGCAAAGTGACCTTCGAGTGGGTCCCACGGGAGCAGAACTCGGTTGCTGATGCTTTGGCTAACCAAGCTCTCGATGCCCCCAGCGAGAGTCGATTTCAACCCGACCTCGCGATGACGCAGCCCAAAAGCATCAGAGCGCCAAGGCAAAGCGTTGAGCCAACGGTTGTGTATGCAATCCGACACGGTCACACCCAATCCACCGAGTCAGGTCTCATTTCTGGATCCTCGGATGACCCGAGCTTGAGCGATCTTGGATTGAGAGAAGCTGCTGCAGTGGCTGCGGTAATACCTGAGCTAGCTAGGCGCTTTGACCTCGCACTGCCAGAAAAGGTCATTCACTCCACGCAATTGCGCGCAACGCAGACAGCAGAGGCGGTTGCAGGGGTGCTGGGTGCAGAAATGAATGCATCTGATCGCCTTCGTGAAATCTCCTTTGGCGACTGGGAGCGATACTCAATGGGGGAGTTGGAGCGGGACATCTCTCACGAGATCTCAAATTGGCGCGGCTCAATGACTCAAAAGCCTCCCGGCGGCGAGTCGGTGTCGGACTTGGAGAATCGAGTTCTCGCTGAGCTAACCGAACAGATTCTTGCGAACCCGGGGGGTTCGGTAGCGATTGTTGCTCATATGATGCCGATGCGAGCGATTGCCCGAAAGGCGCTGCTGGCTGGCGTGGATGTCTCCTGGTCAATGCAATTCCTACCGGCATCAGTATCGGTATATCGATTCTTTGGCACAGACTTCGCCGAGACTTTTGCTCTGAACTATTGCGCACACCTACCGCTTGACTAGGCTTAGCTAGCTAATTGGGTCAGCTAGACGATCGCGGCATCGCCGAGGAACGTCCGGGCTCCACAGGGCACGGTGGTGGGTAACGCCCACCCGGGGTAACCCGAGAGACAGTGCAACAGAAAGCAGACCGCCCGAAAGGGTAAGGGTGAAACGGTGGTGTAAGAGACCACCAGTGATTGGGGTGACTCAGTCAGCTATGCAAACCTCACCGGGAGCAAGACCAAGCAGAGGGATTAGGCGGCCCGTCGCTTCCCTCGGGTAGGTCGCTAGAGCACTGCGGCAACGCAGCGCCGAGATAGATGATCGTTCAAGACAGAACCCGGCGTATCGGTTGACCCAATTAGCGCTTTCTCTCCAAGGCCTTATTCGCGAGGTAAGCAGCACCGATGATTCCAGCGGAGTTCTTAGTCTGTGCCGGGATGATCGCGGTTTTTAGATTTAGAAGCGGCAGGAACTTCTCTGACTGCTTGCTGATTCCGCCACCCACAATGATCAAATCAGGCACTAAAAGGTTCTCCAGATGAGAGAAGTAGGTCTGAAGTCGCTTTGCCCACTCTTCAAAGTTAAGGTTCTCCCGTTCCATCGCGCTGTAGGCGGCACGGGTCTCGTAATCAACACCATCGATTTCTAAGTGCCCTAATTCAGCATTCGGGATCAGCTTGCCATCGTAAAAGATCGCGGTTCCAATTCCGGTGCCGAGGGTGGCCATGATGACTAGACCGTCTTTGTTCTTGCCTGCACCGAAGTTGAGCTCGGCAACACCTGCGGCATCGGCGTCGTTTAGGACATGCACCTGACGCTTTAGTGAGTGTGAGAAGAGCTCGTGGGCATCGAGACCAATCCAGCGTTTTGAGACGTTAGCTGCCGACTGTGTGTGGCCATGCTTCACAACCGCAGGGAAGCAAATCCCGATTGCACGATTTCCCTTTTCGTCGAGCTGCTCAACGATTTGAGCGCAGGCTGCGGCGATAGCCTCCGGCTCCCCGCCCGCTGGGGTTTCAATTCGGATGCGCTCCGAGGCAAGTGAGCCCTTTTTGGTATCAACCAAGGCAGCCTTAATGCCAGTGCCGCCAATGTCGATACCTATCGCTTTGCGCCTCATCTATGCCTCCGTCAAAATTTCTGGGCCGTCTTCGGTAATCAAAATAGTGTGTTCAAACTGAGCGGTAAGGGATTTGTCCTTGGTGGTCACGGTCCAACCGTCCTCCCACAAATCCCAGTCGTGAGTTCCGAGCGTCAGCATTGGCTCAACGGTAAAAACCATCCCTGGCTCGATTACGGTGTTGTATTCAGGGGCGTCGTAGTGGGGGATTATCAGGCCGCTGTGAAATGAGGTGCCGACGCCATGGCCTGTGAAATCGCGAACAACCCCGTAGTCAAAACGTTTCGCGTAGCTCTCAATCGCGCGACCGATGATATTGACCTCACGTCCTGGTAGTGCCGCTCTGATACCTCTGAGCATCGCCTCCTTGGTTCGAGTTACGAGATCCAGAGCCTCTTGAGACCCATCTCCAACCACAATCGAACCGTTCGTGTCACCGTGGACTCCGTCAATAAAGGCGGAGATGTCAATGTTTAGGATGTCTCCCTCTCGGATTATCGTGTCATCAGGGATGCCGTGACAAATAACCTCGTTGAGAGAACTGCACAGAGATTTTGGAAAACCCCGATAACCAAGGGTTGAGGGGTAGGCATTCTGGCTGAGTAAGAACTCATGTCCAATTCGATCGAGTTCATCGGTAGTGATGCCAGGTTTTGCGGCACTAAGAACCACCTCGAGGCCCTGGGCTGCGATCTTCGACGCTTTTCTAATCGCCGCAATAGTCTCATCGTCGTACCTGTCGCCACCAACGTGCTGGGCAGGGGATGGCTTGCCAACGTATTCGGGTCTTTTGATGTGCAGGGGGACGGGCCGCTGGGGGCTGATTTGTCCGGGTATCAAAACACCCTGCTCGGTTCTTGGCACCCCGAAAGTCTAGTTTTCGAACCGGCTTAGAATTGGGCTATGGAGCAAGAAACCCAATTTTGGTTCAACACGAAGACGGGTCAGGTCGAGACCGGCCCTCAAGCTCTTGCTTTAGATCGAATCGGCCCGTTTGCTTCGGCCCAAGAGGCTGCACGAGCTCCGGAAATCATCGCGGAGCGGGCGAGAGCAATAGCCGAGGAAGAAAGACTCGAGGATTAGCTAAAGCTTTGTTCCTCGGTAGGGAAGCTTCCGGAACGGACCTCGTCGCGGTAGTCGCTAGCTGCAGCTAGAAGCTGCTCCCTTAGATTTAGATACTGCTTGGCAAACTTCGGAGACCTATCCGATAGGCCTGCAAAGTCAGTCCAAACTAAAATCTGGGCATCGCAGCCAGATCCCGCGCCAATGCCGATGGTTGGAATCTGAAGCGCGCTGGTGACCCGTTCTGCGAGCTGCGCTGGAATCATTTCGAGCACAACTGCAAAAGCCCCTGCTGTTTCAAGAGCTTTGGCATCGTTTAGAAGCTGTTCGGATGAGTCCCCGCGGCCTTGCACCTTGAATCCAGAAAGTTGATTCACGGACTGTGGCGTGAAGCCAAGGTGCCCCATAACTGGAATTCCTGCGTCTACGATTCGCTTTACGGCTTCCGGCCTAGAACCCTCAAGCTTGACTGCATCAGCACCGGTCTCTTTCATTATTTTGATAGCGGAGGCAAGAGCCTGCTCGCTCGAAAGCTCGTAGCTACCAAAAGGCATGTCGACAACCACCAGAGCAGATTTGGTTGCCTCGGTAACGGCTTTCCCGAAATGCATCATTTGATCGAGTGTCACGGGAATTGTTGTTGGGTATCCCAGGACAACATTGCCCGCGGAGTCGCCAACTAGAAGGACCTCGATCCCAGCCTGATCAAAAATCTGTGCGGTTAGGGAGTCGTAACTTGTTAGACACGCAAACCGCTCGCCCTTTTGCTTGAGCTTTGCGAGAGTGCCGGTGCGTATCTTCATCTTGTTTCAAACCTTGTTGTGATGGGGACCCTTCGTCCCGAACCGAAGCTAACCTCACTGAGCTTAGTTCCGATTGCACCTTGAGAACGCTTCCACTCAGCTGCTCGGATCATGGCATCGGTCTTCAGAACCAGGTCCTCGGGATACCCAGCTGCAACGGCCTGAGAAGCCGTTTGGTTCTGCTCGACCAAAATCCGGATTATGCCATCCAAGATTTCGTAATCGGGAAGAGTGTCCTGGTCAAGCTGCCCCGGCCTCAGCTCAGCGGATGGTGGCTTTTCAATAGAAGCTATAGGGATCAACTCTTTGCCCGCGCGCTCATTGACAAACCTCGACATTCGCCAAACATCCGTCTTGAGAAGGTCCTTGATCGGTGCGAAACCGCCTGCGGAATCTCCGTAAATTGTGGAGTAGCCAACTGCCACCTCGGACTTGTTTCCGGTTGTCAAAAGCAGCCGGTTCTCAGAGTTAGAAATACCCATCAGTATTACTGCTCGAAGTCTTGCCTGAAGATTCTCCTGCGCCAAGGGGGAGAGAGCGAGCATCTGTTCGAAAGCCAGGTGAGCTGGTTCGATGGGAACCTCGCGGTATTCAAGGCCGAGGTTTCTCGCAACAGCTTTTGCATCGCTGACCGAGTGGTCAGAGGAGTAACGCGAAGGCATAGCAACACCAACCACTTTTTCAGCTCCAATTGCAGCTGCAGCCAGGGCCGCGCACAGAGCGGAGTCAATGCCTCCAGATAGCCCAAGCACGAGCTTTGTCTGCCTGGTCTTCTTCAGGTAATCCCTTAGGCCACAGACCAAAACCTGGTATAGCTTTTCGTCTTCACCAAGCTCTGCGTGCTTACCGTCAACAACTTGAAACAAACCCTCGGCAAAACCAGCTTGGTAACGTTCAGCACCATTTTTATCAAGGACGAAGCTGCCACCATCGAAGACCAGTTCATCTTGCCCGCCACATAGGTTGGCATATGCGATTGGCACCCCGTTGGCATAGTTTTTGGCTGCCAGTAGTCGCTGGGCTGATTTTGTGAAGGTGTAAGGAGAGCCGTTGAGCACCGCGATTAGGTCCACATCTGTTCCGAATGGGTGCTTCTGATTACCCCAGATGTCTTCACAAATCTTGACACCAACTCTTGCCCCTGAAACATTGATGACGAGCTCTTGATCACCAGGAATGAAGTTTCGCCAATCGTCAAAAACGTCATAGTTCGGAAGAAGTTGCTTGTCATAGCTTCCCAACAATTCCCCGGCGCGAATGGCGGCTGCGGAATTGTGCGCTATCGCCTTGGAAGATTGAGATGGGTTCTCGTGCTGTGCGATTCTCGAGTAGCCAACCAAGAGGGTCAGATTTGGAATTGCCTCGCTAAAGGCAACAAGTTCATTCAGCGCCGCTTCCGAAGAGGCCACGATGTCGCGTCGGTAACTGAGATCGCCCAGGGGGTAACCACAGAGCGCTAGCTCTCCGTAGATGACCAGATCAATCCCGGCTTGAGCTGCTTCGAGAGCAGAGGATTTGATTTGGTTTAGATTGCCTGCGAAGTCACCCACTATTGGGTTGGTCTGCGCGAAAGCGAGCCTTATAGGTAGCACAAGCACTAGCCTATTAGCTAGCAAGGAAGGTAGAGCATGGATAAGCAGCAAGAGTTCGTTCTACGAACAATTGAAGAGCGCGGTGTGAAATTCATTCGCCTGTGGTTCACCGATGTTGCAGGAACACTGAAGTCGGTTGCGGTAGCTCCAGCCGAAATAGAAGGCGCTTTCTCTGAGGGTATCGGCTTCGACGGTTCTGCCATCGAGGGGCTCGCTAGAACCAGCGAGGCTGACATGCTCGCAAAGCCTGACCCTTCAACCTTTCAGATTCTTCCCTGGCGTGGAACCGTTGACCCAGCCGCAAGAATGTTTTGTGACATTGCAACTCCTGATGGCAAGCCGGCATCGGCGGATCCAAGGAACGTTTTGCGCAGGGCACTAGATAAGGCAGCCCGAATGGGCTTTTCCTTCTATGTCCACCCCGAGATTGAGTTCTATCTACTTAAGTCATCAGATCTTGGTTCCGATGGACAGCCCGTTCCGGTCGACAACGCCGGATACTTTGACAACGTTCCCGGTGGCACCGCCCACGATTTCAGGCGCCGTGCGGTGACCATGCTTGAGCAGCTCGGGATTTCCGTCGAGTTCTCGCATCACGAGGGCGGTCCAGGCCAAAACGAGATTGATCTTCGATACGCCGATGCCCTTTCAATGGCCGACAACATCATGACGTTCAGGACCGTTGTTAAGGAGGTGGCTATAGAACAGGGCGTCTACGCGACCTTTATGCCAAAGCCATTCACCAACCACCCTGGTAGCGGTATGCACACCCACTTCTCTTTGTTCGAGGGGGATAAGAACGCATTCTTTGATCCAGCCGCCACTTACCACCTAAGTAACACTGCCCGTCAGTTCATGGCCGGAATACTCAAGCACGCACCTGAGATCACCCTGGTTACCAATCAGTTTGTTAACTCATACAAACGCCTCTGGGGTGGGGGTGAGGCGCCAAGCTACGTCTCTTGGGGTCACAACAACCGCAGTGCTCTAATTCGCGTGCCACTGCACAAGCCTGAAAAGGCACAGTCCACTCGCATCGAGTACCGAGCAATGGACTCCGCCGCTAACCCATATCTCGCCTACGCGCTATTGCTCGCGGCCGGTCTGAAGGGCATCGAAGAGGGCTACCAGTTACCTCCCGAGACCGAGGATGATGTTTGGTCTCTAACGGATCTGGAGCGCAGGGCTATGGGTATCGAATCTCTGCCTCAGTCCCTCGACCACGCCATCAGAAAGCTTGAGGAATCTGAGCTTGCTGCCGAGGTTCTGGGAGAGTCCGTATTCAGCTACGTGCTTGCCAACAAGCGTCGCGAGTGGGCACAGTATCGCTCTCAAGTGACACCGTTTGAGATCGAGCAGAACCTCCGCACCTTGTAATGACGCTCGCTCGATCTAGCTCACTGAGTGAGCTGGCACGTCTTGGTTTTGAGGAACTTTCGGAGACGATCCCCAAATTAGACGAACTTGTCTCGCTGGTGGGAGATGTCGGTCATGCTGCCCTGGCTCCCATCAGCGCATCATCTTCACCCGATCGGGCACTAGCCGCTTTGATTGAAATAGCTAGGCTTCACAAGAGGGAGCTCGTGAAGCTACTCTCCAATCCACAACAGGCTTCGAGGTTGTGTGCGGTGCTGGGTGCATCGGATGGGCTTGCCGATTTCATACAGCGCCATCCCGACTCACTCGATGCCTTTAGATCTAGCCCAAAGATCTCAGGGCATTCCCTGGCCTCTAGCTCACGAGATGAATTGCGCATTCGTTACTACCAGGCATTGTTGAGGATCGCGGATTTTGATCTGAGTAGCCAGACTCCGTTGGAGATTGTGCCGCAGGTCACTCGAGCTCTCAGCGATTTGGCTGATGGAACCATACAAGCCGGTATTGAGGTTGCCAAGGTCGAATTACTAGGTGAAGGCAGATTGACCGAGGCTGCGCTTGCGGATCTAAAGTTCGCAGTCATTGCGATGGGCAAAACCGGTGCTCGTGAGCTGAATTACCTGAGTGACGTTGACGTAATCTACGTGGCATCTGGAAAGTTAGACAATTACCTCGATACTGCGACCAAACTGGCGACCAGGCTAGCCAAGGTGCTGGACGAACCTTCAAAGGAGCCTGGTATCTGGCAATTGGATCCAAACCTTAGACCTGAGGGAAAGCAAGGGGCATTAGTTAGGTCGCTGGAGGGCCATCGCGGCTACTACGAAAAATGGGCGGAGCCTTGGGAGTTCCAGGCGCTTCTGAAAGCAAGGTTCGTAGCCGGGGACGAGATTTTGGGCACAAACTACATCCAAACCATCAAGCCCCTGATCTGGTCTCAGCCAAATCGTTCGGCAATTGTGGAGAGTGCACGGCATCTGCGTAAACGGGTGCTTGACATGATCCCGCCTGAGGAACGTGAAGTCGAGATAAAACTGGGAAGAGGAGGGCTTCGAGACGTTGAGTTCACCGCTCAACTACTGCAGCTGGTTCACGGAGTAACGGATGAGTCACTTCGGGTTATGGACACTTTTAGCGCGCTCGATGCACTAGCCGATGCCGGACTGCTATCACGAACCGATCGGGATGCATTCAGACGCAACTACGCATTTCTGCGTGCGGTAGAGCATCGCGTGCAACTTTCAAAGCTGCGCCGCACCCACCTATTCCCGAAGGACCCTTCGCAGCAACGTCGGATAGCGAGATCGCTTGCTTTGTCGCAAACCGAGCTAATTGAGAGGTACTCGAGTGTTCGTGGTGAGACGGCCTCATTGCACGACTCGGTGTTCTACAGACCATTACTACAAGCAACGGCTTCCCTCAGTCCGGACGAGGTTGTATTGTCCTCGGATCAAATCCAGCAGCGCCTTACCGCAATTGGATTTAGGGACGCCAAGGGAGCAACTCAGCACATTGAGGCACTAACTCAGGGCGTCTCTCGCAGGGCGGTGATCCAGAGAACTCTGCTCCCGGTGTTGATTCGATGGATGGCCGAAGGAACCGATCCAGATAGAGCACTACTCACCTTTAGACGCCTATCTGAAGAGCTTGGGGAGACCCACTGGTTCCTAAGGATGCTCCGCGATAGCTCGGGGGCAGCAGAGCGTTTGATGAATGTCTTGTCAAACTCAGCCTTCATCGCAAGGGTGCTGGAGTCAATCCCAGATTCATCCCAGTGGTTCGGGGATGAAGAGACACTAAAGCCCCAGTCACTCGAGCAGATTTCCGAAGAGCTCGATTCACTAATCGAACGAAACGGTGAAGGTGCTCATGAGGCGGTTCGGGCCGTTCGTCGACGTGAGTATCTAAGAGTTGCAATCGGAGCCGTTCTTGGGGCCTCTAGCTTGCAAGAGATCTCCGCTGGGCTAACCGACATCACTGATGCGCATCTCAAGGCGATGCTTGAAATCGCAAAGCTGAGGACTCAGGTCGATGTTGACCTGGGAATTGTTGCCATGGGCAGACTTGGTGGCCGGGAACTCGGCTTTGGCTCAGATGCCGACTGCATGCTCGTCTACCGGGGTGATACAGACCAGAGTGAGGCCGCCAACAAGCTAAGCCAGGAGCTTTTGGTCTTGGTGAAAGATTCCATACTCGAGTTCGAACTTGATTTGGGGCTCAGGCCGGAGGGTAAGAATGGACCCAGAGTTCGATCGATAAGCGGTTACCAGGGCTACTACGAGCGCTGGGCGGAGACATGGGAGTTCCAAGCCTTACTCAGAGCCAGAATGGTTTGCGGGTCTACAGAGCTAGTTCAGGAATTTGTTGAACTGATCAACCGGTATCGCTATCCACTAGAACTCACACCTAAACAGCTCTTGGAAATCAGGCGCATCAAGGCCAGAGTCGAAAGTGAGCGGCTTCCTCAGGGGGCCGACCCGCAGCGACACTTCAAACTGGGTCGAGGTTCACTCAGTGACATCGAGTGGCTAATCCAGCTCAAGCAGCTGCAACACGTTGGCCAGCACCCAGAGGTCGGAGAGGTTGGGACACTGCCTGCACTCGAATCTCTGGTTGCGGTCGGGGTTATTCCTAAAGATGATGCTGAGCGATTGAGAGAGGCATGGCTACTTACCTCTAGGTGCAGAAGCGCACTCGTTCTAGCAATCGATAAACAGCTCGATTCACTGCCGACTGATCGAAGAGCACTTGAGGCGATGGCTCGTATTTTGGAGTATGAACCCGGCTCGGCTGCGGAGCTTGAAGAGCATTACCTAGGTGTGACAAGGCGCGCTCGTCAGGTCTTTGAGAGATTGTTCCTGGAATAAAAAAACGGGGTTCCGAAGAACCCCGTTTTCTATTTGGTCTTAGACGCCGTAGTACAGCTCGAACTCGTAAGGGTGAGGGCGCTGAGCAAGTGGCTTCAGTTCCTTCTCACGCTTGTAGTCGATCCAGGTCTCAATTAGATCCTGAGTAAATACGTTGCCCTGCATCAGGTACTCGTGGTCGCTCTCGAGCGCAGTCAGAACTGCACCCAGGTCGCCAGGAACCTGTGGGATCAACTTCGCCTCTTCGGCTGGTAGCTCGTAGAGGTCCTTGTCAACAGGAGCGTGAGGCTCGATGCGGTTCTTGATACCGTCCAGACCAGCCATGAGCATTGCTGCAAAAGCGAGGTATGGGTTACCAGAGGCGTCTGGAGCACGGAACTCAATGCGCTTTGCCTTCGGGTTGGTACCGGTCATCGGGATACGGATTGCGGCCGAACGGTTTCCAGCTGAGTAAACCAGGTTTACTGGTGCCTCAAAGCCTGGAACCAGACGGTGGTAGGAGTTCACAGTTGGGTTGGTGAAAGCAAGCAAGCTTGGTGCGTGCTTCAGTAGACCACCGATGTACCAGCGTGCGATGTCGGATAGACCTCCGTAGCCAGCCTCGTCGTAGAACAGTGGCTTGCCGTCCTTCCAGAGGGACTGGTGAACGTGCATACCGGAACCGTTGTCACCAAACAGTGGTTTTGGCATGAAGGTTACGGTCTTGCCGTACTGGTGTGCAACGTTCTTGACGATGTACTTGAACTTCAGCACGTCGTCAGCTGACTTGACCAGCGTGTCGAAGCGGTAGTTGATCTCGCACTGACCAGCAGTTCCGACCTCGTGGTGGCTGCGCTCAACATCAAGACCAGCGGCCTCGAGCTCTAGGACAATTGCGTCACGGATGTCTGCCAGGTGGTCGACTGGGGAAACTGGGAAGTAGCCACCCTTGAATGGGGTCTTGTTACCCAAGTTTCCGCCCTCTTCCTGACGGGCAGTGTTCCATGCACCTTCAATGGAGTCCACGATGTGGAATGCAGTGTTTGACTTGTTCTCGTAACGAACCTCATCGAAGATAAAGAACTCGGCCTCTGGGGCAAAGAACGCAGTGTCAGCAATACCGGTTGATGCAAGGTAGCGCTCTGCTTTGTGAGCAACCTGACGAGGGTCGCGGTGGTAAAGCTCGCCATTGCGTGGGTTGTAAATGTCGAAGCTGATGATCAGAGTCTTCTCGATGCGGAAAGGATCGATGTAGGCAGTGGTCACATCTGGGATCAGCTGCATGTCTGACTCGTGAATCGATGCAAAACCGCGGATGGAGGAAGCATCAAAGAGCTGTCCGTTGGCGAAGAAGTCCTCATCGATTTGAGAAACTGGAAGGTTGAAGTGCTGCTGCACGCCTGGAAGGTCAGTGAAGCGAACATCGAGGAACTTGACGTCGTTTTCCTTGATGTATGCGATCACTTCGGACGCGGTCTTGAACATGGAATGCCCTCTCATAGGTAATGGGATAGCGGAACGCTACGAAATCTAGCGCAGGTATGTTTCAGAAATGTTAACCCTTGCGCTTTGGAGCGCGAACCTTGGTTGGGTCAATACCCTTCGGAATTGGCAGGCCAGCACCAGCCCCAAGTGCCTCGAGTCGGTTGGTAACCGCAGTTACCTCAGCACGGTTCATGGTCTTGCCAAGCTTGTAGACGGTCTTTAGTAGCGCATGAAGGCGAATGCCGTTGTCTTGTGAAACCTTCAGTTTATGAACGGTTGCCCCCGGTGCTGCGCGGTTGATCTTCCGAGCCTCATCATCAAGCATCTGGGTTACGCGTGCACCTGAACCCTCGGCAATCAAAACCACGCCCGCTGGACCAACCATCCGGTACACAGCCTCTTTTGTCTTGCCGTTGATGGCAACCGGCATTGGGTTTGCTCGCCAAGATCTTCTTATCTGGCTATCCAGCACCGCACCAACCGCACCGGGCTGACCTTCAATACGCATGTAGGCGTTTCGCTCTGCACGCTTAGACATGATGATCATTGCGATTAGCAGACCAGAAGTCGTGCCAGTTAGGCCCCAGAGAACCATCGACCAGGGGTTACCCGGATCTAGAAGGTAGCCGGCAATTAGACCTACACCGAGAGCTCCTAGGAACCCGAGGGCGGCTATCCAAGCGCTGGAAGGGTCGCTCTTCGCGGTGATCTTATAAACCTGCAGCAGCTGACGGAAACGTCCAGGGGCTTTGTTCTTCTTATCTTTAGGCACGTCAGTAGTTTAGTTAGGCGACGGCGGTTGCCTGGCTGAATTCAAGTTTGTCAGCGAGGTGTTTTAGCTCAGCCGGTATCTCACGACCCTTGGCAATCATCGACTTGGCCCAAAGTCTTCCGGCGCGGTAGCTACTTCGAACTAATGGCCCAGCGAGAACTCCCAGGTAGCCCAGCTCTTCGGCCTCCTTGGCTAAGGCGACGAACTCCTCTGGCTTGACCCAACGCTCAACGGGGTGATGGCGAGGAGATGGCCTTAGGTACTGCGTGATTGTGATGATGTCAGTACCGGCCTCGTAAAGATCTCGCAGCGCCTGTGAGACCTCTTCTAGCTCTTCACCCATGCCAAGGATTAGGTTGCTCTTGGTGACCATGCCGGCGTTTCTCGCCTGAGTGAGAACATCGAGCGAGCGCTCGTAGCTGAAGGCAGGGCGGATGCGCTTAAAGATCCTGGGCACCGTCTCCACGTTGTGTGCGAAAACCTCCGGGGATGCATCAAACACCTTTTGCAGAAGCTCTGGCTTCCCGGAAAAGTCTGGGACTAAAATTTCGACGCCAGTACCGGGGGACTGGCGGTGAATTTGGCGAATGGTCTCGGCATACAGCCAGGCGCCCTCATCGGGTAGATCGTCTCGTGCGACACCGGTTACGGTTGCGTAGCGCAGATCCATCTGCTTGACCGATTCACCAACGCGTCTTGGTTCATCTGCATCAAATGCGGCGGGCTTTCCAGTGTCAATCTGACAGAAGTCACACCTTCTGGTGCACTGCGAGCCTCCGATTAGGAAGGTTGCTTCTCGATCCTCCCAGCACTCAAAAATGTTGGGGCAACCTGCCTCTTGGCAGACAGTGTGTAGATCCTTGTCCTTTACGAGAGAGTGCAACTGTCGGTACTCAGGACCCATCTTCGCGGTGGTCTTAATCCACTCTGGCTTTCGCTCGATTGGCACCTGAGAGTTGCGAACCTCGAGCCTTAGTAACTTACGCTCTGGCTTTTCGCTCATTTGGTATCTCTCCCATTTTTTGCATTACAAGGCTAGCTGCATCTGCCGGGGTAATCAGCTTTCCAGTCAGAATTGAAAGTGTTGTCGTGGTTGCATCCTGGATACCGCAGGCGATGATGTGGTCATAGGGATCGAGTGAGTTGTTGCAGTTGAGTGCAAAGCCGTGCATCGTCACCTTCTCGGATACTCGGATTCCGATTGCCGCAACCTTCTGGGTGCCAAGTGGAGTCTCGACCCAGACTCCGGTCCTTCCCTTCACGCGAATTCCCGCTACGCCAAATTCGGCGATAACGTCGATAAGAACCTCTTCGAGGTAGCGAACATAGTTAACGACGTCAATTGGCTGGGGCAGGCGCATTATTGGGTAGCCGATCAACTGCCCTGGGCCATGCCAGGTGATTTTTCCACCTCGATCAGTCTCGAAATACTCACTACCGTCCTTGGGTAGTTCGTGATCTTCGGTTCGCTTTCCGGCCGTGTAGACGCTTGAGTGCTCAAGCAGTAGGACGGTATCCGGCGCGTCACCGGCTACCACCTTGCGGTGGAGATCTCGCTGCAATTCCAAACCGTCTTTATAGGAAACGAAATTGGGGTCTAAACCGATTACTTTGAATTCAGGCATTTGACCTAACCAACCTTTTCCACAGCAATTTCGATTCCCGACCTAAAGCCTTAGCGATGCTAGATGCTACGAGCATGAAACTTATCTGCATGCCTTTCGCAAACCGTCTAGTACCAATCATGGGAAACCCTTTGGGTGTCAGGGGAGTCAAGCTAAGAAAAACGCCCAGGGGGTCCTGGGCGTTTTATCTAGATTCCTAGATTGGCTTCGAAGGCTCCGGCCTCGAGTCTTGCCTTGACATCGGTCAAGAATCGTGAGGCGTCCGCTCCATCAATCGTGCGGTGGTCGTAGCTCAAGGCCAGGTAAACCAAAGAACGGATGGCGATTGACTCGTTGCCCTCTGCGTCTGTCACAACAGCAGGACGCTTGGTCACAATTCCAGTTCCAAGGATTGCCGACTGAGGCAAGAAGACAACTGGGGTGTCAAACAATGCTCCGCGAGAACCGGTGTTAGTCAAAGTGAAAGTACCACCCGATAGCTCATCTGGCTTTAGCTGGTTGTTGCGAGTGCGGTCCGCTAGGTCAGCAATTTGCTGAGCAATCTGAGCGATGTTCAATGAACCTGCGCTGCGGATTACTGGGGTGAGCAGTCCACGCTCGGTGTCTACAGCGAAGCTGATGTTTTCAGTTGGGTGGTAGACGATACTGTCCCCATCAACGCTGGAGTTGATCTTTGGATGCGCTGCGAGCGCCTCAGCAGCAGCGAGGGTGAAGAAAGGCATGAAGTTCAGCTTGACACCTGTCTTCTGGACGAACTCACCCTGAACTCGCTTACGCAAGGAAGCAATTCGGGTTACGTCGACCTCAACCACGGTGGTTAGCTGAGCGGTCTGCTGCATCGACGCAACTGCACGCTCTGCCAAGACCTTTCTAAGCCTGGACATCGGCTCGGTGGTTCCACGAAGCGGAGAAGCAACCAGTGGTGCAGGTGCTGATGCAACCGGTGCCGAAATCACGGGAGCGGTTGGACGCGAACCAGCTGCAAGCACATCTTCCTTGCGAATTCGACCGCCGACACCAGTGCCGGCGATGTTTGCAAGGTTTACTCCCATGTCGTTTGCGAGTTTGCGAACGATTGGGGTCACGTAGTTAGGGTCGGACTCAGCTGGCTCGGCAACAACTGGAGCTGGAGTAGAAACCACAGCCGGAGCAACGGGTGCGGACACGACTGGAGCTGCGACAACAGGTGCAGCTGGTGCGGCAACAACCGGAGGTGTAACAACTGGAGCGGCAACGACCGGGGGAGCCACTACTGGGGCAGGCTCGGCAGGTGCTGCCGCAACTGGGGCCGGAACTTCAGCTACTGGAGCCGGAGCAGCTGCGCCATCTCCAACGATTGCCAGCACAGCTCCAACCGCTACGGTCTCGTCCTCCTGGACCAGGATCTGCTGCACTACTCCAGCAAATGGCGAGGGGATCTCGGTATCTACCTTGTCCGTTGAAACCTCAACTAGTGGCTCGTCAACTGCAACGGTGTCGCCGACCTTCTTAAGCCAACGGGTCACGGTTCCCTCGGTTACAGACTCACCGAGTGCTGGAAGAACTACTTCGCTCATGATTTTTGATCCCTTCTAAACCTATGCGTGTGCGTGGAGTGGCTTGCCGGCAAGCGCAAGGTGCGCCTCGCCAATTGCTTCGTTCATGGTTGGGTGCGCGTGGATGAGAGGTGCAACGTCCTCTGGGTAGGCCTCCCAGTTCACGATTAGCTGCGCCTCGCCAACCTGTTCGCCAGCGCGGGAGCCAATCATGTGGAATCCGACAACCGGACCGTTGACCTGTCTGATCAACTTGATTACACCAGCGGTTCCCAAGATGTTGCTCTTGCCGTTTCCAGCGAGGTTGTACTCGTATGTGGAAATCGAGTCGGCACCAAACTTCTCCTTGGCCTGAGCTTCGGTCAGTCCGACAGAAGCAATCTCCGGCTCGCAGTAGGTGACGCGAGGGATTCCCCACTCGTTCACCACGATTGGGTTCAGGCCAGCGATCTCTTCGGCTACGAAGATTCCCTGCATAAATCCTCGGTGAGCAAGCTGGAGACCAGGAACAATGTCTCCGACGGCATACACACCTGGCAGGTTTGTCGCTAGACGCTCGTTGGTCAGCACGAAGCCACGGTCCATGGCAACACCCTGCTCCTCGTAGCCAAAACCGGTGGCGTTAGGAGCACGACCAACAGCAACTAGGAGGAGGTCTGCTGAGATTTGTTCGCCATTTTCGAGCTCAATGGTTACCGCAGTCTCAGATTGGGTAACGCTCTTGAATTTATTGCCGAGCTTGAACTCGATGCCGCGCTTGCGGTAGGCGCGCTCAAGACCCTTGCTCATGCTCGGGTCTTCGTTTGGCACAAGGCGATCGAAGCCCTCAATAATCACTACCTCAGCGCCAAATGAACGCCAGATAGATGCGAACTCAACACCAATTACGCCGCCACCCAAAATCGCGACCTTGTTTGGAATCCAGTCCATCTGTAGAGCCTGGTCGGAGGTGATAACGCGACCGCCGATTTCAATACCCAGGGTTTTAGTCACGGAGCCTGTAGCAAGTACAACGTTCTTGCCGGTGTATGACTCAGCTCCAACTGTGACGGTCTTTGGTCCGGTTAGACGACCTTCTCCAGTCACGAAAGTGATGTTCTTGGAGGAGACCAGACCGGTAAGCCCCTTGTAGAGCTTGTCAATGATCGAATCGCGGTAGCGGTTAACCGCGGTCATGTCGATACTTTGGAAGGTCGCGTTCACGCCAAAGTGCGCTGCTTCCTTGGTGACATCTGCAACCTCGGCAGAGTGCAGGAGAGCCTTGGTTGGGATGCAACCACGGTGCAAACAGGTGCCACCGAGCTTGTCTCTCTCAATCAACGCAACAGTCATTCCCAACTGTGCGGCGCGCAATGCTGCGGCGTAACCGCCGCTACCACTGCCAAGGATTACAAGGTCGAATTCATGATTAGCCATTGATTAGAGCTCCAAAGTCGGCGAAACGGCTTAAGCCTACTACTGAGCAACCCGCTGGGCGAAACCGATAAGCGTTCTGATCATCACACCGGAAGCACCCTTCGGAATGACTCCATACGGCGCAGCATCGTTATTGGCTGGGCCAGCGATGTCCAGGTGAGCCCAGGAAGCATCTTTGGAAACAAAGTCCGCTAAGAATTGCGCACCAACCATCATTCCGCCGGCGCGATTTCCGATCTTGACGTTGGCCAGGTCCGCCAGTTCACTATCCAAAATGGTTCGGAGCTCTGGGGGCAGTGGCATCTCCCACAAAAGTTCGTTTGCCGCAGCTGCAGACTCTAGAGAAAGCTTCACTGCCTCGCCATAACCCATAACCCCTGCATAGCGATCGCCAAGAGCAATCCGAGCAGCACCGGTGAGGGTAGCAACGTCAATGATGTGGTCGGGGTTTTGCTCGGTGGCTAGGGAAAGTCCATCGGCCAGAACCAGGCGACCCTCTGCGTCTGTGTTCAAAACCTCGACAGTCTTGCCGTTGCGGATTGTGATGACATCCCCAGGACGGGTGGCTGAACCAGATGGCATGTTTTCAGCCAGGCACATGTAGGCAGTCACATTGACCTTTAGGCCCAGGGTCGCAATGCCCAGGATTGCTCCTAGTACGGTCGCGCTACCAGCCATGTCGTACTTCATGCCGACCATTCCCTCGGCTGGCTTGAGTGATAGACCGCCCGTGTCAAAGGTAATGCCCTTACCAACCAAGGCGATGTGTTTTCCACCACCGTGGTAACTGAGCTTCACCAACCTTGGAGGGCGGACCGATCCCTTTCCAACCGAAAGAATTCCTCCGCAGCGCTCTTGCTCAAGCTTTTGCTCGTCCCAGATTTCTACCTCAACTGGCAACCCCGTTGCCATTTGCTTTGCCTCCTGAGCCAATTTGTCAGGCCAGAGCTCGTTGGCGGGAAGGTTGATCAACTCACGGATGGCAATGATCTGAGCGCAGATTTTCTGAACTTTTGTTAGATCAGCGTTAACAAGCTCTGCCGGCACGATGATTTCGAACCCGGCCATTTCGTTTGAGGATTTCTTGAAGCGAGTGGGGGTCTTACCGCCCAGAAGCAGTCCTTCAACTAACTGTTCGAGCTCTTCCTTGGTGCTCAATTGCGCCAAAACGCTGATTTCACCGGACGCTTCGCGCCGAACAACAGCGCCAAAATCACGCAGATTCAAGCCGTTAGAACCAACCACCAGAACGAGTCCGCTTGGCCCTGGGACCTTGGCCACAGCGGCGTTGGCCGGTTTTGCACCGTACTGAGTGAGAGTCTCCTGATTTGGGGCGTATTCCAGGGCAACCGGCTCACAGCCGGAGTCGGAATAGCGGATGGCAAGCTGGGATTTACTGGGGGAGAGTGCGAGTGAAATCGAAGTCATAAAAGAAAAGCTTAGGTGGGTTAGTATCGGCTTATGAGTCCTTTGTATCGTGTCCTGGTGCCCGAGGAGGAGCTGGTAGGTCTACCCCTGCTGGGCATGCTGACTGGATTCACAGATGCCGGTACAGCTATCGGTCAGGTCTCCTCTCACCTGTTTGCAAGTCTCGAATCTGAGCTGGTCATCAAGTTCAATAACGATGAGCTCTTGGACTACCGTTCCAGACGGCCAATGCTTTACTTCGAAAAAGACCACATTGAGTCCTATGAGCCCGCAGAGTTGGGTATTTACCTCATGCGGGACGAGGCGGACCAGGCATTTCTGGTGCTCGATGGCTACGAACCCGATTTTCGCTGGGAAGCGTTTTCGCAGGCCATCGAAGACCTCTGTGAAGAGCTCGAAATCAGCTCCTTCACCTGGGTGAACTCAATCCCGTTTCCACTGCCCCACACCCGGCCGATAGGCGTGACGGTTTCGGGCAATCGCAAGGACTTGATCGATCGCTTTTCGGAGTGGAAGCCGCAAACCCAAGTGCCAGGAAACGTGGTGCATCTACTCGAGTACACGCTTTCGAAGACGGAGCTGCCGGTAGCGGGCTTTGTGCTGTTGGTGCCGCACTACCTGGCTGATAACGAGGTTCCTGGTGCTGCGGTATCGGCGCTCGAGCTTGTTAGCGCTGCAACTGGCTTGGTGTTTCCATCCGACGAGCTCAGAGACTCGTCCAAGAAATTCCTGGCAAAGGTCGACTCCCAGGTCGAGGAGAATTCCGAACTGGCTAAGTTGGTTGCAACCCTCGAGTCGAGCTACTCCTCAACTGATGGACCCGCGAGAGCGCCAATCGGAAAAGTTCCGAGCGAGCCTCCAAGTGCGGACCAGTTAGCCGAAGAACTTGAAAATTACCTCGCCGCCATGCGGAGAACAGGCGAAGAAAAGGAATAAGTTCGGCCAAATAGGCGTTCTAGATTGTGAAATGGTCACTTCCGTGACATAATTTGCCCCTAAACCCTTTCAGGTCACCCGACTTGACAAGGGTTTAAAGTCTGCCCAAAAACGAGGTTTATCATCGCTACTATCTCCAAGGCCAAAGCTAAGGCCGAGAAGGCTCCAAAGAAGTCAAAGGCTGTGGCTGATCTGCCCGATGGCGATGAAGAAGATGAAGAAGAAGTTGAATTAGAGCCTGTCGAGGACATCGTCGCCGAGGCACAAGAGGCCGTTGACCTAACCGCTGAGGACGAGGCCAAAGAAGAGCTAGCCACCGAATCCATTCAGCTTCCCGCCGATGTGCTAGTTCTGAACAACGACGATGACGACATCCCGGTTCAGAACCTCACTATCTCCGGCGCTACAGCAGACCCGGTCAAGGATTACCTCAAGCAGATCGGTAAGGTCGCGCTTCTAAATGCGGAGCTCGAGGTTGAGCTAGCAAAGCGCATTGAGGCCGGATTGTTCGCTGAGGAGAAGCTTTCGCTTGCCAAAAACCTCTCACCTCAAGAGCGACGCGATCTCACCTGGGTTGTGAAAGATGGTCAGCGTGCAAAGTCTCACCTCCTAGAGGCGAACCTTCGTCTAGTTGTATCGCTTGCAAAGCGCTACACCGGTAGAGGCATGCAATTCCTTGACCTGATTCAAGAGGGAAACCTCGGTCTAATCAGAGCCGTTGAGAAGTTTGACTACACCAAGGGGTATAAGTTCTCGACTTATGCCACCTGGTGGATCCGTCAGGCAATCACTCGTGCGATGGCCGACCAAGCTAGAACTATCCGTATCCCAGTTCACATGGTTGAGGTCATCAACAAGCTTGCCCGTGTTCAGCGTCAGCTCCTGCAAGACCTTGGTCGAGAGCCCACTCCAGAGGAGCTAGCAGCTGAACTGGACATGACCCCAGAAAAGGTTGTTGAGGTCCAGAAATACGGCCGTGAGCCAATCTCGCTCTCCACCCCTCTGGGTGAAGATGGCGACAGCGAATTCGGAGATTTGATTGAGGACACCGAGGCGGTCGTCCCTGCAGACGCAGTTGGTTTCACCATGCTGCAGCAGGAGCTGGAGCGCGTATTAGACAGTCTTCACCCAAGGGAGGCAGGCGTCATTCGCTCCCGCTTCGGTTTGGGAGATGGTGTGCAAATGACTCTCGACCAAATTGGCGAGAAGTTCGGTGTCACACGAGAGCGCATTAGACAGATCGAGTCCAAGACCATGTCTAAGCTTCGTCACCCCTCTCGTTCGCAGTTGCTTCGGGACTACCTGGACAGCTAATTGCGCACCTTTGCCGCAATGCTGTTGGGCAAAGTCGCCCGGTTTCTTCTCCGACTCGTACGTAGGGGTGGAGGGTCAGCCCTCCCCGGCACAATCGCATTCAAAATCCAACCGAGGTTACTCTCAAGGGCAATTGCATCTGCTCCTCACGGGCTAATCGCCGTTTCTGGGACAGCCGGAAAAAGCACCACCACCAAGGTGATCGTTGAGCTGCTTAGGGCCGCAGGGCTAAAGGTATTCACCAATCCATCTACGGCGAATATTCGTCAGGGTCTATACGCAGCGGTATTGCAATTTGGAGATCTAAGAGGACGCATTGACGCCGACATCGTCGTCCTGGAGCTCGATGAGGGGCACGGAGCAGCCCTGATTTCTGAACTAAGGCCAAGGACTTCGGTACTGACAAATGTGCTATCTGATCAGCTGGATCGCTTCGTGGACCCAGAGTTTGTTCAGGACAAGCTAAGACGTATTGCAGCGGCCAGTGAGCTGGTAATCCTCAACGGTGATGACCCGAACCTTCTGGAGTTTGCTCAGGAGGTGAACTCCCTGGCGTTTGGCTTGGGAAGAACCTTTGAGGGTGAGAGGCCTGAATATGCAATCAATTTTTCCCAGCCTGACCCGCTTCCTATTTCGGCCGAGGTTGTTCGCGTTGAAGGCACGAGCGCTGAGATAGCAACCAAGCGGGCGCGCTATTTCGTAAAGCTTCCAAGCGCGGGCACGCACCAGGCTTTGAACATCGCTGCAGCGATCGCAGCCGTTGAGCAAACCGTTGTTATCGATCAGGAGTTAGTTGAAACCACGCTCGAAAACATGCCTGTCGTGTTTGCTCGTGACGAGCGAACAGAGATTGCCGGCCGAGAGGTTCGGCTTATGTTGGTGCAGAACTCCGTCAGCTTTAACCTCAACCTGGAGAACATTTCCGGCCAAGAGACTCCGTTGATGCTCATGGCCGGGTCTGACATTCACGATCCTAGCTGGTTGTGGGCGGTCGATTTCTCGAAACTGACCAGAGTTGATGTGGTGGGTGGGCTAAATGCTTACGATCTCGCCTTGGCCCTCACCTATAGCGGAGTCGAAATCGGAAGGGTGATTCAGTCGCCTCAGGATGCCGCTGACTACTTTCTAGAACTTCCTGGAGACTCGCCCACAATCATGTTCTCAGCTGATGCGATGCGCCGCACTCGAAGACATTTAGGGCTGGCGAAATGATCTCTCTTTCAAGCTATAGACCCGAGCTATTCAATAGAAATGCAGACCAGGGCAATCTGCTTGTATTGACTAAGCAGTTGCAGTGGCGAGGGGTTGATTTTGAGGTTCTGCACGAATTTGACCTAAGTGCGGACTTCGTTCTGATCGGTGACTCGTTCAATGCTGTGAGGCGCGAATACTCAGCTGAACTTTTGGAGCTGGCTCCAGGCCTGCAGTCGCGACTAGATCAGGGGAAAGCAACCCTCTTGGTGGGTTCGAGCTATGAGTTTTACATGGACATCCTTGACGGACTTCCCAATCCTGTTCGGGCCGCCAGGGTAAGTGAATTTCGCGTGGCTAAATCCGGATCGCTCAGCGCATTTGGATACCGCAATACTGATTTAGACGGTTCTGACCTGTTTATTCAGGGTGCCTTCATAGGAACAGCCTTGTACGGGCCGGTGCTTGCAAAGTCGCCGGACTTGCTCAAGCTAGTTTTGGATGCCATCGGCGTTGAAACAGAACTCAGTTCAAGCTTCTCGGGAAGGCTCGAAAATTACCTCGAGCAGATAATTAAGACTTCTATCGCTGACTGAGTTCGTCAGACTGATCGTGCCAGTTAATGGAGATTGGCTGAAGCTTCTCCTTATTGGCGTTTCCATGGTGGGCGCAGAAAAGCAGCTCGCCAATCTCCAGCTCGACTCGAATGTAGGCCTGTGCTCCACAGACGTCGCAGCGGTCAGTGGCAAGAAGTTTCTCAGCGGTGTTTTCCATTGCGACTATTGAAACACGGACAGCCCCTAAACAGTCCCGATTTTGCGCCAGTTTCGCTATCTGCGAAGTGGCAGTCTGGGATGCATCCTGCTATCGGTTAGCGTTGCGTCGTGGAAAACTACTCAGCCCGTCACCTTTCAGTTCTTGAGGGTCTTGAGGCCGTTCGCAAGCGCCCCGGAATGTACATCGGTTCTACCGATGGTCGCGGTTTGATGCACTGTCTGTGGGAAATCATCGACAACTCAGTAGATGAGGCCCTTGCCGGATATGGCAAGGAAATCAGGGTTATCGCCCATGAGGACGGCTCCCTCGAGGTTCAGGATTTTGGGCGAGGCATTCCCGTAGACATTGAACCAAGAACTGGACTCACCGGAGTCGAGGTCGTCTTTACCAAGCTGCACGCCGGCGGCAAGTTCGGTGGAGGATCATATGGCGCCTCCGGCGGTCTCCATGGTGTTGGGGCATCGGTAGTGAACGCACTTAGCCTGCGCCTGGACGTTGAAGTGAACCGTGATGGGCAAACCTGGGGAATGTCTTTTCGCAGGGGGGAACCGGGCACCTTCGCGTCTGACCAGCCTGATGCACCCTTTAAGCCGTTTGAAGATAACTCGGAGCTTAGGAAACTTGGCAAGGTCGCAAAGACAATCACTGGAACCAAGGTTCGCTACTGGCCAGACAGGCAAATCTTCGATCAAAGTGCGGTCTTCTCAATTGACGATCTAAAAGCCAGGCTCAGCCAAACTGCCTTTTTGGTTCCAGGGCTCAAGCTAAGTGCTGAAGACAGGCGCTCCGGTACCAAGCTTGAGTTTGAATTTGAGGGTGGGATCTCTGAATACGTCGAGCATCTTTGCAAAGATGCTCCTGTTGTTGCCACCAAGCGAATCTCGGAGTCTGCAAATTTCAAGGAGACCGTGCCGGTTTTGGACGACTCCGGCTCGATGGTTTCTAAAGAGATCGAGCGCGAGTGCAAGGTCGAGGTTGCACTTCGCTGGGGCACTGGATTTGAAACCGAACTCAGATCATTCGTGAACATTATCTCGACGCCGAAGGGCGGTTCGCATCAAGCGGGATTTGAGCAGGGGCTGCTCAAGTCCATTCGTGCTGCGGTCGAAACCAACTCACGCAAACTGAAGGCCAATGGCCTCAAAATCGAGCGTGAGGATGTCATGGCGGGCCTCACGGCAGTCGTGACCGTTAGCCTTCCCGAACCGCAGTTTGAGGGTCAAACCAAGGAAACCCTTGGCACCCCTGCGGTGAAGCAAATTGTCGCCAACGCCGTATCGAGATACCTCGACAGTTTTCTGTCCGGCAACATCAGGGGTTCAAAGCAAGAGGCTGAAAAGATTCTCGAGAAAATCGTCAATGAGGCGAAGGCCCGCATTTCAGCACGTACCCTGAAGGACACTCAGCGACGAAAGAACGCACTGGAGTCCTCGTCGCTACCGACCAAGTTGGTTGACTGCAGAGCTAGCGCTACTGAGGGCTCGGAGCTGTTTATTGTTGAGGGTGATAGCGCGCTGGGCACCGCCAAGCTAGCGCGTGACTCCAAATTCCAGGCGTTACTGCCCATTCGAGGCAAAATCCTCAACGTCCAAAAGGCATCGATCTCCGACATGCTCTCGAATGCCGAGTGTGCCTCAATCATTCAGGTGGTTGGTGGCGGTTCTGGCCGCACATTTGACCTTGAGCAGGTCCGTTACGAGAAGATCATTCTGATGTCAGACGCCGACGTTGACGGGGCTCACATCAGAACACTGCTTCTCACCCTCTTTTTCCGATACATGAGGCCATTGGTAGAGGCAGGTCGGGTGTACGCTGCCGTTCCGCCGCTTCACAGAGTCATGGTGCAGAACGGCAGGAGTAAAGAGCCGATTTACACCTACTCGCAGCAGGAGCTAACGGACCTGCTGCAGCGTCTTGATAAACAGGGTAAAAGCTACCTGCAGCCGATTCAGCGCTATAAGGGCCTGGGGGAGATGGATGCTGATCAGCTAGCTGAGACCACCATGCAGCCACAAAACCGAACCCTGAGACGAATCACTGCCGCAGATGCTCAAATTGCCGAGGAGATGTTCGAGCTGTTGATGGGTTCGGATGTCGCGCCTCGAAAGGACTTCATAATTGATGCGGCCGACGATTTCGACCGAGAGCGAATCGACGCCTAGAAGGCGCTAGCTACATACCGTTCAAGAGCTGATCCAGAAGCGTCTCGCTTGGAGTTTTTATCAAGTTCAGGAAGCGGATTGCCGTCCAGGTCAAAGAGCAGCCCGTGCTGGACAACCGCTGCAAAGTAAAGCTGATCCTCGCCCTTGAGGAACCGCTGCACTCTCACTCCCATGGCTCCTCTTCCCTTGCGAGGAATCTCTCGAAGCGGAGTAATCTTTCCCGCACCAGGATCGGTGTCGCCAAGCGCAGCAGAAAGGTTCGCCGCAGTTACGATATAGGAATCCGAGTCTGCTCGACCAAAGAAAATTACCCTGGAATCCTCGACGTTTATTCCGGCCATTCCAGATGCCGGAAGTCCCTGCGGTCGAACAGATGTTGCAGGGAATACCAGGGCATTTGCCTCTCTGGTTACAAACACCAATTCAGTGCTCTCGTCGGCTTCAACCAGCCCTACCACTTCGTCCAGCTCTTTGAGTGCGAGCACGGAGACCTGGTCCTTATCAGGCAAGGGTCCCGCAAAGCGCTTAACCGTGCCCTGAGCCGTGCCTAGGGCATATGTTGCCTCAGAGCCCCACGGCATTACCGCTACCACGCGATTAGCGGAGCCTAAGAACTCGGTCGCATCTGGCATCGCACCGCTCACACCTGGGTTGTAATTGGGTAGATCCGCGACATGAACCCGCACCGCCTCAGCGTTTGAGGTCAGGAATGCGACATCGCTGCGAGTGGTGCTCTCAAACAGCAGTCTCGCTTCGGTATGGGCGACCACACCTGAATAACGGAATACTGCCCCGGTGGGGGAAATATAAACGTTGGTGGGTTCATCACTGAGCTCTTGAACCACGACCTTCGATCTCGAAACCACGGAGATTCCCGAGGCGTCAATCAACAGAGTGCGGCGCTCGTCACCATAATCCTGAGCGACCTTGTCGAGTTCTTTAGAGACAAGATTGCGCATCAGCTGCTCCGAGGACAACAGCCTAAGAAGTTCTTCGATTTCACGGCGCAACTCGTCGGCTTCAGTCTCTAACTCGATCACAGAGAATCGAGTCAATCTTCTTAGCCGCAGCTCAAGGATGTGGTCTGCCTGAAGCGTTGAGAGGTCAAAAATTTGCATCAGGCGGCTTCGCGCGGACTCGACCGTGTCGGAGGTGCGAATCACCTCAATCACCTCGTCAATATTGAGCACTGCAATTTGCAAGCCCTCAAGAAGGTGCAGCCTCGCGCTCTTGCGGTCCTTGCGGTTGATGCTCCTGCGCTTCACAACCTCAAGTCGGTGACCGATGTAAACCTGCAATAGCTCTCTAAGGCTCAATTGCTGGGGTCTGCCATCGACCAAGGCCACATTGTTTACGCCAAAATTCTCTTCCAGCGGCGTGAACTTATAGAGCGCCTCAACAACGCTGGAGGGGTCAAAACCAGTCTTTAGCTCGATGACAAGCTTCAGTCCGTTCTCACGGTCCGTGAGGTCTACGACGTCATGAATCCCCTCAAGCTTCTTTGCGTTTACGGCTTCGCGAATTCGGTCCACAACGCGCTCTGGTCCAACCTGATATGGGAGCTCGGTTACCACGAGCCCGGTGCGGCGTGGACCAACGTTCTCGATACTGATTTTGGCCCGCATGCGAAATGCACCGCGACCAGTGGCATAAGCCTCGGTGAGAGTTTCTCCAACTAGTGCAATCGCACCAGAGGGCAGGTCGGGTCCAGGAAGCACCTTGAGGATTTCCTCTAATTCTGCGTCTGGGTTCGCAATCAACAACTGCAGCGCTGCTACTACCTCACGAAGATTGTGTGGTGGCATGTTGGTAGCCATGCCAACAGCGATGCCCGATGCGCCGTTGACCAGGAGATTCGGAAATGCCGCTGGCAGCACACTCGGCTCGGTTAACTGCGCGTCGTAGTTTGGTACGAAGTCGACAACATCCTCATCCAAGGACTCATTCAGAAGAAGTGAAGCTGGAGCCAGACGGGCTTCGGTGTAACGAGCAGCTGCCGGGCCGTCATCTAGGCTTCCAAAATTACCGTGGCCATCAATAAGTGGCAGACGCAGACTGAAATCCTGGGCCATACGAACCAGCGCATCATAGATTGCACCGTCGCCGTGCGGATGAAGCTTTCCCATCACCTCGCCGGTGACGCGGGCAGATTTGACATGACCGCGATCTGGTCGCAGGCCCATTTCACCCATCTGGTAAACGATGCGGCGTTGAACGGGCTTCAGGCCATCGCGGGCATCTGGCAGGGCTCTGGAATAGATGACCGAGTAGGAGTACTCCAGAAATGATTCCCGCATTTCTTTGGCGACATCGACGTCAATAATGCGTTCGTTGGACTGGGTCATGTTCCTCGGTGTGTAAAACTTCTGGGGTGCCATTGACTTTACCTCCAGTACCCAAAGGACTTGGGAGCATTCGGCATGTGTTCAAATCCGCACTCAGTTCGGTTTTAGGGGAGCGCTCCGAGCTTGGTTTCAAACCCCGGAACAAAGTACTGGTCATCTTCATCGACGGCCTTGGCTATCAAAACTTGAAAGCTGCAGCTGGACACGCTCCATTCCTCGCAGGAGCTGCTTCAAAAGGTCAGGTGCTGCACGCAGCTTTTCCGTCGACAACGAGCGTCAACATATCAAGTTTCGCAACGGGTCTTAGGCCGGGAGGACACGGAATCATTGGCCATGTGGTTCGAGATCGCTACTTTCAGCGCACATTGAATCTTTTGAATGGTTGGACCGAGGAGACAGATCCACTCCAGTGGCAGCCCAACCAAACCATTTCGGAAGCCGCACTTGAAAAAGGGGTGGTGACCAATGTCATTTCTGCCACCGAGTATCGGACCACGGGTTTCACTAAAGCAACGATGCGTGGGGTGCTTTTTCACGAGGCGGATGAAATCGCCGATCGATTCGAAATGGCCAAGCGACTTCTTGAGAGCCAAGAGCGATCAATCAACTACCTCTACATTCAAGAGCTTGACCAGCTTGGGCATGTCAAGGGCTGGGAGTCAGACAGCTGGAGAGCACTGTTGGAGCAGTTGAACGGAATCTTGGAGCGCTTCACCCAGGTGATCCCCAAGGATGCCGGGATAGTCATAACAGCGGACCACGGAATGGTCGACACTAATGATCAGAAGCGAGTTGAGCTAGACGAACTTCTAAGGCCAAGGGGAGTCGAGTTTGTTGGTGGAGACACCCGGAGTATGTATCTGTATCTCAAGCCCGAAGTCGATAAGGAATCCCTGCTTCAAGAGCTAGAAACGTATCAGCAGTTCAGCGCGTACGATGCAAACGCTCTTGTCGAAGCCGGATTGTATGGTGAGCTGGGACCGCAGGCCAAAGAGAGGCTCCCTGATTTGGTGCTTTTAGCAAAGGGCAATAACACTCTGTATCACTCAGATTTTTCTAAACCGCGTTCCTACCGGATGATCGCTCATCACGGGGGATTGAGCTCACAGGAGCTACAGATCCCCTTGATCCGGTTCAACATCTGAGCTGGTCCCGAGAACAATCTCATCCCAGCTTGGCAGCGATGCTCGACCCTTGGCGCTAGCGGGCTTTATCTGATTCGTTTGGGCGGCTCTGCGAGCTCTGAGCTCTTCGACTAAGTCATGAACCGAAGCCGCCGGCTCTGGCTCAGCCGTTGCATCGGTAACCTCAGGGGCGCTGTGAGTCTCCTGGACAACGGGCGGTGCGACCCTAATCATCTCGCGCTCACTTGAAATCGACTTTGCAAGCTCCTGGGCAGCGGGACTAACCGGGTCAATCAATCTTGTCTTAGGGTCAAAGTGCCACTTCAAGCTGTTACCGGCCGTGAGGACCCACTTATCTGCTGGCTTAGTGATTTCAAAGTCAGGGTTCGGGTACGTCAGAGCAACAAGCTCTCCGAACTCCTGCATCTTCGAGCCATTTGAAACTTTTGTGGTCAGCGCCTGCTGAAGCACAAATCGAAGCTCATCCAAGATTGGAGCGGCGAACGGAAGTACTGCCTCAATGGGCACATTTAACTGCTGAGCGACCTCTTGAGGCGTCTTACCGGATCGGATAGCGCTCTGCACATCCTTGGGGCTAACCCCGGAACTAGCGATCTGCGGAACTCGCTTGACAGCCTCTTTCAAGGACTCGTCAATCAAAACCCTGGCTCGTTCCCCTGACTCTGTCTCCAAAATCAGGAAATCGCTCTCGCGAGTAATGAATCTGAGCTCCATAGCCGCCTCCTTGGTTGAAGTCTGGCACTAGAGCTCAGAACACCACGGCAACCTGCTCGGTGAGTTTGCTAAGAGAATTCAACTGTCGGCGTTTCCAACTTGCTTTTATCAAATGACTAGGGCATGCTTCACGCCGAGGAATGGAAAGGGATGCGAGATGGCTACTGATTACGACGCTCAGCGTAAAAACGATGACGATACGGAATCTCTAGACGCAATTAAGGAGCGCATCCCCTCAAAGCCAACAATCAGCGAGGATGACGCTGACAACGTAGATTCCTTCACGATCCCAGATGTGGTAAACGAAGAGCTTGAGGTCGTGATCCTGCCGCTGCAGGAGAACGAATTCACCTGCATGAGCTGCTTCTTGGTAAAGCCGCAGAATCAGATGGCTTCGAAGACCAAACTAGGCCCGATTTGCACGGAGTGCGCTAGCTAGTAGTTCGCCGCGCCTAGTAGAAATCAATAGGTAGGGGGTCGGATCCTGGGGATCCAGAATCTCGATTTTGATCATGGTTGCAATGTCTCCGCGCAACAGCATCCGAGCATTTGCATTTAGTCCCGGCCCACGTTCAAATCTCGAGGCCTGCTGATCCAAAACCCGAACTTCGCCAATGATTTCGCGCGGAATTGAAAAAGAGCCTGCGCGCAACTCCAAATCGGTGAGTGAGATCTTGGGGGCAAGCAAGCTGGCCAGTGCGAAAAGGAGCGTGGGAACCAAAACGCCCAGTGTCAGAGCGAGTTCTAAACCGAAGGGTAGGGCCGCCAGTGCGACCATCGGCGCTGATAGCGAGAGCGCTAGATACGTTGTGGGGGCCGGCAGTAATCGCTCTTCAAAAACAAGGTGCACGCAAATAGATTACGCTGGCGGGGTGAATTTAGACGTGCTCATCATCGCCGAAGCGGGCTTTGAACCCAGCTATGCAAAACCAGGGGACGCCGGAGCGGATCTGCGCTCTACTGAGACTTTGATCCTGGAGCCCGGTAAGCGCGCACTGGTGAAGACCGGCGTGAAGATCGCTATGCCAGATGGCTACGTTGGATTGGTGCACCCAAGATCCGGCCTCGCTGCCAAACACGGAATTACCGTGCTGAACACCCCTGGAACCGTTGATGCGGGCTATCGCGGCGAGCTAATGGTGACGCTTATCAATCTCTCCGACGAGGACTTCCAAATTACGCGAGGCGATCGAATCGCCCAGCTCGTGTTTCAAAGAGTCGAAAGAGCGACCTTTCACCCGGTTCAGGAGCTACCAGAAAGTTTCCGCGGTGACAGTGGCTTTGGATCGACGGGGCGAAGCTGATGGCGAAGCTTGAACCGGCTGACCGATTAGAAAATGGGCCGTTTGATGTCTCCGAGCTCGGCATCCTGACACCGTATCTCGACTTCGGTTCACTTCGCATCTCGCCACAGCCGGGCATCACGATCAAGGCCGATGTCGACGATCAGTCAAAGCGCATCGTGTCGCTATCGCTCGAGCAAGATGGTCACCGACTTCAGATTCAAGCCTTTGCTGCTACAAAATCCGAGGGTCTGTGGGAGTTCACCATGAATGCGATAGCTAAGGGCATCGCCGAACAAAATGGTCTCGCAGAGATTATCCCGGGAGTGCTGGGCCCAGAACTTCGAGTTCAGACCTCCGTCACTGAGAACGGCAAGCGATTCTTGCGCGAATCCAGATTTATCGGCGTAGATGGACCGCGTTGGTTTCTTAGAGGGGTCTTAACCGGTCCCGAGATCTATCAACCCGAGACCTACTCCAAACTAATCGCGCTATACCGGTCTGTAGCGGTCAACCGTGGGGACACCGCCTTACCACCAGGTGAGCTGCTACCCATCACCTTGCCGACGGCGAATGAGTAAGCGGGACCAAGTTGCGGGTCGTCTCGGACTTGCGAAGGAGGGGGAGGACTTAGTCCTTACCGGCTCATCGCTACTAGCCTCCATCGGCGGCCCCTTAGGCATTCTGGAGGCAGTGCTTCCCGCCACTGCGTTCTCTGTCACCTATGGTCTGAGCCGTTCGGCAATTTGGGCGGTATCCGCGGCCGTCGGGCTATCCTGCATTTTCATCTTGATTCGGCTTTTTCAGCGCAAATCGCTGATGCAGGCCCTGATTGGATTGGGAGCGGTCGGGCTCGCAGCCTTTTTGGCCTTGCGCGACGGTGGGCAGGCCTCCGACTACTTTGTACCCGGATTCTTTACTAACGCCGCCTACGGGTCCGTACTTTTGGTGAGCGTCTTGATTAAGCGCCCTATTCTGGGCTATGCCGGTCAATTCCTGTTCGGCCTCGACCACTGGCGGGGGGATAAGCCCCTTCGACGCAAGTTCCAGGTGATCACACTGATTTGGGTTGCGTTCTTCTCACTGCGACTGCTGGTTCAGGTTCCGCTTTACTTCGCCGACCTAGTTGAGCAACTGGCGATGGCAAGAGCAATCATGGGGGCTCCGGCATATGCAGGTTTGCTGGCACTCACGTGGGTTCTACTGAGAAGAATCCAGCAGTCAAAAGCGGTAGATTATTCGAGTAACTCTGGAGGAAATACACATGGGTAAAAGTTTCCAAGCTAAGTCACTGTCCGTAGCCGGCAAGGACTATAAGTACTACAGCATGGCCGAGCTCGGGGCACAGAAGCTCCCATATAGCTTGAAGATTCTTCTGGAGAACATGCTCCGCACCGAGGATGGTGCAAACGTGACCAAGGCTCACGTAGACGCTTTGGTCAACTGGGACCCAAGTGCAGAGCCTGACACTGAAATTCAATTCACCCCGGCTCGCGTGATCATGCAGGACTTCACCGGTGTTCCCTGCGTGGTAGACCTGGCAACCATGCGTGAGGCTGTAGCCCAACTTGGTGGCGACCCACAGCAGATCAACCCGCTAGCGCCAGCTGAAATGGTCATCGACCACTCAGTCGTGATCGACATCGCAGGCTCCCCAGATGCCGCAGAGCGCAACGTGGAATTTGAGTACCAGAGAAACGCCGAGCGGTACCAGTTCCTGCGCTGGGGACAGACGGCTTTTGACAACTTCAAGGTTGTTCCCCCAGGGACTGGAATCGTGCACCAGGTGAACATTGAATACCTGGCTCGCACTGTAATGACCCGCGAGATTGATGGCGAGCTCGTGGCATATCCAGACTCCTGTGTGGGAACCGACTCCCACACCACCATGGTCAATGGTTTGGGCGTCCTTGGATGGGGTGTAGGCGGCATTGAAGCCGAGGCGGCCATGCTGGGCCAGCCTGTGTCGATGCTGATTCCAAGAGTCGTCGGGTTCAAGCTAACTGGCGAGATCCCAACCGGTGCTACAGCTACCGACGTTGTATTGACAATCACCGAGATGCTTCGCAAGCACGGAGTAGTGGGCAAGTTCGTCGAGTTCTATGGCAAGGGCGTCTCCAAGGTTCCACTGGCAAACCGTGCAACCATCGGTAACATGTCCCCAGAGTTCGGCTCAACCGTTGCAATCTTCCCAATCGACGAGGTCACCCTGGACTACCTGCGTGTTACCGGTCGTTCGGAGCAGGAGGTCGCTCTAGTAGAGGCATACACGAAGGCTCAAGGACTTTGGCACGACCCGTCAATCGAACCGGTTTACTCCGAGTACCTGGAGCTGGACCTTTCAACAGTTGTCCCATCGATAGCTGGTCCAAAGCGTCCTCAGGACCGCATCGAACTCTCCAAGGCAAAGACTTCGTTCGAGCAGGTGCTGCCTACCTACGCAGGTGAGCAGAGTAAGCCCGCAAAGGTCGAAGGCAAGGACTTCACCATCGATCACGGTGCTGTAACCATCGCCTCCATCACCTCCTGCACGAACACCTCCAACCCATCGGTAATGCTCGCAGCTGGCCTGCTGGCAAAGAAGGCTGTTGCTAAGGGTCTCAAAGCCAAGCCCTGGGTAAAGACCTCGCTCGCACCTGGATCGAAGGTTGTTACCGAGTACTACGCCAAGGCTGGATTAACCGACTCGCTGGATGCGCTTGGTTTCAACCTTGTTGGTTACGGGTGCACCACCTGTATTGGAAACTCGGGGCCGCTAAGTGACGAGATCTCGAAGGCGATCAACGAGAACGATCTAGCTGTCACCGCAGTTCTCTCTGGTAACCGCAACTTTGAAGGTCGCATCAACCCTGATGTGAAGATGAACTACCTTGCATCTCCACCGCTGGTAATTGCTTACTCGCTTGCTGGAACCATGGACTTCGACTTCGAGAACGACCCGCTCGGTCAAGACCAGCAGGGTAACGACGTCTTCCTGAAGGACATCTGGCCAACCCCAGAAGAAGTCCAGTCCACCATTGATTCTTCGATTAACTCGGAGATGTTCAAGACTCAGTACGCGTCTGTGTTTGATGGCGATGAGCGCTGGCGTTCACTGCCGACTCCAAAGGGTTCGATCTTCACATGGGATGAGAACTCAACCTACGTGAAGAAGGCGCCTTACTTCGACAACATGAAGCTCACCCCAGAGCCAGTTTCTGACGTGACCGGTGCGCGGGTACTTGTGAAGCTTGGTGACTCGGTCACGACCGACCACATCTCACCTGCAGGTTCTATCAAGGCAGACTCACCAGCTGGAAAATACCTCACTGAACGTGGTGTATCTCGAGTTGACTTCAACTCCTATGGCTCAAGACGAGGAAACCACGAGGTGATGATTCGCGGGACATTCGCAAACATTCGCCTTCGTAACCAGCTTCTCGAAAACGTCGAGGGTAGCTACACCCGAGACTTCACAACCGCAGAGGGCGCACAGAGCTTTATCTTTGATGCTTCCGAGAACTACCGTTCTCAAGGCACCCCACTGGTTGCCCTAGCGGGCAAGGAGTACGGTTCTGGATCCTCACGTGACTGGGCCGCTAAGGGAACCAGCTTGCTTGGAATCAAGGTTGTGATCGCAGAGAGCTTCGAGCGCATCCACAGATCGAACCTGATTGGCATGGGTGTCTTGCCATTGCAGTTCCCGCAGGGGGAGAGCGCCGACTCGCTAGGTCTAGACGGCACAGAGGTTTTCGATGTCACAGGCATTGAAAAACTCAATGAGGGTGTTACGCCGAAGACTGTGCGTGTTGTGGCAAAGCCTTCAGCTCATTCTCCAGCGGGCAAATCGGTCATCGAGTTTGATGCGATCGTTCGCATCGACACCCCGGGTGAGGCCGACTACTTCCGCAACGGTGGAATCCTGCAGTATGTCCTTCGATCCCTGGTCGCCTAGGAATCAACTAAATCCAATTCGGGTTTAGCTAAAAATGGATATTCTTCGCAGGGTAACGAAGCCCCAGGTCCTCAAGGGGCTCAGCGATGTAGAGCTGAGCGCACTGTGCCAGGAGATTCGCGACTACCTAGTTGAGTCTGTCTCCAAGACTGGCGGACACCTGGGTCCGAACCTAGGTGTTGTTGAAACCACGGTTGCAATCCACAGGGTCTTTGATTCACCAAGGGACTCAATTGTCTGGGACACCGGACATCAGAGTTACGTTCATAAGCTACTAACCGGTCGTCACGATTTCTCACGGCTTCGTCAGAAGGACGGACTTGCGGGTTATCCGCAGCGTAGCGAATCCGAACATGACATCGTCGAGTCGTCTCATGCTTCCTCCTCACTGTCGTGGGCAGATGGAATCAGTCGCGCATTCAAATCAACCGGTCAGGACAGACACGTGGTTGCCGTCATCGGAGACGGTGCGCTCACGGGTGGAATGGCTTGGGAAGCCCTCAACAACATCAGCCACGACAATGACCGCAAGCTTGTGATCGTCGTAAACGACAACGGTCGCTCCTATGCTCCAACTATCGGCGGTCTTGCCAAGACCCTGAATGCCATTCGCACAGAGGGCTGGTACAAAAAGGGCTATCGACTATCTAAGAAGCTCTTCTATAAGTTCGGTTTTCTGGGTAGGGCAGTTTTTGACGCTGCGCACGCTGCAGGCCACTCGATCGTGACTGAGAATGCACCGCAGGGGATTTTTCCAAACTTAGGAATCAAGTACATCGGCCCAATCGACGGACATGACCTGAAGGCGATGGAAGAGGCACTCCAGCTGGCGAAGAGTTACGGGGCACCCGTGATAGTGCATGCCATCACCCAAAAGGGTCGAGGCTACAACCCGGCACTCGAGGATAAGGCTGACCAATTCCACGCAGTCGGACAGATCAACCCTGAGTCCGGTATGCCGATAAAAGTTAGCGGCAGCAAATCCTGGACCGGTGTATTCGCGGACCAGATGGTTCAAATTGGTCAGCAAAACCAGAACGTGGTCGCCATAACTGGAGCGATGCTTATCCCGGTCGGACTAGACAAGTTCGCTTCCCGATTCCCCGACCGCACCTTCGATGTCGGTATCGCTGAGCAACATGCGGTTGCTTCTGCAGCGGGTATGGCCTTTGGTGGATTGCACCCCGTTGTCGCAATCTACTCAACGTTCCTAAACCGCGCCTTTGATCAGCTTCTGATGGATGTTGCGCTCCACAAGGCTGGCGTCACCTTCGTGCTCGACCGTGCCGGCATAACCGGTCCTGATGGCGCTTCGCACCACGGCGTATGGGATCTATCAATCCTTCAGGTGGTTCCAGGAATCAGGCTAGCCGCCCCGCGCGATGAGGCAACCCTGCGCGAAGAGCTGCAGGAGGCGATCGAGATCAATGATGCCCCAACAGTGATTCGTTTTCCAAAGGGATCGGTAGCGAGCGACCTACCCGCCGAGTACCGCACACAGGATGGTGTGGACGTGCTACACCGCTCGGCAAGCAAGGATGTATTGATCGTGGCAGTTGGTCCTTTTGCCCACACCGCCATGAAAGTGGCCGACCTGCTTGCAGCTCAGGGTATCGGTGCAACCGTGGTTGACCCAAGATGGATAGTTCCAGTTCAAAAGAGCATCATCGACCTTGCTGCCGAGCACCGTTTGGTTGTCACGCTTGAAGATGGCGTGCGAGTTGGTGGCTTTGGTAGCAGAGTGCGCCAGGAATTAAGGGCAAACGGTGTTGACACTGGCCTTAACGAGGTCGGTGTTCCAGCTGAGTTCCTCGAGCATGCAGAGCGTGAAGAGATTCTGGAGAGACTCGGACTGACTCCTCAAGCTATTGCCCATGAAATCGTTGCTCAGGTTGTTGGCACCAAGGTGCCCCACGCTAAACCTCTTGAAGGCGAGAAAACTCAGCTTGGATCAGAGGCGCAACTAGGTTAATTTGCCAGCTTCGTGCACCTAGCTGCTCTAGCTGTTTGGCTACGTCTGACTCCGGAGCAAAACAGACTCGTCTTAGATAGTCAGGTGTGAGCAGGTTCTCCACCGGGATGGAGAGCTCTTCGGAGAGCGATACCAACCATGGCCTGGTGCTCTCGAGTCGTTGGTGCGCTTCAGGAAAGCGCTTTTCCCAGGATCGATGATTTGGGATACCGTTGCCGCGCTCTGATGGCGTCAACTCAATCTCTAGATCATTAGCTGAAGCGATTGCCTGCCACCACACCCCAAGCATGGAGCGCGAAGCCCTGCCTTGAAACTCTCGATTGCCCGCAAGCTCAGATTTGGAGGCTGGAGGAGTGTTGACAACCGCCATGATGGCTCGGTCAGGGATTAATCGACCGGGGGCCGTGTCACTTTCTCTGGCGATCCGGTCTCGCTCCAGCCACAAACTGGCAGCAATTTTGACTCGATTTAGATCTTTGACTTTGCTCAACCCTGGCAGATTGCGCCAGGGTTCTTGTGGCTGGGGTTTGGGTTTGAAACCGAGCAGGTGCTCAAACTCCTCGGCTACGAAATCGATCTTTGACTGCTCGATCAAAAGCTTTTCAAGTGCGACCCACAGCTCTGCCATGACATCAACATCTAGGGCGGCGTAGTTGAGCATCTCGTCACTCAGTGGCCGTAGCGACCAGTCGGAGGCACTGTGCTCCTTGGCAAGCTCTAGGTCAAGAAGTTCCTCGCAGAGTGATCCAAGTCCGACCCTTGCTAGCCCAGCGATGCGAGCCGCCAGTTCAGTGTCAATCAGCTTCTTGGGGTAAAACCCAAGCTGAGCAAGGCAGGGGAGGTCTTGAGTGGCGGCATGCAAAAGCCAAGTCTTCTGGTTCAGCTGAGCCGAGAGCAGCTCTCGCCAAGTGTGTGACTCTTCGTCAAGTAGAACTGGGTCAATCAGGAAAATCTCTGACTCGGTTGCTATTTGAACCAGATAGGCCTTCTGAGAGTATCGAAAGCCGCTCGCGCGCTCGGCATCTAAGGAGAGAACATCTACCTTTGCGATGTCAGATACACAGCGCAGCAACTCATTTTCAGTTGTGACCAATGCCACAGGCAGGCGGGGAGCAGAAAGCTTCAACCAAGCCTCACTACTTTGCTGTCCCTAGGGGGCAAGCCACTGATCAGGGCGAGCAATTCAATCCACCCTTGAAGATGAGGCTTCAAATCAAAACCTACCGGCGCCCATGATGCCCTGATTTCTAGCTCCGCATGTTGCGGCTGGGTGATCAAAGAACCGTGGCCGGTGGAAACAACTGTGGTTGTGGTTCCCGCTTCATGGGCAAAGCTGGCGCCATTTTGACTCAGTGAATCGCGAAGCCATTCCCAGGGCAATTGGGAGAGATACTCGTCCTTTGCCATCTCCAACTCGATTGGTGATTTTGCGTAGCCGATGATGCGAAACTCAGAGTTCCAACCCTCTGGAATTTGAGGATCTCTACAGAAGACCAATCTGCTCACACCGTGATCTGACTCGGTTTGATGCCGGATCTCTGCGGATATGGCGAACGACTCTGGAGCGATGCCTTTTGGGGATGGAATCTGAGTTAGTTCGATCTCATCACGAGTGGCGACCTCAGTCAAGGAAGCGAGCATGCCTCTGAAGGGCTCACTGATTTCGGATAGGTCTAACTCCACCACAAAAAGCTACTCCTGAAGCGGAAAAGGAGGCCCGTGCCACGCCGCTAGCGGCAGTAAGCGATTACCAAATCCTTCGCACTGATTTCATGCACAACAGACAGCTGGTGCTTGTCACAGAATGCAGTGACTCCCGTGGGTTCGAGTGAGCTTATCCAGATTCCAAGTTCAAGTTCTTTGCAGGTTGGAACCAAAGTGCTAGGACCTAGCTCTAGATGAATCCTGCTGTAGTCCTTTGCCAGGGTTTGAACGACCTGAGGTATCGAGGGGACTTCGCCGAGTTCGATGAACCGTTGTGGATTATCGAGTCCTTCGGGCGGGGAGAGTCTTGATCTTGAGAAAACTGCAAGATTCGCTGACTTTGGCATCCGATACTTTTCGGCACGGTAAGTCTTACCGCTGGTGACCACCAGATTGGCATTCCTTCGCAAGGCCCTAAGCCATAGCAGATCAGTTGGTCCGCCAAGTAGCTTCGAACCGCCCTGTTTATCCTGGGTTTCACCTGCTGAATCCACAACCAAACTTGCGGTGATTTTTGAACCTGCAAGCAGCGCGTCTAGAAAGCTATCTGACAGCGACGCAGATCCAAAGTGGTCGCTAACCGGCAGCAAGCTCCCGCGTCTTTCTTTTGATGCGGGCAAGCATGCCGCGCATGCCGCGAACGCGAAGTGGGGAAATCAGCTGGTCTAGGCCTAGCTCGGTTGGGAAATCATCAGACACAGCGAGGATTTCTGCTGCGGTGAGACCGTTCAAAGCCTGATTCAGCGCAGAGGCAAATCCGCGAGTTGTTGGAGCCTCTTTGGGGGCAGAGAAAAACAAATCAATCTTCGCTGGGCTACCCTCGACCGCGATGAATACGGGTGCCTGACACTCTTCAACTCGCTCTAGAAGCTCAGGGTGCTCTCCAAATCGACTATCCAAGTCAGGAAGCGCATCAGCGTACTCCAAGAGCATCTGCAGGCGATCGTTGCCAGTCATCGACTGAAAGTCATCAACTACCGCACTTACTCTTTCGTGCACTAGGCCAAAACTCCAGGCTCTTCGCCACGCGCGACTGGAACCGCTACGAGGTTGCCCCACTCGGTCCAACTGCCGTCGTAGTTACGGACGTCCTTGACGCCAATAAGGTACTTGAGGGCAAACCAGGTCAAAGAGGATCTCTCTCCGATACGGCAGTAGGTGATGAACTTCTCAGACTCGCTGAAGCCAGTCTCGTCCAACAGAACCTCGCGCAAGCCCTCTACCGGCTTGAAGCTACCGTCTTCCTGCACGCACTTTCCCCAGGGCACGTTCCTTGCCGATGGGATGTGTCCGCCACGAGCGGCACCCTCGTTTGGATAGTCCGGCATGTGCAGTCGCTCTCCGGTGTACTCAGGGAAAGAGCGAATGTCTACAATCGGTGACCCTGCGTGTCTAAGAACGTCGTCACGGAATGCCCTGATTTCCGAATCCTTGCGCTCCACAACTGGGTAGTTTCCCGAAGTGACCGGATCCACCTCACGGGTTAGCTCGCGACCCTCTGCAACCCACTTCGCCCGGCCGCCATCCAGAAGTCGAACATCCTCGTGTCCAAAGAGCTTGAAAACCCAAAACGCGTAGCAGGCCCACCAGTTGGACTTGTCACCGTATAGCACCACGGTGTCATCACGGGAGATTCCCTTGCGCTGCATAAGAGCGGCAAAGCCGGCCCCATCTAAGTAGTCGCGACGCACCGGATCATTTAGTTCTGTGTGCCAATCGAGTTTGACCGCACCGGGAATGTGGCCGGTGTCATACAAAAGAATGTCTTCGTTGGATTCGACGACCTTGACCGAGGTGCGGTTCTGGGCCAACCACTCAGTGGTTACCAGAACCTGTGGATGGGCATAGCCTGAGAACTTGTCTGACACCGTAACTCCTAAAGATTGTCTAAACTTGCCCCGACGAACGGAGCCTGAGTGCTAGAACCAGCAAAAAATCAACCAAATTCCTTGGTTGGTGTGGTTCCATCCACCGCTACAGAAGAGCTTATTCGACAGTTGGTGCCACCACCTGAGTTTGTCAAAGCCCACTTTGAGAACTACCGCCCAGACCCCAATTTTCCCTCACAGCAGGCGGCTGTGGAGCGCTCGAAACAATTCGTAACGGGTCCAGTCAGAAAGCTATTTTCTAAGTCCGAGGCAATCCCCGGTATCTATCTCGACGGTGGTTTTGGAGTTGGTAAAACACACCTATTAGCGTCGATTTACCACGCCTTCTCTGGACGAAAGGCTTTCGGCAGCTTCCTCGAGTACACCTCACTGGTTGGTTACCTTGGTTTCAGCCAAGCAGTTTCGAGCTTCTCAAGCTATGCACTGATCTGCATTGACGAGTTCGAGCTCGACGATCCGGGTGACACCATGCTGATGTCGCGGTTCTTGAAAGAGCTCAGCGAAAAGGGCGTGCGCTTTGCTGCCACCTCAAACACTCCACCAAACGCTCTTGGTCAGGGAAGATTTGCTGCCGAGGATTTCAAACGGGAGATTCAGGGCCTAGGAGAGCGCTTCGAAATTGTCAGCGTCGATGGCGAGGACTATCGTCATCGCGATAGCAGCCAAGACTCTAGGAACCTCAGCGAGCTTGAGCTGAGTGACTGGATTGGCTATCAGGAGGACGGCTTCCTGGAGGATTTCGATGCCCTGCTGGCTCATCTTGGAACCCTGCACCCGACAAAATTCAGGAAACTGATTGACCAGGTTGGTTCGCTTGCGATCAAGAACCTGCACCAGCTGGAGGATCAGGTTGCCGCGTTGAGATTGGTCAGCTTCGTTGATCGTCTCTATGAGCAGCAGATTCCACTGAGGACATCAGGCAAGGTTCCCGCAACCAAAGTCTTCTCTGAGACCATGATTTCAGGCGGATATCGCAAGAAATACCTAAGAGCGGTATCAAGAATCGGCGCGCTCTGCGAGCTTTACTGACCTAGCTAGTCGGCGGTAGTGCTTCCCGCGCCAGCTCGCCAGAAAGCCACCGATGGCCATCGAGATAAGGCTGCCGAAGATAACGGCAAGGGTGGCTTCGGCAAGAACCTCTGGGTTGTTGGCAAAAGAGAGATTTGTCATCAGCAGCGAAACCGTGAATCCGACGCCCGCAATTGCTGCCACCGCCATGAAATCGGGCAACTTCAGACTAAGTCTGTCTTCAGGAGCGGCAAGCTTGTTTGCAAGGTAGGCAAGCACGGTGATTCCAAGGATCTTGCCAACCGGCAGAGCAATTGCGATCGCTGGGAACACCACCGAAACCTCCTCGGCAAAGCTAGGAAGTGCAATGGCGACCGCGAAGAAAGCGAACACTGGTAGCGCAATCGAATTGGTCCAAGGTTGAAGCTTTGCGGTGAGGGAATGAGTCTTCGAGGCTGGGATGATCAAGCCCAACACCACCCCAGCGATAGTTGCGTGAACGCCCGACTGGTAGACCGCATACCAGAGCATTAGGAAGGTAATCACTCGAATGAAATTGATCGGGATTTTCTTCAGCTGCTCGATAGCGCTGTGAGCGAGCGCGATAGCCGATGCGATCAATAGCCACTCGATCTTCACGTCATCGGTATAGAAAACAGCAATGATGCTGATCGCGACAAGATCATCGAATATTGCTAGGGCAAGAAGGAATACTCGGGCTGACTTAGGAAGCCCAGAGCCGAAGATTGCCAGAACCCCCAGGGCGAAGGCAATGTCGGTCGCCGTCGGAATCGGCCAGCCCGTCACGAGCTCAGTTCCCCAGGTGAGTGAAAGGTAGATCAAAGCGGGAACCGCGACCCCACCGATGCCACCCAACACCGGAACCAAGGCAGTCTTGAACTTGCTCAGCACTCCGAGTCGAAGTTCATATTTCAACTCGAGTCCGGCTACCAAGAAAAAGACCGCTAGCAGTAAGTCGGATACCCAGTGCTCAACTGAAAGCTTTAGACCGATCAGTTCGAAACCAATGTAGGAGTGCTTGAAGTCAAGGAAGCCAGACCCGATGGGGGAGTTGGCGATTACCAGCCCTGCAACCGCTGCAGCAAGCAACAAAAGGGCAGCAGACCTATCGCTTTTCAAAACCACTCCTTGGGCATCTTGAAACACAAACGTAACGCAAGGCCGATTTTGTAACCGAGCCGAAACTAACGAAGTGACTGACCGTAATCGGTCGCTCTCAAGATTGTCCCATGGCTGCCGAGGGTTGGCCATTTGATTACTAAAAGTGAGGTGGACATGTTAGGAACCGGAGAACTAGCTTTCGCAGTGCTCTCAACTGCGTTGGTGCTCTTGATGACGCCAGGATTGGCGTTTTTCTACGGCGGTTTGGTGAAGGCCAAGTCTGTCGTGAGCATGATGATGATGAGCTTTGGATCGCTCGCCCTAATCGGAGTCCTCTGGGTGCTCTATGGCTACAGCATGTCTGCCGTCGAGAACCCTACCGACTTCAGCGGTAACCCATTTGCAAGCTTCGGCCTAGCAGGGCTCGACAACGAAGGATTGGTAGGCGCAGCTTACGGAGCGACCTTCGCCATCATTACCGTTGCGCTAATCTCAGGATCAATCGCTGACCGTGCCCGTTTTGGGGCCTGGTTGGTCTTTGCCGGCATCTGGGCAACCGTGTCCTACTTCCCAGTAGCAGCATGGGTCTGGGGCGGTGGCTGGATCATGGAGCTGGGCACCTGGCTCGATATGCCTAGCGTTATCGACTACGCCGGTGGAACCGCTGTTCACATCAACGCTGGCGCTGCAGCACTAGCGCTAGCCATTGTGCTGGGCAAGCGCTTCGGCTTTGCCAAGGGCATCATGCAGCCTCACAACGTGCCACTAGTTCTTTTGGGAGCCGCGCTCCTTTGGTTCGGTTGGTTCGGCTTCAACGTCGGTGCCGAGTTCCTGAACGGACTCGAGAATGCCGGCTTGATCACCGTGAACACCCTCGGTGCCACCTCAGCTGCAATCTTGGGCTGGTTGGCTATCGAGAAGGTAAAGGAGGGCAAGGCGACCTCTATCGGAGCAGCGTCAGGTGCGGTGGCAGGTCTTGTCGCCATCACCCCAGCCTGCGCGAGCATCACCCCTGGCTTTGCACTTCTCCTAGGTGTCATCGCCGGAGCCCTCAGTGCACTGGCAGTTGAGCTGAAGTTCAAGCTTGGCTACGACGACTCCCTTGACGTAGTGGGTATCCACCTGGCAGCTGGTCTGATTGGAACCCTGTACCTGGGCTTCTTCGCAACCGACACAGGTCTTTTCACCGGTGGTGACTACGGTCAGCTTGTGGTTCAGGCCATAGCTGCATTCGGAGTCCTCATCTACGGCTTCCTTGCAGCCTTGATCATCGGATTTGCGATCGAGAAGACCATTGGCTTCAGAGTCAAGTCAGAGGACGAGATTGCAGGCGTTGACCTAGTCGTTCACGGTGAAGCCGCCTACAGCTTCGGCCAGGATCCAGAGCGACGATAGAAAAAAGTAAGAAAAGCGGTGGGAGCAATCTCACCGCTTTTCGCTTTTTTGACAACGAGTTGGAATTATGTGGCATAATTTTCAAGTTCTCTGTCGAGAGCAATGCGGATGTAGCGCAGTTGGTAGCGCATCACCTTGCCAAGGTGAGGGTCGCGAGTTCGAGTCTCGTCATCCGCTCTCAGACACCTGAACGGTGGAGTGGCCGAGAGGCGAGGCAGCGGCCTGCAAAGCCGTGTACACGGGTTCGAATCCCGTCTTCACCTCTCACCACAAAAGACGGGCGATTGGCGCAGTGGTAGCGCGCTTCCCTGACACGGAAGAGGTCACTGGTTCGAACCCAGTATCGCCCACCAGTAACAATAGAGCTCGCCTCACAACCTTCATGCAAAGGTTGAGGCGAGTTTTTACTTGGTTAACAAATCAGAAAGATTTGCGGGGTATTTTTACCCCATGAAACTCTCTCTTCAGCGCCGACTAAGAGTTGGCCTAGCCGCAGTTGCGGCAACCGCACTAGGTGCTCTAACCCTCAGCACCCCCGCCGTCTCAGCTGAGACGTACTCAATTCCAACCGCACCGGCCAAGGTAGCAGTATCCCAAGCTGTAGGTGGCCTCCGTGTCAACTGGACCGGCGTAGATGGCGCTCCAGATGTCACGCACTACATCGTCAGTGCCGGTCAGGGGTCTTGTCCTGTGATCGTCGGCGCAAACTCAAGAAGTGTCTTGATGCCGACCCTGTCGACCAAGTCCGTCACTGTTCAGGTTCAGGCTGTCAATGAGTACGGCATCTCTGCTGCTGCAAAGACCGCTGCGGTAACACCAATCAGCTACTCAACTAAGCACAAGAGTGTTCAGATCCTCCAGCTCAGCGACTTCCATGGTCAGCTAGAGCCAAACAGCAGCTTTGGAGCAGCACTACTAGCAGCCAACTTCAAGGCTGATCGTTCCGCAGTGGCTGGAACTTTCACCGTTTCATCTGGTGACAATATCGGTGCAGCGCCACCAATCTCATCTCAGTTTGCCGAAGTTCCAACCATTGAGGGTATGAACCTGATGGGATTTGATGTGTCCGGATTTGGAAACCACGAGCACGACCGCAATCTCACGCACCTGCGCCAGATGATCCGCAAGTCGGACTTCACCTGGGTTGCATCAAACTACTCGACTCTCAAGGGTCTAGATGCAGGAAACGGCAAGCGTGCAAAGACGTACACCGTCATCGAGCGTGACGGAGTCAAGGTGGGATTCATCGGAATCAACACCTCTCAGACCGTTGAGCAGGTCATGCCGGGCAACCTCGACTTCACCTACGCAGGAAAGAAGGGCACGGTAACTATCACTGACAATGCCCCTGGCATCGACCGTGCGGTTGCTGCCGCGAAGGCTGCGGGCGCACACGTAGTTGTAGCGCTAATCCACGAAGGCTGGAACACCAACCAGGATGGCAAGGCTGTAGGTCCACTAATTGACTATGCCAAGAGCCTGAAGGGTGTTGATGTTGTGCTCGGAGCCCACTCGCACCAGACCTACTCGTCTGTGCACAACGGCAAGCTAACCGCCATGGTTCGCAATGCTGGCGCTCAGTACAACCGACTTCAGGTCTGTGTAAATACCGAGACCGGGAAGGTTGTTGGATCCTCCAACGAGCTGATCACCACGGCAAACGCCAGCGTCAAGACCCCAGATGCCACCACCGCTGCGATGGTCACCCGCTTCAAGAGTTCTCTGAATGCAAAGATGGACGTCAAGGTGGGCCAGGTTCAGGTCTCAACTCCTATCGCAGGAACTCCACCAGTTCAGCGAAGCGGAGAGCATGTTTTCGGTAACTGGTCTGCCGATGTGGTTCGCGCCAAGTACGGCACTGACTTTGCCCTGATGAACGGTGGTGGAATTCGTTCCACCTTCCCAGCAACTACCTACGTTCCGGGAGATAAGTCAATCAAGCGACCAACCGCAGGAAATGCGGAGGGTCCGTGGGATGTATTGCTGGGCGATGTTTACACCATTCACCCATTCGGAAACGTCTTCAGCACCATTGAGGTCACCGGAACTCAGATCTGGGCCGCAATGGAAAACGGAGTATCCCGCTATCCAACCGATGGTCGCTGGCCGCACGTTTCAGGCATGAAGTTCACCGTTGATGTCTCCAAGCCAGTCGGTTCAAGAATCGTCTCGCTGGTTGATCTCAAGGGCAACCCAATCCCGAAGGATGGAACCAAGTTCACCTTGGCTCTGACTGACTTCGTTGCAAAGGGTGGAGATGGATATAACATGTTCGACATCTCCAAGCTCAACGTACGTGACCTTGATGCCGAAGTTTTGGTAGAGGCACTAAAGGCTGATGCTGCAGCTGGCAAGGTAACCCAGATGAAACTTGACGGTCGCACCACTGTGATCGGCAAGTAACAACTGCTAAGCAATAACCCCCGAGGCTTGCCTCGGGGGTTATTTATTTGGTAACTAAGCCTTGAGTTTTAGGACCTTGGCTGTCGCGGCAAGGGTCTTTTTGGCCAGAGCTGGATCAGCATTTAGCTTCTTGCCATAGCCAGGGATTAGCTTTCTGAGCTCGGGCTCAAACTTTGAAAAGTTCTGCGGATAAAACTTCTGCATCACATCTAGCATCACGCTCACACTCACCGATGCGCCCGGTGAGGCACCGAGTAGACCCGCGATTGAAGAGTCCTTGGAGCTGATTACCTCGGTGCCAAACTGCAAGGTGCCACCGCCCTTGGTCGGTTTAATTACCTGAGCGCGCTGACCGGCCTCGTAAAGCTCCCAGCCCTGCATATCTGAGTTTGGAACGAAATCCTTTAGGCTCTGAAGCTTTTGCTTCTTGGACTTCAAGATTTCGGAAATCAAGTACTGGACGAGTGAGAAATTCTTTAGCGCTACCGAGAGGTAGGGAACGATGTTTGAAGGTCTAACCGAGAGCGGAAGATCAAGGATGGATCCGGACTTTAGAAACTTCGGGTTCAGCCCCGCAAATGGGCCAAACAAGAGTGAAGTCTTACCATCAACCACGCGGGTGTCGAGGTGCGGGACAGACATTGGGGGAGCACCGACCGCTGCCTGGGAGTAAACCTTGGCATGGTGCCTAGCCACCACCTCAGGGTTGTCTGTTCGAAGGAAGTGTCCGCTCACTGGGAAGGTTCCGTAGCCCTTGATCTCCGGGATGCCGGCGTTCTGCAGGAGCTTAAGAGCCCAACCGCCAGCCCCGACGAACACCTTCTCGGCCTTGATCAAGCGACCCTGGGCCTTACCGCTAGCGGTTAGACGCCAGGTCTTGTCCTGATACTGGTAGAGCTTCTTTACCTCGGTGCTGGTGAGAACCTCAACGCCCTCGCCCTTGAGCCAGTGGATTAGCTGCTTTGTGATTGCACCGTAATCAACATCTGTGCCCTGGTCGATGTATGTGGCAGCAAATTTCGAGTCTTCACGACCCTCAACAATTAGTGGCGCCCACTTGGCGATCGCCTTTGGGTCTTCGGAATACTCCATGCCGGCGAAAAGAGGTTGATCCTTCAAGACTGTGAAGCGGCGCTTTAGGTAGTCAACGTCTTTCTCACCAGTAACAAAAGTCATGTGCGGAACCGAGCGAATGAAGGTCTCAGGCGAGGAAAGAATGCCTTCTTTTACCAGCGTTGCCCAGAATTGACGAGAAACCTGAAACTGCTCATTGATTGCGATGGCTTTTGATGCATCTGGCAGCGAGCCATCTTTGCTGTCAGGCATGTAGTTGAGCTCACACAGCGCTGCGTGACCGGTGCCGGCATTGTTCCAAGGGTTAGAGCTTTCCTCGGCAACAGAATCAAGCCGTTCAAAAAGAATGATTCTTGCTTCGGGGTTGGTCTTTTTGATGAGTACACCAAGGGTGGCACTCATGATGCCGCCGCCAATGAGCGCGACGTCGAAGCTCTCTACATTTGACACAGCTACTAAGGGTAATGGCTAAGCGAAGACAGTCACGCCTAAAAGGACACCAATTGAGTAAGAAATCACCATGGTCAACACACTCACGATGACATTTCGCAAAATTGACTTTCGTCTTGATGCTCCGCCGCGATCAGCCGCCCACCAGCCTGTCAGTCCAAGCGCAACCACAACCGCAACAACGGTCACCGGAACTCGGTTTTCCTGCCATGGGCCCAAAACTGCGAGCAGGGGGAGCAGGCCACCAGAGGTGAAAGCAACAAACGAGGCCCAGGCAGCAGTCCAGGGGCTTGCTGCAATCTCAAGGTGGTGTCGACCGTAGGCAATTTCAGCATCTCGCTGGGCGCTTACCGATGTGTATTCGCCACCGGCCATGGAAATTGCGCCAGCTGCAAGTGCCGCTATACCGGCCAGTGCGACCGTTGCGCGATCTGCTCCAGCACCTGCGATACCCATGACCACTCCAGCGATTGAAATCATGCCGTCGTTTGCCCCCAAAACTGCCGCACGAAGCCAGTTGAGCTTGTGCTCAAGTTCATGCCTTGATTGTTCCGCCATGTCTGCAGACTACACAGTGTCAAATTGCTAGCACCAGCAAGGTTTACCTAACCAACCTCGGTAGACTTTGGCGGGTTAGGAGTCATCTTGCAGGTCACTATAAATGGCGTCAGCACCGAGTTAGAGCCGGGTGTTGATGGCTTCAAGCTGTTTCAGGACAAGTCCATCATCGCGCTTGAGGTCAACGGAGAACTCAAGGACCTGTCTTACAAACCTCAGTTGGGCGATGCCATCTCGGGTGTCAGCATTGATTCGGACGCCGGGCTCTCAATTCTTAGACACTCCACCGCTCACGTCATGGCACAAGCTGTCCAGGAGCTGTTTGACCCTGCGAAACTCGGAATCGGCCCACCGATCAAAGACGGTTTCTACTTCGACTTCGATGTTGAAGAGCCCTTCAAGCCAGAGGACCTAAAGCGCATTGAAAAGCGCATGAAGGAGCTTGTGGGAAAGTCTCAGCGCTTTATTCGTCGCGAAGTGAGCGATGAAGAGGCCCGAGAGCTGATGAAAGACGAGCCCTACAAGCTCGAACTAATTTCGCTGAAGAGTTCGGATGTTGGTGAGGGTGCCGCAGAGGTGGGTTCCGGGCAGCTTTCGGTCTATGAGAACCTCAATCCTGACGGATCCATTGCCTGGAGAGATCTTTGCCGTGGCCCACACCTTCCCAACACTCGACTCGTGGGTAAGGCGTTCTCCCTGCTGCGCTCAGCTGCCGCCTACTGGCGGGGAAATGAGAACAACAATCAGCTACAGCGTATTTACGGCACCGCTTGGGCCTCACAAGAGGATCACGATGCCTACATGCTGAGACTGGAGGAAGCTGCGAAGCGCGACCACCGTAAGTTAGGTGTTGAGCTCGATCTGTTCTCATTCCCGGATGAAATTGGATCCGGTCTAGCGGTTTTCCATCCTCGCGGTGGAGTCCTTAGGCGTGTCATGGAGGACTACAGCCGCAAGCGTCATGAAGACGCCGGTTATGAGTTTGTTTACTCGCCACACATCACCAAGTCGACCCTGTTCGAGACTTCCGGCCACCTGCAGTGGTATTCGGACGGCATGTTCCCCCCGATGAAGCTGGATGCAGAATTTGATGACCAGGGGCAACTCAAGCGCGCGGGTGCGGATTACTACCTAAAGCCGATGAACTGCCCGTTCCACATTCTGATTTTCCGCTCCAGACAGCGCTCGTATCGAGAACTGCCACTGAGAATGTTCGAGTTCGGTTCGGTGTATCGATATGAGAAATCTGGTGTGCTCCACGGACTGACGCGAGTTCGTGGCATGACCCAGGATGACGCCCACCTATTTGTCACCAACGAGCAACTTGAGACCGAGCTCACTAGCGTGCTTGATTTCGTTCTGGGACTGCTTCGCGATTACGGTCTGAACGACTTCTATCTAGAGCTTTCAACCCGGGATCCGGATAACCCCAAGTTCGTCGGAAGCGATGAAATTTGGGATCGTGCCACCAACACCTTGCGGTCAGTTGCCGAGAGGTCAGGGCTTCAGCTAGTTCCAGACCCAGGTGGAGCGGCTTTCTACGGCCCAAAGATCTCGGTTCAAGCGCGTGACGCTATCGGTCGAACCTGGCAGATGTCTACCATTCAGCTCGACTTCAACCTCCCCGAGAGGTTTGATCTCGAATACGTCGGAAGCGACGGAGAGCGCCACCGACCGATCATGATTCACCGAGCCCTGTTTGGCTCTATTGAACGCTTCTTTGGTGTATTGACCGAGCACTACGCCGGTCACTTCCCACCCTGGCTTGCGCCAGTTCAAGCAGTGTGTATTCCGGTGGCGGATGAGTTTGCCGACTACCTGGAGGACTTTGCAGCTGAGCTCAGGTCACACGGAGTCAGAGTCGAGGTCGATCGTTCCGACAATCGCATGCAAAAGAAGATTCGTGACCACACCCTTTTGAAAGTGCCATTCATGATTCTTGCGGGCGGCAGAGATGCCGAGTCCGGAACCTTCAGCTTCCGCTATCGCGATGGTTCGCAAACTAACGATGTTCCAAGAGCAGAAGCCTTGAAGTTGATTCTGGATGCCATCGAGCAGAAGCGTCAGGTCTAATTGACTGAATTTCTTGAGGGCTTCTCGGCGATGAAGGATAACTTCGAGCGGCTTTGGACTCCCCATCGACTCGTCTATCTACAGACCGGTCAACAACCCCCTGACGAGGACTGCCCGTTTTGCCACGCACCGAACAAGACCGCAGAGGAAGGCTTGGTGGTTTATAAGGGGGAGACCTGCTACGTGCTTATGAACCTCTTTCCCTACAACACCGGCCACCTATTGGTTTGTCCCTACCGCCACGTTGACACTTACGACAAGGCGACGCCGGCAGAAATTGCCGAAATCGGGAAGCTGACTCAACAAGGAATGCGCACTCTGAAAAAAGTGTTCGGCACTCATGGCTTCAATATTGGAATGAACCAAGGCGAGGTGGCGGGAGCGGGTATCGCCTCCCACCTTCACCAGCACATCGTTCCAAGGTGGAAGACCGACGCTAACTTTTTCCCAATCATCGCTCAGACCAAGGCCTTGCCTCGGTTGCTGGGTGAAGTTAGGGAAACAATTGCAAATAACTGGATAACCGAAGCTTAGGATTTAGGCATGTCAGAAGAATTTCTAGAAGCAACCCCACTCGTGAAGCGCGGCCTAGCAGAGATGCTAAAGGGTGGCGTAATCATGGATGTCGTAACTGCGGAGCAGGCCAAGATCGCGGAGGATGCCGGTGCAGTGGCCGTAATGGCCCTCGAGCGTGTCCCTGCAGACATCCGCGCCCAGGGTGGCGTCGCTCGAATGAGTGATCCAGATCTGATTGACCAGATCATCAACACCGTTTCGATCCCAGTTATGGCGAAGGCCCGCATTGGCCACTTTGTTGAGGCACAGGTTCTACAGTCCATTGAGGTTGACTACATCGATGAGTCTGAGGTGCTTTCACCTGCCGACTACGTAAACCACATCGACAAGTGGCAGTTCGAGGTTCCCTTTGTTTGTGGTGCCACCAACCTAGGAGAGGCCCTTCGCCGAATCACCGAGGGTGCAGCGATGATTCGCTCTAAGGGTGAAGCTGGTACCGGCGATGTCTCCGAGGCGACGAAGCACATTCGTACCATCCTCTCTGAGATTCGTGCGCTCTCTGCTAAGACCGAAGAAGAGCTTTACGTCGCAGCCAAAGAGCTTCAGGCTCCTTATCAACTGGTGCGTGAGGTTGCCAAGACCGGCAAGCTCCCTGTTGTGCTGTTCGTAGCCGGCGGAGTTGCAACCCCCGCAGACGCAGCAATGATGATGCAGCTTGGTGCCGACGGTGTCTTTGTTGGTTCTGGAATCTTCAAGTCCGGAAACCCAGCAGCTCGCGCCGCGGCAATCGTGAAGGCGACCACCTTCTACGATGACCCTGCTGTGATCGCAGAGGTCTCCCGTGGCCTAGGTGAGGCGATGGTTGGCATCAACGTGAACGACCTACCAGCTCCACACCGACTTGCGGAGCGTGGCTGGTAATTGCGCATCGGCGTCCTCGCGCTGCAGGGAGACTTTCGCGAGCACCAAAACACACTCACTGAGTTGGGTGTTGAGGCTGTAAAGGTTAGGACTAAGTCCGACCTGGATTCGGTGGATGCACTCGTAATTCCCGGCGGCGAATCCACTGCAATTTCAAACCTCGCCAAAAGCTTTGGGCTGATTGAACCGCTGCGTGAGTTTGCAAAGCAAAAGCCCGTGCTGGGAACCTGCGCTGGATTGATCATGCTCTCGGATGAAGTCGAAGGAGCGATTCAAGGCCAAGAGTTCATCCGAGGTCTACCAATCAAGACTTCCAGAAACGCCTACGGTGGCCAGACTCACTCGTTTGAGGCAGACGTCAGTTTCGACTCTGGCACAGAGCGCGTTGCGTTTATTCGCGCTCCAAAAATCTTGGATGCGGGCAGCGCCGAAATCTTGGCTCGCTTCAACGGCGATGTAGTTGCAGTGAAAAGCGGTAACCTTTTCGGAGCCAGTTTTCACCCCGAAATCACAGGCGCAAAGATTCTCCACAGTCTGTTTGTAGACGCGGTGCGAGAGAGTCAGAACAAGTAACTTAGAGGAACTATGTCCGGTCACTCCAAATGGGCAACCACCAAGCACAAGAAGGCTGCCAACGACGCTAAGCGCGCAAAACTGTGGGCAAAGCTAATCCGTAACATCGAGGTTGCAGCCAGAACCGGTGGTGGCGACATCGACGGCAACCCGACTCTGTATGACGCTGTCTACAAGGCTCGCAAGAACTCAGTTCCAAACGACAACATCGAGCGCGCGATCAAGCGCGGCTCGGGAGCTGATGACGGTTCAGTTGACTACCAAAACATCATGTATGAGGGCTACGGTCCCGGCGGTGTTGCAATCATGATCGAGTGCCTAACCGACAACAAGAACCGCACCGCAGCGGAGGTCAGGCTTGCCGTTACCAAGAACGCGGGAAACATGGCTGATCCAGGCTCGGTTTCCTATCAGTTCGCCCGCAAGGGAATCATTGTCATCAATGGCTCCAACGAGGATGCCATCTTGGAAGCTGCGATTGAGCATGACATTGAAGATGTTGCCCTGGTTGGCGAGTCCCACGTCCTGACCTGCGATCCAAGTTCAATTGTCGCCGTCCGCACCTCACTGCAAAACGCCGGCATCGACTACGAATCAGCAGATGTTGAGTTCGTTTCTTCTTTGAAGGTCGACCTTGACGCCGACAACGCGGAGAAGGTCATCAAACTGATTGACGCAGTCGAAGATCTTGACGATGTGCAGACCGTTTACACGAACATGGACGTATCCGCATCGGTTCTGAGCGAGCTAGAGGCCAGGGGATAAGTGATCATCCTCGGAGTTGACCCGGGACTCACGCGCTGTGGGTTCGGGGTTATCGAGTCCGAGGGCACAAAGCTACTCGACTTTGGGCTATTCACTTCTGAGGCAGGCACCGACCCTCGAGACCGAGTGGGCAAAATTGCCTCCGGTCTAAAAGAGGTTCTAAGTCGACACAGGCCAGAAGTGATAGCGCTGGAGCGGGTTTTTGCACAGGCAAACCTGCGTTCCGTCATGGGCGTGGCGCAGATCTCAGGTTCGCTAATGCAAATGGCCTACGAATTAGACATTCCCCTCCAGTTTTTCACTCCAAGCGAGGTAAAGGCTGCTGTGACGGGAAATGGACGAGCCGATAAGGCCCAGGTTGGTCAAATGGTTGCCAGGCTTGTTGGTCAAGAGATACCCGGCCCACCCGATGTTGCAGACGCGGTAGCGGTTGCAATTTGTGGTGCTAAGCGCGGGGGCGCGACTGGTACGGCGGCTCAAAAGAAGTGGGTTGCTGCCGCAAAGGCTGCCAATCGCAGAATAGGTTAGGGCTGTGATTTCGTCGCTAACCGGAGAGTTGATCTCGCTCAGTCTTGACCGCGCTCATCTGAGCGTTTCTGGCGTGGGCTTTGAAATTGCCATCACTCCGCGACACTCGCTGACCTTGAGGTCGGGGGAGAAAACTACCCTTCACACCAGATTGATTGTTCGAGAAGACGAGCTGTCACTCTATGGATTTCAGTCAAGTTCAGAACGAGAGTTGTTCGATCAACTCGTTTCAGTGAACGGCATCGGTCCCAAACTGGCCCTGGGCGTCTTGGCAGGCATGCCTGAGGACTCACTTAGGTCGGCAATCGCAAATCAAGATGAGGCTGCATTCCGCGCAATTTCAGGCATTGGACCAAAGACAGCAAAACTCATCATTCTTCAACTATCCGGCAAGGTCACACTTGGCAGTGGCAAGTATCCGGCAGTAATGCAGGCGCTTACTCAACTGGGAACAAACGAAGCCAAGGCGCAACAAATAGTCTCTTCTCTTGACGCTGGAATGGATGACTCAAAGGCGTTGAAACAAGCGCTAGCAAAGCTATCCGCTGGAAAGCTAGGCCATAGTGAGTGACGAGGAACGCGAGCTCGAAGCTCGACTAAGACCAGCATCGCTTGGTGAGTTCGTTGGTCAAGCAAAAGTTTCCGGTCAGCTTTCACTGATAATCAACGCATCAAAAATTCATGAGCGTCCGGTTGATCATGTGCTACTCGCCGGACCTCCTGGGCTTGGAAAAACCACCCTGGCGATGATCGTCGCCCACGAGTCCCAGCGACCACTCCGTCTCACGAGTGGACCGGCAATCCAAAGCGCTGGCGATCTGGCTGCGATTCTGTCCGCCCTGCAATTTGGTGATGTGCTCTTCATTGATGAGATCCACCGAATGTCTAGATCGGCAGAAGAAATGCTCTACCTTGCGATGGAGGACTTCAGGGTTGACGTAATGGTAGGCAAGGGCCCTGGTGCGTCCTCAATTTCACTGGAACTTGAGCCATTCACGCTGGTTGGCGCCACCACGCGAAGCGGAATGCTCCCGACACCACTGAGAGACCGGTTCGGCTTCACTGCTTTTTTGGAGTACTACTCGCAGGATGAGCTTGAATCAGTGATCGTGAGTTCAGCAGCCAAGCTGGGTTACGAAATCACCGCTGAGGCAGCAGCGCTACTGGCGTCTCGCTCTCGCGGCACACCGCGCATTGCAAACCGATTGCTGCGTAGGGTGAGAGATTTTGCCCTGGTGAATGGAAGTAGCGCAATCACGGTAGAGCACGTGGTTGAGACAATGCGGATCTTTGAGATTGACCAGGCTGGCCTGGATCGCGTCGATCGACAACTACTGGAACTTCTGGCGACCAAGTTCTCAGCAAGACCGGTCGGGCTGTCAACCCTTGCAGTCGCCCTCGGCGAGGAGCAGGACACCATTGAGGCGGTCATTGAGCCTTACCTCATAAGGCAGGGTCTGCTCCATCGAACCCCCAGGGGTAGGGAGATAACCGAAGCTGGAAAGGCTCACCTGAGCGGCATTCTGAGCTGACGGGCTTTCTCACCTATAATTTCGGGGTATCTGTCGGTAAGGAAAGCTTTTGGATTACATTCTGCTTGGCGTGCTCGCCGCAATGATTTTGCTTCTGGTTAGCCAGAACCGCAAACGCCGCAAGGAGTCTGAAAAACTGCTTTCTAGCCTGACCGAGGGTGCCAAGGTAATGCTGCACTCCGGCATCAAGGGCAGCATTGTTGCTATCGACGGAGATGACCTCGTGGTGGAGACCACTCCAGGCGTCAAACTCACCGTAGTGAAGCAAGCGGTTCGCTCTGTCGAAGCCGCAACTGAGGGGAACTAGTTTTGGAAAGAAGCACGGAACAGTCAGCTAAAAGAAAGCTGACTTGGGTTGCCGGAATCGCAGCCTTTTTTGCAGGTCTGCTGATTTGGGGAAGTGCTAGCGGCCAGGTTGGTGCCTCACTAACCCCAGAGCTAGCTCTTGACCTCCAAGGTGGCACCCAGATCATCCTGACCCCCACGATTTCAGACGGCAGCTCTGCAACTTTGGAGCAACTAAATCAGGCTGCCACCATTATTCGTCAGCGTGTTGACGGATCCGGTGTTGCCGAAGCAACGGTTACTGTCCAGGGCGAGCAGAACATTGTTGTTGCCATCCCGGGAACTCCGAGTGAGACCACTCTGCAGCTGATCAAGGCCAGCGCGCTTTTGGAGTTCCGCCCAGTTATCACCTTCGCAGCCAACACTCCTGTCACGGAGAGTGCAGCGGTTGATTTTGACTCTCTGAGCGACACTCCGGCTACTGAACCAGTCAATGCATCAGATGCTGCTTGGGTCACCGAGCGAGTTCAGGCACAGTTCGAGAACCTCGACTGCACCAAGGCATTCCGCCAGGCTGGACAGGTTGATGACCCAGCCAAGCCGCTGGTCACCTGTGATGAGACCCTGATCTACAAATACGTTCTGGGTCCAGTTGAGGTGCAAGGTCTCAACATTTCTGATGCATTCGCTGGCACCATCACCACAACTACTGGTGCATCAACCAACGACTGGGCCGTAAACCTAGAGTTTGATGCGGCGGGTACTGAGGCTTTTGGATCAGTTACCTCTCGACTATTCGGTCTTCCATCACCACAGAACCAGTTTGCAATCACGCTGGACGGTGTGGTTATCACCGCGCCATCCACCAATGCGGTCATCACTAACGGCCGAGCCCAGATCACTGGAAACTTCACCCAGGAAACCGCAACCGTCTTGGCTGACCAGCTGAAGTACGGTGCGTTGCCGATCGGATTCGAGGTTCAGTCTCAGGAGAACATCTCCGCGACCTTGGGCGATGAGTCTCTTCGCGCAGGCTTGATTGCCGGTCTAATTGGTTTAGTAATCGTGGTGATCTACATGACCTTCACCTACCGCGGTCTAGCCAGCGTTGTTCTCGGCTCGTTGATTGTGGTTGCACTACTTGTTTACCTAGCAATCGCCTTCCTGTCATGGCGACAGGGTTACCGACTATCACTTGCGGGTGTTGCCGGTCTGATCGTCTCGGTAGGTATTACAGCGGACTCCTTCATCGTCTACTTCGAACGTATCCGTGATGAACTTCGCGATGGCAAGTCTCTTGAGGTAGCGGTTGAGGCTGGTTGGAAGCGTGCATTCAGAACCATTTTGGTCTCTGACGCTGTTAGCTTCACGGCAGCAGTCACCCTTTACCTATTGACCAGCAGCTCCGTGCGAGGCTTCGCATTCACCTTGGGTCTAACCACGCTGATCGACCTCCTCGTCGTGGCACTGTTTACCCATCCGATGGTTCAGCTCTTGGCTCGAAACAAGTTCTTCGCATCTGGCCACAAGTGGTCGGGTTTTGACTTGAGTGCAGCTAAGGCCTCATACCGCGGTAGGGGAGAATTCCGAATCGCAACCGGTGTTGCCGAAGACAAAGTCCTCAAGGCATCAAAGGAAGCACAGAAGCGTCAGACAATCGCCGAGCGCAAGGCAGCGGCAGCAAAGGGCAGTGATGAGTAAGTTCAGAGAACTTGGAAACCAGCTTTACTCTGGCGAGCGTTCCATTGACTTCGTTGGTCGTCGCAAGCTTTGGTACGTGATTGCCCTAGTAGTTGTGGTCTTGTCGATTGCCCTGCCTGCAGCGCGCGGTGGATTCAACTTGGGAATCGAGTTCCGCGGTGGTTCAGAGTTCCGACTCACCAACACCCAAGAGCTGCCACAAAGCCTCGCCGTTGAGGCAATTCAGGAAGTTGTTCCTGGTGTTCAGGTGGTAGTGACCGAGGTTGGCGCCAACGACTTGCGCATTCAGACCGAGCAGCTCGCCGACGTCGAATCAGAGGAAGCTCGACTCAACCTCGCCGAGGCCTACTCAGTTGCTTCAGAAGAGGTCGCATCAAGCTTTATCGGTCCAAACTGGGGCGCTGACGTTACTCGTCAGGCATTGATTGGATTGGTCGCCTTCTTGCTGATCGTCTCGATTCTGATGGCGCTTTACTTCCGCTCCTGGAAGATGTCAGCGGCAGCACTTCTTGCGCTTGCACATGACTTGATCATCACGATCGGTATTTACGGAGCAGTCGGCTTTGAGGTAACTCCAGCAGCCGTAATTGGCTTCCTCACCATCTTGAGCTACTCGCTCTATGACACCGTGGTTGTGTTCGACAAGGTCCGCGAGAACACCCTTGAGATTGAGTTCTCCGAGACCAGAACCTTTGGGGAAATGGTGAACCTCGCCGTGAACCAGACCCTGGTGCGTTCGATCAACACCTCTATCGTTGCCGTTTTGCCAGTTGCCTCGATTCTGTTCATCGGTTCGGTTGTTCTTGGAGCGGGCACGCTACGAGACATCGCGCTTGCGCTGTTCGTTGGAACGATTGTTGGTACCTACTCTTCGATCTTCCTAGCGGCACCGGTCTATGTACACCTGCGTGAGCGTGAGCCAGCCTTGAAGGCAGCTGCGGCCAAGGTCTTAGCAACACGCGCGTAAGATTCTTCCTAAGCCCTAGGAGGTCTCATGAGCGATATTGCATCCTCGCTGAGATCTAGGCTGCCGAGAATCTTTACCCGGTCATCTACTGCCTACTCGCAGGACCTGGCGGAGCTAATTCGTATTGTCAGGGCTAACCACCCGAAGGCGGACTCGGCTTTCATTCAAAAGGCATATAAGACCGCTGAATTCCACCACACTGGTCAGAAGCGCAAAAGTGGTGAAGATTACATCACTCACCCGCTTGCGGTTGCAAGGATCCTTGCTGACCTGGGTTCTGGACCAGCGACTATTGCGGCTGCCCTACTTCACGACACCGTAGAGGACACCTCCTACTCGATCGAGCAGGTAAAGTCCGAGTTCGGCGAGGAAGTTGCTCTTCTGGTAGACGGGGTCACGAAACTCGACAAGATGAGCTTCGGAGACTCTGCCCAAGCCGAGACCATGCGCAAAATGGTGGTAGCGATGTCCAAAGACATTCGGGTCTTGGTCATCAAACTCGCTGACCGCCTGCACAATGCAAGAACCTGGGGATTTGTTGCACCGGAGTCTGCTCGACGCAAGGCGCAGGAGACCATCGAAATCTACGCTCCACTCGCTCACCGGCTCGGTATCAGCACCATCAAGACAGAGCTCGAGGACATCAGCTTCGCAGTTCTGTACCCAAAGGTTTACGAAGAGATCGTAAACCTGGTCGGTCAGCGCAACCCATCTCGTCAAGAGTTCACTGAGCGAGTCATCGATGAAATTGAAGAGGAGCTTCGCGAGAACAGGGTCAAGGCGAAAATTGATGGCAGACCGAAGCAGTATTACTCGATCTACCAAAAAATGGTTTTGCGTGGTCGTGAATTCGACGACATTTACGACCTAGTTGGCATCCGAGTGATTGTTTCCAGCGTCCGAGATTGCTACGCAGCACTCGGTGCTATCCACGCAAAGTGGTCGCCGCTTCCTGGGCGGTTCAAGGACTACATCGCTATGCCCAAACTCAACCTTTATCAGTCGCTCCACACCACGGTTGTCGGACCGGAGGGTAGGGCTGTTGAGATTCAGATTCGCACCCAAGATATGCATCAGCGAGCGGAATACGGTGTTGCAGCACACTGGAAATATAAGCAGGGTGCGGGTAAGGCGGAGCAAGAAGTCGACCTGGCTTGGCTCAAGCAGCTGAGCGACTGGCAAGAAGAGACCTCAGATCCCACTGAGTTCCTGGACAACCTCAGGTTTGAAATTGGGGCGAAGGAGCTCTATGTCTTCACCCCTAAGGGCAAAGTGGTCGGTCTGTCATCAGGCTCCACTCCAGTTGACTTTGCCTATGCCGTCCACACCGAGGTAGGTCACAAAACCATCGGCGCGAAGGTGAATGGCCGATTGGTTCCGCTTGAGAGCAAGCTGCAGGCCGGTGATGTGGTTGAGATTCTGACCTCCAAGTCTGAAAGTGCGGGCCCAAGCAAGGATTGGTTGAACTTTGTAGGTTCTCCTCGTGCCAGGGCAAAAATCAAGCACTACTTCACCGTTGAACGCCGCGAGCTAGCCAGCGAAGAGGGTAAAGAGGCGCTCACCAAAGGTCTTCGCAAGCAAGGGCTCCCACTCCAGCAGATTCTCAACTCAGACGTGATCCTAAAGATTGCGCAAGAGCACAAGCTCGCCGACTCTAACGCCCTCTTCACCGCACTGGGGCAGGGCCAAATCTCTGTCACCAGCGTTATTGAGCGCATCAAGGTAATCCAAGGTCTCAACCCTGATCCGGATACCGAAGAGATCCCGATTCAGGCTCCGAAGTCCCTGCGTGGTCCAAGGAACCCAAACCAAGGGGTATTGGTCAAGGGCTCACCTGATGTTCTAACCAAGATGGCCAGATGCTGCACGCCTGTACCGGGGGATGAGATCACCGGTTTTATTACCCGAGGCGATGGAGTTTCAATCCACAGAACCGATTGCAAGAACGTGGGGTCTTTGAACAAGGACCGAGTCGTGGAGGTGAGCTGGTCGGAGAACTCCAGGGGAGTCTTCATGGTTCAGATCCAAGTCGAGGCCTTAGATCGATCTGGACTACTCTCTGACATCACCAGAGTGCTATCAGAGAACCACGTAAATATCTTGAGTGCTTCGGTTTCAACTTCTAGGGATCGGGTTGCACTCAGTCGCTACGTATTTGAGATGGGGGACCCTTCTCACCTTGACCACCTGCTAAACCAGGTGCGACGAATTGAAGCGGTTTACGACGTTTATCGTGTAAAGAGCAACTAAGAGACCTAGTCGACAGCCTTCTGAGCAGCTTCTAGCCACGCCTTTCGAGCATCAATCTGCGCCTGCAGGTCCTTCTTCTTGGCTGCTGGTGCCTTAGCCAGCTCGGCCTGAAGTTCTGCAATGACAGCCTCTAGCTGGGTAACCAAGGAGTTTGAACGAGCCTTAGCAGCTGGGTCGGAACGACGCCACTCATCAGCCTGCGCCTCAGAGATGGACTTCTCAACCTTGCGAAGGCGCTCCTCAATGGTTTTGACCTGATCGCGTGGAACGTGGCCGATTTTCACCCAACGAGCTTGGATGTCAGACAGTGCTGACTTGGCCTTCGCAAGGTCCTTAACATCAATCTTCTCCGCCTCAGTTAGCAAGGCCAACTTGGCCTGCAGGTTCTCCTTCTGAGAAACTGCCAGCTCAGCATCTTTAGCTTTCTTGTCGCTGAAGATTGCATCTCCGGCAGCTCGGAAGCGAGCCCAAAGGGCATCCTCAACCTTGCCTGCCTTTGGAGCAGCCTTCCAGGCATCCTGGAGCTTGCGGTACTCGTTGGAGGCATCGCCACCCTTTTGAACTAGGGCCTCGGCCTGCTCAACCAGCTTGCTCTTAGCGCTCTTTGCCTCTTTGAACTTAGAATCCAAGCTGGCAAAGTACTGGCGACGGCCGGTCTCGAACTTGGCTCTTGCCTGCGAGAAACGCTTCCAAATCGGGTCGGTGAGGTTCTTGGCAACCTTTGGTCCATTCTTCTGAAGCTCCTGCCAAGCCGTAAAGAGATCGGTCATCTCCTGAGCAGACTTCTTCCAGTTGATGGACTGCAGATTTGAGACTATTTGCTCGGCCTTTGCGGCAATTTCTTCCTTCTTTGCCATAGCCTCGGCAATTGCACCCTCGCGCTCGGCCTTCAGCTTCTCGGCGGCCTGGTCGATGGTTGGAGCGAGCTTTGCCAGACGATCACGAAGGTTCTGCAGGTTACCCACGGCCTTTGGCTCAACAAGCTCGGAAGCGATGTGGTCATGCGCGGTCTTCAGGCTCTTGGCGTCAGTAACGCCGGACGCAATTCGCTGCTCAAGAATGCGAAGTTGTGCCTCTAGGTCTTCAAACTTTCGAACGAAGTAGCCAAGGGCCTCTTCTGGAGAAACATTCGGATACTGACCAACCTGACGCTCAACGCCTGCATCGATAACAAAAACATTGTTCTCTGCGTCGACGCGACCAAACTCGTTGCTAGACAATCTGTTTCTCCTTGGGATTGAGGTTTTACTCTACCGAAATACCGCTCATCAAAACCGGCTCGAGGGGACTTCCATCACTAGAGCCATCGGTGGTGCCCTTGGCTGCAATCGCCTTCACGGCATCCAGGCCTGAGGTGACCTTACCCATGATGGTGTAACCACCAGCGATGTCAGAAGGAATCATCGACTCGTCGTAGACGATGAAGAACTGGGAACCCATCGATGAACCGTCACCGCCCTTGCGAGCCATTGCGATCACGCCCTCGGCATAGGTGTCGTCGGATGGGGCATTTTCGATCGGACCGAAGCTGTAGCCAGGGCCGCCGGTGCCATCACCAGCAGGGTCACCACACTGCAACACGAAGATTCCTGCGGTGGTGAGACGGTGGCAGCTCACATCTTCATAAAATCCGTCCTTTGCCAGGGTGACGAAGTTTGCAACTGCCTGCGGCGCTAGGTCGCCCGAAAGCTCGAACTTGACCTCCTGGCCATTTAGCGAAAGGGCACCGTTCCAGACTCGGTTCTCAGAAAGCGCAGGATCTGGGGCCAATGAAGCAGTGTCGGACTCGGTCGAGGCCTCTCCGTCAACCAGGTCATTCACCGTTGGAACAAAGCCTGGTCCGAAATTGAAATAGACCAACTGTCCCGCAAAGGCGATTACCAGGGCGGCTGCAGCTGAAATAAGTGCAAGGCGGTTGTCCTTGGGAGCATTCTCGGCGCGGCGCTTGACGAGCTCCTGCTTTGCTTGGAACGCAGCTAGCTTTTCGTTGTTTTTCATGAAAACCTCACAGTGAGTGACGACTCGCAATTCTAGGCGTTGCCTACAATCTGTTTGTGGACAAACCGCTGGCAATCCGAATGCGACCAAAAAGCCTCGAAGAGGTGCTTGGTCACAACCGCCTGCTAGCCAAAGGTTCTCCTATTAGAAGACTCATCGAAGCCGAACAGAGCGGTGCTTGGAACTCAATCATTCTCTGGGGGCCGCCGGGAAGCGGAAAGACCACCATTGCAAGACTCCTTATGGAGAGCAAGGCTGCTGAGTTCGTCGAACTGAGTGCAGTTAGCGCTGGGGTTAGCCAGGTACGAGAGGTCATCGACGCGGCCAAGCGCCAACGTGAGGTTTTTGATCGCCCAACCATCCTGTTCCTCGATGAAATTCATCGCTTCTCCAAGTCCCAGCAGGACTCCCTGCTCGGGGCAGTCGAGAGCGGGGTCATAACTTTGGTGGCTGCCACAACAGAGAATCCGTCGTTCTCAGTGATTCGTCCGCTCATATCGAGATCACTTGTGTTCCAGCTTGAGCCGCTGGGCAAAGATCAAATACTCGAGGTAATCGGCCGAGCCCTCAAAGACGAACGAGGATTACCCGGACTAACGGCAGAACCGGAGGCACTTGATTACATCGCCGAAATTGCATCTGGAGATGCGCGCAGGGCACTAACCCTTTTGGAAGCAACCGCGAGTGTTGGAGATCTAACCCTGGAGAATGCAAAGCGGGCAAGCGCGAATCAAATTGCCTACGACTCCCAGGGCGAAATGCACTACGACACGATTAGCGCATTCATTAAGTCAGTTCGAGGCTCGGACCCCGACGCTGCAATCTACTACCTGGCGCGCATGATTCAAGGGGGAGAGGATCCGAGGTTTATAGCGCGAAGACTGATGATTTTGGCAAGCGAGGACATTGGCTTAGCTGACCCAGGAGCACTTTCGATGGCGGTGGCAGCTGCGCAAACCGTCGAGCTGATCGGTATGCCAGAGGGCAGGATTCCACTAGCCGAGGCCACTATTTATCTCGCGTTAGCGCCAAAGTCCAATCGCGCTTACCAGGCCATCAATGCCGCCCTCGAGGACCTGGAAACCAACTCGCTCAAGCCCATACCAGCGCCACTTCGGTCAACTGGTGCAGTGGGGTATCAGTATCCCCATCACGATCCCAGGGGCGTGCTGAAGCAGAACTACGCCGACCTGGAAAAGCGCTACTACGAGCCCTCTGCGCATGGTTTTGAAAAGACACTTGCTGAGCGCCTTAGGCAAATTGACGAAATTCTCGGCAAGTAGTGACAGCTTTTAGCTCGACTGGTAAGCTTTGCAAGTTGTTCTGATCCAGCGGCTGGGAGATGAACAAGTCCCAATAACAAAATTCGAAAGGTACCTTTTTGTCAAAGACAACTAGAACCCGTAGCAAGACCCGTTTGTCGCGTTCACTCGGAATCGCTCTTACTCCTAAGGCTGCAAAGTACATGGAGAAGCGTCCATACGCACCTGGTCAGCACGGCCGCACCAAGCGCAAGTCCGACTCCGACTACGCAGTTCGTCTGCGTGAGAAGCAGCGTCTACGCGCACAGTATGGAATTCGCGAGGCTCAGCTTCGCAAGACCTTCCAGGAAGCCAAGCGCACTGAGGGTCTAACCGGTGAGAACCTGGTAGAGCTACTAGAGATGCGCCTTGACGCACTAGTTTTGCGCTCTGGCTTCGCCCGCACCATGGCACAGGCACGTCAGATGGTCGTGCACCGCCACATCTTGGTAGATGGTCAGCGTATTGACCGTCCATCCTTCCGCGTGAAGCCTGGTCAGATGATCCACGTCCACGCTAAGAGCGAGAAGACTGAGCCATTCCAGGTTGCAGCAGCTGGCGGAAACGCCGATGTGCTAGCAACCACTCCTGAGTACCTAAGCGTTCAGCTGGACAAGCTGCAGGCCACCCTGGTTCGTCGCCCTAAGCGCGCCGAAGTGCCAGTGACCTGTGAAGTTCAGCTGGTTGTTGAGTACTACGCAGCGAGGTAAGACCTTATGAGCGGTGGCGAAATTGCCGGCATCATCTTTGCCAGCAGTTTCGCCCTGCTCATTTTGTTTATCGGCTTCGTGCTGATCAAGGTGGCGAAGCTGGTCGATGAAACCGCTCGAACCGTGAGCACCTTCAACCAAGAACTCGAACCAATGCTGGCAGAAGCCCGCGTCACCTTGACCGAGGCGAATAAGCAGCTGAAGCGAATCGATCAGATTACCGAGGATGTCGAGCAGGTAACCGAGAACATCAACTCCCTGGTGGCAGTTTTCACAGCTTCCCTTGGCGCCCCGCTGGCTAAGCTGTTTGGTGTAGTGCAAGGTGTCGTAAAGACCCTTGGAAAGCGGAGGTAATCATGTCAAAACTTGGTTGGTTTGTAGCCGGCATCTCACTAGGTGCGATCACCGTGATTCAACTTCGAGACAACCCAAAGGCACAGCTGGCTTTGGATGAGGCGATCGATGCCGCAAAGGATTTTGCTTCAGCTGTCAAAGAGGGATACCTCGAGCGTGAAGCGGAGCTAGAGGCTCCAGTAAAGCCAGTTGCCAAGACTGTAGCTAAGCCTGCGGCGAGAAAGCCAGCAGCAAAGCGCAAAACCACTACCGCAAAGTAGATAATCCATGAAGACTGCCGAAATCAAACGGCGGTGGCTTGAGTTCTTCGAACGCAAGGGCCACACCGTTGTTCCCAGTGCACCACTAATCTCTCAAGACCCGACGCTTATGTTCGTGGTAGCGGGCATGGTGCCTTTTATCCCTTACATGACAGGCGTCTTACCCGCTCCTTACTCGCGCGCCACCAGCGTGCAGAAGTGCGTGAGAACACTGGACATCGATGAGGTGGGTAAGACCACTCGTCATGGCACCTTCTTCCAAATGAACGGAAACTTTTCATTTGGTGACTACTTCAAAGAAGAGGCAATTGCTTACGCCTGGGAACTACTCACCGGCAAGTTAGAGGACGGTGGCTTGGGCTTTGACCCTGAGCGGCTCTGGGTAACGGTCTATCAAGACGATGACGAGGCAATTGACTACTGGTTGAAAAACTCTTCAGTTCCGCGCGAGCGCATTCAAAAGCGTGGCATGAAGGACAACTACTGGTCCACTGGACAGCGTGGGCCTGCCGGACCATGTTCCGAGATTTACTTCGACCGCGGTCCCGAATATGGAGTTGAAGGCGGCCCGGAGGCCGATGAGGATCGCTATATCGAGATCTGGAACCTTGTGTTCATGCAGTACGAACGTGCTGACGGGGGCACCAAGGATCACTACGAGATCTTGGGTGAGCTTCCGAAGAAGAACATCGACACCGGTATGGGTCTTGAGCGTGTCGCGTTTTTGCTCCAGGGTGTTGAAAACATCTATGAGATCGATCAGGTAAGGCCGCTTATCGACGTTGCTGCAGAACTCAGCGGTAAGCGCTACGGGGCAAACGAGCAAGACGACGTCAAAATGCGTGTGGTGGCTGACCACATCCGCTCAGCACTGATGCTGATGTCTGACGGGGTTACCCCGTCCAATGAGGGTCGTGGCTACATCCTCCGCAGACTCCTTCGCCGTTCGATTAGAGCACTGCGCCTGATTGGCGTGTCCGAACCGAGCTTCGAGAGACTTTTCACCACATCCAAAAACGCGATGGTCGAGGCATATCCAGAGCTCGAGGAGAGCTTCCCGCGAGTACTTCGCTCAGCTCTTGCCGAAGAGGCTGGATTCAGACGCACGCTTGAGGCCGGGACCGTCGTTCTTGAGGATGCCATCTCAAATGCCAAGGGCACTTTGGGTGGCGATATCGCATTCCTACTTCACGACACCTATGGCTTCCCGATTGATCTAACTCAAGAGATTGCGGAGGAGAACGGTCTGAGCGTGGACCGTGAAGAGTTCAACCGACTCATGACCGAGCAGAAGCAGCGCGCCAAAGAAGACGCCAAGAGCAAAAAGGTCGGCGCAGCCGGCCTTCAGGTCTACAGCGAATTCAGGCAAAAGGGTGAGACTCAGTTCCTCGGCTACGAAAGCCTCAGCGCTGAGGGTCGCGTCCTTGGACTCATTCGAGACGGGGAAGTGACTCAGTCGCTTCGCGAGGGTGAACTAGGTGAGCTGTTCATCGATAAGACCTCGCTTTATGCGGAGTCGGGTGGCCAGGCCGCTGACGCAGGAATTATCCGCGGTGATGGTTTTGAGCTAGAGGTATTGGACGTTCAGAAGCCAGTGAAGGGTCTTTTCTCGCACAAGGTGAGGGTCCTAAACGGCGAGGTCACCACCGGCACAATCGCAGAAACCTTGGTTGATGCAAACTGGCGACTTGGTGCTTGCCAGGCTCACTCTGCGACCCACGTGGTTCACGCTGCGCTTCGTCAGGTTCTTGGCCCTGAAGCGCTACAGTCCGGATCTTTCAATAAGCCTGGATACATGAGACTTGACTTCGCTTGGGGCGAGGCACTTTCAGAGAGCGCCAAGAGCGAAATTGAGGAAGTTTCAAATCTCGCGATTCGCTCTGACCTTGCAGTCTCAGCCCAGTTCATGACTTTGCCCGAGGCAAAGGAATGGGGAGCCATCGCACTCTTTGGCGAAACCTACGATGAATCAGTTCGCGTGGTTCAGGTGGGTGGTCCTTGGTCTAGAGAGCTATGTGGTGGTACTCACGTCTCTCGCTCCAGCCAAATCGGACTAGTCTCCATCAGCAACGAGTCATCCGTTGGGTCTGGAGCCAGGCGTATTGAGGCCTTTGTTGGCATCGATGCACTTCGAAACTTGACCCGCGAGCGTGACCTTGTGAAGCGCCTGGCCGCCTCAGTAAAGGCCCCAGCCGCAGAGCTCGAGAGCAAAATTGCAGACGCGCTGGAAGAGCTTCGCCAAGCAAACCGCAAGATTGCCGAGCTAGAAGCGGCCCAAGCTCTCGCCAAATTGCCAGCACTGCTGGCAAGCGCTCAGGAGATTGCGGGTCTGCGAGTCTTGAGCGCCAAGCTGGAGAACACCAACTCAGAGAGCCTTCGCAACCTCGCCACGGCCGCTCGTGATCAGCTCGGGGGTAAAGCAGTTGTCATCTTGGGTGCGGAGTTCGAGTCTCGCCCAACCGTGATGGTGGCATGTGGCCAGCAGGCAATTGAGCAAGGCATTAAGGCGGGAGAGCTTGCCAAGGCTGCCTCGGCCGAACTTGGCGGCGGCGGTGGTGGCAAGGCTGACCTCGCTCAAGGTGGCGGTACCGATGCCGGCAAGCTTGACGCTGCTATCGCGATTGCGGCCGGTCTGATCAGATGAGAAAACTGGCGGTCGATGTCGGTCAAAGCCGAATCGGTCTTGCCATCTCGGAAGGAAGCCTGGCAATACCGCTTGATGTGTTGGCATTTTCGGAGAACGCCGCCAGCGAAGTGGTCGAGATTGCAAAACAAAAGCAGGTTGCAGCGATCTATGTTGGTCTTCCGCTATCGCTCAGCGGCAATCACACCCAGTCCACGGCAAGTGCGCTGAGCTTTGCCCGTCGACTTGCAGCTTTCCTGCCGGTGCGCATGATTGATGAGCGACTCACCACCAAGAGTGCACACGCTCTGCTTCGGGCAAGTGGCAAAAATGCCAAGAATTCAAAGGGTATTGTTGATGCCCAAGCCGCCCAGCAGATCCTGGAGTTTGCCCTTCAGAGTGAGCGAGAGGGTCAACTAGCGGGTAAGGAGACGAGTGAATTCGATGAGTAACTCGACTCAGCGCGGCAAGCGCAACTTGCTTATCTCACTGGTGACCATTGGAGCCCTGCTCCTGGGTTCCCTTGTTATGGTGACCTTTAGCTATGACTCGATCAAGTCCTACCTCGCCAAGTTCGTGGTTGAGGACTACGACGGAGAGCCAGGCCCTGAGACAACTATCACCATCGTGGCCGGTGACGACGGCGCTGCGGTCGCTAGCAAGATGCTTGAAGCGGACATCGTGAAGAGCTTCGATGCCGTCTATCGCGAAATGCTGAATGCCGATTTCACCATTTACCCAGGCACCTACAGCTTCCCAACCAAGATTTCTGGCGCGACCGCGCTTCGACTGCTGATTGACGGCAAGAACCGTGTCGTGAATCAAGTGACCATCCCAGAGGGGATGCGTATTCAAAAACTCATTCCGCTTGTGGCTGAGGCGCTCTCGCTCGAGAGCGATGCCCTATACGCGGCCCTGGAGACCCAGCGGGAGCGTATTTCAGAAGATGCTCCAACGCTTGAGGGTTATCTGTTCCCGGCGACCTACACGTTTGATCCAAATGTCACTGCGGAAACCGTAATCAGGACGATGGTTGATCGCATGGAGGCCGAGCTAGCCAGCTTTGGCGTTGAGCTTAAGGATGCTCATGAACTTCTTTCGCTCGCAGCCCTGATTCAGGCCGAAGGTAAGCACGAAGAGGACTTTTTCAAGATTTCTAGGGTGTTCGCTAACAGGCTCGATAAGGGCATGTTGTTGCAGTCAGACCCAACCGTGAAATATCGCTATGAGGAGGAGCAGTCGAACTTCACCGATGGCGTCAAGGACGCATCCAACCCCTTCAATACATACATTTACAAAGGCATCCCAGTAGGGCCAGTGGGAAACCCTGGATCGTTGGCGATTGAGGCCGCGCTCCGACCAGCCGATGGGGATTGGTTGTTCTTCGTGGCAATCAATCTAAAGACCGGGGAAACAGTTTTCTCCACCACTCTTGCCGAGCACGAAAAGGCAGCTGAGCTATACCGGCAATGGCTCAGAGATAACCCCGAATGGAATGAGTAAGTTCGCGGTGCTTGGCTCACCAATTAGCCATTCAAAATCACCCGAGATCCACAGTGCGATCTTCTCGGAACTTGGAGAAAAACACAGCTACGACCGCATCGAATTAGGTTCTGGGCTAGCTAAATTTCTGGGCACACTCGACGACAGCTGGCATGGACTCAGCCTCACCATGCCGCTCAAAGAAGAGGCCCTTGATATCGGACAGCGCGCGGATTTCGTTGCGATTCAGGCTCAAGCCGCCAACACCCTGGTTAGAACAGATACTGGCTGGGACGCCTACAACACTGATGTATTTGGTATCCAGCAGGCAATGATGGGCAAGAAGTTCAGCTCAGTAGCGATCCTCGGAACAGGCGCAACCGCTCGTAGTGCAATTGTGGCCATGCTTGAACTTGGGAAGAATGTATCGATCTGGGGTAGGTCGTTAGACAAAGCCAAAAGACTGGCGGCAGAGTTCGAGATTTCAGCTATCGAGAAGCTACACACCGCGCTTAGTCAACCCGCCGTGATCAGTACTGTCGTCGCTGGAGGGCTAGACGATCAGCTCAAAGGTGAATACAAGGGTGTGCTGCTGGATGTGGTTTATCACCCCTGGCCCACCAAGTTGGCTCTACATTTTCCTGAAAAGAATCGGGTATCCGGTCTTGAGATGCTGCTTTGGCAAGCACTGGGACAGCAACGGCTGTTTCACGGCCTTGAGCTCGATGAGCAGCTAGAAAACGAAGGAAAACTACTTCTCGCGGCGCGCAAGGCGCTCGAGGTGGCAAAATAGTCGAATGTTGCGCTTCATAACTGCGGGTGAATCCCACGGCCCAGAACTTATCGGAATGATTGAGGGGCTGCCCGCGGGAGTGCCAATTCTCAAAGAGGACATTCAAGACGCTCTAGGAAGACGTCGCCTCGGCTACGGCCGCGGTGCTCGAATGAAGTTCGAGCAGGATGAGGTCACGCTATCTGCCGGGGTTCGCTTCGGCCTTAGCCAGGGCGGACCTGTCGCCCTGCGAATCGCAAACACCGAGTGGCCGAAGTGGGAAACCGTGATGAGTGCGGCACCCGTTGAGGAAGAAGAACTCACTGGTGCAAGAGCTGCGGCGCTGACAAGACCAAGACCTGGGCACGCAGACTTCACCGGCATGCAGAAGTACGGTTTTGATGACGCGCGTCCAGTGCTAGAACGCGCCAGCGCGAGAGAAACAGCAACCAGAGTTGCACTCGGGCGCATTGCCCAAAATTTCTTGCGTGAGCTGGGGATTGAACTTGTCACCCACACCGTTGCGATCGGCCCGGTTAGGAACGAGTCGCTTGAAATGCCCAGGCCGTCGGATCTTGAGGCTTTAGATACTGACCCAGTGCGTTGCTTCGACAAGGCAGCCTCCGAGGCGATGGTTGCAGAAATTGATCTCTGTCACTCCCAGGGCGACACCATCGGCGGCGTGACCGAGACCTTGGTTTACGGCTGCCCTCCAGGGCTTGGCAGCTATGTCCACTGGGATCGTCGTCTCGATGCCCAGTTGGCAGCAGCTGTAATGGGGATCCAGGCTATGAAGTCGGTAGAGATTGGTGACGGTCTTGAGACCACCAAGCGTCGTGGCTCAGTCGCTCACGATGAGATCGTGCGTGAAGCCGGAGAGGTAAGCCGAGTCACAGATCGCGCCGGCGGTATTGAGGGCGGCATGTCCAATGGTGAGATCATCCGAGTGCGTGCCGGCATGAAGCCGATTTCGACTGTTCCGAGAGCGCTCAAAACTCTTGACACCGCAACCGGAGAGGCGTCCACCGCCCACCACCAGCGCAGTGATGTCTGCGCCGTGCCAGCCGCGGGTGTGGTGGTCGAAGCCATGGTTTCGCTCGTGATAGCCAACAGCGTCTTGGAAAAATTCGGTGGCGATTCAGTTGCAGAGACCAAGCGCAACCTCGATTCCTACCTCGCTAGCATCCCAGAGGTGATGCGCTCACGCATTGTCAGGCCTTAGATGGCTGGAGCAATCGTCCTTATTGGCCCGATGGGGTCCGGCAAGACCACATTGGGGAAGAAGCTTGCCAAAGAGCTTGGTTTGCAGTTCATCGATACCGATAAGCAAATCGCTGGGGAACACGGTCCAATTACCAAGCTCTTTGAGGAAAAGGGCGAAGCGTACTTTCGAGATCTCGAAACTAGCTATCTAGAGGCTGCACTGGAGCAACCTGCCGTGGTTGCAACCGGTGGGGGAGCAATCCTGAGACAGCGCAATCAGGAGCTGATTTCGAAGCACCACGTGATCTTTTTGGATACCAGTGCCGAGCACGTGATAGGGAAGGTCAACATGTCAAAGCGACCTTTGATTAGAGACAACCCAAAGCGCTGGCAGGAGATCTACGATGCTCGATTGAGCACGTATCAGGCGTTGGCGAAGCAAACGGTCTTTACCGGTGGTAGGCCGATAAAGAAGCTAATTCAAGAGATCAGGGATGGTTTAGGGATATGAGATCAGTAGTTGGTAGAGGGTTACTTGACGAGATCCCAACAGCCCTTGATGGTGTGAAAAAGGTTTTGATCGTTCACCCGCAGGCACTTTCGGCAACTGCTGAGGCAATTCGTGAGCGGCTTGCGGTCCAAGGTTTTGAGGCTATCTTGGCCGAGGTTCCAAACGGTGAGGATGCAAAGCGCATTGAGGTTGCAGCGTTTTGCTGGGGCGTCATGGGCCAGGCTGATTTTCATCGCAACGACGCAGTTATCGGACTTGGCGGTGGAGCCACCACTGACCTGGCAGGGTTTGTCGCAGCTACCTGGCTACGCGGAGTTCGAAGCGTACTAATCCCAACCACCCTCTTGGGAATGGTTGATGCTGCAGTTGGCGGCAAGACTGGGGTGAATACCTCGGAGGGAAAGAACCTAGTCGGAGCTTTTCATCTGCCGCACCGGGTCATTATCGACTTAGACACTCTCGAAACGCTGCCGAAGAACGACCTGATTGCCGGCATGGCCGAGGTCGCAAAGTATGGCTTCATATCAGACCCATGGATTCTTGATGCGCTGGAAGATCCCAGCGCATTGGATCCAAAGTCAGATTTGATTGAGGAGCTTGTGAAACGCTCCGTTGCGATCAAGGAGAGAGTCACCGAAGCCGATTTCAAAGAGTTGGGTGAGCGGGAGTATCTCAACTACGGCCACACTCTTGGCCACGCAATCGAGCACGCGGAGCGTTACAAATGGCGTCACGGGGCGGCAATCTCGATAGGCATGGTTTTTGCAGCCGAATTATCGATGCTCTCCGGAAAGCTCAGCGAGGCAGATCTTGAGCGACACCGCAAAGTCTTGGGGGGGTTGGGGCTTCCGCTGAGCTATCGAGCGGATCGCTGGGATCAGCTCCTTGCCACCATGCAGCGCGATAAGAAGGTGCGATCCGGAGCTCTTCGGTTTGTCGTGCTGGATCAGATTGGTAAGCCGAGCATCTTGAGCGCGCCAACTCCAGAACTACTCTTCACCGCCTTCCAGGCGATTGTGGAATAGCGTTATCGCATGAGCAAGATTCTGATTCTGAATGGCCCAAACCTAAATCTTTTGGGTAGGCGAGAGCCTGAGATTTACGGCAGCGCCAACTTGGGGGATCTGGAGAATCTTCTCAAAGAAGAGTTTCCAACCGTCGAGTTTGAGTTTTTTCAAACCAACAGCGAGCAAGCCCTGATTGAAAAACTTCATCAGGCCTTTGAAGATGGCTCTGATGTGGTGCTAAACCCGGCGGCCTTCACTCACTACTCATATGCCCTCAGAGATGCTTGTGCTGTGCTGACCAGCTCCGGCAGCAAGCTAATCGAGGTTCATATCTCTAATCCGCACAGCCGTGAAGAGTTCCGCCACAATTCAGTTATTTCTGGTGTTGCCACCGGTGTGATTGCTGGTTTTGGTCTTAGAAGCTACGTGCTAGCTGTTTCACAGCTCTTAGCCAACTAGAATTCTCAAGGTTTATTCAAGGAGAGTCATGGCAACTTCAAACGATCTAAAAAACGGCATGGTGCTAAACATCGAGGGTCAACTTTGGTCCGTAATCGAGTTTCAGCACGTAAAGCCAGGTAAGGGGCCAGCTTTCGTTCGCTCCAAGTTGCGCAACGTACTCTCCGGCAAGGTCGTCGACAAGACCTTCAACGCAGGTGTCAAGGTCGAGACCGCAAACGTTGACCGTCGCGACATGCAGTACCTGTACAACGACGGTTCGGGCTATGTCTTCATGGACACCACCAACTACGACCAGATCACCGTGCCAAGCGAGACAGTTGGCGACGCTGCAAACTTCATGCTTGAGAACCAGATGGCGACAGTAGCGCTGCACGAGGGAAACCCGCTCTACGTTGAGCTTCCAGCTTCGGTCGTTTTGGAGATCACATATACCGAGCCTGGCCTACAGGGCGACCGCTCAACCGGTGGCACCAAGCCTGCGACTTTGGAGACTGGTTACCAGATCCAGGTTCCACTGTTCATTGAGAACAACACCAGAGTGAAGGTTGACACTCGCACCGGTGACTACCTCGGTCGCGTGAGCGAATAGTTGAGCGCTAGAACTAAGGCCCGCAAGCGCGCGCTAGATGCGCTTTTTGCAGCTGACGTGACGGGTTCAAACCCGCTTACTCTGCTAGAAGACACCCGATCTGAAGTAGGCGATCGCCAAAACCAAGAGGCGATTTTTGACTACGCCGAGATGTTGGTCACCGGTTACCTGCAAAATGCTGACAGCATTGACACTCAACTAAGGATGTTGGCTGATAACTGGTCGCTCGAGCGTATGCCGAATGTTGACCGCGCGATTCTGCGGCTTGCCAGCTGGGAAATCCTCTACAACGATGAGGTTCCCAGTGAGGTTGCAATCGCCGAAGCGGTCGCGCTGGCGGGCGAGTATTCCACCGAAGACTCATCGAAATTTGTCAATGGCGTACTCGCTCGACTTTCCAAGGGTTCAACCGCTCTTTAGCTAGTATGCTTTGAGCAATATATGTCCTTTAACTTCGTCCAGAGAGGCGAAGAAGGAGAAGAAATGACCTCTCGTGTCGTACTCGATGCACAAGACATCGATAGAGCGCTTAGACGCATCTCCCATGAAATCCTCGAGGCAAACGAGGGATCAAAAGATTTAGTCCTACTTGGCATTCCAACCCGCGGAGTCTCCCTTGCCGGGAGAATCGCATCGCTTCTGACCAGCATCGAGCCCGAGTTTGATGGTTTGTTCGGGAGCCTGGACATAACCATGTATCGCGATGACCTAAGCGGTAACCAGAGAGCACTGGGCAAGACTGAGATTCCAGCCTCCGGCATAGATGGCAAGGTCGTGGTGCTGGTTGATGATGTTCTCTTTTCAGGACGCACTGTCAGAGCAGCACTTGATGCTCTGATCGAATTCGGTAGACCGAGACAGGTGAAACTCGCGGTGCTAGTTGATCGCGGACATCGCGAGCTCCCGATCAGACCAGACTTTGTTGGTAAAAACCTCCCAACCGCGAAAGCGGAGCGGGTTTCCGTAATGATCGATGCGGTTGATGGACTGGATCAGGTGGTGATCTCAGCATGAAACACCTCATTTCCATTTCTGACCTAACCAAGGATCAAGCCGTTCAGCTGCTGGACAACGCCACTGAACTCAGTTCAGTAAATGAGCGTGAGGTAAAGAAGCTTCCAGCGCTGCGCGGCAAGACAGTGGTCAATCTTTTCTTCGAAAACTCAACCAGAACCAGAATTAGCTTCGAGATTGCCGCCAAGCGCCTCAGTGCCGATGTGATCAACTTTTCAGCGGCCACGAGTTCGCTATCAAAGGGTGAATCGCTCAAGGACACTGCTCAAACCCTGGAGGCACTCGGTGCTCACGCGATTGTGGTGAGGCATCCATTTTCTGGAGCGGCACACGCGCTAGCTCATCGAGGTTGGATTTCATCAAGCATCATCAATGCCGGTGATGGTTCCCACGAACATCCGACTCAAGCCTTGCTGGATGCACTGACCCTGCGTCAGCACTTCTCGCTCAAGAGTGACCTGGCCGGATTGAAGGTATTGATCGTCGGGGACATCCTTCACTCCCGAGTTGCACGCAGCAACGTACTCTTACTGAAGCTCCTCGGTGCTGAGGTCACAGTTGCTGGTCCAACCACCTTGATGCCTGCAGGAATTGACAAGCTCGGCGCAAAGGTTTCACACAACTTTGATGAATCTTTGGCGCAACAACCCGATGCCGTGATGATGCTTAGGGTTCAAAAGGAGCGCATGCAGGGAAGCTTCTTCCCGTCTGAGCGGGAATACGCGAAAAGCTGGGCGCTTAACGATGATCGCTTCAGATCACTAGGGGATAGGACCGCGATTCTGCACCCAGGGCCTATGAACCGTGGATTCGAAATTTCATCTGCGGCCGCAGACTCAGACAAGTCCCTTGTGCTGCGACAGGTCGCAAATGGCGTGTCAGTTCGGATGGCCGTTTTGTACTCCACCCTGGCGGGAGAGGAAATCTAATGAGCACGGTTTTGCAGAATGTCACTCTCGCTTCGGGTGAGAGTGCGGACATTGAAATCACCAACGGTGTTATAACCGCCATCGGCAAGGTTGGTCCCGGAATTGACTGCTCTGGGCTGGTTGCTCTTCCCGGATTTGTCGACATTCACACCCACCTCAGGCAGCCTGGCTTTGAGGCCAGCGAGACTGTGCTGACTGGTTCACAATCCGCAGCCGCCGGTGGTTATACGGCCGTGTTAGCCATGGCCAACACCGCACCGGTGGCTGATTCCGCGGGCGTCGTCGAGCAGGTGATGCAACTTGGCATCGATGCTGGGTATGTTCAGGTTCAACCGATCGGTGCGGTCACCAAGGGCCTATTGGGTGAAGAGCTGGCAGCCCTTGGCTCAATGGCATCATCACGAGCCAAGGTTCGAGTGTTCTCAGACGATGGCAACTGTGTACACGATCCACTGTTGATGCAGCGTGCTCTGCAGTACGTAAAGGGTTTTGACGGCGTCATTGCGCAGCATGCTCAAGAGCCAAAGTTAACCCGGGGTTCTCAGATGAACGATGGTGCTCTCGCAACAGAACTTGGTCTGAAGGGTTGGCCTGCGGTTGCGGAAGAGGCGATCATCGCCAGAGACGCCCTACTTGCCGAGCAAACCGGGGCAAGGCTTCACATCTGTCACCTTACAACCGCCGGCGCAGTGGACGTTGTTCGCTGGGCAAAGCGTCGCGGAATTCAGATCACTGCGGAGGTAACTCCGCACCACCTGATGCTCACCGAAGAGTTGGTTCGAGGCTATGACCCTACTTTCAAGGTGAACCCGCCGCTGCGCACCAAGGAAGACACGCTTGCGCTCAGAGCGGCGGTGCTGGACGGCACTATTGACGCGCTCGGTACCGACCACGCGCCCCACTCCGTTGAAAAGAAGGATTGTGAGTGGGAGGCGGCTGCGTTTGGAATGGTTGCTCTCGAACATGCCGCGAGCGTGCTCCAGGAGGTCGTGCTATCTGGTGGTGGAGATTGGAACCTTTTCAGTAGCCTGATTTCAACTAAGCCGGCAGAGATTGCAAGGCTAGAGGGTCAGGGAAGCCTTGCCATCGGAAAGCCAGCGAACCTGACTCTGATTGACCCGAGTGCCAAACGAATCATCGAAGCGAAGACCCGATCAAAGAGCACCAACAACCCGTTTGCAGGGATTGAACTTCCAGGGCGAGTTGTCCACACCATTTTTGGTGGCAGGTTCACGGTTCGGGATGGGGTGCTGGCCTGATGACGAGAGAAATTATTGGAGCGATCGCAATCTCACTGGTCGCGGTGGTCGCGGCACTCATTTTCTTCTCTAACCGCTCTCTGAGAAAAGCTCAGGAGGCGTCACTTCCGGAACCCTCAGGGGGCTTGTCAGCGAATGATGCAATCGCAGGTTTTTACGTCTCAACTGTTTTTGCTCAATCACCCCTGAAGCGAGTGTGGGCTTACGGGCTAGGCGGTCGGGGTAAGGCACTACTGAGCGTGAGTGAAACCGGTGTGGTCATTGAGCGCCAGGGGGAGCGCAGCTTGCTAATCGAGGCAAGCCAGCTCACCGCAGCGACTAGGGCCAGCGCAACCATCGACAAGGGCGTAGAGCGGGACGGTCTGTTGGTGTTGCTTTGGCAACTGGGTGATGAGGAGCTAGCAACGCACCTGCGAATTGTCGCCAAGTCGCAGCGAAAGATTTTTGAAGAAAAGCTAACCGAGGTGTTGGGAGTAGAAATTGGATAAGGCCTACCTGGTATTGGAAAACGGCACGGTGTTTGAGGGTGAGGCCTTTGGAGCGTTGGGTCAAAGCCTCGGAGAGTTAGTCTTTGCAACCGGGATGACCGGTTACCAAGAGACGATCACTGACCCTAGCTACGCTGGGCAAATCGTTATCCAGACCGCACCCCACATCGGCATCGTAGGTATGAACGAGCGAGATGAGGAATCCTCCAAAATCTGGGTGGCTGGTTACGTTGTAAAGGACCCATCCCGCATGGCGTCTAACTTCCGCGCCGAGCGCACGCTGCAGTCCGATTTGATCGCTCAGGCAGTAGTTGGAATTTCAAACATTGACACTCGCGCCCTCACCATCATGATTCGTGATGCTGGTGCGATGCGAGCTGGAATTTTCTCCGGTGATGCAATCAAGTCCAACGCAGAGATGATCGCAAAGGTCAACGAGGCTCCCGAGATGAAGGGTCGCAAGCTATCCGATGTTGTGACAACCCCAAATCGCTACACCATCTCCGCTAAGGGTGGGCGAATTGGCTCGGTCGCCATACTCGACCTTGGAATCAAGAAGTCAACCCTTGAACACCTGAGCGAACGCGGTCTGGATGTTCAGGTTTTTCCAGCAGATGTTGATGCCAAGACGCTACTTGCTGAGAAGCCTGACGCGGTCTTCTTCTCAAACGGCCCTGGTGACCCTGAGGCGTCCAACGCACAGGTCGAACTTCTGCGCGAGGTGCTTAGGGCAGGAAAGCCATTCTTCGGAATTTGCTTCGGGAATCAGCTCCTTGGCCGCGCCCTGGGGTTTGACACCTACAAGCTCGCCTTTGGTCACCGCGGAATTAACCAACCGGTTATGCACGCTGACACTGGAAGAGTCGAGGTCACCGCTCACAACCACGGCTTCGCAGTGAAGCTTGAGGGTGACCAGGCGCAGAGCCCAGCAGGGTTTGGCCTAGTCAAGGTGTCACACCGCGGCTTAAACGACGGTGTTGTTGAAGGTCTAGAGTGCCAAGACATTCCGGCTTTCTCAGTTCAGTATCACCCTGAGGCTGCTGCCGGACCTCACGATTCCCACTACCTATTCGACAAGTTCATTCAGATGATTAAGGAGCGCCGCTAATGCCAAAGCGTCAAGACATCAAATCGGTATTAGTAATCGGCTCCGGCCCAATAGTCATCGGCCAGGCCTGTGAGTTTGACTACTCCGGAACCCAGGCCTGTCGCGTGCTGCAGGAGGAGGGCATCAGAGTAATTCTGATCAACTCCAATCCGGCAACCATCATGACCGACCCAGACTTTGCCGATGCGACATATGTTGAGCCAATTACCCCTGAGGTCATTGAAGCAATCATCGAAAAGGAACAGCCCGATGCGATTTTGCCGACCCTTGGTGGCCAGACCGCACTAAACGCTGCGATGGCCCTGTATGAGCGCGGCTCGCTAGAGCGCTACGGTGTCGAACTAATTGGTGCAAATGTCGATGCGATCAAGGCTGGTGAAGACCGTCAAGCCTTCAAGCAATTGGTCTTGGATGCAGGTGCAGATGTTGCCAAAAGCTTCATCGCGCACAACATGGATGAGGTTTTGGCGGCGGCGGGGCAGCTTGGCTACCCGATGGTCGTGCGCCCTTCCTTCACTATGGGCGGTCTTGGCTCCGGCTTTGCCTACAACGAAGCTGACCTGAGAAGAATTGCAGGCGCTGGTCTACAGGCATCTCCAACCTCTGAGGTATTGCTTGAAGAGTCAATTCTTGGCTGGAAAGAGTATGAGCTCGAGCTCATGCGTGACAAAAACGACAACACCGTGGTGGTCTGCTCCATCGAGAACTTCGATCCGGTTGGAGTCCACACTGGTGACTCAATCACGGTAGCCCCTGCGCTAACCCTTACGGACCGCGAATATCAAAACCTACGTGACATTGGTATCGAGATCATTCGCGCAGTTGGTGTTGACACTGGAGGTTGCAACATCCAATTCGCGGTCGACCCAGAGGACGGTCGCGTCATCGTTATCGAGATGAACCCGCGAGTTTCACGTTCCTCGGCGCTGGCCTCAAAGGCCACCGGTTTCCCGATCGCCAAAATCGCTGCGAAATTGGCAATTGGCTACACCCTCGATGAGATTCCAAACGACATCACCGGTGTGACCCCGGCAAGCTTCGAGCCAACCCTCGATTACATCGTGGTTAAGGCCCCCAGATTTGCTTTTGAAAAGTTTCCAGCAGCCGACCCAACCCTCACCACGACGATGAAGAGTGTCGGTGAGGCAATGGCAATTGGCAGAACCTTTACTCAGGCACTGCAGAAGGCGCTTCGCTCGCTTGAGAAGCGCGGTAGCTCATTCCACTGGGGAGAGATGGCAGACTCTGTCCAGGAGTTATTGACCAAGATCAAGATCCCGACCGATGAGCGAATTGTTCAGCTTCAACAAGCATTACGCCTTGGCGCTACCGCACAGCAGGTTTTCGAGGCAACCAAAATCGATCCTTGGTTCATCGACCAGATTCAACTAATAAACGAAATTGCCCAATGGCTGAAGGACGAGCCTGAGCTCACCCGAGATGTGCTAAAGCGAGCCAAGGAACACGGTTTCTCGGATGCTCAAATTGCTCAGCTCAGGGGAATGAGCGAAGACCAGGTTCGATCACTGCGCTACGAACTAGACCTTCGCCCGGTATTCAAGACTGTCGACACCTGCGCGGGGGAGTTCCCAGCACTAACCCCTTACCACTACAGCTCATACGAGCAGTTCACCGAGGTTAGGCCGTCAAACCGGAAAAAGGTAGTGATCCTGGGTTCCGGTCCAAACCGAATCGGTCAGGGTGTTGAATTCGACTACTCCTGCGTGCACGCCGCCTTTGCCCTGCGTGATGCCGGCTATGAGACGATCATGGTGAACTGCAATCCCGAGACCGTGTCAACTGACTACGACACATCCGACCGACTCTATTTCGAGCCACTGACCCTGGAGGACGTGTTAGAGGTTATCCATGCCGAAAGCCAATCCGGTGAACTACTTGGTGTCATGGTTCAGCTCGGTGGCCAAACTGCACTGGGCCTAGCCAAGGGACTAGAGGCAGCCGGTGTGCCAATTCTGGGTACCACTCCGGAGTCAATTGACAAAGCTGAAGAGCGCGGTCAGTTTCAGCAGATCTTGGATGCTGCTGGCCTAACCGCTCCCGCAAACGGCATCGCCACCAATCTCGAGGAGGCCGTTGCCGTCGCCAACCGCATCGGTTATCCGGTGTTGGTTCGCCCATCCTTCGTGCTAGGTGGTCGCGGCATGGAGATCGTGTATGACGAGAAGTCGCTAGAGGGCTACTTCGGTCGCATCGCCGGCCATGCCCTGGTCGACAGCGAACACCCACTGTTGGTCGACCGCTTCTTGGATGATGCAATCGAGATCGATATTGATGCCCTCTATGACGGAACCGAGTTGTATGTCGGAGGTGTCATGGAGCACATTGAAGAAGCGGGTATTCACTCGGGTGACTCAAGCTGCACGCTGCCACCGATCACCCTGAGCGAAGCTCAAATTGAACGAGTTGCGAATGCAACCGAGCAGATTGCGAAGGGGCTTGGCGTGAAGGGCCTCATCAACGTCCAGTTTGCCCTGGCCTCAGATGTTTTATATGTTCTTGAGGCTAACCCGCGAGCATCGAGGACTGTGCCTTTTGTTTCCAAAGCGCTTGGAATCACTCTTGCTAAGGCCGCGGCACTCGTGATGGTGGGCACCTCGATCAAGGACCTAATTTCTCAGGGTTCACTGCCTGCTCAAGATGGTAAGCACCTTCCGACCGGAACTCCGATCTCGGTGAAGGAAGCAGTTTTGCCGTTCAAGCGCTTCGCTACCCGTGATGGTCGCTTCGTGGATTCGCTACTCGGTCCCGAGATGCGCTCCACGGGAGAGGTCATGGGTATTGACGATGACTTCCCAACCGCATTTGCAAAGTCTCAGGCGGGTGCAGGTTCCAAGCTCCCTAAGTCAGGAACCGTGTTCGTCTCGGTAGCGGACCGCGATAAGCCGCAGCTACTACTTCCGGTTCGAAGACTGAGCCAGCTCGGCTATCGAATTCTTGCCACCGATGGCACCGCAAAGATGCTATCCAGACACGGCATCGCTGCCGAGCGAGTGGCGAAGCATTCGCAGGCTGCAACCGGTGAGCGCTCGATTGTGGAAATGATCACCGCCGGCGAGGTGGACGTGGTGGTAAACACCCCATCCGGAGCTGACGCACGAGTGGATGGCTACGAGATCAGAGCTGCAACAACTGCAGCCGACAAGCCGATCTTCACAACCGCAGCTCAGCTGAGCGCCGCAATCGGATCATTTGAAATGATTCGTGAGGGTGAATTCAAGGTCAAGCCACTACAGGAGCACGCGCTGAAAAGAAAGCAGCTTCTGAATGACTAGTTTTCTCTCTCGAGTTCAAAAAACTATCGAGGATCACTCTGCGCTTTGTTTGGGCATTGATCCTTCAGAGAGTGAGCTGCGGGAGTGGGGACTTCCCAACTCCGCTCAGGGAGTCTTGGACTTTGGACTCAGGTGCCTGGATACAGCAGCCGGGAACCTTGGTTTTATCAAACCTCAGGTGGCGTTCTTTGAACGTTTTGGCTCGCAGGGCATACTCGCGTTGGAGCAAATCCTGGCCGAGGCCAGGGCGGCTAACCTATTCGTCATCTCCGATGCAAAACGCGGTGACATAGGTTCAACCATGCAGGGTTATGCCGAGGCTTGGTTTGGGGATGACTCACCACTTCGCTCTGATGCGCTAACGGTCTCGGGTTATCTGGGGCCAGACTCGCTCGAGGGAATGCTGGATTATGCCAGCGATGTGAACGGTGGTCTGTTTGTGCTGTGCGCGACCTCAAACCCTGAGGCGAAGCAGTTGCAAACTGCTAGACAGGGCAACAAAAGCGTGTCAAAGCTGGTTTTAGATGCTGCTCGGAAAGTAGAAGCTCAAAACCTTGGATTAGTTATTGGTGCAACCCAAGATCTGGCGGAGTTTGGCCTTGGCGAGGTAATTGAACAAGATTGCAAAGTGGCAATTCTGGCCCCTGGTTTTGGGGCTCAAGGAGCAAAACTCGCTGACATTCAAAGCATCTTTGGTGCCAGTGCTAAGAATGTGATTGCCTCAATGTCTAGGGGATTGACCTCAACGGGTCCAGATAAGCTCAAAGAGCAAATCAAGATCGCAAAGGACGAGATTTGGCGCTAGTAGTTCTCGCAGGACCCGCCGGAGTCGGCAAGGGGACAATCGTCCAGCGCATCCTGGCGAGCGAGCCTGATTTCATGCTTTCGGTCTCGGCAACCACAAGAAGTCCCAGGCCTGGCGAGGTGGATGGGGTTCACTACCACTTCATCTCGAAGGTGGAGTTTGAGGGCTTGATTGCTGAGAATCAACTTCTGGAGCATGCGATTGTGCATGGGTCCAACTACTACGGAACTCCGCTAAATGAACTGACCAGGGCCGAGGCAGAAGACAAGCACCTGCTTTTGGAAATTGACCTGCAGGGTGCTCGACAGGTGAAGGCCCGAATTCCCCAAGCGTTGACGATATTCATTTCGCCACCAAGCTGGGAAGAGCTGGAGTCTCGATTGAGAAATCGAGGAACCGAGACAGAAGAGCAAATTCAAACTAGACTGTCAACAGCTCGCACGGAATTAGCAAGTGCGGGGGAGTTTGATTTCAATCTAACCAATCAAGACCTAGACAGCTGTGTCGCTCAGGTAGTTGAATTGGTGCGCAAGTACGAAAGAGGATCATGAGCGAGAAGCTTGAGGGAATCGTAAACCCACCTATTGACGAGCTATTGGCAAAGGCTGGCTCAAACTACGAGTTGGTTATCTTTGCCTCAAAGCGTGCTCGCCAGATCAACGAGTACTACGCAGCCCTGCACGAGGGAAGCCTCTTCAACTACGTAGGCCCTCTAGTTGACTCCAGCATCGACGACAAGCCACTGAGCATCGCAATGCATGAGATCCACCAGGGCAAGCTGAACAAGATCGACAACAAGTAGGTTTTAGTTGCGCATTCTGCTTGGTATTACAGGTGGAATCGCGGCCTACAAGGCGGCGAACCTCGTTCGCCTGCTAAAAGAAGCCGGCCACGACATAACCGTGCTTCCTACCCAAAACGCTCTCAAGTTCATCGGCGAGACTACTCTTGAAGCGCTCTCTGGCAAGAACATCGATCTGGACATGTATCACGATGTCGCAGACGTCAGACACGTTGAACTTGGCCAACAATCCGACCTAATCATCGTCGCACCGGCAACGGCCAGCTTTTTGGCAAGGCTCGCATCTGGAATCGCCGATGACTTGCTGCTGAACGCGATTCTGGCGTCAACAGCGCCGGTCGTTGTTGCGCCCGCGATGCACACCGAGATGTGGCAAAATCCAGCGACACAGGCCAATATTGCAACCCTGCAAGAGCGCGGCATCCGAGTTTTAGAGCCTGCTGTCGGTCGCCTAACCGGCAAGGATTCAGGTCCTGGCAGGATGCCTGAGCCAGAGGAGATTGCCACCTTCGCACTCTCGGGGCTTCCACTTCAGGGCAAGCACGTTCTAGTTACAGCTGGGGGCACAAGGGAGCCGATTGACTCGGTGCGATTTATCGGCAACTCATCCACCGGCCGGATGGGCATTGAGCTAGCTAAGGCTGCACGCGATCTTGGGGCGCAAGTCACTTTGGTTGCGGCCAACATCGAGACCGCAACCCCCGCAGGGGTGTCGGTGATCAAAGTTGGAAACGTTGATGAGCTTGAGCTTGCGATGGACCGGAACTGCGACCTAATCATCATGGCGGCTGCGGTCTCCGATTTTCGTGTCAAGAACCCCTCTAACGAGAAGCTAAAGCGTGGCGAATCGCTGACCTTGGAACTAACACCAACCAAAGACCTCATTGCCTCCTACGTCGCAAATCACAAGGTGATTTCGGTTGCTTTCGCACTCTCGGACTCAGATGGAGACCGACTTGTAGAGGTTGCCACTGCAAAGCTTTGGGACAAAGGTGTTGACTTTATCGTGGGTAACTCGGTCAGCGCACTGGGCTCAGATACCAACCAAATTGAATTCATTTCCCGAAACTCTCATGAGTCAGCGAGCGGATCAAAGTCCGAGCTAAGTAGATGGATTTTGGAGAGGGTTATCCCCTCGCTGTCTTAGTGCCTAGATAGACTTTGGCACTATGAAGCTACGCACATTTACCTCGGAGTCCGTGACCGAAGGTCACCCGGACAAAATCTGTGATCAGATATCTGACACCATCCTCGATGCCATGTTGGAGCAGGACCCTGCTGCCCGCGTCGCTGTCGAGACTCTAGTAACCACCGGTCTGGTTCACGTTGCCGGCGAAGTTACTACCTCCTCCTACGTCGACATCCCTCAGCTGGTTCGTGACCGAATCACAGCCATCGGCTACAACAACGCCGAAATTGGCTTTGATGGCAAGAGCTGCGGCGTCTCCATCTCGATTGGCGCTCAATCTCCGGACATTGCAGCCGGTGTTGATGCAGCCCTTGAGGCTCGCGCTGGAGCACAAGACACCGACTCGCAACTCGGCGCTGGAGACCAGGGCATGATGTTTGGGTACGCAACTAACGAGACTGATGTCTTGATGCCCACCCCGATACTGCTCTCGCACCGAATTACCGAAGCGCTTAGCAATCTGCGTCGTGAACTTGGCAATGGACTAATCCGCCCAGACGGCAAGGCTCAGGTTTCGGTGAATTATGACGGGGATAAGCCGGTCTCAATCGACACCGTCGTGCTCTCCACTCAGCACCATGAGGACGCTACTCAGGATGAGCTTGCTCAACTGATTCTCTCGCGTGTAATTCAGCCGGTCTTAGCCGATTCAAAGCTCGATTTTGAAAATACCAAGTACTTCATTAACCCCTCGGGCCGATTCGTTATTGGTGGTCCGCAAGGTGATGCTGGGCTAACTGGCCGCAAGATCATCGTTGACACCTATGGCGGCATGGCTCGCCACGGTGGCGGTGCATTCAGCGGTAAAGACCCATCAAAGGTTGACCGTTCGGCGGCGTACGCGATGCGTTGGGTTGCCAAAAACGTAGTGGCAGCTGGTCTTGCTGACAGAGCGGAAATTCAGGTCGCATACGCAATCGGTGTGGCAAAGCCAGTTGCGGTTTTCGTCGAGACCTTCGGCACCGAAAAGGTCGATACCCAAGCGATTGAGAATGCAATCGCCAAGGTTTTTGACCTTCGACCAGCGGCCATTATTCGCGAGCTCGACCTCAGAAGACCGATTTACGCCAAGACTGCTGCCTATGGTCACTTCGGTCGAGAGTTGCCGGAGTTCACCTGGGAGCGCGCTGATCGAGCTGACGCTCTGAGAGAGGCCGCAGGAAAGTAGTGAATGCGGTTGCGCGGGTGGTCGCTGAGTCAAACCTGATTCAACTGGACCGAGAGTTCGATTTCTTGGTCCCCGACCACCTGCGCTCCGCAATCAAAACTGGTCAGCGGGTCAAATTTGAGATCGGCCGCAGCAAAAAAGCCCACACTGGGTTCGTCACTGAGTTAGCAGAACAGAGTCAATACGCAACCAGCGAATTGCTAGAGATAGTGAGTGAATCTCCTGTCTTGACACCCGAGATTTACTCATTTGCTCGTCAGGTGGCGGACCGGCAGAGTGTGGCAATCGGAGAGATTCTCGCCCTGGCGGTTCCTGACCACATGCCAAGAATCGCAATTCAGGACCCCCGGCAGGTCGAGCTGATTCTCAACCCCTTCACAGAACCCAAGCTAGATAAACCATTGGGGGTGCGCTCCGCCGTGCTTTCAGCGGCGCGCAATCAATTGTTTGAGGGGGACCGGTTTCCTGATTGGGCTCAGCTTTTCGCTTTCCACGCAGTGGAGAAACTAATCGCTGGTCAGAGCAGCATTTTGATAGTCCCGGAACAGTCACAACTGAGGCTGCTGAAGCGGTTGTTTTTACTTGCTGGCCTAGGTGGTGCCCTGGTCGAGTTTGGATCTGGGCAAAAGAAGTCTGAACGGTTTCAAAGTTTTCATCGAGCGCTGTTGCCTTCGGCAACTATTGCAATTGGCACTCGAAGTGCGATCTATGCGCCAGTTCACAATCTCGGAATAGTCGCACTGTTTGATGATTTAGATGATTCACTCAAAGAGCAGGGGTCACCGTTCACGCACGCTAGGGAGCTAGTTCTAATGCGTGCGAGTAACCGATCTTTAGTTCTGGCCGCGAATTATCGGTCTGTTGAAGTCCAACGCCTTGTCGAAATTGGCTACCTAACGGACCACACTCTGATTTCAGCACCAGCTCGAATCGCATTCAGTGAACCCAGCCTTCGAATGGACCGAGCTAGTTTCGAACTGATTCGAGAGAAAGTTGATGTCGGTCCGATTTTGGTACTGCTTCCTCGAAAAGGAAATTCCCCAGCGGCATTTTGCGCTGGTTGCGGTGGCAAGCTTCGGTGCAAAAACTGTGGCGGTCCAATTTGGGAGCCATCCGCAGCTAGCTTTGCCTGCAAGCTCTGTCGCATCGGCTTTTCATCCTGCCAAGATTGTGGCACTTCTAAGGCCAAGTCCGGCAGGGCCGGCAGCAGCAGAACCGTGAGTGAGTTGGGTAAGGCTTTCCCTCAGGTCTTGATCTCAGAGTCAACCGCGGATAAGCAGCCATCAAAGATTTTGCCCAGCAAGCACATCATCGTTTCAACCCCAGGCGCAAGTCCAGTTGCACCCAATGGATACTCGGCGGTACTGATATTGGATTGCGACATTTGGTTGTCCTCGCAGTCTCTTCAGGCCGAGCAGTTGGCAATCAGGGACTGGATGGAAGCAATCGAACTCATGGCGGACGATGGCAGAGCCGTGATCGCTGGAATACCAAATGCTTTGGGGCAAGCCATCACTCTGGGGCAACACAGACAGCTCGCAAAGGTTGCACTTCAAGATCTGCAGGCGCTAAACCTCCCTCCGGTCGCTCGGGTTGCATGGCTTCAGGCCAGCACCGAGGTTTTACTTGCAGTGCTCGAGGAGGTAAAGGAATTAGGTGCTCAGGAGTTGCGCACGGAACTGGGAGAGCAGGCAAGCTCACTCATTAGATTCAGTTACCAAAATGGGCCACAAATCAGTTCGGCTTTGAGAAGACATGCCCTCAAGGCCAACGCCCGCTTGGTGGGGGCAAATAAGCGACGCGGGCTGCGAATCGCCATGGACGATTGGTCTAGTCTCTAGGAAGCCATGAAACTGATCTTTGCCGGAACCCCCGAAATAGCCGCTGTCGCACTACGAAGACTGTGCGCTGTGCACGAGGTTGCTCTTGTGGTAACCCGAGAGGATGCACCGGTTGGACGCAAGCGGGTAATTACCCCTTCGCCAGTAGCTCAGGCGGCCGATGATTTGGGTCTGAAAACCATCAAGTGCAATCGGCTAAGCCCTGAAATCGTTCAGGAAATTTCCAAAACTCAGGCAGACCTAGGGATAGTGATTGCGTTCGGTGCTCTAATCCCAAAGTCCGCTCTGAGTGCCATGTCTTGGTGGAATCTGCACTTCAGTTTGCTCCCTGCCTGGCGCGGGGCCGCTCCGTTGCAGTACTCGATGATGAACCTTGGAGACGGAGCGGGAATCTCTCTGTTTGAACTCGAAGAAGGACTGGACACCGGGCCTATCATCGCCCAGTTAGCCATGGAAATCGACCCAGACAAAACCTATGGTGAGCACCTGGCCACATTCACCGACAAAGGAATTGACCTCATCCTCGAGTCTCTCGCGAAGAGGCCTCAGGCTTCGACGCAACGTGGCGCAGCGAGTCTTGCCCCCAAACTCTCTCGTGATAACGCTCGGTTAGACCTAAAACAAAGTGCAGATTTGGTAGCGGCTAAGGTGATGGCTCTAAATCCAGAGCCAGTTGCTTGGGCCACCTTGGGCAATGAGCCGTTTAGAGTGCTGCGCGCAAAATCTCTAGGTTCTACGAACTGGGCTGAATTGGATGGGGTAAGTCCCGAGCCCGGTCGAGTTTCAATGGGAACTGGTCGGATCGTGCTCGAATGCGGTGGTGGCACTCGAGTTGAACTCATCACAGTGCAACCGGCTGGGAAAAAGGAAATGTCGGCGGGGGATTGGTTCAGGGGGCTAAACAAAGAGGTAATCCTTGACTAACCCGCGTGAAATAGCACTCGATCTTCTGGTGCGAGTCGAACAGTCAGATGGCTACATCAACCTTTTGCTGCCCAAAGTTCTGGGAAAAGTTGACCTCACCGATGCCGACAGAGGGCTAATTCAGGAGTTGAGCTATGGGACTTTGCGCTGGCGCTCTCAATACGATGCGTTCATCGATTCTTTCACCCAGGGGAAGGTTCTCAGCAGCAAACTTAGGTTGGTGCTTCAACTTGGACTTCATCAGCTGTTTCGCATGCGAGTCCCCTCCCACGCAGCGATTCACGAGAGCGTTGAGCTGGTTAAGAAGTTTGAGAAAAATGCCTCCGGCCTCGCAAACGCGGTGCTGAGAAATGCTGATCGCGCGGGATTTGAAGCTTTGCTTGCCAAGGTGTTGACTGGCAAAAGTGGCAACGAACTGTTGGCTATCAAGCACTCTCATCCAACCTGGGTTGTGACAGCACTGAAGACTGCCCTCGAGCTTGACGGCCGCGGTGAGGAACTTGAGAACTTACTGGACGCCAACAACCAAACACCTCTTGTAAATCTTGCGGCTTTGACCGAGGAGGCAAGAGAGTACCTAACCAAACTCGAACTGGAGGCTGGAGAAGCATCTCCGATTGGGTTTATTGCGAAGGGTAATCCGGAACCGCTGCTAAGTTTTCCCGGCGTTAGAGTGCAGGATCAAGGTTCGCAACTTGTCGCACTGACACTACTTGAGGTCGGCAATCGAGCGGGAAACTGGTTGGATATGTGCTCCGGCCCCGGTGGGAAATCAGCGGTCTTGCAAGCGGGTATTAGAGATCACGGTGGCTCCCTAGATTGCCTAGAACCCAACCCACAACGAGCTGATTTGGTGCGGGATGCCCTTGACCCCGCGGGGCCGGGAGAGGTGATAGTGGCATATGGACAAGAGGCCAAAAAGAATCACTATGACGCCGTGCTGCTGGATGCTCCTTGCTCTGGACTCGGATCTGTTCGAAGAAAGCCGGAGTCTAGATGGCGCAAAAAGCCAGAGCAGCTACCCGGTCTTGTGAAAACTCAGGCTGAACTTCTCGATGCAGCGGTGGAATCTTTGCTCCCCGGAGGCTACCTGCTTTACTCCACCTGCTCACCGCTGATTCAAGAGACAAACGCTCAGATCAAATCAGTCCTGGATCGCCATAAGAATTTAGAGCTGGTAAACGCCAACGAAGTTCTTTCCCGCGTATCACCCTCGCTGAAGCTTAATGAAAGTCGAAAGACCGTTCAGCTCTGGACACACCAACATGGCACCGATGCGATGTTCATGGCGATTTTGAGAAAGCAATAGGCTCTAAACATGCACATTCACCCATCGATTCTTAGTGCAGACTTCGTCAACTTGGAGTCAGAGCTAGAGAGCATCTTGCACGCGGATGCCTTCCACGTCGATGTCATGGACAATCACTTTGTTCCCAATTTGACCTTTGGACCGCAAATGGTTGAGAGTCTGCAGCGAGTTACCAAGCGTGACCTGGATGTCCACCTGATGATCAGTGATGTTGATAGGCACGGCCCCGGTTACGCAGAGCTCGGAGTTGCGTCGGTGACTTTTCACCTGGAGGCTTCGAGCAATCCGGTTGAACTCGCCAAAAGAATCAAGTTGGTAGGCGCGAAGGCTGCAGTTGCAATCAAACCGAATACGCCGGTGTCCGAAATCAACGAGATTGTCTCGGCTGTAGACATGGTCTTGATCATGACCGTGGAACCTGGGTTCGGTGGTCAGAAGCTAATTGAATCCACAGTCGCCAAAGTGACCCAGGCCAGGTCGCTAAGTTGGTCTTTGGGTCTAGATATCGCGATTCAGGTTGATGGGGGAGTCACCGAGGAAAACATTCAAACCCTCGCTAAGGCGGGCGCAGACACATTCGTTGCCGGGTCCTCGGTATTCAAAGCAGTAGATCGCAACCGCCAGATCGACTTGCTAAGAACTTTGGCTGAGCAAGCGGTCCGCGGGTAACCTTAGCTGCATGAAATCCTTCGAACAGCTATACGGTGAGCTTTTATCTAAAGCCGCCGAGCGACCAATCGGCTCCCGCACCTCAGAATTACTTGAGCTTGGTGTGCATGCGATCGGTAAGAAGGTTGTGGAAGAGGCAGCTGAAGTCTGGATGGCTGCCGAGCACGAATCTGACGAGCAGCTGGCGCTCGAGGTTTCCCAACTGATTTATCACCTGCAGCTGATTTTGATAGCGCGCGGGGTTCCCATGAGCATGGTTGAGGAGAAGCTTTGATGTTGAGGGTTGCAGTTCCAAATAAGGGGATTCTCTCCGAGTCGGCTATTTCCATGCTTCGTGAGGCAGGTTATGCCACTCGCCGCGACACTCAAGAGCTGCACATCGTGGACGACCAGAACCAGATCGAGTTCTTCTACCTAAGACCAAGAGACATCGCCACCTACGTGGGTGAAGGTTCCCTGGACGCGGGTTTGACCGGCCTTGATTTGCTGCGGGATTCTGAATCGAAAGCGGAGGAGGTTGCCGACCTGGGCTTTGGCGGGTCTACCTTCCGATTTGCCGCACCGGTGGATTCGAGATTTTCTTCAGTTAGGGATTTGCAGGGAAAGCGCCTAGCGACTGCGTATCCGAAGCTGATCGAGAACTACCTCGCGGCAGAGGGAGTGACCGCTCAGATCGTTAAGCTCGATGGGGCAGTGGAATCTGCCGTTCGACTCGGTGTCGCAGACGCGGTCGCCGACGTGGTGTCAACCGGTAACACCCTGCGCAAGGCTGGGTTGAGCATCTTTGGCCCGGTGATTCTCTCCTCTACAGCCCGCCTGATTGCTGCACCGGGAAAATCCAGTGAAACCGAGAAGCTACTTCGAAGAATTCAGGGCGTGATCGTGGCTCGCGAATACGTGATTTTTGATTACGACTGCCCGAAAGATTTGGTTGCCCAAGCAACTGCGATCACTCCAGGCATCGAGTCACCAACCATCTCGCCCTTAGCAGATGATGACTGGGTTGCAGTACGTGCACTAGTGAAATCTTCACAAACCAACCAGGTTATGGATCAGCTGTACGAACTCGGTGCGCGCGCGATTTTGGTGAGCGCAATACACGCCGCAAGGATCTAAGTGCCAGCGATTCGAGTTATTCCCTGTCTGGATGTTGCTGATGGGCGCGTGGTCAAGGGTGTGCGCTTTGAGAACCTGCGCGATTCCGGTGACCCGGTCGAATTAGCATCGAACTACTACCTGCAGGGTGCTGACGAAGTCACCTTCTTGGATGTAGCGGCGACCAATGAGAACCGCGGCACCATGTTGGAAATGGTGACCAAGTGTGCCGAGCAGATCTTTATCCCCCTCACCGTTGGTGGTGGCATCAGAACCGTTGATGATGTCTCCAATCTTTTGAAATCAGGTGCGGACAAGGTGTCGGTTGGTTCTGCCGGCATTCGCAGACCGCAACTGCTGAACGAGATTGCTGCTGAGCACGGCGCTCAGGTGTTGGTAATTTCACTTGATCTCAAAAGGGCAGCTACCAAATCAGGCTTTGGCGTTACATCTAACGGCGGCAGAGAGCTCACCGCACTTGACGCCATGGATTGGGTCCGGGAAGTCCAAGATCGCGGGGCCGGAGAGCTGCTGATCAACAGCATTGATGCTGATGGCACGCGTGATGGATTTGATATCGAACTAATTCAGAAAATTAGAGAGATTTCTCAGGTCCCCATCATCGCCTCGGGCGGAGCTGGGAAGGTAGAGCACTTCGTTGAGGCAGCTTTGGCGGGTGCAGATGCCCTATTGGCGGCAAGTGTTTTCCATGAGCGCTCAATTTCAATAGCTGAGGTAAAGTCCTCTCTCAAGGCTGCGGGAATCGAGGTCCGATGAGGTCTCTGAGTGTTGATCAAGTTCGATTTGATGCGGCCGGTCTTGCGCCTGTGATTGTGCAAGATGCCAACACGGGGAAGGTTTTGATGTTGGGCTGGACCAACGAAAGCACCTTGTCAGAGTCAATTACCTTGGGCAAATTGGTTTTCTTCTCCAGATCCCGAAACTCTCGGTGGCTAAAGGGTGAAACCAGCGGAAACTACCTCGAAATTCAAGAGTTTTCTCTTGATTGCGACGCAGATGCGATCTTGGCCAAGGTGATCCCGGTCGGACCTGCCTGCCACAATGGCACCGAAACCTGTTTCGAGGAGCCCGATGCTTAGCTTTGAAGAAGTCCTCGAGCTATCCCGCTCCTACAACGTAATTCCAGTTACCAAGCGCCTCTTTGCCTCCAGTGAGACGGCGCTTGGGCTTTACCAAAAGCTCTGTGGCGATAGACCGAACACCTTCTTATTGGAATCGGCTGAACAGGGCGTCTGGGGTAGGTATTCGTTTATCGGGGTTGAGTCTCGGGGTCAATTGATAACCGAGGGTGAAAAGGCAGTTTTCCGCGGCCCGAACCCGTTGCCAAGCGGCGAACTATCCGAATCGCCACTGGATGCATTGGAGCAGTTGCAGAGCGCTTGGAAGTCAGCCCCAAGCGATGTTCCGCTCACCAGCGGACTGGTTGGCTTTGTTTCTTGGCGTGCGGTAAACCTGTTGGAACAGCTCCCTGAGCCAAAGGTTTCTGACTACCAGGTGCCGCTGATTGGCTTCAATCAGTTCTCTGAGTTGATTGTGATGGACCACAAAACCTCTGAGCTGCTGGTTGTGAGCGTGATTTTTGTTTCTGACAGCTCATTAGAGGATCAGTACCGTTCGGCTGTCTCCAAGATTGAGAACCTGGTTACTCAAATTAAGGAACCGACACTCGCCCAGGTGTCAGAACCAAACTGGCCCGAACCCAAGTTTTCAAAGCGCACCTCGCACCAAGAATTTCTGAATCAAATTGACAATGCCAAGCACCATGTTCGCCTCGGTGATGTTTTCCAGGTCGTAATCTCGCAGCGCTTTGATCAGGAGCTTGAGGCAGATGCACTGGATGTCTATCGAGCGATGCGCGCCATCAACCCAAGCCCCTACATGTATTTCACCCGCTGGGAAGATGACGCTGGATCCTTCGCGATTGTTGGGTCATCGCCCGAGGCGCTGGTAAAGGTTTCTGATCGCAGAGCAATCACCCACCCGATTGCGGGTTCTCGCCCGAGATCTCAGGATGCAGCCAGGGATCACGCCCTGGGCGAAGAACTCTTGGCAGATGCCAAAGAGCAAAGCGAACACTTGATGCTGGTCGATCTGGCGAGAAATGATCTACTGAAAGTTTGCAAGCCAGAAACTTTGCAGGTTAGCGAGTTCATGCAGATTCACCGATTCTCGCACGTGATGCACCTGGTATCCACGGTTGAGGGCGAATTGGCGGAAGGCAAGTCACCAGTCTCAGCATTACGAGCAACCTTCCCAGCCGGAACTCTCTCCGGAGCTCCAAAGCCCCGAGCGCTTGAAATCATTCATGACTTAGAGCCCGCCGATCGCGGACTATTTGGCGGCGTAGTTGGCTATTTCGACTTCACTGGCAATGCAGATCTAGCAATCGCTATCAGAACCGCTCTAGTTCGCGATGGCATTGCCAGAGTTCAAGCTGGCGCTGGGATTGTCTTGGACTCCGTGCCTCAAAGCGAATATGACGAAACTTTGGCGAAGGCAGCGGTTGTGCTCAGAGCGGTAGCGGCGGCGAATGCGATGAGAAATGACTAGAGCTAGACCAATCTCACTGTTACTGATTGCGGCTAGTTGGATTCTCGCCAATACCGCGTGGTTGTCAATCGGCGAGCAGCAACTGACCGGAACCGAGATCAGCCAGCTACTGAACCTGTTGCCGGGGATTTCGCTGCTTCTTATATTCATCTCCAGCTATCAGCGCTTTGCTGCAGTTCTAAGCTCTCTCGCCGCAATTTCGATGTTGATTTTTGCTTTGTTGGCCCTAACCTCAAACTTTGAAAGCAGCGCTGCAGCGATAGCAATTTTCGAGTCGATTTCAGGTATTCAAGGCGCGGGTTCAGGGGATGTTGATGTCGCCACCAATCGGTCGATGACCAACCTGATAGCTGCGACTACCGGTCTAGGCGCGGCCGTGCTATTGACCATAAATGCACTCAGGCCGGCGCCGCGCAGCGTCGCGAAGCGTCAGGTAGTTGAAGACAACCGCGCCCTCTGGGATGAGCAGGGCGATTGATTGCTAGGATTTTGCAAGTTAGGAAAGAGGATTTATGTCTCACGGTTCTGAGGACCCAGGTCACGGCAATTCAGTAGCAGCTTGGACCAGCGTCACCATTATTTTGGTCGCCTTCAGCATTGGAACCCTGTTCTTTTTCCTTGAGAACGTAGCAATGGTTTGGGCTTCGGTAGTTCTTCTAGGTCTGGGTGCAGTCTCAGGTCTCGTTTTGAAAAAGATGGGCTACGGAGTTGGCGGAAAGCACTCCAAGAGCCACTAGTGCTTGACGGACTCTTTCAACAAGCGCTGCTCTCTTCTCAACGCCGACAAGAGTCAATCTCAACTTCAGATCTCGAGAGAAAAATCGAGAATCTTTCAACCCCGATAGACGTTTACTCTGCTCTGGCACCAGCCGAGCACATCAAGCTAATTGCAGAAATCAAGCGCGCGTCGCCATCGCGCGGTCGCTTGGCCGAGATTCCCGACGCGGGGGAGCAGGCGCTTCGCTATCAAAACGCAGGAGCCCACGCCATCTCAGTCTTGACTGAGGAGACCGGCTTTCTTGGCTCCCTGAATGATCTCGAGGCGGCTTCTGGGGCGGTGTCAATCCCGCTGCTGCGCAAAGACTTCATTTCTACTGAATACCAAGTAATGGAGGCAAGAGCGGCTGGCGCGGACTTCGTGCTCTTGATTTTGTCCTGGCTCTCCGCTGAGCGCTATTCGCAGTTGAGCGATTTTGCGCATGAGCTTGGCCTTGGGGTGCTGACCGAAACTCACGCGCTGGAAGAAATCGCGATCGCTAACGATTTTGGAGCAACGCTCCTGGGCATCAACACCCGAAACCTCATTGATTTTAAAACTGACATCGGACTCTTTGAGCAGATGGCTAGTGCGCTGCACCCGGACGCAATCAAGGTTGCTGAATCCTCGGTGAAGACCGCGGCCGATGTGATTCGCTACCGCAATGCTGGTGCAGATGTTGCGCTGGTTGGTGAGGCTTTAGTTACGGGAACTCCGGAAACGCTGATTCCGGCGTTTATTTCAATTTAGGATTCTGTGATGGACGTGAAGCTTTCAGAACAGGTTGGACCTTACTTCGGTGAGTTTGGTGGACGTTTTGTTCCAGAGCCATTGATTGCAGCCTTGGATGAACTCGAAGCAACCTACAACCAAGCTAGGCAAGACCCATCCTTCAAGGCAGAGCTTGCTGAGCTTCACCGCACCTACACCGGCCGTCCTTCAATAATCACCGAGGCGAAGCGATTTGCAGCCCAGTTCGGTGACTTGCGAGTTTTCCTAAAGCGCGAAGATCTAAACCACACCGGTAGCCACAAAATCAACAACGTCATGGGGCAAGCCCTATTGGCAAAGCGCATGGGTAAAAAGCGCATCATCGCCGAGACTGGAGCCGGTCAGCACGGCGTAGCCAGCGCCACTGCGGCCGCATTCTTTGGACTTGAGTGTGTCGTTTACATGGGTGAGATTGACACCGAGCGTCAAGCATTGAACGTTGCACGTATGAAGCTACTTGGGGCTCAGGTAGTACCTGTAACCACTGGATCCAGAACGCTGAAGGATGCCATCAATGAAGCGCTTCGTGACTGGGTCGCCAACGTAGACAACACCCACTACCTGCTCGGGACCGTAGCCGGTCCACACCCTTTCCCGACCATGGTGCGCGACTTCCACTCGGTAATTGGAATTGAGTCACGCGAGCAAATGCTTGAAATCCTTGGCAAGCTCCCTGACGCGGTTGCGGCCTGCGTTGGAGGCGGTTCGAATGCGATTGGCATCTTCCATGCTTTCTTAGATGACAAGGACGTTGCACTCTGGGGATTCGAGGCTGCCGGGGATGGAGTTGACACCCCTTTCCACGCCGCGACTCTCTCAAAGGGTGTTCCAGGTGTGCTGCATGGAGCCAAGAGCTACATGCTGCAGGACGAAGATGGCCAGACCATGGAGTCTCACTCAATTTCTGCCGGCTTGGATTATCCCGGAGTTGGCCCTGAGCACTCCTGGCTTAAGGACCTAGGTCGTGCCAACTATTACGGCATCACCGACAAAGAGGCGATGGAAGCTATGCGTCTGCTGAGTCAAACAGAGGGCATCATTCCAGCCATCGAGACCGCTCACGCCCTAGCTGGAGTGAAGCATCTGAGTGAGGTGCTTCCCAAGGGGTCATCAATCTTGATCAACCTCTCCGGCAGGGGAGACAAAGACATGGAGACTGCCGGTCGATACTTCGGATTGCTGGGGGACAAGTGAGCAAGGTCGAACAGATCCTCAGAGACAATAAGGAAACCGGGCGAGGAACGCTGGTTGGCTATTTTCCAGCAGGCTTCCCAACGGTTCAGGACTCCGCCAGGGCACTGATTGAGATGGCCAAAAACGGCTGCGACATTCTCGAGGTTGGCGTCCCGTACTCCGACCCGGTGATGGACGGTCTAGTTATTCAGCAGGCAACCGAGAAGGCACTGGAGAATGGGTTCAAGCTGAACCAGGTTTTTGATGTGATCAAAGCGGTTCGAGAAGAGATCGACACTCCGATCTTGGTGATGAGCTATTGGAACCCAGTCCTGCGCTACGGCGTAGACCGCTTTGCCCAGGACCTCAAGGAGAGCGGGGCACAGGGGATGATCACCCCAGACCTGATTCCAGATGAGGGCAAGTCTTGGATCGAAGCCGCCGAGAACCAGGGGCTGGACAAAGTCTTCCTGGTTGCTCCGTCCAGTTCAGACGCGAGGGTAAAAACCAACTCAGATCTGTCTTCAGGGTTCGTCTACTCAGTTTCAACCATGGGAATTACGGGTGAACGAAGTCAACTTGACCAGTTAGCCAGAGAGTTGACAGGCAGAGTCAAAGAAAGTTCCAACACACCGACCTGCGTTGGGGTTGGCATCTCGACCGCTGACCAGGTTCGTGAGGTCAACAGTTATGCAGACGGAGCAATCGTTGGGACTGCATTTGTGAAGGCTTACCAAACTGGCGGTCTAGACGCACTCTCGGCAAAGACTCGTGAACTGGCTCTCGGCTTAGGATAGGCATCGTGAATTTACTGCTCAGCATTCCATCTCCAGAGATCAGCTTTATCGACCTAGGTCCGGTGCGAATTCACTTCTACGCACTGTTTATTTTGACCGGTATTGCCCTCGCGACCTACATGGCAGATCGCACATTGACAAAGCGCGGGGCTGAGCGCGGCGTATTTTTGGATATTGCTCTTTGGGCCGTGCCAGCGGGCATCATCGGCGGTCGCTTTTTCCACGTCATCACTCACCCTCGTGATTATCTTTATGAGGGTGCAGACCTGCTTGCCGTCTTCCGAATTTGGGAGGGTGGCCTTGCAATATTTGGCGCAATTACGGTTGGAGCCATCGGCGCGTGGTGGGGCGCTCGTCAGGTCGGACTTCGTTTCACCGCGGTAGCCGATGCTGTTGCACCTTGGGTCTTGGTCGCACAGGGCATCGGACGCTTGGGGAATTACTTCAACCAAGAGCTCTACGGAATCCCAACCACCCTTCCTTGGGGTCTTGAGATCCCGAGCACCAATCCGGCCTATCCAAACGGATTGCCAGATGGCCTAACCTTCCACCCAACCTTCTTGTACGAGATGATTTGGAACTTCGCCGGAGCTGCCGCGATCTTGTATCTGGCTTCGAAGCTCAAGTTGCAGTGGGGCAAGGTATTCGCTCTGTATCTAATCGTTTACTCATTCGGAAGAATTTGGATTGAAAGTATCCGAATTGACCCCAGTGAGGTTATTCTTGGACTTAGAACCAACATCTGGTCAGCGCTGATCGGTGTTGCCATCGGTATCATCATTCTCTTGGTTCAATCTCGCCGGCACCCCGGTCTCGAACCATCGGTTTATGCAGAAGGCAGAGAACCTGCCCAGCAAACAACCGAAGCTCAAACCACCGAAGACGTGGAACAAAAGAACTAGCTCAAAACCTAACTGTTCGGGCCAAAGATGTCCTGATTGATTTATTTCGATTGGAGACTGCATGGCTAACCTAAGCCCCTTCCAGCGTTTCAACGTTGCGCCTGGGGCGCAAGGTCTTTACGACCCAAGCGCTGAAAAGGACGCCTGTGGTCTAGCCATGGTCGCAACCCTCCGCGGAACACCCGGCCATGACATCGTTGACATGGCACTCCGATCACTGCGCAACCTGGAACACCGCGGTGCGGTCGGATCAGACGCTGGTACCGGAGATGGTGCTGGAATTCTTACCCAGCTACCGGATGCATTCTTTAGAGCAGTAACCGACTTCGAACTTCCTTCCCTTGGCTCATATGGCGCCGGTCTGGTCTTCCTGGAGGCCGCAAACTCACAGGCCGATAAGGTCCGATTTGGTGAGATTGCCAAGCAGGAGGGTCTTGGGGTCATCGGTTGGCGCGAGGTCCCAATCCGCCCCGAGGTGCTGGGAGACATGGCAAGGGCCGCGATGCCGAGCATCGAGCAGGTGTTTGTCAAAGGTGGCAACGCAGAGTCAGGCATTGAGCTTGAGCGCAAACTATTCAGATTGCGCAAACGCTCTGAGCGCGAGATTGGTATTTACCACCCGAGTCTCTCAATGAGGACCATTGTCTACAAGGGAATGGTTACCACGCTTCAGCTGGAGCCGTTCTACCCAGACCTATCTGACGAGAGATTCAGCTCCACTCTCGCTCTGGTGCACTCCCGCTTCTCTACAAACACCTTCCCGTCCTGGCCTCTAGCTCACCCATTCAGATTTATTGCCCACAACGGTGAGATCAACACCGTAAAGGGCAACGCCAACTGGATGCGCGCTCGAGAGTCCCAGCTGGAATCTGATGTTTTGGGCAACATCGATCAGCTCAAGCCGATCGTTACCCCGGGCGCATCAGACTCCGCGACCCTAGACGAAGTTTTGGAGTTGCTGGTGCTATCCGGTCGCTCGCTACCTCACGCCATGATGATGATGATCCCCGGAGCGTGGGAGAAGCAGCTGGATCTGGATCCTAAGCTCAGGGCTTTCTACGAGTACCACTCCATGATTATGGAGCCGTGGGATGGTCCAGCAGCTGTGGTCTTCACCGACGGCTCACTGGTTGGTGCCACCCTTGACCGCAATGGTCTGAGGCCTGGACGCTTCTTGGTGACCGAGGATGGTTTTGTAATTTTGGCCTCGGAGATCGGTGTATCCGACATCCCAGCCGATCGCATCGTACGCAAAGGCAGACTGCAGCCGGGCAAGATGTTCTTGATCGACACCGTTGCCGGCCAGATCATCGAGGACGAGCAGATCAAGTCCGAGGTGGCATCACTTGAGCCTTGGCAGCAGTGGCTCGAGGACTACATGATCAACCTTCGCGACCTGCCTGAGCGCGAGCACATTCGCTACTCGAGCGCCTCGGTGAATCGCCGCCAGCGCGTGTTTGGCTACACCGAAGAAGACCTCAAGGAGTTCATTGCTCCAATGGCTCGCTCGGGACAGGAGCCGATTGGTGCGATGGGAACCGACACCCCGATCGCTGCAATCTCAGACCGCCCGAGACAGCTCTTTGACTACTTTGTGCAACAGTTTGCCCAGGTTACAAACCCACCGCTGGATGCTATCCGTGAAGAAGTCGTGACCTCACTGACCGCCAGTATTGGTCCAGTGCTCAACCTTTTGGATGCAACTCCAGAGCACGCCAAGCAGCTCGTGATGGACTTTCCAGTCCTGAGCAACGATGAGCTCGCTCGCATCAAGCACATTGACAAGGCCAACAACATTGGGAAGGCCGTTACCATCTCCTGCCTATACCGCGTGGATGATGGTCCAGACTCTCTAGAGGAGCGACTGCAAGAGATCACCGAAGAGGTGGATGCTGCAATCAACGCCGGCGTCACCTTCGTGATTCTCTCTGACCGGGATTCAAACCGCGAGATGGCTCCGATTCCGTCACTGCTCTCTCTGGGTGCTGTTCACCACCACCTGATTCGCCAAGGAACCAGAACCAGAGCTGGTCTATTGGTGGAGTGTGGCGACGCCAGAGATGTTCACCACATGGCGACCCTCATTGGTTATGGAGCCTCGGCTGTAAACCCATACCTTGCCCTGGAAACCGCCGAAGACATGGTGGTTCGTGGCCTGATTACCGGAATCACGCCAGAGCGTTCGAGCAAAAACATGATCAAGGCACTTGGTAAGGGTGTTCTAAAGATCATGTCCAAGATGGGTATTTCAACAATCGCCTCCTACGCCGGAGCTCAGTGTTTTGAGGCGATTGGTCTCTCTCAGGAGTTTGTGGACCGCTACTTCAGTGGCACCATCACAAAGCTCGGGGGTGTCGGCCTAGACATCTTGCACCGTGAGATCAGACAGCGTCACACCGCTGCATACCCAATTGAGGGCGCCACCAAGGTTCATTTGCCGCTTGAGGTTGGTGGCGAAATGAAGTGGCGTCGCGAGGGTCCACCCCACCTTTTCAACCCAGAGACAATCTTCAAGCTTCAGCACTCCACCAAGCAAAAGCGCTACGACATCTTCAAGCAGTACACCCAGGCGGTCGACGATCAGTCGGAGCGCTTGATGACCCTGCGTGGACTTTTCAAGTTCCGAACCGATCTGCGCACACCGATTTCTATCGACGAGGTTGAGCCGATCTCAGAGATTGTGAAGCGCTTCTCGACCGGTGCAATGAGCATGGGTGCGATTTCTCCGGAGGCACACGAGACTCTAGCCATCGCGATGAACCGCCTTGGTGCCAAGAGCAACACCGGTGAGGGCGGTGAGGCAGTTGAACGACTCTTGGACCGTGAGCGCCGTTCCGCAGTCAAGCAGGTTGCATCTGGACGCTTCGGTGTCACATCGATGTATCTCACCCACGCAGATGACATCCAGATCAAGATGGCCCAGGGCGCAAAACCAGGAGAGGGCGGTCAGCTTCCTCCGCACAAGGTTTACCCTTGGATTGCCGACCTAAGACACTCCACCCCAGGCGTCGGTTTGATTTCGCCACCACCACACCACGACATTTACTCGATTGAGGATCTAAAGCAGCTGATCTATGACCTCAAGCGCGCAAACCGTGCCGCTCGAGTTCACGTGAAGCTAGTTTCCCAGTTCGGTGTTGGAACCGTGGCAGCCGGTGTTGCCAAGGCCAAGGCGGACGTTGTCTTGATCTCGGGTCACGACGGCGGCACCGGTGCTAGCCCGCTGAACTCGCTCAAGCACGCCGGAACCCCTTGGGAGCTGGGCCTCGCTGATGCGCAGCAGACGCTGCTTCTCAACGGCCTTCGAGACCGCATCACCGTTCAGGTTGATGGCTCCATGAAGACTGGTCGTGACGTTGTCATTGCAGCCCTTCTGGGTGCTGAGGAATATGGCTTCGCCACTGCTCCTTTGGTGGTTGAAGGTTGCATCCTGATGCGCGTTTGTCACCTGGACACCTGTCCAGTTGGTGTTGCAACCCAAAACCCTGACCTGCGTTCAAGGTTCCAAGGTCAGGCTGACCACGTTGTGAACTTCTTTGAGTTCTTGGCTCAGGAGGTTCGCGAGTATCTAGCTGAGCTCGGTTTCAGAACTCTCGACGAGGCCATCGGTCACGTCGAGCTATTAGACACCAACGCTGCTATCAAGCACTGGAAGGCCGATGGCCTTGACCTAAGCCCAATCTTTGCTGCGAAGGATCTGGGAACCAACCAGAACCTAAGACGTTTTACCGAGCAGGATCATGAGCTGGAGAATCACTTCGATTACCCACTGATTGAGACTGCACAGCCTGCACTTCGTGAGGGCAAGAGCGTTTTGATTGAGCGCGATATTAACAACACCCACCAGGCGATTGGAACCATGCTCGGCAATGAGCTGACTAAGCGCTGGGGAGAGCAGGGCCTAGAGCCTGGCACCCTTACCCTGCGACTACGTGGTTCTGCCGGTCAGTCACTTGGCGCATTTGTGCCACGTGGTATCACAATTAGCGTCGAGGGAGACTGCAACGACTATGTCGGCAAGGGTCTTTCTGGAGGGACAATCTCCGTCAAGCCGCCTGTAGGGGCTGGCTTCATCGCGGCTGAGAACGTGATTGCTGGAAACGTTATCGGCTACGGTGCGACGAGCGGCAAGATTTTCCTGAACGGTGTGGTCGGAGAGCGCTTCTTGGTTCGCAACTCAGGTGCGACAGCAGTGGCCGAGGGTGTGGGAGACCATGCTCTTGAGTACATGACTGGCGGCAGAGCGGTAATCCTCGGTAGAACCGGCATCAACCTCGGTGCTGGAATGTCCGGCGGTATTGCCTATGTTTACAAACTGTCTGAGTCCAAGGTGAACCGCGAAGCTCTGCAAACCGGCGAGATCTCACTCGGAGCCCCTGAGCCGCATGAGGTTGAAGAGCTCAGAAGTATCTTGGAGCAGCATGTCGCCGCCACCGAGTCTTCGAAGGCGAGGGACATCCTCAAGAACTTCGATGCCGAGGTAAAGAACTTTGTTCGAGTGCTACCGCGCGATTACGCCCGAGTGGTCGAAATTCAGAAGAACGCCCAGGCTCAAGGCTTTGAGCTAGACGGTGAAGAGGTCTGGACCCAGATTTTGGAGGTGACCCGTGGCTGATCCAAGGGGATTTATCAAGATCACCGAGCGTGAGACTGCGACGCGTCGCCCCGTCTCGGTTCGTATCAAGGACTGGAAAGAGGTCTACGCCGAGCGAAACGGCGAAGTCGTCAAGCGCCAGGCGAGTCGTTGTATGGACTGCGGCATTCCGTTCTGTCACCAGGGTTGCCCGCTGGGAAACCTGATTCCAGAGTGGAACGACCTAACCCACCGCGGTCGCAACCGCGAGGCAATCGATCGACTGCACGCAACTAACAACTTCCCTGAGTTCACCGGAAGACTGTGTCCGGCTCCTTGTGAGAGTGCCTGCGTGCTGGGAATCAACCAGCCTGCGGTTACCATCAAGGAAATCGAGGTGTCGATCATCGACGATGCCTTCGATGCTGGATTCGTGATGCCAAACATCCCAGAGCGCTTAACTGGCAAGACTATTGCTGTCGTAGGTTCGGGTCCTGCGGGATTGGCTGCTGCTCAGCAGCTAACTCGAGCTGGCCACACTGTAGCTGTCTACGAACGTGATGACCGCATTGGTGGTCTGCTGCGATACGGGATTCCAGATTTCAAGATGGAGAAGCACCACATTGACCGCCGTGTCTTCCAAATGGAGGCGGAGGGAACCAGATTCCGCACCGGTGTGAATGTCGGTGTCGACATCAGCTGGGAAGAGCTTAGAAAGCGTTATGACGCGGTTTTGATAGCAACCGGTGCGATGGTGCCAAGAGACATAACTGTGCCTGGTCGAGAGCTTGAAGGCGTTCACTTTGCTATGGAGTACCTGACTCAGGCCAACAAGGCAGTTGCTGGAGATCGCCTTGCGAGCCAGATCAATGCACACGGCAAGCACGTTGTGATTCTTGGTGGTGGCGACACTGGAGCCGACTGTCTAGGTACTGCCACGCGTCAGGGCGCATTGAGTGTGACCACACTCGCCATCGGTAAGCAGCCTCCGGCAACCAGACCAGAAGATCAGCCATGGCCATCGGTACCGAACCTGTTTGAGGTTGCCAGCGCGCACGAAGAGTTTGGTGAGCGTCTTTACCTTCACTCCACGGTTGAGTTTGTGGGGGAGAACGGCAAGCTAACTGGAGTCAAGGTTGCAGACACCGAGTTTGTCGACGGCAAGCGTGTTCCTAAAGCAGGCACAGAGCGCGTCATTCGGGCGGACCTGGTTTTCTTAGCTTTGGGATTCGCGGGACCCGAAACCGAAATCTTAACCTCGCAGTTACAAACTCCACTTGATTCGAGGGGTAATGTTGCTCGAGGAAATCGGTACGAAGTTGCCGATGGTTTGTTTGTCGCCGGAGATGCCGGCCGTGGGCAGAGCCTGATTGTTTGGGCGATTGCTGAGGGTCGAGCTGCAGCCAGTGCGATTGACGAATATCTCGAAGGTGAGACAGAGCTTCCATTCCCTGTGAAGCCAACTGATAGACCAATCTCGGTCTACAGCTAGTCCAAAGAAGGTAGTAGTTACTAAATGAGACGCGCCAAAATTGTGGCCACATTCGGCCCCGCTGTTGCTGATTATGACAAGGCAAGGGCCATCATCGAAGCTGGTGTCGATGTCGCCCGCATGAACCTAAGCCACGGCAGCCACGAGGTTCACGAAGGGGTCTACAAGACCATCCGAAAGGCAGCAGAGGACGTTCAAAAGCCGGTGGCTATCCTGGTCGACCTGCAGGGTCCAAAGATTCGCCTAGGCAGGTTCGCCGAAGACAAGGTAATCCTCGAAGAGGGCGCAACCTTCAAGATCACCATTGATGATGTACCGGGTGATGTAAGCATCTGCTCCACGACCTATAAGGGTCTGCCTGGTGATGTTCGCCCTGGAGACCAACTACTAATTGACGATGGTCGCATCGGCCTTCGTGCTACTGCGGTTGACGCTAGAACCGTCACCACCGTTGTGGAGGTAGCAGGCCCAGTTTCAAACAACAAGGGCATCAACCTGCCGGGTGTTGCAGTCAACGTTCCAGCTTTGAGCGAGAAGGACGAGGACGATCTTCGCTGGGCGCTAAAGCTTGGCGCAGACATGATCGCCCTGAGCTTTGTTCGTAATGCCAAGGACATTGTCCGTGTCCACGAGATCATGGCTGAAGAGGGCCGCTTTGTCCCAGTGATTGCCAAGATTGAGAAGCCTCAGGCTGTTGCTGCCCTAGAGGAGATCATCGATGCCTTTGACGGTGTCATGGTTGCTCGTGGTGACCTGGGAGTTGAGCTACCGCTTGAGCAGGTACCACTGGTTCAGAAGCGCGCTGTCGAGCTTTCCCGTCGTTGGGCAAAGCCGGTCATCGTAGCCACCCAGATGCTTGAGAGCATGATCAGTGCATCTAGACCAACTCGTGCTGAGACTTCAGACGTTGCAAACGCAGTACTAGATGGTGCGGATGCATTGATGCTTTCCGGCGAGACCTCAGTTGGTGAGTTCCCAGTTGAGACCGTGAAGGTAATGGCAAAGATCATCGAGTCGACTGAGGAGAATGGCCTAGAGCGAATTCCTGAGCTTGGCACCAAGCCCCACACTCACTCGGGTGCTGTGGTTCGCGCCGCTATGGAAATCGCTGAACTTCTTGGCTCCAAGTACGTCTGTGTCTTCACCGAGTCCGGTGACACCCTGCGTCGCGTATCTCGCCTTCGCTCACGAGTACCAGTGCTTGCCTTCACCCCTAACGAAGAGGTGCGTCGCAAGCTGGCCCTAGTCTGGGGAGCTACCACCTTCTTGGCCGAGAAGGTAAAGCACACCGATGACATGATCAAGCAGGTGGACGAGATTGTCATGGCCAGCGGCAAGTGCCGAGTTGGCGATGAAGTCGTAATCGTGGCCGGAAGCCCTCCGGGAATCCCAGGTTCGACCAACTCACTCAGGGTTCACCGAGTTGGCGATGCAGTCCACATGGCTGCACCTGGCTACGCAAACTAGTCAAAAATAAATGGCGGTGGGAGAACCCACCGCCATTTTTTTGTGCCGGGAGCGGGACTCGAACCCGCACGCCCAGGGGACAACGCATTTTGAGTGCGTCGCGTCTACCATTCCGCCATCCCGGCAACGATTCAAAAGTCTAGTGGATTTGAAAATACAAGAGCTAAAGTTGTCTGCATGCTCGAAGGCTTAAAGGTGGTTGTTGCGGAGGACGAGGGTCTGATCCGCATGGATGTCGTTTCCTCGCTGGAAGAAGCTGGCCTGGTTGTTGTTGGTCAAGCCTCTGACGGTGAAGAGGCTATTGCACTCGCCACCGAGCACGATCCTGATCTTGTGGTTATGGATGTGAAGATGCCCAGACTCGACGGAATCAGCGCTGCCGAAAAGATTGCCGAGCTCAAGATTCCGGTTGTTCTCTTAACCGCCTTTAGCGATGCCGAGCTAGTCTCTAGGGCGGCTGAGGCGGGTGCTATGGCGTATGTGACCAAGCCATTCAAGCCCAGTGATCTTCTTCCAGCAATTCAAATTGCTCTCTCTAGGCACGAGGAATTGGTTTCTCTTGAAAACGAAATTGCCGACCTTAGTGACCGCCTTGAGACCAGAAAGCTCATGGATCGAGCAAAAGGGCTACTGCAGGCGAAGATGAAGCTCAGCGAACCAGACGCATTCCGTTGGATTCAAAAGGCTTCGATGGATCGCAGACTCACAATGGCACAGGTTGCCAAGGCTGTAATCGATCAGCTCAGCGATAAGTAGCCGACCTCAGGCCTTGGGCCTGATGAAATTCGTGATTCTCACGGTGGAGAGCAAATTCCCCTGCTCATCGGTCATTTTCACCTCGTGGGTGGTGAGACTCTTGCCTAGCTTCACGGCGGTGCAGGTGCCAATCACAAAACCCTCTTTGATCGAGGAGTGGTGTGAAGCATTTAGTTCAATTCCGACGGCATAGCCCCAGGGGTGAGCGTGAACATTGGCGGCAAAGGAACCGAGACTCTCAGCCAAAACAACATGAGCACCCCCGTGAAGTAGCCCCAATGGCTGAGTGTTTCCACTAACCGGCATCTTCGCAACCGCTCGCTCCGCAGACAGTTCAATGAGCTCGATGCCCATCTTTTCCGCAAGCGCGCCAAGGCCACGAAGCTTCATAACTTCAAGTGCTTTATCGCTTGTGACAATCTCGTTTTCGCTCATTGATTCAACCTTTCGGCGAAGTAGGCTTACGGGCATGACGCCAGAGCAAAAGCCTACCCTTCTGCTAATCGATGGTCACTCGCTGGCGTTTCGAGCCTTTTACGCTCTGAACCCAGAGAACTTCAAAAACTCCCAAGGTCAGCACACCAACGCAATTCACGGCTTCATCTCGATGCTGCTCACCATCTTGGAGCAGCACAAACCCACACACCTTTGCGTCGCTTTCGATGTCTCGAGAGAAAGCTTTAGAACCAAAGAGCTCCCTGAGTACAAGGGGACTCGAGGAGAGACCCCGCCAGAGTTCATCGGTCAGACCGAGCTGCTTGTTGAAGCCCTGACCGCAATGCGCATCACCTCCGTTTCGAGAGAGATGTTCGAGGCAGACGATTTGATTGCCTCCCTGGCAAACATCGGCGAATCAAAGGGTTACGAGGTTTTGATTGTTTCAGGAGACCGAGACACCTTCCAGCTGATTACCGAGAAGACCAAGATTCTCTACCCGGTCAAGGGTGTGCTGAACCTGCAAAAGATGGACGATGCTGCGGTTTTAGAGAAGTACGGTGTCCACGCGGTTCAATACCCAGAGCTCGCAGCATTGGTGGGGGAGACCAGCGATAACCTCAAGGGCATTCCGGGCGTGGGTCCGAAGACCGCTGCCAAGTGGATCCAGGAGTTTGGCTCTCTCGGAGCAATTTTGGACAACGCGGAGAGGATCCCAGGCAAAGTTGGCGAATCGCTGCGTGAGCACAAGGAATTGGCGATTCGAAATCGTCGCCTAAACCACCTGCTCAGGGATCTGGAATTCGATTTCACTATGGACGACTTAGCTCTCGGACCGGTTGATGAGCATGCCGTCAAAGAGGTGTTCGCAAAACTGAGCTTCCGAACCCTGACAACGAAGGTGCTCTCAATGCGGGGGGCGAACGGTTCTCAGCACCGAGTGATCAGCGCAAAAATCGAACCCGAAAAGACAGTTGAGGCATTGACACCGCAACCAGAATCGACCGGACTCAGTGAAGTCGTTGCATCGCTTCCAACCTCTGCCCCCGACATCAAGACCCTGACCTCTGCTCAGCTCGCAGCGCTGGATCCAGCAACCGTCGCAATCTCCCTCGAAATTGCAGAGGGCCTAGTTGGCCTAGGCGCTGCCACCGTCACAGAGCGATTCGTATGGGATGGCAAAGACCCGCAGGGAATTATTGCCATGCTGCAAAAGGGTGGTTTCGCCATCTGGGATTTCAAGGGAGTGAAGCGCAAGCTTGCAGCTCTGGGAATTTCACTCGGTGTCCCAAGTGATGATCCGCTGCTAATCGCCTACCTGCTTGACCCGACTAGTAAAGATCTGAATCCGGATTCTTTGATTCGGACCTATTGTGGGATAGACGTTGAAAGACAGGACCCCAATCAGTTGCTCGCTGATTCAGATCCGAGCATCGATGCTTGGATTAGCAAAGTCCTGGTGACAGCGTTGACCCCAGAACTTGAGGCGCAGGGCCAGCACGGGGTCTATCGAGACATAGAGCTACCGACCTCTGAAGTGCTGTCGGCAATGGAGATCCGCGGAATTGCGGTGAACAAGGAAGTTCTCAGCGAGCAATTCAACGAACTCACGGATGAAGTTGAGCAAATTGCCAGGGCTGCATACGAGATCATCGGGCACGAGGTAAACCTGGCAAGCCCGAAGCAGCTTCAAACCGTGCTTTTTGAAGAGCTAGGCATGCAGGGCACCCGCTCGGTGAAGACCGGCTACTCCACAAATGCCGAAGCTCTTCAAACCCTCTACGAGCAGACCGAGCATCCGTTTCTCGCAAAGCTCCTTGAGCACCGCGACTCCACCAAGCTGCGACAGATGACCGAAACCCTGGTCAAGGCAGTGGAGCAAGATGGTCGAATTCACACCAGCTATAGCCAGATTGGCACTGCTACCGGCCGTCTCTCTAGCGAGAATCCAAATCTACAAAACATCCCAATCAAGACTCAGCGCGGTCAACGCTTGCGCAGTGCCTTTATCGCCGGAGAGGGCTTTGAGACACTGCTGACCGCTGACTACTCCCAGATTGAGATGCGAATCATGGCCCACCTGAGCGAAGATGCCGGCCTAATCGAAGCTTTCAATGCAGGTGAGGACCTCCACAACTTTGTGGGAGCACGAATCTATGGCGTGGAGCCATCCGCCGTGGACTCGGCGATGCGTTCCAAGGTAAAAGCCATGAGCTACGGACTGGTTTATGGACTCAGTGAGTATGGTCTCGCTCGCCAGCTGAGAATCACAAATGCAGAGGCGAAGCAGCTGATGGCTGACTACTTTGCTCGATTTGGAGGAGTCAAGACCTACCTGGATCAGGTTGTTTCAAAGGCCAAGAACCTCGGTTACACGACAACTGTTTATGGTCGTCGCAGACCCTTCAGTGATTTGAACTCAAAGATTTTCCAGATTCGCGAGAACGCCAGGCGTGCCGCGCTAAACGCTCCAATTCAGGGAACAGCAGCTGACATCATGAAATTGGCCATGATTGCAGTTCATGACGAGATGACGGCGCAGGGCTTGAAATCTCAACTGCTACTGCAGGTTCACGATGAGTTAGTTTTCGCCGTGGCGCCTGGGGAGTTGGAACAACTTAAGAACATCGCGCTTGAAAAAATGAAAAACGTCGCGACGCTCTCGGTTCCGCTCGAGGTTCACGTTGGAATCGGCTCGAACTGGGAGCTGGCGGGTCACTAGATAAAGCGCTAAGCTTTGCGAGGTGCTTTTTGGCACCAATCCCTGTCCGTTCTGTCTGGACAACCAAGAATCAATTTTTGATTCTGGTCTGTCTTGACCCGAGTAAAACAAAGTGGAGTACCCACAAATATGGCAAACAAAACGACCGCCCCAAAGCAGGTAGCAGTCAACGATATCGGTAGCGCAGAAGACTTCCTAGCTGCGGTCGAAAAAACTCTAAAGTTTTTCAACGACGGAGATCTGATCTCCGGCACCGTCGTGAAGATTGATCGCGACGAAGTGCTCCTAGACGTCGGTTACAAGACCGAGGGTGTAATCCCTTCCCGCGAGCTTTCAATTCGTCAGGACGCAAACCCAAACGACATCGTTAAGGTTGGCGACGCAATCGAGGCTCTTGTTCTTCAGAAGGAAGACAAGGAAGGCCGCCTAATCCTCTCCAAGAAGCGTGCTCAGTACGAGCGTGCCTGGGGAGATGTCGAGCGCATCAAGGAAGCAGATGGCGTTGTCAAGGGCACCGTTATCGAGGTTGTCAAGGGTGGTGTCATCGTGGACATCGGTCTACGCGGCTTCCTACCAGCCTCCCTAATTGAGCTTCGTCGCGTTCGTGACCTTGGTCCATACCTTGGTACCGAGGTTGAGGCCAAGATTCTTGAGCTCGATAAGAACCGCAACAACGTTGTTCTTTCCCGCCGCGCCTTGCTAGAGCAGAGCCAGACCGCCAACCGCACCACCTTCCTGAACGACCTTGTAAAGGGTCAGGTTCGTACCGGTGTGGTTTCCTCCATCGTCAACTTCGGTGCATTCATCGACCTTGGTGGCGTAGACGGTCTAGTACACGTCTCCGAGCTGAGCTGGAAGCACATTGAGCACGCCAGCGAGGTAGTTGAGGTTGGCCAGGAAGTTACCGTTGAGGTTCTAGAGGTTGACCAGGACCGCGAGCGTGTATCGCTATCGCTCAAGGCAACTCAGGAAGACCCATGGCAGCTGTTCGCTCGCACTCACGCGATCGGTCAGTACATCCCAGGTAAGGTCACCAAGATCGTTCCATTCGGTGCGTTCGTTCGCGTTGCTGACGGCATTGAGGGTCTAGTTCACATCTCTGAGCTTTCCTCCAAGCACGTCGAGCACGCTGACCAGGTCGTTTCGGTAAACCAGGACGTCTTCGTCAAGTTGATCGACATCGACCTAGAGCGTCGCCGCATCTCGCTATCGCTAAAGCAGGCTCTTGAGGAAGTCAACCCAGAGGGTGACGACTTCAACCCAGTGCTTTACGGTATGAGCGCTGACTACGACGAGCAGGGTAACTACCGTTACCCAGAGGGCTTCGACCCAGCAACCAACGAGTGGAAGGCTGGCTACGAGGAGGCTCGCGCGAAGTGGGAGGCAGACTACGCCGAAGCACACGCTCGCTGGGAGAGCCACAAGGCTCAGGCCAAGGCAACCTTGGCCCAGCTTGCAGCTTTGCCAGACGCCGCACCAGCTCAGGAGCCAGCAGCATCTGCTGGAACCGCATCTGACCAGGGCACCCTGGCAGACGATGAGTCACTTGCCGCTCTTCGCGACAAGCTAGCTGGCGGAAACTAGTAAGCATCAAAGCACTAACCCCGAGGGATTCCCTCGGGGTTTTGCTTTATCCTTGGGCTCATGCTCATCGCGCTCACCGGAGGAATTGGTTGCGGGAAATCAACCGTGGCTAAACGCCTTGTTGAACTGGGCGCAACTGAGATTGACGCGGATGTATTGGCTCGCGAGGTCGTGGCACCCGGCACCGAAGGTCTCAGCGCTGTGGTGGCCGCCTTCGGCGAGGATCTGGTGGCAAGCGGAGAGTTAAACCGAGCACTGTTAGCCCAGCGCGCTTTTGCATCCAGCGAGAGTCGCAAGCTCCTGGAGTCAATCCTGCACCCGAGAATTCAAGCGCTCGCCAAAGAGAGGATGCGCGGGCTCGATGGGCTGATCGTATACACAATTCCGCTCTTGGTCGAGGTCGGAGACAAGCTTGGATTTGAAAAAGTAGTCACGGTCTCTTGCCCAGAGGAAGTCAGAGTTCAACGACTCATCAGCTCAAGAGCTATGACCGAGAGCGATGCCAGGGCTCGAATTGCTGCGCAGGCCAGTGATTCCCAACGTGAGGCAATAGCGGATTATGTGATCGATTCAAATTGCACTCTTGATGAGCTCAATTCAAAGGTAGAGACGCTCTACAAAGAATTGGTGGGAGAGTCAAAGTGAGGGATGATTCCAAGCCCTTCAAGGTAGTGAGCCCCTATCAGCCATCTGGTGATCAGCCACATGCGATTGAAGAGCTAGCCAATCGAATAAATAACGGTGAGCGAGATGTGGTGCTGCTCGGTGCTACGGGTACCGGTAAAAGCGCAACTACCGCTTGGCTCATTGAGAAGCTCCAGCGACCAACCCTGGTGATTGCACATAACAAGACCTTGGCAGCGCAGCTCGCAAGCGAACTCCGGGAGATGTTTCCGGAGAATGCGGTTGAGTATTTCGTCAGCTACTACGACTACTACCAACCTGAGGCATACGTCCCGCAAACCGACACCTTTATCGAAAAGGACTCAACCATCAACGAGGAGGTTGAACGACTTCGGTATTCGGCAACTATGTCCCTACTCTCAAGGCGAGACGTGATCGTAGTTGCAACGGTGTCCTGCATCTACGGTCTGGGTGCCCCGAAGGAATACCTAGCGCAGTCACTTCCGCTTCGCGTAGGCCAGCGAATTGACCGAGATGAACTAATCAGGTCGCTGGTGAACATCCAGTACCAGCGCAACGACATTGAATTCGTGCGAGGTAACTTCAGGGTCAAGGGCGACACGGTTGAGGTCATCGCTGTCTACGATGAGGAAGCCACCCGAATCGAATTCTTTGGCGATGAAATCGAGAAGATCTACCGGATTCACCCGCTCACCGGCGAGGTCTTGATGGAGCGCGAGAGCGTAGCGATCTATCCAGCTTCATACTACGTTGCCCCAGCCGAGCGCATGGCCCAGGCAATTGAAGCCATTGAAGAGGAGCTTGAGCAGCGCTACAACGAATTTGAGAAAACCGGAAAGCTACTTGAAGCCCAGCGCATAAAGATGCGAACCACCTTTGATCTCGAGATGATTCGAGAGCTTGGATTTTGCTCCGGAATCGAAAACTATTCACGCCACATTGATGGAAGAAACCCAGGGGAGCCACCGGCATGTTTGCTCGATTATTTCCCAGAGGACTTTTTGACGGTCATCGATGAGTCACACGTGACAGTGCCACAAATTGGCGCGATGTACAACGGCGACTCCTCCAGAAAACGCACCCTGGTCGAGCACGGTTTTAGATTGCCCTCTGCACTTGATAACCGACCCCTGCGCTTTGAAGAGTTCTTGGAGCGCACCGGCCAAACGGTATACCTCTCCGCTACACCTGCAAAGTATGAGCTGGAGAGATCCGATGGGGTGGTTGAGCAGATAATTCGACCAACCGGACTCGTCGATCCGCAAATTGTCGTCAAACCATCAAAGGGTCAGATCGATGACCTGCTCGAAGAAATCAAGCTGAGAGTTGAAAAGGATGAACGTGTTCTGGTCACAACGCTGACCAAACGCTTGGCCGAAGAGGTCACTGACTACTTCACCGAGCTTGGTATCCGGGTGCGTTACCTGCACTCCGATGTGGACACGCTGCGAAGAGTGGAACTGCTGCGAGAGCTCAGGCAGGGAATCTTCGATGTGCTGGTGGGTATCAACCTGCTTCGTGAGGGCCTTGACCTCCCAGAGGTGTCCTTGGTCGCAATCCTGGATGCGGATAAAGAGGGCTTTCTGCGCTCCACCACATCATTGATCCAGACCATCGGTCGCGCCGCACGAAACGTGAACGGCGAAGTGCACATGTATGCCGACAAGGTCACCGATTCGATGGCCAGAGCGATTGATGAAACCAATCGACGTCGAGAAAAGCAGGTTGCCTACAACAAAGCCAACGGCATCGATCCTCAGCCACTCAGGAAAAAGATTGCGGACATCACCGATGCCCTGATGCGCGAGGAGCTAGATACCGAACAGCTAATGGAGCAGCTCAAGAAGGAGCCTGCTCGCAAGGTTGCATCTACTCCAATGCGGGGTCGCAAGAACATCGGATCACAAGGTCGCGACCAGTTGATGCAGACCATTTTGGAGCTTGATAGCCAAATGAAGGAGGCTGCGGCTGAGCTGAAGTTCGAGCTAGCAGCGAGAATTCGTGACGAGATTTCAGAGCTAAAGAAGGAGCTTCGGCAAATAGAGTCAGCGGGGCATGCGTAAACTTCTGTGGTGAATATCGAAACCCCAAAAGGCAACAAGCTCTCCATCAAGGGAGCTCGAGTTCACAATCTCAAGAACATCAATCTTGAAATTCCCAAAGACAAGCTGATTGTCTTCACGGGGCTATCTGGGTCGGGTAAGTCTTCGCTGGCCTTCGACACCATCTTCGCTGAGGGGCAACGCCGTTATGTTGAATCACTCTCGGCTTATGCCAGACAGTTCTTAGGTCAGGTTGACAGACCGGATGTGGACTTCATCGAGGGCCTTAGCCCCGCCGTTTCGATTGATCAAAAGTCCACTAACCGTAACCCCAGATCAACGGTTGGGACCATCACCGAGATTCACGATTACCTCAGATTACTTTGGGCGCGCATCGGAGTCCCACACTGTCACGAGTGTGGAGAACCGGTGGCTAAACAAACTCCGCAAGCAATAGTTGATCAGCTGCTGAGCTTGAAAGAGGGAACCCGCTTCCAACTATTGGCGCCAATCATCCAGCAGAAAAAGGGTGAGTTCCAAGATCTTTTCTCCTCGCTGCAATCCCAGGGCTACGCTCGCGCTGTCGTTGACGGCGAAACCGTGATTTTGAGTGAAGCCAAGCCACTCAAAAAAAGCTACAAGCACGACATCTCGGTGGTTATTGATCGCCTCGCTATCAAGGAAGGGATCGAGTCAAGGCTTACTGACTCGGTTGAGACAGCGCTGAAGCTTGCCGATGGAAGAGTGATAGTCGACTTCGTTGACGACGGCACCAAGCGAACCTTCAGCGAAAAGCTCTCTTGTCCGAACGAGCACGAACTTACTCTCACCGAGATCGAACCAAGGACCTTTTCCTTCAACGCACCCTTCGGCGCGTGCCCAGCCTGTTCTGGACTGGGAACGAAGCAGGCCGTCGACGCTGAGTTGGTAATTGGCGATCCAGCAAGCTCAATTAATCAGGGTGTGATTCTGCCTTGGTCCACACAGGGTAAGGGTCTTTACAACTACTTCACGCGTTTGATTGATGGGCTGGCGCAGGACCTCGACTTCTCGCTCGACACCCCCTGGGAGGAACTTTCCGAGGAGACTCGAGATGCCATATTGCACGGCAATAACTTTGAAGTGCAGGTTCGTTGGAAGAGCAAGTACGGCAGAGAAATGCGCTACACCTCAGGCTTTGAAGGTGTCTTGCCATACGTGGAGCGCCGCTATCTGGAGTCTGACAGCGACTGGGCTCGTGGCAAGTGGGCTGAGTTTTTGAGAGAGATACCTTGTCCCGCCTGTGATGGTGCAAGATTGCGTCCTGAGGTACTGGCGGTCAAGGTTGGAACCAAGTCCATCCACGATGTGGCGGTCATGAGCTTGGCCGATGCACACCGCTTCTTTGATGGGTTATCGCTCACCGAAAAAGAGGCTCAGATTGCAGCCCAAGTGCTTCGTGAAATTAGGGCGAGGCTCGACTTCCTTTTGGCAGTTGGGTTGGACTACCTCTCACTAGAGCGCAGTGCTGGCACACTCTCGGGCGGTGAGGCTCAACGTATTCGACTTGCAACTCAAATTGGTGCGGGCCTAACAGGTGTGCTCTACGTGCTGGATGAGCCGAGTATCGGATTGCATCAGCGAGACAACCTGAGATTGATTCAAACCCTCGAGCGACTAAGGGATCTCGGTAACACCCTGATCGTGGTCGAGCACGACGAGGACACTATCAAAACTGCAGACTGGTTGGTTGACATCGGTCCTGGAGCTGGTCTGCACGGTGGCGAGGTGGTTCACTCTGGCAGCTACAAGGCGATTTTGACCAACGAAGCCTCGGTCACCGGAGACTATCTATCTGGCCGAATCAAAATAGAGACACCTAAGAAGCGTCGAAAGGTCAACAAGGATCGCATCATCAGGGTGGTTGGAGCCAAGGAGAACAACCTTCGAAACGTTGATGTTGAATTCCCGCTTGGTGTCATGACCGCGGTTACTGGTGTTTCCGGATCTGGAAAATCGTCTTTGGTGAACGATGTTCTTTACCAGGTGCTTGCCAACAAGCTCAATGGCGCAAAGGGAGTCCCTGGAAGGCACCTCAGAGTTGAGGGTCTGGAGCAGCTAGACAAGGTAGTCCATGTCGACCAAGCGCCGATCGGTCGAACCCCAAGATCTAATCCCGCAACATACACCGGAGTGTTTGACAACATTCGCAAGCTATTTGCTGACACACCAGAGGCGAAGGTTCGTGGCTATCAGCAAGGTCGCTTCTCCTTCAATGTGAAGGGTGGTCGTTGCGAAACCTGTGCGGGAGACGGCACGATTCGCATTGAGATGAACTTCCTGCCTGATGTCTACGTGATGTGTGAAGACTGCAAGGGGGCTAGGTACAACCGGGAAACCCTGCAGGTGAAATACAAGGGGAAATCGATCGGTGATGTTTTGAACATGCCGATCTCTGAGGCAGCTGAGTTTTTCGCACCAATCTCTTCAATTGCCCGCTACCTAACCACCCTGGTCGATGTCGGTCTGGGTTATGTTCGCCTTGGTCAGAGCGCGACCACGCTTTCCGGCGGTGAGGCCCAACGTGTCAAGCTCGCGACCGAGCTGCAGCGTCGCTCCACTGGTAAGACGGTCTATGTGCTAGATGAGCCAACCACCGGTTTGCACTTTGAAGATGTTCGAAAGCTATTGCTGGTTCTGGCGGGCCTGGTTGACAAGGGGAACACTGCAATTGTCATCGAGCACAACCTCGATGTAATCCGCTGCGCCGACTGGGTCATCGACATGGGTCCAGAGGGTGGCTCTGGCGGTGGCATGGTTATTGCCCAAGGCACTCCTGAGCAGGTGGCCAAAGTCAAGGACTCTCACACCGGAAAGTTCCTTGCTCAGCTTCTGGAGAGCTAATGGCGCAGGATCTCTCCTTTAGACCCAAGACCGGGGAGATTCCCACTGAACCGGGGGTTTATCGCTTTCTGGATTCATCGGGACGCGTGCTGTACGTGGGCAAAGCAAAGAACCTTCGGGCTCGACTGACGAATTACTTCGGGCCCCTGCACAAACTTCACGAGCGCACTCAGCGCATGCTCTTGGCAGCCTCGGATGTGAAGTGGACGATCGTCGCCACCGAGTACGAAGCCCTGCAGCTCGAGTTCACCTGGATCAAAGAGTTTGACCCGCCATACAACGTGAGATTCAGGGACGATAAGTCCTACCCGTATTTGGCAATTTCGATGTCAGAGGCCGTTCCGCGAGCATTCATTACCCGCAACCGTGAGCTAAAAGGGGTCAGGTATTTCGGCCCCTACACCCAGTCCTGGGCAGTCCGTGAGACTCTCGACACACTAATCAAGGTGTATCCGGTACGGACCTGCTCCAAGGGCACCTATCAGGCCGCCCAGGCGAAAAAACGTCCGTGTCTACTGGCCGAGATTGGCAAATGCTCAGCCCCTTGCGTGGACCGCATCGCGGCTCCCGAACACAAGGCACTGGCCAAGCGATTGGGCGACTTCATTGGCTCAGGCAACGATGCCCACATCAAGGAGCTTCGAGAGCGCATGCTCAAGGCTTCCGAAGATCAAAATTACGAATTGGCAGCCAACCTTCGAGATGATGTGCTGGCGTTGGAGAAGGTTCTAGAAAAGAGCACGGTTGTGCTTTCGGATCAAACCGATGCGGACTTGATTGGAATTGCCCGAGATGATCTATCGGCAGCGGTGTCGATCTTCGTCATTCGCGGTGGTCGCATTCGCGGAAATAGATCCATGGTGGTTGACCTCGAGCTAGATCGTTCAAATGCCGAGCTGGTGGAATACCTGATTCAGGAGATCTACACACCGGTACCCGGACTTGATCCCGTCGAGGTGCCAAAGCAGATTTTGGTGCCTGAGCTACCTGAGGACAGGCCCCAACTGCAGAAGTGGCTGGGTGAACTGCGTGGTTCAACCTGCCAGGTTTCGGTTCCGCAGCGCGGAGACAAGGCCACCTTGCAGCAAACCGCGAATACCAACGCGGCCCACGCATTGCAAAACTACAAACTCAAGCGATCCTCTGACTTCACAGCCAGAGCAGATGCACTAGCGGGCATACAACGCGCCTTGAACATGGAAAATGCACCGCTTCGGATTGAGTGCTTCGACATTTCTCACCTCGGTGGCACCGGAGTGGTTGGGTCGATGGTGGTTTTCGAAGATGGCCTACCCAAGAAGGATCATTACCGAAGATTCAATCTCGAGACCAGCGATGACACTGAATCGATCTATCAGGTTCTAACCAGAAGGCTGAAATACCTCAAGGAAGATGCTGAGCTATCAGATCGATTCAGCTATCGCCCGTCACTGCTTTTGATTGACGGTGGGCTTCCGCAACGAAATGCTGCACTTCGCGCACTTGCCGACTCGGGGGTTAGCGGGATTACCGTGGCGACGTTGGCCAAACGTCTTGAAGAGGTTTTTACGACCGACTCCGACTACCCAGTGATATTCCCGCGAACTAGTGAAGAGCTATTTTTGCTGCAGCGAATCAGAGACGAGGCGCACCGCTTCGCCATTACCGCGCAACGCAAATCCCGCACGAAGTCCATTTCCTCAACACTGCTCGAAATTCAAGGATTGGGGGAGTCCAGGGCGCGAATCTTGTTGAAGCGCTTCGGCTCACTCAAGCGAATCAAGCAGGCATCGCTGGCAGAAATTGAATCGCTTCCAGGTTTTGGGCCGAAGCTAGCCCAGTTGGTGCAGGATTCACTCGCGGATTCTGAAAATTCATAACGCGCGACACGCCGAAGCACTAACCTTGTAGCGACACGCCGAAGGGGGATGAGTATGGACGCTTCGAGAAAGCCTGAGCTGCTCGTCGTGACCGGCATGTCGGGCGCAGGTAGATCTACGGTTGGCAACGCCCTCGAGGACCAGGGCTGGTACGTAATCGACAACCTGCCACCGCAACTACTTGGACCAATTTCTGATCTTTTTAGCCTCAGCAAGGCGACGCTCCCAAGAATCGCGGTCATCATTGACGTTCGCGGAGGCGAGTTCTTCAATGAGCTGCAAACTTATCTTGGGCAGCTAAGAGCTAGAGACATAAACGTCAGACTTCTATATCTTGAAGCGAATGACCAGGCCCTCGTGAAGCGCTTTGAGTCAGTACGCAGACCTCACCCGCTGCAGGGCGAGGGCACAGTCTTGGATGGCATCACTAGGGAGCGCAAGGAGCTATTGAGCCTTCGCGAGAGTGCCGACATTGTCTTTGACACCTCCGAGCTGAATGTTCACCAGCTGACCAACCGAGTGGCCGAGGCTTTTGCCACCAACTCACGTGCACTGAAGGTCAATGTGATGAGCTTTGGTTTCAAGTACGGGCTTCCGGCAGACGCCGATTTGGTCGCGGACATGCGCTTTATCCCTAATCCGCACTGGCAAGAGCAGCTTCGGTCCAAGACCGGCAATGACCCTGAGGTTTCGCAATATGTGCTGGCTCAGCCGGGGGTAGCAGACTTCGTCGAGCATTATGTGGCGGCATTGAAGAGCGTCCTGGCTGGTTACCGAACTGAAAACAAACGTTTTGCGACCATCGCCATCGGTTGCACCGGAGGCAAGCACCGCTCGGTCGCAATTGCAAATCGAATTGCCGCACTGCTTGCTGCAGATCCAGACGTAACTCTTTCGGTTTCACACCGAGATTTGGGGAGAGAGTAATGCCACTAACTCAGGCAATAAAAGAGGAGCTAGCCCGTGTTCCGATGTCTAAGGGTGTCGAACGCGCAGCTGAGCTCGCCACCATTTTGCGATTTGCAGGCGGATTGCACCTAATTTCCGGTCGTATCGCCATCGAGGTTGAGCTTGATTCCCCAACCCTTGCTCGCCGAATCTCGAGAGCAATCTTGGAGCTATATGGGATTCAATCCGAACTCTCGGTAATTTCGGCTTCTGGCCTGAGAAGACAGAGTGGCTATCAGATCAGAGTCCTACGCGAGGGTGAGCTGCTTGCGCGTCAGACCGGTTTGATTGACAACAAGGGCAGACCTGTGCGGGGTTTGCCTGCAACCCTGGTGTCTTCAACTATGGATGAGGCAAGAGCCATCTGGCGTGGAGCTTTCTTGGCTCACGGCACGATCACCGATCCAGGTCGCTCCACCTCACTTGAGGTGACCGCCCCGGGCAATGAGTCTGCAATGGCCCTGGTTGGCGTTGCTCGAAGACTTGGTGTGGTTGCCAAGGCGCGCGAGGTTAGAAATGTTTTCCGAGTCGTGGTTCGCGATGGTGATGGCATCACTCAGCTTCTGAAGGAAATGGGCTGCGTCGAGCAACTCAAGAAGTGGGAAGACCTCAAGACCAGGCGCGAGGTCAGGGGAGTCGCGAACCGCCTGGCAAACTTCGATGATGCCAACCTCAGAAGAAGCGCACAGGCCGCTGTCGCTGCCGGTGCTCGCGTTCAGCGTGCACTTGAGATCCTTGGACCAAGTGCTCCGGCGCACCTAAAGTACGCCGGTGAGCTGAGGCTTAAGCACCGCGACGCTTCGCTAGATGAACTTGGCAGATTGGCTGAGCCACCGATGACTAAAGATGCGATAGCTGGTCGAATCAGAAGACTGCTTGCCACTGCCGACCGCAAAGCAGCGGACCTTGGCATTCCAGACACCGAGTCGGCCATAACAGATCTACTAGAGGAATAAATCCGCCCGGATTTTGACTTAATCCCAACGAATGGAGACCCAAATGACTTACACCCTGCCAGAATTGAGCTACGACTACAGTGCGCTCGAGCCTCACATCTCGGCTCGCATCATGGAGCTTCACCACTCCAAGCACCACCAGGCCTACGTCACCGGTGCGAATGCTGCCCTTGCAGCCATGGAGCAGGCTCGCGCGGAGGGTAACTACGCCAACCTGCCAAAGCTGCAGAAGGACCTAGCTTTCAACCTTGGTGGTCACGTGAACCACTCGGTGTTCTGGCAGAACCTAGCTCCCCAGTCGGGCACACCTGAGGGTGAGCTGGCCGCTGCGATTGATGAGTACTTCGGCTCCTATGAAGCCTTCAAAAACCACTTCAGCGCCGCTGCTGTTGGTATTCAAGGCTCTGGCTGGGCCTACCTAGCTTGGGACTCAATCGGTAACCGCTTGATCATTGGTCAGATGTACGACCAGCAGGGCAACATTGCACTTGGAAATGTGCCGCTGTTGATGCTGGACATGTGGGAGCACGCCTTCTACCTGGACTACCAGAACGTCAAAGCTGACTACGTCAAGGCCTTCTGGAACATCATCAACTGGGAAGATGTGGCGAAAAGATTCGCTAGCGTAAAGGTGGCTTCACGCTCGCTACTGCTAGGCTAATCGAGTCCGCCCAAAGGCGCGTGGAGCACTAAATAATTCACTCTTTCCCAGAAACTGGAGAACTCCCGTGACTCGAATTGGTATCAATGGTTTTGGCCGCATTGGACGTAACTACCTCCGTGCCGCACTTGCCCAGAACTCCGAGCTTGAGATTGTTGCAGTAAACGACCTTTCAGACCCTAAGGGTCTAGCCCACCTCTTGAAGTACGACTCGGTTACCGGTCGTTTGGATGCTGCTGTGTCCGTTGAGGGCGACAGCATCATCGTCAACGGCAAGGCGATCAAGGTTCTTGCAGAGCGTGACCCAGCAAACCTAGGTTGGGGTGACCTAGGAGTTGATATTGTCATCGAGTCAACCGGTCGCTTCACCGACGCTGCCGACGCCAAGAAGCACATCCAGGCTGGAGCAAAGAAGGTCATCATTTCTGCACCTGCGACTGGCGAGGATGCAACCTTCGTTATTGGTGTAAACGAGCACCTGTACGACAGCTCGAAGCACCACATCATCTCCAACGCGTCTTGCACCACTAACTGCCTCGCTCCACTTGCAAAGGTTTTCAACGACAAGTTCGGCATCAAGAACGGTCTGATGACTACTGTTCACGCCTACACCGCCGACCAAAACCTGCAGGACGGTCCTCACTCGGACCTTCGCCGCGCACGTGCAGCCGCCATCAACATCGTTCCTTCAACCACCGGAGCCGCTAAGGCAATCGGATTGGTCCTTCCAGAGCTAAAGGGCAAGCTAGATGGTTTTGCACTTCGCGTTCCGGTCCCAACCGGTTCAATCACTGACCTAACTTTGGTCTCTGAGAACGCGGTAACCGTGGACGAGATCAAGGCAGCCTACAAGGAGGCAGCCGAGGGCCCACTAAAGGGCATCTTGCTCTACACCGAGGACCCAATCGTTTCCTCCGACATCGTTACCGACCCTCACAGCTCGATCTTCGACGCTGGTCTAGTTCGCGTAATTGACAACACCGTGAAGCTATCCAGCTGGTACGACAACGAGTGGGGTTACTCCAACCGCCTCGTTGAGCTAACCGCGCTGGTTGCCTCCAAGCTCTAATGCTCAGAAGCATCAAAGGCCAGTCTTTTGCTGGCAAGAGGGTGATTCTCCGCTGTGATCTGAATGTTCCAATCAAGGACGGTCAAATCACTGACGATGGCCGAATTCGTGCATCCCTGCCAACCATCAAAATGTTGGTTGAGCAGGGTGCCTCGGTTGTTATTTGCTCCCACCTCGGAAGACCTGAGGGTGCGCCAGATGCTAAGTACTCGCTAGCACCAGTTGCTGAGCGGCTCGAAGAGCTTCTTGGACAGCCAGTTGTGTTCTCAGAGGAGACGGTTGGCCCAAAGGCCAAGGCTGCTGTGAAGATGCTCGCAGAGGGCGGGGTAGCGCTTTTGGAGAACCTTCGTTTCAATCCGGGCGAGGCATCTAAAGATGCCACCGAGCGCGAGGCTTTTGCAAAGGAGCTTGCCGAGCTCGGGGATGTCCTCGTTTCCGACGGTTTTGGTGTTGTTCACCGCAAGCAGGCAAGCGTTTACGAGTTAGCTCAGGTAGTTCCGAGCTACGCAGGCTTGCTGATTTCCAACGAGCTTGACGTTCTAAAGCGTCTTACCGACAATCCAGAGCGTCCATACACGGTTGTTTTGGGTGGCTCCAAGGTCTCGGACAAGCTCGGTGTCATCGGCCACCTCCTACCAAAGGTCGACAAGTTGGTAATCGGCGGCGGCATGGTTTTCACCGTTTTGGCAGCCCTTGGTCACAAAGTCGGCAAGAGTTTGCTGGAGGCGGATCAAATCGATACCGTGAAGGGTTTCTTGGCTCAGGCTGAGGAACTAGGGGTTGAAGTTGTGCTTCCAACCGACATCGTGGTTGCTAGCGGTTTTTCAAAGGACGCCAGTTTTGAGGTCGTAAAGGCTGACCAGATTGAGTCTTCAAGTTTTGGAGACACCGGCATGGGCCTCGACATCGGTCCTGACAGTGCGGTGGCATTTGCGGCAGCCGTCGCCAGCTCGAAGACTGTTTTTTGGAATGGCCCAATGGGTGTATTCGAGTTCGAGAATTTTGCCGCGGGAACCAAGGCAGTTGCTGCAGCACTAATGGGCGTGGCAGGACTTGGCGTTGTGGGTGGTGGCGATAGTGCCGCGGCGGTGAGAGCCCTAGGTTTTGATGAGACCAAGTTTGGACACATCTCAACCGGTGGTGGTGCTTCACTTGAATACCTTGAAGGTAAGACCCTGCCCGGACTGGAGGTCCTAAATGACTAAGCGCACCCCATTCATTGCTGGTAACTGGAAGATGAACCTGGATCACCTCCAGGCCATCGCGCTGATTCAGAAGCTTTCCTGGACCCTCAGCGACGCAGACCATGATTTCTCCAAGGTAGAGGTCTGTGTCTTCCCACCTTTCACTGACCTCAGAAGTGCGCAAACCCTGATTGAAGCAGAGAAGTTCGAGCTGAAACTGGGTGCTCAGGATCTGTCCAAGCACGACTCGGGAGCATTTACCGGTGAAGTATCTGGAGCATTCCTTTCCAAGTTGGGCGTTGGCTATGTTTTGATTGGACATTCCGAGCGTAGGCAGTACCATGCCGAGACCGATGAGGTTGTGCGAGACAAGGTTGCGGCCGCTTGGCGTCACAACCTCGTGCCAGTGATCTGTGTTGGCGAGACCCTGGAGGAGCTTGAAACCGAGGGTCAAAGCGCTGTCCCGGTTCGACAGACGCTCGCTGCACTTGCTGGTCACGAGACCCTGGGTGAGTTTGTAATCGCTTATGAGCCTGTATGGGCAATTGGCACAGGCAAGGTTGCGACCCCAGCGGAGGCTGAGGCTGTTACCAAGGCGATTCGCGCCAGCCTGAAGGAGAGCTTCGGCGACGAGGTCGCCCAGAGCAGAATTCTCTACGGTGGTTCAGTCAAGGCCAACAACGTTGCCGGGTTCTTGGCATCGGGCGAAGTCGATGGCGTATTGGTTGGTGGCGCAAGCCTCGATGCTGAGGAGTTCGCGGGTATCGCGCGCCTCCAAAAGCACATAGTTCTATAATTTGACAGTCTTATTGAAAAGAGTTGTTTATGGCTGCCTTGCAAACCGCACTCCTAGTGCTGCTGGCGATTACTAGCACCCTGCTGATTATGATGATCTTGCTTCACAAGGGTCGTGGTGGCGGAGTTGCCGACATGTTCGGTGGCGGCATGACCTCCTCAATGAGTTCATCCGGTGTCGCAGAGCGCAACCTAAACCGCATCACCATCGTGCTAGCGCTGGTTTGGGTAACCGTAATTATCATCCTCGGACTCTTCACTAGATTCGGCTGGGCGGCTTAGTGTCAAATTCAGCCTCAATTCGCGGCGCCCGCGTTGGCGCTGGACCAATGGGTGAGCAGGATCGCGGTCACCAGGTACCCAAGATCACTCTGAGCTTCTACTGCTCAAACGGACATGAGTCCCACCCGATGTTTGCTGCTACGGTCAGTTCTGAAGACCTGCCTTCCGAGATCGACTGCCCAAACTGCGGCCTGCCTGCTGGTAAAGACAAGGCAAATCCACCATTGGTGGCGAAGATTGAGCCGTATAAGACACACCTCGCATACGTGAAAGAGCGTCGAACCGACGAAGAGGCAGCTCAGATTCTTGATGAGGCACTCAGCGCTATCAGAGAGCGTCGTGAGCGCGCGGCAGCTGCTGCTAAAGCGCGCGGCTAAGTTCTAGGTCAATAAACCAAAGGGTCTTTTCAAGGCCTTTTACTTTTGCAACTGGTAGTTCACAATCAGCACTCCTCGCGCAGCGAACAGCATCGGCCTTGGCGTCTCCCGAGGCTACAAACCAAACCTGACGCGAACGATTCAACGCGTCATAGCTAAGACTGAGTCGCTGCGATGGTGGCTTCGGTGAATCGGACTCAGCAACCACCAGTTCTCCGGGGGAGTCGTGACCTGGGAAGAGGCTAGCGACGTGACCATCGGGCCCCATGCCCAAGATTGTCAGGTCAAAAACTGGGTTCTCACCGAGTTCCTGCTTGAGAAAGGCTTCGAAGTTCTCGGCGGCAGTGTCCAGATCTTGATCAGCATCTGGGTAGCGGAGCAGATATTTCTCTAGCCCCGGCCAAGCGACTAAACCCTGATGCTCATTTCTGTCGGCATGAGAGGGGGCGACAAAGCGCTCGTCGCCAAAAACGAATTTCACAGGAAGCGTGCCATTGTCAAACTTGGCAAACTCTCGAATCACTTCAATACCCAAAGTTCCACCAGTGAGGGCAACAAGTTTCGTGCTGCCATCTTGCTGGATCAAAGCCGCTAGCCTCGATGCAACCTCTGAAGCAACCTGGGTTGGTGTGTCAAAAACCTCAAAGTCACTCATTTGGCTAGAAAGCCTCGCAGCACGTTGCCGAAGATCTCATCCTCACCCAAAAAGCGCATATCCTCGACCAAGCAGTCTTGATCCGAACGGCGGGGGAGAAGCACTGAGCTGTCTGGAGCACCGGTTTGCTTGATGGTTGCTACCTGATCTGGTCTGTGAACGTGCAGGTAACCGTCTTCAAACTCAACCTCCACGCCATAGATGCCCTGAATTTGAACACCGTCCACAACTGAAATCAGTTCAGCGTGGATGCCGAGAGAAGTGCCAAGCCACATCGCCAGCAAGTCAGCGCTCGGAGAGCTTGCGCTACCCAAGACTCGAACCTTCGTGACCCTTCGGTGGGCATGCTGCTCAAATAGCGCAGCTAGCTGAGCTCTCCAGAGAGTGATTCGAGTCCATGCCAGGTCGCCATCACCCGGTTGGTAATTGGAAGCAAACTCTTTCAAAAATTCACGGGCGTTGTTTTGCAGGGCTGAGTCGATCAAACGTCTTGACGCTATTTGACCAACCGCAGAGCTTGCGGGGCTTGCGGAGCAGGAGGATGGCCACCACGCCACGACCGGAGCATCGGGTAGCAATAGTCCGGTAATCAAAGATTCTGGGTTCGATGCGGCATCACCGTAGGCGCGCAATACGATGACCTCGGACGCTCCCGCGTCGCCACCAACGCGAATCTGGGCATCAAGCTGATCTGCAGCCTCCGAGTGAGGCTCGTCGGCAAGCACGATGATTCTGGAAGGGTGCAGTCTTGAGGCGCCATTGGCAGCCTTGATAGCTGCCTCAACATGCTCAAGGTCTGTCTGAATCAGCAGCGTGAGAACTCGACCCAGTGCGACCACACCACCAGAGTCACGAAGCTCCTGAAGCTTCTTGCTCACCTTAGAGACGGTGGTGTTTGGGATATCAACGATCATGGTCGCCTCCAGGATCTGCCATCAATTTCGAGCATGCGATGCGCGGACTCTGGTCCCCAGCTGCCCGGTGCATACGGCTCTGGTCTGGAATTCTGCTCCCAGTGGCTAACGATAGGGTCGAGAATCTCCCAGGAGAGCTCGACCTCACGCTGTCTTGGGAATAGTGGTGGTTCACCCAGCAATACATCAAGGATCAGACGCTCATAGGCCTCAGGGCTGTCCTCAGTGAAGGCATGGCCATATCCAAAGTCCATGGTTACATCGCGAACCTGCATGCTTGGCCCCGGAACCTTTGATCCAAAGCGCATGGTCACACCCTCGTTGGGCTGAACCCTGATGACCAAGGCATTTTCACCCAGTAGAGCAGTCTGCTCTTGGGCGAATAGCTGTTGCGAAGCTCGTTTGAACACGACTGCAATCTCGGTCACGCGTCTACCTAGCCGCTTGCCAGCGCGTAGGTAAAAGGGGACACCCTTCCAGCGATCGGTGTCAACATCGAGTCTGAAAGCCGCGAAGGTCTCGGTCTTCGACTGCGGGTTAATCCCGTCCTCTTCCAAGAATCCCAGCACCTGCTCACCACCCTGCCAACCGCCCAGGTATTGCCCGCGAGCGGTGTGCTTAGAGAGATCTGCCGGCAACTTAACTGCCGCGAGAACCTTTTCCTTTTCGGCACGCAGGTCGGTGGCGTCGAAGGAATCAGGTTGCTCCATGGCAGTTAGCGCGAGTAGCTGCAAGAGGTGATTCTGAATCACATCACGAGCCGCTCCAATACCGTCGTAATACCCAGCCCTGCCGCCAATGCCAATATCCTCGGCCATGGTGATCTGCACGTGATCGATGTGCTGACTGTTCCAAATAGGCTCAAACATTTCATTGGCAAACCGCAATGCCAAAATGTTCTGCACTGTCTCTTTACCGAGGTAGTGATCGATTCGGAATACCGAGTCGGCCGGAAACACTCGCTCCACAACTTCATTCAACTCGCGTGCCGTCTTGAGGTCAGATCCAAAGGGCTTCTCAATGACTACGCGACGGAACTCACCTGGCCCAGCATCAGTCAATCCAGCTGCTTCCAGCTGATTCACAACCAGCGGGAAATCCCGCGGCGGGATTGATAGGTAGAAGGCGTGATTACCTGCCGTGCCTCGCTCTCGGTCGAGCTCATCAACAGTTCGCTTCAGCTCTTGGAAAGCCTCAGGATCATCGTGACGCCCCGAGACAAATCGAATGCCTTGAACCAACTGCTCCCATACCGAATCAGACCAAGGGGTTCTGGCGTGTGCCTTAACAGCCTCATAGACCACGGTTTCGAAATCTTGCTTTGACCAGTCACGTCTAGCGAAACCGACGAGAGAAAAAGCAGGTGGCAAAAGGCCTCGGTTGGCTAGGTCATAGACCGCCGGCATTAGCTTCTTGCGCGATAGGTCACCGGTAACACCAAACATGATCAGACCGCTAGGGCCTGCAATCTTGTGCAGTCGACGGTCTTTGGGATTACGCAGTGGGTTAGTTGCCATTTAGCTAAGAGCCCTCTTGATCAACTCGAGGTCAACCAATGGGTTACCTAGGTCCAGCGAAAGAACTGGAAGGCCGTTCGACTCCAGCACTCTGGCATCACCGGCAGCCTGAGCTGCGATCAGGGTGCCAAAGGTAAATGGTCGACCCTCGATTTCTAAGTCTTGGTCAACCTTGTGGGTCAGCTGCAGGAACACACCCTGCTTCGGCCCACCCTTGTGATACTGACCCGTGGAGTGCAAGAACCTAGGTCCCCAACCAAAGGTCACTGGACGACCGGTTTTCTTTGCGATCAGGTCTCGCAGCTCCTCGAACTGTGGATACGCCTCACGGTTGAGGTAGGCGTGAATCGAGATGTAACTTGAGTCATTAAGCCTTGAGAAAAGCTCTTGAATGGCTGCCTCTACAGTCTGACCCGAGAGTTCAAACCCAAAAGACTTTGCCGCTACACCACGATCGGTAAAGTCCGGGTCGGTTAGCTCTGCGGGGGAGTCCAGTAGCTCACGTGCCGCTACCTTGGCCGACTCTACGTTTGGCTGATCGAATGGGTTTATACCCAGCAAATATCCTGCAACTGCAGTGGCGTACTCCCACATCAGGAATAGCTCACCCAGATCACCAAAGAAGCTCACATCTTCCGAGTCAGCATCTCTGTTCGCAAAGCGGGTAATCAAAACATCAGATGTCGCCGTTTGAAACTCTGGGGCATTCGAACTCACCACCACAGGTAGGGTGCCAAAGTCTTCTTTTCCGGTGCTCTCAGCAACCAGCTGCTCGACCCAGTCTCCAAATCCAAGAAGTGAGCCGGAGTCGACTAGAAACTTGTCCTTGAAACCTGCAGCAGACTTAGTCTTGGTCAAAGCAGCAGCCAGCCAAAGAGCGGGATTGTCTGAAGAATCTGAGCTCAAAACCGAATCAGCAGCCCTGGCCGATGCAAGCAAGCCTGTGATGTCAGCCCCAGCTAAACCAGATGGCACTAGACCAAATGCCGTGAGCGCTGAGTAGCGACCGCCAACGTTTGGATCGGCATTGAAAACCCGGTAGCCAGCCTGGCGGGCTGACTGGTCAAGCGGTGAACCTGGGTCGGTGACAATTACGATGCGCTCAGTCGGGTCAATACCGGCTCCCCTGAAAGCAGTTTCAAAGGCACGCTTTTGAGAATCAGTTTCGACGGTTGAGCCAGACTTAGAGGAAACAACAACAACTGTCTTCTCAATCTCATTAAGCGCGCTGCGAACCTGAGATGGATCAGTGGAATCCAGAACCACGAGCTCAACCCGAGCGTTCTTGGTGATTACCTCGGGGGCAAGCGAGGATCCACCCATGCCGCAGAGCACAAATCGAGTGAGACCGGCCTTGCGGAACTCGTCCCGAAGTTCAATGATTTGTGGCACAAGCGGTAGCGAAATTTCGGCAGACTCAACCCAACCGAGGCGAATGCTCGCCTCTGGCTGCGCCTGCGGTCCCCAAATACTGGAGTCCTTTGCTCGAATGCGCGACGCAACCTGGTCCTTGACCAGTAGATCCACAACCTCGTTTAGCTCAACCAGCTTGCTCGCTACCGAAACTCTCATCGAGCAGCCTCCAGGGCGGCCTCAACTGACGCGACTAGCTCATCCCAGGATGCAATGAACTTCTCCACACCCTCTTTTTCAAGCAATGCGGTCACGTCATCGAAATCGACTCCTGCAACGCTCAACTCCGCAAGGAAGTCACTGGCGGCAGCAAGGTTTGGCTCAATGGTGTTACCGGTTACAACACCATGGTCTCCCATCGCCATCAAAGTCTTCTCTGGCATGGTGTTTACAAGCTGCGGCGCAACAAGTTCTGACACATAAAGGGTGTCTGGAAGGTTAGGGTCCTTAACTCCAGTCGAAGCCATCAGTGGACGCTGGGCATTGGCACCCTTCGCGCTCAACTCGTTCCAACGCGGTCCCTGAATGCTCTCCAGGAACAGACCGTAAGCCAAACGAGCGTTCGCAAGAGCAGCCTTGGAGCTGAGTTCGCTGCGGCCCAGGGCTGCTAGGCGCTTGTCTACTTCAGTGTCCACGCGAGAAACGAAGAAGGAAGCTACAGAGTGAATTTTGGACAGGTCGATGCCCTTAGCAGCAGCCTTCTCAAGACCCAAAAGGTAGGCGTCGATCACCTCTGCGTAGCGCTCGGTCGAGAAGATCAGCGTCACGTTCACCGAGATTCCATTCGCGATGACCTCGGTAATCGCTGGAAGCCCGGCCTTGGTCGCTGGAATCTTGATCATGACGTTCTCTTTGCCAACCATTTTGTAAAGCTCGAGTGCCTGCGCGATGGTCGCCTCGGTGTTGTGAGCAAGACCTGGTTCAACTTCGATTGAAACGCGACCATCAACACCGTTGGAGGAGCGATACAGATCAGCGAAGATGTCGCAGGCGTCCGCAACGTCCTTCGAGGTGATTTCAGCAATCGCCTGGGCAGCAGAAGCACCCTTGGCCGCCTGCTCTGCAATAGCAGAACCGTAGGAGGAGCCCTTCAGCGCGGCGGCGAAGATAGTGGGGTTGGTGGTCACACCGCGAACCGAAAAATCGCGGATCAGATTCTCGAGGTTTCCGGACTCGATACGGTCTCGGGATAGGTCGTCCAGCCAGATTGAAACTCCGGCGTTAGTTAGATCTTGAAGTGAAGACATGGATGTTAGTTACCTTTGATAGAAGACTGAACGGCAGCTACAACTGCCTCGGTGGTGATGCCAAACTCACGGTAGAGAGTCTGGTAGTCAGCGCTTGCGCCATAGTGATCGATTCCAACGGCGACTCCTTGGTCACCGATGAACTCTCTCCAGCCCAGAGTTAGGCCGGCCTCAACGGATACACGAGCCTTGATCGCTGGTGGAAGAACCTGGTCGCGGTAGCTCTGAGGCTGCTCCTTGAACCACTCCACACACGGCATCGAAACTACGTTTACCGCGATTCCTTGACTCTGGAGCTGGGCCTGAGCCTCGAGTGCAAACTGAACCTCGCTACCGGTGGCGATGATTACCGCCTGGGGGTTAGATACCTCCGATAGGACGTATCCACCCTTGGAAACCATGGACGCAGATGCGAACTTGCTGCGGTCAACAACCGGAAGGTTCTGACGCGTGAGCACGATGCCAGCGGGGTTGTTCTTGCGACGCATGATCTCAAGCCAGGCCTGTGCAGTCTCGTTAGCGTCTGCTGGTCGCACCACATCGAGCTGAGGAATTGCACGTAAAGCGGTTAGGTGCTCGATCGGCTGGTGAGTTGGGCCATCTTCACCCAAAGCCACCGAGTCGTGAGTCCATACGAACGTTGATGGGATTCCCATCAGAGCCGCTAGACGAACAGCTGGTCGCATGTAGTCAGAGAACACCAGGAAGGTGCCACCGAAGACTCGAGTGCGCCCGGAAAGGGTAATGCCGTTCAGAATGGCACCCATGGCGTGTTCACGAACACCGAAGTGCAGAATGCGACCGGCGGCCTTTGGGGTCCAGTGCTTGGTCTGCCACTTGCTTGGCACGAATGAGCCACCACCTTCGATGGTGGTGTTGTTGCTCTCCGCTAGATCTGCAGAGCCACCCCACAGCTCAGGTAGCTTGGCGGCTAAAGCATTGATTACCTTGCCGGAAGCGGCACGGGTCGCAACCTCGGTGCCTGCTTCAAATACCGGTAGAGCCGACTCCAAATCTGCCGGTAACTGCCCAGCTTCAAGGCGAGTGAAAAGGTCTGCTGCGGCTGGGTTCTTGCTCTTCCATGCCTCGAACTGCTTGTTCCACTCGGAATGCTGTTCCGCCCCGCGGTCAACCAACTTGCGGGTGTGCTCTAAGACGGCAGGGGAAACGTCGAAGCTTTTCTCAGGGTCAAACCCGAGTGCCACCTTCAAGCCGGCAAGCTCTTCAGCTCCGAGCTTTGAACCGTGGATCTTTCCGGTGTTTTGCTTCTCAGGCGAAGGCCAGCCAATGATCGTGCGAAGCGTGATCAGAGTTGGCTTATCGGTCTCGAGCTGGGCCTCGCGAATGGCGTCGTACAGAGCTGAGACATCTTCCTTGTAGCCGCCCTTGCGCCAGTCGACCTCGAGGGTCTGCCAGCCATAGGCACGGTAACGTGCGGCCACATCTTCGGTGAAGGAGATGTTGGTGTCATCTTCAATTGAGATCTGGTTTGCGTCGTAAATCACAATGAGGTTTCCAAGGCCGAGGTGACCAGCGATGGAGGCTGACTCAGCGCTGACACCCTCCTGCAAATCACCATCACCGGCGATCACATAAACCTTGTGGTCAAATGGGCTCTCGCCTTGGTTCTCGCCATCAAATAGTTCACGTTCGAAACGCTGAGACATGGCAAAGCCAGTGGCGGATGCCAATCCCTGGCCCAGCGGTCCAGTCGTGATTTCGACACCCTTGGTGTGACCAAACTCTGGGTGACCAGGGGTCAGTGATCCCCAGGTGCGAAGCGCCTTGATGTCATCTAGCTCAAGACCAAAACCGCCCAGGTATAACTGGTTGTAAAGAGTCAGCGAGGAGTGCCCAACGGAGAGAATAAATCGGTCCCTGCCAGCCCAACGATCATCGCTCGGGTTGTGGCGCATTACCTTCTGGAACAACAGGTAGGCCACGGGCGCAAGCGAGATTGCGGTACCAGGGTGGCCGTTGCCAACTTTCTCAACGGCATCTGCTGCCAAAACTTTGGCGGTTTTTACCGCCTGGTCATCTAGTTCAGTCCATTCCAACAATTAAAAAGTTTCCAATCTTGAGGCTTTTTCAATGGGGGAGATGACGGGGCGGCGATGCTCCGAATTTGCTTTGAAGTCTATACCTTCAGTTTCTGTGGCGGTGCAGGAGGATTAGACTTGTCGCGATGTCCACCCCCGCAAAAACCAAGCCTTCTTTTGGCGCGAAGCTTCGCGCCTACTTCGCGCTGACCAAACCGCGGGTAATCGAGTTGCTGCTGATCGCAACCGTGCCAACCATGATCCTGGCAGCGGGGGAGATTCCTCCTCTAACTCTCATGCTGGCAACCTTGATTGGTGGAGCGCTCAGCGCGGGAAGTGCCAACGCTTTCAACTGCTACATCGATGCCGACATAGACAAGATCATGGGTCGAACAAAGAACCGACCACTGGTTACCGGTGAGCTGACCAAGACTGAAGCGCTTTGGTTTGCCTGGGGCATCGGTGTGCTATCGGTGGTGTGGCTATGGGTAACGGTGAACCTACTCAGCGCTCTGCTGTCACTTGCGGCAATTCTGTTCTACGTCTTCGTCTATACCCTCGGGCTAAAGCGCAGGACCCCGCAAAACATTGTCTGGGGTGGTGCTGCAGGAGCGATGCCGGCGCTGATCGGCTGGTCGGCAGTCACCAACGAAGTTTCGATAACGGCCTGGATCTTATTCCTGATCATCTTCCTGTGGACTCCGCCGCACTACTGGCCGCTTTCGATGCGCTATCTCGAGGACTACCGCGATGCAGGCGTTCCAATGTTGCCCGTGGTGGCAAAAAACGAGGTCGTTGGTCGGCAGATAATTCTTTACGCCTGGGCATACCTGGCTGCAACGCTGCTTCTAATTCCAATCGCGGGTATGGGTCTGGTATACACGGCAGTGGCAGTAATTGCCGGTGCATGGTTTACCTGGGAATCACACCGCCTGTACAACGAAGCCAAGGTCGGTATCCCAAAGAATCCGATGCGGCTTTTCCACGGTTCTATCTCGCATCTGACGCTTTTGTTCTTGGCAATCGCGATCGACCCACTGCTTCCGTTCTAAGCCGAGAGTTCCTTCAAGCGAGCTAGGGCCTCGAGGCGTTCAGTCGCGTGATCCACAATCGGAGCGGGGTAGCCATTTGCCAAACCGTCTACCAGCAACCAGGGCTGGTGAACCGCTTTGCCAGGAATGTGAGCCAGCTCGGGGATGTATCGCCTGACGTAGTCACCCTGCGGGTCGAACTTTTCGCCCTGGGTAATTGGATTGAAGACCCTGAAAAACGGTGAGGCATCAGTGCCACAACCCGCGGTCCACTGCCAGCCATGACTATTTGAGGCCGGATCGAAGTCAGTTAGGTGCTCTTCAAAGTGGCGAGCGCCGACCTGCCATTCAAAGTGCAAATCCTTCACCAAGAAACTGGCAACGATCATTCTCGCTCGGTTATGCATCCAACCTGTGCTTCTGAGCTGTCGCATTGCGGCGTCAACCATAGGGAAGCCAGTCTTCCCCTCTTTCCAAGCCGCAAGTAGTGCTTGCTTTTCACTTGGGTCGTCATAACGCAGCCTGGCGTACTTGAGATCGAAGTACTCATTCAAGGTGTGAGGGTTGTGGAACAGCACATCAGCGTAGAACTCTCGCCAGGCAATCTCCTTGCGGAAGACCTCCTCTGATGCCGACGAACCGAGTCGGTAGAGGATGGTCCTGGGGTGAATTTCTCCATGGGCAAGAGCATGTGAGAGGTGCGAGGTGCCACCTAGATCTGATCTATCGCGCAGCGTGTCGTATGAGGCAGCTCTGGAAACCATAAATCGCTCCAGGGTTCTTAGTGCGTAACGCTCGCCGGCTCGGATCTTTACCGGAGACTCGGTAGCCTCGGGAATTGAACCACCCTTGAGCTGCCAGCTTTTGGCAGCATCGAGGTCAACTTTGAGAGGTGCTGGGACCGGCACCTGGGACCAACGCCGATAAAAAGGTGTGTAGACCCGCAGGGGATTACCATCATCCTTTCTCACCGTCCCAGGCTCGACAGCGTAATTGGATCCAACCAATTTGAGTGCGATTCCAGCACCAAACAGTGCCTCTGCCAGCTGTGACTGCCAAAGCATCGCATTGGTATCAAAATTCCTCGTCATGTATACAGCTTCGACCTGTGCTTCAACCAACGCTGCAACCAGTTCTTCGATGTTCTTGAACACCGCTAGCTGCGAAGGCAGATCCTGCTGCAGCGCTGCCAGGGAAGCGATAAGAGAGTTTGAGCGAATCGGCAAAAGCTTTGCAAAGTCAGCTGGTAGACAAAAGGCAAACGCAACCTCGTGATCAGCCGCAAGCGTGAGGGCTTCGTTGTCTTGGACTCGAAGATCTCTAGTGAATAGGTGAACTACCTTCATTTAGCTTTTTTTTGCAGTGAGCCAGAAGAACGTAACCATTGATGAAAGCACTGCAGCTCCTAACATGTGCAGTGCAACCAAAAACGGTGGCACTCCCATCCTGGCTTGAATGACACCGACCAGCGCCTGAGCGACCGATGTGACGAAAAGTAAGGCCAATGCTCTTGTTGGATAGCTCTTCAAGCTCGGCGCAGTCTGACCCTGGGCTACAAGTGCCACGACTATCAGAATCAGCATTAGGTAGCCTGGGTAAGAGTGGTAATGCTGCCAGATTTCAAGATCTAGGCCATTTCTTGGGGTATCGACATCCCCAGCGTGAGGCCCGGCACCTGTTACAACCACACCGATCAAGATTGTGATAGCGCTCACCACTGCAACCGGCCAACGAAGCTTGTTGGCCATTGGAGCGACAGGACCCATTGTCTTAGGAAGTGCCCTGAAGACCATCACGCTTGCTAGTGCAATCAAATACGCCGATAGCACGAAGTGAAGACCCACGATCCAAGGGTTCAGTTGGGTAAGCACCGTGATTCCACCAAGCACTGCCTGGCCAATAATGCCTAGGCCTAATCCGAATGCCGGCACCAGGGTTGAAATTCTCACGGCTCGCTTTGCTCGCCTGATGAAGGTGGTCACGAACGTTATGGTCAAGGCGGCGATCAGTACCCACAGCGCGATCACGAACAGCTCTGGGCCGAACACCACAGCCAAAACCAGCGACACTACGAGCAGCACCATGGTGGCGAAGAAGGCGAGCGTGGGCACTAAGAGCTGACGCTTGGCTGGGTGGGTGCGGAAAATGGTGATGAAAGTGAGAAGTGCGATCACCAGCAGAACAATCGTGAGTAGGCGGTTACCGAACTCGATGATTCCGTGAATACCCATCTCGGGGGTTGAAACTAGCGAGTCCTCGGTGCACTTTGGCCAGGTAGGGCAGCCGAGTCCGGAGGCGGTTAGCCTCACCAGGCCGCCGGTCACGACGATAAGAATCTGAGTTGCTAGCGAGAGCCAAACGTAAAGGCGAATTCGCTGCTCGGCCACGATCTTGTCGAACCAGACCGTCTTCATCATTCGCAATTCCATACCTCAACTTAGGTTCCCCTAAGTAGTTCCCAGCCCGGATGACTGTTAACCTTTTCAGGGTCTGAGACAAGTCTCTCACGCTCAAATTGGTAGGAATAACCAACCAAGGCGAGGGTTGAATCAGTATGAAAAACCAGGAGGATGCGTGTCCGAAAAAATCATCGACCGCCCAGAGCTTGATGAGCTCGGTAACTACGAGTTTGGTTGGTCCGACAAGGACGATGCCGGAGCGTCTGCTAAGCGCGGTATCAACGAAAGCGTCGTAAAGGACATCTCAGGCAAAAAGAGCGAGCCAGACTGGATGCTGGAGCGTCGCCTCAAGGGTTACGAGTTTTTCCTCAAGAAGCCAATGCCATCATGGGGTTCCGACCTATCCGGCATTGACTTTGACAACATCAAGTACTTCGTTCGTTCCACCGAGCGTCAGGCACAGTCCTGGGAAGATCTGCCTGATGACATCAGAAACACCTACGAGCGCCTGGGCATCCCAGAGGCCGAGCGTCAGCGCCTTGTTGCCGGTGTCGCTGCCCAGTATGAGTCTGAGGTGGTTTATCACCAGATCCGCGAGGACCTAGAAGAGCAAGGCGTTATTTTCTTGGACACCGACACCGCGTTGAAGGAACACCCTGAGATTTTCAAGGAGTACTTCGGCACCGTGATCCCGGCTGGAGACAACAAGTTTGCAGCGCTAAACACTGCCGTTTGGTCCGGGGGATCATTCGTTTACGTGCCCAAGGGCGTTCACGTTGAGATTCCACTGCAGGCCTACTTCCGCATCAACACCGAGAACATGGGTCAGTTCGAGAGAACCCTGATCATCGCAGATGAGGACTCCTACGTTCACTACATCGAGGGCTGCACCGCCCCGATTTACCAGTCAGACTCGTTGCACTCTGCTGTGGTTGAGATCATCGTGAAGAAGGGCGCACGCGTTCGCTACACCACCATCCAGAACTGGTCAAACAACGTCTACAACCTCGTGACCAAGCGCGCAATCGCTCACGAGGGTGCCACCATGGAGTGGATCGATGGCAACATCGGTTCCAAGGTGACCATGAAGTACCCAAGCGTCATTCTCGCGGGCGAGCACGCTAGGGGAGAGACCCTCTCAGTTGCGTTTGCAGGTGAGGGTCAACACCAGGACGCCGGAGCCAAGATGATTCACCTCGCTCCTCACACCACGAGCTCAATTGTCTCCAAGTCAATCGCTCGAGGAGGCGGTCGCACAAGCTACCGCGGCGAGATTCGAGTAAACCCAGGTGCTCACCACTCGGCAAACACCGTGCGCTGTGACGCGCTATTGGTTGACACCATCTCGCGATCTGACACATACCCAGCAAACGACATTCGTGAAGACGATGTGTCGATGGGTCACGAGGCAACTGTTTCTCAAATTTCTGCTGAGCAGCTTTTCTACTTGCAGTCTCGCGGCATGCCTGAGGATGAGGCCATGGCAATGATCGTGCGCGGATTTATCGAGCCGATCGCCAAGGAGCTACCGATGGAGTACGCCCTTGAACTGAACAAGCTCATTGAGATGCAAATGGAAGGCGCGGTGGGCTAATGACTCAGCACGGTATCAAAGAGCACAGCCACGGAAACGTTCCAATTCAGACTCGCTCCGAGCGTCCACGTTCCACCTCAGTGGCAGACTTCGAACCAATTTCTAAGCTTCAGGAAATCTGGCGCTACCTGCCGACCGACAAACTTCGCGGCCTAGATGCTGAAGTTATGGCCGAGGTTGCAGATGAAGACATCTCGCTCCGATTGGTAGCAGGTGTAACCGCGCGTTCGGTTGAGTCGACCGACCCAGTTGTCGGTCAGGCGGGTCTGCCTGAGGACCGCGTTTCAGCTGCAGCATGGACTAACGCATCCAAGACCCTATTGGTTGAGGTCCCTGCGGAGTTCAGCTCTGCCGAGGCGAGCTTTATCAAGATTCAGCCAACCTCGACCGAAGCGAAGGCCTCCCACCTCGTTGTGAAAGTTGGCAATTTTGCCAACGCCACCGTGGTCTTGGACCATGTCGGAGTGGGCTCGCTGGCAGAGAACGTCGAGATCATCTTGGGTGATGGTGCACAGTTGAACTTTGTTTCAATTCAGCAGTGGGAGAGTGGCTCCAGCCACATTTCATCGCAGTTCTGCCGCCAGGGTCGCGACTCGAAGCTAAAGCACGTAGTGGTCTCTCTGGGCGGTGACTTGGTTCGCGTGACACCAACCGCATTCCTCTCAAGCCCAGGTGCTGAGGTTGAGATGTTTGGTGTTTACCTGGCCGACACTGGAAACTACTTCGAACATCGACCATTCGTGGATCACATCGCGAAGAACTGTGTCTCTAACGTGGCGTATAAGGGAGCACTGCAGGGCGCTGGTGCGCACACTGTTTGGGTAGGCGACGTCCTAATCCGCGAGAGCGCTGAGGGCACCGACACCTACGAGCTAAATCGCAACCTGCTCTTGGTGGATGGCGCTCGAGCTGACTCAGTGCCAAACCTCGAGATCGAAACCGGCAAGATCGAGGGTGCCGGCCACGCCAGTGCCTCGGGTCGATTTGACGATGAGCAGCTTTTCTACCTGATGGCTCGCGGTGTCTCAGAGTCAGATGCCAGAAAGCTTGTGGTTCGCGGCTTCCTCAATGAGATCATTCAGAAAATCGGTATCGAAGAGATTGAACAGCGCTTGATCTCTGTAATCGAACTAGAACTAGAGAGAGTTGGTGCATAGACATGGCAACCAAGATTTGTTCCCTAGATGACCTAAAGCCAGGTAAGGCAATCAGGGTCAAGATCAACGATCACGCGATCGCAATCATTAGAACCCCAAACGGTGATGTGAAGGCACTTGATGACAAGTGCTCACACGGCGAGATCTCGCTTTCCGAGGGGTTCGTAGACAACGAGACCGTAGAGTGCTGGGCACACGGTGCGAAGTTCGATCTCAACACAGGCAAACCACTCAGCCTTCCGGCATATGAACCGGTTGCCACCTACGAGGTGCTGATCGACAACAACGACATTTACGTGGAATACGAATAGGACTTAGGTAAGGAAATCATGGCAACTCTAGAAATCAAGAACCTGCACGTCTCTGTCAACACCGACCAGGGGCCGAAGCAGATTTTGCGCGGTGTGGACCTAACCATTCGCTCCGGCGAGACCCACGCGGTCATGGGTCCAAACGGTTCAGGCAAATCCACCCTTGCCTACTCGGTAGCCGGTCACCCAAAGTATGAGGTCACCGAGGGTGAGATCTTTTTGGACGGCGAGAACGTCTTGGAGATGGAAGTGGACGAGCGGGCTCGCGCTGGCCTGTTCCTTGCCATGCAGTACCCGGTTGAGGTTCCTGGAGTATCGGTTTCCAACTTCCTTAGAACCGCGAAGACTGCCATCAGCGGCGAGGCTCCGCAGCTGCGCCAGTGGGTTGGCGATCTGAAGACCGCGATGAACAACCTGCGAATGGATCCAGACTTCACCGAGCGCAACGTAAATGAGGGTTTCTCCGGTGGTGAGAAGAAGCGTCACGAGATTCTGCAGCTCGAGCTTCTAAAGCCAAAGATTGCCATCCTGGACGAGACTGACTCAGGTTTGGACGTAGACGCGCTCAAGATCGCTTCTGAGGGCGTAAACCGCGCCAAGGCAAACACTGATCTTGGTGTGCTGCTGATCACCCACTACACCCGCATTCTGCGCTACATTCAGCCAGACTTCGTTCACGTTTTTGTGGCCGGAAAGGTTGCTGAGCAGGGTGGGCCAGAGCTGGCAGAGAGACTAGAGGCAGAGGGTTACGACCGTTACCTGAAGGCCAATGTATGAACGAAGTAAAAGAGCTCAGCCCAGAGCGCTATGACCAGGTTCTGGAGGCGATGAAGGAAATCATCGACCCAGAGATTGGTGTAAACATTGTTGATCTTGGTCTTGTCTACGGCCTGCAGGAGTCCTCTGACGGAGCACTCCTGATCAACATGACCCTGACAAGTGCCGGTTGCCCCTTGACCGATGTCATCGAAGAGCAAACCGCTCAGGCTCTGGACAACGTGGTTGATGCATTCAGAATCAACTGGGTCTGGATGCCGCCATGGGGCCCAGAGCGCATCACCGAGGATGGCAAAGAAATGATGCGCGCGATCGGCTTCTCGATCTAAGAAAAAAGCCCGGCAATCGCCGGGCTTTTTCGTTTCTGAAAATTACTTGGTGAATTTCCACGCAATCGGCAGCACCGCTGCAGCCAACGCAGCCTTTAGAGCGTCGCCAATCACAAACGGAACAACGCCAACTTGGATAGCGGTCTGGAAATCGATGTCAAGGATGACCATCAGGCCCATCACACCCGTTGCATAGACAATGGTGCTACCGGCAACGAAAGCGAAGGCAAGCTTGAGAGGGTTCTTGGCAAATCCTCGCTCTGCAAGGAAGCCAATTAGGGCTGCGGCCGCAACAAATCCGATTAGGTAGCCGATGGTAGGCATGGCAGCCTTTAGCGCTGTGGCACCCGCGAACACAGGTAGTCCGACCGCACCGAGCGCTAGGTACAAAGCGGTGCTCGCGGCACCTCTGGAGAAACCAAGCGCGGCTGCAACCAGCAAAACCGCAAAGGTCTGCATGGTCATTGGGACCGGAATCATTGGGATTTGGATTTGAGCTGAGATGGCGATCAGAAGTGCACCCGAGCCAACCAGAGCGATGTCTGAGGCGATGGTTCTGGGGACATAACGATCAAGAATTACTGCACTGCTCAAAATTGGTATCCCTTCAAGATTTTCCCTAAGTTTAGCCAGCATCTTCGATCTCAGCATCCAACTGAGCTTGATTCTTGCGCTTGGTCTTTGGCGGAAGCAAACCTTGTTCCTCTAATCTCAACCTACGTTCGTTTCGAACTGCCCAGATAAACGCTGCAAACGCCATTAGACCAAAGAGCACCCACTGCAAAGCGTAGGAGAGGTGGTTGCCCTCATCGAGTGATGGCTTCGGCATGGCCGCAGGAACTTGACCGGATTCCGGATCCTCTGAAACGAGCCTGCCGTAGTGGCTGGTGACCAGCCTTTCTTCGCTCAGCCCCTGAAGCTCGGCAGGCGCGATGGATGCTAGTTGGCCTTCAACAACACCTCTTTGCTGGCTGGGCTCTGCTGCACGAAGCCTCACGATTAGCTCGCGAGGTGCGGAGTCCGGAAGTGGGTTGGCGCTAGGGGTCGTAATTGGGCTTCCCGCCGGGATCCAGCCACGCTCGATGGCAAGAATGGTGCCGTCGGCAAGCTCAAAAGGGATGACCTGCAGAAAACCTGCTTGTCCAGAAAGGGGCCGGTTTCTAACTACAACCGCGCTCTCAGGGAGATAACTGCCATAGATCTTTACTGGTCGCCACTCCCAAGATGTCAGAGATAATTCGACCTCGTCCCTTGGGTATTCAACCGGTGCCTGGTCGTAATTAGCCAACACCTGCTCGATACGCTGGACCCGCTCATCTCGTCTTGTGAACTGCCACCAGCTAAGCAGCGATGTGGCTATTGAGAACAAGACAACGAGTGCAAACCAGGGGGCCCAGCGTCTAATTTGATTCATGTGCAAAGGGTTCGCGTCTCAGAAAAAAGGATCTTGCTGATAGATAGTCAATCAGATAAGCCTCGTGCTCCCCACATGCCCCCCATGTTTTCTCTCTGTCGGGGGAGTGCACCTTCGGATTTCGCCAGAAGATCAGGGAGGTTGCCTGGTTAGTGCAACCCGCTCTGGAGCACTTACTGCTCATCAACAATCTTGATGTCGTTTGCCTTCAAAGTGAGCTTAGGAGCGACCAGCTTTGAAACCGACTTGTCTTCGGCGGGACCCTGAGCGTTGGCAACTATCACTGCAAAGTAGGGGAGGAAGATGGCCAGACCAAATAGCACCCACATCAACCAACCTTGGGCAAAAACGCCAGCCACAATGCAAACCATGCGCACACTCATCGCAACGGTGTATTTGATCATGCGAGAGCGACGCTCCTCATCTGGGGAGATGTTGAGTGAGGTTGCACTCTGTCGCTGAGCCACCGGTTACCGCTTTTCTCTTCACGCCATTACTAAACTGTGGTTTTCAAGCACTTCTCCAGCAATCGTATTCCCGCAAGGAGCTCACTTTGGAATCAGCCCGCACAGTTTTGGTGACCGGTGGTAACCGCGGAATCGGTTTTGCAATCGCCGAAGAGTTCCTCGCCAGCGGTTACAAGGTTGCCGTAACAGCACGTTCCGGTTCTGGCCCCGCGGGGTCACTAACGGTTAGAGCAGATGTCACCGATGGTGAATCGTTGGATGCTGCACTTGCCGAAGTTGAGGCTGCGCTCGGTCCGATTGAGATCCTGGTCGCAAACGCTGGAATCACAAAGGACACGCTCCTGATGCGAATGAGCGATGAAGAATTCGAAACGGTTGTGAACACCAACCTCAATGGTGTCTTCAGAGTGCTTCGCCGCGTTACCAAGGGCATGCTGAAAGCAAAGTTTGGACGCGTCATTCTTATCGGCAGCGTGGTTGGGCTACTGGGAAGCGCTGGGCAAGTCAACTATTCCGCTACCAAGAGTGCTCTGGTCGGCATGGCCAGAAGCGTGACGCGCGAGCTTGGTGGCAGAAACATCACGGCAAACGTCGTTGCTCCTGGTTTTATTGACACCGACATGACCGCCGAGCTCTCGGAAGAACTTATCGCTGGCTACAAGCAGCGAATTCCGGCAGGTCGCTTCGCTGCCCCTCAAGAGGTGGCAAAGGTGGTTCGCTGGCTCGCATCCGATGAAGCCAGCTACATTTCAGGTGCCGTTATCCCCGTGGATGGCGGCCTTGGAATGGGTCACTAGGTGTAGTTTTTTCTCAATCACATAAGGAGATATGTTGGGAATTCTCGAAGGTAAGAAGATTCTTGTAACTGGAGTGCTGACCGAGGCGTCCATCGCTTTTTCGGCAGCCCGTCTAGCCCAGGAGCAAGGGGCCGAGGTTCTTCTCAGCTCCTTCGGACGAATGCTCCCAATCACCACCAAGATCGCAGAGCGTCTACCAAAGCCAGTCAAGGTCATCGAACTAGATGCCACCAACGCTGAGCATCTAGCGGCGTTGCCAGGTCACGTCAAGGAGCACCTAGGCAGCCTCGATGGCATCGTTCACGCAATTGCCTTCGCTCCACAAACCGCACTGGGTGGCAACTTCATGGAGACTGAGTGGTCTGATGTTTCAACCGCGGTTGAGGTTTCTGCATACTCGCTGAAGGCAATCACAGCTGCCTGCGTACCGGTTTTGAACAACCCAAGCTCGGTAGTTGGACTTACCTTCGATGCAACTGTCTCATGGCCGGTGTATGACTGGATGGGCGTTGCCAAGGCAGCCTTCGAGTCAACCTCTCGCTACCTGGCTCGCTACCTAGGCGATAAGGGAATTCGAGTAAACCTAGTTTCCGCGGGTCCACTCCGCACCACAGCGGCCAAGGGAATTCCTGGTTTTGCAACCATGGAGGAGCTCTGGACTGATCGTGCACCTCTCGGGTGGGACCTGACCGACACTGAGGCAGCAGCCAAGGGCCTGGTTGCGCTGTTGAGCGACTGGTTCCCAGCTACCACCGGTGAAATGATTCACGTTGACGGTGGTCTGCACTCAACTGGTGCCTAGGGGAGAAGCGGAATTAGCTTTGAAAGATCGCGCTCGTTGAGCGCGATCTTTGCCTTTTCACGGACTACCGGCTTTGCGCAAAACGCAACCGAGAGTCCGGCAATCGCCATCATGCCAAGGTCGTTCGCCCCATCTCCAACCGCAATTGTGCGAGCCAGAGGGACCTCGAGCTCGTGAGCCCAACTCTGGAGAGATTCAGCTTTCGCCTCACGATCGATGATTGCTCCCAGCACCTTGCCGGTGAGGTGACCGTTTACCACCTCGAGCGTGTTCGCTCGCTCGAGGTGGAACCCAATTGCTTTTTTCACGGGGCCAAGTAGCTGAATGAATCCACCCGATACCGCAGCAGCGACACCACCGCGTTCATGGATCGCGCTCACTAGCTGAGCTGCACCCCTGGTGGGCCTGAGCTGATTCGAAACCTCCGCCAAAACTGTTTCTGGCAAACCTTTTAGGGTGGCCACTCGCTCGATCAGGCTCTCCGCGAAGTCCAGTTCACCGCGCATCGCCCGCTCAGTCACGGCCGCCACCTCATCACGCTTTCCAGCGCGCTCGGCAAGTAATTCAATTGCTTCATCTTCGATAAGCGTTGAGTCGACATCGAAGACCACTAAAAAACGACTCAAGGTTTGACCAACAACCCCTTGGCGACGACAACTATGCCGGTATCGGTGACAGTCAGGCCTCGCTCTAAGTCACGCTCTCGATTAACCCCGATGCTCGCGCCATCAGCGACCACTACATCCTTATCCAAAATTGCTTTACGGATAGTGCAGTCACGGCCAATTTGAACGTTATCCAGTAACACAGAATCAGTGATCAGGCTTCTTGATGCCACCCGGACGTTAGGGGATAGCACACTGCGCTCAACGATGCCGCCAGAGACCACCACGCCCAAACTCACGATGGAATCGTTAGTGCGACCCTGGTTGCCTTCGGAGTCGTGGATGAACTTGGCTGGTGGCAGATTTATCTGCTGGTTATAGACAGGCCAGTCAGCGTTGTAGAGGTTGAAGATAGGCATGGTCGAAATCAGATCCATATGCGCGTCGTAGTAGCTGTCGATGGTTCCCACATCGCGCCAGTAAGACTTGTCTCGGTCGGTAGCGCCGGGGATCTCGTTGTAAGTGAAGTCGTAGGCTCCGGCAGTTCCCTTGTTTACGAAATACGGGATGATGTCGCCACCCATGTCGTGGGAAGAGTCTTCGTTTTGACCGTCCAACTCGATGGCTTCAATGAGCGACTGTGCGTTGAAAATGTAGTTACCCATCGAAACCAAAGCCTGGCTGGGATCACCGGGGACTGATTTCGGATCCGATGGCTTCTCTCTGAAGTTCTCGATCTTGGTTGGGTTGGCCGGATCCACTTCAATCACACCGAATTGCGGAGCGAGGGCGATTGGTTGCCTGATGGCAGCAACCGTTGCCTCCATCCCGGATTCGATATGAGACTGCAGCATTTGATCGAAGTCCATTCGATAAACGTGATCCGCTCCAACTACAACCACGTAGTCGGGTCTCTCATCACTGAGCGCATTCATGGACTGCAGGATCGCATCTGCGCTACCGGTGTACCAACGCTTACCAAGACGCTGCTGAGCGGGTACGGATGCTACATACGCACCTAGCAGCGGGGACATGCGCCAGGTCTGGGAGACGTGACGGTCCAACGAGTGGGACTTGTATTGGGTTAGCACCACGATTCTTCGCAGCCCTGAGTTGATCAGGTTTGAAAGAGCAAAGTCAATCAGGCGGTAGCTACCGGCAAATGGGACCGCTGGTTTCGCTCGATCGGCCGTAAGTGGCATGAGCCGCTTTCCCTCACCGCCGGCTAAAACCATCCCAAAAACACGTGTACGTCCCATAGCCAAATGTTAGTTGCTGTAATCAGGCGGGGACTAGCATTTTGCTATGAGAGTCGATTTCGTTACCAAAGAGTATCCACCGCACATTTACGGTGGTGCCGGGGTCCACATCACCGAGCTTGTAAAGGTGCTGCGCTCTCGAATAGATGCTCGGGTGCACGCCTTTGGTGAACCCGTGTTGGAGCAAGGGACACTTGGTTACCAGGTGCCAAAGGAGTTGACTACCGCCAATGCTGCACTGCAGACCATGGGCGTTGATCTACTGATTGCCCAAGCCCTCTCTGGCGCAGACCTGGTGCACTCTCACACCTGGTATGCAAACTTTGCTGGGCACGTTGGATCCATGCTGCACGGGATCCCACACGTTGTGACAGCGCACTCTCTCGAACCACTTCGTCCTTGGAAGCGAGAGCAGCTCGGCGGGGGTTATGAACTTTCCTCCTACATTGAACGCACCGCCTACTTGGGCGCAAAGCGTGTTATCGCCGTCTCTAACGGCATGCGAAATGACATCTTGCGAAGTTATCCCGACCTAGATCCCGCCCGCGTCGAAGTTGTGTACAACGGAATCGATGCCGATAAGTGGCAGCCGGTGATTGATCCAGACACAGTTCGTAAGCTTGGGGTAGATCCAGACCGAAGAAGTGTCATCTTTGTTGGAAGAATCACCCGCCAAAAAGGTCTCCCATATTTCCTCAGAGCCGCGAGAGAGTTACCAAGTGATGTTCAGTTGGTTTTGTGTGCTGGCGCTCCGGACACCAAGGAGATCCAGCAAGAGGTAGAGGATTTGGTGGCAGAGCTAGCGCAGAAGCGCTCTGGAGTGGTTTGGATTCCAGAACACCTTCCGCAGCCAAAGCTTGCGGCACTACTCACCCAGGCCGACCTGTTTGTGTGTCCCTCGATTTACGAGCCACTTGGCATTGTGAACCTGGAGGCCATGGCCTGCGGTGCTCCCGTAATCGGCACCGCCACTGGAGGAATACCTGAGGTTGTTGTAGCTGGTGAGACCGGCTGGCTCGTGCCCATCGAGCAGGTTCAAGATGGTTCTGGTGCTCCAATAGACGAAAACAAGTTCGTCTCAGATTGGGCGGAGGCCCTAAACCAGGCATTAGCTTCGACCCAGCTTGAGAAGTTTGGAGTGGCAGGCAGAGAGCGCGCCAAGCAGGAATTCAGTTGGGAGTCGATCGCGACTCGCACGATAGAGGTCTATCAAAGAGCCCTAGAAGATTAGGCTTTAGGCGATGTCTACCGTTATTGATCTGCAAAATGTAAGTGTTGTCAGAAATGGCAAAGCCATTCTCGACTCCGTCAGTTTTCAAGCCGACTCGTCACAGCGCTGGGTAATTCTTGGCCCGAACGGAGCGGGTAAAACCACGATGTTGCGAGTCTGCGCCGCACAGATTCAGCCCAGTAGAGGATCGGCAGATGTCCTGGGGCAGCGACTTGGCGAAGTGAACGTTTTTGAACTTCGCACCAGAATCGGTTTTGCATCCTCAGCCTTGGCCAACCAAATTCCAAACAGTGAGACAGTTCTCAACGCCGTCATGACAGCCTCATATGGTGTGACCGGTCGATGGAAAGAAGAGTACGACTCGGTTGACGAGCGCAGGGCTATGCGGGTTTTGGGGGAGTGGGACCTAGGCAACTTTGCAGAGCGCCCGTTTGGGACGCTGAGCGATGGAGAGCGAAAGCGAGTCCAGATTGCTCGTTCGATCATGACTGACCCTGAGCTATTGCTTCTGGATGAACCAGTTGCCTCGCTAGACCCGGGTGCAAGGGAGCAGACCATCAGCCTGCTAAGTGGCTATGCAACCAGCGCCTATGCGCCGGCTATGGCCATGGTCACGCATCACCTCGAAGAAATCCCAGCCGGCTTCACCCACGCTCTACTGGTTCAGGATGGCAAGATTTTGGCTCGCGGAGAGATCGGCAGCACGATTACCTCGGAGAGCATTTCCGAGACTTTCCGGTACCCGCTGAAAGTTAGCTACGACGCTGGCAGATTCTCAGTGCGGGCAGCCTAGACCCGATCACTTTTCTCTGCTAAGCTTTCGGGCTGTTGCGTTTCGCAAAAAGAATTCAAACCTAGAAGGAAACCATGAAGGCTGAAATTCACCCAAGCTACGAGCCAATCGTATTCCGCGACCTGGCCTCGGGCGTTGCCTTTCTGACCCGCGCTACCATCACCAGCGACAAGACCATTGAGTGGGAAGACGGCAAGACCTACCCGGTCTACGATGTGGAAATCAGCTCTGCTAGCCACCCGTTCTACACTGGTAAGCAGCGCATCATGGACTCCGCAGGTCGCGTAGAGCGCTTCAACGAGCGTTACAAGAACTTCAGCTAGTCACGCACTGGCCAACCCAATTCCGCCCGGAAATCCGGGCGGTTTTGTGTTTTCATCCACTTTTCAAAATCCAGGGCTTGTTCTTTGGCCCAGCCGATTTGCAACTCGTGAAGCTCCAGAGCAGAAATCTCAAGCTCTGGAAATTTACAGGCCATTCGTTGCGCCAAGCGACCAGCAGCAATCGCGTCGGCCGTTGAGTTGTGGGCATTTTCCAGCGGAACTTGGTAATCGGTCGTCAGTGCCCCCAAAGTTCGCTTACCCTTTCTGAACTTCACCAGCTGGCGATCCAAGATCAGGGGATCAACAACCGGTTTTGGGTCGATTGGGCTGTGGCCATAACGATGTGCCTCGTGGTGAAGTATCGAAAAATCGTAGGCTGCATTGAAGGCAACCAGCGGCATCTGGGACATCAAAGAGCCAAGCAGCTCCAAAAGCTGTGGAATCGATTCCCCTGGAGCTGACCCATCACGGACCGCAACCTCTGTTGTGACGCCGTGAACCGCGCTTGCTGCCTCCGGGATTTCGATTCCAGGGTTCACCAGCCACTCATTTAGTGACTCGACCTCGCCGTTTGAATCCAGCACCACAACGCAGGCAGTGACGATTCTGGACTGACGCAAATCGAGTCCGGTGGTCTCTAGGTCAAAAGCTGCCAGACGCTTGGCCCAGCTCGGGGCCTGTGGGTCGAAATCAAAATCAAGCACGCCTCAAAGACTAGGCCGAGTGCTCCAGAACCTAGACTGGTTCAATGCAGGTGTTGAAATCTTCCGCGCCGGAGTTGTTCAAGCTCGCAGCTTCCCGGGCCGAACGCTCCGATGTCCTCAACACCGCCACCTGGCATTACCAAGGCGCGGGCAGGACCATTATCTTGGTGCACGGTTTTCGCGGGGATCACCACGGGCTCAGTGCGATTGCGGGTGCCCTTGGGGATCATCACGTGGTTATCCCTGACCTACCGGGCTATGGCAAAACAGCGGCCTTCGCGGCTCGACACGATCTCGGATCATACGGTGAGTGGTTCGCGAAGTTTGCTGCAGAGTTTGATAACCCGGTGGTGCTTGGTCACAGTTTTGGGTCGCTTGTGGTTGCCAAGTCCTGGGAGTTTGGGATGCAGCAGCCAACCGTGCTTTTGAATCCGATTAGCACAGCTCAGGGGGATTCACCGGCTGGCAAGTTAGCTGATGTCTACTACAAACTTGGATCCAAGGGGCTACTGGGGTCAGCGCTACTTCGAAGCACCCCGATTGTCCGTGGAATGTCGATGGCGATGGCAACCACCTGGGACCTGAAGCTTCGATCTTTCATCCACGATCAGCACCATCGCTTCTTTTCCAATTACACCGAGGATCGGGTCGTACTGGAAGGGTATGTGGCGGCCAGTACAGGCAATGTCTTGAACCACGTTGCCAGTAAGCCTGAGCAACTGCTTTTGATAGCGGGAGCCAAGGACATGATTGCGCCACTGAAAGGGCAGCTTGAGCTACAGAGGCAAACTCAGGCAGAGCTTCGGACGTTGGAGTGCGGGCACCTCACGCACTACGAGACCCCCTTTGAGGTGGGGATGATAGTTCGGGATTTCGTGAGGGAAATCTCGTGAAGCTGGTCTTCGATGGGCGCTTTATTCAAAGGCACCCCGATGGCATTTCCAAGTTTTCACTTGGTCTTATCAACGAGCTCAAGAGGCTTGTACCGCTAACCGTGTTAGTCAACGCTGACTATCAGAGAGAGCAAATTGGATCGGGAGTTGAGTTTCTAGAGGGGAGAGCACCAACCTCACTACTAGAACCGTTCACATCACTGCTTCTAAATCGCGCGGGAGCTGATGTTGTTTTCTCGCCGATGCAAACCACCTCAGGGCTTTTCAAAAAGTACAAGTTGGTACTGACCATTCATGACCTGATCTACTACCGCTACAAGACTCCACCCGCTCAGTTCAACCCTTTCATCAGAGGGTTGTGGTGGCTATACCACCAGAGCTACCTGCCGCAACGTCTGGTTCTGCGAGCTGCAGATGCGGTGGCGACAGTTTCCAACACATCGAGAAAACAAATTCTCGAGGCCAGGCTAACCAAGAAGCCCATCTGGGTAATTCCCAACGCCAGCGACCTACCAGTTCCGGAGCCAGCGCCTAAGAATAAACAGCTGATTTACATGGGTAGCTTCATTGGATACAAAAACGTAGAGAGCTTGATCACCGCCATGGCGGACCTCCCGGATTATGAACTTGCCCTTCTTTCGAAAATCTCACCGGAGCGAAAGGCTGAATTGCAGACCCTGGTTCCAGAGGGAGCGCGGGTCAGCTTTATCGGGGGAGTGAGTAACCAGGAGTATGCAACCTACCTCGCTGAGGGCTTTGCTCTGGTGAGTGCGAGCTTGGATGAGGGATTTGGAATTCCAGCCCTGGAATCAATAAGTCAGGGCACACCGGCCGTGCTGTCAAACCTCGAGATTTTTCAAGAGGTAGCGGGTGATGGGGCAATTTATTTTGATCCAAGAGATCCAGCTGACTTTGTCAGAGCTATCAGAGAGCTTGAAGACCCAGAGGTTTACAGAGCAACTTCTTTGGCTGGAGGCAGGCAGGCCGCGGGGTACTCATGGAGAGTTTCGGCACAGAAACTTCTCGCGCTTCTAAAAAGCCTCTGAACCCAAAGGGTTCGGGGCCCAGGCTTCTAGCTCCCAAGCACCCTCGTAACGAAGTCTGTGCAGCGAAGCGTTTTGCAATCTCTCACCCTTTGGTGGGATAGCTCCTGCGCTTACTTCGGAGAGCACGAATCTGATTAGAGCCCCGTGCGAGACAGCGAGAACTCTCTTGCCTGCGAAATTCTCTGCAACGTGGGTCAGAAGTCGATTTGCCCTGGCAATCACCTGGGCGGCCGACTCGGCACCCGGTATTTCGTCCAAACCGCCAAATTGCTCGTGCCACTGCGAGTATTCAAGACCTTCACCAATTCCGAAGCTGCGCTCTAGAAGTAGCGGCTCTATCTCAATATCAGAGATACCCAGCTCTGATGCCACAATTTCAGCGGAGTGCCGCGCTCTGCCAAGCGGTGAGGAAAGAATGAGATCCCAGCTGTCTTTGGCCAGCTCGGTGGAAGCCGATTGAATCTGAGCGATACCCACATCATTCATGGGTATGTCAGCGGTTCCCTGCAGTCTTAGGTTGATGTTCCAATCGGTTTGACCATGGCGCAGCAGCCCAAGTTCGGTTCTAGACATTGAATAACTCCGGTAGGGCTAATGAGGTTGAGACATTTAGTCGAACATCGGCCAAAGAATCAGCCTTGGTTTCACCAAGGTTGACTATGACAACGGGGATAAAACGCTCTTTCGCGCGCTTTACCAGTCTCAGGCCCGAATTCACGCTCAAAGAGCTGCCAGCAACCACCAGGGCACCAGCAGCCTCCACTGCCGCCTCAGCTTGGGCAACGCGGTGCCTGGGAATTTGCTCACCAAAGAACACCACATCTGGCTTATAGCTACCGCCGCAGACTCCGCAGCTGGGGACTTGAAAACCTTCATCCACTTCAATTTCAGCATCGCCATCGGGGGAGGCTTGAGCATTCGGATCCTGGACGAAATTTGGGTTCAGTTGTGCAATTCTCAAGTCCAGTTCAGAGCGATTTACCAAGTCGCCACACTGGGTACAGACCACCGTGTCGAGTCTGCCATGGAGCTCCAAGACCTTGCTTGCTCCAGCTTTTTGATGCAGTCCGTCGACGTTCTGGGTGATTATCTGAAAAATCTTTCCAGCCTGCTCGGCCTTGGCCAGCGCAATGTGACCCCGGTTGGGTTCTGCAGAAACGATGCGATTCCACCCGACGTAACTTCTGGCCCAATAGCGCGCTTGATGAGCGGGGGATCCCATGAACTGGTCGAAGGTTAGCGGGTGCTTCTGGACCCTCCCAGCCCCTCGATAATCTGGAATTCCACTGTCTGTTGAGATGCCGGCACCGGTCAGTAGCAAGGTGTCTTTCCCAGAGATCAGACCACGAGCGTGGTCAAGACCAAACGCAAGTGCAGAGGGGAAATTATGGGGCATTAGTGAAGTGTAATAAACACTTGGTGTCCGAAAGGGGACTTGAACCCCTACCTCCTAACGGAGACTAGCACCTCAAGCTAGCGCGTCTGCCATTCCGCCACCCGGACAGGTGATGCTCAAATCATCTGAGCCGCAACAATCTATCACGAACCCACGTCTCAAAACCACCTTAGGTGCTTGGTCCCAAGTTGATAGTTGAGTAGCCTAAAGCCATGAACACTGACCCAGAGCTGGCCCTGCAGAAACTAGTTGCAGCCCTAGAGTTTCACCTTGATGCCTGCCGCCAGAAGCGATCGGGTGTTGATGAGAATCTCGAGCGCGCCTATGAAATGGTCGAAGATGCCTTTCTGAGCTACGAGGAAGCTCTCGCTTCGGCTCATGATGAGTATTTGCCAATTGCTCTGGCCGAGGATGAATGAATTTATTTGAAGCGCTAGTACTTGGACTAATCCAGGGACTAACTGAGTTTTTACCGATCTCCTCCTCTGCCCACGTGCAGATTGCCCAGGAGCTAATGGGCATTACAAGCCTCACTAAGCCACAACTCACAGCGTTTATCGCGACTATTCAAATCGGTACAGAAGTGGCAGTGCTGATTTACTTCGCCAAGACCATTTTGGAAATTCTCTCCTCGTGGTTCAAGAATGCACTTCGACCTTTTTCCACGCAGCCTCAAGAGTCCAAGCTCGGATGGCTCGTAATTTTGGGTTCGCTCCCAGTTGTGGCGCTGGGCTTGGCGTTTCAAGACCAAGTTGAATCAGATGTCAGGCAACTTTGGGTTATCGGTGTAGCTCTGATTGTCTTTGGTCTGGCACTTGGTATCGCTGATCACTTCGGATCTAAAACCAAAGAGCTGACTGACCTAAATTTCAAGTCGGGACTTATCTTCGGACTTGGTCAGGCACTTGCCCTGATCCCGGGCGTTTCACGCTCCGGAGGCACCATCACGGTTGGGCGCTTGATGGGCTTTACTCGGGCAGCTGCGGCTAAATACAGCTTTCTCTTGGCAATACCGGCAGTCTTAGCCTCGGGAGCCTATCAATTTCTCAAGAGCTATCAGGACCTGCCAACTGATCTGATCTTTGGCACCGCGGTGGCGACCTTGGTGAGCGGAATTGTTGGCTACCTTGTCATCGCTTGGCTTTTGAAGTACTTGGAGCGAGGTTCGTTTCTACCCTTTGTGATCTGGCGAGTCACCGTCGGCACGCTGTTGCTAGTGGGATTGTCGCTCGGGGCGATCTAGGACTTAGGGCGATCCTGAGAGTCGGGACGATCGTTTAGATACCGCTCGAACTCTCTTGCCAAGGCTTCTCCTGAGACCTGCTCTGAGTCCCAGGCATCACGAGCCTTCTCCAGCTGCGAGACATAGGAGAGCATCTCCTCATCAGATGCGGTCATATCGTCCACGCCGCGCTCCCACTCAAAGGCCTGTTCAGCCAGTGCGGAGCTATCAAAACTAAATCCTGTGAGTTCGAGAATTTCACTCAAAAAGCCGATTGCAGCCTTTGGGTTAGTGGTGTTGTGAACGTAGTGAGGGACGGAGCCCCAGAGCGAGAGAACTGGGATCCCTTCGGCCTCAAAGGCCTGACCTAAAACCGTGAGAATGCCGACTGGACCCTGGTATGTCGAAGGCTCTATGCCATAGCGCTCCATGAGCTGCTGGTTCATAGAGGATTTGAAAACCTGCATCGGTCGGGTGTGAGGGACATCGGCCAGCATCGCCCCGAGCATCACAACCGCATCAATCTCGCGGTCCTGGACCATTTCCAAAATTTCAGCCGCAAAGCTCAGCCAGCGACGAGATGGTTCGGTTCCAAGAAGTAGGTAGAGGCGATCAAGTTCGGGGCGCTCGGCGATCTGTTCTGGGCTCGCCTGCAATAGTTCACAGCCTGGCCAAGATAGGACACGATTTCCTTCGCCATCAAACTCGATTATTGGGCGCGAGAACTGGAAATCAAAGTAGTCCTCTGGATCCACGGCCTCTAGGGTTTGAGCACCAATTTGCTCAGCTATCGCCTTCAGTGCACCCGAAGCGGCCTCGGTAGCATCGTTCCAGCCCTCGAAGGCGACCAGCAAGATTCGTCCGGTTAGCATGCTCTCCACTTCTTTACCTACAAACTCTAAAGCACTTAGTAACTAGACTTCTCAGGATGCCAAACAGCTTTCCAGCCGCCGTCTTATGGGACATGGACGGCACACTCATTGACAGCGAGCCATTTTGGCTTCTCAGCGAGTCACGCCTAGCCGCCGACTACGGAACTGTGTGGACAGAAGCTCATGGCCATGAGCTGATCGGCAAATCACTCTACGACTCCTCCGCCATCATCAAAGAGCGCCTCTCGATCAAGGACCTATCAATCCAAGAGGTCATAGACAGGTTAACCGATGACGTAGTTTCTCACCTCAAGAGCCAGCTGCCTTGGCGTCCTGGGGCACTAGAGCTACTGATGGCAATCAAACAAGCAGGTATTCCAACCGCTTTAGTCACAATGTCGATGCGACGAATGGCTCTAGCGGTTGCAGATCAGATTCCCTTTCAAGCATTCGACGTGGTGGTCGCGGGAGACGATGTTGTCCGGGGAAAGCCAGATCCAGAACCATATCTAAAAGCGGCTGAACTGCTCGGGGTTGATCCCACACAGTGCATCGCTTTTGAGGATTCAAGAACTGGTCTAGCGAGCGCCGAAGCGGCCGGTTGCGTTGCGGTTGGGATTCCAAACATCGTTTCAATTCCGCAGGCCCCAGGGCGCATTCTCTTTGACTCTCTCACCGATCTGGATCTTCAAACCCTTAGGGAGCTGAGATGATGAATCACATCTTCAAGCCGGGGGACAAGGTTCAACTGACCGGTCCAAAGGGCAGACTAAACACCGTCACTTTGGTGCCCGGCGGACGCTTTGGCACCCACAAGGGTGATCTGATGCACGATGACGTCATCGGTCAGCCCGAGGGCAGCATCATCGCCAACCAAAACGGTATTGAGTATCTGGCCCTCAAGCCACTACTCACCGACTACGTGCTTTCCATGCCGCGTGGTGCAGCGATTGTCTACCCCAAAGATGCCGGGCAGATTGTGGTTGAGGGAGACATCTATCCGGGCGCAACTGTTATTGAGGCTGGTGTTGGCTCTGGCGCTTTATCCTCCTACCTAATAAGGGCGATCGGTCCAGAGGGCAAACTCTTCTCTTTTGAAAAGCGCGATGAGTTTGCTCAGATTGCTCAGGCGAACGTTGCAAACCAGCTCGGCTACAAACCTCAGAACTGGAGCGTGATCCTGGGGGAGTTGCAAACGGCTCTTCCTGGAGCGGTTGCAGATGCAAGCGCAGACCGAGCTGTCCTTGACATGCTTGCTCCCTGGGATTGTGTTGAGGCGGTGGCAAACGCGCTTCGACCAGGTGGCCTGGTGATTGTCTATGTTGCAACCGTCACTCAGCTTTCAAGGACAGTTGAGGCAATCAAGGACCACGGCGGATTCACAACGCCAAATGCCTGGGAGTCGATGGTTCGCGGCTGGCACGTTGAGGGTCTAGCGGTTAGACCGGATCACCGAATGATTGCTCACACCGGATTCTTGTTAGCCGCTAGAAGATTGGCACCTGGTGCCGTTCTCCCTGAGTTCAAGCAGCGCCGCGCCTCGAAGTCAGACTTCTCCCAGGAGGACATGGACATCTGGCTACCGGGAGCTATTGGACAACGGCCCATTAGTGAGAAAAAGCTAAGAAAAACTGTTCGCAAGGTCACTCAAGAGTTTGACGAGCGAGAGAATTAGAGAAACGAAAGAAGCTAAATGAAGAAATTGGTTGCGCTGCTAGTTCCAGCACTTCTCCTGTCAGGCTGTGCAGCGACTGAGTCCGCTCCGCTAACCGGCTACGCCCTGCTAAGCCAAGGGCTAGAGGCAAGCTGTGAGGCATTCTCTGGTGGAGATGCGATCGAGCAGGTAAGTGTGGAGGGAGAGTTTGGCAGTGAGCCAACCATTGACTTCCCAACCCCGCTGGTTGGATCGGGCATTGAGACCAAGGTATTCATTGAAGGTGACGGCGGCGCACTGGTTGGATCTCAGCGAGTTGCTCTGCACTTCACGGGTTTCAATGCGTCCACCGGTGAGCAATTCCAGGGAAGTGAGTTTGGCACTGAGGACTACATCATTCAGGACCTAATTGCAGACTCCAAGCCTGATTTCTGCAAGGCACTAACCGGCGTGAAGGTTGGCTCCAGAGTTGGAGTACTGCTTGATGCAACCAATGCCCACGACGGTGCCGGTGTTGAGTCGCTGGGTATCGGTGCCGAGGATGCAATTTTGTTCGTTTTTGATGTCGTCGATGCCTACCTACCAAAGGCCAACGGTGATTCCAAGGCGCCGGAGGCTGGCTTGCCAGCTGTGATCCTTGCGCCATCGGGCCAGCCTGGCATCCAACTTCCAGCCACTGACGCTCCAGCAGAGTTCAAGCGGTCCGTTCTGATTGAGGGCAAGGGCGAGGAGATCGCGATTGGTGACACCGTAGTGGTTCACTACTCAGGTTGGACCTGGGATGGCACTCAGTTTGATAGCTCCTGGGAGCGCGGTGCGCCTGCGTCCTTCCAGGTGAACTCCGAAGGCCTGATTGAGGGATTCGTTCAGGCTCTCGAGGGTGTAAAGGTTGGCTCACAGGTGGTAGCTGTGATCCCACCGGAGCTCGGCTATGGTGACAATGCACAGGGAGCAATTCCGGCAGGGTCAACCCTGGTATTCGTAGTAGATGTTCTAGGTAAGGAATAGCCAGAGATGGGTAAACAGACTCCAGCGGAGCGCCTGTTTACCCTTACCTGCTGTTTGGTTGCCGCCCAGAGCTATGGGGTTAGTAAGCGACAGCTGTTAGAGAGCGTCTCTGGCTACGCGGAAAACAAAACTCAGGAAGCTCGCGATCGAATGTTCGAGCGGGATAAAGACTTGTTGCGCGCCATGGGTATTCAGCTCGAGGTAATCGATGGTGAAGGATCTGATGATCCCGAAGCAACTCGATATCGGCTAACAAAGCAGGCTTTTGACTGGCCCAAGGACTTCACTCTGAATGAACGACACATGCAGCTGTTGGAGCTGGCTGCTAAGGCTTGGAACCACCAGAGTCTTGGTCAAGTGGCCCAATCGGCACTGACCCGAATGCGAGCATTCGGGGCAGCATTCGAACAGCAGAGCCTGCAGGTGGTCTCACCAAGATTGTTTGCAAAGGACCCGAACTTCACACCAATTGCCGAGGCAATCGACCGCGGTGTTCAGATCGAGGTTCAGTATCAAAAGCCCGAATCAACCCCGGAACTAAAGCACTTGAGCCCGGTGAGATTGCGTTTCAAGGCAGGGCAGTGGCTTTTGTTGGCGAGCGACAGCGGAGAGTTGAAAAACTACCTGCTTCGCAGAATGGTTTCGAAGGCTGCGCTTAGCGAACTTGCTGCCGAGCGCTTTGATGCCGTGGATATCGAGGCTGCGGAGTTATCTCTAGAAGCACATATTCAATCTCAGCAGGCGACTCTTGAGCTGCGTCCAGGGTCCGAGGCCTGGTATCACTTTGGCGGTGACAGAGTGCAGGTCGCATACATGGACCAAGAGTTGTTTGCAGAAGAGCTGATCGATTTGGGCATGGATGTGAAGATCCTGGAACCCAAGTCGTTATCTGAATATGTGACCAAGCAGTTACAGGCGGTGATTGAGAGCCATGCCTAAGCAAGAACTCGGAGCCGAAGAACAGTTCAACCTCGCACTCTCAATCGTGGGGCTGGTACTGCGAGAGGGTCCACATGATGTTGTGGAGCTCGCGCGCTATTTCCAGGTGAGCGAGGGTGCCATCAAAAAGGCTGTACTCACCATTGCCAACAGTGAAGATATGACCAGGTTTGAAACACACTTCTATGTCGACGAAGAGGCGCTCGAAGATGGTGAGGTGGCGCTTAATTTAGGGGTTGGAAGACTCGACACCCCGCCCAGGCTGTCCGGCAAGCAGGCGGCTGCAATTGCTGCGGGTTTGGAGTACCTAAGCGAGGTCAAACCGTTTTCAGAAAGCGAAGAGCTAGCTCAGCTGCGAACTCTGTTTGGTTCGACGGCCAAGGTGTCTAGAGTCGGCTCTCCACTGGTCGATAAGACGTTGGACGCAGTTCAACAGGCAATCATTTCCGAACTACAGGTGGAAATTGACTACCTGAACCAGCTAGGAGAGCGAGCGGTACGTGCGGTTGATCCATTGCGCCTAGATCTTTGGGAGGGACGCTACTACCTCAGAGGTTGGTGCCATAAAAACCAAGACCTGAGGGCATTCAGGCTGGATCGAGTTATAGAACTCAAGGCAACGAATACTCCGATTTCGACCAGTGCTCGAAATGCTGAGTTGCCGGACGATTCCTTTGGTGATTCGGCGACCGAGCAGGTAGTGAAGCTTGCGGTGGAGAAGACTGCAACCGAGATCTTTTGGAATTTCCCCCTGGTCTCTCAGGCTCAGGAGCGGGATGGGCGAGTGATTGGTGAAATCAAGGTGGGCAGCTTCTCCGCATTGGCTAGGCACATAGCGAAATTTGGTGGTCGTGCCAAAGTGATAGCTCCCGAGGAAGCCAGGGCCGCGGTTGCACAGTTCGCCAGGCGGACGCTCAACCTTGAGGTAGCGGAGGGCTAGATGGAGTGGCTAAACCTTGGCCTAGTGCTCGGAGCTGGATACGTATTGGCCCTGGCGGGATACAAACTCTGGCTTGCAGTCAAGTCTTTGCTCGGTCAAATCAAGCAAACCGAGGCAGCCCTTGGCGGCTTTGGGCCTGATGATTTTTCGATTGAACCCGCTAAGCCGAGCACCCCGGAAGATCTCTCGCGTTTGCTTCGCGCCAGAAAAGCTATGCAGAAGCGCAAAGCGCATGAGCGCGAGGAAAGAAGGCGTAGACTGGTGGCTCGAATCAGCTCAATCAACATAGACAGAAGGTGAGCAATGAGGATCGAAAGTTGGCAGTGGATTGTCATCCTCGTAATCGTTTTGCTTTTCTGGGGAGCACCGAAGCTTCCTGCCCTAACCAAGAGCGTTGCAGAGTCACTGCAGATCTTCCGCAAGGAGATTAAGAAGCCAGAGGCTGAAGGCTCCAAGAAGGGCGAAGAAGGCGAGAAGCAGAAGGACTAATGTTTCGGCGCAAAAACAAAGAGCGCCGCATGTCCTTGGGTTCCCACCTTAGGGAACTGCGCGTCAGGCTGACATGGTCGGCATTATTCATTGCGATTGGTTCCGTTGGCGGTTGGTACCTTTTCGATCCCATATTTGCTCTCCTGCAGCGACCTCTTCTTGAGGTGACAGAGGCTCGCGGGATCGACGCGGTCGTGAACTTCGGCACTGTCGTGGCTGCATTTGACCTCAGAATCCAAGTCTCGATTTTCTTCGGAGTGGTGCTAACTTCTCCGCTTTGGCTTTATAACCTGTGGGCATTTGTCGCCCCAGGATTAAAGACCAAAGAAAAGCGCTACGCACTCGGCTTTGTTTTTGCTGCCCTACCGTTGTTTTTGTTTGGAGCCTGGTTTGCCTGGATCAACATTCCGCGCTTTGTCGTTGGGTTGATTGGGTTCACCCCAGAGGGTTCAACAAACGTAATCAATGCGGCCGAATACATTCTTTTTGCGGTTCGAGTGCTGCTGCTGTTTGGTCTCTCATTCGTAATGCCAGTGGTTTTGGTGCTGCTGAACTTCGCGGGAATCACCACGGCGAAGGGGATTTTGAAGTCCTGGAGAGTTGCCGTGTTGATCATGGCAATCCTGGCTGCTCTGGCAACTCCAGCTAACGAGCCATTCTCGATGTTCCTACTGATGATTCCACTGATCATGCTCTACTTCACCGCAGTCGGAATCGCGCAACTAAATGACAAGCGTAGAGAGCGAAAGCTAGCCAAGACATTAGCTTCGGAACCTGAAGACAGTGAGTGAGCTTAGCCCCTCCGAGCGCTACCAGCTCGCGAAGCAGAGGGCAAAGTTCTTGCAGCTCGAGGAGTTCTCGGCAGGGCTTAAATTTCCGCTCGACACGTTCCAGGTTGATGCATGTCAGGCGCTCGAGAGTGGTTTTGGTGTTTTGGTTGCAGCACCAACGGGAGCTGGAAAAACCGTGGTGGGGGAGTTTGCCATTCACCTCGCCGTCCAAAGTGGCAAGAAAGTTTTCTACACCACGCCGATCAAGGCCCTTAGTAATCAAAAGTTTGCAGAGCTAGTTGCCCGCTACGGGCGTGAACAGGTCGGTCTATTGACCGGTGACACCAACAACAACTCGGACGCTCAGATCGTGGTAATGACCACTGAAGTGTTGCGAAACATGATTTATGCCACATCCATGGCGCTGAAGGATCTCGCCTATGTGGTTATGGACGAGGTGCACTATCTGGCAGATCGCTTCCGTGGAGCGGTTTGGGAAGAGGTGATTCTTCACTTGCCCAAGGATGTGTTGGTCGTTTCACTATCCGCCACAGTTTCAAACGCGGAGGAGTTCGGGGCCTGGCTGGCAGAGGTTCGGGGCAACACCAAGGTGATCGTCTCGGAGCATAGGCCGGTTCCGCTGCACCAGCACGTGCTATTTGGTGATGAGGTTCTGGAGCTTTTCGAAACTGGCTCCAACCAGATGCGTGTGAATCCCGAACTACTAAAGAAGCACCAGGCCAGGGCTCGGGGACCAATACAGCGTCGAGGCAAGTGGGGTGGAGGCAATTATCAAAGTGGCCCGCGTCACGGTGCGTTGCAGCAATCAGGCAGATTAGAAAAGCCCGAGATTGTTGACGTTCTTGGTCAGCAAGGTCTGCTCCCGGCCATCTTTTTCATCTTCTCCAGGGCGGGGTGTGAGAAGGCGGTTGAAAGCTGTAGACGATCCGGTCTGAGGCTCACAACCAAAGAGGAGCAGCAGGAGATCAGACGGGTCGCGGAGGCGCGTTGCACTCAAATTGCGGATGAGGACCTGGACACACTCGGCTACTTTGACTGGCTGAGCTCCCTAGAGCGCGGTGTTGCAGCCCATCACGCTGGCATGCTGCCTGCGTTCAAAGAGGTTGTGGAGGAGCTTTTCCTGCGCAAGCTAGTAAAGGTTGTATTCGCAACCGAGACGCTTGCTCTGGGCATCAATATGCCAGCTCGAACCGTGGTCCTGGAGCGCCTCGACAAGTACAACGGCGAGTCGCGGGTAAACATAACCGCAGGGGAGTACACCCAGCTCACAGGCCGAGCAGGTCGTCGAGGAATTGATACCGAGGGACACTCGGTGATCGTATGGGGAAACCAGTTGGATCCAAACTTGGTTGCCGGCCTGGCATCGAAGCGCACTTACCCCTTGAATTCCAGCTTCAAGCCGACCTACAACATGGCGGTAAACCTGATTTCGGCTTTCGGAGCAAGGCGTGCCAGCAAGGTTTTGGAGCGCTCTTTTGCTCAGTTTCAGGCGGACCGATCGGTGGTTGGTTTGGCCAGGGTGATTGCCGATAAGCAGGAGTCGCTGGAGGGTTATGAAAAGGCGCTGAGCTGTCACCTTGGAGACTTTATTGAGTATTCCGGCATGCGTCGCGAGCTGACGGATCTAGAGCGCAGTGGTGCTCAGAGTAAGCATCGAGCCGGTAAAGACATTCGAATGTCCAAGGGCCAGCGTCAGCTCGACATGAGAATTGCGGAGCTCAAACGTGAACTGCGCGCCCATCCTTGCCACGGTTGCGCCGACCGCGAGGCTCACGCTCGCTGGGGCGAGCGCTACCATAAGCTGCGCAAGGAAATAGATCAGGCGGTAGCTCAGATCGAGGGTCGCACTAACCAGGTTGCGCGCGTGTTTGATCGCATCTGTCTCCTGCTAACTGAACTTGGTTACCTTGTCCCAAGTGATGACGACCTTGAGATTACGAGCTCGGGTCTTCGCCTGAGCAAAATTTATGGTGAGCGAGATCTGCTAATTGCTGAATGCATAAATCGAGGGGTGTGGTCAAAACTCGATCCGGCAAACTTGGCTGCCCTCGCCACCGCACTGGTCTACGAGGGAAGAAAAGATGAGGGCGATTACGAGCCCAAACTTCCGAAGGGGAACTTCAGGGAGGCGCTGGAGCAGACAGAGCTGATTCAAGAGCAGCTTTTGGAACTCCAGACCGAGCACCGCCTGCCCAAGGAGACCCAACTAGAACTCAACCTCTGTTGGCCGATGTATCGATGGGCTACCGGTGCGAGGCTTGATGACGTTTTGAAGCTCTCTGGGCTGTTGCCAGGAGACTTTATTCGTTGGTCAAAGCAACTCGTTGATCTGCTCGATCAGCTAGCCCAAGGAGCAGATCCACAACTTGCCGAGACTGCCTATAAAGCCATGGATCTAATCAAGCGCGGCATTGTCGCGAACTCCTACTACGTCTGAAGTTAGGCTTATTAGGTGCGCAAAGTAGAGCTGTGGTGGCGGATACCGCTTGCCATGATTGGCGGGCTCATTGCGCTTTACATTTTCCCAACCGAGAACATCTGGGTGCTCTCTCCATTAGTGCCAGCCCTGATTCTGATCGCAACATTGGGAATGGGTTTTCGCCTTGCGCTACTAACCGGCTTTATCGCTGGACAGGTTTATTACATCGCTCACATCGAGTGGATATCGCTATACCTGGGGCCAGTACCGTTGCTTGCCCTAAGCACCCTGATGTCGGTCTATTTCGCACTCGGAGTTGGTCTCACAAGCTGGCTTTGGAAGAGGCTGAAGCCAAAGACAAATCAGTACATTTGGTTCGCTGTCTTGGCTGCCGCCATCTGGATCGCACGGGAGTGGCTTGCGATGAGCTTCCCCTACGGTGGCTTTCCGTGGTCGCGCCTGGGAATGGCGCAGGCTCATGGACCCTGGGGCAACTGGGCTTACTTTGGCGGTATCAGCCTGGTTGGTTTCGCCGTGGCATTAATCGGCTCGCTGCTCGCGGTCATCGCGGTTGGTGCTCGCAAGCGAGGTTTTCCATTGCGTTTAGCGACAATCTCTGCCGCTTTGATTGCCACCATGCCTGCCATTTTCCCGCTTGGCCTGCTAAATCAGACGGACAGAACTGCGACCATCGCAGCCGTTCAGGGCAATGCCAACGCCGGACTCTTTTCAAACCTCACACCTGGCACCATTTTGAACAACCACATTCAGGCCACGAAATTGGTTTCTGAGACTGACCTTGCGGACGAGCTGGACCTAATTGTTTGGCCGGAGAACGCCTCCGATGTTGACCCGCTTCGCTCTGACGAAGCCAGGGGTGCGATTGACAAAATTGCAAAAGAATTCGACGCCCCATTCACATTTGGAACGGTCACAAAATCAGGCGATGACGTCTACAATTCAACGCTGCTTTGGTCTCCCACAGAGGGTCCGATTGATCAATACGACAAAAAACGACCGGTCCCGTTCGCTGAATTTGTCCCAGATCGTCCTTTCTGGCGTGCACTAGCACCTGATCTGATTGACCTTGTCCCAAGGGGATACAGCTTTGGTGAGCGAGACGGGATATTCGAACTCGAGGAGTTCATGGCGGGCACCTTGATTTGTTTCGAAATCGCAATTGATCAAATACCTCGAGAGCTGGCCAACAGTGGGGCAGAGGTGATCCTCTCCCAAACTAATAACGCTGACTTTGGCTACTCCGATGAGACCTATCAACAAGCCGCGATCGCGAAATTGAGAGCCATTGAGACTGGTCGGTCCGTGGTGAATATCTCCACTGTCGGACTCAGTGCAATCTACCTGCCAGATGGCAAGACCTTGAATGAGCTCACCTGGTATCAACCGGGTGCAATGGTCAATAAGGTTCCGCTTTACAGTGCGATAACACCAGCGGTTTTCATCGGGGGCTGGATCGATGCGCTGATTGCGGCTTTGGGCGTCTTGTCCCTGGTGGTGATTAGACGACGATGAAAACTCTTGTGCTGATGCCCACATACAACGAGGCGGACGGAATAGTCCACTCACTGGATCACTTGCTTCGAGTCAACCAACAGGTTGATGTTTTGATAATTGACGACAATTCGCCTGATGGGACTGCCGACCTGGTTGAAGGGGTAGCGAAGGGCAGTGCCAGAGTTTCTTTGCTCAAGCGAGAAGGCAAAGAGGGTCTAGGAAAGGCCTATCTCGCTGGCTATCGCTGGGGCCTGGCAGCAGGGTATCAGCGCCTTGTTCAGATGGATGCCGATGGATCGCATCGGCCAGAGGATCTTTCAAAACTTCTCGACTCTGAATCACCACTTGTCATTGGATCTCGTTGGGTGAGCGGGGGAGCGGTTGAGAACTGGCCTCTTCATCGTCAGCTGATTAGCAGGTTTGGAAACTGGTACGCAGCGGTTGCCACCGGATTGAAGGTCAGAGATCTGACTGCTGGATTTCGCGTTTACAGCGCCGAGCTAATTCAGGAACTCCAACTTTCCGATCTTGAAGCGCAGGGGTATGGGTTTCAGGTCGAGATGACTCGCAGAGTTGCAAAGCTGGGTGTTGAGATCACCGAGGTGCCTATAACTTTCATCGAGCGCGAGAGCGGAGCATCCAAAATGACGCGAGAGATTGTGCTGGAAGCGTTTTGGCTGTGCACGAAGTGGGGGATTCAGAGGCTTTTTAGGCGGTGAGCTTTCCGGCAGAGCGACGAGCTCTCATATCAGCCAATACCTCTGCAAGCAGTTCTTCTAACTCTTCTCGGGTGCGGCGCTCCAAAACCATGTCGTAGTGGGTCCTTGGTCCGTCATCTTCTGACTCAGCAAGGTCAACAGGGTTTCCGTTCTCGAGGCGAACTGCGATTAGCTCACACTTCTTGCACTCCCAGGTGTTGGGAAGCTCTGCGGTGGCGGAAAAAATCAGATTGAATTCGTGAGACTCAGGACAACGGAAGTTGACCGTCACTCTGGGGGAGAACTCAACACCCGATTCGGTCTCGAGTGACTGTGCGCCAAGGCGCATGCCTCGCATTGTTTCAGCCATGGTTTCCTCCCGTTTAGTTAGGAGAACCTCGGTAAGCAGAGGATAAGTCCCGAATTGAAAAGATTTTCAGGAAACACTCAGTTCATCAGGTCAACGCGATCGCTTACGATCCCTGCAGCACCGAGTGAGATAAGCCGCTCGCGCTCAGCCGGGTCATTTACGGTCCAAAAGTGTGCTTCAACTCCATACCTTGCGAGTCGTTCCAAAAAGCTGCGCTCTGCAAAGGTGATGCCGTACATCTTGGGCGGTATTTGAAATGCATCTAAGCCTTTCACTGCAAGTCCAAACCCAAAACCGCCAAGCCGGTGACTTAGGTAGGCGAGCGCAACCTCACGCATCGAAGCGCTTGTGGCGACGGGAGCAGAGAGCAGTTTTAGGGCTTTGCGGCGGCGACTGGAGGAAAAGCTCGAGACCAAGACCCGGTCATGCGCGCCAAAGCGTTCGATATCCGCAACCGTGGGCCTAATGGCACGCTTTGCCTTTATGTCGAGATTGAGGTTCACACCAAGCTCCAGCCCCTCCGCCAGTGTCGGGACTACAGCCTCACCTTTCAAGCGAATCGACCTCAAGTCCTTGAGGGTGAGGTCAGCGATTGCGCTATTCACACCAGCAACGCGGGCGAGATCATCGTCGTGAAATAAGACTGCGACTTGGTCTTTGGTGGCATGGACATCAGATTCAATGTGAGTGGCTCCGTGAGCGATGGCATGCTGAAACGCGGCGAGGGAGTTTTCAGCAATCGAATCTAGGTGTTCGCTAAGGCCACGATGGGCAAACAAGCGGGGAACTGGGCCCTCGAAATAGGTAGTTCGAGCCATCTCACCTCTAGTCTTGTGTGGTGCCCAAGTCTAGTTTCAGCTACCGCCTAATCAAGCTTCTACTCGGGCTCTTCATCTACGGCATCGGTGTCGCGATGATGGTAAAAGCTGGGATTGGCGTCGCACCTTGGGATGTGTTTGCTCAGGGAATTTCAAAACAAACCGGCATCAGTTTTGGCCAATCAACCATCGTGGTTTCTGCTCTGGTGCTTTTGCTGTGGATCCCGCTTCGGGTAAAACCGGGACTTGGATCCGTTCTAAACGCGATTCTCATTGGGGTGTTCGCGGATCTGGCCATGCCTTACATACCGGATTTTGATTCGTATCTCGCGCGGCTGGCCATGCTGCTTGGAGGCATGGTCGTAGTGTCATTCGCGACCGGTTTGTATATTTCCTGCGGAATGGGCAAAGGTCCCAGAGATGGCCTCAATGTCGGAATTGCACAGCGGTTTAAGTTGCCTTTTTGGCAGGCCAGAACCGGCATCGAGATACTGGTGGTATTGGTTGGGTTTTTACTCGGTGGACAAGCAAGAGAAGGCACTCTTATCTTCGCGCTACTGATTGGTTACCTGAACCAGATTTCACTGCGATTTTTTGGGCTAGCGGATAAAAATGGCCGGGTTTAGACACCGCAATACCGTTCGAGCGCTCATCCTTGCTCCTGGTGAACGTTTTCTGATGTTTCACTCGCGCTTTGATCCGGGCGTCGACCTACCACCTCAGTGGATCTTCCCAGGCGGCGGCATGGAGCCAGGCGAAACTCAAATCGAAGCTCTGGTTAGAGAGATTTTGGAAGAAACCGGATTGGAGATATCTCCGAAAGAGGTCAACGGACCTTGGGCAAAGCATCACTTCGAGTTCGAATCGAAGCACGAATATGACTCTGGAACAGCTTGGTTTTTCACAATTTGCGTTGAAACTGAGTTTGAACCAGCGTCAACACTTTGGACTCCCGAAGAGCATCGCGACAACATCTCACATCGGTGGGTGACGATCGAAGATCTTCTCAACGAAGACCTCTGGGTTGGACCACCCGGTGCAATTGATTTAGTCGCAAACAGCTTGCGGTCGAGCCACTTCTGAGCCCGCCAAACCAATGCACCTAATGCCGATAATAAACATTATGTCAAGTAAAAGATTCTCGAGCCCTACCCTCTTTGATAAAGGGCTTGAGTTGTTAGATCTGCTGAGTTGCCGCTGACCAGTCGATGAGTTTGCGATTCGCTGCCCCGGATGTAATTGCTTCTCGCGCAGCTTTTAGGGTCTTGGAAAACAATTCATTGACTGGTTCTTGACTACCTTTAGCAATTTGATAGGCCACCATCCCGCCAGCGGCATTCAAGGTGACAATGTCAAAAACAGCCTTGGAGTTTTCGAAGTCTTGTCCCGAAAATAGTCGTCTGGCAACCTCAGCGTTGTGCTTGGCATCGCCACCAATCAATTGAGAAAGCTCCGCCCTCGGGATGCCTAGATCCTGCGGTTCAAGGACTTGCTCTGCCACCTCACCATCACGGACTACCCACAGTTGGCTCTTCGAAGTGGTGGAAATCTCATCCAAGCCATCTTCTGAGCGGAATACCAGGGCGGTTCTCCCCCGCCTAGACAACTCCAAAGCCATTTTTGGCGCAATTGCTGGGTTTGCAACGCCGAGTGCTGTTGCGATCGGCTGAGCTGGATTTGCCAGCGGGCCGAGGAAGTTGAACGTCGTTGGAACACCCAACTGCTTTCGAACAGGTGCCACAAACCTCATGGCTGGGTGGAACACAGGCGCGAAGAAAAATGTAATCCCAACCTGGCGGAATACCTCAGCTACTTGCTGTGGCGCTAGGTCGAGGCGAATTCCCAGCACTTCTAGCATCTCGGATGATCCGGTTTTGCCTGACGCTGAACGACTGCCGTGCTTCAGAACCGGCGTTCCAGCTGCTGCAGCAACGATTGAAGCCATCGAGCTAATGTTGACGGTCCCGACTAGGTCGCCACCGGTGCCAACGATGTCTACGGCATCTGCGCCAGTGTCAAGCAGCACCGCGTTTTCAAGCATCACATCGACTAGACCCGCTAGCTCAGCAACGGTCTCCCCCTTGGAACGCAGAGCCATCATGAATGCGCCAATTTGTGCCTCGGACGCCTCCCCGGACATGATCTGTCGCATTGCCCAAGATGCAGACTCGCGAGGTAGGTCCTCCCCCGCCAAAAGGGACGAGAGAACCTCGGGCCAAGACAAATTTCGCATGCCAAGAACTTTACCCACCGAATTAGCTACTCGGAGTCCAAAAAATCCTGTTTTTCGGGTTCAACACACGGCCGTGAAGGGCTAATTTGGGTTAGGCTAGAGCCATGTCTGCAACCACAACTGTCGCGTCTAATGCGGTAATCAACAGACCAAACGCGGTCTCGGTAGGAACCATTGTTTGGCTCGGCTCGGAAGTTATGTTCTTCGCGGGCCTTTTCGCCATGTACTTCAGCCTCCGCGCAGGTGCTCCAGAGCTTTGGGCAAACGACACTCAAATCCTTGATGTGCCCTTCGCCCTAGTCAACACTCTGATTCTGGTTGCCAGCTCCTTCACCGCTCAATTTGGAGTGTTTGCAGCTGAGCGCTTGCAGCCCCGCAGAACCGGAAACTCTCCTGCCAAGTGGGGCATGATCGAGTGGTTCTTCCTCACTTACGTAATGGGCGCGATCTTCGTCGCCGGACAGAGCTACGAGTACGCCAAGTTGGTTTCTGAGGGTGTCAGCTTGATGTCTAACTCCTACGGCTCAGCGTTTTACATCACGACCGGTTTCCACGCCTTGCACGTAACGGGTGGTCTAATCGCTTTCTTGCTCGTGATTGCACGTGCTTATTCCGTCCGAAACTTCGGTCACCGTGAGGCAACGAGCGCAATCGTTGTCTCCTATTACTGGCACTTTGTAGATGTGGTGTGGATTGGCCTGTTCGTGGTCGTCTACATCTTGAAATAAATGGAGAAGCAGTTGAGTAACGAGAAACCACTACGCCGCCGCCCCTGGGCTGCGGGAATTGTGATTTTCCTGGGCCTTGTGTTGTCCGGTGGTGGCTATGCCGCTGCTACCAGCACTGTCCAGGCAGAGCTATCTAGCCCAGAATTGATTGACGAGGGCAGAAAGCTATTCCTCGCTAACTGCGCTAGCTGCCACGGCACCAATGGAGAGGGCGCCGTTGGCGGCCCATCCCTAATTGGAGTCGGTGCTGCTTCGGTAGATTTCCAGGTCGGCACTGGCCGCATGCCTGGTCAGGCATCTGGACCGCAGCTTCACAAAAAGCCAGTCCAGTTCACTGACGAGCAGATTGCTGCGATGGCCGCTTATGTTGCCTCATTGGCACCTGGACCTGCAATTCCTGACGAGGAGTATCTCCGCGCTGATGGCGACCCGACTCACGGTGGCGAACTATTCCGCATTAACTGTGCAATGTGTCACAACGCAGTTGGAGCCGCAGGTGCCCTAACTGAGGGCAAGTGGGCACCGCAGCTCAAGGGTGTTTCCGAGAAGCACATCTACGAGGCCATGATCACTGGGCCGCAGAACATGCCAGTTTTCAACGATGCCAACCTAACTCCAGAAGACAAGAAGGACATCATCACGTACCTGAAGTACGTAGAAAACAACCCTTCGGTCGGTGGCTACGAGCTTGGCTCAATTGGTCCTGTGGCTGAGGGTCTATTCGTATGGATCTTCGGTCTTGGCTTTATCATCGCGATCACCGTTTGGCTTGGCGCCAAGTCGAACTAGGAGCACTCATGAGTGAAATCGAGAAAGTCTACGAGTCGGGTCTAGCGACGACGGCAGATCGTCCAATCAAGGACCCAGGAATTGAGCCTCACCGCGTCAGGATGACTGACAAAGACGAGAAGGCTGCCCGCAACGCAGAACGCGCCGTGTCGGTCATGTTCCTTGTCTCCATCGTTGGAGCCATCGTTGCTGTCTGGGGATTTTTCGCCTTCCCAATCGTGGACGGTGACCTCTCTGCAACTAGAAACAACACCTTCTGGATGGGTGTTGGAATGGCGCTATCGCTTCTTGGAATTGGTTTTGGTGCTGTTCACTGGGCCAAGACCCTTATGCCGGATCACGAGGTTGCAGAGGATCGTCACATCGCTCGCAGCTCTGACGAGGCACGCGCTCAGGCACTGGAAATCATCAAACTTGCCGATGGTGAGTCTGGTTTCACTCGTCGCAAACTGATTCGCAGAACCCTGTACGGTGCCCTGGCATTCTTCCCAATCCCTGCAGTTGTTATCTTCGGGGACCTCGGTCCAACCGTCGGTGACACCCTCAAGCACACTATGTGGAAGAAGGGAACTCGTCTTACAAAGGATCCAACCGGCATTCCAATCAAGGCCTCAGAGGTCACCATTGGTTCGGTATTCCACGTGATCCCTGAAGGTCTCAAGGAGCTCGACCACGAGGTCAAGCTAAACGAGAAAGCCAAGGCGGCAGTTCTTTTGGTTCGTGTAAACCCTGGAGAGCTAAAAGAAGACCCTGCCAAGAAGGACTGGAGCTACGACGGAATCGTTGCGTACTCCAAGATTTGTACCCACGTGGGCTGCCCTGTGGCTCTATATGAGCAGCACACACACCACCTGCTATGCCCTTGCCACCAGTCGACTTTCGACTTGGCCGATCACTGCAAGGTGATTTTTGGTCCAGCATCGCGCCCTCTCCCCCAGTTGCCAATCACGGTTGACGCTGAGGGTTACCTCGTCGCTCAAAGCGACTTCCTCGAGCCAGTTGGCCCAACATTCTGGGACATTAGGAAGTAATGATGACTAACGCAACTAAGCAAAAGCAGGGCGGTTTCCTCGCTGGAACTGCAAACTACCTAGACGAGCGTGTCGGACTCGGCACGGTGGTGAAGGGATTCGGTCGCAAGATCTTCCCTGACCACTGGAGCTTCATGCTTGGAGAGGTCGCACTCTACAGCTTCGTGATCCTTGTGCTGTCAGGAACCTTCCTGACTTTCTACTTCCAGCCATCCATGGCGGTAGTTCACTACGAGGGTTCTTACGCGCCACTCAAGGGCGCTGAGATGTCAATTGCCTACGCTTCCAGCCTGGACATCAGCTTCGATATTCGCGGTGGTCTTCTGATGCGCCAAGTGCACCACTGGGCTGCCTTGCTATTCGTTGCTGCAAGCGGATTGCACATGCTTCGCGTCTTCTTCACCGGAGCGTTCCGCAAGCCTCGTGAGCTGAACTGGCTCGTTGGATTCATGCTTTTCATCCTGGGTATGGCTGCAGGCTTCACTGGCTACTCGCTTCCAGATGACCTTCTCTCTGGAAACGGTCTGCGAATCATCGACGGAATGATCAAGGGCATTCCGCTAATCGGTCCTTCGATTTCGTCCGGACTTTTCGGCGGAGAGTTCCCTGGCACTGAGATTGTGGCCCGCCTGTACAGCCTGCACATCATGATTGTCCCAGGATTGATCATTCTGTTCATTGCTCTGCACTTGATGATGGTTGTGCTACACAAGCACACTCACTACTCGGGTCCTGGCCGACGTGACGACAACGTTGTTGGTTACCCGCTGATGCCTGTTTACGTTGCCAAGGCTGGTGGATTCTTCTTCCTAGTCTTTGGTGTGATCATGGCAATCTCTGCAACCTTCACCATCAACCCAATTTGGAACTACGGTCCTTATGACCCAAGCCCAGTTTCTGCTGGAACTCAGCCTGACTGGTACATCGGTTGGCTCGACGGTGCTCTGCGTTTGGCTCCAAGCAACTGGGACGTAGCAGTATTTGGTTACGTACTTCCATTCGGTGTCTTGGTGCCACTGGTTGTGTCCCTAGTATTCCTGGCTCTTGTCGCCGCTTACCCATTCCTCGAGGCATGGGTCACCGGTGACAAGCGTGAGCACCACGTTCTCGACCGTCCACGCAACGCTCCAACTAGAACCGCAATTGGAGCTGCTGGTGTGACTTTCTATGCAGTTCTATGGGCTGGTGCATCCACTGACTTGATCGCGATCAATTTCCAGATGTCACTGAACCAGGTGCTGACCACCATGCAGATCTTGTTGCTGGTAGGCCCTGTGATTGCTTACTGGGTTACCAAGCGCACCTGTCTTTCACTACAGCGCAAGGACCGCGAGATGGTCCTGCACGGTCGCGAGACTGGTCGCGTGGTCCGCTTGCCTCACGGTGAGTACATCGAGCTTCACGAGCCACTTGACAAGTACGAGTTGTGGAAGTTGGTTGACTTCAAGGACTACCAGCCAACGCTGCCTCGTCCAAACAAGGACGGCAAGATCTCGATCGGAGCTCGAGTTCGCTCTGCTCTATCCAAGATTTACTTCGAAGACCGCATCGCACCGGTAACTAAGGCTGAGTACGAGCTTGCACACGCCGAGCACGCTCCAGCAGTTGAAGAGGCCCCAAAGCCAAAGCGCAAGCCAAAAGCTGTGGCAGCTGCCAAGAAGTAGAGCTAATCAAAAACTAAACCCCTTGGAAATCCCAAGGGGTTTAGTTTTTTACAAGACCTTTGTCATTAGAACGTGTTTGTCGTCGACCATTGGGCCAGGCACGAATCCTGCCTTTTCAAACATGCTTTTTGGGCCGCGATAGCCATGACTTAGAAATTCTCCGCTTGCCAAAGGGGCGGCGCTAACAGCTCTATAACCGTGGTTGGGTAAGTCTTTTAGTGCGAAGCTGAGCATCTTGGTTGCCACTCCCCTGCCCTGAAACTCTTCATCCACTACAAAGCAAATGATCGCGGCGGCATCTTCTTGGTCTCCGGGTAGCTCAATAAAGTTCTTGAAGCTGTTTGCTGCCATCCAGCCGATCACTCGATCGCCAGTCAGAGCAACATAACCCTGCATGGTTCCGTCTGCTAAACGATCACACGCGCGGGTCCGATTGACTTCACCTACAGAGCTGGGATCTGCATTTTGCTCCCTGGTGTTCAAATAGAACTGGCAATAGCAACCTTGCCACTGAGGCTGTGATTTGAATGCAGGCCCATCCATGAATTCCAAATATGGCCCTAGTTCATCAAGGGTCAGTCTTCTAATCTCAATCACCCTTGAAGGCTACCGCCAAAAAAGCAATAGACCCCGAGCAAGATAGCTCGAGGTCTATTTCCTAAAGTGGAGATGGGGGGAATTGAACCCCCGTCCATTGCAACGTTTGTGGCGCTTCTACGGGTGTAGCTTCAATCTACGTTCTACTCGACCCCGGTATTTGTCTGAAGCAACTACACCGACAGGCCCAGTCAAAGTGCAAAGTCCCGAGGGAACCTTTGACGCATTCCCCCAGCAAGATTTCTAAATGACGTCTGGGTCTAAGTTGAAATCAGACTTAGTCAGACGGACTTCGGGGCTAGCTTAAGCAGCTAGGGCGAAGTCGGCGCGCTTTGTATTGGCACCTATTGGTTTGAACACATCGTTTACGAGATAAGTGCTCATCCTCGACCCGCTTCCTCCACGCATCACTACAGTGTCGAAACCGATCATCCCCATGTTTAGTTACTTTGTATCAATCTGGACTTCGCCAGGTTCAAAAGGATAACACCGCAATCAACCGCTTTGTTACGCGTTCTGGTAATTCTCAACTAACTCTGAGGTTGTCAACACCTGAGCGAACTCACCATCGAGATTAGCGGCGCTCATCGCCATTACCTCGGTCCCAGTGAACTCCCGATCGCCTAGCTTTACCGGAAATGCACTAGTGGCATCGATTACAAACTCAACCTTGTAACCGAGGTTGCCCGCCATTCGAGCAGTGGTCTCGCAACAGTAGTTGGTGGTGAAACCACAAATAACCAAAGACCTGAAGTTTCTTCTTGTCAGCCACAGGTGGAGGTCTGGAGTGCCATAGAACGCGCTGTTCACACTCTTATGTATCACGGCATCACTTGGGCCTGATAAGTACTCCTCAAGCTCATTACCCGCTCCCCCGGGGGCAAGTGGTGAGTTGGGGTTTGCAGAGTTGTGCCGCACCAAGACCACCGGCCACGATTTGGATCTAAAAAGCTTGACCAAAGCTTAGACGTTTGAGTGGACCTCTGGGTTAGCAGAAAGCCCCCAGTAGCTCTGGTCTCGAAATCCCTTTTGGACGTCGATTACCAGAAGAACTGGGGGCTGTCGCAATTTCTAGTGCGCGTGCGCGTAGCGGTCGTACTCAAATACGAAGCCGACCACAGCAATAATTGCGAATGGCAGGGCGATAAAGAACATCCACCAACCCACAGCCAACGAAGCAAACGCGATTGCCGCGGAAGCACCGAGAACCAGTGGCCACCAGCTATAAGGGCTGTAAAAACCGACCTCACCGGACTCGTCTTCGATGTTTCCGTCTTCGCGGTCCTCTGGCAAAGTTGCGGTTCGCTTCAGTGAGCTGTTGAGGTAGTAGGCGATGAACAGAGCCAAAATGACCAGCAGGGCCATTGCAGCAGTACCGATCGGCTCCACGTAGCCCCACTCAAGCTGGGTCCAAATCGCGTAGGCAATATCGGCAATAGTGAAGTACGCCGCCATTACAAGCAGGATGACAATGTTCGACTTCATTAGATTCTGCCTTCCTTGGCATAAGACGCCTTAGCCTCTGGAGACGCGTACTCAGGGTGGTTTAGGTCAAATGCCGGAGACTCTGAGCGAATGCGAGGAATCTGGTGGAAGTTGTGTCGTGGGAATGGAGACTCAGTAGCCCACTCCAGAGAGCGTCCGTAGCCCCATGGGTCCTTCAGGCCTACCATGGTTCCCTTTCGAGCGGTGATCCACACGTTGAATAGGAAAGGAATCATGGATAGAGCCAGGATGACTGCACCCAATGTGGAAACGATGTTCATCTCCGTGAAGCCATCCTCTGGTAGGTAGGTGGCGTAACGACGTGGCATACCCATGACTCCAAGCCAGTGCTGAATCAAGAACGTGGTGTGGAATCCGATGAACAATAGCCAGAAGTGAATCTTTCCTAGGCGCTCATCCAGCATCTTTCCGGTGAACTTTGGCCACCAGAAGTAGAAACCTGCAAACATTGCGAACACCACGGTTCCAAACACTACGTAGTGGAAGTGGGCAACCACGAAGTAGCTGTCCGAAAGGTGGAAGTCAAGAGCTGGGGAGGCCAGGATTACACCGGTCAAGCCACCGAAAACGAAGCTGACCAAGAAGCCAAGCGCCCAGAGCATTGGAGTCTCGAATGAGACCGAGCCGCGCCACATTGTTCCAATCCAGTTGAAGATCTTCACTCCGGTTGGAACAGCGATCAGCATTGTGGTGAAGGCAAAGAATGGGAGTAGCACTTGACCGGTGACGTACATGTGGTGCGCCCACACGGTCATTGACAAAGCTGCAATCGCGATCGTTGCGTAGACCAGGGTCTTGTAGCCAAAGATTGGCTTGCGGCTAAAGACCGGGAAGATTTCAGACACGATTCCAAAGAATGGCAACGCAATGATGTAAACCTCTGGGTGGCCGAAGAACCAGAACAGGTGCTGCCACAGCATCGCGCCACCGTTTTCTGGGTCAAAAATGTGAGCACCGAACTTACGGTCAGCTCCAAGTGCAAACAGTGCTGCCGCAAGTGGAGGGAAGCACATGATGATCAGGATTGAGGTGACCAGGGTGTTCCAGGTGAAGATTGGCATTCGCCACATAGTCATGCCTGGGGCGCGCATCGTGATGATGGTTGTAATGAAGTTCACGCCACCCAAAATGGTTCCGAAACCGCTCAAGGCAAGACCGAAGACCCACAGGTCTCCACCGATGCCTGGTGAGAAGGTGGTGTTAGAAAGCGGTGCGTAAGCGAACCATCCGAATGATGCAGCTCCCTGAGGAGTGAAAAAACCGGAGACTGCAATCAAAGAACCGAAGTTGAAGAACCAATAGGCAATTGCGTTCAGTCTCGGGAAGGCTACGTCAGGTGCACCGATCTGGACCGGCATAAGGACGTTTGCAAAACCAGCGAACAGCGGGGTTGCAAACATCAGAAGCATGATTGTGCCGTGCATCGTGAACAGCTGGTTGTACTGCTCCTTGGAAGCAACGATGTCGAGGCCTGGAAGAGTCAGCTGAGCACGAATGATCAGGGCCATGACGCCACCGATCAGGAAGTAGATGAACGAGGTGATCAGGTACAGGTAACCGATCTTCTTGTGGTCAGTGGTGGTTAGCCAGTCAACAAGAAGCTGACCCTTTGAACGCTTTGGAGCGAGAGAGCCTGGCTGGATTCTGGTTTCAGTTAACGTTGCCATGTTTATTCCTCTGAATCAGTTCTCTTGCTTGGGTCGCCACCTGGGAGGTTCTGGTTTCTGTCGTACTCGCCCGACAGCTGCCCTACGTTGCCCGCAGCTGCTAGCGCCTGCATTTGAGCTTCGTACTCGGCCTCAGAAACTACCTTGACGTTGAAAAGCATCATGGAGTGATACTCACCACAGAGTTCAGCACACTTACCAACATATGTGCCCTCCTTGAGGGGAGTGAAATACATGTGGTTGGTCTGACCTGGGAACATGTCCTTCTTGTACAGGAAGTCCACCACCCAGAAGGAGTGAATGACATCGCGAGCGGTCAAATCAATCTGAACCGTCTTGCCAACTGGAAGATAAAGGGTCGGAAGAGTTTCCATGATGTTCTCTTCGTCTCCGGTGAACTGAGCCTGGATGCCCGAGAAGTAAACGTTGTCGTTTACATAGTTGAAGTCCCAGCTCCACTGCTTACCGATTACCTCGATAACCACGTCTGGGTTCTCGGTCTTCGCCTCGATGGCTGCCATGTCACGAGCCGTGAAGGCAAAGAAGCCAACCACCATGATCAATGGGATAACCGTGAACAAAGTCTCAATTGGCATGTTGTAGCGAAGCTGCTGGGGCATGCCGGTCTCGCCCTTGCGGCGACGGTAGACAATCAGCGCCCATGCCATAAGCCCCCAGGACAGTGCACCAACAGCTAGCAGCACGATCCAAGAGGTGTTCCAGAGGTGGATGATGCGGTCCGTGTGGTTGGTTACTCCCCAAGCGTCGGGCAAAAAGCCTCGCTCAAGCTCTGGGGAACAACCGGTGAGCACTAGAGCTGCTGCGGAAGCCAACGCTAGGGCCGAAAATCGGCGGCGAATCTTAGACAAGTGAGACATCCTTCTTGGGCTGCAGACGGTAAAAGTCTAGACCCAAAACTCTCTAGTTTCAGGCGTTTCGCACCGATTTAGCTGAAGGAATCTCCACATGCGCAGGTACCGGCAGCATTTGGATTGTCGATGGTAAAGCCTTGTTTCTGGATTGAGTCCTCAAAATCAATCGAAGCGCCATCCAGGTAAGGAACGCTCATCGGGTCAACGACCACCTCAACGCCATCAAAGGCAACGATTGCGTCGGCTTCTTCAACCTGTTCGTCAAAGAAAAGCTGGTAGATCAGACCTGAGCAGCCGCCTGGCTCAACAGCCACTCGCAAGCGCAAATCGTCTCTACCCTCTGCGGTAAGCAGATTCTTCACCTTCTCAACCGCCGTTGGGGTAAGTACTACACCGTGTGCCTGTGACATGTTTCCTCCTGTTGCCTACAAGTTTAACTAGCTGCGACGCATCTGATTCCCAGCGAGCAGTAGCAGCGCTTCTGCGGTGATTGCTCGCTTGAGGGTTGGAAGATGTTGGGACTCATTTGGAGAGTGAGCCCTGGAATCGGGGTCCTCGACGCCAGTGACGAGAATTTCTGCCTCTGGGAATACTGTCGCGAATTCTGAAATAAACGGGATCGAACCACCGACACCGATCTCGACTGCGGGCTCAGGCCAAACCCTTCCCAAAATTTCCTTGGCGAGTTCGGCTGCCCAGCCCTGCTTGGCAAAGTATCCAGGACCTTGCTCGGAGTGACCAAACTCGATGTGCGCTCCATAGGGCGCATGTGCCACTAGGTGCTCACGCAGCATGGCAAGGCCGTGATTTGGGTCCTCACCGGGAGCTAAACGCATCGAGATACGAGCAGTGATTTGTGGCTGAGCAGTGTTCGAAGACGTGGCAACCGCCGGGGCATCCAAGCCGATGATCGTGATCGCAGGAGCGCCCCAGTTTTGCTTCAAAAGTGAATAGGTGCCGATACGTTCAACGCCATCAAGTAGACCTGCCTGCTCCCTGAAATCAGCATCTGAGAACGGCAGCTCCGCGACATCAACGGTTTTGAGGCCAGCCACGGCAACATTTCCGGCCTCATCGTTGAGCGTTGCCAAGAGCTTCACCATGGCGGTCATCGCGTCTGGGAGTGGACCGCCAAACATTCCAGAGTGAAGTGCGTGATCCATCGTCTTGAGCGTGAAGGTCTGCGAGACCACGCCGCGAAGGGTGCTGGTCAAAGCAGGAGTGTCGATTGACCAGTTGCCGCTATCGGCGACAATGATCAAATCAGCCGCGAGCTCTGCCCGATTGTCTGCCAGGAAGTTCGAGAAGGACTCGCTACCGGCCTCTTCTTCGCCCTCGATAAACAATGTAATTCCCAGGTTCACGTCTCCGGCCAACTGAGCAAGGGATTTGAGCGCATAGACGTGGGTAATTACCCCAGCTTTGTCATCGCTGACACCGCGACCATAAAGCCTCTCCCCCTTCAGGGTGGCCTGAAATGGCTCACTCTCCCAGAGCTCTGGATTTCCTGGTGGCTGGACGTCATGGTGGGCGTAGAGCAGAACATGAGGCGCGTCGTTCTTGGCCGCCCTGCGCGCGAGGACTGCGGGAGAGCCAGGTTCGCCATTTGGCTTGAGTGCGGTTCTGATTTCTACAAAGTCAAATAACCCAGTCGCAGAAAGTAGATTCTTCACTGCTTCAGCGGAACGATTCAGATTGTTCGGGTCAAAGCTTGGCCAAGCAATTCCCGGAATCTTGACTAACTCCCCAAGATCCCCAACCGCAAGTGAGAAGTTTTCTTGAACAAAAGATTCAACTTTGGCTTGCAGTTCGCTGGAAACCGAGACTTTAGAGAATGTCATGGCGATAATCTAGTCGCAGATCTCGAGAGGTTCCGCATGTCAGAAACCAATTCATCAGCCGGCAAGGGTAGACCCACTCCCCCGCGCAAAGTTAGCGAGCAAGCGCGCAAGAAGCCTTTGGTTGGCGATCGCAGCAAAGAGGCTCGAAAGGCCCAGCGCGAGAAGCTCCGCGAGGAGCGCCAGAAGGCTAGAGAAGGCATGATGGCCGGTGACGAACGTTACCTGACCTACCGCGACAAGGGCCCGCAGCGCAAGTTTGTTCGCGACCTAGTAGATGCCCGATTCACCGCGGGAGAAATGGTCCTTCCGGCCATGTTCCTTGTCGTCCTCACAACCTTCATCGATAGTTACGAAGTGCAACTGATTTCGCTGTTTGCCATGTGGTCGCTGTTTCTCGTTGTTGCATTCGACGCCTTCCTGGTCTCCCGCTCAGTCAAGAAGCGCGTTGCCAAGAAGTTTGGTGCCGACAAGGTAGAGGGCGGACTGGGTTGGTATGGCGCGATGCGCTCGATCCAAATGCGTTCGCTAAGGATTCCAAAGCCACAAGTTTCGAGATTCGCAAAAGTCGACTAGTCAGTTAGGGCAGAAAATGAAGCATCGCTACCTTGGTAACTCCGGCCTGAAAGTCTCCGAGCTGATCTACGGAAACTGGCTCACCCACGCTTCTCAAGTTGCCGAGGAGCAGGCAATCGCAACCGTGAACGCAGCCCTTGAGGGTGGTATCACAACTTTCGACACTGCAGACGCCTATGCCAATCAAGCAGCTGAGGTAGTCCTTGGCAAGGCACTCAAGGGTCAGCGCCGCGAGGGAATTGAGATTCTTACTAAGGTCTACTGGCCAGTTGCAGCAAAGGGTCCGAATGACTGTGGCCTCAGCCGCAAGCACATTTTTGAGTCCATCAACGGTTCGCTGCAACGCCTGCAAACCGACTACGTTGACCTCTACCAGGCACACCGCTTCGACTACGAAACTCCGCTTGAGGAAACCATGCAGGCTTTTGCCGACCTGGTACGCATGGGCAAGGTGCTCTATGTCGGAGTATCCGAGTGGAATGCAGAGCAGATTCGCGCTGGGCAAAAGCTCGCCTCCGAGCTGGGTTTCAAATTAATCTCCAACCAACCTCAGTATTCGATGCTCTGGCGCGTAATCGAGGCCGAGGTGATTCCCACCAGCCTCGAGCTTGGTCTGGGGCAGATTGTTTGGTCACCTATGGCACAGGGTGTGCTAACTGGAAAGTACTTGCCTGGGCAACCAGCTCCAGAGGGTTCGCGCGCTGCTGACCCTGCAATGTCTTCAATCGTTGAGAAGTTCATGGGCGAGGCCACCCTAACTGCGGTGCAAAACCTTCGCCCGCTAGCCGATGGACTCGGACTGACCACGGCTCAGTTTGCGCTTGCTTGGGTCCTGCAAAACAAGGCCGTCTCAGCTGCAATTGTTGGAGCATCCAGGCCGGAGCAGATGAAGGACAACCTCGGCGCTTCAGGCGTTGAGATTCCAGCTGATGTCATGGCCAAGGTCGACGAGGTCCTAGACGGCCTCTACATGACTGACCCGAGCCTGACTAAGTCTCCGTCAGAGCGTCCCTGCTAGTCGATTTTTGCGAGGCGGGCAGGCCAAAGCGGTCCGTTATAAATGAAGCCGGTGTACCCCTGAACTAGGTCAGCCCCGAGCGAAACTCGAGCCTGAACTTCGATCCTGGTGTTTACTCCGCCCACCGAAATGACGCAGTAGGAGCGGTCCAATTCTTGCCGGATAATGCGAAGCATCTCCAAAGACCTAGAGCGCAAAATCGGCCCGGAAAGTCCGCCCGCCTCAGCCAACACGGCTGGATCGGCCTTCAAATTTCGGCCGATGGTGGTGTTCGCGGCTATGACGCCTGCAAGCTTGGTGCTCTTGACCATGTGCAGAATGTCAATCAAGTCTTGGTCGGCAAGATCTGGAGAGAGCTTTAGAAGCACTGGCTTTCCTGAGGCATTTTCGATTGTGGCATCCAAAATCGGCCTCAGTGCTTCAACCTGCTGCAAATCTCTGAGCCCCGGAGTGTTAGGTGATGACACGTTCACCACAAGGTAGTCAGCATATGGGGAGAGCGCCGCGGCAGCCATCTGGTAATCCTGGTAAGCAAATTCGGCCGGAGTGTCCTTGTTTTTACCTATGTTCACACCGATCACAGGTAGGTTGTCACTACTCTCGCGCAACTTCTTGAGGCGCTTGGCAATTACCTCTGCACCATCATTATTGAAACCCATGCGATTTATCAGAGCCTTGTGCTCTGGGAGTCTGAACATTCTCGGCTTTGGGTTACCAGGCTGGGGCCTTGGTGTGACAGTGCCAATCTCGACGTGCCCAAACCCCAAGGCATGCATGGGTTTGATCAGCTTTGCATTTTTATCAAAGCCCGCCGCGAGTCCAAATCGATTTTCAAAGAGAATCCCCATCACCCTGATGTCTCTGGGCTTCCTGGGGGCCCGAAGAACTCCGACTGCAGCTAGGAACTCGAGAACCGCGACCACCAGGTGATGCGCAACTTCTGGGTCGAGACGCTTGAAAAAGACGTTGAAGAGTGCGCGATAGATCATTCGGCCCTCAGGCTCTCAATCGCGTTTTCAAAATCATCAAGTGAATCCCAGGCCTGATAGACGCTCGCAAATCTCATGTAGGCAACATGGTCCAGGTTGCGAAGCGGATCGAGAATCGCTAGACCGATGTCCTGAGCCTCAATCGATGCTGCCCCGGTGGCACGCAGAGTCTCCTCGACCTGCTGAGCCAGCAAAGCCAGGTCGGCATCGGTAACAGGCCTACCCTGACACGCCTTGCGAACACCACTGACGATCTTGTCTCTTGAAAAAGGTTCTGTTACGCCCGAGCGCTTGGTAACCATCAGGCTCGCAGTCTCAACTGTCGTGAATCGCTTTTGGCACTCTGGACACTGACGACGACGTCGAATCGACGAACCATCATCCGAAGTCCTCGAGTCGATTACTCGAGAATCTGAATTTCTACAAAATGGACAGAACATCAGCGATCCTCTCTGATCGAAGCTGCGGTGCCGTGCGCGGAGAGACCCTCGGTATGAGACAAGATCTCTAGCTTGCGAGAAATCTGGGCCAGCGCACTCTTCGAGTAGGAGATCACCTGCTGCGGTCTCAGGAATGTGTGCACCCCAAGACCTGGGCCAAACTTTGCCTGCTGCGAGGTTGGCAACACGTGGTTGGATCCTGCAAGGTAATCACCCAAGCTCACGGGAGAAAAGTCACCGATAAAAAGCGCCCCAGCGTTGGTGATTCGCTGGGCAACCTCTTGAGGTCTCTCAGTCTGAATCTCAAGGTGTTCGGTGGCATAGTGATTCGCCACAGCGATGGCCGCCTCTAAGTCCTCCACCAAGACCAGCGCGGACTGTTCCCCTGCGAGCGAGATTGCAGCTCGCTCGCGGTTGTCGGCCATGGCAAGCTGACGGTCAACCTCCCGAGAAACGCTGTCAATCAACTCCCTCGAGTCGGTGACCAAAACCGCTGCGGCGTTCTCGTCGTGCTCGGCTTGGGAAATAAGGTCGGCGGCAACGAAAGCTGGATTAGCTGTCTTGTCGGCGACGATCAGGATTTCGGTGGGACCGGCCTCAGAGTCGATTCCGATTTTGCCGCGCAATAGACGTTTGGCGGTGGCAACATAAATATTTCCCGGTCCGGTAACCATCGTGACTGGATCCAGGCCTATTTCCGAAACCCCGTGCGCAAAAGCAGCTACCGCACTGGCACCACCGATGGCATAGACCTCATGCACCCCTAAGAGCTCAGCGGCGGCGAGAATGCTCGGGTGTGGTAGCCCGTCATATTCCGCCTGAGCTGGGGAGGCAATTACGATTCGTGGGACGTTGGCAACCTGAGCCGGAACCACGTTCATGATCACGCTGGACGGATAGACAGCCTTGCCACCGGGAACATACAAACCGACAGAATCTACCGGTACGTAGCGCTGAGTGACATTGGCACCATCACCAAGTTCGACGCTCACCTCCGTTGACACAACTGCAGCGCTAACGCGACGAACTCTCGTAATTGCCTCTTCGAGTGCAGCGACAAGATCTGGCGCTGTGTTTTCTAGCGCGGAACGAAGCTGTTCACGTGAGACCTTGAACGATGCCGGCAACACGCGATCGAACTTCTGGGCATGGTCACGAAGGGCTGCCTCCCCGAGGGTTCTAACCTCTTCGCAGATCGTCCAAACACTCGCCTCAATCGCTGAGTTGTTCTGGACTGTGGCCCTGGGAATCAAAAGATTCACCCGCGAAGATGTAATCGGGCCCGTTAGTTCTAAAAGCCGCAATCAATACCTCGGAATAATTTGGTGAATTTGATGCTCTAACCTTATCTAAGATGACAAATCAATCCACGGACTTCAATCTGTTTGGCGCAGATGCGCTCAAGGCCGCATTCCGACGCCACGCTTCAGGTGTGGCAATCATCACTGCCAGCACAGAGGACGGTGTTCCGATTGGATTCACTGCAACATCGGTAACCTCACTTGGTTCCAACCCGCCATTGGTCTCTTTCAACATCGCCCAAGGCTCTTCTTCATACGCACACTTAGTTGAGGGAGCGAATGTTGCGATCCACACCTTGACAACCGAAAACCTTGCGCTGTCTCAAAAACTTGCGGGACCCAAAGAAGATCGGTTCAAAGACGTTGAGTACAGCCTGGTATCGGGTGTGCCAGTTTTTCCCCAGACCTCTGCGGTGCTGTTGGGAAAGGTGCGGACAAGGCTCGAAGTTGCGGCAAACGCGGTCGTGGTTGTTGACGTGATCAGCGGGTTTGAAAACTCCGAGGCAGAGCCGCTTCTCTACTACCGTCGCGGCTACCTAACAACTGGTGAGCGACTAGCCGACAACTACTAATCGACTGCATCAGGGCCTAGCAGGGCCTTGAGCTCTCCGAACAAATCGTGTCCTACCGCTACTCGTTGAGGAAGCAAGAAATGCTTGACGGCTGACCCGATCAGTTTGACTTGAACCTCCACTGGTCCTGGGTGGGTATCCAGAATTTCACCCAATTTACCCAGGATGGTCTTGTTTGCCATGGACTCCTTGATTGCAAGCCTGAGGACGCCACCTTGCTCACGACCGGCATCCAAAACTTCAATCGAGAATGCCTGAAGTGTCACCTCTTCATCGCGTCTTGAAATTCGCCCGCGAATGGCGACTGTTTGGTCGGCAATCAAGAGCTCGCGGTTTTCTAGGTAGGTCTTACCCATGAACATCACTGAAATTTCGCCAGAGAAATCCTCCAGCGTCACTTGACCGTAGGGGTTCCCAGAGGTTCTGGCGACGCGGTGGGCAACCTGAGTAATCAAACCCGCAATGGTGACCGTCTCTCCGTCTTTGAGCTGGGTCTCACGAAGCGCAATGACGCCCATATCCGAGTGCCGCATCAGAAGGGCTTCCATGCCAGCCAGAGGGTGATCCGAGACGTAAAGACCCAGCATCTCGCGCTCATGCGATAGCAGGTCACGTTTGGTCCACTCTGGAAGAGTAGGCACCTCAATCACGGCTGGATCCTCTTCTAAAAGATCGCCGAAGAGATCCATCTGGCCAGATGCCTGCTGCTTCTTCAAAACCACTGCTGAGTCAATTGCCTCTTCGTGAATTGCAATCAGAGACCTGCGGGTGTGTCCAAGTGAGTCAAAGGCTCCAGCCTTAATGAGAGATTCGACAACGCGCTTCGAGGTGGCCTGCTGACCGACTCGCGATAGGAAGTCGTGGAAAGAGGTGAACTTTCCAGCTTGACGAGCCTCGACAATCGCATCGACTACGTTTTTGCCAACGTTTCGGATTGCACCTAGACCAAATCGAATGTCATCACCTACCGCAGCAAAAACACCAATTGATTCACTGACGTCCGGCGGTAGCACCTTGATACCCATCTTGCGACATTCATTGAGGTAGATCGCAAGCTTGTCCTTCGAATCACCAACGCTTGTAAGCAACGCCGCCATGTACTCGGCTGGGTAATTGGCTTTGAGATAAGCGGTCCAGTAACTAAGCACGCCGTAACCCGCTGAGTGAGCCTTATTGAACGCGTAGTCGGCAAATGGAAGCAAAGTCTCCCAGAGGGCCTTGATCGCGTCTTTGGAGTAGTTGCGCTCTTGCATACCAGCACTGAAAATTTCGTACTGCTTTTCCAGCTCCTCAGGCTTTTTCTTTCCCATGGCTCGACGCAGCAGGTCTGCTTGACCCAGCGAGTATCCGGCCACTTTTTGAGCGGCCGCCATAACCTGCTCTTGGTAGACAATCAGTCCATAGGTGGGGCCCAAGATCTCGCGAAGCGGTTCTTCGAGTTCTGGATGCACTGGCTCGGACTGCTGCTGCCCATTCTTACGCTGGGCATAGTTGATGTGAGAGTTCATGCCCATGGGACCCGGGCGATAAAGCGCAATTACTGCTGATATGTGCTCGAATTCCGTTGGTTTTAGCTGACGAAGTAGCTGTCGCATGGCGTCACCATCGAGCTGAAAAACACCCAGTGTGTCACCACGAGAGAGTAGCTCGAAGGTCTTTTCGTCGGCGTTGAGGTCGAGCTCCTCCAACACAACACTCTCGCCACGGTTTTGCCGGATGTTCTCTAGAGCGTCATCCAAGACAGTTAGGTTTCTAAGACCCAAGAAGTCCATCTTTAGAAGACCTAGATCTTCACAAGGGGGTTGATCGAACTGCGTGATAATCGCGCCGTCTTCTTCGCGCTTCATGATGGGGATAACATCCATCAGTGGCTCTGCCGACATGATCACACCTGCAGCGTGAACTCCCCATTGGCGCTTCAGAGATTCAAGGCCTTGAGCGAGATCAAAGACTCGCTTTGACTCCTCATCATTCTCGATGATCTCCCTGAATTCAGCCGCCTCAGAGTAGCGTTCGGCAGCGGGATCGATCAATTCATTAAGCGACACATCGCGTCCGAGCACCATCGGAGGCATCGCCTTCGTGAGCTTCTCCCCAACGGCATATGGCATGGCCAAAACCCGAGCAGCATCCTTCAATGCCTGTTTGGCCTTGATGGTTCCGAAGGTGACGATCTGAGCCACTCGGTCATCGCCGTACTTCTCCGTGACGTAACGGATGACTTCCGGTCTGCGACGATCGTCGAAGTCGACATCGATATCAGGCATTGAGAGTCGCTCTGGGTTCAAAAAACGCTCGAAGATCAGATCGTGCTCCAGCGGATCAAGTTCCGTGATACCAAGGGCGTAAGCGACGATTGAACCTGCAGCCGATCCTCGTCCGGGACCTACGCGAATGCCTTGGGATCGGGCCCAGGAGATGAAGTCGGCCACTACCAGGAAGTAACCTGGGAAGCCCATTCGAACTATGACATCGAGTTCATAGGCGGCCTGCTCGCGGTGCTTGTCGGAGTAACCGTTTGGGAATCGACGATCCATTCCGCGCCAAACCTCTTTGGCCAACCAATCAGCCTCAGTCTCCCCCTCCGGAACCGGGAACCTTGGCATGAGGTCCCGCTTTTCAAAATTCACTTCGGAGCGCTCTGCAATCAACAAAGTGTTGTTGGCAGCCTCGGGTAGGTCCTTGAAGAGCTCCCGCATTTGCGCAGCAGACTTTAGGTAGTACTCCTGAGATTCGAACTTGAAGCGGTTTTGGTCATAGATATTTGAACCAACCTGGACACACAGCAGCGCGTCGTGGGCCTCGTGGTCCTCCTGATTTGTGTAGTGCAAATCATTAGTTGCAACCAGAGGGAGGCTCAAGTCCTTTGCCAAACGCAGTAGGTCGTCACGAACACGCTTCTCGATTGAGAGGCCGTGATCCATAACCTCGACGAAAAAATTGCCCTCACCGAAGATGTCCCTGAACTCCGCTGCAGTTCGAATGGCCTCGTCGTACTGACCCAGGCGCAGTCGGGTTTGCACCTCTCCACCGGGGCAACCCGTGGTCGCGATCAAACCCTTGCCGTATTTATTGAGAAGCTCGCGGTCCATGCGCGGCTTGAAGTAGTAACCCGAAAGATATGCCTCGGAGGATAGCCGGAAGAGATTTTGCATCGAGGCGTTATCGGTTGACCACATGGTCATGTGGCTATAGGCACCACCACCGGAGACGTCGTCATCTCCCCCATCGGCCCATCGAACCTTGGATTTTTCGAGGCGAGACCCAGGAGCCACGTAGGCTTCGATACCAATAATCGGCTTTATGCCCTGAGCCTTCGCCTGTTTCCAGAATTCATACGCTCCGTGAGTATTGCCATGGTCGGTCATCGCTATGGCAGGCATGCCAAGCTCGACTGCCTTCGCAATCAGCTTTTTGACCCGCGCTGCCCCATCGAGCATCGAATACTCGGTGTGATTGTGCAGGTGAACAAAAGACTCGCTCAAACCCGCTCCTAGTTGATAGGCCTAAATCCTAAAGCCGAAAATCGGTATCCCTGAGTTTGCCGAGAGCGAGTTCCAGATCCGCGGGATAATCAGATTCAAATTCAACCCAGTCTCCGCTAATCGGGTGTGCAAAGGCCAACTTCTTGGCATGTAGCCACTGCCTATCAAGACCCAAGGCTGAAGCTAGTTTGGGGTCCGCCCCATAGAGCGGATCCCCTACCAGAGGGTGCCTAAAGTGAGAGAAGTGCACGCGGATTTGGTGCGTTCTGCCAGTCTCAAGCCCGACCTCCATCAAGGCCGCTGCCGGCAGCAGTTCAATGGTTTTATAGTGTGTAACCGCGTGCTTACCTTCGGCTGAAATCGTGAACTTATAGTCATGGCGCTGACTCCTAGCAATCGGAGTATCGATGGTTCCCGAGGCTGGCTCCGGATGCCCTTGGGCCAGGGCGTGGTAGGTCTTCTTCACCGTCCTATCCCTGAACGCTTGTTTGAGGACAGAGTACGCGCGCTCCGACCTAGCCAGCACCATCAAACCGCTAGTGCCCACATCAAGACGCTGCACGATCCCCTGTCGCTCCTGAGCGCCTGAGGTGGAAAGGGTAATACCCCTGGAGAGCAGCACTCCGGCGACGCTTGGGCCTTCGAACCCAACTGAAGGGTGCGAGACCACCCCGGCAGGTTTGTTGATAACGACGATGTCGTCGTCAAGATAGACAATCTCAAGCTCTGGAACATCGGCTGCAACTATCTCCAAACTTTGGACTGGTCGCTCATCTAGCTCAACCTCGATGATCATCTCCACCGAAAGTCGATCGGACTTACCCAAAGCTCCAAACTGAGATCTGACCAAGCCAGCTTCAATCAGGTCAATCACCTTGGTTCTAGAAAGGCCAAGCATTTTTGCGATTGCCGCATCGGCTCTTTCGCCTGCTAGCAGATCCGGAACTGGGAGGAATTTACTCACCCCTGCCGCCGCCAATCTCATCGCCTCTGAGGGTCCGCAGCATGGCCAGAGTGATGCCAATCACGAGGAACGAATCAGCCAAGTTGAAAATTGGGAAATTGAACGGAATCTGGATGAAATCAACCACGTGCCCTGAGAAGAAAGCCGGCTCCTTGAATACCCGATCCACCCAGTTGCCAGCTGCCCCACCAAGAACCAAACCAGCAATGACTGCCCAGATGGTGGTCTTGGCCTTAGGTCCGTACCAAAGAAGCAACAGCACCGCCACCGAAGAAATGAGCGCCAGGATCCACGTTGCACCGAAGCCCAGCGAGAATGCCGCCGCTTCGTTGTAGGCAAGGCGAAACCGCAACAAGTCGCCCATTACATTTACGACGCTTCCGTCCGACAAAAAATGCTCAGCGGCATACTTCGTGAACTGATCTAGGAAGACAGTCGAAAAGCCAATCGAATAAACCCAGCGGGCTGAGGAGCTAGTTGCGCTCACTCAGTTCGGTTTCTTCTTCGTCTTCCTCTGATGCCTCAGCCTCAACCGCAGTTGCAACTACAGCGGCTGCAGCTGCGCTTTCGAGCTCGATCTTCGCCGCTGCCTCAAGAGGCTGCTCGAAGGACTCCTCGCGGACCAAGGTCTGCAGTTGGTTCTCGATGTAGTCGCGCAGCCGGGCACGGTAGTCGTGCTCGAATTCACGAAGCTCGTCGATGGTGTTCTCGATTGCACGGCGGTCAAGCTCAAGCTGTCCGATTACTGCACGAGCCTGAGCCTCAGCATCGCGGACTAGACGAGTGGCCTGCTCTTGGCCGTCTCGGATTAGCTGGTCGCGCTTGGTAAGACCTTCGCGAACGTGCTCCTCGTGTAGCTTGCGAGCAAGCTCCAAAAGACTGTGCGAGTTCTGAGCATCTGAGGCCGATGGCACTGCCGCAGCGGCGACAACGGATGCTGCAGGGTAGGAAGGAGCGGCTGCAGGAGCCTCCTCAGCGCGAGCCTGGGCTGCTGCCAACTTGGCCTTTAGCTCTTCGTTCTCTTGGCTTAGGCGGCGGAATTCAACGGCCACCTCGTCCAGGAAGTCATCTACCTCGTCCTGGTCGTAACCCTCACGGAACTTGGTTTGCTGAAATCTCTTGTTGACTACATCCTCGGGCGTCAGCGCCATTTGGTGCACCTTCCTAACAGGGTCGCTCAAAGCAACGAACACCATGTTATTTGACTAAAGGGCGGCTGCCAAACTCCGGAGGAAAAGTACCGCTATGAGCACAATCGTGAAGGCAAGATCAAGAGCAACTGGCCCAAGTCTCACTGGTGGTACGAATCGACGAACAAACTTCAAAGGCGGATCAGTGATTGTGTAAACAAAATCCAAAACAGGGAGCAGGATGCCCGGGGGTCTCCAAGAGCGATTCACGCTCATGATGAGGTCCACAACAAAGCGCGCCATCAAAACGTAGAAGTAAATTTGAAGCGCGAAAGCTAAGAGGCTGCCCAGAAGACCCATGGGCTAGTTCATTAGGTCTTCGCTGGTCTCTTCCTCAGAGTCTGAGTCGGAAATCGCAACGTGTGCCGGGGTGAGCAGGTATACCTTCGGGGTGACTCGCTTCAGCGAGCCCTCAAGGCCTTCCTTGAGTCCAATCATGAAGTCGAGCATGCGCTTGGCCTCAGGCTCGCTCAGGGCTGCAATATTTACGATTACCGGCACGCCCTGACGGAAGTTCGCGGCGACATCCTTGCCGTCGGCGTATGACTGAGGGTCGATGGTGACAATCTCTGACATGTCAGAGGAGCGTCGACGAGTGACTGGGCGAGGCTTTGCAGCAGATTCCGAAACAGGTGCCTCAGAGCCACCAAATCCGAAGAATGTCATTACTGAATTCATTACGCCCATGAATACTCCTTAGTTCCTCTCAAGACTAGGCTCAATAAGACCGCGGGCCCGTTATTTTGGACCCAACCCGAATGTGTGTCGCGCCAAGTTCTAGCGCAACCTGATAGTCCTCGCTCATTCCCATTGAAAGCGAGCGGGCTTCTGGAGCAATCGTCAAGAAGCGATGCTGCAGCTCCAAGACCCTCTCAAATTCCGATCTCGGTTCCTCTCCCAAGCCTGCAACCGCCATCAAGCCCTGTAGTTGAATCTCGGGCACTTTGAGCACTTCCTCGGTGAGCGCTTCCAGATTCGCCGGCATTACTCCACCACGACCTGGATCCCCTGTCAGATTCAGTTCGATAAACCCCTGCACCGTGCGCCCTAGTTTTGGTAGCTGCTTAGCCAGCTCTTGAACCAGAGAGGACCTGTCAATCGAGTGGATCGCCGAGGCATAGCGCAACACGGATTTCACCTTGTTGGTTTGAAGCTGACCAATGAAATGCCAGTTGAGCGAGTTGTGGGGTCGCAACTCCTGAGTAGCCAGATACTTTGCGCTAGCCTCTTGGTCACGATTTTCGCCAACATTCATGCATCCCAGGTCAACCAACTCGGCTACCAATTCGGCAGGGTGATTCTTAGTCACCACGATCAAGGTGGCCGGACCAAAAGCCGAAGGGGCCTTGGCCACATCGGCCAAGACCCTTTCGTAACGTTCTTTTAGGCTCAACGGAAGAACTCAGGGAGATCTAGGTCATCCCCGAATCCGTTGTTGGAGGAAACCGAGACCTCAACCGGCTCAAATCCCTGGAACTCAGTCACAGTCTCGGCTGCGACCTCTTCTGCAGCCACTTCTTCAGTGCTGCTAGCCACAGCGGTAGAGGCTGCCGCTGCGAGTGCAGCCTGGCCCAGTGCAGCAGCGTCAAAGCGGCGGTAAGTTGGCTCACCACCATCAAAGCCGGCGGCGATTACGGTGATGCGAACCTCGTCACCGAGAGTGTCTTCAATGGTTGCACCAAAGATGATGTTCGCCTCTGGGTGGACGGCCTCTTGAACTAGGCGAGCAGCATCGTCGATTTCGTGCAGACCTAGGTCTGAAGCACCTTGAATCAGCAGAAGTACTCCGTGAGCACCCTCGATGGTTGCCTCCAGTAGTGGTGAGGAAACTGCGATCTCGGCAGCGCGGACAGCACGATCCTCACCCTTTGCGGTTCCGATACCCATGAGGGCGGATCCTGCACCCTGCATAACTGACTTGACATCGTTGAAGTCGAGGTTGATTAGTCCTGGCACGACAATTAGGTCGCTGATGCCCTGAACACCGGCTCGAAGAACATCATCGGCGGTCATGAAGGCCTCGATGGCGGAAATCTTCTTGTTAGACATTTCAAGCAGACGCTGGTTGGGAACCACGATCAGGGTATCTACCTCGGCACGAAGTGCCTTGATGCCCTCGTCGGCCTGAACAGCACGACGCTTGCCTTCAAAATTGAACGGTCTGGTGACAACACCGACAGTCAAAGCACCGAGGCGGCGGGCGATTCTTGCAACAACCGGTGCAGCACCGGTTCCGGTTCCGCCACCCTCGCCTGCGGTTACGAAGACCATGTCTGAGCCTTTCAGAGCTGACTCAATCTCATTCTCGTGCTCCTCAGCGGCACGACGACCGACTTCAGGGTCGGCTCCGGCGCCGAGGCCACGAGTGATGTCGCGACCAATGTCCAACTTGACATCAGCATCGCTCATTAGAAGCTGCTGGGCGTCAGTGTTTACGGCTACGAACTCAACTCCGCGAAGACCAGATTGGATCATGCGGTTCAGAGCGTTTACTCCACCGCCACCAACGCCTACGACCTTGATGACTGCTTGATAGTTCGGTGCCTGTGACACTTTTGCCTCCTGTTGAGAAAACCCTCAAGTTAAGGCTGAGGCTTAACTTTTGTTCAGGTTTTCAAATTGCGCGAAGAAGTTAGAGCGCTGGGGCCAAATCGGAACCTATCGGCTCGGGCGTGTCGCAAACAGGCTCAGTAATTTGGGTAGGTAACCACTGGCGCATTTGGCGATGAAACGTCAACCACAACCGACTCTCTAAGGCCCGTCTTGAGAAGTGTCATCAAGACTTCATTCTTAAGCAGGGCTTGTTTGGTATCGCCCCAGATAACGGTGATGTTTGACTTCTTCAAAACCAAGTTGGTGGTGAGCTGCTCTGACACCTCAATCGAATAAACCCGCTGATAGGTCTTTACGGGAAGCGACAGCAACACCTCCATTGCCGTTTTGAACTGCGGGTTATCTTTTGGATTGCCCTTTAGATTCAGATACGGAAGCTTTACGGCAGCATCGGTTTGCTCAATTTGAACCCCGGCGGCATCGTAGAGATAGTTTTTTCCAGACCGAACTAAAACCACGATTGGCTGACGCTCTCGGATTTTGACATTTAGAGTGTGCGGTGGCTCGGCCTGAATGGCAAAGGTCTCAATCAAGGGGAAATCCGCCAGCAGCTCTGCGACCTCAACCTCTGAGATAGTGGTGAGAGGTCTGCCATCCAGGCTCTCCAGTGCCTTCGAAATCTTCTTAGGCTCAAGTCGCTGGGTACCGGAAATAGTGATCTTTTCGATTGCCAAAAGCGGCGTAAAGAAAGTCGCTGCAACCAAACCAACCAAGACAAGTGGTGCCACAACCATGAATATTCGAGCAAACAGGGCAAACGGGCCGAGGTTTGACTTTGGCTTGGAGCGCTTGGTTCTACCGATGCGCTTGCGCTCTTTGGCCAGCAGCTCTCGCTCTGGCTTTTTCACTTCTCTAGAGCCTCGAGGAGCTCAGGAACCATCTTGTAGACATCGCCACAACCCATGGTCATGATGAAATCACCCTTGGTTGCCAATGCGGCGGCGGCGGCCGGCGCATCCTCCCAAAGTGGCACGTAGTGGACTTTCCCCTGATCAGAGAATCGGTCGGTAATCAGTGCCCCAGTAACGCCAGGCTCGGGATCCTCGCGTGCCGCGTAAACATCCAGCACTACAACCTGGTCACTGAGGGATAGGGCCTCTGCAAATTCCTGGGCAAAAATGCGAGTTCTGGAATACAAATGTGGCTGGAAAACAGTGATTAGCTTTCCAGTTCCAACCGCTGCCCTGGCAGCTCTAAGGGCAGCTGCAACCTCGGTCGGATGGTGGGCAAAGTCGTCATAAACCTTTACCCCCCTGCGCTCGCCATGTAACTCGAACCTGCGTACTGTTCCACCAAAGGTGGCGACGGCATTTGCAGCTTGCGCAAAGTCAAAACCGTGTCCAACCAATACGGCTACTGCTCCAGCAGCGTTTAGGGCGTTGTGTGCGCCAGGGATGCTTAGTTGGACCGGAACCTTGGTGCCTTGGTAACCAAGTGTGAACTTGACCTGAGGTCCAGAGGCATCGATCTCACTAACTTGAACATCCGCTGATTCGGCCTCACCGAAGGTGAGCACCCGCCCATGACTAAGGCGTGCACTCACGCGAACCGCTCCAGGGTCATCTGATGAGATGACAACTAGATTCGAAGCAGCATTAGCAAACTTGACGAACTCCCCCTCAAATGCTTCGAGAGAGCCAAAATGGTCGAGGTGATCCGGGTCAACATTGGTGATCAGGACCGTGTCGGTTTGGTAGTGAAGGAATGAGCTGTCTGACTCATCTGCCTCAATGACGAAGTGCTCCCCCGACCCGAAATTGCTCGATGCACCATAGGCCTGAATCACTCCGCCGTTTACGAAGCTTGGATCTGCACCCAAAACATCGAGCGCGGTGACCACCATGCCGGTAGAGGTGGTTTTTCCGTGCGCACCCGCAACCGCAATCAGCTTTCCTGTCGAAGCAAGGTGCGCCAACATGGCAGAGCGGTGCAGCACAGGCAGTCCGCGTTCCTTCGCCAATAGATACTCCGGGTTAGTCGGCCAAAGCGCGCTGGTGACAACGACTGTGTCGGCATCTCCTAGGTTCTTGGCATCGTGACCGATCGTGATAATTGCGCCAAGTTTTCTTAGCTGCGTGATGTTGTCGCTGTCACGAACATCGCTACCGGTGACCTGATGCCCCATGCCGAGCAGAAGTCTTGCAAGGCCGGACATGCCAGACCCACCAATACCTACAAAGTGAACTTTGCCTAAGTCTTCTGGAACCGGCTGCGAGTAATCAGGCTTAATCATTGAACTAAGTATTCACCGCATCCAGGACCAAGTCCCTAAGGCGAAGGGTGCTGTCGGGAATTCCCATGGTTTTTGCAGACGCTGACATCCTCTTCAAGGTAGCTGAATGAGAGATCAGCGGAATCACTTCAGCCTCAATAAATTCGGCGTCAAAATCCTTATCGAGCCGAACCAATCCCCCGCCCGCCTCACAAACGGTCACGGCATTGAACTCCTGCTCACCATTGCCAACCGGGTATGGGACGTAGACCGCGGGCAGTCCGACTGCACTGAATTCCGAAACCGTGGAGGATCCGGCTCGTGAAATTGCAAAATCGCTCGCCGCGATAGCAACATCCATGCGATCGCAATAGGTCATCGAGCGGTACCCCGGCTCCTGTTTGGCTACGTGCTCTGATTTATCGCCGAGAATGTGCAGAACCTGAATCCCGGCCGCCTTCAACTTCGGGAGGGACTGCACGACCGCATCGTTGATGCGCTTTGCTCCAAGTGACCCACCGGTAACCAAAAGAGTTGGCAGAGATGGGTCTAGCCCCAATTCAACCCTGGCCTGACCTTTGTCATAACCCGCGACCGAATCGACGATTTCAGGTCTAATCGGCATGCCGGTTATCGCCCCTGAGAGATCACTGTTTTGGTATGTGATCGCCACAAATTTGGTAAGTCGAGCACCGATCCGATTAGCAATTCCTGCCCGAGCATTTGCCTCATGGATCACCAGGGGTTTTCTCGATAGAAATGCTGCCAGGTATGCAGGCGCGGAGGCGTAGCCCCCGAATCCAACCACCGCGTCAATTCGATATTTCGCAAGCAGGCCCATCACATCAAAGGTTGCCTTCAAAAAGCGAAACGGGAAGGCAATGGCCTTTAGGTTGAGCCTTCTTGGAAATGGCAATCTAGCTATGGTCAATAACTCAAATCCACGCTCTGGAACCAGCCTCGACTCCAGACCCTCCTTGGTACCGAGAGCAAACACCTCGTGATCCTCTGCCCTGAGTTGCTGAGCAAGGGCGAGCAATGGGTTAACGTGTCCGGCAGTTCCTCCACCGGCGAGCAAAAACCTGGTCATCTTCTGGAGCGCCCTGGATTCGTGACTCGGTCGCGCTCAACAGCCAGAACGACACCAATTGCAGCCATGGTCGAAATCAGCGATGAGCCTCCGGCGCTAACGAGTGGCAAAGGGACACCCAGAACCGGGAAGACCCCCAACACGACACCGATGTTGATAAACGCCTGCATTGAAATCCAAACCATCACGGCAGCCACGAGGTTTCGACTAAAGCTGTTGGTTTGGTTCTTCGCTATCGCAAACAGGGTCACTGCCAAGGCGGTGAAAAGCAGAATGACAAAGAGTGCTCCGATTAGGCCAAGCTCCTCGCCGATGATGGCGAAGATAAAGTCGTTTTGAACCTCAGGGATCCAGGACCATTTCATCTTGGAGCGCCCAAGTCCGGTTCCAAAGATGCCACCGTGAGCCAATGCCCAGGTGCCGTGCTCATATTGCCACCTAACGCCCATGGGGTCGGCTTCATCTGGATTGAGCCAGGCCGAGAAACGGGCCGCGCGGGATGGGGACATAATCACTAGTACCACGGCGGCCATCGAGCCCATTGCCATCAGGGTTAGCCAACTGGAGAGCTTCATGCCGGCGAATAAGAACAGTCCAGCCAGGGTCACCAACATGACAACGCCGGTACCCATGTCCTTACCCAGCAAAACAACCAAAACCAAAGCAATGCCGCTGTAGGCGAAGACCCTGGTCCAGATTTGCCTATTTTCCATTTCGTCTGGTCCAAGTTGGGCGAGCATCAGGCTGAAGGCGATGATCAGTCCTAGCTTCAGAAACTCCGAAGGCTGAATCGACACAAATCCAAGATCCAACCAGTTCTTGTTTCCGTTGATCTCGCTACCAAAAAGCACCGTGGCAAGCTGCAGACCCAGGGTTGAAAGCAATAGGAGGTTCGCGATGCGCTTATAGAAGGCAAGCGGCAGGTTCGATGCGATGACTAAGGAAAGTGCACCAATCAAAGCAAAGCCACCCTGTCTCACAAAGGTGGATGCAGCATTTGAGGTGTTCTTGAACGCATCTACTGTTGATGCAGAAGCCACCATGGCGAGCCCTAGCACGCCAATTATCGCGGTCAGGCCAAGCAGGAAATAGAACTCTCTGGACTGCGCCCTGAAGCGCGGTCTAATCGCAGACTTCAAATCAGTCATTGCCATCTAACCCCCTCACCGCCTCTTGAAACTGATTGCCACGGTCCTCGTAATCTCGGAATTGGTCCATCGATGCCGCGGCGGGAGCCAGCAGCACGGTATCTCCGGCAATGGCTAACTGGGACGCAGCTCGAACCGCCTCAACCATGGTCTGATCTCCCGTTATTACCCTCACAGGTAATTCTGGAATCAGAGTCCTGAAAAGCTCCTCCAAAACCTGCGTGTCCTTGCCAATCACCACGCAACCCCGGAGTCGATCGGCATGCTTTTCAATCAACGGCTTTGGGTCCACCCCTTTCAAAAGCCCCCCGGCAATCCAGACCACAGAGTCAAAGCTCGAGAGTGAGGCGTCAGCGGCGTGTGCGTTAGTTGCCTTTGAATCATCCACGTATGTGACACCCGCTCGCTCCGCGACCAATTCGATGCGGTGACCGGCCAGGCGAAAGTCTTTCAGTGCACGCCGAATCGAGCTGGCTTCAACACCAACTGCCCGCGCCAGCGCCGTTGCGGCAGCGATATTTGCCTTGAGATGTTCGCTCAAGACCCCGAAGCCGGCCAGATCTTCAGCGGAGCAGATTTCTAGGGCTGCCTCGTGACGATTCTCGATAAAGGCTCTGTCGACCAAGAACTCCTCGACATACCCAACCATGGAGCGAGCCGGCATTCCAGTTGTGAAGCCGATTGCTCGACAGCCTTCAATTACATCCGCCTCTTCGGCAGCCTGGCGGGTCTTTTCATCCTGCACGTTGTAGACGATGGCGATCTCGGCGTCTTGATAAATCTTGGCCTTGGCTTGGTGATAGGCGGTTTCAGAACCATGCCAGTCATAGTGATCTTCGGCGAGATTCAAAAATGCCGCAGCCTTCGCCCCTAGGGAATGGGAGTAGTGAAGCTGAAAACTAGAGAGCTCAACAACCAGGTAGTCATAGCCCTGTGGCTCACGAACCACATCCAAGATCGGGGTCCCAATATTTCCGCAGGCGACTACTCGCTTGCCGTCGGCAAGCAGCATGGCCTCGGTGAGCTGAGTTGTAGTGGTTTTTCCGTTGGTCCCGGTGATTGTGATCCAGTCAGGTCGTTTTACCTTGTCGCCAAGGCGATAAGCCAAATCAATGTCGGTAAAGATCTCCAGATTGGACTCTGTTAGCTTTTGGACAAGCGGATGCGACGGGGCAAAACCTGGAGACACTACAGCAAAGTCAAACTGGCTTGGGTCAAGCGCCTCAGCGGAGTCCGATCGGATCAACTCTGCGCCGATTACATCCAGCAACTCGGCTAGCTCAGGCTCTGCTTTTGCGGCAAAGACCGTGACCTTTGAACCCAATTCGACAAGAGTGTCGGCAACTGAAAAACCGGATTTACCAAGCCCCAATACCGCGACTTTGAAATCCCAACTAGCGTGCCAGGTGTTTGGGATCATCAGATTCCGTAGATCCATTCAAAGTAGAACAGCCCCACACCCGCACTCACACAGAGGGCTGCGATAATCCAAAACCGGACCACAATCGTGACCTCAGCCCAGCCCTTCAATTCAAAATGGTGATGCAGCGGCGACATCTTGAATACGCGTTTTCCAACCCCGGTGCGCCACTTAGTGAGCTTGAAGTAGCCACGCTGGATGATGACCGAGCCGGTGACAATCACAAAGATGCCGCCAATCAGAATTAAAAGCAGTTCGGTTCTCGAGAGAACAGCTAAGGCTGCCAACGCACCGCCAAGACCAAGGGAACCGGTGTCGCCCATGAACAGCTGAGCCGGAGAGGTGTTCCACCACAAAAAGCCCACACAGGCTCCGACAATTGCAGCCGCTACGACTGCTAGGTCCAGCGGGTCACGCACTTCATAGCAGGCTGCGATGTTTTCAACTGCAGTTCTACAGCTCTGATTGAACTGCCAAAAACCGATAACCACATAGGCACCTATGGCCATAATTACGGACCCGGTAGCTAGCCCATCCAAGCCATCCGCGATGTTCACGCCGTTGGAGGTTGATGCGACCAGGAAGTAGATCCAAACGATGAAGAGCAGCATTCCGATGGTTGAGCCCCAGAAAAAGAGGTCAATCGGGAGATCTCTGAATAGAGAAATTTGGGTAGATGCTGGGGTGAGATTTCGATCATTCGGGAACTGCAGTGCCAAAATCGCGAAAGCAACGGCCACCACGCCCTGGCCGGCAATTTTGGCCCACCCTGTAAGACCCAGACTTTGCTGTTTTCTGACTTTGAGGAAGTCATCGATGAAGCCAACCGCTCCAAGACCCAGCATCATCAATAGCACCAGCAAAGCCGAGACTGAGGGAGTCTCGTCGTTCGCGAACTTAGCCAGAAAGTATCCGACTACAGCAGCGAAGAGGATTACCAAACCGCCCATGGTTGGAGTGCCGCGCTTGATGTGGTGAGACTGCGGACCATCGTCACGGATGAACTGGCCCCACTGCAGTCGCTTGAAAGCCCAAATAAAACCAGGGGTAAGAAAAAGACTAATAAACAGCGCGATCGCACCGGCCATCAATAGGGCTCTCATGCAACACCTGCCAATTCGTCTCCCAGATACCTAAGGCCAGAGACGTTGCTGGATTTGACCAGGACAATGTCTCCCGAGGTTAGCTTGTCATTGATAGCCTCAAAAGCAGCCGAGGCATCCTCAAATAACTCAGATTCACCATCCCAGCTCCCCTCTTGAGTAGCGGACATGTGAATCAGTTTGGCGTTAGCTCCAACCACATAAAGCTTGTCAATGTTGTATCTAACGACCAGTCGACCCAGTGCTTCATGCTCAGAGTTTGAATACTCACCAAGCTCTGCCATGTATCCCAAGATTGCAACCGTGCGATGCCCTTGTCTACCCAGGGTTGCCAGGGTTTGCAAAGCGGCTCGCATGGAATCAGGGCTCGCGTTGTAGGCATCATTGATTATCAGAACACCGTCGCTTCGAAGAATCGGCTGCATCCTCCAACGCTCTGCAAGCTCGAGGTGTTCTAGAGAACTAATGGCACCATCGCGCTCTACCCCTAGAAGGTCTGCGACGGTCAGCGCAGCTGCGGCGTTCATCGCCTGATGCTCACCCAAAATTTTGAGAGCGAAGGATTTTGTGTCTCCGTCTGGGTAACGGAACTGAATCTTGGTGCCAGCGATTGTCACGCTCGCCGAAACCAGCTGGTACCCAGCATCGTCGCTATAGCCAAAGCCCACTTTTTGAACCGAACTAAGCGGTTCAAAATCGCTCACCACTGGGTCATCAAAGTTCAAGACAGCAGCCTTGGTAATAAACGGCATCATTTCCGCTTTGATCTTCGCGGTTTGCTCTACGCCACCAAATGCGCCGGCATGAGCCAGTCCAACCTTTAGCTGAACGCCGATATCTGGTTTACACCAGCTCGCGAGCTTTTCGATGCTGCCTAGCCCCGCTGCTCCCATCTCCAACACGAGAAATTTGGTCTCTGGAGTGAGCTCTAGGACGGTGAGCGGTAATCCAACCTCGTTGTTGTAGGAATCTCTCGGGGCGACTGTTGGGGCAACCTCACTCAAAATGGCTCTGAGCATGTTCTTAGTAGAAGTCTTCCCGTTTGAGCCGGTTATTCCTACGACCTGAAGCCCCCGGGCACGCTGTCGCTCCAGAATGTAGCTTGCGAGGGCGGATAGTGCGGTAACGGTATCGGCAACTCTTATTTGATTTAGAGCCAGGTCTTCTCGCGGCTGCATAACAACCGCAAGACCGGCTCGGCCTGCCACTTGTTCAAGATATCGATGACCATCATCATGCTCACCGGGCTTTGCAAAGAAAATATCTCCCGACCCAATCTTGCGAGAGTCGGTGTCGCAGTGACCTAATACAACAGTCTCGGGGTCTCCGACGACCAGCTCTCCCGAGGTTGCCTCGGCAAGCTCAGCTAAGGTCAGGGCAATCATTTCTCCACCAAGTTCTTGGCTATTTCGCGGGCGTCGAAGGCAATTTTCTGCCCTGCAATCTCACGGTATTTTAGGTGCCCCGGACCGCACCACAGCACAGCCTGGTCGCGTGGCGTGGAAGCGATAGCAACGGCAATCGCCTCGGTCGGATCCGAAAGCTCAACAAAGCTCTTCCCCGAGTCGACAAGACCTTCGGCCACGGCAGCCCGAATAGTTGCCGGGTCCTCATCTCTTGGGTGCTGGTCGGTGAGATAGACCCGCTCAGCGGCCGCAGCCGCCCGACCCATCTCAGCCCTCTTGCCGATATCTCGGTTACCCGATGCCCCAAAAACCAAGGTCACCCCTGAATACCGGGATCGGATCTCCTTGACCGCTTGAGCAATGCCATCGGGAGTGTGGGCATAGTCGACATAAACATGCGGCGTGGACTTTGAGACTAGTTCAAGCCTCCCTGGCACTTGATATCCAGCAGGAGCTGCACTGAGTTTTTGGATGTCGAATCCAGCGCAGTGCGCCATAACCAAGGCCAATGCGAAGTTGCGCGCCATCAACTCTCCGGCAGCAAATTCAATTTGAAAGTTGATTTTTCCGCTCAGTGAGAGCTTTCCAGCTTTGTAGGAAAACCCGACATCACCTGAATCGCCCACTGTGGTGACAGGGATGGTCGCGGCCTCGGCAAGTTTTGTGGCGTATTGGTCGGACAGGAAAATAACCCCCTGCTCAGCACGCTGGTTGGTGAAAAGCTGAGCCTTAGCGGCGAAATAGTTCTCCATCGAACCGTAATCATCGAGGTGATCTCGGGTCAGGTTGGTGAAGCCCACCACTGCAAACTTCAAACCATCGACTCGATTTCTAGTGAGTGCCTGGGCAGAGACCTCGATGGCGGCTGTCTCGCCGCCCTCAGCAGCAAAATCTCGCAGCCACTTGCGCAAAGTGGTCAGCTCGGGAGTAGTTAGCGCAGCCGACTTTAGAGCTCTGAGCCCTTGGAATCCCACTGAGGTGGAGAGGGCGCATTTGGCCCCCAGATCACAAATAATTTGATGTAAATAGCTACTCACCGAGGTTTTGCCATTGGTCCCGGTGACGCCAAACAACTTGAGTTCAAGTTCTGGAAAGATTAGGTCGCACACCACACCAATAACTGATTTGGGGTCTGGGTGCACAAGCGCCGGGATGTTAATGTTCACGGCTCTATCGCTCAGAACCGCTGCGGCTCCATTTGAAATGGCCTGCTGCAAAAAGTCCAGCCCGTGATGCCGTTGGCCCTGAATCGCAACAAAAAGATCACCGGGCTCAACCTCGGCAGCTGAAAGCGAGACGCCAGACAATTCAACGTCAACAACATCCGCGGCCAGACCGAGGGAGGCTGCAAGGGCTCTAGTTCCGTTTTTCGACTTCACCGAATGAACCTGACGGGATGTCGCGGGATTTAGTGGTTGAAGGCGGGACGCGGTAGTGCTTTAAGACTTGCTGCATGATCGCCTTGAATACCGGCGTGGTCTTCATAGAGTTTGACTCCCCTACGGGGCGGTAGATGGTGACTCCCACGATGTACTGTGGGTCTTCAATCGGGGCCACTCCGTAAAAGGAGATGGCGAATCGGGATCCATAGCCAGAACCCTGCTGTACCTGTGCGGTTCCGGTTTTGCCGCCGACTCGATAGCCGGGGATGGCTGCGTTTTTACCAACGCCACCAAACTCCACAACCTTCTCCATCAGCTCAAGGGTGTTCTTGGCCTTAGCTGCTGAAAGGACTCTGGTCGAAGTCTGCTTCGGCTTCATGGTGACGGTGCCGTCCTCTAATGCACAGCCCTCGACTAAAACTGGATCCAGCTTGACACCACCGTTTGCAATGGCCTGATAGGCCGCTGCCATCTGAATGCCAGTGACCGAGATTCCCTGACCAAACATGGTGGCGTAGTTGGTCATCTTGTCCCACTCGTCAGCTGGGTGAAGAATGCCGGAGCTCTCGCCCTCGAATCTAAGCGCGGTCTGCTTGCCAAACCCAAATTTCTTCAAATACTCATAGCGAACGTTTTTGTCGATTTGGCGACCGAACTGCACGGTGGCCGTGTTTGAGGAGTATCGAAGCACACCACCAAGTGTTAGGTAGTAGGTCTCGTGACCGAAGCTGTCTTGGACTGAGCCACCAGGAAAATCTAGCTTCAGCGAGTATGGAGCTTTGACCTTGTCTTTCTCGTTTGCGGTGCCAGTATCTAGCACCATTGCGACAGTCAAGGCCTTCATGACCGAACCCGGCTCGAAAGCCGACTGGAAGATTCTGGAGCCACGATCTTGAGCCTTGGAGGCTGAAGGGTCATTCGGATCCACCGAGGGAGCTTCCGCGGCAACAATGATCTTGCCGGTCTTGGCCTCCATGACCACAGCACTAGCCCAGTCAGCAGATAGGTCATTGACGGAGTCAGCCAATACCTGCTGAGCAAAGAACTGCAGGTTTGAGTCAATGGTGAGTTTTAGATTTCCGCCGTTTTGAATCGGTTGGGTCATCACGCTCGATGCCGGAATGCGGACTCCCTCAGCACTTCGCTCGTAAGTCTCCTGCCCATCTACACCGGCGAGACAGGTGTTGTATTGACGCTCAAGACCCGCCAGTGGCTCGCCGTCAGCACCGACAAAGCCAATAAGGTTTCCGGCAACTGCGCCATTTGGGTACAGCCGATCAGCAAACCGATCAAAGTAAATCCATGGCACCTTCAACTCACGAATCGCACTGTAGGTCTCAGCATCGACTCGTTTTGCGAGGTTTGCATACTGTGAGTCGCCGACAAGCTTTGGAGCGATTTCGCTAACGGTTAGACCAAGTAGCTTTGCCAGCTCAATGGCAATTTGCTCCACTGGAACTTCTGTTCGAGTTCCATCCTCCGAGTAGCGAATTACTGGAGCAACGTTCTTTGGGGCGACGTTCACGTCGTAACGAAATACGGTACGTGCAAGAATTTGGCCCGCACTGTCTTGAATCTCACCACGAAGTGCCGTCAGGGTTTGCGTCACCGACCGTCGCTCCATGGACTTTTCTTTGATCTCAGCAGCTTGGACGACCTGGAAATCGACCAGTCGAATGCCAAGCAGTCCTACTAGGCCAAGAGTAAAGAGAATGAAGAACCCAAAGCGTCGGTTCACACTGCGCTGGGAACCCATCGGGACCTACCTAGTTGGAGAAGCTGGAATTACACTCAAAACTACTTCTTCAGTAGCAATCTGCTCTGCTTCAACACTCGATGCATCCAAGGACGCGACGTTGGTTTCAGAGAAATCAGAGACGGTTCCAAGCGCAGAGTTTGCAACCAGGTTCGCGCTAGCCAGAGGCGCGTTTGATGGGTCCGCTGGCTTTGGCTGACCGTAAACCTTGTCTTCTTCTAGATCTAGCAAAACTGATGCGGGGTTAGCCACCATGCCCAGACGATTTGCGGCATCTGCCAAGTTCTGAGGAGAAGCCAGTGAGTCAACCTCTTCCTGGATGATCTGAACCTGGGTGGTCAAGTCGCGCTTTTGTGCCTTGAGTGCTGCCAGCTGGTAGGCATCCTGGGTCAAAACCATGTTTAGCGCCAACTGCGCAAGGTAAACGGCAATCATGCCAAGCACGAAGATTAGACCCGCAGACAGCCTTGGTCTTAGACGCTTCGCCTCGTTTGGTGATACCAGAAATACAGCCATTAGTTTCCCTTTACCTTTTCTCCAGCCCGCAACCTTGCGGAAGCGGCACGTGGATTTAGCGCAAGCTCGCGCTCGCCACTTCGCTCCACGCCGCGAGTGATGATTTTGAAAATTGGTGCCGTGCCCGGCAGTTCGATTGGCATCTCGACCGGAGTCGAACTGGTCGCAGCCTTTTGCATGGCCTCTTTGACAATTCCGTCTTCCAAAGAGTGGTAGGACATGACAACAAGCCGTCCACCTACTCTTAGTGCGTCGATAGCCTGAGGCATAGCTCGCTCTAAAATGCCGAGCTCGTCATTTACCGCAATTCTCAGAGCCTGATAGACCCGCTTCGCTGGGTGACCAGATTGCTTACCTGGAACCACTGGCACTACCTCAGCAACAATCTTGTTCAACTGAGATGACATCGTGATTGGTGAGGTTTTACGTGCGGCGATGATCCTTCTCGCAATCGGCATGGCAAAACGCTCTTCACCGTAGACACGGAAAATCCGACCGAGTTCAAACTCGTCCAGGTCTGCAAGCAGGTCCGCGGCGGTTGCACCTTGGGTTTGGTCCATGCGCATATCCAGAAAGCTGTCTTGGGAATAGCTGAAACCGCGCTCGGCTTGATCCAGCTGCATTGAGCTGACGCCTAAGTCCATGAGGATTCCGTCGACTGAAGACTCGGCAGCCACCTGGTCAATCTCGTCGTAGGTGCCAAAGTGGGTCTTGAAACGATCTCCAAATACGGCAAGACGCTCGCTCGCAAGCTTTAGCGCGGCAGGGTCTCGATCGATACCGATAACGGTTAGCTGTGGGTGCTCTGAGAGCATGGCCTCAGTGTGACCGCCTAGACCCAGAGTGGCGTCAATTACCAGAGCCCTTCTGTTCTCGATCGCAGGGCGAAGCAGTTCTAGGCAGCGCTCAAGTAGCACCGGAACATGAAGAGTTGAAGTGATCATAAGTTCCCACTTGCTCTGTCCTGGAACTTGGTCCCTGTCCGTCTGTGAGCTTGGTTTTCACAGGTTCCGGCTTAGGGGAAGAAAGTCGGATACGGCCAAGGGCCAAATCCCAGGCTTAGAACAATCCGGGGATCACCTCCTCCACCTGATTGGCGAAAGATTCTTCATTGCTAGCTAGGTACTCGCTCCAGGCTTGGGCATCCCAGATCTCAGCGCGAGAGCCAACACCGATGATTACCAAGTCCTTGCTAAGGCCCGCATACTGGCGCAATAGCGCTGGAAGTGAAACTCGACCCTGTTTGTCGACGCTCTCATCCGATGCACCAGAGAGCATGACGCGCATGTAGTCACGTGCGTCCTTAACCGAGGCTGGAGCTTGACGCAGTTTCTCAAGAATGGATGCGAACTCGCTCGCAGGGAAAACGTAGAGGCAGCGCTCCTGCCCACGAGTGATGACAACGCCGTCAGATAGCTCATCTCTGAACTTAGCTGGGAGGAATAGACGGCCTTTTTCATCAAGCTTCGGGGTATGAGTACCTAGCAACATCGCTATTTCCCCTTCCCAAGCTTTACTCCACTTTACTCCACTTTGCTCCACAACTGGGGATATTTGCGCGCTTTTTCCTCCCTTTTTCATCACATTTGGGTAAAGAAAAACCCCGGCCTCGGCCGGGGTGAGAATTGGTTTGACTAATTAGTCTCCATTGAACCGCTGATTCCAGCGATCTTCAAAAAAGTTGCCGCCCTGATTATTGACCTTGATCTCGGGCAACTGCGGCAGGGTGAAGTTGGAACTCGCAATGACGAGACCTATCACCATCACCACAAAGGCCACCACTCCAAAGTATGCGACCTGAAGCATTACGGCATAAATAAGCAGTCCGATACCCGCAAGGGTTAGCAGAACACCCAAAACTAGCTTGCCGGAGGATTTGTTGGATGAGTCGACGCTGGAAACCTTGCTGGCGAACTGGGGGTCTTGGCGCAGGTTGCGCTCCATCTCCTCCAGCAGTCGCTGCTCGTGCTCAGAAAGTGCCATTGTTTACTCCCGATCTCTCCTAATTGTAAACAGCGAATTGGGGTTAGGCTATCCCGCGTGCCTCAAGATTTACTGCTAACCCTGGTCCAGAACAAGCTCGATCAGTTCTGCGACGCTCGGCGAACAGAGCTCAGAGAGATCTCTCCAGATATCGAAGTCATCATGGACTTCACACAGTCTCTACTCTCGGGCGGAAAAAGATTCAGAGCCCTATTCGCCTACTGGGCGTGGCGCGGTTATGCCAATCCGAGTCTCGAGCTCACGCTCGAAGATCCGATTGTGGGCATCTCCAGCTCACTGGAGATGTTTCATGCCGCTGCACTGGTCCATGACGACCTGCTAGACCAAAGTGACACCCGTCGGGGAGCACCCGCTATCCACAAGAGATTTGAATCCCTCCACCAGCAAAAGGGCTTCGCCGGATCCAAAGAACGTTTTGGAGTTGCAGGCTCGGTCTTGGTTGGCGACATGATGCTCTCATGGAGCTCAGAGCTGTTTGGGGACTCACTCTTAAAAGCCAACCACCCACATTCGGAGGCTGCCTGCCGAGCCGAGTTTGGAAAAATGCGCTTTGAGGTGATGGCAGGTCAATACCTCGATGTTCTCGAAGAGAACGCTGCCCCAACAAGGGAACGTTCCGAGGCTGTGGAACGAGCAAATCGAGTCATGCTCTACAAGACCGCAAAGTACTCCCTGGAAGCCCCACTCTTGATCGGTGCCGCACTTGCTGGAGCAAGAGCGGAACACCTCAGTGGTCTCAGTCGCTTTGGGATTCCACTCGGGTTGGCATTCCAGCTCCGCGACGATGTGCTGGGGGTTTTTGGCGATCCAGCCGTTACCGGAAAACCAGCTGGCGATGATCTTCGCGAAGGAAAGCGGACGGTCTTGACGGGACTTACGCTTGAAGCGGTCCCTGCGTCAGTGGGCAAACTTTTCGAAGAGCTGCTGACTAGCGGTGAGCTTGAGATCGAGCAAATCGAATGGATGCGTAACCTGATTGTGGAATCTGGGGCTCTGGAAAAGACCGAGAAGCTAATCTCCGAGTACTCTTCCCGCTCAATTGAAGCTCTAGCCGCTTTGGAGATTTCCGAAGAAGCTCGCCTCGCTTTGGCTCAGCTTGCGAACGCGGTTATCAACCGCGCCAAATAGCGGCTACCCGAGCGCCTGAGCCGCGCGACGAACCGGTGCTTTGTGACCCTGAAGAAGGGCTTCTATGGGTGAGCTGTCTAGATACTGGTTGTCCTGGTAAAGCCAGTCAATCGCCTCAGTCTCGCTGAACCCCATATCCAGAAGTAGCAGCATCGTGCCGCGAATGCTTGGCAGTGGCTCACCGTTTTGGATCAAGTGGGCTGGGATCATCGGCTGTTTCTCAACCCTGACGGCGAAGAGAATGTGCTCTTCGATTAGGCGCCTAACCTTCGAAGCGGAAACTCCGAGAATGTCGGCCACCTGATCAATAGTTAGCCAGGAATCAACCCGATCAATCACGCCTTTGAGCTCCTTGCACTTTGAACCAACTGTTCGGCCACTAAGAATGCTAGCTCGAGGGACTGCATGTGGTTGAGCCTTGGGTCACAAACTGATTCATAGCGCTCCTCAAGAGTGCTCTCGTCGATCATTTCCGAACCTCCAAGGCACTCGGCCACGTCGTCACCGGTTAGCTCGACATGAAGACCGCCGGGGTGCGTGCCAAGAGCTCGGTGCACCTCAAAGAATCCCATGACCTCATCCATCACATCGTCGAAACGACGAGACTTGTAACCATTTTTAGTGGTGATGCCGTTTCCATGCATCGGGTCTGTGATCCAAAGTGGTGTGGAACCAGACTCCTTGGCGGCTTCGATTAGCTTTGGTAGCTCATCTCGAATCTTTCCAGCACCCATGCGGCTAATCAGGGTCAAGCGACCAGGCTCACGTTCTGGGTCTAACTTATCGATTAGTCGCAGTACGTCTTCCTTGGTGGTGGTTGGTCCAAGCTTCACACCGAGTGGGTTTCTCACTCGGGAGAAAAAGTCAACGTGAGCGCCGTCAAGCTGCCTGGTGCGCTCACCAATCCAAATGAAGTGCCCAGAGGTCACATAGGGCAAGTTGGTTCTAGAGTCAATGCGGGTCAGTGGTCGCTCGTAGTCAAACAACAAGCCCTCATGAGAAACGAAGAACTCAGTTGCTCTCAGCTCATTGGAATCAACTCCACATGCCTGCATGAACTTCATCGCTCGATCGATGTCGGCAGCAATTGACTCGTACTTCTTGTTGGCTGGGTTGTCGGTAAAGCCCTTGTTCCAGGCGTGCACCTGGCGAAGGTCGGCAAAGCCACCGGTCGTGAAGGCGCGAATCAAATTGAGCGTGCTTGCTGAGGTGTTGTACGCCTGCAAAAGGCGGGCAGGGTCATTTGTTCTGGACTGTTCCGTGAACTCGTAGCCATTAACGGCATCACCGCGGTAGGCAGGCAGAGTTACACCCTCACGAGTTTCAAAATCAGATGATCTTGGCTTAGCGAATTGACCAGCCATTCGACCCATTTTGATGACCGGCAGCGATGAGCCGTACATCAAAACCACTGCCATTTGCAGCACGGTCTTGATGCGGTTGCGAATTCGGTCAGCGGTGGCATCGGCAAAGGTCTCAGCGCAGTCGCCACCCTGAAGCAAGAATGCGTTACCACTAGCTGCGTCAGCCAAGCGGGAACGCAGGGTGTCAACCTCACCGGCAAAGACCAGCGGCGGCTGCTTGGAGAGGGATGACCTAGCCTCAGCCAGAGCCTCCTGCGAATACCAGGTGGGCTGCTGCTTGGCTTCAAGTTTTAGGTAATTGTCTAGTCCAAAGTCGTTCATCTCGACCCCTCTCCTATCTCGCCATACGGTTGCGAACCGTGGAGGCGTAGACGTCTTCATATTGCTGACCCGAAAGTCTCATGATGTCGTAGACGATTCGGTCGGTGACGGCACGCAGAACTGCGCGCTCACCATCCATGCCAGCAAAACGCGAGAAATCGAGTTGGTCGCCCATGACCACTCCGACCCTTCTGATCTTTGGAATTGTTTGCCCAATTCTCTGCACCTTCTCGGTGTCAATCATGGCAACAGGAACTACAGGGACCTTGGCCTGCAACACCATGCGAGCAATTCCGGTTCTGCCTCGGTAGAGCTTGCCGTCGGGTGAGCGAGTGCCCTCCGGGTAGATACCCAGAAGCAAACCTCGCTCCAAAACGCCAAGTCCGGTGTTGAGCGAGTCCTCAGATGCCTTACCGCCAGAGCGGTCAATTGGCAGCTGACCGGTGGCCTTGAAGAACCAGCGGGTGATGGCGCCTTTGAGGCCCTTGCCGGTGAAATAATCGCTCTTCGCCAAAAAGGTAACGGGGCGAGTGACCTTGAGCGGCAAGAAGATCGAATCTGAGAAAGACAGGTGGTTTGAAGCCAAAATCGCACCGCCGGATTTCGGAATGTTTTGCTTTCCTCGAATCCAGGGTCTAAATAAGACGTGAAGAATTGGCCCGAGAACGAAGTTCTTCAAAATGAAGTACGCCAATTAGAGCTCCAGTCTTTTGCTAAAGCTTACCCAACAGACTCGCGCGCTAGGTCGGCCGCTCCGATAACACCGGCCTGATTGGAGAACTTTGCTGTGACAATTTCTGCCTCCGGTCTGAAGCCGCGTGCTGGGAGCTCTCGAAGGTAAGACTGACGAATCGGATCCAGGATCAACTCCCCTGCCTCTGAAAGCCCACCACCAATTACAAAAACCTGAGGATCCAGAACTGCCGTGATGCTTCCCATTGCTTGACCAAGGTAGCTACCTGCTTGATTCACTAACTCTCGGGTTGCCGCATCGCCTTCGAGCAGTGCCTGATAGACCTGGTGCCCGGTTAGTTCACCGCTCTCTGTTTTCAACTGGCGAAGCCTCTCCCCAGCGGGACCATCACTTGAAGCCAGCTTCTTGGCAGCCTTCAAGACAGCAGATCCGGAGGCATACTGCTCGACACAGCCCTTACGTCCACAACCGCACTGCCTGCCGTCTTGAACCACGCGCACGTGTCCGAGTTCACCACCAATACCGAAGCCACCTCGGCGCAGTTTGTAGTCTGCGACCACTGCCCCACCGACACCTGTTCCCAAGGTAAGCATGACCATATCCTTGGTGCCTTTACCCGCACCGAACTTGAACTCCGCCCAGCCGGCAGCGTTGGCGTCATTCTCAATAAACACCGGCAAGTCAAGGTGGGCTTTTAGCCGGTCTCTAAAAGGCTCATTGCGCCAGTTCAGATTCGGCGCATACAAAATGGTGGACTGGTCAGCGTCGATAAATCCTGCTGCGGCAACGCCTGCAGCAACCACTTGCTCGGGGGCCATTGCCGCGAGTTGGTTAATTAGGCCAACCACCTCAGTAATCATTTGGTCAGGATCCTGGGCAGGTGAGGGAACTCTCAGTTCCTCGAGAATTTCCCCCGACTCACTGACCACGGCGCCGGCGATCTTGGTGCCACCGATGTCAATGCCAATTGCGAGCATGCCCACTCCTTATCCAGAGCTTTGATTTTAGAGCCCGCAGGCTGCGAGATAACGGAATAGTCAAAATCGGACAAAACGCGAAAAATTCTTCTATTTCACGCTTAGAGTGTTACGAAATTCCGAGGGAGAAATTATGGATTCTTACGATGTTCCGCAGCTAGTTGCATCCGACCCAAAGGAAAACGCGACTGACCTGCTTCTAGAGCGCGTGAACAAGGCGCCAAACCACATGCTGTTTTCCCGTCAGAATAAAGATGGCAGCTGGCGCGATGTCAGCACCAAGGACTTCTATGAAGAAGTAAAGAGCCTCGCCAAGGGGCTCATCGCCAAGGGCATCAAGCCTGGTCAAGCCATCGCAATCATGTCCAAGACTCGCTATGAGTGGACCCAAATTGATTTCGCAATCTGGTTTGCTGGCGCAATCTCGGTTCCAATTTATGAGTCCAGCTCCCCTACCCAGATCGAGTGGATCCTTTCGAACTCCGACTCGGTTGCTCTCTTCATTGAGAATGACGAGCACCTGGCCCGTTACCAGCAGGTCAGCGCCGGCACTCCTAATGTGAAGCAGGTTTGGCGCATTGACTCGAGTGACTTCACCGACCTTTACCGCGCTGGAGACTCGGTGAGCGATGCCGATCTCGAGGTCACCAGAAAGAACGCCGAGGCTAAAGATCTCGCAACCATCGTCTATACCTCCGGAACCACCGGCAACCCCAAGGGCTGCGAGCTGACCCACAAGAGTTTTGTTGACCACTGCCGCAACGCTGCAGCAGAGCTTCCTGAGGTTGCCAACGATAAGCAGCACTCCCTGATCTTCTTGCCAATGGCCCACATCCTGGCCCGCTACGTTTCAGTACTGTGCGTCTACTCAGGAATCCGAGTCGGACACCTGGGAGATGCAAAGCAGGTTGCAACCGTGTTGCCAACCTTCAAGCCAACCTTCCTGCTGGCCGTCCCTCGAGTATTCGAAAAGGTTTACAACGCAGCCGAGCTGAAGGCTGAAGCTGCGGGCAAGGGCAAGATTTTCCGCCTCGCTGCGGAGACTGCCATCGATTACTCCAAGGCGCTGGATAGCAAGACGGGTCCAAGCTTCGGCTTGAAGCTGAAGCACGGCCTGTTTGACAAGTTGGTTTACTCCAAGCTGCGCGCAGCCATGGGTGGCAATGTAAAGTACGCCATCTCGGGCGGTGCTCCGCTGGGAGAGCGCCTTGGTCACTTCTTCCGCGGCGTTGGTCTGATTGTGCTTGAGGGCTACGGCCTCACCGAGACTGCTGCCGCCGCGGTAATTGGTCGAGTGAACTGGCAGAAGATCGGCAAGGTCGGTCGTGCACTGCCTGGAACTGGAATCAAGATTGCTGCCGATGGCGAGATTTGGCTGCGTGGCATCAACGTGATGCGCGGCTACTGGCGCAACGAGGCTGCCACCCGTGAGGCTTTCGAGGGCGACTGGTTCCGTTCCGGTGATATTGGTGAGTTGGACGAGGATGGCTTCTTGACTATCACTGGTCGCAAGAAGGAGCTTTTGGTCACCGCCGGCGGAAAGAACGTAGCGCCAGCACCTATCGAGGACCCACTTCGCGCCCACCCGCTCATCGGTCAGGTAGTGGTTATTGGAGACGCCAAGCCATTCATCAGCGCGCTGATTTCTCTAGACCCAGAAATGGTTCCGGTTTGGACTCAAAACAACGGCGTGACCGAGAAGCTCTCGCTCGCAGACGCCGCGAAGCACCCAGCCATCCGAGCTGAGATTCAGGCTGCCGTGGACAAGGTGAACGTTTTGTTCTCAAATGCAGAGCAGATCAAGAAGTTCGAGATCTTGGATGTTGAACTAACCGAAGCCTCTGGCCACCTGACCCCTTCTTTGAAGATCAAGCGACCAGTGGTCATGAAGGACTTTGCCAGCGCAGTCGAGAAGATCTACGGCTAGTTAGCCATAAACCAGGATTGCTCCCTGAGGGCGCGAAAGGCTAACTTTCGCTCCTCTGGGAGCAATCTGTCTATGTAGACCTTGCCATCTAAGTGATCACATTCGTGCTGCAACGCTTGAGCCATAAGCCCAGTGCCGCTTACCTCAACAATTGAGCCATCGAGCTGTTGGCCTCTCGCCGTTGCAATTGGATACCTGGGCGTCTTATGCCAAAGCCCAGGAAGGGACAGGCAGCCCTCCTCGGTCAACTGGGGATCGCCTTGCAAATCAATAATCTCTGGATTGATTAGGTAACCGACCTCGCCATGGACGTTGTAGGAGAAGACCCTCAGATCAACTCCAATTTGATTTGCAGCCACGCCTGCACGGCCGGGCAGCTTAGTGGTTTCTAAGAGGTCCTCAACCAGGCCACGAACCGATTCCAGGTCGGTCACCGCTCGGCATGCCGAGCGCAGTACGGGGTCTCCGAACAGTCGAATTTCTCTAACGCTCATTGACTAGACCCTCCATCACCAGAGCCGCTAACTCCCTGGCAGCGTGCCGCGTCTCGGGATGCAGCTTCGAGTAGTCAATGACTCCGCCAGATGCCAGTTGCTTGTCGTATGGGACTGTGACAACTGCCCTCACACGGGAACTAAAGTGGCTCACGATTTCGTCAATCTTGATTAGATCGGTGCCATAGGTGCCGGTGTTCACAGCCACTACGGACTCGGCAACCAGATCCGAGTATCCGTTGGACTCCAGCCACGTGAGAGTCTCCGAGGCAAGCTTCGCCTCGTCGATAGAGCCGCCGGAAACCACCACGAGCCCGTCGGCGCGCTGCAGAATTGCACGCATCACGCTGTGGACTATGCCAGTCCCGCAATCGGTCAGGCAGATCGAGTAGTAGCGACTGGCAACATCGGCGACCACGTTGTAATCACCCTCGTTGAAGGCCTCCGAAATCATGGGATCGGTGTCCGAAGCCAGGACATCTAGCCTGGTTTGATCCCTTGATACATATTGTGAGAAGACCTGGAATCCCGTTATGGAACTGGCTTTGTTGACTACATCCCGCACGGTTTTCTCGGTCGTTCTGGCGACTCGCTCCGACAGTGTCCCGCGATCGGGGTTGGCATCGATTGCAAGCACTCGATCCTCACGAATTTCAGAAAGCGCCATCCCTAACAGCGCGGTGATGGTGGTCTTCCCGACTCCGCCCTTGCGCGTGAGAATAGGCACGAATTTGGTGCTGCCAGTCAGAGATGCAGCGATTCTTGCATCAAGTGCTTTTCGTGCCTGGACCTTTTTGCTGTCGCCTAGGTTTACCCGACCCAGGCTTGCCTTGAAAATTAGCGGACGTAAACCGCCCTCTGGAATTTCCTTGAGCTTCGCCCTATCCTGCAGCAGTCGATCGGCAGTCAGCATCGCCGCCGGTTCGGCAGCCTCGGCTAACTCGACCAGCTGAATCGGGACATCCTCTTGAACCAGACTCGAGTCCGGTAGCAGCGGATCGAAGTCCAAATCGCCCAGATTAGATCTCTCCCCGGAGGAAAAGTCTTGACTTTTGGGCATCTACTCGATCACCGCTATCAGGTCGCCACCCTCAACCGGAGTCGGACCCATAACCCCCAGTCGCACTACGCGCCCAGCCACAGCTGACTGGATGTTGGCCTCCATCTTCATGGCCTCGATGGTTGCAATTGGCTGACCGATGGTAACGACATCGCCCACAGAAACCTTTGGAGTTACCACTCCGGTGAAGGGAGCTGCCGCATGTCCAGGCTTGGTTGGATCCGCTTTCTCGGCGGCCGCCGAGGCCACCTGAATGCTGTGGTCGCGGACGGTGATTGGTCTAAGTTGCCCGTTCAGTTTCGCCATGACGGTTCTGAACCCCTTGGAGTCTGGTTCAGAAATTGCTTCAAGAGAAACAAACAGCTGAAGACCCTTGCTTAGCTCCACAACGTGCTCGGTGTCACCATCTAGCCCGTAGAGGTAGTCCAGGGTGTCAACACTGTCTAGGTTTCCGTAAAGGTTTCTAACTCGCTCGAACTCCTTTGTTGGAGCTGGGAACAATAAACGGTTCAAGGTCTGGCGAACCAAGGTGGCGTTATCCGAGATCAATGCCCTGAGGTCGTCGTCCGAGACTGGCTTGATGCTGACATCTGGGTTTCTGCCCGATAGAACCTTGGTTCTGAAAGGCTCTGGCCAGCCGCCCGGAAGGTCACCTAGCTCGCCTGCCATGAAGCCGACAACTGAATCTGGAATGTCATAATTCTGGGGATTTTGCTCGAAGTCCAATGGGTCGGCACCGACGGCAACCAGGTGAAGCGCTAGGTCGCCGACCACCTTTGATGAAGGGGTTACTTTTGGAGGGCGCCCCAGGATTCGGTTAGCCTCCGCGTACATCTCCTCAACCAGTTCAAACTTCTCACCAAGTCCAAGAGAAATTGCCTGCTGTCTTAGGTTTGAAAGCTGACCTCCGGGAATCTCATGGCGGTAAACGCGACCGGTAGGTCCAGGAAGCCCTGACTCAAACGGAGCGTAAACCTTGCGCACTGCTTCCCAGTAGGGCTCAAGGCTGGTGACCGCGTCAAGTGAGATGCCAGTGTCCTGCTCGGTGTCACTTAGTGCGGCAATCAATGCCGATGCGGATGGCTGAGAAGTGGTGCCTGCCATTGGGGCAGATGCCACATCGACTGCGTCAACCCCAGCGTTGATGGCAGCCAGCAAAGTGGCTAGCTGACCACCAGCGGTGTCGTGAGTGTGTAGGTGAACGGGAAGATCAAACCTTGCTCGAAGCGCGGTTACAAGCTTCTCTGCGGCCTTTGGTCGAAGCAAACCTGCCATGTCCTTGATAGCAAGGATGTGCGCCCCGGCAGAAACCATCTTCTCGGCAAGAGTGAGGTAGTAGTCCAACGTGTAGAGCGTCTCGTTTGGATCGAGCAGATTCCCGGTGTAGCTAATTCCCACCTCGGCAACGGAATTGGTCAACTCGCGAACTGCTTTGATTGCCGGCTCCATTTGGTCGACATCGTTCAGCGCATCAAAGATCCTGAAGATATCGACACCAGTTGCTGCGGCCTGCTTTACAAACGCCCGAGTTACCTCTTCCGGGTAAGGGGTGTAGCCAACGGTGTTTCTACCTCGAAGCAACATCTGGATGCAGATGTTTGGAAGCGCTGCCCTCAATTGAGCGAGACGGTCCCAAGGGTCCTCTCCCAGAAAGCGCAGTGCAACGTCATAGGTTGCTCCACCCCAGGCCTCCACAGAAAGTAGCTGCGGTGTGAGCCTCGAAACATATGGCGCGGCTGCAATTAGATCGCGGCCGCGGACACGCGTTGCAAGCAGTGACTGATGCGCATCGCGGAAGGTGGTATCCGTTACTGCAACCGTGCTTCTTCTGCGCAGTTCTTTGGCAAAGCCCTCTGGTCCAAGCTGATCCAGTAACTGCTTGGATCCAGCTGGGGCAGCCTGAGTTATGTCTATCTTGGGTAGCTTTAGCTCTGGGTCAGACTTACCTGTTCGCTCTCCGTAAGGCTTGTTTACGGTCACCTCTGCAAGCCACTGCAGCACCTTGGTGCCGCGGTCCTGAGAGGGCTTACCCTGCATCAGTTCTGGGCGCTCATCAATGAAGTGAGTCGAGAGGTTGCCAGATGCAAAAACTTCATCAGCCAAAACCGCCTGCAAGAAGTTGATGTTGGTTGCAACTCCACGGATACGGAACTCTGCAAGAGCCCTTCGCGCTCGGCTTACGGCGGATTCAAAGTCACGACCGCGGGTGATCAGCTTGACCAGCATCGAGTCAAAGTGTGGAGATACTTCAGCACCGGTGGTCACAGTTCCACCGTCTAGACGGATTCCCGCGCCGCCCGGTGACCGGTAGGTGGTGATCATTCCGGTGTCGGGCCTAAAACCAGCAGCTGGATCCTCTGTGGTGATTCGGCACTGCAGTGCAAAACCATGCGGCTTGATGCTCTCTTGACTCAGCCCGAGGTCTGCAAGGGATGCTCCCGCTGCAATCTTGAGCTGGGACTGAACTAGGTCGACATCAGTGACCTCCTCGGTCACAGTGTGCTCAACCTGAATTCGAGGGTTCATCTCAATAAAGACGTGCTTGCCAGCGTTCGGGCCAACGGTGTCAATCAAGAACTCCACCGTGCCCGCGTTTTGATAACCAATTTCCCTCGCGAATGCGACGGCATCGCGGAATAGCTTTTGGCGAAGCTCCTCATCCAAAAGCGGCGCTGGCGCAATCTCCACGACCTTCTGATTACGACGCTGGATTGAGCAGTCTCGCTCGTGCAGGTGAATCACATTTCCATAGCTGTCGGCCAGAATCTGAACCTCAATGTGACGAGGGCGAAGTACTGCCTGCTCTAAGAAGACTCTTGGGTCACCAAAAGCACTGCCTGCCTCACGCATTGCAGCCTCAAGCGCTCCGGGAAGCTCGACTGCCGCCTCTACCTTGCGCATGCCTCGGCCACCTCCACCGGCAACCGCCTTCACAAATAGAGGAAAACCAATTGATTCAGCCTTGGCGATTAGCTCTGCAGCATCAGCCGAGGAGTCAGTCGATGCCAAGACTGGAACACCAGCTCTAATCGCAGCAGCCTTGGCGTTGACCTTGTCACCCGCCAGTTCCAGCACCTCAGGGCTTGGCCCGACGAAGGCGATCCCGTTCTCTTTGGCGGCCCTGGCAAGATCAGGGTTTTCAGAGAGGAAACCGTAGCCTGGGTAAATGGCGTCTGCGCCTGAAAGTTTGGCAACGCGAATCATTTCACTGACGGACAAATAGGCGCGAACCGGCGAACCTTCGGCCTCGATTTCGTAGGCCTCGTCGGCCTTTAGGCGGTGAACCGAGTTTCTATCCTCGAAGGGATAAACCGCTACGGTCTGGGCTCCGGTTTCATACGCAGCGCGGAAGGCGCGGACAGCAATTTCACCTCGGTTGGCAACCAGGATTTTTCTAAACATTGGGACCTCACTGAAACGACGGCTCAGATAACGCCACGCTGCGTATAAAAAGGTAGCCTAATGCAGTGCATGTTCTTAGCGTGAGCTCTCTCAAAGGTGGAGTCGGTAAAACTACCGTCGCCCTCGGTCTAGCCTCTGCGGCCCTGAACAAAGGGCTGAACACACTCATTATCGATTTAGACCCTCAGTGCGATGCCACTAGCGGCCTTGCTGCCACCAATGAGTTTGGTGCATCGGTCGCCGAAGTGCTGCAAAGCCCAAAGCTTCCCTCCATCAAACGCGCAATCGTGGCCTCATCCTGGGCCCGAGGCAGCAAGATGGATGTGATGGTCGGGTCACCCAGATCCTTGTTGCTGGATAACCCCGCGCCGACTGTGGCGGATGTCTGGAAGCTAGAAGAAGTCCTGACTCAAATCGAAGAGGACTACGACCTAGTAATCATCGACACTCCCCCATCTATCAATGCCCTCACAAGAACCGCCTGGGTGGCATCAGACCGAGTAATCATTGTTACCGAACCCTCGCTCTACTCGGTCATCGCAGCAGATAGAGCCCGAAAGGCAATTGCTGAAATCAGCGCAAAGCTAACTCCACGTCTTGAGCTTTTGGGTGTCGTCGTGAACCGCCTCAGGCCACAGTCCAATGAGCACGACTACCGCCTCAAGGAACTCAAGGAGATGTTTGGCAATCAACTGCTGATGCCCTACTTCGAAGAACGTGCCGCTATTCAGCAGTCAACCGGAGCCGCTAGACCAATTCACTCCTGGCCCGCAGAAGGCGCTGCAGAGGTGGCGAAAGGCTTCGATTGGCTATTGGCAGGTGCTCTGTCAGCGATGGAGCGCGAGACGCGCAATCCAGATAGAGCAAGCTCTACTCGCGCAACTAGGGGTTTAGGTAATCCGATCACCGAATTGATGGGCTCGGAGAGCCGCAAGGAACAAAAGAAGCGTCGTTGGTTTAGACGCTAGGAAATCTTCCTAGCTCTTCTAGCGGCCAATTCATCTTGAACTGCTGCTTCTTCGGCCGCAAAGTCAACCAAGGTGGCCTCGACCTCGCGCAGCACTCGACCAACCGCGATTCCAAAAACTCCCTGGCCCTGACCTAGAAGGTCGATAACTTCGTCCTGTGAGGTGCAGAGGTAAACGCGAGCGCCATCGCTCATCAAAGTGGTGTTGGTTAGATCTGAGATACCGGAGGCACGAAGCTGCTCAACCGCTAGACGAATCTGCTGCAGCGAGACTCCGGTGTCCAAAAGACGCTTTACAAGTTTGAGGACCAGGATGTCACGGAAAGAGTAGAGCCTTTGAGAACCAGATCCGGTAGCGGTCTGAATGCTCGGAATTACCAGTCCGGTGCGATCCCAGTAGTCCAACTGACGATAGGAGATTCCGGCTGCTGCGGCAGCAGATGCTCCTCTGTAACCGATGTCCTGAGAAGGCAAACCATCGGTAAAGAGCATCCCGGATTCGTAGTCCACGTGTCTCTCCTTAGTAACGACTCGTTAAGTCTGCCTTCAAGTTGTACTTTAGGGTTACTCCACAGCCTCGGCGTGTCGAAATCTAACCTTCGATTGAGTCAATCGACTGCTGAATCAGATGCCCGCGAATTGCCCCAAATCGCTCAGCGATCTCAGAGGCGATGTGTGCAGCGCGAGCAGCCGACTCCGGAGCCTTCTTGCGCAAGACCGGCTCTGTTACGCCGCTGATGATCGCAACCTCGCGCTCTGCTGCTGACTTCAAGCCCCTGAGGTGACGAGGTTGAATACCAAACTGCTCGAGTCCCACTAGGGCAAAGGCAATCTCGACCTCATGTGAACTGTGAGGCTGAGGGCCAAAGAGTCCAAGCTCGGCAGCCTCCCTAAATGCCAGGTCGGAAATGCCGGTTTCCGCTTTTAGCTGCGCGGTTGAGAAGCGCTGACCGCGCCTCAGGGTCGCGGGTGAGGCGGTCGGCAAAATAGGTGTTCTACCGGCATCGAGTTCTGCCAGGTAGTCCTTGATAACTTTTAGCGGCAGATACTGATCTCGCTGCAGGGTGAGAATGATGCTTAGTCGCTCAATTTGATTCTCGGAATATTTGCGATATCCGGCATCGGTGCGCTCTGGAGTGAGTAACCCCTGATCCTCCAAGAATCTCAACTTTGATGGGGTGAGGTCACCAAACTGCGGTTTTAGAACCGTTAGAACCTGACCGATTGTGTAGAGCTTGTGATCAGAAAGCTTTCTTACCGCGTTCTCCATCAGGCCTTTCCTCCAACGAAGAAGGTAAGTCTGAATTTCCCGATTCGAAGCTCGTCACCATCTCTAAGCTGCGCTCGATCAACGATCTCGCCGTTTAGATAGGTGCCATTCATCGAACCGAGGTCTCTCACCTCGAAGCCACCGTCGGTTCGGACAATCTCCACGTGTCTGCGTGAGACAGTCACATCGTCCAGAAAAATGTCCGCGTCCGGGTGCCGACCTGCGGTGTTCACGTCCGCATCGAGCAAGAAGCGGGAACCCGAAAACTGACCATGAGTTGAAATAAGTAGAGCTGAACCCTTGGGCAAAGCGGCAACCGCACGGGCCTCTTCGGGGGTTAGCGAATCTGAGTCGGATTGGACCAAATCAGATGAAAACCTTGCGGTTTCATCTGCGTTGAACATTTTGGTCTCCCCTCGTTATGCACAATGCTAGGGGATTTTCAGGGCTACTTTGACAACAATTTTCTAACTTGATTTACGTATATGAAGCCGGCTACCCAATACAGCGCAATACCCCAGTAGGCGAAGGCCCAGGCCAGCGGCAGGATCACGAAATCTGCATCTGGCCAGATGTCCGCCATCAGCAACAGAGGCAGTGCATACAGAAGCGCGAAGGTTCCAGCCTTGCCCAAAAAGTGCACTGGCAGAGGTCCATAGCCATGCGTGGCGAGCATCGGATACACCAGCAAAAGCATCACATCACGAGCGATGATGACGACCGCTAGCCACAGTGGAATATTCCCGTTGATCGTCAAGCCGATAAGGGTTGCAAAGATGTAGAGACGGTCTGCAGCAGGATCCAGGACCTTCCCTAGCTCAGTGACTTGGTTGAACTTTCTGGCGATAACCCCGTCCAGCCAATCCGAGGCCCCGGCGAGAGCAAGTATGACCAGCGCCCAAATTAGATAATCCGCCAGCAACAACCAGAGGAAGACTGGGACAAGTAAAAGTCTGAGCAGACTAAGTAGGTTCGGAACGCTGCGAAGCTCTTGGCTCAAACCCATACCGAGATTCTAGGATCGGCGAAGCCTAAATCAGGTTAGCCCTGCGGAGCACTTCGGTTACCCGCTCGTGTTCGTTGAAGGCATATAGGTGGATTCCCGGTGCACCACCGGCTACGAGTTGAGCCACGAGATCAGCTGCCCATGCGATACCAGCCTCAACGCGCTGCTTGGAATCTGGAACCGCTAGCTGCTCAGCGAGCTCAGCTGGGCGAGTCTCTCCGGTGAGCTCGAGCACTCTCTCCAGTCGGCTTGCCGAGGTAAGCGGCATTATCCCAGGCAGAATCGGGATGGTCACACCCCTGGATCGAGCAAGATCGACGAAGTTGAAATAGTCGCTCGCATAGAAAAACAACTGGGTGATGGCATAGTCAGCTCCAGCTTGCTCTTTTGCCAATAGTGCGTCGATGTCAGCTCGCTGGGATCCGGACTCGGGGTGACCATTTGGAAATGCAGCAACCGCAACCGAGCCACCAGTTGATCTCGATCTCAAAATCGCAACCAACTCGGCGGCAGTATTGAGAGAATCAACGGGTAATTCAACCTCACCGGCCGGCAGGTCCCCTCGAAGTGCCAAGAAGTCTCTCACCCCGGCTGCCTGGAATGCATCAATCAAAGACTCGACGCTGCTTCTGCTGGTCCCAGCGCAGGTTAGGTGAGCCAGGGCTCCGATTTTCTTTTTGAGAATGTAGCCAAGAACATCGATGGAATTTTTGGTGTCGGAGCCGCCGGCTCCAAAGGTTACCGAGATAAATCGGGGGCCAAGTGCACTGAGCTTGTCGATTGCCTCAAATAGCGCAGGTGCAGCGTCAGGCGAACGAGGCGGGTAGACCTCAAATGAAAATGGAACCGTGGCCAAAGCTTTTCCTTTCAGAACGCGCCTCGGGGCTCCGATAGCAGATCTGTCGGGCTGGCCGGATTTGAACCGACGACCCCTTGTCCCCCAGACAAGTGCGCTACCAAGCTGCGCTACAGCCCGTTATCCGACAGATAACCCCAGAAGTCTATTCACTCCCGCGGCTGGGAACTAGCTAAAACCCAAGACTGGATAGCGAGTTCGCCACCGCAGCGGCCGATTTCTCAAATTTCTCACGCTCTTGCACCGACATTGGGAACTCGAGGACGCGGGAGACACCTGAGCGATTGACGATTGAAGGCACCGAGAGTGCGACGCCGGAAATGCCCATGTAGTCGGATAAAACTGAGCTCACTGTCAGCACCGCGTTTTCATCACCAAGGATGGCTGAGGCGATGCGGGCCGCTGACAATCCAATTGCGTAGTTGGTGGCGCCCTTACCCTCAATGACTTGGTAAGCCGCGTTCTTCACCTCAAATGCGATGTTCCCCAGCTCTTCCTCAGATAGCGCCTTGCCATTTCCGAGGTCCCAATTTGAGAGCGGAATTGCTCCGATTCTGGTCTGAGACCAAAGAGAGAATTCGCTATCTCCGTGCTCTCCCAGGATGTAGGCGTGCACCGAGCTCGCGGCAACACCCAATCGCTTCGAAAGCATCCAGCGCAATCTGGATGTGTCTAGCACCGTACCCGAGGAGAAAACTCGGCTTGAGGGAAGTCCGGAGATCCTCTGAGCCACAACCGCCAGAACGTCACAGGGATTGGTGACCAGCATCAAAATAGCGTCGGGAGAGTTGACAAGCAGGTCAGGGATTAGGGAATTGAGAATCGAAACGTTGACCCCTGCTAGGTCAAGTCTTGACTGACCTGGTTTCTGCTTGGCCCCGGCAGTGATGATGACCAAGTCGCTACCGGCGGTTTGAGAGATGTCCGAGCCGCCGCTTAGCTCAGTAGCGGGCGTGAACGGTGAACCATGGGCAAGATCCAGTACCTCGGCTCGGGCCTTGGCATGATCGATGTCATAGAGCACCACCTCACGGGCAATGCCTTGAATCATGAGCGCATAAGCGGTGGACGCTCCAACTGCACCCGCTCCTACAACAGAAATCTTTGCCATTAGCGGCGCTTTCTCTTCTCCCTTACGCGCACACCGATCTCAATCGGCGACCCCTCAAAACCAAAGTCCTCGCGCAGTCGCCTAGTGATGTAGCGGCGGTAGCCGGCCTCCAAGAAGCCGGTTGAAAACAACACAAACTTTGGTGGACGAGATGCGGCCTGGGTTCCAAACAGGATTCTCGGCTGTTTGCCACCGCGAATTGGGTGCGGGTTCTCCGCCTGAAGCTGCTGCAGGAAAGCATTGAGCTTCCCGGTTGGGATGCGCTTGTCCCAGCTCTCTAAAGCAAGCTCCAAAGCAGGGACCAACTTCTCCAAATGTCTTCCGGTAGAGGCGGAGATGTTCACCCGCGGGGCCCAGTCAACGTGGGCGAGGTCGCGTTCGATCTCTTTTTCGAGGTAATTGCGACGATCTTCGTCGAGTAGATCCCACTTGTTGAAAGCAAGCACAAGTGCGCGACCAGAGTCGAGTGCGAGCTGCACGATTCGAACATCGGCCTCGCTAATCGGTTCGGTCACATCAAATAGCACTACGGCAACCTCGGCGCGCTCCAAAGCGGCAGCAGTTCTTAGCGATGCGTAGAAATCAACACCCTGCTGTCTATGTAGCCGACGTCTGATACCTGCGGTGTCGACAAATCGCCAAATCTTGCCGGCAATCTCAACCTGCTCATCGATCGGGTCACGAGTGGTGCCAGCGAGGTCATTCACGACCGCACGGTTCGTGCCGGTCGCTTTGTTCAAAAGAGATGATTTACCAACGTTAGGTCGGCCGATTAGTGCCACTTTTCGAGGACCGCGGTACTCGTCCGCCGCAACCGCACTCTTTTCCGGAAGCACCTTCATGACGGCATCCAAAAGGTCCGCCACTCCCCTACCGTGCAAGGCTGAGACCGGATGGGGCTCGCCGAGTCCCAATGACCAAAGCGCGGCGGCTTCAGAATCCAGGTGAGAGTCATCGATCTTGTTTGCTACCAAGAAAACAGGTCTTCCGGTGCCACGCAGCATCTTGACCACTCGCTCGTCCGAAGCGGTTGCACCAACTAGTGCATCGACCACAAAAAGCACTGCATCGGAGAGATCTACCGCAATCTCTGCCTGCTCGGCCACGGAGGCATCGATACCGGTGGCATCATGCTCCCAGCCGCCAGTGTCGACTAGTGTCAGTGGCCTACCGTTCCACTCTGCCTTGTATGAAACACGGTCACGAGTAATGCCGGGGCGATCTTCAACGACCGCTTCACGACGACCAAGAATTCGATTGACCAACGCCGACTTGCCAACGTTTGGTCTTCCGACAATGGCCAGCACCGGAGGCGCAGGTCGATACTCCGATAGCTCTTCCTCATCAAGCTGGATTCCTAGAAGAGCTAGGTCCTCTTCATCTAGGTCATAGTCCTCAAGCTCCGCCTTCAGCACCTCGGCTTTGGCAATATCCAGCTCAGGCTCAAACTCTTCACTCAATTTCTAATCCTTGCAATTTCGGCCAAAACGGCCTGAACACTTTGTTCAAAATCCATGTCGGAGGTGTCGATCACCGTTACGCCCTCGGCGGCGTCTAGGAACCTTGCCACTTTACTGTCTTTTTGGTCTCGAGACACTAAATTCTCAGCTGACTCAGTGCCTTCTAGGCCACGTCGTCTGAGCCTGACTTCCTCTGATGCGGTCAGCAATATCCTCACCTGAGCATCCGGAGCCACGACCGTGGTTATGTCTCTTCCTTCAACGACGATCCCTGCGGCCTCGCAGTCGGCCATTCGCTGGCGAGCATCACGCTTCTGCAGCTCGCGGACCGCTGGACGCTGCGCGTATTCACTCACGAGGGCAGCAGCCTGTTCGGTTCGAATGCGATCGCTAACATCCACCCCATCAACCAGCACGGTGACAGCATCCGGGTCTGTGCTGATCGAATAGGGGAAGTTGGAGCTGTCAGGGTTATCGTTGGCCCAGAGTGCATAGGCACGATAGCCTGCGCCGGTATCTAGATATCCGAAGTTCAGTCGTTTTGCCACCGCCTTCGAAACACTGGACTTCCCAGAGCCCGCGGGTCCATCAATAGCAACCACAAACTCGGACATTAGACCAACCGCCAGCCGTTTTTCTCGAGCTCCTCGGAAAGGCGCTGCGACACGTCAGGCAAAACCTGCAGCTCTACCAGACCAATCGGAGCTCCAGGAGAGTGCTCTAGCTTGAAGTCTTCGATGTTTACCCCGATGTCTCCGATAAAGGTGAACAGTGTTGCAAGTGAACCAGGTGAGTCGTCAATCATCACGGTTAGCTGCGAGTAATCGGCAAACTTTCCACCATGCTTGCCTGGAATCTTGGCAATTCCTGCGTTTCCTCGGGTCAACAACGAGTGCACCTTGGCTAGTGAGCCAGGGGCTGCGATATCTGAAAGGGCCGTCTCCAGCGCCTCAAGCTCCGCCCGCATTCCACTGATAAGTGGCAACAGCGCCTTGGAATTCTGGGAAATAATCTGCACCCATAGCTCCGGATCACTTGCTGCAATTCGAGCGGTGTCTCTTAATCCCTGACCGCTCAGGGACAGTTCGTCCTCTGTGCCGGCATTCAATTGGCTGGCGAGCGCCGACGCCACGAGCTGTGGCAGGTGAGACACCAAAGCTACCGCTTTGTCATGGTCTGCCGAAGCCAGCTGAACCGGCAAGGCACCAACTCTAAGCGCAACATCCCTGATCAACTCAATTGCATCATTGGTGTTGCCGGCATGCGGAGTGATCACCCATGGACGCGCAAAGAAGAGGTCCGCTCGCGCGGCGGCTGGTCCACCTTTTTCTCTACCTGCCATGGGGTGAGATCCTACGTAGCGATCACCCAACCCGGATTCACTGACCTGGTGGGCAATCTCAACCTTGACGCTTGCGACATCTGTCACAACGGCACTTGGGTGATCTTGGAGTTGACGAATCACTACGTCGGCTGTGGCATCCGGTGGAACGCAGACGACCACCAAATCTGGCTCAGGTCCAGTCATCTCCCCTGCACCATATTCAACAGCAAGCCTCAGCGCAGACTTGGACTGGTCGGCTAACTGCGGTGTGATCCCCTGGCGCGAGAGCGCAAGGCCTAGGCTGGTTCCCAATAACCCGGTTCCGACAATCTTGATGTTCGGCATTACTGTGCCAGATCAGTCCTGAGGTTTGCCGCACCACGAAGGTAAATGTGTTTGATTTCAGAACGAGACAGCTTGGTGTCCACGTGCATCATCAGACGAATCACTCTTGGCATTGCGCCTTGGACATCCATTTCAACGCTGCACATCAGCGGTACATCGCCCAAACCTAGCTCGCGCGCGGCTAGCGCAGGAAACTCTGATGTGACATCTGGGGTTGCGGTAAACCAAATCGAGATCAGCTCGGCTGTTGAAAGGTTGTTCTCGTGAAGCACCTTGGTGACAAGTTCGGCAGTAGATCGCAGCAGGTGTTCGCGATCATCTCTATCAAGTTGGATTGCTCCGCGAATTGCCCTAACAGCCATTAGCGCCCTCTTTCTTTGCGGGATCCCGCCTGCGCCGCCTCCATCAAAGACGACACCTCGAGTCTACCCAACTCACGGAACTGGCCAGGCTTGAGATTTCCGAGCCTAAGAGGACCGAAGCTCTTTCTGGTGAGTTCGAGAACCGGGAAACCAACGGCCTCGAACATGCGTCTAACAATGCGGTTTTTTCCGCTGTGAAGAACCACTTCAACGAGTGAACTCTGCTCGTTCTGATCAAGCACTCTGGCCTTGTCAGCTTTCTGGAATCCATCCTCCAGCTTCACACCATCGAGCAGTCGCTGAATCTCGACTCTGGTGATCTTGCCTCTCACTTTTGCCACGTAGAGCTTTTCAACCTCATAGCTTGGGTGCGCTAGTTGATTGGCCAAATCACCATCGTTTGTCATAAGTAAAATTCCGGTGGTCTCAGAGTCCAATCGCCCGACATTGAAGACTCGATCCAGACCCACGAAGTAGTCGGCTAGGCATCTTCTTCCATTTTCATCCGACATGGTGGAAACCACGCCTTTTGGCTTGTGGAATGCAAAGTAAACCCGATCTGGATCGAGCTGAACTGGACGTCCGTCTACCTGAACCTGGTCAGTTTCAGGGTGAATTCTTGAACCTAGCTCGCGGACGACTTTGCCATTTACTCGAACGCGGCCCTGCACAATCAGCTCTTCGCAAACTCTTCGGGAGGCAACTCCTGCGCTGGCCAGCACCTTTTGGAGCCTGATGCCTTCTTGATCAGTCAATGTCATCCTGTCCGGGTAGGTAGGGGCTAATTTGAGGCAGTTCATCCAGGCTGTTGATTCCCAGCACCTCAAGAAGCAATTCGGTGGTTCCAAACATCGCGGCGCCGGTCTCGGCATCTACGAATAGCTCTGTGATTAGACCTCGAGAGAGCAAAGTACGCACTACGGAGTCAACGTTTACGCCGCGAATTGATGAAACCTGACCTCTAGAAATTGGCTGCCGGTAAGCAATTACGGCCAGCGTCTCGAGTGCGGCCTGAGACAACTTGGCAGGATTCTCATTGGCCACCAGTTGCTTCACCGCCCAATCGTGGTTGGGTCTCACGTATAGCCGGTATCCACCACCAACCTCGCGGAGTTCAAACCCGCGACCGACGCCTTCGTTGGCTGAGTCGTAATCTTCGCGTAAGGCTTCAAGCTCTCGCTTTACATCGTTGAGCGGTACCTCAAGCGCACCGGCGAGAGTAACTAGATTCAGCGGGGTTTCAGCAACCGTCAGGATTGCCTCTAGAGCAGCACGAAGCTGAAAATCAGTCGTCATATTCCGCTCCCAACTGGTTCAATTTGGCCTCATCAAAAGCCCTATCCTCCCACACCACCGAAAAATCGGCGAAAGGGTCCGACTGCCTAAAGCCGACCGCCCCAAGTCGATACAGCTCGAGAAGCCCCAAGAACCTTGCAACCAGTTCAGAGCGATCCTTGGCATCGGCAATCAATTCACGAAAGGTCATCGAGCTTCGTTGCCTCAGTCGCTCGACCATCAAGCCCGCCTGCTCTCGGATGCTTACCCTTGGGGCATGTAGGTGAGTAAGTCCAACCCCAGGGATTTCTTTCGGGGCGAATGCCATCTGAGCTAACTGAGAGAACTCCTGAACGCTCAGCTCCCAACGCAGTTCTGGACGAAGCTCACGGAAGCGCTCTTCGAGTCGAACCGATCTTGGCAATCGACCCGACTCGCGATCGAGACTGGAACTAAACCAAGCTGCGATTTCCTTGAACGCCCGATATTGAAGCAACCTTGCAAAAAGTAAGTCCCTTGCCTCCAAAAGTGCAACATCCTCAGCGTCAACAACCTCGCCGGCCGGAAGCAAGCTAGCTATCTTCAGGTCTAGCAAGGTGGCTGCTACGACCAAAAACTCGCTGGCGCTCTCGATTTCTGCGTGCTCATCAAGCTGCTTCACGTAGGTAAGGAACTCGTCTGTGACCCGAGAGAGTGATACCTGAGTGATGTCTAGCTCATGCTTGCCGATGAGACGCAGAAGAAGATCAAACGGGCCATCAAAGTTGTCGAGGGTGAGCCGAAAATCTATTTCAGACTCAAGCTGCACTGCCACGTTTGACTAGCTCTCTGGCAACCCTGCGATAGGCCTCAGCGGCCTCTGAACTCGGGGCAAACTGAGTAATTGGCTTTCGTGCCACGGTGGCATCAGGGAACTTCACAGTGCGACCGATTGCAGTCTCAAACACCATACCGGGGAAGGCTTCCTGCAAACGCTCCAGTACCTCGCGAGAGTGCAGGGTGCGGGAATCATGCATGGTCGGAATCAGACCATCAAGCGTGAGGGTCGGGTTGGTCCTGGCCTTGACCTTGTCAATGGTCTGAATTAGCAGCGCGACGCCACGAAGTGCAAAGAACTCGGTTGCCATCGGAATCAGTACGCCGTGGGCGGCTGTCAACGCATTGACTGTGAGAAGTCCCAGTGATGGCTGGCAGTCCACGAAAATAACGTCGTACTCATCTTTTACCTTGTGCAAAATGCCCTCGAGAACACGCTCGCGACCCATCTCGGTTACAAGGTTCATCTCTGCGGCAGACAGGTCAATGTTTGCCGGAATGATGTCGAGGTTCTCAACTTCAGTCTGCTGAATCGCAACGTGAGGATCCATCGACGCATTCATCATCAGGTCATAAATAGTTGGTGCATCTTGGTAGTCCGCTGCCAAGTTGACCGAGAGTGCACCCTGTGGATCGAAATCAACAACAAGAACTTTTCTGCCGTACTCGGCTAAAGAGGCGGCCAGGTTGATGGTGGTTGTGGTCTTTCCAACGCCACCCTTTTGGTTGCACATTGCAATAATGCGAGCCGGTCCGTGGGACTTCAGCTTCGCCGGGATCGGAAACTCCTTACCAGAGAGATTCACTTGTGCCTCCAACTACTTGTGCAAATAGCCTACCGCCGAGCACGCGGGTGAGCCGACTGATAAACCTCTCTCAAGGTATCGATTGTGATCTTGGTATAGATCTGAGTTGTGGCCACCGACGAGTGCCCTAGAAGCTCTTGGACAACCCTGACGTCTGCACCGCCCTCTATCAAATGAGTTGCAAAACAGTGGCGCAGCGTGTGGGGCGAAAGTTCAATTCCGACCGCTTCGCCGCACGCTCTAATGATTTCCCAAATGGACTGCCTAGATAGTCGCCCACCGCGCTGGTTGAGAAACAATGCTGGAGTGGCAGCTTTCACTAATCCCGGTCGCACACGAACCAGATATTCCTCGAGCGCCCTCCGAGCAAAGCTACCAACGGGCACCAGTCGCTCCTTTGATCCCTTACCGCGGACCCGGATGAAGCCTGAGTGGTCTACTTCATCCAAGTCCAGCGCCGCGATTTCACTGACGCGAGCGCCGCTTGAATAAAGAAGCTCGACAATCGCGCGGTTTCTGATTCTGATCAGGTCTGGGCTATCCACTCCAGGCTCTGGCCCACTGGCCTCCAAGAGCTTCTCTACCTGAGATAGGTGGAGCGCCTTTGGAAGCCTGATCGGAAGCTTGGGAGGCCTGACTTTTTTTGTGGGATCATCACTTCGAATACCTTCGAGGGCCAAAAATCGGTGGAGTCCACGAATCGCCGCGAGAGCTCTCGCTCTCGAAGAAGCAATCAACCCGCTGTCAATCAGCGCCAACTGATAGCCCTCGATGTGTTCAGATCTCGCGTCCATGAGATCGACGCCTTCTTGCTCGAGAAAATCTAGGTAACCGGAAAGGTCTTTACCGTAGGCGGAAAGGGTGTTTGCACTCAACCCGCGCTCAATCGTCAGATGCCGCAGATAGCTCTCAAGCGGCTTAGACATTTAGTTCTCGTTGAATAGCCGCTGCTGGCGCTGACGCTCCAAGGCGGCCTTGATTAGACCGTGAAACAGTGGGTGAGCCTTGGTCGGTCGAGACTTGAATTCAGGGTGGGCCTGGGTTCCTACGTAGTAAGGGTGAACCTCACGAGGAAGTTCCACATACTCAACCAACTGCCCATCTGGACTCGTTCCCGAGAACACTAGGCCGCTTTCAGCAATCTGATCGCGGAAGCGGTTGTTTACCTCGTAGCGGTGGCGGTGTCTCTCGTGGGAGGTAGTTGACCCATAGACCTCCGCAACAATGCTGCCCGCGGCGAGCTTCGCCTCGTAGCTACCAAGACGCATGGTGCCACCAAGATCTCCACCAGCAAGAACATCGACCTGTTCTGCCATGGTTGCAATTACAGCGTTCTGAGCGCTTGGCTCAAACTCGCTCGAGGTTGCCCCGGCGATGCCAGCCTTGTTTCTAGCGTGCTCAATAACCATGCACTGCAGTCCAAGGCAGAGTCCCAAGGTTGGGATTTGCTGTTCGCGGGCGAATTTCAATGCCCCGAGTTTGCCCTCAATACCTCGGATTCCGAAGCCGCCTGGAACACAGATGGCGTCAAGGTCTGAAAGGTTCTTGGCTGCGCCTTCCTCGCTTTCGCAATCATCGGACTTGATCCAGCGGATGTTTACCTTGGCTGACTCCGCAAAGCCGCCGGCCCTGAGAGCTTCGGTCACGGATAGATAGGCATCGGGAAGATCTATGTACTTACCCACAAGTCCTATAGTGAGCTCGTGCTTGGGGTCGTGCACGGCATTCAGGACAGGGGTCCAACCACTCCAGTCGACATCGCTTGCGTCAAGCTTTAGCGATCTGATGATGTAGCTGTCTAGCCCCTCGGAGTGCAGAACCTTTGGAATGTCATAGATTGAGGCTGCGTCCGCCGCAGTGACTACTGCCTCGCGGTCAACATCGCACATCAGGGCGATCTTGTTCTTAATACCCTCTGGTAGCTCTCGATCAGATCTGCACACAATGGCATCTGGCTGAATACCGAGCGATCGCAACATGGCAACTGAGTGCTGGGTTGGCTTGGTCTTTAGTTCGCCAGATGGCTTTAGGTAAGGCACTAGGGTCACGTGCACAAAAAACACATTGTCTCTGCCAATGTCTCTTCTCACCTGTCGAGCGGCTTCCATAAATGGCTGCGACTCAATGTCTCCAACGGTGCCACCGATCTCGGTGATAATCACGTCCGGAGCCGGAACCATGGTTGCCTGCAAACGCATGCGGCGCTTGAGTTCGTCTGTAATGTGCGGAATGACCTGCACGGTGTCGCCCAGGTACTCGCCCCGGCGCTCCTTAGCGATGACGGCTGAGTACGCCTGACCGGTCGTGACGTTGGCAGCAGCATTCAGGTTGATGTCCAAAAAGCGCTCGTAGTGACCAATATCTAGGTCGGTCTCAGCACCATCTTCGGTGACAAAAACCTCTCCGTGCTGAAACGGGTTCATGGTTCCGGGATCAACGTTTAGGTATGGGTCGAGCTTTTGCATCACGACTTTGAGTCCGCGCGCTCTAAGGAGATTTCCCAGTGAAGCGGCGGTCAGGCCCTTACCTAGGGATGACGCAACGCCACCAGTTACGAAAATGTGTCTTGGGATTCCAGAGCTCTCGGCCATGGAATCCCAATCTATCAGCGAATCAATTGCAGTTTGCCTAAGACACCAAAGTTTCTAGTTGGATGCCAATAATTCTTTAGCGTGCGCGATGGCAACATCGGAATCTGGTGCTCCTGAGAGCATGCGGGCAAGTTCTCGAACTCGCTCTTCTCCGCTGAGGGGTAGCACAGAGGAGTGAGTTATGGAACCCTGCGTGTTCTTCAAAACTCGAATTTGATTGGAAGCGAAAGCCGCAACCTGTGCGAGGTGAGTAATCACCAGCACCTGGGTGTTCTCAGAAACTCTCGCAAGCCTGCGGCCTAGTTCTGAGGCGGTCTGGCCACCAACGCCGGCATCGACTTCATCAAAAATCATGGTTGGCAATGTCTTGTCTTTAGAAAGCACAAGCTCGAGAGCGAGCATGATTCTCGAAAGTTCTCCACCCGAAGCTGCCTTTGATATTGGCCTCAAGTTAGCTCCATCGAAGGCCGCCAACATGAATTCCACACGATCCGAGCCGTGGGACTCGAACTCTCCAAGGTCAGAAATTTGAACAACCAGCTTGGAACCGACCATTGCAAGCTCCGCTAGCTCGGACGTCACCTCTTGACCGAGTCTCAGTGCTGCCTCTTGCCGGGCGATAGAAAGCGCCTTGGCTGCAGTCGAAAGTTGCGAGAGAGCGGCCTCCACTTGAATCTCAAGCTTTTCAAGCTGTTCGTCAGATGAATCCAAATCAATTAGTTCCGCCTGGAGCTGTGGAACGCTGTCGATGAATGCATCAAGCTCTCCGTTCCTGCGCTCGAAGGCCAACAGCTCAGCCCTGCGTTCGAGGCTCGCCTCAAGCTGCTGCGGATCTATTTCCAAATCGATGAGATAGCTCGACAGCTCCACAGAGATGTCCCTGGTGAGGCTGGTCAGCTCTGAAAGCTGCGCCGCAATGTCCTGTAACTTCGGATCCGAAGTTGATTCAAGACTCTTCCTGGCAATTCCAAGAGCTTGCAGTGCGCCCACGGAATCCTCAGGCGAGATGGCCTCGTGCGCGGTTGTCGCGGCAATTCGAAGACCATCGATGTTGCTAAGCCGATCAATCAAATTTCCCAATTCAGAAATCTCACCCTTAGCAGGGCTGAGTTTTTCAAAGGTTGTGAGCAACGACTTGAGTTCCTCCACCCGAGCCCGGTCTTGGCCACTGGCAGATTGCATTCGATGGTATCGAGCCTGAAGCTCAAAGTAGGAGGTGTGCGCCTGTTTATAAGCCTGAAGGTGGGCTTGGAGCTTGCCGTACTCATCCAACGCATCTCGCTGAGCTGCAACCGAACGCAGTCGCTGTTGGTCCGATTGGCCATGGACGGCCACCAGCCGCTCTGATAGCTCAGCCAGGGTTGATATCGGCACCGGCGTGCCACCCAGAATTGCTCTTGAGCGACCATCACTGCTCACGGTCCTGGTGATGATCAGTTCATCACCATCTAACTGAGCACCAAGATTTTCAAGCTCCACCCTGAGCTCCGAGCTACGAATTATCCAGGTGCCGCTGACAGACAACGACTCTTCGCCTGAGCGAATCACAGTTGTGTCTGCTCGACCACCGAGTAGGAGGTTTAGGGCGCTGAGGACCATCGTCTTTCCCGCCCCAGTCTCGCCAGTGAGGGCGTTGAATCCAGGAGCAAGTGATAGCTCAGCCTGGGCAATGACTCCAAGGTTTCGAATCGAAATTGACTCGATCACTTACTCTCCTCTGGACCTCTCCAGCCGGTGACGGGCAGGTTGAATTTGCGGACCAGGCGATCGGTGAAAGGGTCGTCGGAAAGCAGCACCATGCGAACCTGCTTATCTGATTGCCTAACTTCGATGCGAGCACCAGGCCCTAAATCAAAAGTTCTTCGACCATCACACCACAGCACCCCATTTCCGGGGCTTCGCTTGAGAACCTCGAATGCTAAGTGGGTTGCCGAACCCAGCACCAAAGGTCTCGCAAACAGAGAGTGTGCACTCAGGGGAACAACCAGCAGGGCGTCAACATCTGGCCAAACTACTGGCCCACCTGCGCTGAAGGCGTAGGCCGTAGAACCAGTTGGGGTGCTAACCAAAACTCCATCGCAGCCAAATGACGAAAGCGGGCGTCGGTCAACCTCCACCACCAGCTCCAGCATGCGTTCTCTGGCCGATTTCTCAACGGTGACTTCATTCATAGCCCAGGAGCTGAAGGCCAGCTCACCTGCTTGGTAAACCTCAACCTCCAGGGCCGAACGGTGACCAACTTCATAATCCCTGGCCGCCACTCGGTCCATGACAGAAGCCAGGGCATCAAGCTCGGCCTCGGCCATAAAGCCAACATGACCAGTGTTCACCCCAAGAATTGGGGCTTCCTGGTTTCTCAACAACTCCGCGGCCCTCAGAATGCTTCCGTCGCCACCTAGCACGATGCCGATTTCGATTGACTGATCGATGAACTCGCCAACGCCGTTTAGATCGACGCCGAGTTTTGAAATTCTTGCCAACTCGATTGATTCCAGGAGAGGGTGCAAGCCCCTGGCAAGCAACTTCTTGGCGGTGCGCTCGACTACGGTTGCCTGCTGCTCAGTCTGGGCGTTGGAGACCAGCAAGACACTTCTTGTCATTTCACCCTCTTCGCCAGCTGAATAATTTCTTCACTCCATTGTTCCCGATAAGTGGACTCATCGGAAACTATCCACAGCAGATACTCCACGTTTCCATGGGTTCCCAATACAGGAGATTGAGCCAGTGCCTTAACTGAGTATCCAATCGAGTAGCTAAAGTCGACCACTTGAGTAAGCGCTCTGGCTCTTTCACGCCAGTCAGTCACAACTCCGGACGCATTCAACGAATGCTTTCCGACCTCGAACTGAGGTTTGACCAAAATCACCATCGGGGCTGATGGAGCCAGACCAGCCAGGTTTTCAAGAACCAAAGTGATTGATATGAAGCTGAGGTCAGCGACTACTAAACCTATGGATGGTTGATGCCCGATAATTTGGGTTAGCTCATCAGGAGTCAGGTCTCGCAGATTTACGCCCTCGATGTTTCTCACCCTCGCATCATTAGCGAGCTCAGAAACCAACTGTCCGTGCCCCACGTCGATGGCGAGTACCTCTTGGGCACCTCGGTCAAGCAGAACTTGAGTAAATCCCCCGGTGGACGCACCGGCATCGAGAACTGTTGGTGGAACCTCAATACCGAACTCTGTCAGCGCAAACGCAAGCTTGGCACCTGCCCTAGATACGTAATCGACCCCAGCACTGAGGTCAACTTGGTCAGTGGGCTGAATTTTTTGGGAGGGCTTTGCCACTGGCCTGCCGTTTACGCTGACCCTTCCCGCGTCAATGAGTTGGGCTGCTTGCGAACGTGAACGCGCGAGCCCCCTGAGCACAAGTTCTATGTCTAGGCGCTCTCCCACTTAGGAAACAAGCTCCTCTAGGGACTTGATAATGGCTTCAATGGCGAAGATTTGCTCGGACTCTTCAAGCTTGTCGAGCCCTTCAATCTTGGCCGCTATCTCATTTAGGTCCATGGGTTTCCTAACTGTAAAGGGCCGGCTCAACATCGAGACCGTAGATTGGCACCTGACTTGACCAGACTACCTTGCAGGCGCAGCGAAGCGTGTCAATCGACTTTGGATCTCCATCGACCGAAACCACTTTGTTGCCCAGCAGTTCAACGCTGCTTTTTCTGAGTTCAAATCCACGTTTGGTTTGCTTTGGCTCGGAGTAGTCCACGAACAGCTCCCTGAGATCTGAGATTACAAATGTTGGCCGCTCATCAGGCTTCGCGGAAATTAACTCTTTCCTGGTGGCGACTCCAGTCATCACACAGGCCGAATCGATGCCAAAATTCACCGCACCCTTAATGTCGGTGTCCAAACGATCACCGACGAATAGTGGACGCGCAATACCAAGTTGCTCCATAGCCGCTTGGTAGATGGGTGCAAAAGGTTTACCTGCAAAGTCGGGAAGTATTCCAACTGCGGTATGAACGGCCGAAACCAAGGTTCCATTACCAGGGGCAATTCCATCTTCTCGAGGAATGGTCCAGTCTTGATTGGTAGCCAACCAGATAGCTCCTCGCTGGATCGCATACGCGGCTTCTGCAAGCTGGCGCCATCCAACATCTGGAGAAAACCCTTGGATCACTGCAGCAGGAGAATCAGCTGCAGAGGCGACCACTTCAAAACCTAAGGCTTGGACTTCAAAGGAGAGGCCCTCGCCGCCGACAACCAAGACCTTGGCTCCCCGAGGGATGCGATCGACTAGCATCTTCGCCCCGGCCTTCGCCGAGCCAACAATCTCCGCCGGATTGGTGTCAATACCCAAAGCGACCAACTGGTCGGCAATTACTTCAGGCCTCCGGGAAGAGTTATTGGTGACAAAGCCAATCTTGAGGCCTTGAGCCTTGACGCGATTCACGGATTCAACAGCGTGAGGCACGGCCTTGGATCCCAAATAGACCACTCCATCGAGATCAAAGAGTACGGAGTCGTAAGAATCAACGAGCGCGGCCACGGCCGCCTCCCTCGCTTGGTCCTCGCCTTCCAGGTCTTGGAGCTCCCTTGCCAAAGCTGGCACCACCCCGAGGCTTACCATCGCGGCCGCGGGAATCAAAATCCCGCTTTGGAGCAGGCTTAGATTCTGAACCTTCAGCCCTTGGAGTTCTGGGCTTGTAATCAGAAGTGCGCTCACCACGAGGCTTGTAATCAGATGTGCGCTCACCGCGCGGTTTGTAGTCCGAGCTTCGATCACTGCGGGGTTTGTATTCAGAAGATCGCTCGCCTCTCGGCTTGCGATCATCGCCAGCTGCCGGTCGTGGGCGTCGCTCGAAATTCTTACCCTCTGATCTTGAGGAGTCGAAGTTTCTCTTGGCCGGCTTTATCTCGAAATCAGCACTGGTAGGGATCGTAATCTCTTCGATTAGCTCCAACATTTCGCCATCAACTTGAGACAGGGCTTTCTCCGCTCGGTCCGCGAGCTCGTCCCATGAGTCCCCCGACTGCCCGAGCTCCCGCAAAACCTCAGCATACGCACGGAATAACAACGGCGACTGGGGGAAAACCTGCTTAGGACTAAGCTCCGGAATCTCAAGTTCGAGCTTGGCATTCTTGGGGTCGCCCAGGTCGAGGCGAGCACCAGACAGGGCAACAGCGAGATTGATACGCACCCCAACCGAAAGACTCTTACGATCCAAACCCGCGATAGCCTCCAGGGCTCGGGCCGGACGACCCATCCCGCGCTCAGAATCAACAATTAGAGGAAGCTGATCGTTGGAACCAGAGAGTCTGCGATGCGTAAGCAGCTCGCGCAGCGCAAGCGAATAATCGCCGACGGTGTAGGCAGTTACACCAAGGGTCTCATGAACGATTGCAAGGCGACCAGCGCGCCGTGATGCGGCCAACGCGTGCTTGTGAGCAAGTTCGGGATCTGAATCAATAAGCAGGTTCACCATCGCAAGGTGACGTGCAACCATCTCAGCATTCTCAGCGGTTAGTGTCTTGAGCTGGACGCGAACACTCATGTCGATGTCCTCAGGAGTAATCTCACTGGGGATCAGCGGCGACTTTTCGACTTCCCTGTCGCGCTTGACACGTTCCTGCCATGCAGGTCTCGCACCCTCGGTGCGCTCACCACGGCCAATTGGACCCTCACGCTTCTCGCTGGGTCTCTTTCGTTCCATGATGCTCCTTTTGGAATTAGCTTAAATAGAAAAGGCCACCCCTAAAAGGAGTGGCCATTTCTAAAGTAAGTCCGGCGGTGTCCTACTCTCCCACAAGGTCCCCCTTGCAGTACCATCGGCGCTGAGAGTCTTAGCTTCCGGGTTCGGAATGTGACCGGGCGTTTCCCTCTCGCTATGGCCGCCGAAACACTATTGAGTTATGTGAATCGAAGATCATTCTTCGGTTCTCGACCATACCTCGAGAACCACACAGTGGACGCAAGCAAAAGAATTTGTATCAAGTCATCGGGCTATTAGTACGGGTCAGCTCCATACCTTTCGGTACTTCCACATCCCGCCTATCAACGCAGTAATCTAGCTGCGGCCCTCTCGACATAAAGTCATGGAAATCTCATCTTGAGGCAGGCTTCCCGCTTAGATGCTTTCAGCGGTTATCCCTCCCGAACGTAGCTAACCAGCGGTGCACTTGGCAGTACAACTGGCACACCAGAGGTTCGTCCAACCCGGTCCTCTCGTACTAGGGTCAGGTCCTCTCAAATTTCCTGCGCGCGCAGAGGATAGAGACCGAACTGTCTCACGACGTTCTGAACCCAGCTCGCGTGCCGCTTTAATGGGCGAACAGCCCAACCCTTGGGACCTACTACAGCCCCAGGATGCGACGAGCCGACATCGAGGTGCCAAACCATGCCGTCGATATGGACTCTTGGGCAAGATCAGCCTGTTATCCCCGAGGTACCTTTTATCCGTTGAGCGACAGCGCTTCCACAAGCCACTGCCGGATCACTAGTCCCGACTTTCGTCCCTGCTCGACTTGTCAGTCTCACAGTCAAGCTCCCTTGTGCACTTACACTCGACACCTGATTACCAACCAGGCTGAGGGAACCTTTGGGCGCCTCCGTTACTTTTTAGGAGGCAACCGCCCCAGTTAAACTACCCACCAGGCACTGTCCCGGAACCGGATCACGGTCCGCGGTTAGATATCCAGGGCGACAAGAGTGGTATTTCAACAATGACTCCACGTGAACTGGCGTCCACGCTTCATAGTCTCCCACCTATCCTACACAAGCCGCACCGAACACCAATACCAAGCTATAGTAAAGGTCACGGGGTCTTTTCGTCCTTCTGCGCGTAATGAGCATCTTCACTCATAGTGCAATTTCGCCGAGTTCGTGGTTGAGACAGCTGAGAAGTCGTTACGCCATTCGTGCAGGTCGGAACTTACCCGACAAGGAATTTCGCTACCTTAGGATGGTTATAGTTACCACCGCCGTTTACTGGGGCTTAAATTCCTAGCTTTGCATTGCTGCTAACCAGTCCTCTTAACCTTCCAGCACCGGGCAGGCGTCAGTCCGTATACATCGTTTTGCAACTTCGCACGGACCTGTGTTTTTGATAAACAGTCGCTACTCACTGGTCTCTGCGGCCATACAGCGCTTTTGGAGTAAATCCATACACGCCTCAGGCCCCCCTTCTCCCGAAGTTACGGGGGCATTTTGCCGAGTTCCTTAACCACGATTCTCTCGATCTCCTTAGTATTCTCTACCTGACCACCTGAGTCGGTTTGGGGTACGGGCAGCTAGAACCTCACGTCGATGCTTTTCTTGGCAGCATAGGATCACCCACTTCGTCCTTGCGGACTCATCATCAGATCTCAGGCTATGTGAGAGACGGATTTGCCTATCTCTCGCCCTACGTCCTTAAACGGGGACAACCATCGCCCCGCGGAGGCTACCTTCCTGCGTCACACCTGTTAATACGTTAACCGCACCAGCATAGGTTCGTTGGCTCCACTGACCCATCCACCCGAAGGCTTCAAGATCAGCTTCAGCAACTTAGCATTACTGGATTAGTTTGGGCGGTTCTTCGCCGGTACGGGAATATCAACCCGTTGTCCATCGACTACGCCTGTCGGCCTCGCCTTAGGTCCCGACTTACCCAGGGCGGATTAGCCTGGCCCTGGAACCCTTGGTCTTCCGGAGTGCGGGTTTCTCACCCGCATTTCGCTACTCATTCCTGAATTCTCACTCGTGTGGCATCCACGGCTGGATCACTCCGCCGCTTCGCTCGCCACACGACGCTCTCCTACCCATCTGTACGCCTGGATCTTGCGACCTAGCAATGTACAAATGCCACAACTTCGGTGACTTGCTTGAGCCCCGTTATATTGTCGGCGCGGAATCACTTGACCAGTGAGCTATTACGCACTCTTTTAATGGTGGCTGCTTCTAAGCCAACATCCTGGTTGTCTATGCAACTCCACATCCTTTCCCACTTAGCAAGCGCTTAGGGACCTTAGTTGGTGGTCTGGGCTGTTTCCCTTTTGACTACGAAGCTTATCCCCCGCAGTCTCACTGCCTTGTTCTCACTCTCTGGCATTCGGAGTTTGGCTGACGTCAGTAACCTTGTAGGGCCCATCGGCCATCCAGTAGCTCTACCTCCAGAGAGAAACACAAGACGCTGCACCTAAATGCATTTCGGAGAGAACCAGCTATCACGAGGTTTGATTGGCCTTTCACCCCTACCCACAGCTCATCCCCTCCATTTTCAACTGAAGTGGGTTCGGTCCTCCACGACGTCTTACCGTCGCTTCAACCTGGCCATGGGTAGATCACCTCGCTTCGGGTCTAGGACCTGCGACTGAATCGCCCTATTCAGACTCGCTTTCGCTACGCCTACCCCACACGGGTTAAGCTCGCCACAGATCGCTAACTCTCAGGATCATTCTTCAAAAGGCACGCTGTCACCAGAACAAGCTGGCTCCAACGGTTTGTAAGCACACGGTTTCAGGTACTATTTCACTCCCCTCCCGGGGTACTTTTCACCTTTCCCTCACGGTACTTGTCCGCTATCGGTCAATAGGTAGTATTTAGGCTTACGAGGTGGTCCTCGCAGATTCACACAGAATTTCACGGGTTCCGTGCTACTTGGGATACTTCTCGAGCTGAGACAACGTTTCGACTACGGGGTTCGCACCCTCTGTGACTGGCCGTTCAAGACCATTCGTCTACATTGCTTACATACTCGTGTAAATCGGCAGATTTACTGAGAAGTCCCACAACCCCAAACATGCAACGCCTGCCGGCTATCACACATGCTTGGTTTAGCCTCTTCCGCGTTCGCTCGCCACTACTAACGGAATCACTGTTGTTTTCTCTTCCTGTGGGTACTGAGATGTTTCACTTCCCCACGTTCCCTCTATCCTGCCTATACATTCAGCAGGAAGTAACCAGATCTAGTCTGGCTGGGTTTCCCCATTCGGACATCCTCGGATCAAAGTCTGCTTATCGACTCCCCGAGGCTTATCGCAGATTGCTACGTCCTTCTTCGGCTCCTATTGCCAAGGCATCCACCGTGTGCTCTTTCGAACTTGACACTAAAGGATCTTTCTCATTTCTGAGAATAAATCGCTGACATGCACTAGGCATGTCAAAAGATGCTCGCGTCCACTATGTAGTTCTCAAAGTACGGGCGGTTCCGCACTGCTTGGTTTCCCTTACAAATACGAACCTGACCAAAAGAGTCAAACTCTAAATGGCCCCTGGTGATCGTTTCCGATCTCCAAGGACCCAACAGCGTGCTGATAACTGATCCAAACCATGGCTTTCCAGCTCTCAAGGAGCGTACTGACCAAAAACTCTTCCGAGTTATCCAATGTGATGTTCCACCCATGAGCTAATCAGCCGAAGAACATTCGTCTTCGAAACTGACTCTCTTTGAAGAACCGAAGTTCTTCGAGATGCTCCTTAGAAAGGAGGTGATCCAGCCGCACCTTCCGGTACGGCTACCTTGTTACGACTTAGTCCCAATCACCAATCCCACCTTCGACGGCTCCCTCCTTACGGTTAGGCCACCGGCTTCGGGTGTTACCGACTTTCGTGACTTGACGGGCGGTGTGTACAAGGCCCGGGAACGTATTCACCGTAGCGTTGCTGATCTACGATTACTAGCGACTCCGACTTCATGAGGTCGAGTTGCAGACCTCAATCCGAACTGAGACCGGCTTTTTGGGATTCGCTCCACCTTACGGTATTGCAGCCCTCTGTACCGGCCATTGTAGCATGCGTGAAGCCCAAGACATAAGGGGCATGATGATTTGACGTCATCCCCACCTTCCTCCGAGTTGACCCCGGCAGTATCCCATGAGTTCCCACCATTACGTGCTGGCAACATAGGACGAGGGTTGCGCTCGTTGCGGGACTTAACCCAACATCTCACGACACGAGCTGACGACAACCATGCACCACCTGTATAGAGACCTTGCGGGGAGTACATTTCTGCACTTTTCCTCTATATGTCAAGCCTTGGTAAGGTTCTTCGCGTTGCATCGAATTAATCCGCATGCTCCGCCGCTTGTGCGGGCCCCCGTCAATTCCTTTGAGTTTTAGCCTTGCGGCCGTACTCCCCAGGCGGGGTGCTTAATGTGTTAACTTCGTCACGGACCACGTGGAATGTGGCCCACAGCTAGCACCCACCGTTTACGGCGTGGACTACCAGGGTATCTAATCCTGTTCGCTCCCCACGCTTTCGCTCCTCAGCGTCAGTTACGGCCCAGAGATGTGCCTTCGCCATTGGTGTTCCTCCTGATATCTGCGCATTCCACCGCTACACCAGGAATTCCCATCTCCCCTACCGCACTCTAGCCTGCCCGTACCCACTGCAAGTCCGAGGTTGAGCCTCGGAATTTCACAGCAGACGTGACAAACCGCCTACGAGCTCTTTACGCCCAATAATTCCGGACAACGCTTGCACCCTACGTATTACCGCGGCTGCTGGCACGTAGTTAGCCGGTGCTTTTTCTGCAGGTACCGTCACTTTCGCTTCTTCCCTGCTAAAAGAGGTTTACAACCCGAAGGCCTTCATCCCTCACGCGGCGTTGCTGCATCAGGCTTGCGCCCATTGTGCAATATTCCCCACTGCTGCCTCCCGTAGGAGTCTGGGCCGTGTCTCAGTCCCAGTGTGGCCGGTCACCCTCTCAGGCCGGCTACCCGTCGTCGCCTTGGTGAGCCATTACCTCACCAACTAGCTGATAGGCCGCGAGATCATCCTTGACCGAAATTCTTTCTTCCCCAGTGGATGCCCACCAGGGAAAGTATCCGGTATTAGCTACAGTTTCCCGCAGTTATCCCAGAGTCAAGGGCAGATTTCTCACGTGTTACTCACCCGTTCGCCACTAATCCACCGGAGCAAGCTCCAGCTTCATCGTTCGACTTGCATGTGTTAAGCACGCCGCCAGCGTTCGTCCTGAGCCAGGATCAAACTCTCCGTAAAAATTTGTTTGCCTGCAAGCAGGCAAGCTTTTACGAACACTCCGGAAAATTGGAGTGATCAATTTGATTTGGCTTTTGAACTGTCTACTGACAATTCTGTTTTATCCAAAAGGAATCTCTACTGAAACCGGAGTTTCAGCCGAGGTTTTTGGCATCGACATTGTGCACGCTGTTGAGTTCTCAAAGATCGGATGCTTCTGACTTCATCTCTCGAATCAGCTTCAGAGCAACTTCTCAAGTCTACCGATTTGACTTCTTCTGTCAACTCCAGGTTTCCCTTTTGTTTTCAGAGGATTCCTCCTCGGAGACCTAAATCCTAGACATCGAAAACTGGACCCGCAAGGGTCAATTTCTCTGTTCGAGGATTTGTTGTACTTGAGCCGGCGATCTCATCGGATTCTGCCAAACTTTGGACAACTCGGTATAGCTTAGTCACGTTTTGGTAAAGCTGTCAAATCAACTGCGATATTCGCGTGTTGACAGCCCTGGTTCCCCTATTTTGCAAGGAAAAGTGCCGCGAGGGTTTTCTTCCCGCGAGCCAAAACCGCCATGCCCCCCACAAGAAAATCACTCAAAATTGCTTCCTCGTGATCGATCTTCACCTTGTTGACTGACACTGCACCCTGGGCAATAGCCCTCCTGGCAGCACCGTTGCTTTCACATAGTCCGGTCGAAACCAGGGCGGAAACAACCGAATCACCCTCGCGAACGATTGCGGAGGGAAGTTCACTCAGGGCATCCCGCAGCACTTCCTGATCCAGATTGCGAAGTTCCCCAGCACCAAATAGTGCGAGGGACGCATCGCGAGCCGCCTCGGCCTGGGCTTTGGAGTGCACTAGTTCAGTGACCTCGAGAGCTAGACGACGCTGGGCCTCTCGCTTGAACGGCTCATCCCTCACCTGCTCAGCAAGGTCGTCGATCTCGGTTTTGGTGAGGAAGGTGAAAACCTTCAACCGATCGATTACATCTGCATCATCGGTGTTCAGCCAGAACTGGTACATGGCATAAGGGCTAGTTAGGTCAGAGTCGAGCCAGATTGCATTACCCTCACTCTTGCCAAACTTCTTCCCATCAGAGTTGGTGATCAGCGGAGTTGCAATCAGATGCACGCTCTTGCCCTCAACCTTGTGAATCAAGTCGCTGCCAGCGGTTAAGTTACCCCACTGGTCTGAACCACCGGATTGCATAACGCAGTCGTAGCGCCGGTAGAGCTCCAAGAAATCCAAACCCTGCAAAATCTGATAGCTGAACTCCGTGTAGCTGATTCCACTTTCTGAATTGAGTCTGGCTGAAACCGCATCCTTGGAGAGCATTTTGCCGACGCGGAAGTGTTTGCCGATCTCTCTCAACAAATCGATTGCACTGTAGCCACTGGTCCAGTCGAGATTATTCACCAGCCGAGCGGGGTTTGATCCCGAGTAGTCCAAAAACCTCGCGGTTTGCGCTGCAAGCTTCTCGACCCAGGCCGCAACGGTTTCCTTTGAATTCAGAGTGCGCTCGGCAGTTGGCTTTGGGTCGCCAATGAGACCGGTAGCACCACCCACGAGTGCGAGTGGATTGTGTCCAGCCAGTTGAAGCCGGCGCATGGTAAGCAGCTGCACCAAGTTTCCGAGGTGTAGAGAGGGGGCGGTGGGATCGAACCCGCAGTAATAAGTGGTTGGTTTTTCAAGCTGCTTGCGCAACTCAGTTTCGTCGGTGCTCAGCGCAAGTAAGCCTCGCCACTTCAATTCATCGATGATGTGAGCGAAGCTGGGGTCGTTTGCCTGAGCGGCCAGTGTTTCAGCGGTTGCCACTTATGCGTCCCTTCTCGGAGCAAGCTTTCTTATTGCGAGCAACTGCTCAAGAACCTGGGATAGCGCTGTTCCGCCGGCACCATCGCGACCTGCAATGGCTGCACCAACGCTGGTCACCTCACGCACTGAGCCATCAAGTAGCGGCGAGACCTTTGCCAACAGCTCATCCGAAGCATCGGCAAGCTCGATACCAAGCCCTTCGCACTCCTTTACCAATGCACCGGTAATCTCGTGAGCCACACGGAATGGCACACCCTTCTTCACCAACCACTCGGCAACATCCGTCGCCAAGGAGTAGCCCATCGGTGCTAGCGCCTCGAGCCTTGCGGTGTTGAAAGTCAGGGTCCGCACCATTCCAGTGAAAGCGGGAAGCACCAGCAGCAGGGTGTCTACGGAGTCGAATACCGGCTCCTTGTCCTCCTGCAAATCACGGTTGTAACTCAGCGGCAAACCCTTCATGGTGGCCAACAGGCCGGCCAGGTTTCCAATTACTCTGCCAGCTTTACCTCTGGCCAGCTCTGCAATGTCAGGGTTCTTCTTTTGCGGCATGATCGAAGAGCCGGTCGAATACGCATCATCCAACTTGATGTAATCAAATTCATAGCTCGACCAAATCACGATCTCCTCAGCAAAGCGAGATAGATCCACCGCAATCAAGGTAGCCACAAACTGAAACTCGGCAACCACATCTCTAGACGAGGTCGCATCCATGCTGTTCTCGGTGGTTCCAACAAAGCCGAGTTCGCTGGCAACCAGCTTTGGGTCAAGACCTAGTGTGTTACCAGCCAACGCACCGGCGCCATATGGCGACAGCTTTGCTCGCGACCGCCAGTTTTCCAATCGCTGCAGATTTCTGACCATGGGCCAGGCATGTGCCAATAAGTGATGAGACAGCAGCACCGGTTGAGCATGCTGGAAATGAGTCCGACCTGGCATCGCAACACCAACATGAGCCTCAGCCTGAGTTGCCAAAGCCTCTAGGTAATCCAAAAGCTGAGCTTCGATAACCTCAGCCGCATCTAATAGGTAGGAGCGGATCAGGGTAGCAATCTGATCATTTCTGGATCTTCCGGCACGTACTTTGCCTGCGAGATCAGCTCCTGCAATCTCCATGAGCCCGCGCTCAAGTGCTGCATGTACGTCCTCTTCGGAGGGCTTTGGGAGGAATGACCCGGAACGCACTCGTTTTTCAAGCTCGTGGCAGGCATCGGTCAGAATCCTGAATTCATCCGAATCGAGATACCCAGCTGCTTGCAGCGCTACCAGGTGAGCGCGAGTGCCAGCCAAGTCATATGTGGCCAACCGCCAGTCGAAATGAGTTGACTTACTCAGTGCGGCCAAGGCGTCATCGGGGCCAGCGGCGAACCTGCCGCCCCAAAGTGCATCGTTTGTCTGTGCCATCAATACCTCGAAACCAGAGTTGTGCTGAGTTTACTTGCCCAGTTTTTGTTGACGATCCAGCCAGACCATCAGAGCCTTTTGAGCATGCAGGCGATTCTCCGCCTCTTCCCAAATAAATGACCGCGGACCGTCTATGACATCAGCGGCCACCTCGTATCCGCGATACGCAGGCAAGCAGTGCAGGAAGATCACCGAAGGGTCGGCCAGTTCGAGCAGTCGGTTGGTCACCGTGTAGTCCGCGAACATCTTGATTCGCTTTTGCTTCTCTTTTTCCATGCCCATGGAAACCCAGGTGTCGGTTGCAACAACGTGAGCATGACGCACAGCATCCTCGGGACGCTCGTGCACTTCGATGACTGACCCAAACTGCTTGGCGATCTCCTGAGCGCGCCTAACCACTTCGACGTCTGGTTGATAACGCGCAGGAGCGCCAATTGATACGTGCATGCCGGCCATGGCACAGGCAATCAAGTAGCTGTTGCCCATGTTGTTTGCCGCATCGCCGATGTAGGCAATCTTCACGCCATCGGTGTGACCAAAGTGCTCGCGGATTGTCATCAAATCGGCCAGCAACTGGCAGGGGTGCCAACTATCGCTTAGTGAGTTAATGACCGGCACTCGGGAGTGCTGCGCCATCTCCTCAAGGCCCGACTGGGCGTAGGTGCGCCAAACAATCTGAGCAACCTGACGCTCAAGCACTCGCGCTGTATCAGCTACCGACTCCTTGGCACCGAGCTGGGAAGTACCGGAGTCCATCACTAGTGGCACTCCCCCGAGGTCTGACACTCCAACGGAGAAGGAGACTCGGGTGCGGGTGGATGTCTTATCAAAAATGAGCGCGACAGTCTTCGGTCCAGCGAAGACTTTTTCACTGTAGGGGTCCTTTTTCAAGGCGATAGCGAGCTCGAGAATCTCGGCCTGCTCGGCTGGGGTGATGTCATCGTCTTTTAGGAAGTGCCTAGTCATCTCTACCTCGTGACCTGGGTGCCAACGCCTGCTTTTGTGAAGATCTCCAGCAGGATACTGTGTGGCTGCCGGCCATCAATGACGTGAGCCTTTGGAACTCCGCCATCCACTGCGGCCAGGCAAGCCTGCATTTTAGGAATCATGCCGCTCTCTAAGCGAGGCAGCAGCTCTCGCAACTCACTGGATGTGATCTCCGAAACCAAAGAATCCAAGTTTGGCCAATCTGCGTATAGGCCCGCTACGTCGGTGAGCACCATGATCTTCTCGGCACCCAGCGCCACCGCAAGCGAGGCAGCCGCGAGATCGGCATTTACGTTCAGTAACTCTCCGAAAACAGTGGGCGCGACGGTGGAGATAACTGGAATACTGCCGCGTTCAAGTGCCGCCAGCACAGCACGAGGATTGACCGTCCTGACCTCACCGACAAGACCTAAATCAACTTCACCAGCTGGAGTCTTCGCGGTGACCTTTTCGGCCTTGAATAAGTCATCGTCCTCACCCGAGAGCACGACCGCATTCGCTCCGGCGGATTCGATCATGGCGGCCAAGGAAGCACTCACCTGATTGCGAAGCACATCCCGCACCACGCTGATGGTCTGCTCATCGGTGTAGCGGAAACCGTGACGGAATTCGCTCTGAATCCCCATTTCTGCCAACCTCGCCGTTATCTGGGGCCCACCACCGTGAACCACGACTGGCCGGATCCCAACAAAGCGTAAATACGCCATGTCTTGGGCAAACGCCTGTTGCAGCCCTGCATCAACCATGGCGTTACCGCCAAACTTCACCACCATGATCTTGCCGTGAAACTCGCGCAACCAATCGAGCGATTCGATGAGAGTCTGGGCCTTGATTTGAGCAAGGGCTTGGTCTTGGTTGGCAGGAATCATTAGCTGGAGTATGCGCTGTTCTCGGTTACGTAGGCGTGAGTCAAATCGTTAGTGACAATGGTCGCCTCAGAGTCGCCTGAGTTGAGGTTTACAACCAAGTCGACTCTCTTATCTGAGAAATCAACTAAGTTACGGTCTTCCTTAGGTCCGCCCTGTGAAGAGACCATAACCCCGTTGATGGTTACATCTATGTTGTAGGGGTCGAACTTTGCATTTGTAGTGCCGATTGCTGCCAGGATTCGACCCCAATTCGGGTCGTTGCCGTAAATTGCAGCTTTGAAAAGATTGTTTCTGGCAATTGAGCGGCCGACCTCCACCGCGTCCGACTCGGAATCAGCTCCCTGCACTTGGATGTGAATCGAGTGGCTGGCGCCCTCGGCATCCTCGAGAAGTTGGATCGCAAGGTCTTTACACAGCTCTGTCAACAAAGCGCTGAATTCAGCAAAATCAGGCTTGACCGCGGAGGCACCAGACGCCATCAGGCTAACCTGATCGTTCGTTGACATGCAGCCGTCCGAATCAAGTCGGTCAAAGCTCAATCTGGTTGCCTCGCGCAAGGCGGCATCGAGATCCTTCGAGGTCATGACCGCATCGGTGGTGATAACCACAAGCATTGTTGCCAACCCGGGGGCGAGCATTCCAGCTCCCTTTGCCATCCCACCGATGCGATAACCATCGCCCTGGCGCTGAGCGCGTTTGGGAATGGAGTCGGTAGTCATGATTGCCAAAGATGCAGCCTCACCGCCACTGTCAGAAAGAGTGGAAATTGCATCGTGGACCCCTGCGTACAGCTTCACTCGGTCAAGCTGCTCGCCGATCAAACCCGTTGAGCAAACTAGGACATCACCGGCCGCCACCTCGAGAGCTTTTGCTACCAGTTCGGCCGATTCATGCGTGGTCTGGAAACCCTGTGCACCGGTGTAGCAATTTGCACCACCTGAGTTCAAAAGAATCGCCTCTACCTGACCATCTTTGATGACCTCTTGAGACCAAAGTATTGGGTTAGCCTTGGCGCGATTAGTCGTGAAAACAGCTGCTGCAGCTTTAAGGGGGCCCTGGTTCACGACCAACGCCACGTCCTTGTTCCCAGATGACTTCAGACCACAGGCGACACCGGATGCTAAGAACCCACTGGCAAATGTCACACTCATGGAGCAACTCCGTTTATCTCAAGTCCCGTGGTCTCCGGGATGCCAAGCGCAAGATTCATACTTTGAATCGCTGCGCCCGCGGTCCCCTTCACCAAATTGTCGATTGCACAGGTAACCACAACCCTGCCTGCATGCTGGTCGTACTCAAGCGCAATCTGAACGGAATTGGATCCCAGAACGCTCGCGGTCATCGGCTGAGTATCCCCCAGAACCTCTACGAAATACTCATCTGCGTAAGCATCCCGATAGGCCTCGGCTAGTGCCTCAAGCGAGAATCGGTAGTTCGTCTTGACCGTGTTCACGGCCAAAATTCCTCTAGACATTGGAACCAACACGGGTGTGAATGAAACCTGAACCTGATCTCCGGCTGCCTTCGATAAGTTCTGTTCGATTTCCGGAGTGTGTCGGTGCACACCGCCGACTCCGTAAGCCTTCGCTGAGCCGTGAATCTCAGCGTGTGATAGTTCAACCTTCGAAGATCTACCGGCACCCGATGTACCTACCGACAAAACTGATACCACGTCGCGCGGGTCAAACAGTCCGGCGGTAAAGCCAGGCGCCAAGGCCAAAGTGATGGCCGTCACATTGCAACCCGGGACAGCAATACGGCGCACACCACGGAGCTTGCCACGCTGCTTGCCACCTGAAGCAAGGGTGAGCTCAGGCATCCCGTAGCTCCAAGTGCCAGCATGGGCGGTGCCATAAAAGTTTTCCCAAGCCTCAGAATCTTCAAGGCGGAAGTCTGCGCCACAGTCCAGCACGAGGCAGTCATCACTCAACATCGCTGCTACCTCTGCAGAGGTCCCGTGAGGAAGGCCAAGAAAGACGATATCGTGACCAGCGAGCACCTCGGCATTGGTCGGCTCAAGCACTCGGTCTGCATACTTGCGAAGGTGCGGATGAATGTCGCCCAGTCTTGCGCCAGCGTTTGAATTTGCGGTGACGGCACCCAGTTCTAGCTGAGGATGATTTGCAATCAAGCGCAGCAACTCCGCGCCTACGTAACCGCTGGCACCCGCTACCGCTACCTTGAAAACCATCTAAGCCCGCAGCTCCGCTCCGTGTCTTTGATTCGCCAACGCTACTGCAGCGTCTCGGGAAGCAGAAGCTTCTTGTTGAGTCAGAGTCTTGTCCTGCGCTCTGAATACCAAATTGAAGGTCAGGGATTTTTTGCCCTCCGCAATACCCTGACCGCGGTAGTCATCAACCAGTGCCACGCTCTCGAGTAGCTCCCCTGCCCCCTCGGTGATTGCCTTGGCTATTTCAGCAGACGAAATCGAGCTGTCCACCACCAGCGACAAATCTTGAGTCGCTGCCGTCATTACCCGAAGCTCACCAGCCTGCAAAACCTCAGGCGCAAGCTCGTGAATCAAATCGAGGTTCAATTCAAAAGCTGCGACCGCCTGCGAGATGTGGAAATCCTTGGCAACGCTCGGGTGCAATTCACCAACAACCCCCACCCTTTTGCCGTTTACCAGAACATAACCTGCGCGACCGGGGTGGAACCCTGGAATCTTGGCCTGCTCTAATTCGGCCTCCAGTCCAGCTGCCTTTGCAACCAGACCAACGGCGCTAACCGCATGCGCATAACTGACTGGCTGTGCTCCAAACGAAGGGCCTTGACCCAGCCAATTGCCGAGCATGACCGAAGCGATCATGCGCGGCTGATCAGGAATTGAGGCATTCAGACTGGCCAGCATGGAATCTGCCGGGCGAAGGTTGCCCACGGGCAATTCAGCAACCGCAGCGGAATCGGTTGGCAAAAACACCGAACCCTCTTCAAAAATTGCCACGTCTAGATTGCTGCGCGAAAGATTACGTTGAGCAGCGACAATCAACCCAGGCAGTAGTGATTTGCGAAGCTCCGGGAACTCACCCTGAAGCGGATTCTCCAATCGCACAGATTCGCCACCGGTGAAGATTTGGTTCTGCTGCTCGGACAGGAATGGGTAGTTGAGCACTTCTGTGATGCCGGATCCAGACAGCGCAGCCAAAACCCGGCGGCGCAGCTGCTGCCTGCGAGTTAGACCACGCCCTGGGGGCGCGACAGGAAGCCGAACTGGAATCTTGTCGTACCCGACAAGTCGGGCAACCTCTTCTGCCAAATCCGTTTTGTGACGAAGATCCGGTCTCCAGCTTGGCGGGACAACCGTGAGCAGCTCACCATTGGCCTCCACTTCACAACCAATGCTGCTGAGTGTTGAGACAACATCTTCTGCGCTGAAATCAGCCCCTACCAATTCACTTGGGAAAGACAGCTGCATTTCAATTTGGAGCGCTGGTTGCTCGGTGTTGAAATCAGCGCCGGTTCCGTCAACCTTGCCTCCGGCTAGCTTAACCAGAAGCTGAGCTGCTCGGGCTGCCGCAATTCTGCCAACCAGCGGGTCAACACCGCGCTCAAAGCGCTTGGAGGCCTCGGATGGAAGCTTGTGTCGACGCGCACTCCTAGCAATTGAAATCGGATCAAAATTGGCCGCTTCCAGGATTACGCTCGTGGTGCTCTCGGACACCTCCGTACGCGCACCGCCCATCACCCCAGCGATACCGATTGGACCACTGTGGTCGCAGATCAATAAGTCTTCGGCATGAAGCATGCGTTCTTTGCCATCTAGAGTCTCGATCGACTCACCCTGATGTGCTCTTCTCACCGAGAATCCGCCTTGGACCTTGTCGGCATCGTAGGCGTGCAGCGGTTGGCCAAGCTCGAGCATCACGTAGTTTGTGATGTCAACCGCAATTGAAATCGAGCGCATGCCTGCGAGCTTGAGTCTCGTAGCCATCCATCCGGGGGTCTTGGCCCGAGCATCAATCCCACTCACACCAATCAGGTGAAAGCTCGAGCAGCCGAGTTTGTTATGAATTGGAGTAAGGTCTGAGACTTCCAGCTCGATCCCAGTGCCCTTTAGCGGGCTGACAAGAGCTGCAGGATCAGTGAACCTTGCGCCAGAGGCATGTGAGTACTCTCTGGCAATTCCGCGAATCGAGAGACAATAACCGCGATCGGGTGTGACATTCACCTCTGCTGCAGACTCACCAAGACCCAAAATCTCTAGCGCATCGCTTCCAACCTCTGGATCTAGGCCTAGTGTCTCCAATCGCAAAATACCGTCATGCTCATCGCTGAGGCCAAGCTCGCGAGAGGAAGCAATCATGCCATCGGAGATGTGTCCGTAAGTCTTGCGGGCAGCAATCTCAAAGCCGCCAGGCAAAGCCGCACCTGGCAGGGTTACAACTACCTTGTCGCCTGCGAAAAAGTTGCGAGCGCCGCAAACGATGCCATTTTCAACACCGGGGGCAACCTCAACTTGGCACCAGCGAATGGTTTTGCCATTTGACTGTTCTTCCTCGACGAACTCGAGGACCTTGCCAACCACAATCGGGCCGCGCAATTCACCGCCGTGAGCCCCCTCCTCCTCTAGGCCCACTCTCACCAATTCGGCCATTACGGTATGGGGAGTTGCATTGTCCGGAAGCTCGACGAATTCGCGGAGCCAGCTCAGTGGAATTCTCACTAGATCACCGATCCAAACTGCTGTGAAAAGCGAACGTCAGCCTCGACCATGTCGTGCATGTCTCTCACTCCATTTCGGAACATCAAGGTTCGCTCGATACCCATTCCGAATGCAAAGCCGGAGTAAATCTCTGGGTCAATGCCCGCGGCTAGCAGCACATTTGGATTCACCATGCCGCAGCCTCCCCACTCAACCCATCTTGGTCCACCCTTCGCCCCAGGGTGCCACACATCCAACTCGGCGGACGGCTCGGTGAATGGAAAGAAACTCGGCCTTAGGCGAATCTTGGCCTCGGGTCCAAACATCACACGAGCAAAATGTTCTAGCGTGCCCTTGAGGTCAGCCATGGTTAGACCCTTGTCAACGGCAAGGCCTTCCACTTGGTGAAACACTGGGGTGTGAGTAGCGTCCAACTCATCGGTTCGGAAAACTCGACCCGGACACAGCACATATAGGGGCAGGTCGCGCTCCAACATGGACCTGACCTGCACTGGTGAGGTGTGCGTGCGAAGCAGCAAATGATTTTCCACCGGTGCCACAAAAAATGTGTCCTGCATGGCGCGAGCCGGGTGATCCGGGTGGAAGTTCAATGCATCAAAGTTGAACCACTCATTTTCAAGCTCCGGACCGTCTGCGATTTCCCATCCCATGCCGACAAACACATCGGATATTTGATCCATCAGGAGCGAAAGCGGGTGTCTAGCACCCTGCCTCAAAACCTTTGGGCTTGCGGTCAGGTCAACGGATTCAGACTGCAACTGCTGCTCGAGAGCAAGAGCTTCGAGTTCGGCCTCTCTTTTTGCGAATACCTGGTTTAACTCGGCGCGAGCCTGCCCAACCAGCTTGCCAGCCTCTGCTTTTTGCTCAGCAGGCAAATCACGGATGAGGGCATTCAGCTGAGCCAACTGCGAGCTTTCCCCCACCAAAGACGACTTCAAGGTCTTGAGCTCGGCGAACGTGTTGGCGGCATTGACATCGGCAAGCGCTTCGGCTAAAGCCTTCGCTACCGTCTGCTGATTGAGTTCTAGAGGCACCCGCACAAGTTTAGTCTTGGGAATGCTGTTCGAAAGCGGAGGCATAGAGACAAACTGATGCCGCAGTGGCCAGGTTCAATGACTCTGCCTGCCCATAAATCGGGAGCGCAACCAAGCGATCCGCCATTTCTTGAACCTGGTCGCTGACCCCGTGAGCCTCATTCCCAAAAACCCAGGCCGTTGGTGAGGTTAGGGAGGAACGGAGTGTTGTGATGGATTCTCCGGACGCGCTCGTCGCATATACCTGCAACCCTGCCGCCCTCAATGCCGAGATTGCCTCCCCTGGGGCTACGTCTCTAACAAAGGGGACATGAAGGATGCTGCCTGCCGTTGACCGAACCAGCTTCGGGTTATAGGGGTCAACCGAGTCTTGCAAGAAGATGACTAGGTCTGCGCCTGCCGCATCGGCCGCGCGAAGAATGGTTCCGGCATTACCGGGGTCTCGAGCCTGGTCCAAAACCACCACGAGTTTTGGGCTGGTCGCTAGCGCCTCACTAAGGCTCGTATCAATCTGGCTCACAACTGCCACTACCCCTTGAGGTGTGGTGGTTTGTGAGAGCTTCGCCATGACGCGCTCTGACACCAAGGTGATTTCAACCCCAGCGCTCTCAAGCGTGCTCAGCTCGTCAAAGTAGCGTTCAGCGGCTAGCTCGGTCAGAAAAATCTCGTGCGCTAACCCTGGCCTGCGACTGAGCTCCTTTAGGCCTTGTGGGCCATCAAGCAGAAAGAGCCCGGACTCAGTCCGGGCGTCTTTCTGGTTTAGGCGTGATACTCCCTTGATCCTGTCGGATCCTGGGTTATCGAGCATTAGCTAGCCTTTGGAGCGTTCACATCCTTTGGCAGCGCAGCCTTAGCGGAAGCGACCAAGGAAGCAAAGGTCTTCGGGTCGTGAATCGCCATGTCCGAGAGGATACGGCGGTCAACCTCGATACCAGCAAGCTGCAGACCCTGGATGAAGCGGTTGTAGGTCATGCCGTTTGCGCGAGCACCAGCGTTGATGCGCTGGATCCATAGGCGACGGAAGTTACCCTTGCGCTTGCGGCGGTCGTTGTATGCATAGACCAACGAGTGCAGCAACTGCTGCTTTGCCATGCGGTACAGACGTGAACGCTGTCCGCGGTATCCGTGAGCACGCTCAAGCGCAACGCGACGCTTCTTTAGCGAGTTGACGGCGTTTTTTACTCTTGCCATTTTCTACTCCTTCTATAGCGTCGGTTAGCGACCGAGCTGCTTCTTTAGCTTCTTGAAATCTGCGGCTGAAACCACCTGGTCCTGGTTCAGACGACGGGTGCGTCTGGATGACTTGTGCTCCAGGTTGTGGCGCATGTTGATTTGCTGCTTCATGAGCTTGCCGCTGCCAGTGAAGCGGAAGCGCTTCTTGGCACCCGAGTGGGTCTTCATCTTCGGCATGATCTCTCCTTAGTTCTTTTCTTCAGCCTGTGTGGCGGACTTTTCAGCCGCACGTTTAGCCTCGGCACGCGCCTCGGCCTTGTTCTTCAGAGGTCCGATAACCATGACCATGTTTCGGCCATCGATCGATGGGTGCGACTCCACAGAGCCAAACTCCGCTACCTCTTCAGCTAAGCGCTTCAGCAGGGTTACACCCATCTCCGGGCGAGATTGCTCTCTACCGCGGAAGACGACCATGACCTTTACCTTGTCGCCAGCCTTCAGGAACTTCCTGACCTGCCCAACTTTGGTGCCGTAGTCGTGGTCGTCGATCTTGAGACCGAAACGCACTGTCTTTAGCACTGTGTTGACCTGGTTCTTGCGAGCCTCGCGGACCTTCTGAGCGGCTTCGTACTTGAACTTGCCGTAGTCCATGATCTTGCAGACTGGAGGGTTTGAGCCTGGGGCAACCTCGACTAGGTCAAGGTCTGCCTCGCGCGCTAAACGCAAAGCCTGATCAATGGAAACAACGCCAACCTGCTCGCCTGCCGGTCCGACAAGTCGAACCTCGGCAACTCGAATACGCTCATTGATGCGCGGATCGCTGATAAGAAGCTCCTCTGATACCGTTTGTAGCCCACGAAAAACGTGCAGAAACAAATCAACGCTCAAACCCGAACAACCTTTGTATGCGGTTGGCAGGTGGGATCGCAATCCACTTCTGACTGAGCTGTCGCCCAGAGCCTGAGGTAGCCTAGCAGACGAACACCCATTTCGAAAGAGGGATTTTGGACGAGATAACCCGCGACATAGCCGAAGTTCCTGCGGTCGAGATCATCACCACCGCTGCCGTGCACTTGATGAGTGCTGCTGCTGTGCAGTGTGGCCTTGCCGAAGATCAAAAGGCGGACCTGGATGAGGCGCGCAAACTAATAAATGCGCTTGCCGGACTGATCACCGCTGCTGCCCCTGAGATTGGAGACCACCACGCTCGTCCTCTCAGGGATGGCCTTCGATCACTGCAGCTTGCCTTCCGTGAGGCTTCGGTGATTCAGGATGAGCCAGGTAAGGGTCCTGGCGAGAAGTACACGGGCCCAGTTAGCTAACCAGGCGCATTGCCACTGAGTCCACGAGTTCCAGAAATCTTGGGCCCTGAAGTCTTGTGCTGAACTTACCCAAAAGCTCCTTGACTTGGTCCTGATTCAGCCCCGGCGTCAGTTTGAGAACTAGAACCAGTTCAGCCCCTGACAAATCACCGTGCGGATCGCCGTCCATCAGCTTGCAGGCGCTAATTTCACCAAACCCTTCGACGGCCTCAGCGACTAATACCTTGAGCTCGGGGTTATTGGAAGGACTGGTCCAAGGCAAGTTCTGGGCGAGGTGCGCCAGCGCAGGACGACGCAGGACAACAGAATTTGACGCTGGGTCGAGCACAATTCGGTTATGACCCTCGGCAATCGCAGCAAGGGCAAGTTTTTCAACCGGGACTGGAACTGGTCTTGCATCGGAGCGCCAGCGAGACATTGCGCTTACCGAGCTAAAGGCAGGTATTGCCGAGCCACCATCAGGGGTTCCAACCGCCACAATGCTGAGGTCCGCACTCTTATCGACCACTAAACCGTTAGGTCCCAACTCTCCCTCGCCTAGCTGGGCGATCAGTGGGACAAGCAGTCTTTGGGATCTCAGGGCCGCGACCACCTCCTCAAGCAAAACCTCACCTTCTAAGGCTTTGGCGAGCGCCGGAGGGCAACTCCCGTCATCATTCGACCACTGATTCTGTGAGAACGCTCGCCCCTCCCAAGGGACTCCAGCAGAATCGTGAAATCGGTCGTGCGACATTTATCCGTTGGCGATTTCGAGCGCTTGCTCAAGCGTGAAGCGTCCGGAATACAAAGACTTACCCAAAATTGCGCCTTCCAGACCTAGTCCAACAAGAGCGTGCAGGTCCCTGATGTCATCGAGGGAAGAAATACCCCCCGAGGCAACCACGGGTTTGTTCGTCTTTTCCATGACGAGTTTCAGCAGCTCAAGGTTTGGACCCCGGAGTGTGCCGTCTTTGGTGACATCGGTGACGACATACCTGGAGCAACCAGCATCCTCCAATCGAGCCAGCACCTCAAACAGATCGCCACCCTCCTGGGTCCATCCTCGCGCAGCCAGCGTGGTACCTCGCACGTCAAGCCCAACAGCGATCTGATCTCCGTACTTCGAAATCACTCGAGCGGTCCAGTCAGGGTTCTCCAAAGCTGCGGTTCCGAGATTGACTCGGGTAGCGCCGAGTTCCAATGCGGCCTCCAAGGATGCATCGTCTCGAATACCACCAGAGAGCTCGATTTTCGTATCACCGCTTGCTCTGACCACCTCACCAATCACTGCACGGTTCTCTCCCCTGCCAAACGCGGCATCAAGGTCCACCAGGTGAATCCACTCAGCGCCCGCAGAGATCCAATCACGAGCTGCGTCAAGCGGGTGACCGAAGTCTTCTTCGCTGCCAGCCTCGCCCTGAGTCAGTCGCACCGCCTTTCCAGCGGCAACATCCACGGCTGGAAGTAGTTCCAGTTTCATCACTATCTCCTAGAGGGTAGAAATCCAATTTTCCAAAAGCTTGAGTCCAGCGGCTCCAGATTTTTCTGGATGAAACTGAGTGGCCGAGAGCGGGCCATTTTCGACCGCTGCCAAGAACTTCTCCCCGTGCTCTGACCAGGTCAGCACCGGAGGTACGAATGGGGCTTGTACATCCAAGGTCCACTCCCTAACCGCATAGGAGTGCACGAAGTAGAAGCGCTCTCTCTCAATACCGTCAAATAGAACTGACTTTTCGCCCGGCTCGACTTGGGACCAACCGATGTGCGGAAGTGTTTGTGCTTGCAGCATTTCGACCTGTCCGGGCCACTGACCAAAACCTTCAGTTTCAATGCCGTGCTCGAGACCCTTTTCAAACATGACCTGCATCCCAACGCAAATTCCCATGACGGGTCGATTTGCAGCCAGGCGGCTATCTAGCAAGCTCGCTACATGTGCTTGATTGAGCTTGTCCATCACTGCAGAGAATGCCCCAACACCGGGAATCAATAATCCGTCAGCCTCAAGGGCCTGCTTTCGATCTGCAGTCAGGGTGACCGACGCACCAGATTCCTCCAGGGCTCGGCAAGCCGAGTGAACATTGCCACTGCCGTAATCGAAAACTACGACTTTTTTCAAAGAGCGCCCTTGGTTGAAGGTACTCCGCTTACCCGAGGGTCTCGCTCGACCGCCTTTCGCAGGGCACGGGCAAACGCCTTGAACTGCGCCTCCGCGATGTGGTGTGGGTCACGTCCCGCCAAAAGATTGACGTGCACTGTTAGCCCTGCATTGAACGTTATCGCCTCAAAAACGTGACGCACCATCGAGCCTGTGAAGTGACCACCAATCAAGTGGAATTCAAAACCAGCTGGCTCACCGGAGTGAACGAGGAAAGGCCTTCCTGAAACATCAACTACTGCGCGTGCCAAAGCTTCATCCAGGGGCACAGATGCATCGCCGTATCGAGCGATTCCAACTTTGTCCCCAAGGGCTTGCTTGAGTGCCTGCCCAAAGACAATCGCGACATCTTCCACAGTGTGGTGAACGTCAATTTCGACATCGCCTGTGGCTTTGACTTTGAGGTCGATCAGAGAGTGCTTGCTGAGCGCGGTCAACATGTGGTCGTAAAAGGGCACTCCGGTATTTACTTCGCTTACCCCAGTGCCATCCAGATTGAGCTCAAGCTCGACGCTTGACTCACTGGTGGCTCGGTTCACTTTTCCAGTGCGCATAACCGCCTCCTAGCCCGAAGAGAGAAGTCTAACTAAGGGTTTGCCTCAATGCAGCCAACAAAAAGTCAGTCTCGGCCTCGGTGCCAGCCGTGATTCGAAGAGCGTTAGGAATTCCGACGTTTCGGATCAAGACGCCCTGGTCTAAGAGTTTGGTGAATGTCCCGGCTGGATCTGAAAATCCGGCGCACAAAACGAAATTGGCCGCCGATTCATAGGGCTGCAATCCCATGCCCCTGAGTTCACTCACAATCCGGTCTCGCTGGATTTTTATTTGCTCGACGTTTGCAAGCATGACATCCGAAAATTCCAGTGCGGCCAACGCCGCAGCTTGGGTCAAAGTAGAAAGGTGGTAGGGAAGCCGCACAATTCTGAGTGCATCCACTACAGCCTCGGACGCAGCTAGGTAACCCAAGCGAACGCCGGCAAACGCAAACGCCTTGCTCATCGTGCGAGAGATTACCAAGCGCTCCCGGCCTGGAAGTAGATCCAAAACAGATAAGTCACTCGCAAACTCTGCGTAAGCCTCGTCGACAACCAAAATTCCGTCAAAAGCATCGTAGGCCGCGGCTATGACGTCCTTTGCAATTGGAGTTCCAGTTGGGTTATTCGGATTACACAGAATCACGATGTTTGGTTTGGCCTTGCGAATTTCAGAAGCTACATAGTCCGCAGTCAAGGCAAAGCCGTCGAGTCTCGCCAGCTCTTGGTATGGAGTTAGAGAGATGCGCGCGATGTTGGGATACATCGAATAAGTCGGTCCGAAACTAAGGGCCGACGCATCGGGGCCACCGAAGGCTTGAAAGATCTGCATCAGGACTTCATTGGACCCATTTGCTGCCCATACGTTATTTGCAGTCAATCCGTTCCCCAGGAAACCCGCTAATGCGCCACGGAGTTCCATGAACTCCCTGTCTGGGTAACGGTTGAGCTTCGGTACGACCTCGGTTATCCGAGAAACGATTCTCTCGGAGACCTCCGAAGGAATACCGAAGGTGTTTTCGTTCACGTTTAGCTGGTAGGGAACGGAAAGCTGCGGAGCACCGTAGGGCTCCTGTTCGCGAAGATCACGACGGATTGGCAAATCTCGGAAGCTGGTCACCCGAGAAGCCTAACGAAAAGGCTCTAGCGAGGGAGTGCGATGCGCTGACCTGGCTCCAGCACTGTTGAGCTCAGGGCGTTCACGGCAACTACCTCCGCGATCCAGTCGCGAGGGTCGTCATTCTTGGCAAACACCTCCGCCAGGTCCCAGAGCGACTCGCCGTACCCAACGGTGATGTACTCAAGAGGCGCAGGCTGCTCGTTGGTCGCTACCGAGCCATTGATGCCAGCCATGCTGAATGAAACTGCGAGTCCCACAATGATCAGACCTCTCACTAGCTTGGCCGGATTCTGCAGGGAGTATGAGTTCACCTTTGACATTGCTCTGCTTCCTCTCTGTTCGAATTCTTGTTTCGAACATTTGTTCTAGTTTAGGAATGCAATCCATTGAAATGCAATGAAAATTCCTAAAAATCTTCATAAATCTCGAAAATGTGTTTGAAAATCCACAGACCAACGAATACAGTTTCGATAGAAGTAGTCAATCAAGACCCTCTGACATTTATCGAAAGGGTGGGTATGGACCAGAGCGATCTCACCTCCGTTCAGCAAAAGATCCTCGACGTAATTCGAGAATCTATGGAAACTCGCAACTACGCCCCGTCGATGCGCGAAATCGGAGAGTCTGTAGGCCTGTCGTCCACAGCCAGCGTCTCCCACCAGCTAAACAAGCTTGAGCTGCTGGGATTCATCTCTCGTGACCCCAGGCGCCCAAGAACCATCGATCTTCTTGGCGAGGATGCGCCCGGCGAAATCATCCGAGCCGATGCAGCCATGGTCCCGCTGGTCGGACGGATCGCAGCTGGTGGCCCAATCACGGCTGAGCAGAACGTCGAAGATGTATTCGCCCTCCCCCGACAGCTAGTTGGTCAGGGTGAGCTCTTCTTACTCAAGGTCGTTGGAGAGTCCATGATCGACGCTGCAATTTGCGATGGTGACTGGGTCGTGGTCAGGCAACAGCAGTCTGCAGAAAATGGGGACATCGTGGCCGCACTGCTAGAGGATGAAGCAACAGTCAAGACCTTCAAGCAGCGCGACGGTCACACTTGGTTACTTCCGCGAAACTCGGCCTTCGAGCCAATTTTGGGAGACCACGCCGTCATTCTCGGCAAAGTGGTAGCCGTGCTCAGAGCTGTTTAGCCGCTTCTAGTTCGGAAAACAGATCCGCCGAAACCATTGCAACAACCCGCGTGCCCTGCTCCAAGTACTCAGTTTCCAGGACTTTTCCGGCTAGATGAGCCCTGGAAATCAGGTCACCTCGGTGGTATGGAATTACTCCGCTGAACTTCAAGTCTGGCTGCGGCAAGCCAGCTGCAATCGCTCGCTCGAGATCAGCAATTCCCTCGCCAGATCTCGCGCTCACGAGAAGTGAGCCGGGGATTAGTCCGCGAAGCCTGATCTGGTCGTCTTCACTGATCAAATCAGCTTTGTTGAACACAACGAGTTCCGGAATAGCCGACGCGTCCACCTCAGCAATGACATTTCTCACCGTTGTGATTTGACCCAAAGGATCTGGATCCGTGGCGTCCACGACGTGCAGAATCAAATCAGCGTCCGCGATCTCCTCAAGGGTCGATCGGAATGCCTCTACCAATTGGTGTGGGAGGTTCCTCACGAATCCAACAGTGTCCGCAAGCGTATATTCGCGACCATCCTCGGTTTCGTGTTTGCGGACAGTTGGATCCAGCGTCGCAAACAGTGCGTTCTCAACAAGCACTCCAGCCTTCGTTAGTCGATTGAGAAGCGAGGACTTCCCGGCGTTGGTGTAACCAGCGATCGCAACCTGAGGCACCCCGGAATTGGACCGCTTTGCCCGCTTCACATCGCGAGCTTGTTTCATCTGAGCAATCTCGCGTCGGAGCTTTGCCATCTTGGTGTTGATACGACGCCTATCAAGCTCAATCTTGGTTTCTCCGGGACCCCTCGATCCAATACCAACTCCGCCCGCAGCTTGACCACCTGCCTGACGGGACATGGATTCACCCCAACCACGAAGTCGCGGGAGTAGGTATTCGAGCTGTGCTAACTCGACCTGCGCCTTACCCTCACGAGACTTTGCATGCTGGGCGAAGATGTCGAGAATTATCGCGGTTCGGTCAATTACCTTGACCTTGACAATGTCCTCTAGCGCACGACGCTGAGATGGGGCTAACTCTGCATCTGCAATGACTGTGTCAGCGCCCAGGGCTCGAACTAAATCCTTCAGCTCCTGCGCCTTGCCCTTACCCAGAAAACTCGTAGAGTCCGGCATAGAACGTCGCTGAATCATGCCATCTAGGACCTGGGCTCCAGCAGTTTCAGCAAGTGCGGCTAATTCCCGTAGCGAGTTCTCAGCGTCAGTAAGGGTGCCTGAGCTCCAGAGCCCGATTAGGACAACCTTCTCTAGTCGGAGTTGGCGATACTCAACCTCGCTGATGTCTTCCAGCTCTGTGCTTAGGCCAATGACCCTTCTCAGGGACTCTCTGGCCTCGAGGTCTAGCTGATCTCCGTCAAACTCATTTTGCGGAGCCGCGTCGGCACGCCTGAGGATTCGATCTAGCAGTGACTCATTTTCCATTACTGACAACCCTAGGCTGTAATAGGTTTATCCAATGCCGCAAGAGCACTATTTCAGCGAAAGCCCAGACTCCGATGCGAAGTCTCACGAAATTAGCTTCGAGGTCGCCGGCATCCCATTCAGCGCCAGGTCAGAGGCGGGGACATTCAGTGTCCAAAAACTCGACAAGGGAACCCAGGTTCTTCTTCGATCGCATGAGTATTTCCCGACAAGGGGCAATGTTCTCGATATCGGATGCGGCTGGGGGCCGATCTCTCTCTCGATAGCCAAGTTGCAACCTGACACTACCGTTTGGGCGCTCGATGTGAATCAGCGCAGTCTGCGACTGACCGGCGAAAACGCAACACGGGCAGCACTATCAAATGTTCGCCCGGTGACTGCTGAACAGATACCTAAGGAACTGCGATTCAGTGGGATCTGGTCAAATCCACCGATCAGGGTTGGGAAAGCGATACTGCACGAGCTAATGAAGACTTGGATTCCTCGCCTCGAGGAGGGCGGTAGCGCGTTCTTAGTGGTTCAAAAGCAACTGGGCGCCGAGTCTTTTGAGAAATGGCTCGCCACGGAGTTTCCCATGATGACGGTTACTCGCTCAGATCAGGACAAAGGTTACCGAGTGATCGAGGTTAGGAACGCAGCCACGATCCACTGAACGAGAGCTCAGCTGGGCCACTGATTCCTGCATGCTCGCCGTCTTCGGTTGCGAACATGCGCACCGCAACCTGACCTCCAGGAACCCTTACCCGCCAATAATTTTGAGTATTGCCCGCGTATTCTCTGATCGCGATGGCAGAGGCGGCGATTCCGGTGCCGCAACTCTTGGTCTCCCCAACCCCGCGCTCATAGACACGCATTGTCAGGCCGGCCACACCCTCTGAGATCAAAGGGTCATCTAAGACTACGAACTCTACGTTTGCCCCCGATGGGAGGGCTGGCTCGAGAACCGGCGCCCTGGTCAGATCAAGGGCTTCCAGTTCCTCGATGCTGGCAAGCGTAACTACAACATGAGGATTTCCGATGGTCAGGTATAGGCCAGGCCGAGGCACCGAAAGTCCGGAGGCGTGAACCAAGACCTCATCGGACTTCACTTTCCAGCGACCCAGGTCAACGGCGAACCCGTTGACGGTCGCAGTGATGTCTTTGATTCCCGCTCTGGTGGCAATCGGAAGGGTGCTGCCATCCGAGAGTTCAGCGAACCCGCCATCCAAAAGGTAACGCGCGAAGACCCTGGCTCCGTTGCCACACATCTCCCCCTTTGAGCCATCGGCGTTTCGGTAGTCCATGAACCAGGTTGCGTTTGGTTCTTCTCTTAGCAGGTGGCTTACCTCATTTGCAGCTGCGGTGTGAGTGGCGATAATCACGCCGTCTGCACCGATGCCAAAGTGACGATCACAAATCTCTCTAATCTCGGAGTCTCTCAGGTTGAGCTCAGCGTTCGGGTCGTGAATCAAAACGAAATCGTTACCGGTGCCCTGGCCCTTGATAAATGAGAGGTTCATTGCTCCAGCCTAATTTGCTCCAGCACGAAGTCCAGACGATCAACTCCCGTTGGGCACCAGCGAATTCTCGAGTCACGCCTGAACCAAGACATTTGCCGACGTGCGTATCGAGAGGTCAGTGAGATGGTCTGTGCTTGTGCGTCCTCGGGCGATAGCTCACCATCCAACTGATCGAAGGCCTGTTGGTAACCAATCGCCACAGCGGCGGTTCTTGACAGCACAAACTTCTCCCTAAGTTGACGGGACTCTTCAACCAGGCCAGACTCCCACATCAAGCCAACACGATCTGCGATTCGCGCTTTGAGTTGTTCCCTTTCAACCGAAACCCCAATCCAAAGCGTGGGTCGGTAACTCTGAGGCAAAGGTAACTGCGACTGATAAGGAGACTTTGTTATCTCAATAACCTCGAGGGCCCTAATCACTCGGCGAATATTCTGCGCTGGAATTCTTGATGCGGTAATCGGGTCCATCTGCCGAAGTCGATCGTGCAGAGAGGTTCCACCGAGTTGCTCAGCCTCACCCTCAAGTCGGGCTCGAATCTTCGGGTCCGTAGGGGCAAATTCCAACTCATCGAGCGCAGCGGCTAGGTAGAACATGCTCCCGCCAACCACTATCGGGACAGCGCCCCTGGCCAGAATCGCATCAATGGTCTCTCGCGCAATCGCCTTGTACTGAACTGCTGACATCTCTTGCTCAGGAGTGATTACATCGAAGAGATGATGCGGGAACTCCAAACGATCGGCCTCGCTCAACTTTGCAGTGCCTATGTTCATGTGTGAGTAGAGCTGCATGGCATCAGCATTGACAATCTCAGCCCTGTGCCCATCACTTGCCAGAGCTCTCGCCAAATCAAGTGCCAGCGCCGTCTTGCCGGAGGCTGTGGGGCCAACTATCGCGATTATTTCAAAGGGCACGAGAGCTTCTAATTGGAATTCCTAAGGTGACCTTGCCTGATCCTGGAGTTGGTGCACCGCAGCTCTCGAGCTGACGACGATCGTGAGCATCTCCACCGCGGGTTCTTCGCAACTTGTAGGTCGAGCTTTCAGTCACGTCTGCCACCAAGTGATAAGGGGCGGCTTGTGTCACTGTAACCGTCACGAGATCACCGGGACGTGGCACCTCTTGACCTTGTGGAATCTCAAAGTGCACCAAACGATTGTCGCGACCGCGGCCTGACATTCGATTTGTCTGAGCATCTTTACGACCCTCCCCAGTGGCAACCAAAACCTCTACATCCGAACCAATCAAGGCTTGGTTCTCCTCCCAAGCAATTTGATTCACGAGAGCAAGCAGGCGCTCATACCGCTCCTGCACGACCTCTTTGGGAAGCTGACCATACATCTCAGCCGCAGGGGTTCCCGGACGCTTTGAATACTGGAAGGTGAAGGCAGCACTAAATCGGGATTTGCGCACCACTTCCATGGTCTGCTCAAAATCTTCTTCAGTTTCACCGGGGAAGCCGACGATGATGTCGGTGGTGATGGCTGCACCAGGTATGGCGGCGCGAACTCGGTCGAGGATACCCAGGTACTTATCGGAGCGGTAACTGCGTCGCATCTCCTTGAGAATGCGGTCCGATCCCGATTGCAATGGCATATGTAGCTGCGGCATAACGTTGGGAGTCTCGGCCATGGCCGTAATGACGTCATCGGTAAACGCTGCTGGGTGAGGAGAAGTGAATCGCACGCGCTCGAGCCCCTCGATTTGACCGCAGGCACGAAGCAGCTTGGCAAACGCACCCTTGTCGCCAAACTCAACACCGTATGTGTTCACATTCTGACCAAGCAGGGTGACTTCCACCGCACCATCGGCGACAAGAGCCTCGACCTCAGCCAGGATCTCACCCGGACGACGGTCTTTTTCCTTACCGCGCAGGGACGGAACGATGCAGAAGGTACAGGTGTTGTTGCAACCAACAGAGATCGACACCCATCCGGCATAAGCAGAATCGCGCTTGGTAGGGAGCGTTGATGGAAAAACCTCTAACGACTCCAGAATTTCAACCTGAGCTTCACGATTATGGCGAGATCGCTCCAGGAGAGCTGGAAGTGAGCCCATGTTGTGGGTCCCAAAAACTACATCAACCCACGGGGCCTTTTTGATGATTGTGTCCTGGTCCTTTTGGGCTAAGCAGCCGCCAACGGCAATTTGAAGATTGGGATTTGCCTCCTTTTTCGGAAGCAAAAGTCCCAGGTTTCCATAGAGCTTGTTGTCGGCATTCTCTCGAACTGCACAGGTGTTGAAAACAACCAGGTCGGCATCCAGACCCTCCGCCTTGGCGTAGCCGGCACTCTCGAGCAAGCCGGATATTCGCTCAGAATCATGAACGTTCATCTGGCACCCGTAAGTGCGAACTTCGTAGGTAAGAGTCATAACGGGGAGATTTTACTCCGCCGTTAGAGCGCTGGCGATGGCTCGTCGAACTATCTCTCCATCAAAACCGCGTCTCAACAAAAAACCTTGCAGCCGCCTTTGCTTCACTACATGGTCGAACTGAGATAGCGCTCGGGCTCGCTTTTGGGCCAGACCCAGCGCTAATTCATACTCCGCATCGCGATCAATGTCTGCCAAAGCCCGCGAGGAAATCTCATCGCTGACACCCTTTTGTCTTAGCTCACGGCGCAAGACGGATTTTGATTTGCCGCCACAGGCAATCCGACCGGCCACAAAGGCCCTCGCGAAGGCTTCATCGTCAATCAGTTGAGCTTCGGTAAATCGAAGAATTACCGCGTCCGCAACCTCGTCAGGTATTTCGCGCTTTTGGAGCACCTGACGCAACTGACGCTCCGTTTTCATGGAACGAGAAAGCTGGTGCAACAGGACATTCTTTGCCCGCTGCACCAGCTTTTCGTCAGACATTGTTAGTTGTTGACTGCCTTTGGAACTGAAGGCTCAGCAGGAAGATCAGCTACGGCTCTCGGCACGCCAATACCTAGCTTTACCTTGATCTTCTGCTCAATTGTGTCGGCAACCTTTGGGTTCTCCTTGAGGTAGTTTCGGGAGTTCTCTTTACCCTGCCCAAGCTGGTCACCCTCGAAGGTGTACCAGGCTCCGGATTTCTTAACAATTTCGTGCTCGACTCCGAAATCAATCAGGCTTCCCTCGCGAGAGATGCCCTCTCCAAACATGATGTCGAATTCTGCCTGCTTGAAAGGCGCTGCCAACTTGTTTTTCACAACCTTGACTCGGGCACGGTTACCAACGGCATCTTGGCCGTCCTTCAAAGTTTCAATTCGACGAATGTCAAGACGAACCGAGGCGTAGAACTTCAGCGCCTTACCACCAGAGGTGGTCTCAGGTGAACCAAAGAAGACTCCGACCTTTTCGCGCAACTGGTTGATGAAGATCGCGGTGGTCTTAGTGTTACTCAGAGCACCGGTCAGTTTGCGAAGCGCCTGTGACATCAGACGGGCCTGTAGGCCCACGTGAGCGTCGCCCATTTCGCCTTCGATTTCAGCTCTTGGCACCAATGCCGCAACCGAGTCGATCACGATTATGTCGATTGATCCCGAGCGAATCAGCATGTCGGTGATTTCCAGCGCCTGCTCACCGGTGTCAGGCTGGGAGACTAGAAGTGCGTCAACGTCAACACCCAGCTTTTTGGCATACTCAGGGTCCAAGGCGTGCTCAGCGTCGATGAATGCAGCAATGCCGCCGTTGCGCTGTGCATTGGCAATTGCGTGTAGGGCAACGGTTGTCTTACCGGAGGATTCCGGACCATAAATTTCAACAATGCGGCCCTTAGGGAGGCCGCCGATACCCAAGGCGACATCCAGAGCGATCGAACCGGTTGGAATCGACTCGATGGGCGCGCGCTCCTCGGTGCCCAGTCGCATGACCGACCCCTTACCGAACTGGCGGTCAATCTGAGCCAGAGCAGTCTCTAGCGCCTTTTCTCTGTCTGAAGCACTTGGCATTCTGTCCTCTTTCGCTGGGTGAAGCTTGTGCAAAGAACCTAACCTTTGCCTCTGACATTTACTTTCCCTTGGTTCTCACTGTGGAAAACTCAGCGGATTATGTCCTGTGCAAAGACTAATGCCATTCGAACAAAATTTCGAATGGCATCAATCGGCGTGTCTTTTTGGCTTGTTCTTTCCGAACCAGCGTTCCTTTGGAACTCCCTGGGATCGACAGATAGCCAGCCATACAATTCTGGGTTCCTCGCCGGCATCTAGAAGCTGGCTTGGGGTCAGGTCTGCAAACTCTGTGAGTCTGGTGTCGCTTAGGAGCACAGCGGCGAGGCCGTCGCCAAACTCATCCCGGAGCAGGCTGTGAAATTGGCTTAGCTTCACTACCTGGAAATCAGCGAGGCTTCAGTGACAAAGGCGTCTGGAACGGTGTCTGGAATGTAGGTGTCGTCTAGGTAAATGCCCTCGATGGCAGCCACTCGATCAGAAACCTCGCGCATCACAACCGATAGTGGCACCTCTAACGCATCCGCAACTGAGGCAAGAATCTCTGAAGATACCTCTTTTTGACCACGCTCTACCTCGGACAAATAGCCAAGCGCTACAGATGCGCGAGCAGCTACCTGACGCAAGGTCTGGCCGCGACGAAGTCGGTGAGTTCTGAGAACATCACCGATCTCTTGTCTTACTAGTACCAAGGTTCCTCCAAGCAAATAACCTATCGGGTTACTACACAAAAGCTAAACTGCGCGTCTGAATGTTTCCTGAAGCTAAACCCTAAAAACGCTCCAGCTCTTCCCGTATTAGTGCCAGGGCAGCCATCGCCGCCAGTTCAGAAATCTCACTCCGATTTCCAGCAAGTTGCAAACTGGTAGCTCTTCCCCCCTGCGATGACGCAATTCCGATTAAGACCAGCCCCGGTGGCTTATCGCCAACGGAATCTGGTCCGGCAACTCCAGTTGCTGAAACAGCCATCACTTTCTCGATGTCTAGGCGATTAGCCTCGGCGAATTTAGCCCTAGCGCCACGAGCCATTTGGATCGCAACTTCGGCGTCTACGGATGTTCTCTCAGCAATCAGATTCGCCGCTACGGCCAATAAGCCCGACTTTGATGAATCTGAGTAGCTAACGATTGAACCAAGAAAGACCTTGGAAGCACCCGGGTAATTTGCAATTTCAGTGGCAATTCTCCCAGCCGTCAATGACTCGGCAGCGCAGAGATACATCCCCTTCGATTCAGCCAGAGCAATCAGGTTCATCGGCTGGGAAGAAGGTAACGGATACCGGTGTACCAGGTCACAGCAACGGTGAATAGCATCACTGCAAAGACCAAGGTTTGATACCAAGTTCCCAGGAAATCAAACGGTGCGATAGCAAGTGAGATGGCAACGATTTGCAAAACCGTCTTAAACTTTCCGCCACCTGAGGCTGCGAGCACTCTTTTTTTAGCTATCGCCAACCGATAAACGGTGATGCCGATCTCACGAACCAAAATCGCGACAGTGATCCACCACGGAACCGCTTCAACGATCGATAAAGCGATGAGCGATCCCGACAGCAGTGCCTTGTCGGCGATCGGGTCCAAAAGTTTCCCCAAGTTAGTAACAAGATTGCGCTTTCGGGCAAGTGCACCATCGATGCCATCGGTTGAGGCAGCCAAGATCAAGAGCACCAGGGCGATAAATCTGCCGAGTTCGCTGTCCCAAAGAGCGAGCATGAGCCAGAGCACTACCGGAACTATGGCGATTCGAGCTCCGGTAATCAGGTTTGGGGTCTGACGGTACAGGAAGGATTTAGAACTCATCTTTCCTTCCGGTCAACTCCCAAGCATCCTCATCCGGTTCATCATCTGGGGAATCCCCCACAAACACAGCGGAACTTGCTCCGGTCAGCTTAGCTAGGAAAGCTGGGAGCTCATCTGGTTTGAGCAGCACATCTCTAGCCTTCGAGCCCTCTGACGGTCCAACCACTCCCCTGGATTCCAGAAGGTCCATGAGTCGACCGGCCTTGGCAAAGCCAACACGTAGCTTTCTCTGAAGCATGGAGGTCGAACCAAACTGAGAGTTAACAATTAGGTCGGCAGCCGCAAGTAGCAACTCCAGATCATCACCGATATCACTGTCAACCACCTTGGATTGGGCCGGGGCAGCAACATCGTTTCGATACTCCGGCTCCATCTGCTGCTTGACGTGGTCTACCACTCGGTGAAGTTCATCCTCCGAGACCCAAGCTCCCTGGACGCGCACGGGTTTATTGGAGCCCATTGGCGAGAACAGTGCATCGCCTTGACCAACCAGCTTCTCAGCACCGGGCTGATCCAAGATCACTCGAGAGTCGGTGACCGAGGACACCGAGAACGCTAACCGGGAGGGGACGTTCGCCTTAATCAAACCGGTCACCACATCGACCGACGGGCGCTGAGTGGCCAGCACGAGGTGAATGCCGGATGCTCTAGCCAGCTGCGTGATTCTCACGATCGAATCCTCAACATCCCTTGGTGCAACGATCATCAGATCCGCAAGCTCGTCCACTACCACTAGCAGGTAGGGGTATGGCTGAAGCTCACGCTTAGAACCCTCCGGGACCTTTACTTGGCCAGCAACAATTGCACGATTGAAGTCATCGATGTGCTTGAAGCCAAAAGAGGCTAGATCGTCGTAGCGAGAATCCATCTCCTTCACCACCCACTGCAATGCCTCAGCGGCCTTTTTTGGGTTGGTAATGATAGGAGTCACGAGGTGAGGTACGCCCTGGTATACCGCCAGCTCAACTCGCTTCGGATCAATCAAAACCATGCGAACCTCAGCTGGCTTAGCGCGCATCAAGATCGATGTGATCATCGAATTCACAAAGGATGATTTACCGGCACCGGTGGCACCGGCAACTAAAAGATGTGGCATCTTCGCAAGGTTTGCAACTAGGTAGCCACCCTCGACGTCTTTACCAACACCGATTGTGAGCGGGTGAGTCGATGCTGCTGCATTCTTCGAGCGCAAGACATCCCCCAATGAGACGGTCTCGCGGTCGGTGTTGGGTATCTCAATACCGATGGCACTCTTTCCTGGAATCGGAGCGAGGATGCGAACCTCGTTTGATGCCACGGCGTAAGAGATGTTGTTGGTGAGTCGAGTTACCGCTTCAACCTTCACGCCCGGAGCGAGCTCAACCTCGTATCTGGTCACAGTAGGGCCGCGTTGGAATCCAGAGACCCTGGCTTGAACATCAAATTCTTTGAAGACGTCATCGATAGCGGCGACGATTTGATCGTTCACCGCGGTCTTGGCCTTGGGTGGGGTTCCAGCTGCCAGGACACCTAAAGACGGCAGAGTGTAGGGTCGCTGCGCTCTTGGCCTGGGGGCTACCGGCTCGTCGGAAACGACATCAATTGGTTCGGTGACCCCCTCCTCAACCTCCATGAATTCAAGGGAGTCAACTGGGTCTGGACTAGTAACAACCTCAAGTTCCTCGGTGATGAACTCGTCAATGTCTTGCACCACGGGTGTCTCGAATGCAGGCTTATCGCTTTTTGAGTTATTCCACCAAGAAGACTTAGTTCCGTCGAAAGCGTCAGAGGCCTCGGTTTTCACCTTTGCCCCGAACAGAAATTCCCCAAACTGCTTCAGCTTCGGCTTGATTTGATTCGGAGGCGTACCGGTCATGATCAAGATTGAGACCAGAACGAGCATGGTGAGCAAAGGCACGGCTCCCCAATGAGTTAGGAGCGAAACTAGCGGCTCACCAAGGACCCAGCCGAATAATCCTCCGGCCTCAGCAAGCCCCATCGCGCCGTCACGGTTTGGAGCCGGGCGTCCAGCAAAAATATGAAAGAACGCGGCAATTACAGAGAGAAATAGCCAGAATCCAACCGCAAACCTTGAGCTATCCCGAACCGAAGCCGGATGCCTAAACAGGTAAAAAGAGTAGACGAAAAATACGGCCGGGAGCGCAAAAGCAACAGAGCCAAACAATAGGCCGAAGCTGAAGGCATGAAGCACCTGCGCCCAAGGCTCGTTAATCAAAAACCAGGCAAACAAAGCACCGAAAACCGACAGCAGGAAAACAAAAAATGGCGCACCATCGCGACGGTCTTCAGCCGCAAGCTTTTCGGTACTGAAGGCGCGAATTAGCCCGCCGAGCCCATGAGCCAGCAGCATGTAAAAACGCGCAAGGTTCTTTCCAAAACTCCCCTGGGAATTTGCCTGCGCGGCAACCTTGGCAGGGCGACGCGCAGCTGGCTTGCGCGAGGCTGGGGGTTTTCTTTGAACCATGGGAAAAAGGTAGCAACCAAGCGGGCAAAAACCGCTTAGGCGCTACCTGTTTGAGTGAACAACCACCGGGATAATCATTGGCTTACGGCGATGCGCCTTGGCCACCCAGGTACCGATGGTTCGCCTTATCACCTGCTGAAGCTGATAGGTGTCTCGAACCCCATCCTGGGCTGCTTCGGCGAGCGCCTTCTCGATTGCAGGTTTGATGTCATCGAAGACGTGGTCAGCTTCTGCATAGGCACGTGCTCTGATTTCTGGGCCTTCGATTACCTTGCCGGTAGCTGCGTCGACCACTGCAAAAATCGTGATGAAACCCTCGGCAGCCAGAATGCGCCGATCCTTGAGGTCTTCCTCGGTTATTTTTCCGACAGTCTTGCCGTCTACGTAGAGCATGTTGCACTCAATCTGACCCACAACATCTGCAATGCCGTTGCTGAGATCAACTACAGCGCCGTCTTCAACCACCAAAACCCGCTCGGCAGCTATCCCAGTTTGAATAGCGAGGTTTGCGTTCGCAACTAAGTGCCTCGCCTCACCGTGAATAGGCATGACGTTCTTGGGCTTGAGGATGTTGTAGCAGTAGAGCAATTCGCCAGCGGCCGAATGGCCAGAGACGTGGACCTTGGCATTGCCCTTGTGAACCACATTGGCACCGAGTTTGGTCAATCCGTCAATAACGCGGTAGACCGCATTCTCATTTCCAGGGATCAGAGAGCTGGCGAGCAGAACCGTGTCACTTGGCCCAATCGAAATTTGGTGGTCCCGGTTTGCGATTCTTGATAGCACGGCCATGGGTTCGCCTTGCGAGCCGGTGGACATGAACACGACCTGATGATCGGCCAGATTGTCGACTTCTTTTAGATCGACAATTGCACCAGAGGGGACATTCAAAAAGCCGAGCTCGCTGGCAATCGCCATATTTCTGACCATGGACCTGCCAACAAATGCCACCCGTCGGCCGTTTGCAACCGCGGCGTCGATCACCTGCTGAACGCGGTGCACATGTGAGGAGAAAGATGCCACCACCACCTTGCCCGGTGTCTTGGCAATCACGGACTCGATTACTGGCCCAATCTCGCGCTCGAGCGGGGTGAAACCAGGCACGTCAGCGTTTGTGGAGTCGACCATGAACAGATCTAGGCCAGCCTCGCCAATTCGGGCAAAGGCGCGCAAATCTGTCACGCGACCATCCAGTGGAAGCTGATCCATCTTGAAATCGCCGGTGTTCAACACGCTGCCAGCGGCAGTTCTGATCACGACAGCGAGAGCGTCTGGAATTGAGTGGTTAACCGCCACAAACTCGAGTTCGAAAGGACCCAGCTTTTCAACCTGCCCCTCCTTCACCGTCATCGAATATGGGGTGATGCGGTGCTCTTTGAGTTTTGCTTCAACTAGCGCGAGCGTGAGCGTGGATCCGATCAGCGGGATGTCTGATCGCATCGATAGCAGATAAGGGACTCCGCCGATGTGGTCCTCGTGACCGTGGGTTAGAACGCAGCCGATCACTCGGTCGAGCTTGTCCTCGAGATAGCTCAAGTCCGGCAAAATCAGGTCTACTCCAGGCTGAGTCTCCTCTGGAAAAAGAACACCGCAGTCAACAATCAGGATTTGCGAGTCAATCTCGAAGACCGTCATATTGCGACCGATTTCGCCCAGTCCGCCCAGCGGAATGATTCTGAGGGTCCCGGGTTGGGGCTTCGGTGCTGTCTGCACTAGCGGGTAGTTCCTGCGACCTTAGGCAAAGCGCCACCGGCAGCAGCGTTTCTGTCAGGTCGGAAGTTACTAAAGCTCAACCCTGGAACGCTGACCACCTGGTCGATGCCGTTCTCGATAGCCGCAGCTTCATGGTCCTCTGGACCAACCAGTGGAAGTCGGACCCTCGGGGAGTTGATTAGACCCAGACCGTGCAGCACGTACTTTGCAGCTACGGTTCCTGGGACGTGAGTCATGATCGCGCGCTGAAGGGGCTCAAGCGCATTGTGAACCTTAAGGGCCGAGTGGAAATCGTTGGCGTTAGTTGAATCAATCATGGCTCGGTAGGCGTGAGGAGCGATGTTTGCAGTAACACCAATCAACCCGGTTGCACCGAGTGCAACGTGGGCGAGAACGTTTGAGTCATCTCCAGAGAAATACATCAAACCGGTTTCTAACATCAGTCTCGACGCTTGTGCCAAATCGCCCTTAGCGTCTTTGATGGCGACAATATTTGGGTGCTTTGCGGCACGGTGGAAAGTGTCATAGGCGATCGCAACGCCGGTTCTGCCGGGGATGTCATAGAGAATCACAGGCAGGTCGGTGGCGTCAGCAATGAGCCTGAAGTGGGTAAGAATGCCAGCCTGGGTGGGCTTGTTGTAATAAGGGGTGACGACCATGACTCCGTCGGCACCAGCCTTCTCGCTGGCCTTGTAAAGCTGAATCGCATGCGCGGTTTCGTTTGAGCCACCACCGGTGATGATCTTGGCTCGGCCACCCGAAACTGACTTACCAACCTCAACCAGCTTGATCTTTTCAGCATCGGTAAGGGTGGAAGTCTCTCCGGTGGTACCGGTCACCACAACACCGTCAGCACCATTTGAGATGACGTAGTCGATGTGCTTTTCGGTAGCGTCCCAATCGACCTCACCATCGGCGGTCATGGGCGTTACTAAAGCGACCAATACCTGGCCGAACAAATCCTTTTGATGCATTAGTTCAGCCTACCCAAGAGCAGTTGGAACCGGAAACTACTAATCTGAAGCAATGCGCCAAAGTCGGCTCTGGGTCGAGCCCTTCAATCCCCGCTCGATTGGCGCTAATTTGCTTGCCGGCCTGACCGTTGCAATCGTTGCCCTACCCCTCGCACTTGGATTTGGAATTGCTTCCGGGTTGGGCGCTAGCGCAGGCATTATCAGCGCAGTCATAGCAGGCCTAATCGCGGCGGCTTTTGGCGGTAGCCGCTTTCAGGTCTCCGGACCGACTGGAGCTATGACAGCTGTTCTTATCCCGATCGTTCACCAATACGGCATTGAAGCTACCTACGCAGTTGGGTTTATTGCGGGTATTTTTCTGGTCCTTGCCGCGATGGCACGAGTGGGAAAGTACATTCACCGCCTACCCGATTCCCTAGTCGAGGGGCTCACCGCTGGCATCGCCCTGGTTATTGCCCTGCAACAGGTGGCATTTGTTTTTGGAGTTGAAACCATCTCCGAGGAGCGGATTTGGCTGTCGGCTTGGCGGGAACTGCAGCTTTGGCTCGCCAAGCCAACCGCAACGGCATTGGTGGTTGGAGGCTCGGTAATTGCCGTGAACTTGATTGGGAGCCGATTTTTTCCGCGACTTCCGCTCGCTCTTCTCAGCGTGGTGGTTGCGACCGCAGCCACTTGGGCCCTGGGCCTCAAAATCGACCTAATTGGTGAGCTGCCCAAATTTGACCTCACGCCATCGCTCGGGTTTTTGGCAAGTCAGGAGGTTTTACTGCTACTCGCCCCCGCTTTCTCGGTCGCATTATTGGCGGCTCTGGAGTCGCTATTGAGTGCGAAAATCGCTGACCGTATGCGGGCCGACGGTTCTAGCCACATCCCCAGTCGAGAGCTATTTGGTCAGGGGCTGGCGAACCTTGTAACCCCACTTTTTGGGGGTGTGCCAGCCACTGCTGCCCTGGCTCGCACCGCGGTCAATGTTCGCTCCGGAGCAACCAATCCACTGGCGGCAATTTTCCACGCGCTAATACTCGCCGCGTTTGTTTTAGTGCTAGCCCAGTGGGTGTCCATGATTCCACTGGCCGCGCTTGGAGGAGTACTCGTTGCGACGGCTTGGAAAATGGTCCACCTTGAGAGCCTCAAGGCTTTATTCAAAAAATCAACCGCAGATGCAGCCATCCTGACCGTAACCATGCTGACAGCAGTATTAGTGGACCTGATCGCAGCAGTAATCGTGGGGATCGTGCTGACGCTGGTGCTGAGAAAGCGAAGCGGTTAGGGAGCGACGCGACCGTTCTCGTTGAATGCTTGGTAGCTGAGCGGCATCAGCTCTGCCCAAAACTCTTCCATCTTCTCCGCCACCATCTCAATCTCGCGCTGCGGAAATGATGGGAAGTGAGTCCCCTCGCGCTTGGTGCGAAGACTCAAAAAGTTCATCAAGGAGCGGGAGTTCATGGTGACGTACATGCTCGAGTAGATGTTGAGCGGCAACACAATACGTGCTACCTCTCTGGCAACCCCAGCCTCCAGCATGCGCTGGTAAGCCTCATAGGCGGCTCGGACCACCGCCTGGGTCTCCTGGGTGACCAGTGCAGTCTGTTCCGCAGTGCCATCTTCAAACTCGTAGTGACCAGGCTTACCAACCTGGATCAACTTTCGATCTGGTCCTGGAACATAAAAAACGGGACGAAGCTCGCGGTAGCGACCAGATTCCTCGTTGTAGCTGGCAATGCGGTGACGCATGAACTCACGGAAAACGAAGATTGGCGCCTGGACATAGAAAGTCATCGAGTTGTGCTCAAAAGGAGAGCCGTGACGATCACGCATCAGGTAGTTGATCAACCCCTTGTCGCGCTTTTGCATCTCTGCATCGGTTGCCTTAGCGCCCTCGAGGGTTTGTTCGCCCTGCGTAGAAACTCGAGCAGCAAAAAGCACATCGGAGTCTGATGCGCTAGAGCGCACGAGCTCAACGGTAACGTCTGAGCGGAATTCAATTTCGGTCACGCCCAAAGCCTAAGGTTTTTTATGTCGTAAAAAAGCGCAACACTCCGTTTTGCCATCCAGCCATCGCTTAGCCTTGCGGGGTGGAACTCAATTTATCCAGCTGGACCGTCATCGCCCTGCTTGCGCTGGCAACCTTGCTAGGAATTGGGTTCAAGCTATTCTCAGGTCGCGGCAGGGCGATAACAAAATCTGAGACGATCGACCTAGGTAAGCTTCGCGCCGTGAAATCTGGCCTGCCGGTAAAGGCATTTGGCAAGAAGGCAACTCTCTTGCAGTTCTCCACCGAATACTGCTCAATCTGTCCGGGAGTTGCCAGACACCTGTCTCAGCTTGAGTACCGCCACGGAGGTCTACTGCATCTCGAAGTTGACATCACCAATCGCCTTGACCTCGCAGCACATTTCCAAATTAGTCAAACCCCGACCGTATTTATCCTTGATCAAAAGGGTGAAATCAAATTTAGAGTCTCCGGAGCCCCCAAGCCCGGAGTCATTCAGCAAGAGCTAGCAAAACTAGGAGCAATATGAGCGAGATAAAAAGAATTGATCCACGAGGCCCAAGATTCGGAGCTGCAATCACCTCGGTGCTAGCCCTGATCGCGTTTGCTCAATCCCAGCAGACCTACTTGTTTGGTGCGCCTTGGATCGTGCTGCTATTTGTATTGTTCGCATGGAGCGTGTTCTTGCCAAAGTCGCACCCCTATGGACTCATTTTTCAAAAATTCGTGAGGCCAAGACTTGCTGCTCCAAAGGAACTAGAGGACCCAAGACCACCTCAGTTTGCTCAAAAAGTCGGCTTTGGTTTCTCGATTTTGGGCGTGATTGGAATTCTGTTTGCTCCAATACTGATCCCGATCAGCGCTGCGTTTATCTTCATCGCCGCGTTCCTCAACGCATTCTTCGGACTTTGCCTCGGTTGCCAGATGTATCTAGGGCTGAGAAGACTGGGGATTATTCGCTCTTAGCAATGGCCTGCCGCATGGCAGCTCTTGCTCTGCGACGATCCCCGGATGCATCGTAGGCTTCCGCCAAAAGTAGCCAGTCTTGCCAGCTGTCATTGAATGTTGCTTTGACTCGGTCAAACTCACGTTCGGCTGACTCTTTAGTCGCCCTACCCGATGGCCTTAGCTCAAGTTGCAGTTCGCTGAGACCCTCATCCATGGCGCGAGAGATCAACCGCTGCGATCTGATGCCAAATTGAATCTCGCGATAGAGCGCCCAGGCGGCAATAAGTGGAAAAACCAACATCCCCGCACCCATAAGCTTTGCTATCCAATTGGGATCAGCAAGCAGCGTGAGGGCCCTGCCGGTCATCAGATACAGATACACCAGAGTCAGCAAGGTCATGACTCCGACCCAGATTTTTGTGGTCAATTAGAGCCCTAAAACCTTGTCCAAACCAACATGTAAACCGCTAGCTCGCTTGGCAAACTCGATGCTAAGCAGAATCCCCTTGGCATATGCCCGATGCGAAATCACCTCATGAGACAAAGTGGTGAGCTCACTGTCAGCACCGAAGTGAACATCCTGCTTCGCAGAAACGCCTTTTAGTCGCAGCGAGTGAATCGGGACCCCTGCAACAACCTCTCCCCTGGCGACCTGGTCGACACCTGGAATCAATGGTTGCGGCAGTCCCTGGCGGGCCTGATGAATCAGTTCAGCGGTTCTAACCGCAGTTCCCGAAGGCGAATCAACCTTGCCCTCGTGGTGAGCCTCAACGATCTCAATCGAGTCGAAAAACCTTGCGGCAATGGCACTGAAGTGCTGAATCAGCATAGATCCAACAGAAAAGTTGGGGATGACAACAGCGGTAGCAGCCGGGTGATGAGCGAGCTTTGACTCAAGTATCTGCAGTTTGGACTCTGACCAGCCGCTCGTGCCAACAACCACCTTCAAATCATTTGAGATTGCATAGTCCACAAGCTCCGGACTTGCAGTTGGCAAGGTGAAATCAAGTACGACATCCGCGCCGAGCATTTGCTCCCTAGGAGAGCTGGAGTTTAGGGCGGCATGCAGTTTGAGATTGGGGTCAGTATCGATTAGCTCTAGGGCAAGTTTGCCCATTCGGCCGGTTCCCAAAACTGCAACTGAAGTCATGGCAAAACCCTATCAACCAACTAGCGAAGACCTTTGAGTGATTTTCCAACGGCAACCAGGGTCGGCTCAACGCTAAAGACTCGGTTGGCAACTGCGACTATTTGATCTCTGGTGACCGACCTGAATCGATCCATCACCTCGGTTATCGATAAGTATTCACCGGTTCCAATCTCGGCCGCCAATAGACGATTCATACGAGCAAGTGGAGATTCAAAACGCAGCGCTAAACCGCCTGAAATGTTGCCAAGCGCCAGCTCTAACTCAGCGGCTGTGATGCCGCCGGAAACGACCTTTTGAACCTCGGAGCGCATTAGCTCGGTAACGAGTTTGGCATTCTCCTCACTGGTGCCGGCATAAACACCAAAGTAACCAGCATCGGAGTACCCCTGCTGGTAACAGTAGGTGGAATAGGCCAGGCCGCGCTCCTCACGGATCTCTTGGTAAAGCCGAGATGACATGCCGCCACCGAGCACGGTGCTGAGGATACCGAGGGCGAAGCGATCGGGGTCCGAAGCATGTAGCGACTGATACCCAAGTAGTACGTTTGCCTGAGCAACATCCTTTTTGATAATTCGCATGGCCTCGGGCTTTGGAAGCTGCATCGCCTGCTGAGATCTTCTTTGCTCAGGCTCAGCAGAGCCAGTCCAGCCAATTCGATTCAGTTCGGCTTCAACCAGTTCCACCACGCGCTCGTGGGAGACGCCGCCGGCCACGGTTATGACCAGATTCTGCGGTGCATAGTGCTTTTTGTAATAGGCAAAAACAGACTCGCGATCCACCGCGTTGATAGTTTCAACCGTGCCGCCAATAGGACGCCCCAGATCAAGTCCCGGGAGCAGTGCCTCAGAGAGATTCTCGTGAGCGACATCCTCTGGATCGTCCTCGTTCATGGCGAGCTCTTCAAGAATGACGGTGCGCTCAACATCGAAGTCGTGGCGATCAATCTTGGCGCTTGAGAACATGTCCAAAATTAGATCGAGCGCCAAGGGCAGAGCCGCGTTCTCAACCCTGGCGTAGTAGCTGGTGTACTCCTTGGCAGTGGCGGCATTTGAAGAGCCACCGACGGAGTCAAAGGCGATAGAGATGTCTCGAGCTGATCTACGCTCGGTTCCCTTGAACAGCAGATGCTCCAAGAAGTGAGTTGAACCAAAGTGGCCGCCGGTTTCGTCACGGGAGCCAACGGCGACCGAAGCCGCCACAGCAACCGAAGGTGCGCCGAGCATCTCTTCGGTCAAAATGCGAACACCGCTTGGCAGCACGGTCTTGCAGACACGTGCCGCCTCAGCGGTGAACTCGATTGAATCTCTAAGCGGTAGAAACAAGATCTACTACTCGGCAGCTTCCTCGACAACAGGGCTTAGCGATAGCTTGCCGCGGTCATCAATCTTGGTGATCTCAACCTGGAGCTTCTGGCCAACCTCAAGAACATCTTCGACGTTCTCGACACGCTTGCCACCGGAGATCTTCTTCAACTCTGAAACGTGAAGCAAACCATCCTTGCCTGGCATTAGCGATACGAAGGCACCGAAGGTTGCTAGCTTGACAACGGTTCCCAAGAAGCGCTCGCCGATCTCAGGCACGTGAGGGTTGGCGATTGCGTTGATGGCTGCCTTAGCTGCATCAGCGGCAGGACCATTGGTCGCACCGATGTAAACAGTGCCGTCGTCCTCGATCGAGATCTCAGCTCCAGTGTCCTCCTGGATCTGGTTGATCATCTTGCCCTTTGGACCGATGACCTCACCGATCTTGTCGACAGGGATCTTGACCGCGATAACACGAGGGGCGTATGGCGAAAGCTCGTCTGGCTCGTCAATTGCCTCCTGCATGACATCAAGAATGTAGGTTCTGGCATCCTTGGCCTGCTTTAGCGCCTTGGCCAAAACCGATGCTGGAATACCGTCCAGCTTGGTGTCTAGCTGAATGGCGGTCACGAAGTTACGAGTGCCTGCAACCTTGAAGTCCATATCACCCAGTGCGTCCTCAGCACCGAGGATGTCGGTGAGAGCGGCGTATTCGGTCTTGCCATCAACGGTGTCAGAGATTAGACCCATAGCGATACCTGCAACTGGGGCGCGTAGTGGCACACCAGCGTTTAGCAGCGACAGGGTAGAAGCACAAACCGAACCCATCGAGGTGGAGCCGTTTGATCCAAGAGCCTCAGATACCTGACGGATGGCGTATGGGAACTCCTCGCGGGTTGGCAACACTGGAACCAGTGCGCGCTCTGCAAGAGCTCCATGACCGATCTCACGACGCTTTGGAGAGCCAACGCGACCAACCTCGCCGGTGGAGTAAGGAGGGAAGTTGTAGTGGTGCATGTAGCGCTTTGAAGTCTCAGGGCTCAGCGAGTCAATCTGCTGCTCCATCTTGAGCATGTTCAAAGTGGTGACACCAAGAATCTGGGTCTCACCGCGCTGGAAGATTGCGGAACCGTGGGTTCTTGGAATTACTGCAACCTCTGCATCTAGGGCACGAATGTCGGTTAGACCACGGCCATCAATACGGATGCCCTCTTTCAGAACGCGGGTACGCATTACCTTCTTGGTAACCGACTTGTATGCAGCGGAGAACTGCAGCATCTGCTCCTCGGTGAGGGAAGCTACTAGCTCCTCCTTGACCTTGGCCTTCAACTCGTCGTCAGCTTCCTGACGCTGCTGCTTGTCAGCGATCTGATAGACCTTCGCTAGCTCTGCGCCGGCAGCCTTCTCCACAGCTGCATAAACCTCATCGGTGTATGGCAGGAATACCGGGTACTCAGCGGTTGGCTTTGCGGCAACCTTCGCGAGCTCTACCTGAGCGCGAACCAATTCCTTGATGAATGGCTTAGCTGCCTCAAGACCCTCGGCGACGATCTCCTCGGTCGGTGCAATTGCACCACCAGCGATTAGGTCCCAGCTGGTCTCTGTGGCCTCGGCCTCAACCATCATGATGGCAACGTCTTCCTTGCCACCTTCAACTACTACGCGACCAGCAACAACCATGTCGAACACGGCGCCTGCAAGCTGAGAGTGCTTCGGGAACGCAACCCACTGGCCGTCAATCAGCGCCACACGGACACCTGCAACTGGACCGGAGAATGGCAGACCTGCAAGCTGGGTTGACATTGATGCGGCGTTGATTGCGACTACGTCGTAGAGCTCATCCGGCTCAATTGACATCACGGTAACAACGACCTGAATCTCGTTGCGCAGACCATCAACGAAGGATGGGCGCAGCGGACGGTCAATCAAACGCGCAGCCAAGATTGCCTCAGTACTTGGGCGACCCTCGCGACGGAAGAATGAGCCTGGAATCTTTCCAGCGGCGTAGGAGCGCTCTTCAACATCAATGGTCAGCGGGAAGAAGTCGAACTGATCCTTTGGCTGCTTGGACGCAGTGGTGGCCGAAAAGAGCATGGTCTCTTCGTCAATGTAGATGGCGGCAGCGCCGTTGGCCTGCTGTGCTAGACGACCGGTTTCGAAGCGCACAACGCGCTTTCCGAACTTTCCGTTGTCGATGATTGCTTCTGTTGCTTTGATCTCTGGGCCTTCCATAGCCCCTCCTTTATCCTCTTGCGCGCAAATAGAGCGGCGTCAAGCCGCTGTTGCGCTGGAGCTAGGGCGATTGCCCTGATGAGTGCTGGTCGTCAGTAAAAAACCCTGGGTTCTGGCCCCAGAGACTTCCACCGAAGACCCGCCTCGCGAAAACTCCTAGCTGGAGTCTAACAATCGAGTATCGAAAAACCTAGAAATGAAAAGACCCCGGTTTCCCGGGGTCTTTATCAAATCAAACTATCGACGCAGTCCTAGGCGCTCAATCAAGGAGCGGTAGCGAGCGATGTCAACCTGCTGCAGGTAGCCAAGTAGACGACGACGCTGACCAACAAGAAGTAGCAGGCCACGACGTGAGTGGTGGTCGTGCTTGTGCTCCTTTAGGTGCTCGGTTAGGTCTGCGATGCGGCGGCTCAGCACTGCAATCTGCACCTCTGGGCTACCGGTGTCACCTGGCTTGGTGGCGTACTCGGCGATAATTTCTGACTTGACCTTTGGGTCCAATGCCATTTGCTGATCCTTTCAATCCGCTGCGCGGCGCAGTAAACCTTGTGTTTCTGCTCTCTTTATCCGCGGCCGTTTCACGGCAACCTGAGAAGTCTAGAGAAAAAACCTCACTTTGGCTAGGCGGTGGTGCCTTCATCGCCAGGGCTCAGCGGAACCGGCTCGACATACTTGTTGCCGTCATAGAAAGATCGGCTTGGCCGAAGCGCCATCACCAAGAAGATCACGGCAATTGCAATTGCTAGCGCGATGATTGGCAAAATCAAGAAAATCAAAGCGATCAACTCTTCATAGGTTGGCTCTGGCGAGGAGGAGTTCATAAGCACCACCAGCGAACCAATCAGCGCAAAGATTCCGTATGCAAGCGGTATCAGCTGAAGCAGCAACCACTTGGCCGAGAAACCTGCGTCGTGAAAACGACGAGCGGTAACCGCGAGATTGGGTATGAAAAGTAGCAACGAGGCAATAGTGGTGAGCGGCGTAGGCTGAGATAGCACTCCCTCAACATCTGCCATCCAGTCACCCTGAATCGGAGTTGGCGGCCACAGCACTGACTCAATAGTCGATAGCACCAAGGAAACCAAAAGGGTGAACAGCACCCAGTACCAGAACTCCGATCGTTTAGCGGCACCCTTGAAGTTGAAGGCATTCTTGAAGCCGCTGACGACTGCATCTACAAAGCTCATGCGTCAATACTCTCCAAAATCTCCCTTGCTGCCAACACGTCATCGTTTATTTGGGCAATTAGAGCATCCAGGGAATCAAACTTCGCCCAGGGTCTTATCTGCGCGTGAATCAGCGCTGTGCACTCTTTGTCATAGAGGTCTAGGTCATCACGACCAATAACGTGGGATTCGATGAGTCGTGGAACTTCACCAACTGAGTCATTAGTCCCTACCGAATGCGCTGCCGGATAGCGAACGCCATCAGCGATTAGCCAGCCGGCATAAACGCCATCCTGGGGCAAAAGCCCAATCGAGCTGCGAGAGAAGTTTGCCGTGGGGAAACCGATCGTACGTCCGAGCTTTCGACCGTGTTCAATCGTTCCAACAATTTCATGATCTCTGCCAAGTAAAAGTGAAGCTGCTGAGACCTTGCCAGTCTGAATGAGTTCTCGAATCAAGGTGCTGGAAACCACTCGATCACCAATTTGAACTGGCGCAACCTCTCTAACGCGGAAACCAAGTTGTGGACCGAAGCTGCGTAGGTCTTCGATGCTGCCAGCTCCCCTGGATCCGAACCTGAAACCCTCACCCACAAATACCATTTGCACTCCGCGGGATAGCTCAGCGCTTGCAAACTCCATGGCTGAGCGACTGGCCATGTCAGCATCAAAGGGCAGGCTAACCAAAACCTCAATTCCCAAAGCCTCAAGAATTTGCGCCTTGCGCTCTTTGGTCAACAACTCGCCAGGAACTTCAGCGGGTTTGAGAGTTTGGTTTGGGTGACGGTCAAAGCTAATTACAGCTGGAACCAGGTTAGCCTCTTGGCAGAATTCGACAAGCTCATGAATCAGCTGGCGGTGCCCAACGTGAATGCCATCGAATTTGCCAATTGCAACCGCAAGTGAGACGAAGTCCTGCGGGAGATCTCTCAGCGATGAAATCTCAAGCACGGTTTCTCCGCAACCAAATCAAACCGAGAATCGGCAAAAGTAGCGGGATGTATCCGTAACCCGAACCAAATCCCGACCAAACGGAGGGGTGAGAGAACCACTGCGGCACCAAAAAACTCAAGGCACCCACCAACAACACCCCAGCCAATTCGAACCAGATGGCGATCCCAGCGAACTTTCTCAACGATGGCTTAGCCAGCGCGATGGTCGCAAAGATATAGACCAAAGCCGAGATGGCCGAGAGCGAATAGGCAACCGGGGCTAACTCAAATTCGGTGAAAAGTTGATAGAGCGCCCTCGCCGAGGCGGATAGGGCAAATACCCCGTAGACCGCAATCAGCAGTCGTCCAACACCAAGCTCTTTTGCCACGCAGGAAAGCTTAGTGTTACTGCTCTAGCTCCAGATCCGCAGGGATCTCCACTTCAGGTAGCCCGTCGTCCACCACCGAGATGGCAGCCACTCGCACCTCTTCCTTCAGCGGAGAGAACACACCGGTCGAGATAGCGCCCTGGGCATCCAGTCGGAGCAGGTATCGAGCTGCGAAGCGAACCTGAAGATCATCCTCACCGCAAAGCGAAAGGGTTACTGGATAGAGCGCACCCCAAGGCTCAATGGCCTCGAACTGACCAGGTAGTGGCTCGGCTGGAATCGAAGGGTCATAGTCGAAGCTCAGGTTTGGAGCCTCACCTGAAACCACGGTCTGTCCAATACCTGTCTGGATACTTAGCACCTCTGGCAACAGAACAGCGTCCAAGTTCGACTCATCCAAAATCATGTTTGCATAACCCATGCCGGAGATCTGCAAAGAGGCAAACGAAGTTAGCTTGATCTCCCCCTCGCCAAGAAGGTAAAGGGCATCTACCTCTGAGCCTTCCGATGCCTGAAGAAGCGATAGCTTAACTTCCTCGCCAAGCTCGGCACTCAGCCACTTCTCCATCGCCGAGATGGCTAAGCCTGGGGCCGCGGTGTTCACCACGATCTCCATATCTGGAAGTTCGAGGTTTGGGTTAATGTCCTGAATTGCTGCGTCACTCCAGTTGGTAATTGAGCCACTGAAAATACCTGCGATGCTGCGTGGTGAAAGGTTTAGCTCATAAATCTCTTCAAAGTAGAAAGAGATTACGGCCGCATCAACCGCCAGCGGTACGTTGGCATATGGAGTGCAGCCCCTAACCTCTTCCTCTGAGATCACCAGGCCCGCACCCTGAGGGTAGTCCTCAAGGACACTGAGGCCCATGGCACCCTCACAGGCGACATCCATGGAGCTGTTCCAGAAGTCGGCAACGTCAACCATTTCAGGAAAGACCTTGGTCTCGACGAAGGCCTCGCCACACTGGACGGTTCGTTCCGCAAGCTCCACTTTCAGAGATTCCGGCATGGGTGGGTTGCAACCTGTTAGCACTAGCAGTGAGGCCGCTCCGATGCCAAGTGAGCTGAGAGCTTTGCGGATCATTTCTTGCCTTTCCACAGCGGAAGCCGGGACATCAAATGACATCCCGGCTTTCGCATCATGATTTTTTTGTTACTTGATCTTTCGGATTGCCTCGTTGGCCTTCTTCAAGATGGTTCCGGAGAGTGCTACGTAGCCCTGGCTAGCAGCGTTCTTCGGTGCACACTCGTTCACGAAGTAGGTGAAGTAAGCCTTGATCGCAGAGGCCTTAGCAGTGCCGTTGGCGGTCGGTGCTAGACCGTAGCTGACTAGAGACAGGTCGTAGGCACCACGGACCTTCTTGTTGTAGTCGAATACAACCTCACCGGTCGCCTTCAGAAGCTGCTTCTCAATGAACAGCTTGGAGTTTGCGATGGTTGGCTTGATGAACTGGCCGGCTGCGTTCTGAACGAATGCGTAGGTCAGCTTGTTCTTGTCAGCATCTGCAATGTCGATGTAACCCATTGCACCCTGGGTGGATGCGATGGAGGTTGCAACACCCTGGTTACCGCGAGCGCCGACCGAGCCCTTGACCAGGCCCGAGCCTGCTGCCACGGTGAATGCGTCGTTCGCCTTGAATGGGGAACCATACTTCTGGGTCATCCAGTTGGTGAAGTTGTAGGTGGTGCCGGAGCCGTCTGAGCGGTAGGCAGGGGTGATGGTCAGGTCAGGGAGCTTTGCGGTCTTGTTGATCGCAACGATTGCCTTGTCATTCCACTTGGTGATCTTGCCCTGGTAGATGTCTCCAACAATCTTTGGAGTCAGGTTTAGACGAGTCACGCCTGGAAGGTTGTAAGCGATGGTTACTGGGCCACCTAGTAGTGGAACGTAAACGAAACTCTTTGGCTTGGCCTCAGAAGCGGAGTACAGCGAGTCAGATCCACCGAAGTCGTAGGTGCCATTACGGAAGTTGGTCTTACCAGTGGTGGAACCAACCGAGGTGTAGGTGACCTTGTGCTCGGTGTAAGCCTGAGTACAGACCTGCTGAAGTGCGTAGGTGTAGGAAGCGCCACCAGCGGTGACGGTCTCTCCAGCCTGAGCTGGACCAGCGAATGCTGTGGTGGCCAGGGCGGCGATTGCCAGTGCCCCAAACAACTTGTTGCGCATTTAATCTCCTCGTTTTCGGAATGCGAGATGAGTCTGACTTCACCGAGCTAACAACTGCTCACCAGATTGCTAACGCCAGGTGAACAGTTGGTTTCTAGCCGAAGCGACCGTTTACGTACTCGTTGGTGCGTGGGTCAATTGGGCCGTAGAAGATCTGCTGGGTCTCACCAAACTCAACTACGTGACCGGGAGTGTTGTCCTCGGCCAAGAAGAAAGCGGTCTGGTCAGAGATGCGCTGGGCCTGCTGCATGTTGTGGGTGACGATGACGATGGTCATCGATTCCTTTAGCTCCAGGATGGTCTCTTCAATACGACGAGTTGATCCTGGGTCCAATGCCGAGCATGGCTCATCCATCAACAACACATCGGGGTTCATGGCCAGTGAGCGCGCGATGCAAAGACGCTGCTGCTGACCGCCGGAGAGCGAGATGGCTGGGTCGTTTAGACGATCCTTCACTTCATTCCACATCGATGCTCGAACCAAAGATTGCTCAACCAAATCTCCAGCGTCGGAGCGAGAAATGCCAGATAGCTTCAGTCCAGAGATTACGTTCTCCTTGATGGACATGGTTGGGAATGGGTTTGGCTTTTGGAAAACCATTCCGATCTTGATGCGAACGTCAACTGGGTCAACGGCCTCGCCGTAGATGTCCTGGCCATCGAGTAGCACCTCGCCACCAAATCCCGCGCTAGGAATCAACTCGTGCATGCGGTTTAGGGTTCTGATAAAGGTGGACTTGCCGCAGCCGGATGGGCCAATCAAAGCGGTGACCTGGTTCTCGGGGAACTGCAGGTTCACGTCCTTGAGCACGTGACGAGCACCAAACCAAACGTTTACGTTTCTAGCCTCTAGGTGGAAATTAGCCATTTACTTGGCGCTCCTTTTCTTAGCCTTTTTCGGCGCACTCGCAAGACGGGCTGCCGCAAACAAAATTCCCACGAAGATCAACAGCACCATGGCTGCTCCCCACGCTCTCGCAATTGAGGTTGGGTCACCTAGGTAGATGAAGTTGAAAATGTAGCCAGGCAGGGTCGCCATGCCGCCATCGAATGGATTCACGTTGGTGCCGTTAGCTAGTGCAACGGTGAGCAGAATCGGGGCAGTCTCTCCAATAACACGAGCGATACCCAGTAGCACCGCGGTCACAATTCCAGATTTGGCAGCTGGCAGTGTGACCATCAAAAATGCACGGTAGGAAGGTGCTCCAAGTGCCAAGGCACCGTTTCTCAAGTCCTTGGGAACCAGTCGCAATGATTCTTCGGCAACTCGAGAAACCGTCGGGAGCATCAGCGGGATCAAGGCCAGTGCACCCATGAAGCCCGAGTAGCCACTCCAACCGGAGAGAATCAACATCGAGTAGATGAACAGACCAGTCACAACCGAAGGAAGTGCCGACATTGCCTGCAATAGCGTGCGGACGATGCCGCGACCAAACTCACGGGTCTCAGTCAGGTACACGGCAGTTGCAATGCCAAGTGGAACAGTCACCAAAGTTGAGATACCTACAGTTATCGAAGTCCCCAGAATTGCGTGACCAACTCCACCGATTTCCAAACCAGTCTTGCCGGACACATAAACGTTGTTTTGATAGATGAAGTGGGGACTGATGGCTCTAAAGCCTGACTCGATAACTGCCCACAGCACCGAGATCAGAAGCACCAAAACAAACAGAGAAAGGAAGAAAGTCACTACTAGCAGTAGTCCGTCCCGAATACCACGCTTACCAAATGAGTAGAACCCTGCCCAGCCACCTGCGAGTAGCTGAAGTGGCAACAGGATTGTGAAAAGTCCAGCCATGAAATCCATGCCGGTCACAAGCAGGATCAAACCAAAAACAGTCGATGGCACAACAATTGTGATCGCAGAGGAGAGCTTGACCCTTGAGCCGAGGTTTTTCCACGGCTGCGAATTCTTAGGCCGTTCAACGGCAAGCATGCTACTCAATCTCTCCTCCAAGGCTGTGCCTTCTGCACGATGTAGGACGCAATCGCGTTGATCACCAGGGTGATCAGGAACAGCACAACTCCAGCTGCGAGTAGAGCCTCAACCTCATCTGGTGTGGCCTCACCAAATCGGGCCAGAATCAAGGAGGCAATCGCTCCACCCTGAGGCTCGAGCAGGTTGAACCAGTTGTACTCATCGAAGACCAGATTCAACACGAAGAAGATTGCAACCGTCTCACCCATGGCTCGACCCAGCGCAAGAAGTACGCCACCCAAAATTCCGCCGGCAGAGGTGGGAAGAATCACCTGGCGCAGCACGGATTCACGTGAGCCGCCCAGGGCCAAAGCACCCTTGATGATCTCCTTGTCCACCTGGGAGAAGATCTCGCGAGTAATTGAGGAAATCAACGGAACGATCATTACCGCAACAACGATTGAAGCGATGAAAGGTGATCTGAGGAAAGTGCCTGTGTCGTTGGCTAAGAAGGGCAGAATCGGCGCAAATGTCTCACTGAGCATTTGGGCCCAGTGAGCCCCTACGGGTGAAAATACGCCCAAGCCCCAAAGACCTATCACGACAGACGGAATCGCAGCCAGCAGATCAACGATGACAGTGGCTGCCTTGGCAATCGGCGTTGGGGCCAAAAACTCAATGAAGTAGGCGATTGAAATCGCCATCGGGACCGCAATCGCCACACCGATAGCAGCGATAAGCAACGATCCCCAAAGCATTGGGCCGATGTGGAGAATCGGTGGGTTGGTGGTGTTGTCCCAACCCGTTCCGAAGGCGAACTCCAAAAAGCCCTGCTTCTCGAATGCTGGCCAGGCGCGGATTGAGAGGAAGAAAAGAATTAGGCCGATGATCACAAATGAGGAGTAGCCGGCAGCCTTGGCAACCGCAAAGAAAACCTTGTCCGCCGTTCTTGAGGGCTTGGCAAGAAGTTTTCGCTGGGTTGGAACACTCATGATTGAAGATGTTCGTGCGCAAAAGTGAAGCTTTGCTATTTGCAAAGTTAACGGAAGGTGAACTTATCAGCTCAAGTTGACGATTTCGCCACTCCAGATTTGCCACATCCGCACCAGCATCACGGCCACCGTCAGCCCAGCAGCACCAAGCACCACGGTAGACCACTTCGATCGCTCAACTAGGGCCCAGAACGCCCCACCAACAGGGATCATCATTGCAACAAGTAGATAGCCGAAGTACTCCCAGGTGTCGACTTTGGCTTGTTGACCAGCGATCACCATTCCAAGCGAGATGGCCAGTTGAATCACCAGCATGAGCTCGACTAATGCGGTCAAACCAATCGAAAAGCCACTAGGCGGGCGACCGATCAAGCCCATCAGGACCAGTGTTAGACCAGTACCCAACGTGAGGGCAAGCTGAACCTGATAGATCCACTCAACCATTTAGGGCCTCCGGAAAAACGACCAGTGACTTATAACTGGAACCGACCGGTTCCAAAATCCCAATCAGAACCCCTTGATAAGTCGCACTCACCATTCCAGTGATTGGAAGGACAAGGCGTTTCCCGTGCACCAGGTCGGTTGCCTGTTGCTTACTGAGCTCTGCAGCTGGAAAAATCTTGGCAGCCGCCGCGGTCAAATCCAAGACCACCGGCTCTTGATCAAGAGTTGATGCATTCTCAACCAGGTATTCACCGATTCGAGTGCGGCGAAGTGCGCGCAAATGTCCACCTACGCCAAGGCTTTCCCCAAGATCTCTTGCAAGTGCTCTGATGTAGGTCCCGGAACTGCAATCGACAACCACATCGAATTCCAAGAATTCGTCAACAATTGAAATCTCGGAGACCAAATCAAACCGGGACACTTCGACCTCACGGCTCTTTAGCTCAACCTCTTTACCCTCGCGCACTAGATCATAGGCCCGCTTGCCATCCACCTTGATGGCACTGACGGCCGAGGGGACCTGAGAGATTCTTCCGGTCAGCTTTGCAATTTCAGTTTCAATCACGGCTCGGTTTAGATGCAGTGCGCTGGTCTGCGACAACACCTCTCCCTCGGCGTCATCGGAAAGGGTGCTCTGACCAAGACGAATCCGAGCTTGATAAGTCTTGTCCGCACCCACGAGGAAGGTGAGCAGTTTGGTTCCAGCATCAACGCCCAACAAGAGCAGCCCGGTGGCCATCGGATCCAAGGTGCCGGCATGCCCGATTTTCTTGGTGCCCAACACTTTTCGCAATTTGGCTACGACATCGTGCGAGGTAAAACCCTGGGGTTTGTCAATTAGGACCAGACCGGCTGGCAACTTAGTCTTCCTGAGCCTTTGGCTTGAGGTATGGGTCTGCATCACCAGCGGGCTTTGCATCCTTCGCCAAACGCTCAACTTCTTCATCACGACGCTTGGCCTCGGCAAGCAATTCTGCTAGTGCTCCCGCGCTGGCTGGGATCTCATCTAGCAATAGCTCGATGGTTGGGGTGACTCGCACGCCGAGTTGACGCCCGATTTCACCGCGTAGCCGACCGCGATTGCGCTCCAGGGCATCGATAGTGAGCTGCTTGTCATCCTCAGAGCCCAGCACCGTGAAGTAGATCTTGGCATGGGTGAGGTCTGGGGTAACCCGAACATCGGTGAAGGTCACAAAACCGAGGTCCGGATCCTTCACGGCGCGCTCCAACGCCTCGGCGGCGAGAACCTTGATTCTCTCCCCCAGGCGTCTGGCGCGTGCGTGATCAACCATTAGACCCTCGGCTTCTCGACCATTTCGTAGGTCTCAATAACGTCGTCGACCAAGATGTCGTTGAAGTCACCTAGTCCGATACCACACTCGTAGTCGGTCTTGACCTCGGTGGCATCATCCTTGAAGCGCTTCAGGGAATCAACCTTTAGGCCTTCCTTGATGACTTCACCGTTACGCAGCACGCGAGCCAGCGCGTTGCGACGAATCAGACCGGAGCGTACGTAGGAACCAGCGATGGTGCCGAACTTGGAGGACTTGAAGATCTCGCGGACCTCCGCGGTACCCATCTGCTTCTCCTCGTACTCTGGCTTGAGCATGCCCTTGAGCGAGTTTTCGATGTCTTCCAGAGCGTTGTAGATAACGCTGTAGAAACGCACATCGACGCCTTCACGGTCCGCACGCTCGCGAGCCTTGTTGTCTGGGCGAACGTTGAATCCGATGATGACAGCGGAGTCAACGGTGGCCAGATTGACGTCGGATTCAGTAATTGCTCCAACACCACGGTGAATGATGCGCAGCTGTACCGAGTCGTCAACTTCGATCTTGAGAAGCGAGTCTTCAAGTGCCTCAACGGCACCGGAAACGTCACCCTTGATGATGAGATTGAGCGACTCAACCTTGCCCTCTTCGAGGGCCTTGGTGAAGTCCTCAAGCGACATCTTCTTGCGAGTCTTGGCCAGCAGCGCGTTGCGGTCAGCTGCCTCACGCTTCTCAGCGATTTGACGAGCCTGACGCTCGTCTTCGGCGACCACGAAGGTGTCACCGGCACGAGGCACAGACTGAAGTCCCAAGACCTGAACTGGCCTTGAAGGAGTTGCTGCGGTAACCGCACCACCGTTCTCATCGAACATGGCGCGAACACGACCGTGTGAGGAGCCTGCCACGATGGCATCTCCAACCCGGAGGGTTCCGGACTGAATCAGCACGGTAGCAACTGAACCACGTCCGCGGTCCAGGTTCGCTTCAATTGCAACACCACGTGCGGGCTTGTCTGGGTTAGCACGCAGATCCAAAGCGGCGTCGGCGGTCAGCAGCACAGCATCTAGCAGGTTCTCAATTCCCTGGCCACGGAGAGCCGAGACGTCTACGAACATGACATCGCCACCGTACTCCTCAGCAACCAAACCGAACTCAGTTAGCTGCTGACGAATCTTGGCTGGGTTCGCACCCTCCTTGTCGACCTTGTTTACTGCAACCACGATTGGGACCTGAGCGGCCTGAGCGTGATTCAGCGCCTCAATGGTCTGTGGCATCACACCGTCATCCGCAGCGACCACCAAGATCGCAATGTCGGTGACCTGGGTACCACGAGCACGCATGGCGGTGAAGGCCTCGTGACCCGGGGTGTCAATGAAGGTGATAGCGCGATCTTGACCATCGTGGGTGGTGTGAACCTGGTAGGCACCAATGTGCTGGGTAATTCCACCGGCTTCGCCAGCAACAACGTTTGCGTTGCGAATCGAGTCCAAAAGCTTGGTCTTACCGTGGTCAACGTGACCCATTACGGTTACCACCGGAGGTCGAGCCTGAAGGTCATCCTCATCTTCATCCTCGATATCAACCGAGATGTCTAGGCCAAAGCCCTCGAACAGCTCTCGCTCTTCGTCCTCGGGTGATACGACCTCAACCTTGTAGCCAAGCTCTTCACCCAAAATGCCAAAGGTGTCTTCATCTAGCGATGCGGTTGCGGTTGCCATCTGGCCGAGGTGGAACAGCACGGTAATTAGCTGACCGGCATTTGCACCAATCTTGTCCGCAAAGTCCTGGATCGAGGCACCACGGCGAAGACGTACAACGGTGTTGCCGTCGCCTCTTGGAACTACTGCACCACCGAGGCTTGGAGCCTGTCTTTGCTCAAATTCTTCTCTCTTGGTGCGCTTTGACTTTCTAGCCTTGCTCTTTGAACCGCCCTTGCCAAAGGCACCTGCAGTTCCTGCACCGCGGCCACCGCGGCCACCAGGTCCTGGACGACCGCCTGGAGCTGCGGCTGGAGCAGCGAATCCACCTGGACGAGGGGCACCGAATCCTGCTCCACCTGCTGGACGAGGTCCACCTGGACGTGGAGCGCCTGCACCCTGAGGGCGAGGTCCACCTGGACGTGGAGCACCTGCACCCTGAGGGCGAGGTCCACCTGGACGAGGGCGACCCATGCCCTGGTTGGAGGAGAACGGGTTGTTGCCAGGGCGAGCCATTGGACGAGGAATGCCCATGCCCTGGTTTGACGAAAATGGGTTGTTTCCAGGGCGTGGAATGCCCTGGAGTGGAGTCGGCGCAGCCGGGGCTGCGGGAGCTGCAGGCGCTGCCGGAGCAGCTGGAGCAGGCGCTTGAGCAGTCGGGGCAGGAGCTGCTGGTGCAGGTGCCTTCGGTGCTGCCGGGGCTGGTGTTGCCTCTTCTGCCTTCGGCTCTGGCTTTGCAACCTTAGGCTCGGCCTTTGGCTTCTCTACCTTCGGGAACGCGGCGCGAAGCTTTGCGGCAACCGGTGGGGCAATTGTGGAGGAACCACCTTTGACGTACTCGCCAAGTTCCTCAAGCTTTGCCAAAGCAATCTTGGTATCGATACCAAGCTCTTTAGCTATGTCGTATACGCGTGGAAGCGCCACTTTTTCTCCTGTCCGGGCCTACCCGAACAGGGCAGGCTTTAGTGCTGAGCGGATCTCATTTCGAGGTTCTCATTTGATCGCCAGCATTTTTCTCTGCCTGTTTCTCGGGCCGGTTCTTGAGATTGGCCACACTGGCCTCACCCAAAACTCTTTGGAAACCTTTTCTCTCGATTGCCTTTTCGATGCAAGCCTGGTGAACCCAGGCGCCTCGGCCGAGTGAAGAATCTTGGATGACAAACTCATCTTCGATTCTGACTACCCGGATTAGGTTTTTCGATAGATCGCGCTGGCGACAGCCAACACAGGTTCTTACTGGGTTCATTCTAGGCCCACCTACCCCGCTTGGGCTAGACCTAAGCGCCAGTATCTGGCTGAATGTCGATTTTCGCTCCAGTGAGCTTGGCTGCTAAGCGGGCGTTTTGCCCCTCTTTGCCAATAGCGAGCGAAAGCTGAAACTCTGGAACGGTCACTCGCACGGCCCTCAGTGCGGCATCAACCAGCTTCGCGCTTGATACTCGAGCTGGGGAGAGAGCGTGCGCGACGAACTTTGGAAGATCTTCAGAAAAATCGACCACGTCAATCTTTTCCTCGTTCAGCTCAGCAGAAACTGCGCGAACCCGTTGACCTAATTCACCGATGCAGGCACCCTTCGCGTTGATGCCAGGCTGCTTGGCGATCACGGCAATCTTGGTGCGGTGACCGGCTTCGCGGGCAACCGATGCAATCTCAACCAACCCGCTTGCTACCTCTGGCACCTCAAGGGCAAAGAGCTTACGAATCAATCCTGGGTGGGTTCTCGAAACGGTGATCTGAGGACCGCGAGGTCCCTTCTGAACGCTTGTGACGTAGACGCGAATGCGTCGACCGTGAGAGTAATCCTCGCCAGGAACCTGCTCCTCCGGGGGCATCATCGCCTCGATTGAACCCAGGTTCACGTAAACCATGTTTGAGCGGGTGCCCTGCTGAATCACACCGGCAACAATGTCACCCTCTTTGCCCTTGAATTCACCGAGCAAGCCCTCATCCGAGATCTCGCGCATGCGCTGAGCAATTACCTGCTTTGCAGCGTAAGCGGCAACGCGACCAAAGCCCTCTGGAGTGACGTTCTCCTCGGCGACCTGCTCGCCCTCGTCATTGAATACTGGCTTGTGAATCGTGACGTGACCAGTTTTACGGTCAAGTTCGGCACGCGCGGACTTCTCAGTGGCGCCAATGTGCTTGAAGTATGCGGCAAGGATTGCCGCTTCGATGATGGTTACCAATTCATCGAATGGAATTTCTTTTTCGCGCTCGAGTAGTCGCAGTACTGAGAGATCGATGTCCATCTGGTCGGCCTGCCTTTTTCTTTTATGAGCGTCGAGCTGTGAGCTCTTCAATGGCAGATTCTAGCCCTACCTGAACGCGCTCACCGCTTCGGCGATTCCAAAGCTCAACCTGACCCTCTGCAACACCTCGGCCACAAATGATCACCCAGGGCACGCCAATCAACTCAGCATCGGCGAATTTCACTCCAGGGCTAACCTTCTGACGATCATCGAGCAGCACGCTCAGACCCTTGGATTCGGCCTGCTGGGTTAGCATCTCGGCAGCTTGGAAGGGCTCCTCATCCTTGCCCGCAGCGATGATGTGAACATCGGCCGGAGATACAGCCTCCGGCCAGATAAGACCAGAATCATCTCGGTTGGCCTCAGCCAAAACTGCAACCAAGCGTGTGACGCCGATGCCGTATGAACCCATGGTCACCGTCACCAACTTGCCGTTCTCATCCAGAACCTTGAGATCCAGTGCCTCGGCATACTTTCTACCGAGCTGGAAAACGTGACCAATCTCGATACCTCGAGCCAACTCGAGTTCGCCTGAGCCGTCGGGAGCGGGATCGCCAGCCCGAATCTCAGCGATATCGGCGATGCCGTCCGCTTCGAAGTCACGGCCGTAGGTGAGGTTGAAAATATGCTTTTGGTCTAAGTTCGCACCGGTAATCCACATCGAACCCTTGGCCACTCTTGGGTCGAGTAGATAGCGAATACCAGAGATGCCCTCTTTGCCCAGGAACTGCTTGCCATCTTGCACCGGACCGATGTAGCCCTTCACAAGTTGCGGGTACTTTGCGAAGTCGCTCTCGTTTGCAGCTTCAACTTCATTTGGGCCGAAACAAGCCTCGGCGCGCTTTTGGTCGACTTCGCGGTCTCCGGGAAGACCTACGACTACCAGCTCGCGCTTGCCATCAGGCGAGATCAGAGCAAGAACGACATTCTTGAGGGTGTCAGCTGCAGTGAACGGGCGAGCACCCGGATGATTTTGATTTGCAAAATCCACCAACGTCGCAATGGTTGGGGTGTTGGGTGAATCAAAAATCTGTGGTGCAGGGTTGTTGGATGCATCAACCTCAGGTGCAGGAGCAAAGCTGACTGCCTCGACGTTCGCGGCAAACCCACCAGCGGAGCGAACAAAGGTATCCTCTCCAATCGGTGAAGGGCTCAGGAACTCCTCTGACTTAGAGCCACCCATCGCGCCGGCGTCTGCCTTGACGACGACGTATTCAACTCCCAATCTCTGGAAGATGCGCTCATAGGCGTCTCGTTGCGCCTGGTAGCTCTTCGCTAGACCTTCATCGGTGACATCGAAGCTGTAGGCGTCCTTCATCACAAACTCACGACCGCGTAGTAGGCCCGCCCTTGGACGCGCTTCATCGCGGTACTTATTCTGAATTTGATAAATCGCCAGCGGCAAATCTTTGTAGGACGAATACATGTCCTTCACCAAAAGCGTGAAGACTTCCTCGTGAGTTGGGGCTAGCAGGTAATCGGCTTTTTTACGATCCTGCAGGCGGAAGATGTTGTCGCCGTATTCTTCCCAGCGACCGGTGGCCTCGTAGGGTTCTTTTGGCAAAAGAGCTGGGAAGAAAACTTCCTGAGCTCCAGCGCGCTCCATCTCCTCACGCACAATCCGCTCGATGTTTGCCTTCACGCGAAGTCCCAGTGGCAACCAGGTGAAGATGCCCGGGGCTGCGCGACGAATGTATCCGGCGCGAACTAGAAGACGGTGGCTTTCAACTTCAGCATCGGACGGATCCTCGCGAAGCGTGCGCAAAAACAGAGAGCTCAGGCGAATTGGCATGAGCACAATGTTAGAGCTATTCGCCTACGCTGACCTGCGCTGTTCCAACGATTGCAGGATCCATTTCGGCAGCAATCCGGTTTGCCTCTTCGATCAAGGTGGCGACAATCTCGGTTTCAGGCACGGTCTTGATGATCTCGCCCTTGACGAAAATCTGACCCTTGCCGTTGCCCGATGCAACACCAAGGTCTGCCTCGCGTGCCTCACCCGGACCATTCACCACACAGCCCATAACCGCAACTCGAATTGGCACGGTCAAGTGCTGCAAGCCTTCAGTCACCTGATTAGCAAGCGTGTAAACGTCTACCTGTGCGCGGCCACAGCTTGGGCAGCTGACGATCTCAAGCTTTCTTGGTCGAAGGTTCAGCGACTCGAGAATCTGCGAACCAACCTTGATCTCCTCCACCGGTGGAGCCGATAGCGAGACGCGAATGGTGTCGCCGATGCCCTTTGACAGCAGCGCTCCAAAAGCAACAGAGGACTTAATTGTGCCCTGAAAAGCTGGTCCTGCCTCGGTGACCCCAAGATGCAGCGGCCAGTCGCCACGCTCTGCCAATAGCTCGTAGGCACGAACCATAACCACCGGGTCGTTGTGCTTGACGGAGATCTTGAAATCGTGGAAGTCGTGCTCTTCAAAAAGTGATGCTTCCCAAACTGCCGACTCGACTAATGCTTCCGCGGTTGGCTTACCGTACTTCTCGAGCAGACGTGGGTCCAAAGAACCAGCATTGACACCGATTCGGATGGAGACTCCAGCTTCTTTGGCAGCCTTTGCAATGGCACCAACCTGGTCATCGAACTTTCGGATGTTGCCCGGGTTTACTCGAACTGCACCACAGCCGGCATCAATGGCCTGGAAGACATACTTTGGCTGGAAGTGAATATCGGCGATCACCGGAATCTGAGATCGCTTCGCGATGATGCGAAGCACATCGGCATCGTCCTGGGATGGCACGGCAACGCGCACGATGTCGCAACCGGAAGCGGTGAGCTCTGCAATCTGCTGCAGGGTGGCGTTGATGTCAGTGGTTGGGGTGGTGCACATTGACTGCACGCTGATTGGGGCATCGCCACCCACGGCAACCTTTCCCACCATGATTTGGCGAGACTTTCTTCGCGGGGCTAGAACTGGTGGCGGGGACTTTGGTAATCCTAGGTTTACAGCAGGCACTTGTTTCCTTCCATGGCCATCAGCTAATAACAGCTAAGACCAAAACTTACTTCCTAATCAAATCGAAATCGGGTTGGTGAGGTCGGCGATTATTACTAATGCCCCCACCGCAATCAACACTGCCCAAACCGCATAAGCAAGCGGTAGCGCTCTAGCGGTGTCAACACTGGGCTGACCGCGACCAGATAACCGGCTCACCATTCGCTTCAAAGACTCATAGATGGCAGATAGCACGTGACCGCCATCGAGTGGCAGAAGGGGGATCAAGTTGAAGGCAAACAGCGCGATGTTCAGAGAGCCCAACAACAGCAGAAGCGATGCAATCTTGGATTCCAAGCCCAAGCCATCCGATGCGCTCAACTCTCCCGCCAGCTGGCCCACACCAACGATTGAAACCACACCGGTCTGATCACGCTCAATGAAACCCAGGGTTGCGGCGGTGACCTGATAGATCTGGTTTGGCAGATCCAAAATAAAGCCTGCCGTTCCAGCTATTACCTGCCCCGAGTAGGCAAAGGACTCTCCCAGCTCAAGAGGGGTGTTTTCCGATTTGAGCTGAATACCGATGATCGGTCTGAGTTCGGTGACTGGAAGCCCTGCGTCATCCTTGAGCGGCTGCCCCTGGTCATCAAATGCCTGGCGCTCGGTAAAGACCGGAGTGAGTTCTAACTCTCTCGGCTGACCCTCGCGCAGCACAGTGATTTGCGATGGGGCCGCAGGCCTTTGATTCAGCTGCGCAATTGCCTGATCCCAATCCGAAACTTGATGGCCATTCACCTCGGTGACCACATCTCCAGGCTGCATACCCGCTAGCTTTGCGGGCGATGTGCCAGCCTCGGAACAACTATCCCCCTCGACGCAGTCGAAGACCTCATTCACTGTCAAAGACGGCTGCATTGGACCGATACCGCTGAGGGCCGTGACCATCAAAACAACACCCAGAACCAGATTCATCATTGGCCCACCGAGCATGATGGTGATCTTTTTCCAAGGCTTCAGCTGGTGAAACTGTCTACCCTCATCGGAAGGAAGCAGATCCTTGCGAATCTCATTTCTAGCGTCTGTGATCCAGTTCTTGAATAGTCCGCGGTAGGGCTTGTGCTCTGGCGGGTACATGCCGATCATTTGGATGTAGCCACCCAGGGGAATTGCCTTTACGCCGTATTCGGTCTCGCCCTTGGTCTTTGAATATACGGTCGGGCCAAAACCGATCATGTACTGGGTGACTCGAACACCAAAAACTTTTGCCGGCCAAAGGTGACCGATTTCATGCAGCCCAATCGAGAGCGCGATGCCAATCATCACGGCCACTATTCCGAGAATGTAAAGGGCTGTCTCCACGCGATTAGGCTACCTGCAACTTGACCTAGCTGCCGCTCGCTATCAGCGAATCCGCAGTCTCACGAGCCCAAGTCTCGGCCGCCAGAACAGATTCGAGCGAGAGTTCGGCCTCTGCGCTGTGAAGCTCCACGACCCTGCGAACCAACTCGACAATCCCCAGGAAGCTGAGCTTGCCATCATGGAAGGCATCCACTGCCTGCTCATTCGCTGCATTGAAAACTGCAGGGTAGGTAAAACCTGCAAGACCTACCTCTCGAGCCAGCCGAACTGCCCCAAAAACCTCTTCGTCCAATGGCTCAAACTGCCAGCTGTGGGATTTGGTCCAATCGACCGGAGTGGCGACATTGGCCACTCGCTCTGGCCAACTCATTCCCAGGGCGATCGGCAATTTCATATCCGGTGGTGAGCACTGCGCAATTACCGAGCCGTCAATGAACTCAACCATGGAGTGCACCACAGACTGCGGGTGAACGGTGACATCGATGCGGTCGAGTGGGATGTCAAAAAGTAGGTGCGCCTCAATCAGCTCAAGGCCCTTGTTCACCAAAGTCGCAGAGTTTGTTGTAACAACTCGACCCATGTTCCAAGTTGGGTGTTTCAGCGCATCGGCTGGAGTCACGTTTTCGAGCTGCTGTCGGCTACGACCGCGAAATGGTCCACCAGATGCGGTCAGGATAAGTTTTCTGACCTCAGAGCTTGCGCCGGATCGCAAACACTGCGCAATCGCAGAGTGCTCAGAGTCAACCGGCACGATTTGTCCTGGTCGAGCCAGCGACTTCACGAGCGGGCCACCGACAATCAACGACTCTTTGTTTGCTAACGCCAACGTCTTTCCAGATCGTAGGGTGTTCAGGGTTGCCTCAAGACCTGCGGATCCCGTGATGCCATTGACAACAACAGCTGCATCGGTATTCAGCGCGAGCTGTGCAGCATCCTTGGGGCCAAGGCCAACCTGGGCATCAGTAAGGCCAAAAAATCGCTGCTGCTCAGCGAGCAATTCTTTATTCGAATTAGCGGATAGACCAACGAGCTGAAAGCGCTCTGGGTTGGCGGCAATGACCTCGAGAGCCTGGGTGCCAATAGACCCAGTGGAACCGAGCACTAAGACTTTTCTCATCTTCCAAAAACTCCCCAGCTATTTGTGAGCTAGGAGCAAGGTTAGTGGGCTTAAACTTGGGGCATGAGCCTAGAGCAAAAGCGAATCCTGGCAACTTCTATCCCAGGTCCAATTTCCGTCCAAATGCAAGAGCGCCGCAAGCAGGTTGTGTCTGCTGGTGTTGGCACCACCCTGCCTGTATTTATCGATCGCGCTCATGGTGCGATCTTGAAAGATGTCGATGGCAATCAGTTCATCGACATGGGGTCTGGAATTGGTGTTGTGACCATTGGTCACACCAACGAAAAAGTGGTAGCGGCCGTTCAGGAGCAGGTGGCGAAGCTCACCCACACTCTTTTCACGGTTGCTCCGTACGAGCCTTATGTGCGAGTTGCAGAGCTGATCACCAAGCACGCTCCAGGCAACTTTGCCAAAAAGGCGGCATTTTTCAACTCCGGCGCTGAGGCAGTAGAGAACGCCGTCAAGATTGCCCGCAAGGCAACCGGCCGCACGGAGATCGCAGTCTTTGACCACGCCTATCACGGTCGCACCAACCTGACCATGTCGATGAACTTCAAGGCCCACCCATATGGCACGGGCTTTGGTCCGCTTGCAGGTAGCGTGCACCACACCCCAATGAGCTACCCATTCCGTGACTCCGAGGGTCTCACCGGTGAAGAGGCAGCGACCCGCGCCATCACTTATCTCGAGAAGCGCGTTGGAGCTGGCCAGCTGGCCGCGGTCTTTATTGAACCGATTCAGGGTGAGGGTGGATTCATCGTCCCAGCCCCTGGTTTCCTGAGAACCCTCTCGGCCTGGTGCCGTGCAAACGGCATCGTGATGGTTGCTGACGAGGTTCAGTCCGGTATCGCAAGAACCGGAAAGTGGTTTGCCAGCGAGTGGGAGGAGGGCTTTGAGCCAGATCTCATCACAGTTGCCAAGGGCATTGCTGGTGGCATGCCGCTCTCAGGTGTTGTAGGCCGTGCAGAGATCATGGATGCCGCGCACGCTGGTGGCCTTGGTGGCACTTTCGGTGGCTCTCCAACCGCTGTAGCCGCAGGTGTTGCAGTTTTGGAGCAGATTGAAGAGGGCGGCTGGCTTGAGCGAGCTCTTGAAATCGGTGAGCTCCTGACCAGCAAGCTGACTGCACTCCAGGCTCAGTACCCAATCATCGGTGATGTCCGAGGCAAGGGCGCCATGATCGCGATTGAGTTTGTCGAGGCAGGCACCAAGACTCCAAACTCCAAGGCGGTTGAAGAGCTTGTGAAGCACTGCCACTCAAACGGTGTATTGATTCTCAACGCTGGAACCTACAACAACGTGATCCGCTTCCTCCCTCCACTGGCTATCACCAACGAGCTGTTGGAAGATGCTCTTGAGGTGTTGGCTGCCGGTTTGGCAAAGCTCTAGGTCTTCACTTATTGTGACTAGTGAGCAAAATCTGCTCACTAGTTACAAAACCTAGAATCGAAGGTGATTCATCGTGCAGGCCTACGGCGACAGAGAGCGCCTAGACAACCTCTTCAGAGAAGAACTCAACCGCTACATTTCGACCCACCCTCGCTCACGCGAGCTTTATGAAACGGCCGCTGAGCCGCTTCTGAGTGGTGTTCCAATGATTTGGATGTCGAAGTGGCCCGGACCCTATCCAATTTACGTAGAGCACGCCAAGGGCTCTCACTTCACAGATGTCGATGGACTTATGTACACCGACTTCTGCCTCGGTGACACCGGCGCTATGTCAGGACATGCTCCCGACCCAACCGTCAAGGCTGTGCAAAAACAGATCGCTCGGGGATCAACATTCATGCTCCCGACCGAGGATGCTGCCTATAACGGTGCCATGCTAAGTGAGCGATTCGGGCTGACCAAGTGGCAGTTCACCCTCAGTGCAACAGATGCAAACCGTCATATGCTGCGCTACTCGCGCCATGTCACCGGCAGGCAAAAGATTGCAGTCCACGACTACTGCTATCACGGCACAGTAGATGAGACTTTTGCAGTCATGGACGATGAGGGAAACACGGTCCCAAGACGCGACAACGTCGGTAAGCCAATTGACCTTAAGCAGACCACCGTCGTGATTCCATTCAACGATCTAGAGGCTGCCGAGAGAGCATTTGCAACCGGTGAGGTAGCAGCCATGCTCATGGAGCCAGCGCTAACCAACATCGGTATCGTGCTGCCAGATCCTGATTACCTAAAGGGCATGGAGGAGCTATGCCTGAAGTATGACGTGATCTGGATCTTGGATGAAACTCACACCCTTTCGGCCGGAGTTGGCGGAATGACTGCCAAATATGGTCTGAACCCAGACGCAGTAGTGCTTGGTAAGACCATCGGTGGTGGAGTGCCAGTCGGTGCCTACGGACTCACCAATGAGCTAGCTCTGCGCATTGAATCATCGATGCACCTGGAGAGCATCGACATCGGTGGAGTTGGTGGCACTCTTGCCGGAAACGCCCTGTCGATGGCTGCCGTGCGCGCCACCCTGGAGCAAGTGTTGACCCCTAAGGCTTTTGAAAAAATGGAGGCTTTGGCTGAACTTTGGGTCAAAAACGTTCAGGAAGTGATCGACGAGTATCAACTGCCGTGGCAGGTTTCACGTATCGGTTGCCGAGGTGAATACAGCTTCCGCTCCACCGCTCCAAAGAATGGTCGCGAAGCTGCGGATGCCGATGACTTTGAGCTGCAGCAATACCTGCAGCTTCACGCCATCAACCGCGGAATCCTGATGACTCCGTTCCACAACATGGCTCTGATGTCCCCTTACACAGATGAAGAGGACGTAGCTCACCACCATGCTCACTTCCGTGAGGCAGTGGCAGCGCTATATAGCTAGTCAAAGGAAAACTAAACCCCCCGATTGAGATCAGTCGGGGGGTTAGTTTTTGTGAATTACTTACTGAGCTTTTTGGCCTTCAGCGTGGATCGCAGCTGAACAATTAGCACGATCGCGATTGCCACGATAAATACCGCAGATCCAATCACGTTGGCCTCTGGTGGAATGCCTCGAGCCGCAGCGGTGTAGATGAACTTCGGGAAGGTGGTCTCTGGCCCCGAGTTGAACTGGGTGATGATGAAGTCATCAAAGCTCAGAGCGAAGGACAGCATCGCCGCCGCCATGATTCCCGGCAATAGCAGCGGGAAGGTGATCTTCCAGAAGACGGAGGCGGGGTTGCCATAGAGGTCAGAACCAGCCTCCTCAAGCCTTGGATCCAAGGTGGCCACACGAGCCTTCACAGTCACCACAACGAAGCTGAGGGTGAACATAACGTGAGCGACGACGATAGTCCAGAAACCCTTGCCAACACCCACGTTCAAGAACTGCGCAGCAAGGCCAGCACCCATAACCACCTCTGGGGTTGCCATAGGCAGGAACAGCAATAGGTTGGTGATGGAGCGACCCTTGAACTTGTAGCGACCCAGGGCGATTGCGATGGCGGTGCCCAGCGCGGTTGATGCCAGGGTAGAAATCACCGCAATCGCAATTGAGTTACCGAATGCCGAGCAAACCTCTGCCTTATCGCAGACATTGAGCCAGTTATCAAACGTGAAGCTCTTCCAAGCAATATTCGATTTCTCCACCTCGTTGAAGGAGAAGACGAAGGTGTACGCGATCGGCACCATCATGAAAATGAAAGCGAGCGCAACATAGGTTGGCAATAGCCACTTACCGAGCGAGAGTTTCACAGTAGATCCTCCGTACCCGAGCGCTTCACATAGGCAGACACCAAGATCACAATCGCCGCCATCAGCATCACGCTGAGAGCAGATGCGGTTGGGTAGTCCTGGATTCTAAAGAAGTTAGCCTCAACCACGTTTCCGATCATCGCGGTATCTGAACCACCCAAGAAGTCGCGGGAGGCGTTCACGTAGTCGCCAGAGATCGGGATAAAAGTCAGCAGGGTTCCTGAAATCACACCGGGCATCGAAAGCGGGAAGGTGATCTTCCAGAAGGTCTTTGCCGGTGATGCGTAGAGATCAGATCCAGCCTCCACAAGTCTCACGTCCAGACGTTCCAGTGAGGTGTAGATAGGCAAAGTCATGAAAGGGATGAAGTTGTAGGTCAATCCAAAGATCACTGCAAACGATGAGCCGATGATGTAGTCACTAGAGCCCAGTAGCCCAATCTGCTGCAGGAACTGGGTGATCGGAGACTCATTCGAGAAGATCTGCTTCCAAGCGAAGGTTCTAAGCAGAAACGAGATGAAAAACGGTGCGATCACCAAGGTCAAAAGAAGCGCCTGCAGCACCGGCTTGTTCCTAGCCTTGACTCCGATGAAGTAGGCAATCGGGTAGCTGATCATCAGCGCCAGAATCGTTGCCACGATCGCATAGCCAAAAGACCTGATGATCTGCGGACCATACTGTGAGATCGCGTAGGCGTAATTACCGGGTTCAAAGCCGTAGTCATACATTCCGATGACACCGGTCATGCTCGCAGTCTTGAGTGAGGTGATTACGAGCGAAACCAGCGGCGTTAGGAAAAATAGACCCAGGTAAATCATGCCCGGGGCAAGCAGAATGAAAGCTACCTTGCTGGAGCTTTTCACCGGAGCCGCAGACTTCCCGCCTCCTTGGCCAAGTGCTACGAATGCCATGGCTTAGATCTCGTCGTTATCTGCCTTGGTTGGCAGATCGCTTAGACCAAAGCTGTGCTCGACCTTCCAGCTCACCCATACGTTAGCTCCCAGCTCTACAACTGGAGACTTGCCAACGTTCTGAGCAAAAACGGTGATGTCACCAAAGCCCGGAACATCGATTAGGTACTGGTTGGAGACGCCAGTGAACCGGATGTCGATGATCTCTCCTGGGCCTACCAAGTTGTGATCGCTACCGAGCTCAGGCTTCACCTCGTGGAAGGTCGCCTTTTCTGGTCTCACACCGATGGCAATCTTGCCCTCGTGCTTCTCAGCGCGAAGTTTTGGAGTTGCAATGCGCTGACCATTGACGTTGATTGCCACTACGTTGTCGGTGTTCTCGATTACCTCACCAACGAAGATGTTGGACTGGCCTAGGAACCTTGCAACGAATGCGGTCTTTGGTCGGTCGTAAAGAGCCTCAGGAGCACCCATCTGCTCGATTCGACCCTGGTTCATAACCGCTACGGTGTCGGCCATGTCCATGGCCTCCTCCTGGTCGTGAGTGACGTGCAAGAAGGTCAAGCCGACTTCCATTTGGATGGCCTTGAGCTCTACCTGCATCTGGCGACGAAGCTTCAGGTCCAAAGCACCAAGTGGCTCATCCAAGAGCAGGAGCGCTGGACGATTTACCAATGCTCGAGCCAACGCAACACGCTGCTGCTGACCACCGGAGAGCTGCTGCGGTTTGCGGTTTGCAAGGTGCTCGAGCTCGACGAGCTCAAGAGCCTTGGTCGCCTTTGGCAGCGGCTCGTCAATTTTGCGCTGACGCAGACCGAAAGCGACGTTTTCCAACACACTCATGTGTGGAAAGAGGGCATAGCTTTGGAAAACAGTGTTCACCGGACGCTGGTGGGGCTTTGAGGCGGTGACATCTTTGCCACCGATCAAAACCTTGCCAACGGTTGGCTCTTCCAGACCTGCGATGATGCGCAAGGTTGTCGTCTTACCGCAACCCGAAGGTCCCAGCAGGGCGAAGAACTCACCCGCAGGAATCTTCAGGTCAAGGTTTTCAATAGCCGTGAAACCAGGGAACTCTTTGCGAATACCTACCAGCTCGAGATCTTGTCCTCGAGCAACAAACTGCTCTGCCACCTATGCGCCTAGTAGCAAGTTTTGCCACTTGGTCGCAAAGCGCTGCTCTTCCTGTCCGGTTAGTGGACGGAAAGCGTGCACGTTGGCAAGGAACTCCTCGGATGGGAAGATCAGTGGGTTCTCGGCCAACTCTGGGTCGGTCTTCATCATCTCTTCCTTAGCGCCAACTACTGGGGTTACGTAGTTCACGTAGGCAGCCAACTCAGCAGCGTTTACTGGGTCGTAGTAGTAGTTGATTAGAGCTTCAGCGTTCTTCTTGTGCTGGGAGCCCATCGGAATAACGAATGAGTCAGAGGAGATGGTAGAGCCGGTGTCTGGCACTACGAATCCGAAGCGGTCCTCGCCAACCTCGTAGTTGAGGATGGTGGTGTCACCAGACCAGGCCAATGCAACGATGATGTTGCCGTTTGCTAGATCCTCACCGTAGGAGTTGCCCTTGATGTTGAAGATCTGTCCGGAAGAAACCTGGGCGGCAATGAAGTCAACGGCCTCGTTGAAAGCATCTTCGGTGAGTGACGCAGGATCCTTGATGTCTACACCCTGGCTTAGCAGGGTAAGTCCAACGGAGTCACGCATCTCGGAAATTAGACCAACGCGTCCCTTTAGCTCAGGGGCCCAAACATCAGCTAGTGAGGTGGGGGCGTCCTTGCCGGTCGCCTCTTTGTACATCTTCTTGTTGTAAACGATGCCGCCGATGATGCCCTGGTAAGGAACTGAAAGCACGCGGTCTGGGTCGTTGTCATCACCTAGGTAGGCAGGTGCAAGGTTGGCAACCTTGTTCGGCATGTTTGCGTTGTCCATGGTCTGCAGGTAACCCAGTGCGATCATGCGGTTTACCAGCCAGTTGGTTGGGCAGGCTACGTCAAAGCCCGGGTCGGCACCTAGAGCCAGCTGGTCCTTGACCTTTGCGTACCAGGTGTCGTTGTCATCGATTTCCATCATGTATTCAACTGTGATGCCGGTCTGGTCCATGAAGCGGTTCAGGGTCGGGTAGGAGCCATCGTCTTCACCGTCCATGTAGAGCGGCCAGTTGTGCCAAACCAAGACCTTCTCGGAGTCGGATAGATCCTCGGCTGGAGTAAGAGTTGATGAAGCAGGAGCACAGGAGGCCAAGCTCAGTGCAGCCGCAGTTCCACCAAGACCCAGAAGAGCCGCACGGCGGGAGATCATTTTTTGCCTAGCCATCTCAACCAGCTGGCGCATCATTGGGTCTTCAGGAAGTCCACGCTTCATTACTTGTCTCCTATTAATCGGGCGTTACCGCCAACCAACTTCTCGAAACCCAACGGCTTCGTGGAACAAGGGAAAGTTTGTCACACAAAAACCTAAATTTGGACCCCGAAATCCAATTTTTACCTTCAGTCTCCGATGTAGCTCATCACGTGCTTGACGCGGGTGTAATCCTCAAAACCGTAGTGCGAGAGATCCTTGCCATAGCCCGAGTGTTTGAAGCCACCGTGAGGCATTTCAGCAACTAGAGGAATGTGGGTGTTGATCCAAACTGCACCGAAGTCTAGGTACTTGGCAAAGCGCATAGCCCGGGTGTGGTTCGAGGTCCAAACCGAGGATGCCAAGCCATAGCGAACATCGTTTGCCCACTTCAGAGCTTGCTCATCGGAGGAGAACTTCTGGACGGTAATGACTGGGCCAAAAATCTCCTCTTGGATGTGCTCATCGTCCTGCTTGAATCCCGATAGCACGGTCGGCTCCAGGAAGTATCCGGATCCTGGCAGCTGGTTTCCACCGTGCTCGATCTTGGCGTGGTCTGGCAGGCGGTCGATAAAGCCCTTTACTCTCACGAGCTGGTTGGCATTATTTACAGGTCCGAACAAGATGCCATCCTCAGATGGCATGCCGACCTTGGCATTGGCCTTGACCTCAGCAATAAGAGCTGTCATGAACTTGTCGTAGGCGTTTTCGTGGACCAGTAGACGAGTCGCCGCGGTGCAGTCTTGCCCGGCGTTGAAGAATCCAGCCGCAACGATACCTGCGGCAGCCTTTTCGAAATCTGCATCGTCAAACACAATCACCGGAGCCTTGCCACCGAGCTCAAGATGCACTCGCTTTAGATCAGCGGATGCGCTCTTGGCAACCTCCATACCGGCGCGAACCGAGCCGGTGATTGACACCATCTGTGGAATGCGGTTTTCAATCATGGCCCTACCGGTGTCACGATCACCAGTTACCACGTTGAAGACACCCGCTGGCAAGAACTCGCTCGCAATTTCAGCGAGCAACAGGGTTGATGCCGGGGTGGTGTCTGAAGGCTTAAGCACGATGGTGTTGCCCGCCGCAATCGCAGGAGCAAACTTCCAGGTTGCCATGTTGAGTGGGTAGTTCCACGGGGTCACCTGACCGATAACACCGATTGGTTCGCGGCGGATCGAGGAGGTGTGATCCCTGAGGTATTCGGCGGTGGCCCGTCCCTCCAAGTTTCTAGCCGCACCAGCGAAGAATCTAATCTGGTCAACCGAAGGCATGATCTCGTAGTCGACCAAGGTGCCGCGTGGCTTACCGGTGTTCTCACTCTCGACATCAGCAGCCTCCTGTGCCCGAGCCTCAAGTGCATCTGCGATTCGGAAAAGTGCGAGCTGACGCTCACTAGGGGTGGTCTGAGACCACTCTTCAAATGCTTTCTGGGCAACTTCGTAGGCCTTTTGCACATCCTGCGCTGAGGAGACTGCGGCGTGCGCGTAGGTTTCGCCGGTGGCCGGGTTGATTACGTCGCTTACTTTGTCTGATTCTGGGGACACATACTGACCGCCAACAAAGTTCTTCAACTGTCTTACTGACACTTAGTTACTCCTCATCGAGTTGAGATATCTAGACTCTAAACCTGCTCTAACCATTTCCGAAGTGAAATCAAAAAAATCAATTGATTTCGTAGCAAATTCATCACAATTGTGCGGAATTGCTTGGGCTTTGCCTCCGAAGTTGGCATACTCAAGCTCATGACCAGAATGCTGCGCACGCGCCACTCTCAACTTGATGAGGTTTCAAAGCAAATCGTTGAGCAATTGCAGATCGATGGTCGCAAGTCCTACGCCGAAATTGGCAAGGTGGTCGGCCTGAGTGAAGCTGCGGTCAGGCAACGAGTCCAGAAACTCAATGAGTCTGGGGTGATGCAGATTGTTGCCGTAACTGATCCGATGCGATTGGGCTTCTCCAGACAGGCCATGGTTGGAGTCAAGTGCACAGGAGATGTAAACAAGGTCGCGCAGGCTCTGGCTGATATTCCCCAGGTCGATTATGTGGTTTTGACCGCAGGTGGTTTTGACATCCTGGTCGAGGTGGTTTGTGAAGATGACGAAGACCTGATCAACCTTCTCAATTCCAACATTCGCCTATTGCCGGGTGTAGTTTCAGCAGAGACTTTCGTTTACCTAAAACTTCACAAGCAGTTCTACAACTGGGGAACTCGATGATGAGCCCAGAAACCAACAAGTAAGAAGAAGAGAAAAATGGCACCGAAGAAGCCAAAGTCCAACCCGCTTGCCACCCTGTTTGGAAAGTCTGACAAGAAAAAGTCCAAGTCTGCAGGTCTGCCACTTTTTGAGGCCATGTCTCGCGGTGAAACTCCAACCGACTCCATGTTGCAACGATCGGCCAAAGATCACCTGTGGATGCACTTCACTCGTCACTCCACCTTCCAAGACAACGACATGAACATCATCCAAAAGGGTGAAGGTATTTACCTTTGGGACACCAAAGGACACAAAGTCATCGATGGCCTCTCTGGCCTCTTTGCGGTAAACGCCGGTCACGGTCGAAAGGAACTGGCTGAGGCGGCGGCCAAGCAGATGCTGGAGTTAGACTTCATGCCGCTTTGGGGATATGCCCACCCTCGTGCGGTTGAGCTTGCAGAGCGACTGGTTTCCTATGCGCCAAAAGATCTGACTCGCATCTTCTTCACCACCGGTGGTGGCGAGGCCGTAGAAAGCGCTTGGAAGATTGCCAAACAGTATTTCAAGCTCACCGGCAAGCCAACCAAGACCAAGGTAATCTCCCGCATGACTGCCTACCATGGCACCAGCCATGGAGCACTGTCGATCACCGGTATTGCAGCCATGAAACAGGCCTTCGAGCCACTGGTCCCATCCACCTTCCGAGTTCCAAACACCAACTGGTTCCGCGCTCCGGAGGGATTCAAATCGGAAGAGGAATTCGGCATCTGGGCCGCTAACCGCATCGAAGAGGCGATCCTATTTGAGGGTCCAGACACTGTTGCGGCCTTCTACGTGGAGCCGATCCAGAACTCCGGTGGTTGCATCACCGCACACCCCTCCTACTTCAAGCGAGTGCGTGAGATCTGCGACAAATACGACGTGGTTATGGTTGCCGATGAAACCATCACTGGCTACGGAAGAACCGGTGAGATGTTTGGTTGCCAGCGATATGGCATCGAACCAGACATGATGATCACCGCCAAAGCGATCACCTCGGGCGCACAGCCCTTAGGTGCACTGTTCATGAAGGACAAGTTCTTCGAGCCTTTCACCCAAGGCATCACGACTTTCCCTCACGGTTACACCTTTGCCGCCCACCCGGTGGCATGTGCAGTAGCACTTGCAAACCTTGACATTTACGATCGGGAGAAGCTGGTCGATAACGTTCGCACCAACTCCCCCGTGTTCCGCAAGACGCTCGAGAAGCTCAAGGACTTGCCGATTGTCGGTGACGTCAGGGGTGACGGCTACTTCTTCGCGATTGAGCTGGTTAGCGACAAAGCAACCATGCAGCGCCTGACCCCAGATCAACGTGAGCGAATCCTGCGTGGTTATCTCAATCCGGCCATGTATAAGGCTGGACTCTACGCCCGAGCAGATGATCGTGGAGATGCGGTGGTTCAACTAGCTCCACCGCTGACCTGTGGACCTGCCGAGTTTGAGCAAATGGAGCAAATTCTTCGGCCACTTCTTGAGAAGGCTTGGAAGAAACTCTAGGAATCGGAAAACCAAAGGGCCTGGCCTTATCCCCTAGGTACTCGCCACAAATGAGGCCAGGACTTGGCTCAACTGATGTCGTTGCACCAAAGCCAAGCTGGACTCGATCGACAGCGTCTGCGCTCAGCACTACCCGATGAGCACAGTTTGCCCAGATAGTTCTTGGGATTCCGGTCATGGTTTGGTTCAGCAAAATCAGGTGAAGACCCAATCCCCTACCCTTACTCGCGATGCTCTCGAGTTGAGGTAGCAGCGCACTGCCCCGGATTAGCTCTCCAAGCTCATCTACCACCACCCAGGCTGCTTGCTGCTGGGGATTGAGCTCCCTGGATCGAAGCAGGTCTCGAATCAGCTCGACCGCGTCAGCGACATTGTGCTGAGTGAATAACCGAGTGGGATTGACCTCAGGAAAATCCACGCCGCCTTTGAAGTCGATCAGGTAATAGTCATCGCGAGCATCGAGTAACCACTTCAGGAGTTGAGTCTTTCCTGAACCACTTCTACCAATAATGATCAGATGTGGATTGCGCTCATCTGGTTCAATACCGAACATCTCTTGCTGAGCCAAGTCAAAAAGCTTCCCTTGGTAAAAAGTGGGAAGCTGCTGCTCTGAAGGTGTCTTATCGATGAGGGATTGGTAGACGGCGTCTCTCACCTTCTTACCCCATAGCCAAGGGAAAAGGCCAAGTCTTCGATCCCCCAGGTAAACCCGGTCACCCCTGACACTCACTGGCTCTTTGGGGTCGAGCTCACGTTGAGTCGAGCTCAGCGAGTAAATGGCGACGGTGAACGCGCTCATGACCAGCAGAATTGGCGACCCGGTTGTGGCAAACAGGTAGAGCCCATAACCAACTGAGGGCAATACAAACAGCATGTTCATATCAACGAGTCAAGCGTTGAATGAAGTTGAAGAAGCTTGGACCCTCATAGTTGTGAATAACTTATTCACAACCTCGAGGCATCAAACTCGGCTGCGGAATTGAGCGCCATACTAATCACATGATTCTTGAAGCGTTAGTGGTCACAGACTCCCCCATCGGTCGAATTGCAGTGGGCTCCACCGAAAAGGGCGTTGCACATTTGGAGATTCTTGCGGACTCAGATAGCCGGAAAGAGTTCTCAAATGATGTGAGGGCCAAGGAGATTTCCGACCTAGCTTGCATGCAGCTTGGAGAGTATTTCCAAGGTAAACGCAAAGTATTTGGCCTGCCGCTTGATCTGATTGGAACTGATTTTCAAAAGCGAATTTGGATCGAGTTACTGGAGATACCCTTTGGCGCAACTCGCTCCTACGGAGAGGTCGCCCATTCAGTCTCAAGACCAATGGCCGCTCGGGCCGTTGGTGGCGCCGTGGGATCAAATCCGGTGCCGATCATTGTGCCATGTCACAGAGTGATGGGGTCCTCCGGAAAGCTCACCGGCTATTCAGCGACAGGTGGCCTAGAAACGAAGTCCAAGCTTTTGCATTTGGAGGGAATCAAGCATTGAGCCACACCAGATTGCACCCCGATGGCGTGGAGCGTTGCGTCTGGGTTACCGACGACCAGATTTACATCGATTACCACGATCAAGAGTGGGGCAACCGAGCTACGGGCCAAAGAGATTTATTTGAGGCGATTGCCTTGGAAAGCTTCCAAGCAGGCCTTAGCTGGTTGACGATTTTGAAAAGACGCGAAGGCTTTAGGTCTGCATTCGATGGCTTCGACATCGAAAAGGTGGCTACCTATGACCAGGAAAAAGTTGCGTCGCTCCTTTTGGATGAACGAATTATCCGCAACCGCGCGAAGATCGAGGCGACGATTCACAATGCCCAGTTGGTTATGACCAACAACGTAGATCTCAAGAGCGAGCTATGGCAGTTTGCCCCAACGAACCCAATCACCCAAGAATCAAACTTTTCCTGGAAGGCAACCAGCCCTGAATCGGATGCCCTTAGCAACCACCTAAGAAAGCTTGGGTTCAAGTTTGTAGGCAGCACAACGATGTATGCGCTCATGCAGTCAACAGGCATGATTCACGACCACGCGCCAAATTGCTTCAGAAGAATCAGAAAAGATTCCTAGGCTTAGGACATAACTAGCTCAGGAGGACTAATGACCCCGGAGCAATTCAACGCACTGTTTCGCGCTCACATGCCCGAAGTTTCAAGATTTCTGGCAAGACGTGTGGAGCTTGAGGAAGCAGAGGAACTAGCCGCAGAGCTGTTCTCGATCGCATGGGGAAAGCGCGGCTCAATCCCCCAGGGATACGAGCTGCCTTGGCTATACAAAACCGCGCGCTATCTCATTTCAAATCATCGCAAGAAAGCCAGCAACAGGGCCCGAATTGAGCAGCTGATGTCTCGACCTGAGGCGGCGCCCAGCGCTGAGTCAATTGCGCTTGCCGACACGGAGCTTTCTGATGCATGGGGCAAGCTGCAGGTTCTCGAGCGTGAACTAATTTCACTTTGGGCCTTTGAGGGTCTATCGAATAAGCAGATTGGTCTCGCGCTTGAAATAAGTGAGAACGCAGCAGCGATCCGCCTAACCAGAGCCAAGCAAAAGTTGAAAACTTTGCTGGCCACTGAAAATAACGAACTTGATGGGACAGTTGATTAGTCATGAATGAAAACTTTGATGACCTGAAGGCAAGACTGCAAAAGGCAGACCCAGCTGATTCGAGCTTTGTCCTAAACGAGGGTCTGGTGGCTCAGGCTCCACTTGCTAAGCCAGCTCGCGCACCGATCTCCTCGCGACTTAGGCTGGGGCTGCTCTCCGGAGGCTCAATCGCCGCAGTGTCAGCGCTTGCGCTAGTAGCTGGACTTGCAACTCCGCAGCAGCCATTGATCCAAATGGCAAACGCGCCAGCCGGGAGGGCGGAAAGTCTCGCCGCAAGTGACGCGGCTGCCCCGGGCATGAAGATGATTGCGCCGGTTTGGATCGAGTATGACTACGACTCCACTGAGCTCTCTGACGAGACTGGTCGCGGCAGCGTGTACCAGCTCGTACTGGAAGGCGATGTAAAGGAAAGACTCCAGCAGCTAGCGGACTACTTCGGAATTGAGGGCGAGATTCGCGAGGAAGAATGGTCCTCTAAGGAGTATCCGACCTTCTCTATCGGCAAGCCAGAGCGCCAGGTCAGCGTCACATGGGCTGGAACCGGAAACTTCTACTTCAACGCTTGGGATCCAGCTTCATACAAGTGTGAGAACAAAACCGTCACTCTCGAGGATGGCACCAGCTATGAAAGCTGTGAGCCAATTGCGACTCCTGAGCTGATTCCATCAGAGGAAAAAATCAGGTCAGAGGCTTTTGATCTGTTTGAGACCTTCGGACTGGGCGTCGCAAAGGATCGCATTCGAGTAGATCGCAGCGACTGGGGTGCTAGTGCCATCGCAAGCGTTCAAGTCGATGGTCAGGACACCGCTTTGGAGTGGTGGGTGAACTACGACGGTGCGGGCAAACTCTCTAATGTCTCAGGGCACTTTGCCAAACCACAAGCCAGGGGTGAATTTGACACAATCTCAGCCAAAGAGGCTGCCACTCGCATCAAGGACGGTCGCTGGTTTGGATCTCCATCCAGTTCTGTCTGGAACCAATACAGCCAGAACATGAGAACCGCTGATGCAGTCTCGCTGCCTGCGGTCGAGCCCGCCCCCGAAGAGTCGACTAAGGACGCACCTGCAACTTCAGAAGAGCAGGTAGAGATCAAGCCACAGCAGGTCACCCTGAAGCTCACTGGGTCAGAGTCGACGCTGCTGATGATCTATGACAAGTCAGGTGGTGCATGGTTAGTCCCAGGCTACATTCTCAAGAATGACCAGGGCTGGTTTGACGCAATCATCTCTTTGGTTGAGGGAGTGATTGAACTTCCAGAACCATATGCGGTTGAACCGCTGCCCGAAACCAAGCAGGGCTAAAAACCCTGGGGCGTAATCAATCCCACGCTAGAGCCGTCTGTCTCAGCCTTGAGACCGACGGCTTTGGCAATTTCAGGTAGCTGTTCGATGGTCTCAAGGTTGTTTTCAAGTGCAGATCTGACCAACAGCCCCTTGGCCTTTTTGTTGAAGTGATTCAACGCCTTGCCAGATTGATCGAATACGTCAACCGAGTAGCTCTCCAGGCTCTCTGGGACCGGATTCAGTTCCGCGTAGGCCTTTGACCTCATGTCGAGGATCGGTCTGGCGAGTCTTGGCCACACAGCTTTGTGAGCCTCAATCCAAAGCTCCCTGAGATTGATGCCGGGTAGTTTTGTCGTTGCTGAAAAGCGGTAGTAGGGGATTTGCTCTGTCGCTGGCAAGAGCCCGAATAGTGCGGATTGAATAAACAGCCGCTCCTGGACGCGTTGCTTTGCCTGTTCGCTCAGATTTTGATAATCGATGGCGTCGTAAACCACGCCGGCATAGCGCTCGATGGCGGCCATGGTGGGTGCAGTGATCAACTGCCTATTGGCATCCAAATCGGCAGCATTCTTTGGTCCGAGCTTGAATATCTTCTTGGCTCGTGTGGGATCAGAAGAGACTCTCGAAATCTCTGTAATCAGGCGATCGCGGGCTGGGTCGAGAGCAGCCCAGATGATTGCTGATTTGTCGATAGAAATGCCAACGCCGCCGGAGCGCTTAGTCTCCGACGGCGGCAGCAGAATCAGCATTAGTTGATTAGGTGTGCGTCTCTAACCACGAGAGTGAGGTTGTTGTTCTCCAGGGATAGGAATCCACCCTCATCGCACTCCGCGGTCAGGACCTTGCCCTCGCCGGTGGTGATACGAATTTGGCCCGGGATCAAAATCGCGAGCATAGGCTCGTGACCTGAGAGCAGACCAATCTCGCCCACCGAGGTCTTGGCGATGACCTGGGTAGCAGAGCCCGACCAGATTTGGCGGTCTGCTGCTACTAGGTCAACGTTGAGTTCGCGTGACATTAGCCAAGGTCCTTCTGGATACGCTCGTATGCCTTCATGACGTCGTCGATGCCACCGCAGTTGAAGAATGCCTGCTCTGGGATGTGGTCTAGGTCACCGCGGGCAATCATCGAGAAGCCCTCGATGGTGTCCTTTAGTGGCACGGTTGAACCCGCCACACCGGTGAACTTGGTAGCCATGTAGGTGTTCTGGCTCAAGAACTGCTGGATGCGGCGAGCGCGTGAAACGGTGATCTTGTCCTCTTCAGAAAGCTCCTCAACACCCAAGATGGCGATGATTTCCTGCAGCTCCTTGTTCTTCTGCAGAATTGCCTTGACACGGGTCGCAGTCTCGTAGTGATCTGCCGAGATGTAACGAGGGTCAAGAATTCTTGAGGTGGAAGCAAGTGGGTCCACAGCTGGGTACAGACCCTTGGCAGCGATCTCACGGCTTAGCTCAGTGGTTGCATCCAGGTGAGCGAAGGTGGTTGCTGGGGCTGGGTCGGTGTAGTCATCGGCTGGAACGTAGATTGCCTGCAGCGAGGTAATCGAGTGACCACGGGTTGAGGTGATTCGCTCCTGTAGCAGACCCATCTCGTCAGCGAGGTTTGGCTGGTATCCCACGGCTGAAGGCATGCGGCCTAGCAGAGTGGACACCTCAGAACCTGCCTGAGTGAAACGGAAGATGTTGTCGATGAACAAAAGCACGTCCTGCTGCTGAACATCGCGGAAGTACTCCGCCATGGTCAGAGCCGATAACGCTACGCGAAGACGAGTTCCTGGTGGCTCATCCATCTGACCGAAGACCAGTGCGGTCTTGTCGATAACACCAGACTCTTTCATCTCGTCGATTAGGTCGTTACCCTCACGAGTACGCTCACCAACACCGGCGAATACGGACACACCGTCGTGGTTTTCTGCCACACGGTAGATCATTTCCTGGATCAAAACGGTCTTACCAACACCGGCACCACCAAATAGACCAATCTTTCCACCCTGAACATAAGGGGTCAGCAGGTCGATGACCTTGATACCGGTCTCGAACATCTGAGTCTTGGACTCAAGTTGGTCGAAGGCTGGTGGGGTGCGGTGGATTGGCCAACGCTCCTTAACCTCAACGACCTGGCCTGGCTCACCGTTGAGGATCTCGCCGGTTACGTTGAATACCTTGCCCTTGGTCACATCACCAACTGGCACCGAAATTGGGGCACCAGTGTCATGAACAATGCCGCCACGAACCAAACCATCGGTTGGCTTTAGTGCAATGGCGCGCACAAGGTCATCACCGAGGTGCTGGGCAACCTCTAGGGTCAAAGTTGACTTCTGGTCACCGAAGGAGATCTCTGTGGTCAGGGCGTTGTAGATTTCAGGAATCGCGTCGTGCGGGAACTCAATGTCCACAACTGGACCAGTGACTCGCGCGATACGACCCGTTGCTGTCTTGGTGCTCTCGGCCATTTTGCTTTCTTTCTCTTAGTCCTCGGTAACCGTGGCCAGCGCATCTGCGCCGCCCACAATCTCCGAAATCTGCTGGGTAATTTCTGCCTGGCGCGCTGCGTTTGCCAAGCGGGTGTAGTTCAAAATCAGTTTGTCTGCGTTGTCAGTTGCGCTCTTCATCGCCTTCTGACGAGCTGCATGCTCGGCAGCTGCAGACTGCAGCATGACATTGAAAATGCGGTTCTCGATGTACACAGGGAGTAGAGCGTCCAGGACCTGTTCAACCTCTGGCTCAAACTCAAACAGCGGGAATACCTCGGTAGAGGAAACTGCTTCCTGCTCGACTACCTCAAGAGGTAGTAGGCGAATCTTCTCTGGCTCCTGAACCATCATCGAAACAAAACGGTTACCGACCAGATAGATCTCGTCGACTCCCCCGTTCTCATATGGCTTGAGGAAGGCATCGGTCAACTCAGCTGCAATCTCACGCGCGGTGTCGAACTGTGGCAGGTCAGTGCCACCGATCCACTCACGAATATAGGTCTTGCGGCGGAAGCTGAAGTTACCTACAGCCTTACGACCAACTAGGTAGTAAACAACTTCCTTGCCCTGCTGGGTAAGCATCGCGGTAACCGCCTCGGCCTCTTTAAGCACTGAAGAGGAGAATGCACCTGCCAAACCGCGGTCAGAGGTGAAGATCACCACTGCGGTTCTGCGGTGGTTACCGTCATCGGTTAGCAGCGGGTGGTCAACATTTGAGTAGGTGGCCACTGCTGAAACCGCGCGGGTAACCGCACGGGTATAAGGACTCGACGCAGCAACACGCTGCTGCGCCTTGGCGATTCTCGATGCCGAGATCAGCTCCATGGCGCGAGTAATCTTCTTGGTCGTCTTGGCAGACTTAATTTTCTGCCGGTAGACCCGAAGTTGCGCTCCCATTAGCTTGCCTTACCCTTCTTAGCGCTTCTGCTTTACGATCTGCTCCTGGCCAATCTCCTCCGGAGATGCAGCCTCAACAGATGCGGAACCAGCCTTGACCAGTGGCTCACCGGAGTGAGTCAGGAACATCTTCTTGAAGTGCTCCAGCTGCTTCTCCAGCTCCTCAATGGTGTCCTTCTCAAGCTTTGAGGTCTCGCGAATGACATTCAGTGCGGAAGAGTTGCGCTTTAGGAAGTCCAGGAACTCGCGCTCGAAGCGCAGCACATCCTGAACTGCAACATCGTCAAGCTTTCCGGTGGTACCAGCCCAAATTGAGACAGTCTGCTCTTCAACTGGGAATGGCGAGTACTGAGGCTGCTTTAGAAGCTCGGTCAGACGTGCACCACGCTCTAGCTGCTTGCGAGATGCAGCGTCTAGATCCGAAGCGAACATTGCGAATGCCTCAAGTGCACGGTACTGAGCTAGCTCTAGCTTCAGAGTTCCGGATACACCCTTGATGCTCTTTAGCTGAGCAGCTCCACCCACACGGGAAACCGAAATACCTACGTCGATAGCAGGGCGCTGGTTCGCGTTGAACAGGTCTGACTGCAAGAAGATCTGACCATCGGTGATCGAAATCACGTTGGTTGGGATGTATGCAGAAACGTCGTTTGCCTTGGTCTCGATGATTGGAAGTCCAGTCATCGATCCGGCACCCATCTCGTCGGAGAGCTTTGCACAGCGCTCTAGCAAGCGGGAGTGTAAGTAGAAGACGTCACCTGGGTATGCCTCACGTCCTGGTGGACGACGCAGTAGCAGCGAAACTGCACGGTAGGCCTCAGCCTGCTTAGACAGGTCATCGAAGATGATGAGAACGTGCTTGCCGCCGTACATCCAGTGCTGACCAATGGCGCTACCGGTGTAAGGGGCTAGGTACTTAAAACCTGCTGGGTCGGATGCTGGAGAAGCCACGATGGTGGTGTACTCCATTGCGCCGGCCTGCTCCAAAGCAGCCTTGACACCAGCAATGGTCGAACCCTTCTGACCGATCGCTACGTAGATGCAACGAACCTGCTTGGTTGGGTCTCCAGAAAGCCAGTTGTCACGCTGGTTGATGATGGTGTCAACTGCGATAGCGGTCTTACCGGTCTGGCGGTCACCAATGATCAGCTGGCGCTGTCCACGACCGATTGGAATCATGGCGTCGATCGCCTTGATACCGGTCTGTAGTGGCTCGTGAACCGACTTACGCTGCATAACGCCAGGTGCCTGAAGCTCAAGCGCACGGCGACCCTCAGATGGAATCTCACCAAGACCGTCAATTGGGTTACCCAGTGGGTTTACAACGCGACCTAGGTAAGCGTCACCGACTGGAACAGAGAGAACCTCCCCAGTGCGGTAGACCTCCATACCTTCTTCGATGCCGGTGAACTCACCGAGTACAACAACACCAATCTCGCGCTCGTCAAGGTTCAGTGCTAGGCCTAGGGTGCCGTCCTGGAAACGCAGAAGCTCGTTAGCCATCGCGCCAGGAAGGCCCTCAATGTGTGCAATGCCGTCACCAGCGTCGATTACATAACCGACTTCCTGCTTCTGCGAGTTCTGAGGCTCGTATGACGAAACGAAGTCTTTCAGGGCATCCCGAATCTCATTCGGGCTGATCTTTAGCTCTGACATTAGCTTCCTCTGCTTCTTTTGTTTGGCAACTAGCTCAGTTGCAATCTTGCGTTTGAAATTTTGGTTAGAACGGTTGCGTCAATGACCTCACCGGCGACGGCCACGTGAATGCCGCCAATGACAGTTGGGTCAACGTCAACGTTGAGTTGTAGCTTCTTGCCATAAACGCCGTTGAGTGCTGCTTCTAAGCGCTCAAGCTGAGCGGTTGAAAGCTCACGAGCAACCCGAACTCGGGCCACGAACTCACCTGCGTACTCAGCAACCCAGACACCGTACTGCCCAACTACCTGCGCAAAGCGCTTGTAGGCGGAAGAGTCGATTGCCTGCAGTGCCAGCGCAAGTGCGGCCTCGGAAACCTTGCCAGCGAAAAGCTTGCTGATCAGGGTTCGCTTGGCCTCAGAATCACGGTTTGAACTAAGAGCCAGTTCAAGCTCGTGATCAGAAGATGCAGTCTGTTCGATGGCAAACAACTCAGCCTGAAGCTGGTCGATGTTTGCGCTTTGGGCGGCAACTCTAACCCCAAGCTGCTCCATGGCAGCGGGAAGGTCTCGAGTCGCCGACCAGCGCAACTTCGATAACTCAATGAGTAGACCCACGGTCTGCTCGGTTAACTTGGCACCAAATACCTGCCGTACGACCTGCTCCTTGCCCGCAACTTCGGCGGAAGGATCCGAAAGCATAGAGCGCAGTGATGAGCTCTGCTGCAGAGCATTGCTTGCAGCGAAGAGCTCCAAGGCAGTCGTTAGGTTGGTCGCACCAAGTGCTGCCAGCTTCTCACCGGCAATGATCTTGGATGCTCTGGTACTGGATGCCATGGGTTCTAGGCCTTCTTTGCTTCTAGCTCGGCAATGAAGTCGTCAACGACCTTGTTTGCGATTGCGTCATCCTGCAGCTTCACTGCAACAATGCGAGAGGCAAGCTCGATAGCTAGGCCTCCAACCTCGTTGCGAAGTGCGTTCATGGCACTCTCGCGCTCAGCCTCCAGGGCAGATTTTGCGATCTGCGCTAGACGCTCGGACTCGGCCGAAGCCTGTGCCTTCATCTCAGCCAGGATTGCAGCGCCTTCAGCGCGTGCCTCCTCACGGATTGATGAGGATTCAGCCCTGAGCTTTTCCTGCTCTGCCTCAACTGCTGCGGTGCGCTCCTCAGCTGCCTTCTGGGCAGCTTCGGCATCAGCCAAGCGACCTTCAATGGCCTTGGCGCGCTCGTCAAGCATCTTCTTGAATCCAGGAAGAACCTTGAACCAGAAGAAGGTCAGTAGGAAAACAAAGACAACCGACGACCAGGTGATGTCATAGACCGCAGGCAGCAGCGGGTTAGGCGTGGCGCCTTCCTCGGCTGCCGCAGCGGCAAGAATCTGAATAGTCATGGTCTATAAGTGTTTTCTACTAGCCGAAGATGAATGGGGTTGCTAGACCGATTAGCGCTAGTGCCTCGGTGAATGCGATACCTAGCCACATGGTTACCTGTAGCTTGCCGGCTAGCTCTGGCTGACGAGCGATTGACTCGATGGTCTTGGATACAACCAGACCTACACCGATGCCAGGGCCGATAGCTGCGAGGCCGTAACCAACTACTGCGATGTTGCCGGATAGCTCGGCGATGTTTACTGCGTCCACTTGATTTCCTTCCGTGGGGTTTAGATCGACGGTTGTCGACTTAGTGTTCGTCTGCCAATGCCAACTGAATGTAGACAGTGGTCAGAAGAGTGAATACGTAGGCCTGCAATACCGCAACCAAGATCTCGAAGACGGTGAATGCAAAGCCAAAGAGCAAGGTGCCGGCACCAAAGAACTTGAAGATGCCGTCAGCCTCGAAGAAGAAGAACTGGGTTGCTGAGAAGCAGAGCACCAACAGCAAGTGGCCGGCGATCATGTTCATCAGAAGACGAAGAGCCAAGGTCACTGGGCGGAGGATGAATGTTGAAAGCAACTCAATCGGAGTAACCAGGGTGTAAAAAGCTGGTGGCACTCCGGATGGGAAGAGTGCGTTCTTGAAGAATTTGGCTCCGTGGCGCTTTACACCCGCATAGATGAACGTTACGTAAGCAGCAAGGGCCAAAACCAGAGGGATACCGATAACCGAAGTTCCCGCAATATTTGCAAACGGGATGATGCCGGTGATGTTCATGCCCAACACCATGAAGAAGATCGTGGTCAGTAGCGGCAGGAAGCGCTCTCCATCTTTTTCACCAAGCTGGTCGTGAGCGATGCTCTTTCGAACAAAGTTCAGCGCCATCTCACCGAGAAGCTGGAAGCGACCTGGAACCACGTTGCCCGCCTTGACGGCCTGGTTGAACTTGCGAGTCCACAGCCAGAAAAGCACGATCAGCACAGTCATGACAATCAAACGAATCATCATGATTCGGTTGATGGCGAAAGGGGTTCCCTCGAAAGCAACGATTTCAGGATAGAACTCGTAGATGCTCGGCGGGTGGAATCCGCCTTCCTCGGCCGCAATCAGGCTCAGCGCACTAAACAGGGTCGTTCTCCTGGCTCAGGCGGCAAAAAATACCGCGGGGTTTCGGGAAGCTCCAACGAGTTTATAAGAGGTTTTGTTCCCTTTTTCCCCATTTAGAAAAAAAGTAGAACTAATTGTCCAGAATCGGCTGGCGGCCCTTGAGAACCACCCAGCTGTCGATGGCCAAACCGCCCAAAACCGATGCGACCACTGCAAAGAAAAATACTGGTCCGGAGATAAAGTCCGCCCCCTGCAGCGCACCCAGGGTCACGGCAAAAAGCAGCACCTTGATAAGCCAACCTCCAAGCACCAATCCGTAGAAGCCGGCTAGCGGAAGTCTTGCTCCAAGCCAGATGCTGAAAATCGTGAAAGTCGAGAATGCCATCGAAACGGCTGCCCCAATTAGCGCGGAATAGACCCCATCCATTCCGGCAAACAAAAAGCCCAATCCTGAGCCGAAGACGGCAATCAAAATCAACAAGATTGCGCTGAGGGCCAGTGCCCGCTTGTAGATGTCAGCCGAGTTACTTGCCACGGAGTGCCTTTCTGATTTTGCGAATTCGCCTAAGGACTGGGAGGTAGGTGTGGATCAAAGCTGCGATTAGCCAGGCCCCAAACAGGACCAATACCGGTCCGGTTTCAAACCAAAACAGTAGTAGCAGGGTGGTTGATACCAGTGCGGTCCAGTGGTAGAAAACCCACACCGCCCCAGCATGGGAGTGACCGATGTCTTGAAGCTGGTGGTGGATGTGCTCTTTGTCTGCTGCGAACGGGGACTGTCCGCGCCTAAGTCTTCTGATAACCGCGAAGAAAAGATCCAGTAGCGGCAGGATCAAAATCATTACCGGCAAGGCCAGCGGAATTAGCGCTGGCAGCAGATCGCTGTTGGTCACGGTCGCTGGGTCAATGTTTCCTGTGACGGTGATGGCACTCGTCGCCATCAAGAGCCCCAGCAGCATGGCACCGGAGTCACCCATAAAAATCTTGGCGGGACGGAAGTTGTGTGGCAGGAACCCGACCACCATTCCCAGCACGATCGCCGAAAGAAGGCCGGCTGTCGAAAAGTAGTTGGTTGGTGAGGTTTGCTGTGCCAACACATAGGTGTAGATAAAAAAGCTCAGGGTGCCAATGCCAACCACACCGGCAGCTAAACCGTCTAGGCCGTCAATGAAGTTCACAGCGTTCATGACCAGCACGACCACGAACATGGTGACGGCAAGTGAGACTCCAAAGGAGCCAACGGTGAGACCACCAATCGGTAGCGAAACAATCTGAATTCCAGACGAAGCCAAGATCCAGGCGGCCGCCATCTGACCACCCATCTTTGCGGTCCAGTCCAGCTCGATCAGGTCATCCAAAAGACCAATCACGATTATCAGACCGCTAGCGCCAACGATTGCCCAGATCGGCCCAGGATCCAAAAACAAACTCTCAAACCAGCCGAAACTCCCGGCCGCGGCAACACCTGCAACCAGACCAAAGAACATGCCAACGCCACCGATTCTGGGGATCGGAGACTTGTGCACATCGCGCTCACGAATCGCTGGGTGGATGTTGTACCTTCTGGCCAGATAGCGCACCGCCCAGGTAGCCAGGTAAGTAACTATGGCCGAGAGCAGTAATACCAGAAGGTAGGCGCGCACTTAGTCGACCTGCAGTTGTGCATCACCAATCACCGAGCGAATTCGCTCGAGTGAAATGGCGCCCTTTCTCAAGACTCGAATCGGTTGACCATCTCTAACCTGAGACAAATCCAAAATCGTTGATGCTTCGCCCTTAGGACTCGACCCGGCATCGAGGTAAACCGGAACCTTCTCTTTGAAATACTCCGCTGCCTGTTGAGCAGTCACTGCTGCTGGCTCACCCGTGAGGTTCGCACTCGATACCGCTAGCGGTCCGACGTCCTCCAGGAGCGCAAGTGTGATCTTGTGGTCTGGGACCCGAAGGGCAACCGTTCCCCTGGTGTCACCCAAATCCCAATCGAGGGACAACTGAGCCTTGAGAACCATGGTTAATGCACCTGGCCAAAAAGCTGCGGCCAGCTGATTTGCAATTAGAGGCAGATCGGTGGCCAGCGCGGACATGGTCTCCACCTTTGGAATCAAAACCGGAGGAGGTGAAGTTCGGTCACGGCCCTTGAGTGCAAGTAGTTGCTCGACGCCCTTGACACTGAAAGCATCTGCCGCCAAACCGTAAACAGTGTCGGTAGGAATCACTACAACCTCGGAGCGATCCAAGGCGACCTTGGCCTGGCGAAAGCCGCCGAGAAGTTCGACATCCACTGAGCAGTCGTAAATCTTCTGCATTCTCGGCTCTACTTTCTAGCGCTGATAGTTCTAAATCTGTCAGTCAAATCTTTATGGGCGATAACTTCTTTGTACCCTTGCGCCAATAGTAATTCAACGATGGCGTCGGACTGTCCGTCGGCATGCTCCAAAGCGATGACTCCCCCGTCGACCAATAGCTCGTGCCCGATGCTTACCAGGTCTCGAATCAGATCCAGGCCGTCCTGCCCCGAATAAAGTGCCAATTCAGGATCGTGAAGATACACCTCGGGGTCCAATGGAACCGCACCCTCGGGAATGTATGGAGGGTTAGAGACCAACAGGTCCACGCTCCCAACCAGATCAAAGCTGTCATCTGGAAACTTGCCCTCCCTCAGCGTCACTGACGGAGCGAGATCCAAAAGATTCTGCCTCAGGTAAGGAATGGCTTCCGGGGATGTTTCAAGCGCCAAGACATCGGCATCCGTCCTAGCGCGGGCAATTGCAATCGAAATGATTCCCGAGCCAGATCCAACCTCAAAGACATTCGGATTGGGCTTGCTCTTTATCAAATCAAGACTGACACCAACTAAAACCTCGGTTTCTGGCCTAGGGATAAAAACCCCGGGACCAACCGAAACCTCGAAGTCCAAAAACGCAGCAGCTCCGGTGATGTGCTGCAGCGGTTCACGCAAGACCCTGCGCTGCAGTGCCTCTAGAAACTTTGCATGCGCCGAATCACTCAGCCCAAGATCAAAACTCATACGAGTCAGAAGTTCGGTCTTGGTGATTTCGGCAGCGTGACAAATGAGCCAGTAAGCATCAGCCTCATAAGAGGCAACGCCAGCCTTGGCTAGCTCCTCTTTCGCAAAGGCCAAAGCCTCAACAAAGCGCATTACTCTCCGGCAAGCGCGGCGAGTCTGGCCTCTTCGTCCATCTTGATGGCTGACTGCACGATTGGCTCAAGGGCGCCGTCCATGACCTGATCTAGGTTGTAAGCCTTGTATCCGGTGCGGTGATCGGCAATTCGGTTCTCAGGGAAGTTGTAGGTGCGAATGCGCTCGGAGCGGTCCACGGTACGAATCTGAGACTTTCTCGCCGCCGACTGCTCAGCCTCAATTGCCTCCTGCTGGGCAGCGAGCAAGCGAGCCCTTAGCACGCGCATGGCCGCTTCGCGGTTTTGCAGCTGCGACTTCTCGTTCTGCATCGAGACCACGATTCCGGTTGGAAGGTGAGTGATGCGAACTGCGGAGTCAGTTGTGTTCACCGACTGGCCACCAGGACCTGAAGAGCGGAAGACATCGATGCGCAAGTCATTTTGGTTGATGTCTACCTCTTCAGGCTCATCAACCTCTGGAAACACCAATACTCCGGCAGCGGAGGTGTGGATCCGACCCTGAGTCTCAGTCACTGGCACTCGCTGCACGCGGTGAACCCCACCCTCGTACTTCAGGTGAGCCCAAACTCCATCTGCTGGATCGGTGGCTGATGACTTGATTGCAACCTGGACATCTTTGATGCCACCCAAATCACTCTCGGTGCGGTCCAAGACCTCTGCCTTCCAACCCTTGGAGGTTGCATAGTGCATGTACATGCGAAGCAGATCGGCTGCGAACAGTGCCGACTCGGCACCACCTTCACCAGCCTTGATTTCCATAATCACATCACGCCCATCGTCTGGGTCACGAGGGATGAGAAGCCTGCGCAGTTTTTCCTGGGCTTCCTTGAGGCGCTCCTGCATGCCTGGAAGTTCGGCGGCAAAAGCCTCGTCTTCCTTGGCTAGCTCCGAAGCCGCTGCAATATCATCCTGCAGGCCGATCACGTTGGCTTCGGCGTTCAGGATTGCAGATAGCTCGGCATAGCGACGATTAAGCTTCTTTGCCAACGCGGGGTTGGCGTGAACTGAAGCATCGCTGAGCTGCTTCTGCAGCTCAGCGTGCTCAGACCTTAGTCCTTGCAGCGAGTCGAGCAAGATTACTCCGCATCAGTCTCGGAAGGAACCGGCATTGACTTCTCAAGCTTTAGCAAGAACTCAACGTTGCTCTGAGTGTCTTTCAAGCGGCTCAGAACCAGCTCAAGTGCCTGCTGCTGCTCCAAGCCTGCAAGAGCGCGGCGCAGCTTCCAGATGATCTTGGTCTCCTGCGGGCTCATCAGCATTTCTTCGCGTCTGGTTCCAGAGGCATTGATGTCGACGGCTGGGAAGATTCGCTTGTCAGCGAGCTGACGAGATAGGCGAAGCTCCATGTTTCCAGTTCCCTTGAACTCCTCGAAGATGACCTCATCCATCTTGGATCCGGTCTCAACCAAGGCAGTTGCCAAGATAGTCAGCGAGCCACCGTTTTCGATGTTTCTGGCTGCACCGAAGAACTTCTTTGGTGGGTAGAGGGCTGAAGAGTCAACACCACCGGAGAGAATGCGGCCGGATGCTGGAGCGGAAAGGTTGTAGGCACGACCTAGACGAGTGATCGAGTCGAGCAGCACGACAACGTCGTGACCCATCTCAACCAAACGCTTGGCGCGCTCAATCGCGAGCTCAGCAACGGTGGTGTGGTCATCGGCAGGGCGGTCGAAGGTGGAGGCAATGACCTCACCCTTGACAGTGCGCTGCATGTCGGTGACTTCTTCAGGGCGCTCGTCAACCAAAACAACCATCAGGTGAACCTCTGGGTTGTTGGTTGAAATTGCGTTTGCAATTGCCTGTAGCACCAAGGTCTTACCGGCCTTTGGTGGGGAAACGATCAATCCACGCTGTCCCTTACCAATCGGGGCTACCAGGTCAATGATTCTGGTGGACAACTTCTTAGGGTCGGTCTCAAGACGCAGTCTGGCGTCTGGGTAAAGCGGGGTCAGCTTGCCAAATTCGACGCGAGCGGCTGCCTCTTCCAAGGTCTGACCGTTTACCGAGTCAACTCGTACTAGCGCGTTGAACTTCTGGCGCTGGTTGTTGTCGCTCTCACGAGGCTGACGGATTGAACCGACGACTGCATCACCCTTGCGAAGGCCGTACTTCTTGACCTGTCCGAGAGACACGTAAACATCGTTTGGACCCGGTAGGTATCCCGAGGTTCTAAGGAAAGCGTAGTTGTCAAGGACATCCAGGATTCCAGCGACTGGAACTAGGACATCATCCTCAGATACCTCTGGCTCTGCCTCATCCTGTGATCCATTGCGACGGCGGTCACGGTCACGGAAGCGACCGCGACGGTTTCTGCCACCGCGACGGTCATCGTCACGATCCTGACGAGACTCGCGCTCGCCGCGCTCGCCCTGGTTGCTCTCGCCCTCGCTGCGCTCCTCGGAGCCCTCGTTGCGCTGGCGGTCACGACCACCGCGGTCCTGACGGCCCTCACGTGGTGCACGCTCCTCGCGAGGTGCGCGCTCTTCGCGTGCTGGACGCTCGGTTGCTTCTGGCTTTGACTCGGCCTTGGTCTCGGTGCTTACCTCTGCGCCCGATTCCTTCTTAGTGGAGCGGCGGCGAGTGGTCTTGGCCTCTTGTGGTGCTCCAGTCTGTGGTGCGGAAGCCTCGACGGTTGCGCTGGTAGCGCGGCGAACGCGTCTTGCTGGCTTTTCCTGCTGGATTTCATCCATGTATGGTTACTCGTTTCTTTGCGGCACAGATTGCCGGATTTGAAGAATTTCTATGAGAGAAGCAGTGGCGGGCTTTTAGTTGCCTGATCCAAACTGCAGCTCAACACTAGCACCTTTGTAATCAACTGCAAGCGTTAGCGCTTTCCAGTGTGGAAAGTTCTCTTTTGCAATTGCAATAGCGCTGAGGCGATCCTGTGGCGATGGCTCCAGGACCAAAACCGATGGCCCGGCGCCTGACACGACTGCCGGGTGTCCGGCAGCTCGAAGCTCGGCCACCAAAGCAGAGGTCTCCGGCATTGCGCTGGCTCGATAGTTTTGGTGGAGACGATCCTCGGTAGCTGCGAACAGTAGCTCGGGGCTCTGAGTCAGCGCGGCAACCAACAGAGCAGAGCGCGAGAGGTTGAACACGGCATCGGTGTGAGGGACGGACTCAGGCTGCAACGACCTAGCCAACTTGGTAGACATCTGGTGCGGTGGTACGAAGACCAAAGGCGAAATACCACGGTGCGCGATCAGCTTCTTGTGATGTGGTCCGGATTCGTCTTTCCAGGCGATAGTCAAGCCGCCGAAAAGTGCTGGAGCAACATTGTCCGGGTGACCCTCTATGTCGGTTGCGAACTCAAGGAGCTCTTGCTCGCTGAAACTGCGCTTCTGGCTCAGGAGTCCACTGGCCAGCATCACACCACCGGCAACCGCAGCTCCGGAGGAGCCCATGCCGCGACCGTGTGGGATTTGGTTGTGACAGCGAATTCTGAGAGCAGGTAGTTGCTCCCCTACTTTTTGAAAGACGTGCTGAATGGTTTTGTAAATCAGATTTCCGGCATCGGTTGCAACCTCACCGGACCCCTCGCCTTCGACCACAATCTCAAGCCCAGATTCAATCACCTCGGCCTGGTACTCGTCATAAAAGCTCAGCGCCATGCCAAGGGTGTCAAAGCCTGGACCGAGATTCGCACTGGTCGCAGGAATGCGAACCTTTACGATCACTTGTTGCGCTCCAAACCGAGGATGTCGGCAACCGCACTCGCAGTTGCAGTCACCTTCTTTGGCTTGATTTGGCGACCACGCTCGTCCTTTAGGGCCCAGTCTGGATCCTTGAGGCCGTGACCGGTAACGGTGACCACAATTGAGTTGACCTTTGGCAGTTGACCTAGCTTTGCTGCCTTGTAAAGACCTGCAGCCCCGGTCGCGCTCGATGGCTCAACGAATACTCCGGCCTCCTGCGACAGGAAGCCGTGCATCCACAAAATCTCTTTGTCGCTAACCGCCCCAAATGCGCCGTCCGTGTCACGCTTTGCCTCTTGCGCCAAATCCCAGGATGCAGGGTTACCGATTCGAATAGCGGTGGCAATGGTCTCTGGCTTGAGAACTGGAGATCCCTTAATGAACGGAGCGCTACCCTCAGCCTGGATACCCCAGAGCTTGGGAAGCGTCGAGATGCGACCCATGTCTCTCTCTTCGCGGTAACCAAGGTGATAAGCAGAGATGTTGCCGGCATTTCCAAGTGGCATTGCGTGCAAATCTGGTGCGTAACCCAGTGCATCGAATACCTCAAAGGCGGCGGTCTTTTGACCCTGAAGTCGATCTGGGTTTACCGAGTTGACCAAGAAGACCGGATAGCCCTCGCTTAGCTCCCTGGCTAGTCGCAGACAGTCATCGAAGTTGCCACGCACTTGCAAGATCTGTGCCTTGTGAGCAACTGCTTGGGAGAGCTTGCCCCAGGAAATCTTGCCCGCTGGAACCAAAACCACGGACTGCATGCCAGCCTTCACGGCGTAGGCCGCGGCAGCCGCAGAGGTGTTTCCGGTTGACGCTGCGATTACAGCCTGTGCGCCCTTGCCCTTCGCCTTTGAAACCGCTGTAGTCATACCGCGGTCCTTGAACGAACCGGTTGGGTTCATGCCTTCGAACTTGAGGTGCACCGATCCAACATCTAACAACTTCGCGAGCGCCGGAGCCTCGATTAGCGGAGTGCCGCCTTCGCCCAGGGTGACTATGGGGTCAGACTCAGTGAAAGGTAGTCGATCAAAATACTCGCGAATTACGCCGCGCCACTGGTGAGCCATTACATTCCCTCCACTCGGATGACCGAGCTAATTTGCTGAACTGAATTCTTGCTGCGAAGCGAGGAGACCACCTGCTCCAGTGCCTGCTCCGAGGCTCTGTGAGTCATTACAGTCAGCAGCGCTGCTCCGGTGGTTGCAGAGCTCTGACTTACCGTCTCTACGCTCACGCCATGCTCGGCAAACACCGATGCAATCGATGCCAATACACCTGGCTCATCGCTCACCTGAAGGGTGATTTGATAACGCGTCTGAATGCGTTGCACCGGAAGAGCCTCTAGGTTTGCATGCACAGAGTCCGCAAGGCCTGGCCCACCTGCAAGGTGGCGCTTGGCAGCGGAAACCAAATCACCAAGAATTGCCGACGCGGTTTGTGGGCCACCAGCACCAGCACCGTAGAACATCAAACGGCCAGCGGATTCAGCCTCAACAAAGACTGCGTTGTAGGCACCGCGAACTGCAGCTAGCGGGTGATCCAACGGAATCAGTGTTGGGTGAACCCTGGCAACCAAACCATCGTCCACTCGCTCACAGATTGCCAATAGCTTTACCGCGTAGCCCGCATCACGCGCAGTTTCCATTTGCAAAGCGGTAACCGACGTAATTCCCTCGCGGTGCACTTTCTCGACTGGAACCTCGGAGTGGAAGGCAAGGGAAGCCAAGATAGCGGCCTTGGATGCTGCGTCATAACCCTCAATGTCAGCAGTCGGGTCAGCCTCGGCATAACCGAGCTTAGTTGCCTCAGCCAGTGCCTCATCGAAATCTGCCCCGGTTGACTCCATGCGGTCGAGGATGAAGTTAGTCGTGCCATTCACGATGCCCATGACTCGATTTACCTTGTCACCAGCCAGTGATTCTCGAAGCGGACGAATGATTGGGATCGCTCCAGCAACTGCAGCCTCGTAGTAAAGCTGAGCCCCAAGCTGCTCTGCTAAATCAAATAGCTGCGGTCCGTGCGCGGCGATGAGCGCCTTGTTTGCTGTGATCACATCAGCACCGGAGTTGAGTGCCAGCTCGACATACTCTTTCGCGGGGTGAATGCCGCCGATGAGTTCGATGACAATGTCAGCGCTAAGAATCAGTCCCTCGGCGTCAGTGGTGAAGAGTTCGCTCGGCACACCTGGTCTGACCTGGTGGGCATCGCGAACCAAGATGCCTGCAATTTCAAACTCAGCTCCAACGCGCTGAGCCAGCTCCTGCTTGTTCTCGATCATCAGTCGAGCGACGTTTGCGCCAACTGAGCCCGCACCAAGGAGTGCGACTCTTATTGCTCGGTATGCGGTTTGCATTAGTTCCCCGTACCCTCCGATAGGCCAGCATCCCTGGCAAGTAGGTCTTGCTCGGTCTCGGTCTTGATCAAAACCTTGGTGCTGCCACTTTTGACCGCCACAACAGCGGGTCTGGTCAAGAAGTTGTAATTAGAAGATAGCGAGAAACAGTAGGCGCCGGTAGCGGGCACCGCCAGCAGATCATTCACCGCAACATCGCTTGGAAGGTAGTCGTGACGCACCACAATGTCTCCCGACTCACAGTGCTTTCCCACCACGCGGGCCAGGGCTGGAGTGGCACTTGAAGTTCTTGACGCAATCGCAACCGAATACTCAGCCTCGTAAAGCGCAGGCCTAGCGTTATCGCTCATGCCACCGTCGACACTCACGTACTTTCGAGTGGCAGCAGCCCCCGCATCTGAAACCTGGACATCCTTGATTGTGCCTACCGAGTAGAGCGTGATTCCGGCTGGACCAGCGATGGTTCGGCCTGGCTCAAAGGCAAGTTTTGGAATCTCGATTCCGAGTTGCTGGCACTTATTGGCCACCGCAGAGCTGATGCGTTCCGCCATCTCGGCAATTGGCATAGGGCGATCGGCTCCTGTGTAGCTGATGCCAAAACCGCCACCGAGATTTAGCTCTGGGACATCGCCGCCCTGCAGCAGCTCGGCATGCAAATCGAGCAATCTCTCAGCTGCGGCAATAAAGCCGTCCACCACAAAGATTTGAGAGCCAATGTGGGAGTGCAGCCCTAGAAATTTAAGGTGCGAGTGCGAGCGAATCTTGGCCACCAGGTGCGGGACGTCAGAGATAGCGATTCCGAATTTCTGGTCCTCACGCGCGGTTGCGAGATACTCGTGGGTGTGAGCGTGAACACCCGAGTTCACGCGCAATCTGACGGCCTGGGTCTTGCCCTGGGCCGTGGCCACCGATGCAATGCGCTCGATCTCTAACTCTGAGTCGATCACGATGGCACCGACATTGGCTGCGATAGCGCGTCCAATTTCAACCAGAGATTTGTTGTTCCCGTGCAGACCGATGCGTTCACCCGGCATGCCTGCCGCTAAAGCGACAGCTAGCTCGCCGCCGGTGGATACGTCAATCGATAGCCCCGCCTGCTCAACCCAGCGAACCACATCGGAGGTAAGCAGCGCTTTAGATGCGTAGTAGAGCTTGGCGCTGGTGCCGTGGCGCTGAGCAGCATCCGAGAAAGCTCTCTTGGTCTGCATCAGCCTGGCTTCAAAGTCCTCTTGGTCAACCACGTACAGCGGTGAACCGTGGCGACGAATCAGCTCGCGCACACCTACTCCGCCAACCTCTAACTCACCCTGGCTGTTGCGTTTTGCGGTGCGGGGCCAAATTTTGGGGTCAAGTGAATTCAAATCACGCTCTTCTAGCCACTTTGGAGCCAAAGGGTTCTTCATGACTACATCCGCTCCGGGGCGGAGACGCCCACAAGTTTTAGTCCGTTGGCCAACACAACCGATGCCGCATCGTTGAGCCACAATCTGGTGCGGTGCACCGACTCAACTGGCTTGTCTCCGAGCGGAGTGACTCGACAGTTGTCGTACCAACGGTGATAGCTGCCGGCTACCTCTTCGAGGTAACGGGCCACACGATGCGGCTCTCTAAAGTTGGCGGCCTGCAGCACCACTCTCGGGAACTCACTTAGCTTGGCCAGAAGCTCCGATTCGCTCTCGTGAGAGAGCAGTTCAGGCACAAACTCCGAACGATTGACACCCAAAGATGCAGCATTCTTTGCAACCTGTTTGGTTCTGGCGTGTGCGTACTGTACGTAAAACACTGGGTTGTCATTTGTCTTTTTGCTGATCAACTCAAGGTCGATATCAAGAGTTGAGTTGATTGAAGATCGAGTCAATGAGTATCGCGCGGCATCCACGCCAACCATTTCAACCAAGTCTTCCATGGTGACCACTGTTCCAGCGCGCTTAGACATGCGTACCGGTTCACCGGCTCGGACCAGATTCACGAGCTGACCAATCAAAATCTCCATGTGAACGCCTGGGGTATCACCAAAGGCGGCGCATAGTGCCATCATCCTCGGCACGTACCCGTGGTGGTCGGCACCGAGCATATAAATGCAGCGGTCAAATCCGCGACCACGCTTGTTCTGGTAGTAAGCGATGTCGCCTGCAATGTATGCAGCATCTCCATCGGATTTGATGATTACGCGGTCGCGGTCATCACCGAAGGTGGTGGAGCGCAACCAAGTTGCGCCTTCCGCCTCAAAGATGTGCCCTTGCTCGCGAAGCGCCGCTACCGACTTGGCCACCTGGCCAGACTCGTAGAGCGAGTTCTCGTGGAAATAGACATCGAAGTCCACGCCGAATTCATGGAGCGACTGACGAATTTGCTCGAACATCAGCTCAACACCGGTAGCTCTGAAAACTTCTTGCGCATCGACATCAGGTAGCGAGAGGGTGTCGGGCTTTAGGGCAAGCACCTGCTGAGCGATCTCCTCGATGTACTGACCGGCGTAACCATCCTCTGGTGCAGGCTCACCCTTAGCTCTTGCAAGCAAGGACCTAGCAAAGCGGTCAATTTGGGCACCGTGATCGTTGAAGTAGTACTCCCGCGTCACCTCGGCACCCACCGCCTCCAAAACTCTCGCGAGTGAATCACCAACAGCCGCCCACCTGGTTCCACCCAGGTGAATCGGACCGGTTGGGTTAGCAGAGACAAACTCGAGATTCAGCTTCACGCCGGCTAGCTCAGAGCTTCTACCAAAACTCTCGCCGGCCTCGACAATCTGGAGCGCCAATTGCGCTGCCGCCGAGTCGGAAACAAAGAGATTTAGAAAGCCAGGTCCAGCTACCTCTACCTTTTCAACACCATCAACACTTTGCAGCTCAGAGGCCAAAATCTCTGCAAAGTCACGCGGTTTCATTTGCGCCTTGGCCGCATACTGCATCGCAACGTTAGATGCCCAGTCCCCGTGATCGCGATTCTTAGGGCGCTCGATGACAACCTCTGATGGCAACTCAAACTGAGGCAACTTTCCGGACGCAACCAGCGAGCCAAGTGCTTGCACAATGGCCAAGGAAAGTTGTTCTGGGGTCACATTTGTCCTAAAAACGACGTGGCCGCCGCTGGCCAGTTATTCCCTAAATAATAGTCCGAAAAGCCCAGATTTAGCGCTTGAGCCAGGCTGTAGCCGGACCGGAAAGCTTGCCGTCCGAGACCTCGCCCGAGTGCATCAGTAGCTCGCCTTGGGGCAACTCGACTTCATCCTGGGTGAAATTCGTGAAGCACAGCCAACCGTTTGGGCGCTCAAAAAGCAAGGTGCCGCTGGCGGATTCGTGCCAGCTGAGTTGCTCCTCAGTAATCAGCTTCGCCCTCAGAGCCAATGCCTTGCGATACAGGTTGAGTGTCGAATTTGGATCAGCCTCTTGAGCACTGGCGGCAAACTTTGCATACCAGCTCGGCTGCGGAAGATGTGCTCCACCAGTACCAAAACCAAAGGATGGACCGGCTGGCTCCCATGGCAGTGGCACGCGGCAACCGTCTCGAGACTTGAGCTTGCCCTCACCACGGAACCACTGTGGGTCCTGCATCTGGTCGGATGGGATATCGGTTACATCTGGCAAACCAAGCTCTTCACCCTGGTAGATGTAAGTAGAACCGGGCAGCGCCAATATCAAAAGCGTGGCGGCCTGCGCCCGTGCTAGACCTAGTTCAAGATCCAGGTCGTTGTCCATGCGGTGCTCTACATACCACTTGTTTTCAGCACCAAATCCGTCCGCACTCTCGCCATAACCGGGGATGACCATGCGGGTCGCATGCCTAATCACATCGTGGTTCGAAAGGACCCAGGTGGATGAGGAACCGGTTGAAGCCGAAAACTCAAGGTTGGATTCGATGATGTCGTGGTACGAACCGGCATCGAAAGCTGCTGCCAATAGGTCGAAATTAAATGCCTGACCTAGGCCCTTTTCAGATGCGTAGGGGGCTCGGCGATGCGGGTGCACCCATGCCTCCGCCACTGCAACTCGAGGTGGGTCGTATTGATTGAAGAGGTTGCGCCACTCGGCGTAGATTTCGTGCACATCGTCACGATCGAAAAGTGGATCAGTTCCGTCATCCTTCATCACCTCGAGTGAGTAGGAGGTTCTACTTGGAAGCGGGTCAAGCTGCTTTTTCAAAGCGTGAGCCACGTCGATTCGATAGCCATCGACACCGCGGTCTGACCAAAACTTAAGAGTCTTCAAAAATTCTTCGTGGACCTCTGGGTTGTCCCAGTTGAAATCTGGCTGCTCCTTGGTGAAGAGGTGCATGTACCACTGACCATCTTCAACCCTGGTCCAACCGTGTGGGCCAAAGTGACTGCTCAGATCACTCGGTGGTAGCTCGGAGTTCTCTCCGCGCCCCTCGCGGAAAATAAAACGCTCACGCTCCTTTGAACCACGTCCTGCCGCAAGTGCCTGCTGGAACCAGATGTGCCTATCGGAGCAGTGGTTTGGAACGATATCGACAAACACTCTGATGTCTCTGGAGTGAAGCTCCTGAACCATCAAATCAAACTCTTCAAGCGTGCCGATCCTTGGATCCACATCTCGATAGTCATCAACGTCATAACCACCGTCAGCCAGAGCAGATGGGTAGAAGGGGCTGAGCCAAACCGCATTCACGCCCAGTTCTTTGAGGTAGTCGGCCTTAGAAATGATGCCCTTTAAATCACCAATGCCGTCGCCGTTGGAGTCGCTAAAGCTACGAGGGTAAATCTGATAAACGACAGCCTGTCGCCACCAATCCTTTGGCCCTCTCAAGAATTTGAAATCTGACATAACTACCTCCAAGCTTCACCCCGAGTCTAGTGAAATCACGATGTTAGGCTAAGGAGCCTTGAGCCCCCATAGCTCAGGGGATAGAGCACCGCTCTCCGGAGGCGGGTGCGCAGGTTCGAATCCTGCTGGGGGCGCGCATTCTTCACCTCTAGACTTCAAACATGACCACATCGTTTGAAGCTGCACCGCTTGCAAAAAGACTCCCCCAAGGCTTCGTGCTTGGAGCGGCAACCGCATCCTGGCAAATCGAGGGCGATAGTGCTGGGCGAGGCAGATCGATTTGGGATGACTTTGCAGATGTGCCGGGCAACATTAAAGATGGCACAAAGGCTGACCCAGCTTGCGATCACGTGAACCGCCTTGAATCCGACCTCGACTTACTCAAATCGCTGGGCCTAGACGCCTATCGCTTTTCCGTTTCCTGGCCTCGCGTCATGCCAGGGGCAAAGACTGCATCAGAACAGGGGCTTGATTTCTACGATCGCCTGATTGATGGACTGCTAGAGCGCGACATCATGCCAGCGTTGACCTTGTACCACTGGGATTTGCCAAGCGAGCTTCAGGCAATTGGTGGCTGGACGAACCCAGAGATCCACAAGTACTTCGCAGACTATGCAACTCTTTTGGGGGAGAAATTTGCAGATCGCGTTGAGCGCTGGGCAACCTTGAATGAACCATGGGTCTCCGCATTCCTGGGCTACGCGACCAAAATCCACGCTCCGGGACTGGGTAACCCAGCTGCCGGTCTTGAGGCTGCTTACCGTCTCATGACAGCACACGCCAGCGGAGCAGTCGCGCTGCGTGCAGCGGGTGCGAAGAATGTTGGTACGGTGCTGAACCTGACCACAGCAATTTCCGATGACCCTAAGGTCGACCACATTGCTGACTATGTTGATCTCCTGCAAAACCGCTTCTGGCTTGATTTACTCGCTGGACGAGGTATCGACCCACTTCTGGTTGAGCGAACCAAACAATTCACGGATTGGTCGTTTGTCTCTGATCAGCAATTGGCTCAAATTTCCAAGCCGATCGATTGGCTCGGAATCAACTACTACACCCCTTTCCGTGTCGTTCCAGTTAGTACAGAGGGTGGCGCCTGGGCCGTGGGTCAGGACTTCTCACTCTTCCCAGGAACTCCAGCTGGAGGCCAAATGGCCCCGAGGGAACCCAGGACTGAAATGGGCTGGGAGATCCACCCCCAATCAATGACCACAACCTTGCAGCAGACTGCTTCTCGCCTTCCAGGTGTCCCGCTTTATATCACCGAGAACGGTGGTGCCTTCCCAGATAATTTGGTCGATGGCAAAGTGGACGATCAAGATCGCATCTCCTACTACCACAGCCACATTTCAGCAGTGGCCGATGCTGTCGATGCCGGGGTTGATGTTCGGGGTTACTTTGCTTGGTCTCTCATGGACAACATCGAGTGGGCGGAAGGCCTCACCAAGCGTTTTGGCATTGTTCACGTTGATTACGAGACCATGCGAAGAACGCCAAAGGCCAGCGCGGAGTTTTTATCCGCACTGGCCAAGGCAAGGTAAAGGGTTTTAGCCCTTTACTGATCCTGCAAGCAGGCCTCTTACGAAATAGCGCTGCAAAGCGAAGAACACAATTAGTGGAACAACCATCGATACGAACGCACCGGCGGTCAAGAGCTCCCAGCCAGAACCTCGAGTTCCCACCATCTCTGCCAATCGCACTGTCATAGGTGCCACTTCCTTAGCGCCACCACCAAAGGTAAGACCCACGAGCAGGTCGTTCCAGACCCATAGGAATTGGAAGATTGCAAATGATGCGATTGCTGGCACAGACAGCGGCAATACGATCTTCGAGAACAAAGTGAACCAGCCAGCGCCGTCAACTCTCGCTGCCTCAATCAGCTCTCTTGGAATCTGCCTCAGGAAGTTGTGGAGCAAGAAAATTGCCAAGGGAAGACCAAAGATGGTGTGTGCAATCCAGATCGGAATGTAAGTACCAGTGATACCCAGCTCAGGGATGATTGTGACATCACCGATGATCAGACCCTTCGCAAAAAGCTGCAAGAGGGGCACGAGCGCCAGCTGAAGTGGGATCACCTGCAGCGCAAAAATGCTGAAGAAGATGAAGTCTCGGCCTTTGAATTCAAACCACGCCAACGCGTATGCAGCGAATACTGCAAGTGTGATCGGGAAGATCACTGCGGGCAAGGTCACCGCAAGCGAGTTGAAGAAAAACTGGAACAGTGGTGGGTTCGTGGTTGAACCCTCGAACAGCACCTGGGTGTAGTTCTCGAACGAGATATTCGGCTGCCCGAAAAATGTCCACCAACCCGAAGTGTTGATGTCCTTTTCCGGCCTAATCGAGGTAACCAGTAGACCAAAGGTTGGGATAGTCCAAAGAATCGCGATCACCCACGCAGCAAACGATGCAATTGGGGAGCTGAATACGTTCTTGGCCCTGCGCTTTACCAGCTGCTTATTCACGAGAGAAGTCATTAGCGTTCCGTCCTCTCAAGGCGAAGTTGTCGAATGTTGTAGACAATGATCGGGATGATTGCGACGAACAGGATGATCGCCAAAGCAGAGCCCTGACCGTAGTTCATCTGTCTGAAAGCCTGGGAGTACATTTCATTCGCAATCACGTTGGTCTGGAAGTTTCCACCGGTCATAGTTCGAACGATGTCGAACACCTTCAGAGTTCCGATCATGATTGTGGTCAGGACCACGACGATCGTTGCACGAATCATGGGCATGGAGATTAGGAAGAACCTCCTGAACGGGGTTGCGCCATCGAGCATGGCGGCCTCAACGATTTCGTCTGGAATGTTCTTTAGTGCTGCCGAAAGAACAACCATCGCGAATCCAGTCTGAATCCAGATCATTACAACGATCAGCAGGAAGGTGTTTAGTGGAATCTCCAAGAGCCAGTTTGGCGGGGTGAGTCCGAGCCCCTTGAAGATTGCGGAGAGCAGTCCGATGTCTGGCTTGTTGGCATTTGGCTGGTAGTTATATACGAACTTCCAGATAACGCCAGCGCCAACGAATGAAATTGCCATCGGCATGAAAATGAGCGACTTGATCGCAGCTGGTCTCTTCATGCGGTCAGTCATGTAGGCGATTGCCAGGCCGATGGCGGTCGATAGGAATGGAACGGTGATAACCCAGATCAGGGTATTCACCAAAACAATGTTGATCTCTGGGATCGTAAATGCCCAGACGTAGTTATCAAACCCGACCCACTCCTCGGAGCGCTTGTCCATGAAGGAAAGGATCAAGGTTCTGATGGCCGGGTAGATCAATCCGATGAGGAGCAGGAGCACCGCTGGAACAAGGAAGACCAGGTACTTGAGCCACTCCTGAAGTTTTACTGAGGCGCGCGACGCCAGAAGGAAGACCAGGAAAACAATTGCGCCGAAGCTCAGCAGGGCCAGCGCGAGAAGGGTGAAGTTTTCGCCAATGATGTCCCAGGGAGTCTTCCTGGCGGCGATGATGCTGAAGTTGAACATGACCGAATCCTAACAACCGAGAGAGTACTGAGGGGCCCGCCAGAGACGGACCCCTCAGCTCTTCATTTAGCTTGTGTAGCTATGTGACCTAATTAGTAAGGCCAGGTTGCGTAGATTGCGTCTAGAACAGCCTTGTCGGACTTGTTCTCTGCAACCCATGCAGTCATTTCCTTCCAGAAGGAACCAGCACCGACCTCAGCTGGCATCACATCGGAGCCATCGAAGCGGAAGGTGGATGCGTTCTGAAGGATCTCAACTGCAACCTTGTTTACTGGGTCTGCAACGTTAGCGGTGTCTAGACCGAGGTTTGCAGAGAACCAGCCACCAAGAGCAGCCTTCTTGTTGTTCCACTCAGGAGTGGTTAGGTAGTGGTGCACAGCGTGTACCTCTGGACGGTCAGCGAAGATACCAACGAACTCGCCACCACCAAGTGCTGGCTTGTTGTCAGCCGATACACCTGGGAAGTAGAAGGTGGTGATTCCACCCTCGGTGGTGGTGTCAGATGGGTCAACGATGGTTGCGCCGAAGTCAGCAGCAAGGATTCCACCGATGAATGATGCCTGACGGTGCATTGCACATGAACCGTCAACGATGCCTGCGCCACCCTCCTGGAAGGTGGTGGTAGCGATCGAGGCAACGTCACCGACGTATGCAGGGTTCTTCAGGATCTTGCCGGCCTCGGCGATAACCTCAGCGACCTTAGGGTCGTTGAATGCTAGCTCACCAGTGGTCCAAGCGTCGTAGGTCTCTGCGTCCTGGAAACGAAGCATTAGGTCTTCCATCCAGTCAGTTCCGACCCAACCGGTAGCGTCACCGGAGCCGAAACCTACACACCAAGGCTGAACCTTGCCCTCAGATGCGATCTGGTCAGATAGAGCTAGAAGCTCGTCCCAAGTGGTTGGGATTGCCCAGCCGTTGTCTGCGAAGGTCTTTGGCGAGTACCAAACGAACGACTTCACGTTTGCACCTAGTGGGGTGCCGTAGAAGACGCCGTCAACGGTGCCGTAGTTCTTCCAGTCAGCGGTGTAGTTAGCGTCCACCGAAGCAGCAGTCTTGTCGTTAGCTGCAACTAGGCCATTGCCTGCGAACTTAGCTAGCAGACCTGGCTGTGGGAAGATCGCCATGTCAGGAGCGGTTCCACCCTCAACGCGAACAGAGATCTGAGCCTCAAACTCCTGTGATCCGTTCCAGTTGATGGTGATGCCGGTGCAGTCCTGGAATTCAGCGAGAGACTCGATGAATAGGGATGCTTCTGGGTCGATGATGGTGGTGTAGATCTCGACCTCAGTGCCCTCGTTGCCCATGTAGTCGGCGTAAGCGGCACATTCGTCAGAGGTGGACTCTGATGCAGTCTCTTCTGGAGCCTCGGAGCTTGCGCAACCGGCTAGAACCAGGGTAGCTGCAACAGCGGTCGCACCAAACGCAACAGCGCGGCGACGTAGTGTTGACATATTTTTCCTTTCGAAATCGCCCGAAGGCGAACCTCGCGATTGGAGGCTTTGGACAGGTTATTACCTGAAGCAAGAAAGATGTTACTGCAAGCGGTTACATTCGGATAACAATGCTGTATCGGCTTACAAAAGTGTCCGTTACATTTTTTACAATTTGAAAACTTTATGCTGTCGGATCAGCAAAGTACTGCCGCATTTGCATCAAAGCCATGTAGCGATGCGACAGGGAATTCTTGATCTCGGGCTCCAACTCGGCGGCTGAGATTTCAAAACCCTCCGGGATGAAAACAGGATCGTAACCAAAGCCGTGATCCCCACTGGCTGTCATGGCCAGGTGACCCGGCCAAACTCCCGTGAAGCTAATTTCAGTTTCTTCGGAGACATACGCGATGGTGCAGACAAAGCTTGCAGCCCGATTCTCAGGTGCAATGTCTTGCATTTGAGCAAGTAGTAGATCGCGATTGGTTTTGTCGTCACGGCCACCTGACCAAATTGCCGAGAAAATCCCCGGAGCTCCACCCATCACTTCAACGCAGATGCCAGAATCATCGGCAAATGCTGGCACTCCAGTGGCCTCAAACGCGGCTCTTGCCTTGATTAGAGCGTTCTCCAGAAAACTGGTGCCAGTCTCTTTTGGTTCCGGACCGGAGTAAGACTCAACTTCGATACCAACCGGTCCCAGAATTGCCCGAGCCTCGCCGAGCTTGTGTGAATTGCCAGTGGCGAACATAAGCCTCACGGCTACTGCTCCAGGGCCTTGGTCTGAATAGCCGAAAGCTCTGCGCCTGCCTGGACGGCTAGCTGTAGTAGTTGATCCAGTTCCTCTTTTGAAAACGGAGCACCCTCAGCAGTTCCCTGCACCTCTACGAATAGACCGCGCCCGGTGATAACAACATTCATGTCTGTCTCAGCTCGGACATCTTCGACATACTCCAAATCGGTTACTGGCACACCATCAACAACACCTACCGAAACGGCAGCTACCGAGTCAATAATGGCCTTTGCAGACTGGGCGATGTAACCGTTTTTCTTGGCCCAGGAAATGGCGTCGACTAAAGCTACATACGCGCCAGTGATTGCGGCGGTCCTGGTCCCACCGTCTGCCTGAATCACATCACAGTCGATAACTATGGTGTTCTCCCCCAATGCTTTGAAGTCAATTACGGCGCGGAGCGAGCGTCCAATTAGCCTCGAGATTTCATGGGTTCGCCCACCGATCTTGCCCTTGACCGCCTCTCGGTCACTGCGATCGTGAGTTGCTCTCGGCAACATTGAGTACTCGGCAGTTACCCAGCCCTCACCAGAGTCTTTTTTGAACCTTGGGACTCCGGGAGTAAAAGATGCGTTGCAGAGCACCTTTGTGTTTCCGAAACTAACCAGGACTGAACCCTCGGCATGAATTGTGAAGTTGCGTTCAATGCTCACCGGGCGCAACTGGTGGTTCGCTCTGCCTGCTGGTCTTGACACTAGATTCCTCTGCTTTCAAGTTTTTCAACGTTCTGAACCTCTGGCCCGAGGAATCTACGAGCGAGCTTTGCAAACTCTCTCGCATCCCCGGTGGCCATGAATTTGTGCTCTGCAATCGCACCTTCCGGTGCAAGCAAATCGTGTTCTGTCAGGGTGCGAAATACATCCTTCGCAGTCTCGTCTGCAGAAGAGACCAGAGTGACCTTGTCACCCATGACATACGAGATGGCAGCTTGCAGCAACGGATAGTGAGTGCAACCCAAAACCAGAGTGTCGACCCCTACCTGTTTCAACGGCTCGAGATATTCCTTGGCAGCTGCCAAGACCTCTGGGCCTGAGGTAATGCCGCGTTCAACAAAGTCCACAAAGCTTGGGCAGGCCTGGGTGTGGATTTCTAGATCTACCGCCGCGGCAAACGCATCTTCATATGCACCAGAGGTAACTGTCGCGGTAGTGCCAATCACCCCTACTTTGCGATTTCTCGAGGTGGCCACCGCTCTTCTTGTCGCTGGCTGAATCACCTCAACTACAGGAACGCCCATGCCGGCTGTGTAGCGTTCTCTTGCATCTCTTAGTACAGCGGCGGATGCTGAATTGCATGCGATCACAAGCATCTTGACCCCAGATGCGACCAGTTCGTCCATTACTTCAAGGGCTAGTTCTCGTACCTCAGAAATCGGCCTTGGCCCGTAGGGGGCATGCGCAGTATCGCCAACGTAAACGATTGATTCATGCGGCAGCTGATCGATGATGGCGCGGGCTACCGTAAGGCCACCGACACCAGAGTCGAACACGCCAATTGGTCTTGGATCCACTCGGTAAGTCTAGAGCGGTAGTGCCCGCCTGATTAGGCTGTAGTGGTGTCTGTCGCGCTTTACACCGATCGCTATGAACTAACCATGGTTCAAGCAGCCTTGCATTCAGGCAAGGCATCAAGGCCGTGCGTATTTGAGGTGTTCTCTCGATCCCTTCCAGCTGGTCGAAGATTCGGCGTCTTGGCCGGCATCGATCGAGTGTTGGATGCGGTGAAAGACTTCACTTTCGACCAAGAGCAACTTGACTTCTTGGCATCTCAACAGGTGGTCAATAGCCAGACCATTGATTTCCTAGCGAACTACCGCTTTAGGGGCGACATCAGGGGATATCGGGAAGGCGAGATTTACTTCCCCCACTCCCCCGTCTTGACCGTAGAAGGCAGTTTCGCGGATGCCGTGCTACTGGAGACAGTCATCCTCTCAATTCTGAACTTTGACTCAGCAGTCGCATCTGCAGGTGCCAGAATGCGCGCAGCCGCTGGCTCTCGACGCCTGATCGAAATGGGTGGTCGAAGGGTTCATGAGGCCGCTGCAGTTGCAGCCGCAAGGGCTGCTTATCTCGTCGGATTCGACGGGACCAGCAACCTTGAAGCTGGCATGCGCTTCGGGATACCGACATTTGGAACGAGCGCCCACTCGTTCACCCTGCTGCATGACACTGAAGACCAGGCTTTCGAATCGCAGTTGAGCGCGCTGGGCAACTCAACCACGTTGCTAGTCGACACCTACGATGTTGAGCGTGCGGTGAGAAAAGCAGTCGAGCTTTCAAATGGAAAGCTACATGCCGTGAGGCTTGACTCTGGGGACCTGGTTGCGTCAGCGATCGAGGTGCGTAAGCTGCTGGACGAGCTCGGCGCTAACGAGACTCAGATCACCGTCACCAGCGATCTCGACGAGTACACCATCGCCGCGCTGGCTCAGGCCCCAGTCAATAACTACGGTGTTGGCACCTCATTGGTCACCGGATCGGGTTCTCCAACCGCTGGCTTCGTTTACAAACTGGTCTCTCACTTTGATGGTGAGAACTGGGTGGCGATGGCCAAGAAGTCAGCTAACAAGGCCTCGCGCGGAGGCAAGAAGCGAGCTGTGCGCCAAACACAAGGTGGCAAGGCAGTTCTAGAACTGATCTCGGATGATGCCTCCGGAAGAGAGCTTCAGGTGAGCTACATCAAAAATGGTGACCTGGTCTTCAAGCCTGAGCTGAGTGAATCCAGGACTCACCACCAACTTGCGCTGTCTGAGCTACCAGTCGAAGCATTGCGTCTTTCCAGAGGAGAAGCCGCCATACCTACTGAATTCAATTAGTCCTTGAGAAGGCCTTCGTAGATTTCTTTGCAGGTTGGGCAAACAGGAAACTTCTGAGGATCCCTCGATGGCACCCAGACTTTGCCGCACAGTGCAACCACGGCACTTCCCATGACTGCCGACTCAACGATTTTGTTCTTGTTTACATAGTGCGAGTAACGCTCGTGATCGCCATTGTCGATCTCGACTTGCTCTTTCTCAAGAGTGCTTGAACCGTGCTGGGTTTCCATGGCGCCTATTTTAGGTCTGAGGCATCACCCAGGGTGGCGGTCAGGGAGATGACTGCACCATCACGCAATACATCAACCTGAACCTTGGCCCCAGCTGGTTGGGCTCGAACAAGTGCGGTGAGATCAGATGCGCCATTGACTCGCTTACCGGCGAACTTCACAACCACGTCACCGATTCTCACTCCGGCCTTTTCGGCAGCGCCACCCTCAGTCAAATCTTCGACAAGCGCTCCGGTTGAAAATGAAGAATCGGCCTCGGAGTTATCTCTCACCAATGCGCCGAGTAGTCCGTGCGAAGCTTCACCGGTGTCAACGATCTCTTGAGCAATGCGCTGAGCGGTGTTCGAAGGGATCGCGAAACCGACACCGATGCTGCCCGCCTCGCCACCACCTGCGGTTGCGATGGCAACGTTGATGCCGATTAGTTCACCGGTGTTGTTTACCAGCGCACCACCTGAGTTTCCTGGGTTAATCGCAGCATCAGTCTGAATTACCTGGAGGCTGATTGGGGCACCACCGGATCCAGTCCAGAACTGCAGACTGCTATCGCCGTTGACCTCAGAGCTTGCAACCTGAATGGTGCGGTCCAGAGCTGAAACAATTCCCTGAGTTACAGTTGATGCCAAACCAAGCGGGGCACCAATCGCCACAACATCCTGACCAACGTTCAACTTGTCTGAGTCGGTAAAGACGATTGGCTTCAGGCCGCTCTCAGAAATCTTGATTACCGCCAGGTCATAGACCGGGTCAAACCCGACCAACTTCGCTCGATAAACCTCGCCGGTGGAGAGCTGCACTGCGATCCTGGCATCTTCAGTCAGACCACTCAGGGTCACAACATGTGCGTTGGTGAGGATGTAGCCATCCTCGGTCAAGATGACTCCGGAACCGGAACCAGAAGATGTGTCAGATTCAACGGAAAGCGTGACCACCGAGGGGGCAGCCGCAGCGGCTGCGCCGGTTACCCAGTTAACTGCCTGAGCGTTGTTCACAACTACGGGTGCGGGCTGGCTCAGAGTCAAGTATGAAAGCGTGAATGCGCTAGATGCGATGATGCCGCCGACGGTAGCGGTACTCAGCGCAAGGGCCGCTATACCCAGAGGGCGAAAGACCTTGCTGGCAGCGCGCTTGGGCTTTGGGGCCCGAGGGGCTTGGTAAGCCGGACTCACTAAGAACTGAGCGTCGGAGGAACGATTCCATTGATTAGACATCGACATCGCCTTTCGTTGCTCTTGATTATGAACCAGCAACTCTGGAGATTTTATGGATTATTCCTGAAGACTTCCTTAGCCTTGCCCGTCAACCAAAACTGTTCGCCTTGGTGGATCCACGATTCGAACTGAAACCACGTTGCTTCCGAGCGTGAATTGGGCAGCATCTTGATGCCAGATCCCTCCCGTTTCATAGTCCACCTCGAACCTGACGAACACCTGAGCCGAGAAATTGCCTTCCCCGTCAAAACTTCTGGTGTTTGATCGACCGTAGCCGGTCGCACCATCTGAAAACTTCCACCTGTAGCCAACTGGGCGGAATCTGATTTGGGCTGGTTCGCCAAAAAGCGAACCGGTTTGCCTCTGGGCGCTCGACTCAGCATAGAAATGGATTGCCTCAAAAGGCTCCGGTTTCTCTCGAGACTCTCGGTAAGCGACTGGGGGTTGTGCCTTGGCGGAAAAAATGTCGTCGAGTTGCTCTGTGACCGAGCGATAGACCGGTTTTGATTCGACGGGTTTATCACCGATGCAGAGCCTGGACCCAACCTCGACCCAAGCAGTGATGATGGTTTGCGTCGGAACGTCTATAGTTCCGTTCACGTAATACTTGCACTCTCGCATTGGAGTTGGCGAAGCCGATCCAGTGTGCTTAGTCTCCTCCTTCTTTGCACAAAGCGAAAACTCTCCAGTGGCAAGTGCCGCAGAATCACATTGCGAGCTGCAAATGCCTAAAGCTGCGAGTGTGACGTCGCATGAACTGCCGAGGACCCCCGAAAGAAAGATCATCTCTACTAACAAGTACCCACCTCTTTTAAATCTGTGATCTTCGAGAACCCGGAAATCTGCTCGGTCTTCGCCTGCATCAGAAGCCTTTGCTCTACTCGCTCTAGCTCTACCCGCTTCATGCTTTTATCTGTGAAATGGATGTCGGAGACGTCAAGGCAGAATTCAAAATGAGAGTCATCGAGGATTTCAAAGTCCGAATATTTGGCAGTTCCAGACTGGCTCCAGCCCAGCTCAGTGAGCAGCCTTAGTGCCATGAGTTGGGCATCTCGAGCTGCGCCACTGAGCTCGTCAGAGATAGCGCCAGCAGCCGAGTCCTCTAAGTATTTGGCGAGTTGATGTTCTTGGGATGTTGGTGCACACCCAGCGAGCGATGCGAGGAGCAGTAGAACCAAAATCGGCATAAGCGCAGACTATGTGCACTTGGCATTTTGTGGTTTCAGTTATCCACATAAAAGAAAACAGCCCCCGAAGGGGCTGTCTCTAATTGGTTGCGGGGGCAGGATTTGAACCTACGACCTCCGGGTTATGAGCCCGGCGAGCTACCGAACTGCTCCACCCCGCGGCGAAGTTCAAATGCTACCAGCTGTTCTGGAATTAGTCCAGCGCGGCTAGAGCATCCTCGATTGCCTTGGCAAGACGCTCATCTGCCTCTCCAAATGCGGTCCAATCTCCAGCTGCAAGAGCGGCTTGCTTCTCTTGCAAGGCCTTGTTGGCTCGCTCGAGGGCTGCACTTAAGGCTGGATTGTCACCCGAACCAGAGCCCGGGTCAACGCTTGGCGACTCGGTATTTGGAGTTGGATCAGAAGGAGTTGGGTCGACACCCGCGTCGCCACCAAACAGTTCATCCAGGGCCTCGTCCAGAGTGTCCTCAAACGCAATTTGATCTCCGAAGGCGACCAAAATCTTTTGCAGCAGCGGGTAGCTGGTTTCACCGGTTGACTCAACATAAACCGGCTGGACATAAAGCAGTCCACCTCCGACAGGGAGAGTTAGCAAGTTTCCATTCAACACTCGAGTTGAACCTTGACGAAGCAGGTTCAGCAGCGAGGAGACATTGCTGTCCGCGTTGAAGTTGTTCTGCACCTGACCAGGTCCTGGAACGATGGTTTCTCTTGGGAGGTTGAGCAGCGTCAGCTTGCCAAAGTTTGAGCTCACCTCTCCCGCCTTCGAGCCGGCGTCAGAGTTAGCTAGCAGGTAACCAGTCAAGACGTTCCTGGTGGTCTCTCCAGTCGACTTCGGAATGAAGGTCGAGTAGAGCGAGAACGCACTCTGGGTTTGACCTGGAGTCTGCATGGTCAGGTAGTAAGGAGGCTGCAAAGTACCCAGGCTGTTGGTTCCGACCGGATCATTCGGGGTCATCCAAGCATCCTGCTGAGAGTAAAACGCACCGGCCTCAGTTACGTGGTAGCGACCCAGCACTGAACGCTGCATTTTGAACAGGTCCGATGGGTAGCGCACGTGAGACATCAGCTCGGCACTCATCTCAGACTTCGGCTGAACGGTGTTGGGGTATACCTTCATCCAGGCGCTGAGAATCGGGTCCTTCTCGTCCCACTGGTAAAGATCCACCGAACCGTCGTAGGCATCAACGGTTGCCTTGACCGAGTTGCGGATGTAGTTCACCGAACCAATACCGCCGCGGAAACCCTCAGAAGCTGAGTCGAGCACAGACTGTCCAAAATTCTCCAGGTTGGAGTAGGGGAACTTGTTGCTGAGGGTATAGCCATCAACAATCCACTTGATGCGCCCATCAACGATTGCTGGGTAAACCTCGCTGTCAAGGGTCAAGTAAGGGGCTACCTCTTGAACGCGCTGAGCTGGGTCGCGGTTGTAAAGAATCTGCGAGTTCGCGTTGATGGCATCCGAAAGCAAGATTTGCTCGCTCTGGAACTTGAGTGCGTATGCGACTCTTGTCAACAGGTCACCGATTGCCGGGCCACCCTCGCCAGAGAAGGTCGTGTAGGTCTCGCGCTGACCGTCCTCACCGGCTGGGTAGTCAAACTCAAGTGGCTCCGCTCCCTCAGGGGCGCCAACAATCGAGTACAGCGGAGCGTTTGGGCTGAAGTAAACCCGAGGCTCGAATTCGCCTAGTTCCCCAACTGGAGGGATTCCGGAGTGCAAGAACAGTGGTTTTCCGTCGCTGTCACGCTTGTTTCCGTAAGCAGCCACTAAACCAAATCCGTGGGTGTAGACGATGGTGGAGTTGTACCAGGATTGGGACTCTCCGAGACCAGCCTGGTTCAGTTCGCGAACAGCGACTACGGTGTCCTGAGTCTGACCGTTGATTGAGTATCTATCTACGTGCAGACGGTTGGGGAAACTGTAGTACTGACGATACTGCTCAAGCTGTCTGAAGGCATCGCTGACCAGAGCCGGATCTAGGATTCGGATTGAGGCGGTCGTCTTGGCGTCATTCTTCAACGCTCCAGGTTCAGCCACCACCTTGGCGTCGTAGTCCACCACCTCAACAGCGTCTAGGCCGAAAGCAGCTCTGGTTGCATCGATATTGCGTTGCAAGAACTTGCTCTCCAAGGTGCGCTCATTTGGAACCACTTGGAAGGTTTGCACCAACCAGGGATAAAGACCCGATAGAACCAGAGAGCTGACAATCATAAGTGCGGTCGCGATGATGGAGATGCGCCACTTGCCAATGAATGCAGTGAATAGGAAGGCTAGCGCCACGACCGCAGAGATCATTGCCAGAATCTGAAGACCCGGAATCACCGCGTTCGCATCGGTGTAGTTAGCGCCGGTAAACAAAGATCCAGGGGTCGTCACGGTCGAGTATTGATCGAGCCAAAGGCTCGCACCCTGAACCAATAGATAGCCTGCGACCAAAATTGCAATTTGCACTCGGGCGGATTTGGAAACCTGAACATCACGCCCGGTGAAACGAACGGAACCGTAAATCACGTGCACAGCCACACTGACAATGCCGGCCATCAAAATGGCACCGGACAGGTAGCCGACCAAAAGCTGAAGGAAAGGAAGCTGGAAGACGTAGAACGATGCGTCAAGGCCAAACTGCTCCTCCGTGACACCAAACTCACCCGAAGTCAAAAACAGGGCCGCACTCTCCCATTCGCGAGAAAGAATCAGACCTCCAAAGATTCCGAGCGCTATTGGTAGGCCAAACATGACGACTTTTCTCAGGCCCTCAATCATCTGTTGATAGGCCTCAAAAGGTGACTCCCCTGGCATTCGCACGTAGACCGGTCTGGTCTTCCATGCCACACCCAGTGCTATCCCTACCGAAATTGCCATGACGACAAAGCCAGCGCTGAAGGCCGCGATCTGTCCAAGAATCTGGTTCAGAAATACGCCCTCGTATCCAAGCTGGTTGAACCAGAGCCAGTCGGTGTAAACGCCGGCAGCGCTGAAGAGTGCGAAAGCGATGGCGGCCAGAATTCCCAATGCAATGGAAAGTGGTGAGACTTTGCGTTGGGCGGGTGCAGGAAAGGTCACAGACGCTCCTAGTTAGTTTTTGCAGCTCAAAGCTGGAAATGTCTTTCCAGCATTTAAATTCTCAACTGCCTGAATTGCTTCCTCAAAGTTTGCCACGGAAACCGCTGCTAGCCCCTCTGGCACAAAACCTTCAGCTTCTTCACAGTTTCCCTCTGGCACCAGGAAGAGGTCCGCGCCGGCTCGATTTGCAGCAATCATCTTCAAGCGGATGCCTCCGATTGGGCCCACATTGCCCTCTCCGGAAATGGTTCCGGTTCCAGCAACATGGTTGTCTTTGGCCAGCGAGCCCGGCGTGAACCGGTCAACGATTCCAAGCGTGAACATAAGCCCTCCACTGGGACCACCAACGTCTCCAAGCTGAAGCTCCACCTTCTTGGGGAACTGGTAGGTGTAGCCAACCATGGCCCCGATGTAATAGCTGTCGTCGCGTGGCTGGGGTGCGAGTTTTAGCTGCACCAACCTGCCATCTCTCTCAACCGTTAGTTCCATCTCCGCACCCTCAGTCTTGGTGATTTGCTCACGCAACTCTTCGAAGGTTTGAACTTTCACGCCGCCGGCCGAGATCACAAAGTCACCGGCAATGACCAAACCAGATGCTGGGGTGTCGGCGACCACGGCATTCACATACAGCCTCCTAGGCACTTCATAGCCCAAGTGACCCAGAGCGACGGCGATAGCGTCCTGTTGCGAAATCTCCATTTGTGCAGTGCTCTCTGCCCGCACCTCCGCAGTGGTTTTGCTTGGTGGGAAAACTTCATCCAGTGGAAGAACCACCTGGTCTGGATCTGCCCAGGCAAAAAGCACCTGAATCCAGTTTGGATTTGACTCGCGGTTTCCAAGAAGGGAAATTGTGGTGACGTCAAAGCGAGACTCGGACTCATAGGTCTTGAGGTCTGAAGAGGTGATAACCGGCTCCCCCTCCACCTCAGCCATGACGTCGAACACAGCGCCGGGTCGTTGAATCACGTAACCACTGGGAACTGCGGCAAGCGAAATTAGTGCCAGCACCAGCAGACCAGTGATGGCCCAGCTGCGAGGTCTTCTGGGGGGTCGACCGGATCTAAAGAACGTCATCGAATAAATGTTAGATTCCCCCGCTGACATTGGCGCCAGCACTGTGACGCCTAGGGCGAACAGCGTTCGAAAACTCACCGCTCAAAGTTTTAGCTATTAGCGTTTACTTTGAGAGGCAGGACAGTGAACGAGCAACCGGATCCGAATGAACTCGAGCGATTGATTCGCGAGATGATGCAGTCAGGCAAGATCGATCCTGCCATGCTCGAGAAAGTCAGTGGCCTGATTTCAAGTCCGGGTCTACTGCAGAACCTGATGTCAAACTTCCAAACAATGTTCTCTGGAAACAGCGATGCCGTGAACTGGGATTTAGCGCTCTCTCAGGCCGCATCAATCGCCCGTTCAAGCGAAACCTCAGTCGATGTGGCGATTGCACAGGAAGTGCCTAACGCGTTTGAAATTGCGAAGCTTTGGCTTAGTGAAGAGACTGGGTTTGAGAATTTTCAGCAGCCCAAAATCCTGACCAGATCGATGTGGGCTCAAGACGCCATGCCGCTGTTCAAGCAGCTGAGTGAGCCCATTGCAATCAGCATGGCAAAGGCTTTGAACGAGTCCCTTTCCGAATCAATGCCTGAGGAGCTGAAAAGCGCACTCGGCAGTGCATCGAACTTCTTGGGAAATGCCGGTGCGACGCTTTTTGCTATGCAGCTGGGTCAAGCTGCTGGAGGTCTGTCTAAGCAGGTTTTGACCGGTTCAGAGATCGGAATTCCGCTTCACGATCGACCCGCGTTGGTAACTCAGAATCTTGCGGAGCTTTTCAAGGATCTCGAGACTCCAAGAAATGAACTACTTATCTACTTGGCGATTCGAGAGCTTGCGGGAGCCGCGCTATTCGCCGCCAATCCCTACCTTCGCGAGCAAATCATCGCCCAGATACGGCAGTTTGCGTCCGAGTTGAAGGTGGACACGAGTTCGATTCAACAGCTCGCAGAGCAACTTGAATCTGGGCAAGAAATGCAGACAGTGATTGAGCTCGGATCCGCTTTGGTGGCGAGAACTGAAGACCAGGAAATTGCGCTTGAGCGGATTGAGACCACCCTCGCTTTGATTGAGGGCTGGGTGGACAGCGTGAGCCTTGCGGCTGCGAGACGACTTCCCTCTGCCGAAGCACTGCAGGAGCTATATCGCCGTCTTCGCTCCGCTTCAGGAGTAGGCCAAAAGACCTTTGCCGTGCTGCTGGGGCTAGAGCTAACGCCACGCCTTGTGAGAGAGGCTGCGGCAGCTCTGTCGTTGGTAGCAGAGAGGTTCGGCACAGAGGTTCGCGATAGCCTTCTGGCCCACCCGGACCAACTTCCCAGCATCGAAGAAATTAGGGATCCGGAAAAGCTGATCGCTCGTCTTGAATCGGATGACGACTTTGACTCGCAGCTAAGGAACCTGCTGGGCGAATAGAGCTGTGGAGAACCAAGTCCGCGGTTTTCAGATTCCTGCCAACATCGGAACATGGTCAGGCAAATCAATCCAGCTCTTGCAAGGCTTTACTCGCTTGATCTAACAAGAAGGTATGGATCCGAGCGGAGCGTCGAGGTAAGAGTTAATTCACCCGGGCAACAGCGAGCGCTAGAAATCCTGGAAGAAGGTCTGCCGGATAACCAAATGAATAGCCTTGCCAAATTGGCCAGCACAACACAACCGGAAGTTTCGGATCTGCTGACTCGACTTGGCAGTTTGGTAAGACACTCAAGCGCTCTAGGCCCAGAGCTAACCCAGCTGGATGTGGATCAGCGGTTCGCAGAATTGATGCGGCTTTATCTCACTGAGGGTCTTGACCCGATTTTGGCTCTTAGGGGTCGAGCCAACGCTGAGGTCTTTGTAGAGGCGTTCTCAAAAACTGGATTGGCCGTCGCGAGGGGGATGTCAGGAGCGGGCTTTCGCAAATTTCATACGCTGGATCAGACTCGAGTGGCAGAGTCTGACACTGGAGCACTTGGTCATTTCCAGGAAAGCATTGGTAAAGCGCGAGCTCGTTCGGCAAAAGAAATGCTTTTGGCAAGTGCCGAGGTTATCCAGCACTCTAGAATCACGGCCACCCTCGATCGCATCAGCCTCGCGGTCTTGATTGCCAATGATGTGATTGCGCCAGCTAGTTACCAGACCTGGATGGCACGCGATACCCCTCATCTCGCAATCGTTTTCACAGAGCTCGGCTGTTGGGTATCGCACCTGGTAATCCCAGGGATTACCCCTTGCCTTGGCTGCCTCGAAGTCGCCAGGGCGCAGCAAGATCCCAACTGGATTGCAACGGCAACCCAGTTGAGTTTCTTAGATCGCGACCTTGGTGACTCCGCATCGATGTTTTTTGCGGTCTCTATCGCGACATCTTTAGCTAATTCACTGATTGACCGACAACCACGAGAGAACCGAATCTTTCAGCTGGACCGTCAGTCCATGTCAGTAGAGGAGGCCGCGGTGCCAAATGCTAACTGTGGCTGCCGAGTAGTGGGGAGCGACCTCGATCCGAGGTGAATGAGATTTCCAGCAGTTCCTGAGCTCTGGTGATGGCCACGAAGTAAAGCCTGCGCTCCTCCGAGAATTGCTCTTGGGCTGACCGCGATGGCGGAAAAACCGAATCGCTAACCGAGGCCACGAAGACGCACTTCCACTCCAAACCTTTAGTTGAGTGAATGGTGGCCAATGTCACAGCATTTCTCGCTGGTTCGTGGCCGGAGCGCTCGCGCTCTTGAAGTTCACGAACGTATTCGGCGATTGCGGGATTGCCGCCGAGTTCATCTAGCACGGTGATAAACCAGTTGAGACTCTCCCAGCTCTCTCCTGAACCTTCGGTTCTCCAGCCCAGTGAGCGCAACACATCAGACACCGCGGCAAAGGTGGGTTTCTCCAGGTCTGTAACAGTGAGCGCTCGAAGGGCATGCATCGCCTGAACCACCTCAGGCTTTGCAAAGAATCTTCCAGCCCCACGGACCTGAGTTGGTATTCCCTGCTCCGCTAGTTCGACCTCGATTGCCTCAATTTGGTGATTTGACCTGACCAAAACAGCGATCTCACCAGGCTCAACACCCTCTCTCATTAGAGAACTCACTCGAAGTGATATCGCTTGCGCCTCAGCCAGCGCAGTTGGATATTCCACAAACCGCGGCTTGGAGCTCAGCGCACGCTGCGCAATTTGATCCGGTCCCAAGATTCGGTTTGCGTACTCCACAATCTCCTGAGATGACCGGTAATTGCGATTTAGCTCAAACACATCCGCAGCCGGAAACCGATCGGAGAATCGCAACAGGAAATCAGGGTTTGCGCCAGCGAAGCTATAGATGGTTTGACGCGGATCACCAACTACACAGACATCTTCTCGATCATCCAGCCAAGTTTCCAACAGCGCCTGTTGCAAAGCAGAAATGTCCTGGTACTCATCAACCGTAAAGAACCGATACTGCTGTCGAAACTGCTCGAGCAGCTGCGGTTCCGATCTAAACATGCCCGCTGCCAGAGAAACCGCATCCTCCCAGTCGATCAGCTTTCGCTCGCGCTTGAGTGCCTGATACGCATCACTCAGGGCAAGAAACTGTTCAAACTGAACCGATCCGGCGGGGACAAAGTTTTCACCTGATGGATCCGTCAGCGTGTAGCGGTAGTACTCCAACCGAGACTGAAGGCTGAACAGTTGATCTTGATCCAGTCGAATTCTCAGCGACTCTGCCGACTCGCGCAGAAGAGCAAGTTTTGATGGCACCAACCGAGGTGATTGCGCTCCGGTGAGTTGAGGCCAGAAAAACTGCAGCTGGCTAAGCGCAGCGGCGTGAAAGGTTCGCACCGAAACATTTGGGACTCCAAGGGCGCGCATTCTGGTGCGAAGCTCTGCCGCCGCCTTGTTTGTATAGGTGACCGCCAGGACTTTGGCGGGATCGTAAACCCCCATCGCCACCCCATAGGCAATTCGGTGGCTGATAACTCGAGTTTTTCCAGACCCCGGCCCGGCAATTACAGCGACTGGACCGCGAAGTTGCTGGGCCACTTCGCGCTGGTCCTCATCGAGGGAATCTAGCAATGGGTGCCGAGCTGAATCATCCATTGACTTCCCTAGGGGTGCGTGGCGTTCCGATGTTGTTGGACCGGAAATGTCTAACCTAATCAAGTGGGTAGACCTGCTTTGATTTTAGCTGCGCTGGCAGCCGACGCTGCGCCTGGAAAAAACTTCCGTGCATACAAGAAACTTGAAACTCGAAACGGTATAGAACAGCTCGAACTTCGAGACGATCTAGGGTTCGGATTTATCTTCAAGATGCCCTCGAAGTCGCAATTTGAGGCAAACCTCGCCCTAGAGCGTGCGGTAGTCCGGGCCCTCAACGGAAACAGCAGTCAGCTTCCGTTCGAGGTTCGAGAAGAGATTGGCATTACCAAGGATGACCAAGGTCTGACTGGAGCTCTCTTCACCACCATCTCAGGCAACGAACCTGATCTCGCAAAGCTTGCCCCCGGCGGCTTCTCCAAGACTCTGGCAGATGCCCTAGCCGCGATTCACCAGCTCGATCCCAACGTGGTTCGTAGCGCGGGACTCCCCGAATACACGGCACCAGAGATCCTCCACAGCAAGGTAGCTGAGCTGGACAAGATTGCTTCAACCGGGAAAGTTCCGGCTTCGCTCCTAACTCGCTGGGAGCAAGCACTCGAGGATGTATCGCTATTCCGCTTCCACCCAACCGTGATCCACGGAGGCATTTCAAAGGATGCCGTTTTGCTGGATGGGCAGCGAGTGGTCGGTATGACAGATTTTGACCTCAAGGTTTCGGACCCCGCCGAGGATCTGGCTTGGATTGTCGGTGGCGGACTTGCCTCTACGGTTGAGGACACCCTTTTGCATTACCGCGCTGCGAGGCCAGCTGCTGATGAAAACTTGATGCAACGTGCCGCCCTCTACTCTGAACTCGAACTGGGTAGCTGGCTCGTCTACTGCCTAGAGCAGGGTGATGAGGCACTGATCAAGCAAGCCGAAGAGCTAATCGAAGAACTTCGTGAGCAGCAGGATTCCGGAACACTCAAGGACCTGCGGGCATCGAGTTTCGCTGGGATTGCAGCTGGCACTGCTCTAATCGCCGAGATCACCACTCCGATTCAACAGGTGAGCAGTGATGTCGAAGCAGTTGAGGTTGAGGTTGAAGCGTCCATTACCGAGGTCGAGTTCCTCGCGGGCGGCGTCGAAGAAGAGTCTTCGCTGGAGGAGCTTGGCCTCACGACTGAAGCGATTGAGGTAGCCGAGGAATCCAAAGAGCCTAACCCTGACGAGCTTTTCTAAGGTCAGCTATTCGCGCCTCTAGCTCCATGCGCGAGGGTAGGTTGTCTGGAGCTAACTCCACATCATCTGCTGCGTAATAGAAACTTGCCCTGATGCGCTCAGGTGGAACTCCGAGCCACTGTGACAATGCGATCCGGTAGAGCGCTAGCTGAACTTTTCTGGACTCCAGGTCCTCGCCGCTTGGCTTTGACCCAGACTTCCAGTCGACAATTTCATAGAGATGGCCATCAAAGAAGACGGCATCCAACTTGCAGACCACCACATGGCCAGCCAGGACGAACTCAATCGACTGTTCAACAAATTTAGGCTGCAAGGTTGCGAATCGAGAATTCTTGAACCCGTCTACCAAAGACGTTACGTCAGCATCAAATAGTGCTACATCCTGGTCTAACAGAATCGATTCAATCGCTGAGTGAAAATCAGTTCCCCGCTGCGCATGATCGGAATACATCGGCGGCATCGGGCGGGACAGCTCCGCTAAAAATGCTTCTGGATTCTCCAAGAAGCGAACCAGGTTAGAAACCGAGATTCTGCTTGGAAGCCAAGGCTCTGGAGTGGTCCGATTTCGCTCGCGCTCTTCAAAGAGCAGGGCGAGCTCATGAGAAGGCGCCGTATCGGGATTGGACGAAACTAAATCAGCCAACTGCAATAACTCTGCATTGGAGTCAAATGCCGGCCAGCTCGCAACTTCTGCGACAGCATCCAGAGGGTTACTCTCCAATGGCTCGGTTAGCTCAAATTCAACCAGGCCAGCTTCTTTGAGTTCCAGCAAAAACGGCGATGGCGGTTTGGGGTTTTGGGCACCGGGTTTGTAGTAGGAGCCACTAAGGGTCAGCTCTTTGGCAGCCCTAGTGAACGCCACATAAGCTAAGCGGCGCTCCTCCAGCAAAGCTCTAGCCTTGACGGCATCCTTGAAATCGGAGAACTGCTCATTCAACTGCTTTTGAGACTTAGCCGTTTGATAGTCGAACTCAGGGAGCACTTTGGAGTCAGCCCTCAGCGAGTAGGGGATTTTCCCTGCTGCAAGCCAGCCCTTGGAGTCCTTGCCATCAATAGGAAATGCCCCCTGGACCAATTGGGCCACCCAGACCAGATCCCACTCCAGACCCTTGGAGGCGTGAACCGACATGACTTGAACTACTCCCTTTTTTGAACCACTCTTTGGAAGTTCAAAACTGTCGCGCTCAAGGGCGTATTCGAGCCACTGCATCAAACCACTCAGGCTGGGGCGCACAGTCGCAGCCTCATATTCACTCAGGCGTTCTATGAACTGCTCAAGGTGCCTGAGTGGGTTGGCCGCCTTAGATTTGGCGTAGAGCTCGATGTCTATTTCAAGCTCCCGAACCCCTAGCCAAGCCAATTCAGTAATCGAGAGGGATGGTGTGCTGCGCAACTTGTGCAGCAGCAATGCGGCCTGCCGCATTCTGGAAAGTCCCGACTCGCTGATTTCGCTTTGCTTGTGAGCTCCCTCAAAACGAAGTGAGTCCAGCGCTTCAATCAGGGTGACTTCACTTGCAAAATCTGCTTCTGGCCTAATTCTGGTAAGTCGCTTAGCTAGCTCACCGAGCTTTGCAATGTCTCTCAGACCGATTCGCCACTTCGCGGATGTCAAAAGCCGGATGAGCTCAACCGATGCCTCAGCGCTCGAGAGCACCTTGAGAAGCGCGATCAGATCAACCACCTCGGGGATTTCAATCAAGCCCGAGAGTCCACTCACCTCAACTGGCACGCCGTGCTGCTCTAAAGCAGCTACGAAGATTCCCATTTGTGATTTGGTTCTGGTTAGCAGTGCTCCTGATTGGTCCTTCAAATTTTCAGCAAAGTAGCTAGCGGCGGCCTGGGCCTCCGCGAAAAGGTCCTGATGAAATACTGCCGAAACGCCGTTCCCAGACTTGATGGCACGAAGTTTAATTTGATCGAGGCCGGGGCTGGTTAGGGATGAAGCAGTGAAATTTGCCACCTCAACGATTTGCTCGGTTGATCGCCAGCAGGTGCTTAGTGACAGAGTCTCCCCAGAACCAAAGTCCTCAAAAAAGCTGCTGAGGTTTGCGGCGCTTGCTCCTCGGAATCCGTAAATTGCTTGATTCGGGTCACCCACCGCCATCACTGGCTTACCCCTGAATAGCTCCGCTAGGAATCGAACTTGAATTGCTGAGGTGTCTTGATACTCATCCAACATCACGAACTTGTATGGCAGCTCGATCTCTGACCTAGTTGTAGCCTCGAGCGCCAATGAAACTTGATCCGCGTAGTCCACGAGATTTCGTTCTTTCTTCAGCTCTATAAATCGCTCCGCCAACCCAGCAAGAAGCTGATTTACGGCAGCATCGGATAGGAATCCCTGGGTGTAAGCAAAGCGTTCCATCGACCCGCCCTCGCTCTTTGGTAACGCTGCGACGTGTTTTTCAAAGGCGGCGAGCTCCTGCCTCACAGCCTGCGAGGAAGCCTGATTATCAGTAATCTCCTGGACCATCGACAAAAGCTTCTCGGTGAGATAACCAGCGGTCTTGTCCCAGTCCCCTAGTTCAGGATGATCATCAAGATTGAGTCGCCTCAACAGCTCCCTGGCCAACCCGACGGCACTTGATGCCCCAAGCACCTGAGCATCCGGTTCAAGGCCAACATCTAAAGCGAACTGTCTAAACACCTCGTTGCCGAAAGAGTTATAGGTGGCGATCTTTGGTGGCAAGAAATCTTGTTCCAAGTCCTGCGGCCACATATCACTCTCGCGAAGTCGATATAGCGCCTTCAGCACTCTCGCAGAGAGCTCGCTCGCTGCCTTCTTGGTAAAGGTCAGTCCGAGAATCTCCTCTGGCAAAGCAAGTTGGTTAGCAACCAGGTAGAGGATCCGAACTGACATCAGTTCAGTCTTTCCGCTTCCCGCACCCGCGATCACTAAGGTTGGGTCTTGAGTTGATGCTCCCGCTACGGCTCTCACCTGCTCAGGAGTCAGGGTGTGATCTCCAAGAACTGAATAGACCTGCTGGGCGGAATACTTAGCCATCGTTTACCGCCTTGGCTAACAAAATAGAGCAGTCCGCATCGGCGCTGCAGTGCTCAGAAACCCTAGCGATTAACCGGTCAGCAGAAGTCGCTGACTCGAATTCAGAGAAAGAAACCTGCAGTTCAGACAGTGTCGTTTCATCCAGCTGAGCCTGTTTAGAGACCTTTAGTTTTCCGGTTCCGATCGAAACCAGCTTTGCTCCCAACACCGTCTTATCCGGATGCTTCTTGCTTACCGCTAGTTGATAAACCGCCAACTGCTTACTGGACTTGGCATCAGGCAGACTCTTACCGGTCTTCAGATCGGCCACCTCCAGCCCGTCTTCTGTTGCTTCAACTCGATCGATCTTTCCTCTGATTCTGAGTCGGCCCACTTCGATTTCGAAGCCCTCCTCGGCGGATACCAGGGTTAGCGCAGAGGCCAGATATTCGGCCAGCAGAGCGGCCATTTCCATGGCTCTTTGCCTCTCCGAGCGTTCCTGCCACCCCATTTCAAACTCAAGTTCGTGCCAGTTGGACTCAACGTAGGTCTGGATATCGCCCGGTGAAGTTGCAAGTTCTAGTGCCTTGTGAAGAAGAGTTCCGATACTGGCCTGGAAACTCTTACGGCCAACTGCAAAGGTCTGCACGAACCAATGAACCGGGCATTTCTCGAAGGCATCCAAAGACGAGGCATTCAGGGTGACATCCTCGTCCTCGCGGAAAATGGGCTCGGTAGAGGACGGCTCCAAAATGCCATGCCAATTAGATGGATGCGAGCCCGGAACATCAGCCAGGGCCATCAGGGCCAAGGTGCCCGCTGCGCTTTGGTCCCCCGCCGCGAGCCGCTGTCGAAGTCGCCCAACGAGTTTTCGCAAGTCAAACTCAATGGTGCCTTCGAACTGGCTGAGATCCGCCGCTGCCATCGTCAGAAACTGAGATGGCTGTTCGTCCTCTGACTGCATTGCACTCAGCAAGAGGCGGGATCTGGCAGCACCCACGGCTTTGTAAAGAAGCCTTAGCTCATCTGCGAGTTCGGAGCGCACGGACTCTGTTGGGGTCGCAAGTCGACCGGCTAGATAGCTACGGATCGAACCAGCTCCCAGCATGGAATTACGCAGTTTTAGGTTGGGCCAAATCCCATCCTGAAGCCTAGGAAGCGCTACCACGTCAAAGCGCTGCCCCGTGAGAGCACTTGGGGTCAAAATGCTCACGGCATCGGCGCTTGCCCGCGAGAACAGCGCATCCTCTACCACCCTTTGATCAAGTTGCTCCGCGACGAAGTCACTGACCTGACCACCCTGTTGATCGAATCGGATAGCCGCTGCGAATAGTCGCATCACAGCATCTAGATCTCTATTTGCTGCAGCCGCAACCGCTGCCCTTGACCTGGATTGCTCACTCAGGGACTTTGGAGCCAGGTTGAAAATCTCACTCATCACCTCATGAGCGGAACTTGAGTGCAACCCGCGGAGCTTATGAACCAAGTCGACCAGTCGATTCAGGGCTCGCGCCTCAAAACTGTCGAGCTCCACCCCCAGCTCAAATGCCTCCGACCAAGCGGCCTCTACCCTGAGTCCGAAGTGGTGCACCAAAAGTCGGTCAAGGCGTTTTGTCTGGATTGGATTGAGGGAGAACAGGCTCGATTGCAGTATCGAGGTCAGTGTCTCTCGATTCGGAGTCTGATTTATCAAGGAGGCGACGTCGAGAATGGCTCTGCTGAGTTGGTTTTTGGATAGCGGCTCATCCAGACCCTGGACTGAGATTGGCACATTCCGAAGTGCCAAATCTTTGGCCAACTGCTCGACCTGAGATCGAGTTCTGACGACCACGGCCATTTCCGAAAATGGCACCTTATCCTCAAGTCGCATGCGACGAAGCTGCGTGGCCAAATAGTCTGCCTCAGCCGAAGTTCCTTCAAAGATCAGGGCACTTGTTTCCGAGCCTGAGTTGAAAACGGCGCGCTGGGGGCCAGCGCCAGTGGCGGGCAATCTCGAACTCAGTTTTTGCATTAGGCCTGTGTTGGCCAGCTCTGTTCTGAGTTCTGAGAGATAAATGCGGTTTTGACCTAAAGCCAGGAAGCTGCCCGGCTCCGCCGCTCGATACCCTTGCGTTCCCGAGTCTGGGTCTCCGAAAATTACCCCACCAGTGATGTCAATAAGTTGCCGCAGAAGCTTTAGACCGGCAGTTGAAAACTCTTGAGCGTCGTCTACTAGCACAATCGAATGTGAAGCCGGAAGCTGTGCGGCACGAGTGAGAAGGGTGCTGGGATCAACCAGGTTTTCAGCCTCAAGAACCTCAAGGTATTTTTCAAAAATAACCAGCAGCGCCCCGAGCTTTAGCTTTGGAAACTCGGTCTGCAATTGCACCAAATCCTGTGTTTTCAATTCGAAATCCAACACCACCTGCAAAAGATCTCGAAGCTCCTGGATAAAAGCAGCTAGTTGGGTTGATTTGGAGTTCAGCCCGACCTGGCGCAGTGCCTGCTCATTCTCAGAAACTAGGCGGCGGAGAATCCGCTCCTGCATTGCGCCGGTGAGTAGTTTGTGATCTTGGCCAGAGTCTTGGAGCCCAGCAAATGCAAAACCGGTCACTGATTGAGCCCTGGGTTTCGAGCTGGCCCGCTTGCTTGCGATTCCAATCTGATCCCTCAGCCTTGAAGCCTGTTGTCTTGATGCGGTTAACACCAAAATCTGCTCTGGAGGGTGAATCTTCTCTAGTTCCAAAACCAGCTCAATCAGAGTGGAGGTTTTGCCTGTTCCCGGCGCACCGACTATGCAGTAGCCCTCACCGCGCTCGAGACCGGTTAGGTCAGCGAGAGTCGGGCGAAGGATTTTTTGCACCCTGACAATCTATGTGCAGAGGGTGACAATTTCTTGTCGTAACCTTATGGCTGGAGGAAATCATGGAAGTTCGCATCGGCATTACCCAATCTCCTCGAGACCTTAGTTTCGAGTCCAAGCAATCGGCAGCAGAGCTCACTGCGTCGATTGCCAAGGCAGTTGAGTCCGGGCAGCCGCTAATTAGCTTGCAGGATGAAAAGGGGAAAACGATCTTGATCCCGACCTCCCAGATTGCATTCGTTGAGATCGGTGCCGAGAAGGCCAGACCAGTGGGGTTCATCGCCTAATGGAACTTTTAGTTATCGCAATTTACGCGGGCATCCTGGCCCTGGTTACCCCTTTTGTAATGCCACCTTCGGGTCGCCTAGGAAAGCTAGTACCGCTGGGTGTTTCAGTCGTGGTCGGCTCAGCACTATGGCTCATCCTGACCTGGTTTGGTTTCCGCTACGAAGAGGCCTGGATCTGGTTCATCGTGATGCTGGGAATGCCGGCTGCTACTTTCTTTGCGGTTCGCTACCTCGACTCAAAGCGCGAGAGCGAAGAAAGCGCCGAGCTAGAACGCATCCGCCTAGGCAGTAAGGCCTAGTCGATCCATTCTTGCCGAGTGAGATGCCACCAGCTCTGATACAAAAGGCTCAATAGCTCTAAAAGCGAATGAGGCTGGGTCTTCGTTTGAACCCTGCTGAATAGTCAACTTGGAGATATCCACCGAGTTTCTGACCTCCAACAGCCCATCGGCAACAACCGATCTGCCATACATTGCCAAGACTGATGCCAGATCTGGTCGTCTTTGAAGTTCGCTGCTCAATGCCTCAAAGCAGAACTGCTCTAGCTCCGAACCAAGTTGAGCAGTGACCTTCGACCGAAGACTGGCTGGAAGTCCTTTGGCTACTGCCTTTGCGGATTGCTCGAGCATTCCCCACAGCAAATAAAAACGAATTGTTGACTCGTGCCAACCAACGCCCTGAGTAAAACGAATCATGTCATCGATGCGAGTGGCGTGGTGGTCCTCGAGGTCCACCGCTCCCCCGAGACTAACTAGCAGGTGAGAGAGCTCTTTGTGGCGTGCTTTATAAAGCTTGGAGAGTTTGGACTGTCTCTCCTTTAGGGCCTTTGAGGGAGCGAAGTAGGAGTCATGCTCCAACAGTTCACTTGCACGAAGCGTGAGATAAGAAAGTTGTCCCAGATAAATCTCAGGTCTGGGAGTAAGCTTTTGAGGGTTGAGCTGGACTTGACTGCGCCCCATCGAGGCGTCGCGAGACGGAAGCGTAAGTTTCTGAGAAACCTTACGTATTCTTCGGAACCAATCCAGCACACCAAAAGCTTATAGCTGAGCCGACGCTCATTCGGAGCTCGCTCAAACAATCATCGGAGAGATTTTTGACTTTTCAACAACTAGGCATCGACCAAGACATTTGTGATGCCTTAGATTCCAGAGGAATCACGACTCCATTCCCAATTCAGCAGCAAGCCATTCCAATTGCGTTATCTGGTACTGATGTCATCGGTCAGGCCAAGACCGGAACCGGTAAGACTCTGGGCTTTGGTTTGCCACTGATACAGTCACTAGGACTCGAACCAGGTCAGGGTGTTCAAGCACTCGTCGTGGTGCCAACCAGAGAGCTAGCCATCCAGGTCGCCTCCGACTTGGAGATTGCCTGCAGCAACCGTGTTACTGAGGTTGTTGCTATCTACGGTGGCAAGGCCTACGAGGGACAGGTTGCCGCGCTAAAGCGAGGTGCTCAGGTTGTAGTCGGAACTCCTGGTCGTCTAATTGACCTTTCGAAGCAGAAGCTACTTGACCTATCAAAGATCAAGTTCATGGTTTTGGATGAAGCGGATGAGATGCTCGACCTCGGCTTTTTGCCTGATGTTGAGAAGCTCTTTGCCTACACACCGGCGGAGCGACAGACCATGTTGTTCTCGGCGACCATGCCAGCAGCAATTTTGAACCTGGCGCGCAAGTATCAGAACAAGCCCATCCACATCAGAATCCAGGATCCTGAAGAAGGCAAGACCAAGGCTGACATCAAGCAGTTCATCTATCGCGCTCACGCGCTAGACAAGGATGAGGTTGTCGGTCGAATTCTGCAAGCTGAGGGTCGTGGCAAGACTGTAATTTTCGTCAAGACCAAGCGCGCGAGTGCTAAGTTGACCGAAGAGTTGATTGATCGCGGTTTCCGCGCTACCGCCTTGCACGGCGACATGAGCCAGGAAGCGCGCGAGAAGTCAATGATCGCGTTCCGAACTGGAAAAAAAGAAATCTTGGTTGCGACTGAGGTGGCAGCTCGAGGCATCGATGTCGATGACGTAACCCATGTGATCAACTACTCGGTTCCAGAGGATGAGAAGGCATACCTGCACCGCGTCGGCAGAACTGGCCGAGCTGGAAAGCTTGGAGTTGCAGTCACTTTCGTGGACTGGGAAGACATGGCTCGTTGGGTTCACATCAACCGTGAACTTGATCTTGGAACCCCAGAACCAGTTGAGACCTATTCGTCTTCTAAGCACATCTATACCGATCTTGGAATTCCAGAGGGAACCAAGGGTCGCATCGCAAAGCCAAGAGTCGATAAGCCTGCTGGCGAGAAAGTCAGTTCTGAAAGATCAAGAGCTGAAAAGCTTCAGGAGTCCAAGTCCGCCGCCCCAAAACGCAATCGCGAGCGCCGCAGAAACTATAAAAACGCCTCAGAACCAAAGGCCTGATCGATAATTCGTTCAAGCATTTGCTCAGAGGTTTGATTCTCACCGAGCTTGTTGTCTTTACCACCCACGCCGTGATAGTCGCTGGAGCCGGTAATGATCAAGTTGTGTTTTAGCGCAAGGTTTCTAAGCCACGGCTTCGCTACCTCGGGAACCGCTCTGTGATCGACTTCAAAACCCATAATGCCGGCCTGAATGAACTTCTCAAAGTGATCAGATGGGAGGTCAAGCTCGGATGCGCCGGCCGGAAAGTCAATCAACGGGTGCGCCATCACAGGAACTCCACCCGCTCTGCGGACCAGTTCAATCGCCTCTTCGGTAGGAAGCGTTCGCTCTGAAACGTAGTACTTGGACCTGCGGTGCAAAATCGATTCAAATGCACTGGAGCGATCAGGGACTGCGCCAGCGCGAACCAAGGCATCCGCAAGCGCAGGGCGACCGATCGTAGATCCTGGTTTGACGTGCTGCATGATCTCCTCCCAGCTGATGGGGTAATCCTCAGCCAAGCGCTCAACCATTTGCATCGCTCTTGATACTCGAGAGTTTCGAACATCTTCGAGCCGATCCATCAGGGGTCTAAAACTTGGATCGGGTAGGTATGCAAGCAGGTGGACAGAGATGCCGCGTTCGGTATCGAGTTGCGCGCGAGTGGAGATTTCAATTCCTGGAACTAGACCGATACCGGCACTTTCAGCCGCAGCAATCGCCTCCTCCCAGCCTGAGACGGTGTCGTGATCGGTGATTGCCAAAACTGTGACGCCTGCCGATTTGGCGTTCTGCACCAGTTCACTCGGTGAATCAATGCCGTCTGAGTGATTGGAATGTGCATGAAGGTCGATCACAGGAGCAGAATAGTCGCTATGGCATCGAAGCAGAAAAGTAACCGCTCCCGCACTCCTCAGTCGGCGGAGTTCCTAAAGTTCATCTCGGAGAACTGGGCTGACGCTCCTAGGAGCGAGGTGCCGCAGTGGGAAGTGGCGCAGTATGCGGCCAAGCGCAGAGCCGCTCTGGCTAAAAAGTTCAAGGGCAAGGTCTTGGTCATTGAAGCCGGTGGCATGAAGACTCGATCCAACGACACCGAGTATCGCTATCGCCCGCACACCGCATTCCACTACCTCACCGGCTGGGGGACCGCCACAGTGCCGGACTCAGTTTTGGTGATTGATGCCACCTCAGGAAACACGCAGTCGACGCTTTTCTTCCGCCCAACCGCTGGACGAGACAGCGATGAGTTTTTTGCTAACCCAATGATTGGTGAGTTTTGGGTGGGTAGCAGGCCAAACCTCAGCGAGGTTCAGGCACAGCTGGGACTTGCCACTAAGGACTTAGCCAAGCTCCCAAAGGCCTTGAAGAAGCTAGGCAAGTACCTCACTCTCTCAGATGCCAAATTAGCTGAAGCGGTATCGAGCATGCGGTTTGTGAAGGATGAGTTTGAAATTGCCGAGATGCGCAAGGCAGTCGCTGTCACCATAAGCGGCTTTGGCGATGTCGCCAGAGCGCTGCCGCTTGCGACCCGAAAGCCAAGGGGTGAGCGTGTAGTTGAAACCGCATTCTTTTCTCGCGCTCGCGTCGAGGGCTATGACCTCGGCTACGAGACCATTGCAGCGAGCGGTCCAAATGCCTGCACGCTGCACTGGACTCGAAACGATGGTGAGGTCAAAAACGGTGACCTTATTTTGGTTGACGCTGGTGTGGAGTTGGAATCTCTCTATACCGCCGATGTAACGCGGACCATCCCAGTCAACGGCAAGTTCACCGAAGCGCAACGCAAGGTTTATGAGGCTGTGCTTGAGGCAGCAGATGCAGCCTTTGCGATTGCCAAACCAGGAATCAAGTTCCGAGACATTCACAACGCCGCGATGCAGGTGATCGCAAGAAAGGTTGCTGAATTCGGCTTGATCCCAGTGACTGCAGAAGAGGCCTTGGATCCCGAGCGACAGCACCACCGCCGTTACATGGTCCACGGCACCAGCCACCACCTAGGTCTCGATGTGCACGACTGCGCCCAAGCAAGGCGTGAGCTTTATCAGGATGGCATCTTGGAGCCGGGCATGATTTTCACCATTGAGCCAGGTCTTTACTTCCACAAAGACGATTTGCTCGTCCCCGAGGAACTCCGAGGCATTGGTGTTCGAATCGAAGACGATGTTTTGGTAACCGAGACCGGTGTTGAGAATCTCAGTGGAGCACTACCTAGAACCGTTGCAGGAATCGAGGCTTGGTATCAGGAGCAGCTACTCGGTTCCGCCGGCTGATAGCGCCTTGAGAGCTGCCGCAGCATCCATGTCCGGAACTAGCACTCGATACTTAGATGCCACCGGCATCTGAGTTGAGAGGAAGCCGCGCTTATTTTTAGTAACTGCAAAGCGAATGATATTGATCAGCATTCCAATTCCAGCTGACACGACCAGCACCGCGGCAAATTGTTGCGGGTTGTAGCTGAGCTGACCGTCCGCAGTGGTTTCGATGCCAACCCCAAGAAGCAGCGAAAGTAGGATTCCGAGCCAAAAGCCGGTGATGGCTCCCGAGAGCACGACTCGGCCGTAGCCGAGCTTCGATCGCACCTTTTCAACCAACACCGGGTCAAGTCCAATGATGCTGATTCGATTGGCGGCAAAGTCGGCAGCAACCAATCGGTCAACCATTGCGATTGCATCCTGGTATGAAGAGAATTCCCCGAGGACGTGCCCGGTTGGAATCTGGGGACCTAGATTTCGCTTAGCTGTATCTGCCACTGCATGATTGTGCCACGAATGCGCCGAGCAAATAGGGTTATCTCTCAGAGCAAACAAAAGAGGGTAAGTGTCCAAGGCTTTTTCACTGCTGGCTTCGGTGATTGACCCCGAACTCAGAGCACCCATCACCGAGCTCGGGATGGTTGAAATTCTGACTGAGCAAGACTCGTCGGTGGATCTAAAGATCAAGCTGACCATCGTGGGTTGCCCGGCTGCTCAAAAGATTGAGCGCGATGCTCGAAGTGCACTCTCCAGCTTTTCCGAGGTGAAACTCGAGATGAGCACAATGTCGCAGCAAGAGCGCGATGCTCTAAAGGAAAAACTTCGCGGTGGTAAGCCAGCACGCTTCAACCCGTTTGCTCAGGCTGGCAATCTCACTCAGGTGATCTTTGTCGGCAGCGGTAAGGGTGGGGTCGGCAAATCCACCCTGACTGCAAACCTGGCGGTGGCGCTGGCAAAACTTGGCCACAAGGTGGGGCTTTTGGATGCCGACATCTTTGGATACTCCATCCCGGGTCAGCTGGGCATCACAACGGGACCAACCAAGGTGGATGAGCTGATGCTGCCACCAATTGCGTTTGATGTCAGAGTGATGTCGATTGGATTCTTTGTTCAGGACAATCAACCAATTGCTTGGCGAGGGCCAATGCTGCACCGAGCCATTGAGCAGTTTCTAACCGATGTCTACTGGGGAGACCTTGACTATCTAGTTGTTGACCTACCGCCTGGAACTGGGGATGTCGCTATCAGTCTCGGGCAATTGCTCCCGGGGGCTAAGTCCCTGGTAGTGACTACCCCACAGGCTGCGGCTGCTCAGGTTGCTGAGCGCTCAGGTTCCATTTCAGGTCAGGTGGGCGGTGAGGTACTGGGTGTGATTGAAAACATGAGCTACCTGGATACCTCTAACGGACGCATGGAGATCTTTGGCTCAGGTGGTGGCGATTCTGTAGCTAGAGCGCTTGAGCGAAAAACTGGTAAAGCGGTGCCGCTTCTTAGTCAACTACCCATTTCAACTGAGTTGCGCGCTGCATCTGACGCTGGCCTACCTTTGGTGATTTCTAACTCTGATGACCCGGTTTCCATGTTGATTCTTGAGCTGGCTCAAAAGATTTCTCGCACCCCAAGAGGTCTAGCGGGGAAGCGTTTAGACATTTCTCTGAGTTAATAGAGCTATGGATTCCATCAGCGTTGTAAATCCCGTATCCGGCGAAGTCATTCACTCCCTCAAGCCTTACTCGGCAACCGATGTTGCGCTCGAGTTTGTTGAGGCAAAAAAGTTACAACCGAGCTGGAATGCCCTGGGTGCCAAGGCGCGCGCCAAGATTGCCGCCAATTACGCCGACCTAGTTATTGAGAACCAAGATTCGCTGATGGATCAGTTGCAGCTTGAGACTGGCAAGAGTCGATCACACGCATTCGAGGAGATCACCGGCGGCCTCGCGGCCATCTCCTACTACGCCAAGGTTTCTCCAAAACTTCTTCGACGCAAGAAGGTGCGCGCTGGAGTCCCACTTATGCTGACCGCATATGTTGAGCCAGCTCCGGTTGGCGTGGTGGGAATCATTACCCCCTGGAACTACCCTTTAGCACTCACGTTGATGGATGTTATTCCGGCTTTGATGGCCGGGAACACGGTGGTTCAAAAGGCAGATAACCAAACCAGCCACACCGTGCTAGCCCTGCGTGATTTGGCTGAAAGAGCCGGTGTGCCAAAGGGCGTTTGGCGAGTGGTCTATGGAGATCCAGCGGAGGTTGGAAACGCCATCACCGACAATGCCGACTACGTGGCCTTCACGGGTTCAACCCCGACCGGCAAATTGGTTGCCGAGCGAGCTGCGAAGCGCCTGATTGGCTACTCGCTTGAACTAGGTGGCAAAAACCCGATGATCGTGATGCCGGGTGCTGATCTTGAAAAAGCGGCCGAGATTGCGATTGGCAGCGCCTTTGGAAATGCGGGTCAGCTATGCGTTTCCATCGAACGACTCTACGTTCCGAATCACGCACTCAAAAAGTTTGAAGAAGTCCTAAAGCGCAGGGTTGAGAGCCTCACGCTGGGAACCTCGAATGCGTTTGAATACGACCTTGGCGCACTGACTTCAAAGACCCAGATCGAGCGCGTCGACGGTTTCATCAAACGAGCGGTAGCTGAAGGTGCGCGAATCCTTACAGGTGGTGAACCAGCCGGTGAGATTGGCCCGACCTTCTATCGCCCAACGGTTCTGACGGATTTGCCGCTGGGCGCCGAGATTCTTCACAAAGAGGTCTTTGGTCCAGTCATAGCACTGGTGGGCTATGACTCATTGGATGAAGCGGTTGAGCTTGCCAATGCCACCGAGTTTGGCCTAAATGCCTCGATTGTTGGAGACCAGCGAGCGGCTTTGAAACTGGCCTCTAGGTTGATGGCAGGTTCTGTGAACATCAACGAGGGTTACCGCGCAACCATGGCATCGATGGCAGCACCGATGGGCGGCATGAAGCAATCTGGCATGGGTCGACGCTCCGGACCTGGCGGGCTGTTGCGCTACACCGAAACTCGAACCATTGGTGTGGCAAACAAGCTTCCGATTGGTTTGCCGAACCGTGCAAAAGACTTCAAGAAGATGGCTCCGCTAATGACAGCGCTGGCCAAGGTGATGGGAAAGATCTAGGTAGCGTCTGCGTCAAACGGCGCGGCTTCACCAATCTCAAGTGGTTTGTGCACCGGCTTAGGGCGGTTTAGCTGCTGTGCGATGTTGCGCTGTTCACGCTTTTCCTCAAGCAGGGCTTCTCGAACGATTCGTCTTGGGTCGTATTGACGAGGATCAAGCTTTTTCCAGTCCATGTCCTCGAAGTCGCCACCAAGCTCGGTTTTCATCTGCTCCTGCGCGCCGTCAATCATGCGCTTGGCTTTACGGACGAGCTCGCCTAGCTTCTTGGCGTAGTAGGGGAGTCGATCTGGCCCCAGAATAATTACGGCCAGCACCACAAGGAGCAAGAACTTCTCCGCGCTAAGACCGAACATGCCAAGAGTTTACTCCTAGTGAATACCGTGTTTTCACGCGCAGCATGCCTAAGCTTGAGCGCAACATGATTGACAAAATTTCGAGTTGGAAATTCGCCGAGGATTACCCCCTCGAGCCAGAGCACATCCGTGTCGCAAGACGTCACGCCGATGAGCTGGGCGTCGAGTCAATCACGCCAGCAACCGGCTCGCAGCTGGCGCTACTAGCAGCAGTTGGAAAAGCTAAGAACATGGTTGAGGTCGGCACCGGCGCTGGTGTATCCGGTCTCTGGTTGCTCTCTGCCTCAGCAGACAGCATTCTCACCACGATTGACTCAGAGCCTGAATATCAAAACGTGGCGAAAGAGAACTTCAAGCAAGCTAGCATTCCAGCCTCGAGGCTTCGAACGATCACTGGCAAAGCTGCCGCGGTTATGGGAAACATGGCGGAGTCGGCATACGATCTGGTTTTCATCGATATTGATGCCGAAGACGTCGAAGGCCTGCTACCAACTGCGGTTTCGCTTCTCAAGCCTGGCGGAGCACTCGTGATTGCACACGCTCTGTTTAGAGATCGAGTTCCGAACCCGACACTGCGCGATGACGAAACCGTAGCCGTGAGAAACGTTCTGAAGGCGTTCGACGGCTCAGAAGATTTTCTATCAACCATCTCGCTTGCAGGCGATGGATTGTTGTTTGTTGTAAAGCGCTGAGCGCTACTTCTTGATGACGCCATCTAGAACGGCGTGAAGTGCTTTGGCTTCTGCATCATTGATTGATACGACCAGGCGACCCCCACCTTCTAGCGGTACACGAAGGACAATGAGTCCGCGCGGTTCACGCTCGGCCTCCATTGGACCGTCTCCGGTGCGTGGCTTCATAGCTGCCATGAGAAAAACTCCTAGGAAAAAGCGCTGAAGCCACAATTAAACCAAAATTAGCCTCAGATAGCCAACCCGATTATCCGCGCAGCCACTCCCCCAGGGCTTTATGGACATCGATTAGGTGTCCGACGGGAACATTTTCATTATCTGCGTGGGCTAAAGATGGGTCTCCGGGGCCAAAGTTGACCGCAGGAATTCCAAGCTCTGAAAATCTCGCGACATCTGTCCAACCGTATTTGGGTCTGGGTTCAGAACCTACGCTGGCGGCAAACCCTTGGGCCAGACCTAAATCCAAGCCCGGCCTCGCACCAAGTGCGAGATCGGTGACCTCCACTTCGTAACCAGCAAACAAATTACGAAGTTTTTGCTCAACCTCAGCTGCAGTCCTAGATGGCGCGAAGCGATAGTTGACCGTTAGGGTTGCGGCATCAGGGATCACGTTGGTGGCGATTCCGGCACTGGCGAGAACGGCATTGAGGCTCTCGCGATAGTCCAAACCATCAACGGTTACGGTCTCAGGCTCAAAGTTCTTTAGCGTCACCAGAGCATCAGTGAGCTCGTGTATTGCATTTTTTCCCATCCAAGGTCTGGCGGAGTGGGCTTTGACGCCCTTGGCCTTTACCTCAATTCGAATTGTGCCATTGCAGCCACCCTCGATCAGTGCACTGGTTGGTTCACACAGCACGGCAAAGTCACCCTGGATCAGATCTGGACGGTTTCTTGCAATACGCCCAAGGCCATTGAGGTCACTGGCGACCTCTTCGTTGTCATAGAAGACCCAAGTGATGTCGTACTTGGGTTCATGAAGCTCAGCGGCTAGCTTGAGCATGACAGCGATGCCGCCCTTCATGTCGACGGTGCCGCGGCCAATAATCACTTGCTCACGTTCGAAGTGATGAAGGGTTGCAGGGAGGTTATTTGCCACTGGGACGGTGTCTAGGTGGCCGGCAATAACTACTCGTTGCTCTCGACCCAGGTTGGTCTTCGCGACAACCGCATTACCGTCTCTGATGATCTCGAGATGGGAATAGGCGGCCAACGCATTCTCTACCGCATCCGCCAGCTGAGACTCGTTTCCGGAGACCGATTCAATGTTGCAAACAGCCATTGTTAGCTCGGTCAGGTTGGTTGAAATCTCAAGCGCCATAGCCAAAAGGCTACCTGTATTCTTGGGTCAATGAGCGATAACTACCTAACTGAGAAGGCCTGGGGCCACGGATTAGCCACCGTTTCAATGGATGGCATTTTGTTGGATGTCTGGTTTCCAAGCCCCGAGTTGGGGGCTGCTCCAAAGTCCGATTTGCAGTGGTTTGCCCCGCGTGAACTTGATGAGATGGTCGGTCAAGACGAGGTCCGCAATGTCCGCACCGAGGTAATCCGTGTTGAAATCGACCTCGATGCTCCCGTGGCCTCAACCCAAGACGCCTACTTGCGTCTTCACCTGCTCTCACACCTTTTGGTTAGGCCAAACACCATCAACCTCGAGGGCCTTATTCCCAACCTTCCGATTGTTGCTTTCACCAATCGTGGAGCGATGTCACTCGATGACTTCCGCTCTCGCACCATGACTTTGCGCAAGGCCGGCGTAGTCGCTCACTCGATTGATAAGTTTCCAAGACTCGTTGACTACGTGACTCCTGAGCGAGTTCGCATCGCCGATGCGAACCGCGTCCGTCTTGGTGCATACCTCTCCCCTGGCACCACGATCATGCACGAGGGTTTTGTGAACTTCAATGCTGGAACCTTGGGTGCATCCATGGTTGAGGGTCGTATCTCGCAGGGTGTTGTAGTCGGTGATGGCTCTGACATCGGTGGTGGCGCATCAATAATGGGCACCCTCTCCGGTGGCGGTAAGCACCGCGTTGAAATTGGTCAGCGCGCTTTGCTTGGAGCCAACTCTGGAATCGGCATTTCAATTGGCGATGACTCAGTCGTGGAGGCGGGTCTCTACCTGACCGCGGGCTCTAAGGTCACCCTGCATCTGGATGGTAGGACGCAGGTCGTGAAGGCAGCAGAGCTCTCTGGACTTCCCGGATTGCTATTCCGTCGCAACTCTCTAAACGGAGCAATCGAGGCAATCGCACGAGACGGCAAAGGTATTGAGCTCAACGCCCAGCTACACGGCTAGGACCGAATCGAGTCCCAGCCCTTTGGGCTAAGCGGCTGATCATCCAAAAGCACAGCACTTGTTTCCTGTGCAACCACTTCACCAATCACCTTGCAGCCAACCGGGAGCTTGGTGCCAGCAGGGACGGTTGCTAAGAACGAGTGATCCTCACCGCCATTTAGGACCCAATCGCGCTCATTGGCTGAAAATCCGCGAGCAGTCATCGATTGGGCAGCCAGCTCTAACACTGCTTCATAACCCAGGAGCGAGCTGGAGCGCAGCTTGAGCGTGACACCAGAGGCCTTGGCAATCCTGGCAGCGTCAGTGGATAACCCATCAGAAATATCGAGCATGGAGCTCGCCAGGGCCGCAAGCTCAAGTCCGGTCTGCAGCGGAGGGTTCGGTGCCAATTGAATGGATACCCACTCTGGGTATGCAGCTGCCAATGTTGGATCTGGAGCCAGGAGAAGATCTAGACCAGCTGCGGCACGACCCAGAGTTCCGGCAACCACAACCTGATCGCCAACCCTTGCACCCGAGCGCAACACTGGATCAGCCTCGAGCTCACCGTGCGCAGTGACCGCAATGACAACTTGATCACCGGCAGCCAAATCACCACCCACAACCTCACATCCCGGAAAAAGTGAATCAATTCCCGATTGCAACCCTTGGGCAAACTCCTCGAGCCAAGAAACCTTGGTGCTTTCTGGCACCACTAGCGCCACCACAATCGCGGTTGGTTTTGCTCCCATAGCAACAACGTCGGCAAGGTTCGTAGCTACCGCTTTCATCCCGAGCTGCCTGGCGGATGAGAGATCCAGACGAAAGTCCCGTCCCTGCACCATGGTGTCAGTGGTTACAACATATTTACCCTCAGACCGAATCACCGCAGCATCATCGCCTGATGGGACCAGGGTGTGGGAACCGGGCTTGAAGTGTGAAATGGCGCGCCTAAGCGCCTCACTCTCACCGAGTTCAAAGATCGTTGGGTCAGAAACACTCACCCGATAACGCTAGCCTGTAACCGATGCGAAAATTGTTCATTATCCCGGTTCTGCTGCTAGCTGGTTGCGCTCCGGTGGTTAATCTCCAAGCCGCGGAAGATGCCAACAACCCGCTCTGCGCCGAGGTTTCTGTGCGCGTACCGGACACGCTCGGAGAGCTTGAAAAACGCGAGACCAACTCCCAGGCCACAGCTGCCTGGGGTGAACCAACTGCAGTTCTAATGCGCTGTGGTTTGGAGGGTGTCGAGGTATCGACCCTGCCGTGTGTCACGGCCGGCGAGGTCGACTGGCTGGTCGATGACTCAGAGGCACCGACGTACAGATTCATTAGCTACGCCCGATTCCCAGCAGTCGAGGTCATCGTTGACTCAACACTCGCCAGCGGAGTGAGCGCTCTAGAGGGGTTATCGCAAGCGGTGTCGCAGATTCCTGCAACCAAGGCCTGCAGCAACATCCAGGGTTAGCGCGGATCGGTTCCGCGGGCCAAACCGGTTGCAATCAAGGTTTCGACCAATTCGCCGTAGCTGACTCCGGTTGCGGCAAACAGCGATGGATACATCGAGATGGGCGTGAATCCAGGCATTGTGTTGACCTCGGTTAGGACAAAGCCGGAATCGGTAAGGAAGAAGTCAGTTCTCGCTAAACCTGAACAACCAAGAGCCCTGAAGGCCTTGATAGCGAGCTGGTGCATTTGAGCTAGCTGTTCAGAACTCAGGTTGGTAGGCACCAAGAGATCCGCACCGCCGTCGAGATATTTAGCTTCAAAGTCATAGAACTCGCGACCGGTGACAACAATCTCTCCCGCTAGCGATAGTCGAAGCTCACCGCTTGGCTCCTCCAATACGGCGCATTCAACCTCACGGCCGTAAATTCGCTGTTCCACCAGCGCAGTTTGATCAAGCGAAAGAGCAAGCTCAATGGCAGCCTTCAGTTCGCTCTGTTCTTTTACCAAAGTGACTCCAACCGAGGAGCCCGAGCGAGAGGGCTTCACAAAGACATCGCCCTGCATGAACTGTTGCGCCCTCAGAAGCTCACGGTCAGGATCAAGTGAGTAGTTGGTGCGCTCAATAACTATTTCAGGTGCAACGGCTAGGCCAGCATCCCGGAACACACCCTTGGCCTTGGACTTCTCCATCGCCAAAGCAGAGGCCAGAACACCGTTGCCGACGTATGGAAGACCCAGTAACTGAATCAAACCTTGAACCGACCCGTCCTCACCGTTTGGTCCATGAAGCAGCGGGAAAACTAGGTCAAGCTCAACATCGTTGCCGCCGACAGTGACCACCCTTGACCCAGGCGTCAGGGCTATTGAGGGAGCATCTTCCGGCACAGTTGGCAGGTCAGCCAATTTCCAATTTGGGTCAATTGGGTGATGGACAAACCGACCCGATTGGGTGATTCCAATTGGAATTACGCGGTACTTAGCCCTATCGATCGCAGAGTAGACCCCGAGTGCAGTGACACAGGAGACCGAGTGCTCAGTAGAGGCTCCCCCGTATAGAAGTCCGATGGTTTTCATCACTCCACCTCCACGGCATCTTGCAGGTTGAGCTGTCGACCAAACTCACTTGGCTTCATCCGACCCTCCAGCACATCCGCAACCTGAGTAACAATCGGCATCTCAATGCCGTGTTGAAGTGCCAACTCTAAAACTGGAGCCACCGAGGTTAGGCCCTCTGCGGTCTGTTGCAGTTTCCTGACCACCTCACCCTTGGAAAAACCCTGACCCAGCATCTCTCCAGCGCGAAAGTTGCGAGAGAGCGAAGACTCGCTGGTGGCAATCAGATCACCAAGTCCTGCCAAGCCAAACAAGGTCTTGCGCTTGGCGCCGTGAACAACAGCGAACTTAGTAATTTCCGCCAGACCCCTGGTCATGATTGAGGCCTTCGTGTTTTGCCCATAGCCAAGACCGCTTACGATTCCAATGGCAACGGCGATTAGGTTCTTCAAGACACCACCGAGTTCAGTGCCAATGACATCGGTGTTGGTGAAAACCGTGAAGTAGTCGGAACTGCAAACCTGCGCAACACTCGCGGCACGCTCTGCATCGGCACATGCGCACACCGCCGCGGCCGGCTCTCCCTTGGCAATCTCAAGGGCAAGGTTTGGTCCTGAGATAACCGCAATTCTGGTCTTTGGCAATGAAGTGACCTGCTCGATGACCTCACTCATTCGAAGCCCGGTGCCCTGCTCAACACCCTTCATCAAGCTGATGACGATGGCGTCTTTGGGAATCAAGGCAGCCCAGTTCGCTAGGTTTTCTCGCAGGCTCTGCGCTGGGACAGCCAAATAGATCTGCTCTGCCTCCGAAAGCGCTGACTCAATGTCGCTGGTTGCAACGAGTTTCTCTGGGAGGTTGATGCCTGGTAGGTAGTCACCGTTTCGATGAGAGTGGTTAATCTCAGCGGCTAGGTCCTCACGGCGAGACCATAGCGTCACCTCAGTGCCACCGTCGGCGATCACCTTGGCAATCGTGGTTCCCCAGCTACCTGCGCCGAGGACAACGATTCGGCTCACTTCTTTTTCCTAAAGTTGCCGATCTCGGTCTGACCCTTTTGCGTTGGGTCCCAAAGCTCCTTCGGTGGCGTCTCGCCACGAAGTTCACCCACGATTGCTGCCACCTCGTGCATCACCTGTGCCGTTGCCTTGGAAAGCTGTTCGGTGGTCATAGTTTCAGCGTTTAGGTGATCAAAACGAATGGGCTTACCAATCTTGACCCTAACCATGTGAAGAGGGTTGGGCTTGAACTTCTTGGTGTAATTGGCCAGCACCTTCTCAACACCCCAGTGGGCAGCCGGAACAATCGGCAAGCCAAGTTCAACTGCCAGTCTGACCGCCCCTGACTTACCGCGCATCGGCCACAGGTCAGGGTCTCTAGTCAGAGTTCCCTCAGGGAAAATCACGACAACCTGGCCAGCCTTGAGAAGCTCTTTGGCAGCTCGCATCGGCTCTTCGTTGCCGCGACCTGAACGATAGACAGGTATCTGCCCCACCTTTGGCAGGATCCATCCCAGCACTGGAACTCGGAACAGTCCCTCCTTGGCGAGGTAGTGCGGGGCTCGTTTCATATGAAAGTAGACCGAATAGGCGAAAGCCATGGGATCTAGGTAGGAGAGGTGGTTTCCAACCAGGATGTATCCGCCTTTGGGCAGATTCTCGAGGCCTGTGGTTTTGACATTGAATAGAAGTCGAACAAGCGGAGCCAGAATCGAGGCCACAATTCTGAAAGCCCAGGTCTTTTCACGCTTTGGAACCTTGGGGACTCGAACCTCAGCCACGATTAGGCCTCGAACTCGAAGTCTGCGCCGAGGGATTCGAGCTTTTCGATGAAGTGCTCGTAACCGCGTGAGATCAGCTGAACGTTGGTGACCTTCGATGTGCCCTTTGCAGCCAAAGCCGCAACCACGTGCGAGAAGCCACCGCGGAGGTCTGGGACTCGAATGTCAGCGGCCTTAAGTTCAACCGGTCCAGAGATTACCGCCGAGTGATTGTAGTTGCGCTGTCCGAAGCGACATGGGTGTCCGCCCAAGCACTCCTTGTAGATCTGAATTTGGGCACCCATCTGACGCAGCGCTTCGGTGAATCCGAATCGATTTTCGTAAACGGTCTCGTGCACAATCGACAGACCCTGTGCTTGAGTCAGTGCAACAACGAGAGGCTGCTGCCAGTCGGTCATAAATCCCGGGTGCACGTCTGTCTCAATAACCACCGATTGCAGCTCGGTGCCAGGGTGATAGAAACGAATGCCATCAGGGTGAATCTCGAACGCTCCACCAACCTTTCGGAAGACGTTCAAGAAGGTCATCATCTCAACCTGGCGAGCACCACCAACGAAAATGTCGCCGCCGGTTGCAAGTGCTGCGGCAGCCCAAGAGGCTGCCTCATTACGATCGAACAGCGCGGAGTGAGTGAATCCCTCAAGGCGCTTGACTCCCTCGATGCGAATCACTCGATCAGTGTCAACTGAGATGATTGCACCCATTTTTTGCAAGATGCTGATTAGGTCGATGATCTCAGGTTCAATCGCAGCGCCCGATAGTTCAGTCTTACCCTCTGCGATGCAAGCTGATAGCAGCACCTGCTCGGTGGCACCAACCGATGGGTATGGAAGTGAAATCTTGGCACCGCGAAGCCCGTCTGGTGCACTAAGTCGAGTACCGGTTGGGAGCTTCTCGATGACAGCACCGAAGCTTCGGAGCACATCGAAATGGAAATCAACAGGGCGGTCACCGATCTCGCAGCCGCCAAGACCGGGGATGAAAGCCTCGCCCAGACGGTGAAGCAGCGGTCCGCAGAACAGGATTGGGATTCGTGATGATCCAGCATGAGCGTCGATGTCGACCATGCGAGCCTGCTCAACATTTGATGGATCAAGCTGCATGTCACCGGTAACCGGGTCATGCGAAATCGATACGCCGTGGAGCTGAAGGAGTCTTGCAACCACCTCAACATCGGAGATAAAAGGGACGTCCTTGAGAACTGATGGGGTTTCACCTAATAGCGCAGCCACCATGGCTTTTGTAACTAGGTTCTTCGCGCCTTTGAGCTCGATTCGACCAACTAGTGGCTTGCCACCGCGAATGGTGATTTGGCTCAATCAGACTCCTTTGGCTGGGAGGGTCCTAGGTTTCCAAGACTCTCTTTTTGCCTCATAAGCGGCTATCGCTGCTTCGTTTTGAAGAGTGATGCCAATGTCATCAAGGCCCTCCATAAGACGCCACTTAGTGTATTCGTCGATGTCGAATTTGACCGTTATTTCGCCCACGCTCAGGGTCTGAGCTGGCAAATCAACCTTTGCCGAAATCCCAGGATTCGACTCCAATACAGACCAGATCGCCTCGGTTTCCTCATCGGTGATGACACCGGTCACCAAACCCTGTTTTCCAGAGTTGCCGCGGAAGATGTCTGCAAACTTGGAGCTGAAAACCGCCTTGAAACCAAAGTCACGCAGAGCCCATACGGCGTGCTCTCGTGAGGAACCAGTTCCGAAATCTGGACCCGCAATCAAAATCTGCGCGTTTTGATAAGTCGGCTGGTTCAGCACGAACTCAGGATCCTGCTGACGCCAGTTAGCGAAAAGACCGTCCTCAAAGCCCGTCTTGGTGATGCGCTTGAGGTAGACCGCAGGGATGATTTGATCGGTGTCGACGTTGCTTCGCTTTAGGGGTGCGGCAACACCTTCGAAGGTAGAGATCTTCTCCATTTAGTTCTCCAAATCTGCCGGAGCGGACAGGGTGCCGCGCACGGCAGTCGCAGCTGCCACCACCGGTGATACCAGGTGAGTGCGAGCACCCTTACCCTGACGACCCTCAAAGTTTCGGTTCGAGGTAGAAGCTGCTCGCTCACCTGGAGCAAGTTGATCGGGGTTCATACCCAAACACATTGAGCAACCGGCGAACCGCCACTCCGCTCCGAACTCCTTGAAGACCTTGTCCAGGCCCTCTTCCTCGGCCTGCAGTCTCACCTTTTGAGATCCTGGCACAACCATCATGCGGACCCCATCGGCCTTCTTGCGACCCTTGATGATTTCTGCTGCTGCACGCAGGTCTTCGATTCGAGCATTGGTGCAGGAGCCCAGGAAGACAGTGTTCACCGCGATGTCTTTCATCTTGGTGCCAGGCTGGAGATTCATGTATTCCAGCGCACGCTCGGCAGCAGCACGCTCGTTTGGATCTTCGATCTCGCTCGGATTAGGAACGGTGTCCAACAGTGAAACGCCCTGACCCGGGTTAGTGCCCCAAGTGACAAACGGGTCAAGGGTGTTGGCATCGATGAATACCTCGGCGTCGAACACTGCACCCTCGTCGGTCTTCAGGGTCTTCCAGTACTCGACTGCCTTATCCCAGTCCTCACCCTCTGGGGCGTGCGGACGACCCTTCAGGTATTCAAATGTGATCTCATCTGGGGCAACCATTCCGGCGCGAGCGCCGGCCTCGATAGACATGTTGCAGATAGTCATTCTGCCCTCCATCGAAAGGGATCGAATCGCACTGCCACGGTATTCCAAAACGTAGCCCTGACCGCCACCGGTTGAAATCTTGGCGATTACCGCAAGGATGATGTCTTTGGCGGATACCCCGGGGCGAAGAGTTCCCTCAACGTTGATGGCCATCGTTTTGAAAGGCTTCAGCGGCAAAGTTTGGGTAGCGAGTACGTGCTCAACCTCACTGGTTCCGATCCCCATTGCAAGGGAACCAAAGGCACCGTGGGTCGAGGTGTGGGAGTCACCGCACACAATTGTTAGCCCTGGCATGGTCAGACCAAGCTGCGGACCGACAACGTGAACGATGCCCTGGTTCTTGTCTCCAAGCGAGTGGATTCGAACCCCGAACTCTTTGGTGTTATCGCGCAGGGCCTGAACTTGAGCGCGCGAGGTTGGCTCGGCGATAGGAAGGTGAATGTCGAGGGTTGGAGTGTTGTGATCCTCGGTGGCGATGGTGAGGTCTTTGCGTCTGATGTCTCGTCCTGCCAATCGCAGGCCATCGAACGCTTGCGGGCTGGTTACCTCGTGAATTAGATGGAGATCAATGTAGAGAAGGTCTGGAGCGCCGTTTTCACCCTTGACCACCAGGTGGTCATTCCAGAGTTTCTCAGCAAGCGTGAGGGGCTTCGGAGTCATGATTCTCCTCGGGTGTGGTGACTAAGCAAAGTTTAGCGGAGCACTAGATTGTTGGAGTGGCTCCAAATAATCAGCTCGACCTAGAACGTCTTCAAAGAAAGACAGTGAGAACCCTGATTTTTGGGCAGGCCCTGGGAGGCTTTGGTCTAGGTTCAACCCTCTCTGTTGGTGCCATCATGGCCGTTGAACTCTCTGGAAGCACGGCTTGGTCCGGAGCTGCCGCAACGCTAAGTACTCTGGGTAGCGCTTTCTCGGCAATTCCACTTGCCAATCTCGCCTATCGAAAGGGACGCAGAGTTGCCCTGGGATTTGGTGCTGCTCTGGCCATCTTGGGTGCGACGGGCATGATCCTGGCGACCATCTTGCGTTCGTTCCCAGTTGAATTAGTCGCATTGTTCTTGCTCGGAGCGGGTTCTGCAGTTGGCCTGCAAGCAAGATTTGCAGCGGTCGACCTGCCGCTCGAGAGACCCAAGGCTAAAGACCTCTCGCTCGTGGTCTGGGCAACCACAGTTGGTGCGGTAATCGGGCCGAATTTGATTGCGCCAGGTGAGAGCCTCGGGCTAAGCCTTGGACTACCTCACCTTGCCGGACCATTTCTCTTCACCATCGCAGCTCAAATCGGATCCACCATGGTGTTCTGGTTCGGTCTAAGACCAGACCCGCTGATTGTTGCCAGGGATTTGGCTGGGTTGAATCCGAACCGGAAGCGACCTGGCATGAAAGCTGCAATCGAGGTAATTCGAGAGTTTCCAGTAGCTGGCTACTCGGTTCTAACAATTGCACTTAGCCACATGATCATGGTTTCGGTCATGAGCATGACCCCCGCCCACCTCTCGGCAACCAATCACTCGCTTGCCGATGTTGGGTTCACAATCTCACTTCACATCGCTGGCATGTATGCGTTCTCGCCGATATTCGGCTGGCTAACCGATAAGACCAGCCCAAGGGTCACGATCGTGCTAGGCCAACTAATTTTCCTGACTGCGCTAGGTTTCGCAGGGCTTGGCTCCGAGACCTTCACGACGATCGTAATTGGACTATTTCTTTTGGGTCTTGGCTGGTCGGCGTCGACGGTCGCAGGTTCGGCACTGCTGTCACAGTCGCTGTCAACCGACAACAAGACGAAAGTTCAGGGTTTCAGCGACACCTTGATGAATCTCTCGGGAGCATTTGGTGGGGCGGTGTCTGGCACCATCCTCAGCCTCTATAGCTTCAGTGGGCTCAATGCCGCTGCGCTGATGCCAGTCTTGCTCATCGTTTTTGCCACCACGTTTTCACGCCGCTGGGCATAAAAAATCTCGCTCCCGAGATTTTGTCATCGAGAGCGAGATAAGTGACCCCAGCGGGATTTGAACCCGCGCTACTGCCGTGAGAGGGCAGCGTCCTAGGCCGCTAAACGATGGGGCCGTAAAGCAACCCGAGAAGTTTGCCACAAAATCCAAGGCTTAGCAATCTAAGCGCTAAAAACCTGCAGGCCCCCTGGGTGAAGGTCAACGCTGAAGGGCGCCTCCCCCACAAGCTCGCCATCACAGGAAATTGGGAAGTGGTCATTTGAGATTTTCACGGACTTTGCTTTGAAGATTTCCACCTCGGGAAACTTGATGTGCTCACCCTGGTAAACGGTTGGAAAGATCTTTAGGAGCTTGGGTCTTGATACCTCGTGAAGAATGAAGACTTCGAGATAACCGTCGGTGACATCGCTCTGCGGGGAGATTCGCATTCCGCCGCCAAAGTTCTTTACGTTTGCAACTCCACATAGCATTGCGCTGATCTCCCGCTTTTCACCATCGGCTTCGATCTGATACTTGATTGGTTTGAACTTCGGAAGCTCTAGCAGCATGGCTGCCACATAGGAGTTGGGGCCTTTTGGCCACTTCAATGAATTGGCCCGCTTTGCGCAGAGCGCATCGAAGCCAGCTGAGACCGAACCAAGGGACCAAAACTCTCGCTGCGAGGTCTTGACCTTCATCACATCCACTCGCCTAGGTGAGGCGAGGCTATTCACAATGTTTGCAACCGCCGCTTCCGGGTTACCAAGCGGGATGGAAAGTTCACGAGCCTGATCATTGCCGCTTCCTGCGGGAACCAATCCAAGCGGCACTTGATTTGGAACGCAGATGTTTACCCCGAGTTGGAAAGTGCCATCGCCTCCGACTGCAATGACTCCACCAAGCATCTGATCGGAGATCAACTTCTCAGCCTTAGCCTTGGCCAGCGCCGCGCTTTCGCTGGTCAAAGAGACAGTCTCAATACCAGCTGCCTTCAAAAGACTAAAGACCTTAGCTCCGACATCATTTCCGCGACCGCGGTTCGCAGCTGGATTGACCAAAACTCCGATTGGCTTCATTGCCCGCCCTCTCTCAGTGAGACAAACATAGACTTTTCCAGCAAGGAGCGCGATGCGAATCACTAAACACCACCACGCCATGTTGGAACTAGTCAACGAGGACAAGACCCTGGTCATTGACCCGGGAATGTATCAAACCGATTTGCCCGAGCTTGAGAACGTGGTAGCGGTGGTCTTCACCCACCTGCACGATGACCACTCCTTTGCGCCGCACGCAAAGGCCTTAGCGCAGCTTCCTGGCGTGCAGTTTCTTGGGCCAAAGGACGTGGCGGCAAAGCTATCTGAGATTGACATCCAGGTGGTTGCCCACGGCGACTTCGTAAAAGTCGGCCCCTTTGAGTTGGAATTCTCGGGAGATCTTCACCAGGAGATCCACCGATCGATTCCACTAGTCCAAAACGTCGGCGTGACCGTGAATCGAGAGCTCTTTTACCCCGGCGACGCCTACGTGTTCCCAGAGCACAGCTTTGAGATTTTGGCCTGCCCGTCCGCAGCCCCGTGGATGAAGATCTCGGACCTAATTGACTATTTAGAAGAACTTAGGCCAAAAGCGGCCTTTCCCACCCACAACGCGATTCTGAGTGATTTTGGAAATGTGCTGCAAAACAATCGCATCAAAGAATTCGTGGAAAAACACGGTGGCGAATTCCGCTATCTGTTGCCTGGCGAAAGCTGGAGCTAGAGGGCCACTAAAACGGCACTTAGCAGCATCGCCAGAGTGGTGCTACCCCAGAGTCTTTTCTCTTTTTGAGACTTCGTGATGTTGTTCATCAATGCGGCCAGACTTGCGAACCCAACCAACACCCAGTTCACAATCGCGTTCTGCTGTGCCGACAGCAGCGGGGTGAGGATTCCAGTTTGAGCTAGGTAGTGTCCTGAGATTGCGATCATGACCAAAAACGAGATGCCACTGGCAACGCGATAGGGAGTTGGAAGCTTGCCCTCTCGCTGACCTCCGTAGGCATACTCACCCAGTGGTGCACCCAGCGCTATTGCAAGCTGAAACAGAGCGGTTGCGAAGTAGGCAAAAACTAGAAAACCGGAGGCAAAAGACTCAATCATCTTTTCCTCCGGCCACTTGCTGGGGTACCTGGACTCGAACCAAGAACAAAGGAACCAGAAACCTTCGTGTTGCCAATTACACCATACCCCAAGGGTTGGACCTAGGTCCGAGGGACTATCTTAGCGGGATTGTGCGAATGCCTCTAGTCGCTTTTCGACCTCGGCCTTGCCCAAAATCTCCATCGACTCAAACAGCGGTGGAGTAACTCTTCTTCCTGAGATTGCCACTCGAACTGGTCCGAACGCATTTCTTGGCTTCTCGCCAAGACCCTCAACCAAAGCGGCGCTCAATGCCGCTTGAATACTTTCGGTGGTGAAGTCTTCGAGTCCGCGAATGGCCTCGAGAGCGGCGGTTACGATTGCCGCTGCGTTTTCGGGCAATCCACTTAGCGCTTCTGGCTCGAAGTGGATTTGATCGAGATTCTCAAACAAGAATCCAAGCATGCCCACTGCCTCAGATAGCACCGTGATGCGTTCCTGAACCAAAGGTGCGGAGGCATCCAAAATCTGGCGCTCACGGTCAGTTGGAGTCTTACCCATTACTCCCGCGGATTGCAGGTATGGAATGAGTCGAGACTTGAAATCTGCCGGATCCAAAAGCCTGATCTGGGAAGCGTTGATGGCGTCTGCCTTCTTTTGATCAAAGCGGGCCGGGTTTGGATTCACATCCTTGACATCAAAGTTCTCGCAAAGTTCCTGCATGGAGAAGATGTCTCGATCGGCTGAGATTGACCAGCCCAGCAGAGCGAGGTAGTTGAGAAGACCCTCAGGGATGAAGCCGCGATCGCGGTGCAGGAACAGGTTGCTTTCGGGGTTGCGCTTAGAGAGCTTCTTATTGCCCTCACCCATCACAAACGGTAAATGTCCAAATCTAGGGATGAACTTTGCAATGCCTGCCTCATACATCGCGTTGTAGAGCGCGATCTGACGTGGGGTAGAGGACAGTAGGTCCTCGCCGCGCAAGACGTGAGTAATGCCCATTAGGGCATCGTCAACCGGATTCACCAGGGTGTAAAGCGGCTGACCGCCTGGGCGAACCACGACAAAGTCAGGGAATGAGCCTGCTGGGAAAGTAATCTCGCCACGAACCAGGTCGGTGAAGCTGATGTCCTGATCTGGGACTCTCAGTCGCAGTGCTGGCTGACGACCCTCGGCTTGGTAACGAGCACGGTCTTCGTCACTGAGTTCACGCTCAGAGTTGTCATAGCCAAGCTGCACAGCCCTGCCGTTTGCAACGTTACGGGCCTCGATCTCCTCTGCCGTGAGGTAGCTCTCATAGATGTGTCCTGAGGCCTTTAGCTTCTCTACAACATCCTGATAAATCCCGGTGCGCTGGGACTGGCGGTAGGGCTCGTTTGGTCCACCTACATCGATTCCTTCATCCCAGTCCATGCCCAGCCAGCGGAGCGCATCGACAATCTGGTGGTAGCTCTCCTCAGAGTCCCTAGCGGCATCGGTGTCTTCGATTCGAAACACAAACTTGCCACCGGTGTTGCGAGCATACGCCCAGTTGAACAGCGCGGTGCGCACTAGTCCGACGTGTGGGGTACCAGTAGGCGATGGGCAAAAACGAACCTTGATATCAGATCCGGTTGCAGAAGTTGTGGGGGCAGTAATTAGCGACATAGCAATCCAAAAGCCTAGGCCACAGGATTAGCTAAAACACCAATCCCCTTGATTTCGCACTCCACGAAATCGCCCTTTTCAATCTTTGAGATACCCGCAGGAGAGCCGGTCAAAATCACATCACCTGGGTTCAAGGTCACGTTCTGACTGACATAGCTCAGGATTTCTCGCACCCCGAAGTTCATATCGGTTGAGAAGGCGTGCTGCCTGACCTGACCGTTGATGCGCGCCTCCAGCAAGGCACCCTCGTAGTCAAACTCAGTCTCGATCCAGGGGCCAAGCGGACAGAAGGTATCAAAGCCCTTAGACCTAGCCCACTGCAGATCGGTGAACTGAAGATCTCTGGCGGTCACATCGTTACCGATGGTGAAACCAAGGATGTAGTCATCAACCTGCTCGATTGGGACGTTCTTTGCAGTCTTTCCAACCACGATTGCCATCTCGCCCTCGAGCTCGACCTGCTCGGACTGCCATGGCAGTTCTATTGGCTTGCCTGGATCTTGAATCGCACTGGATGGCTTGAAGAACATCAGCGGCTCATCTGGGACATCTTGCGCAATCTCAGCGGCGTGAGCGGAGTAGTTCATACCAATGCAAACGATTTTGCTGGGTTGGGTTGGAGCTAAGAGCTCAACCTCACTCAGCGCTACGGTCAACTGCGTGGGCTGGAAATCCCCAAACGGTGAACCTGAATAAACCTGAACGCGGTCCCCCGCCACAACACCGAAGGCGACTTTGCCTTCGTGTTGGAATCTTGCAATTCGCATAGCTCCCTAGTCTGCCAGCTTTACCAACCAGTTGTGACGATCTGCAACGCGTCCATACTGAATTCCGGTGAGCTCGGTACGGATATCAACTGTCAGGGCACCAGGTTCATTTCCGCCGATGACGATCTCTTCTCGTTCGGATTTGAGAACACCGACCGGGGTGACAACGGCCGCGGTGCCGCAGGCAAATACCTCTACGATCTCGCCCGTTGAGACACCCTCACGAACCTCATCAAGCGAAATGCGGCGCTGCTCAACTGACAGGCCACGGTCCTCGAGCAGCGTGATGATTGAATCACGAGTGATGCCGTGCAAGATGGTGCCATCTAGGGATGGGGTAGCGATGTGGCCGTCCTTGTAGACAAAGAACAGGTTCATGCCACCGAGCTCTTCGATGTAGGTTGCGGTCTCAGCATCCAGGAACATCACCTGGCTGCAGCCATTTTCATAACCCTTTTGCTGAGCCAACAAGGATGCGGCGTAGTTTCCACCGGTCTTAGCCTCACCGGTGCCGTGCTTACCGGCACGCGAGGAGTCAAGTGCAATCCAGATTGAGACGGGCTTGATGCCGCCGGTGAAGTAAGGACCAACCGGGGATGCGATTACTCGGTACTCAGCTCGCTGAGCAGCTCTAACACCCAAAAAGTTTTCGGCAGCGATCTCGAACGGTCTGAAGTACAAGGTCTTTTCACCCTCTGGCGATGGCACCCAGGCACCATCAACCGCAATTAGCTCCCGAAGCGAGTCCACAAAGACATCGACGGGTAGCTCTGGAAGCGCCATTCGATAGGCCGAACGCTGCAGGCGACGGGCGTTGGCCTCTGGCCTGAAGGTCCATATGGAGCCATCCTCGTGACGATAGGCCTTGATGCCCTCGAAGATCTCCTGGCCATAGTGCAATACCGCCGCGGATGGGTCCATCATGATCGGGCCGTAAGGGATCACCTGAGCGGAGTGCCAGCCCTTGTCCTTCTCCCAAACCACGACCACTTGGTGATCGGTGAAGTGGGTGCCGAAGGTTGGGTTGGCAATGATTGCCTCACGCTCGGCATCGGGAACTGGGTTTGGGTTCCTAGTTACTTCAAACTGCATTTTCGCTACCTCAAATCAGGTTCAGGATGCTTTGAGCCACCTCGTCAGTGGAGCGCTTTGCGGCTCCACGACTGAGCAAATCTTGCGCAACGGCGCGCTCGATACGCTCAGCGGACTGAGTGAATCCAAGGGTTTTTGATAGAAGAGCCGCGGAAAGGATTGCCGCAGTTGGATCAGCCAGGTTTTTTCCGGCGATGTCTGGTGCAGAACCATGAACGGGTTCGAACATGGATGGGTATGCACCAGTTGGATTTAGGTTAGCCGATGCCGCCAGACCAATGCCACCGGTGATAGCGGCAGCCAAGTCGGTGATGATGTCACCGAAAAGGTTGTCAGTCACAATGACATCGAAGCGCTGCGGAGACTGCACCATGTGGATAGTTGCTGCATCGATGTGCATGTAGTCATGGGTTACCTGTGGGTACCTCGCGGCAACCTCATCCACCATGCGCAGCCAAATCTTGCCAGCGTGCACCAGTACGTTTGTCTTGTGCACAAGGGTCACGTGCTTTCGCTCTCGCCCTGAGGCTAACTCGAAGGCATACTCAACCGCGCGGCGAACACCGAAGGCAGTGTTGACCGAAACCTCATTTGCGATTTCGTGTTCGGTACCAACTCGAATCGCACCACCGTTTCCCACATATGGACCTTCGGTGCCCTCGCGGACAACAACAAAGTCGACGCTTGGCTCACCGCGCAGCACGGACTCAACGCCGGGGAAAAGCCTTGAAGGTCTTAGGTTGATGTGGTGGTCAAAGGCAAATCGAAGCTTGAGAAGTAGACCGCGCTCTAGGACTCCGGATGGAACACGTGGGTCGCCAATAGCGCCAAGCAGAATCGCATCGTGTTGTTTTAGCTGAGCCAGATCATCATCGGTCAGTGCTTCGCCCGTGGCGAGATAACGATCGGATCCAAGGTCGTAGTTGGTGATCTCAAGTTCAGCCTGACCGGCTAGAGCCTTATCCAGGGCAGCTAAGCCCACCGAGGTGACCTCGGGTCCGATGCCATCTCCGGCAATCACAGCAAGGTTAATTCGCTTCAATTGAGCCTCACGAGTCGTTTGAGACAACCTTATTTGGTTTTGGGTTGAGCCAGCCGCAAAAAAGAGAAAGGGGCCGGTAATCCCGGCCCCTTCAAACAATCTCTTGCTACTCCCCAGTTACAACCTCAAGCCCCAGCTGGGTAGCGGCATTTGCAACTGCACCACCATTGATTAGCTCCCCGGTGAAACCAACTGAGCGCATGTAATCGATGGCCTGTCCAGCGCGGTTACCACTTCGGCAGTAAATGTAGTAGTCCTTGGCTGGATCCAAAGTTGCTAATTGGCTAGCAAAGTCGCTGTCAGCAATACCCATGCGAACTGCACCCTGTAGGTGACCCTCTGCCCACTCCTCAGGGGTGCGGACGTCGATAATTGCCGCGTACGCGGTTGGGTCATAGGTCTCGGTCGCGCAGGCGGTTAACGAGGTGGTTGCGAATACAGCAATCAGTGCACCAACCACAAACTTCAAAATGTTCATTCTCTGTCCTTTCGAGATACCCCCTAGGGTATGTGATACATTTGAGTCAGTCAAGTTGATTGGAGCGAACTTTGGACATTCCCAAGGAAGACCTGGATGCGGTGAAAAAGCGCTTGTCGCGCGCTCAAGGCCAGCTCGGCGGCATCATCAAGATGGTTGAAGAGGGTCGTGACTGTGCCGAAATCCTCACTCAGCTAGCCGCAGCGCAGGCAGCAGTTTCCAAGGCCGCTTTTTCACTGATTGCGAGCGGCATCGCAAACTGCGGTACCGACGCCAACGGCTTGGCCGATCGGGCCAAGTTGGAGAAAGCATTTTTATCACTGAGCTAAAGCACCTCGAAAGGAAAAAGAAATGGGTAGAGAAGTTACTTTGAATGAGCTAGAGGCTGCGATTGCAGCCGGAGCTCACGTAGTAGATGTCCGCGAAAACGATGAGTTTGAGATGGGTCACGTCCCAAACGCTCACCACATTCCCCTGAATGAGATTCCAGAGGCACTTGATCGCATTCCAAGAGACCAACAGGTTTGGCTGGTTTGTAAGTCCGGCGGTCGTTCCATGCGCGCTTGTGACTACCTTGAAGCCCAAGGCTTCGATGTGGTTTCGGTTGCCGGTGGCACAGATGGCTGGGTGGCTTCTGGCCGCGCTGTCTCGATGGAGCCCAGCAAGTAAGTGGGGCTTTTTAGTTTTCTCAAGAAGAAGTACGAGACCGTCTCTCCAGCCAAGGCTAGGGAGGCTCAGGACTTGGGCGCGATGTTGATCGATGTGCGTGAGTCCAGTGAATACCGATCTGGTCACGCTCCAGGCGCAAGACACATCTCGGTGCAGGTAATCGAGCGTCGACTGAGCGAGATCCCTAAGGAGCGCCAGATTGTGGTGATGTGTCAATCTGGAACGCGCTCCCAGCGCGCCGCAGAGATACTCTCTCGCAACGGATACCAAGTCCTAAATGTTTCGGGTGGAATTATCGGCTGGCAGCGAGCTGGCCTGAAGGTCGTGAAGTAATTGAAGGTTCTAATTGTTGGCGGTGTAGCCGGTGGCATGTCAGCGGCCACAAGACTGCGCAGATTACAAGAGAATGCCGAGATCATCGTCTTTGAACAGGGTCCTCACGTTTCATACGCAAACTGCGGCCTGCCCTATCACATTGGTGAGGTGATTCCAGAACAAAAGGACCTGCTCCTACAAACCCCAAAATCGCTTCATGACCGCTTCAGACTCGACGTTCGAGTGCGCAACCGAGTCACCAAGCTAAACCCCACGGAGAAAACCGTTGAGGTGAAAAACCTTGAGACCGGCGAGAGCTACACCGAGAGCTATGACGCACTGATTCTCTCGACCGGTGCCAAGCCGAGAATGGTTCCGATCCCCGGACTCGAGCGCGCTCATGTATTGCGAGATGTCCCGGATGCGATCGCTATCAAGGAGCTCGTGGATCAAAAGAGGATCAAGACCGCTGCCATCATCGGAGCAGGTTTTATCGGCGTTGAGTTGGCCGAGAACCTAAACCACCGGGGTATCGAAACCACCATTGTCGAGTTCAGGGACACGATCCTCCCCCAGTTCGACCCAGAGATGATCGAACCGATGCAGGCAGAGCTTATAAAGCACGGCATCAAGCTCGCACTTCGCGCCGAAACCGAAGCTGTGCTCGAGGACTCGCTGAAGCTGAAGGACGGCCGGGTTGTTCCAGCCGACCTAGTTGTTGCCGCCATCGGCGTGGTGGCAGATCACCAGCTCGCGGTTGAGGCAGGACTAAAGATTGGTGAGGCCGGTGGCATTTGGGTCAACGACCAGATGCAGACGTCTGACCCGCACATTTATGCCGTGGGCGATGCCGCCGAGAAGACCAGTCTGCTGACTGGAGCCAATCAAATGATTTGGCTTGCGAACCTGGCCAACCGTCACGGTCGACTAGTTGCCGATGTCATATCCGGAGAAAAGGTGGCCGCTAGACCTTCGATTGGAACCGGCATCATCGGTGCCTACGGCATGGCCGCAGCACTAACTGGTTTGACCGAGGGGCTTGCCAAGCGAATGGGTATCAAGCATCAGGTGATTCACCTTCACCCAGGTTCCCACGCCGGTTACTACCCAGGTGCCGAACGCGTGTCACTAAAGGTGTTGTTTGATCCTGAGACCGGCAAGATCTTGGGAGCTCAAGGTATTGGACGCGATGGGGTCGATAAGCGCATCGATGTGATTGCAACCGCAATCTACGCGGGTCTAACCATTGATGATCTGATGAACCTGGAGCTTGCTTATGCGCCGGCCTTTGGATCCGCCAAAGACGCCATCAACCAGACTGGTTACGTCGGAAACAATGTCAGAACTGGCAAGTCTCCAAACATCCAGTGGCATGAGGTCCGGGCTGCGCAGGAAAGCGGAGCCTTAGTTGTCGATGTCAGAACCGAAGATGAACACCAAAATGGCAACATCCCAAACACCGTCCTAATCCCCATCGACACACTTCGTGAGCGGGTTGAAGAACTTCGGGGCAAGGAAGTAATTGTCACCTGTGCAGTTGGTCAGCGTGGTCACACCGCAACTCAGATCCTTCGTCAGCACGGCATCAAAGCTAGAAACCTCGATGGCGGCTACACCACTTGGCGAACCGGCATGGATGCACTGGAGCGCGCGAAATAGTCACAATTGAAAAAGGGCCCCGAGGGGCCCTTTTTTAGTACTCGTCTACCAGCGAGATGGCTCGCATGCTGTCGGCCTGAATCTCAACCTTGAGCTTGTCAAGAAGGGCTGGAGCCACTGGAGAGTCAACCGTGATAACGCTGAGGGCCTTGCCACCCTTTTGCTGGCGAGCAATGGTCATCGCGGCGATGTTGATACCGGCCTCTGCGAATGCCTTGCCGTAGATCGCCACGATACCTGGGCGGTCCTGGTAAACCATAACCACTAGGTGCTCGGCCATCGAAAGCTCGACGTCATATCCGTTGATGGAAACTACCTTTTGCTGGTGCTTCGGTCCAATGACGGTTCCGCCAGCGGAAACGCTGCTGCCATCGGAGAGCACTGCCTTCAAAGTGGTGACATTGCGATACTCGTCACTCTTGGTGTCCTGAGTGAGGCGAACCTCAACACCGCGCTGCTCGGCCATCAGTGGGGCGTTTACATAGGAAACCTGCTCGGTGACCATGGTCTGGAACAGCCCCTTGAGAGCAGCCAACTTCAACACGGTCACATCGTGAGCGGCAATCTCACCGCGTGCCTCAAACTCAACCGAAACGATTGAGGTGTGAGCAAGACCGGCGACGATCTGACCAAGCTTCTCGGCCAGTGGGATGCCTGGCTTCACAGAAGCGTCGATGACACCTCCGGCGACGTTGACCGCGTCTGGGACGAGGTCGCCGGCCAGTGCCAGTCGGACTGACTTTGCAACCGAGATACCAGCCTTCTCCTGAGCCTCGTCAGTAGAAGCACCGAGGTGAGGGGTAACCAAAATGTTTGGAAGGCCCAACAGAGGTGAATCCTTTGGTGGTTCGTTGACGAATACGTCCAATCCAGCGCCAGCAATCTGACCGGAGCTCAGTGCCTCGTAGAGGGCTGCCTCATCGATGATGCCACCGCGTGAGCAGTTGACGATTCTGAGGTTCGGCTTCGCGATTGAGAACTGAGCGGTGGAAATCATGCCCGTGGTCTCAGGGGTCTTTGGGATATGGATGGTGATGAAGTCACTTCGCTTCATGAGCTCTTCGATTGAAACCAATTCGACACCCATCTGCTCGGCACGAGCCTGGGTCACGTAAGGGTCATAACCGATCAAGGTGGTTCCAAACCCAGCTAGGCGCTGAGCAACCAAAGTTCCGATTCGGCCAAGACCGATGATTCCGATTGTCTTTTCATACAGCTCGACACCGGTGTACTTGCTGCGCTTCCACTCCCCTGCCTTGAGCGATGCATTGGCATCTGGGATGTGACGGGCAAGACCCATGATCTGAGCAATCGCGAGCTCAGCCGCGGAAATTATGTTCGAAGTCGGAGCATTTACGACCATGACACCGGCATTGGTTGCTGCCTTGATGTCAACGTTGTCTAGACCAACGCCAGCTCTGGCAATCACCTTCAGTTTTGGTGCGGCAGCAATGGCCTCCGCGTCCATCTTGGTGGCGGAGCGAATCAGCACCGCGTTCGCCTCGGCCAAAGCTGGCAGCAAAGCGGAGCGATCAGCGCCATCTACGTTGCGGATTTCAAAATCAGGTCCGAGCGCCTCAAGGGTGGCAGGCGAAAGCTCCTCGGCAATTAGAACTACTGGCTTAGACAATGGCTGACCTAACGTCTACTCGACAATGAAGGGGGGAACAGCGTTAGTTTAGCGAGGAAAAGCTGATTAGTCCCTCGGGCACTGGCAGCGGTCCGCCTCGGCGATGCCCTCTAGGGCATCCTCAATGTGTTGTCCGCAACCCTGCCAGGTTGGCTTTGAGCAGTCGTGGCACATAACTTGTGAGCACATATCTAGATTCCTTTGTTTCTGATCTACCTTTTCAGTATACCCCCATGGGTATAGCTAGAGCTTTCTTTCCAAACGCATTTCCACAAGCCCAGACTCGTATTGTTCGGTCTGGGTCAGGCTAAATTGCGCCTTGATTTGGGAACCCTTGAATAATTTGGTCCCGCCACCTAAGAGGTCAGGTGCCAGGAACAGTCGAAGCTCGTCGACCAAGCCCATCACCAACATGGTGTCCAATAGCATCGCACCGCCACCAACAAATAGGTTGCCCTGATGCTTGGCCTTGATGCTCTCGACCACCTCACGCAGATCGCCGCCAATGAAGTAGAGATTCTGGGTATGGACACCATCGAATCGAAGCGGCTGTTCGGTTACCACGTAGGTGGGAAGGATTCGATCTAGCTCTGGGGCATTCTTGAGTTCAAACTCAAACGTCTTGCGACCCATCAAGACTGCACCACAGCTCTGAATCAGCTCCATCCAGCCGAAGTCCTCTTGGGGGCTGAGATATTTTTCAGCCCAACCCATGTCATCGTTTTCACCAGCAATATAGCCGTCGAGGGACATCACTCCGTAAAAGATGACTTTAGACATTTGCCCAGAATAGCCAAAACCCCCGAGAGTTTGCTCTCGGGGGTTTGGACTGGAAACTAGCGAGCGGCTGAGCCCTCTTGGTAGTCATCGTCCTGCTTGATCCAGCTGAACAGCTTGCGAAGTTCGCGACCGGTTGCCTCGATTGGGTGAGCCTCGCCCTTAGCACGCAGCGCCTTGAACTCTGGAGCACCAGCATCCTGGTCTGAGATGAAGCGGTCAGCAAATGCGCCGGACTGGATGTCGGCCAAAACGGCCTTCATGTTTTCCTTGACGCGAGGGTCAATCACGCGAGGACCGGAGACGTAGTCACCGTACTCGGCGGTGTCAGAAACGCTCCAGCGCTGCTTTGCAATGCCACCCTCGTACATGAGGTCAACGATCAGCTTGAGCTCGTGAAGCACCTCGAAGTAAGCGATCTCTGGCTGGTAACCAGCCTCGGTTAGCACCTCAAAGCCGTACATGACGAGCTGTGATGCGCCACCACAGAGAACAGCCTGCTCACCGAATAGGTCGGTCTCGGTCTCCTCGGTGAAAGTGGTCTTGATGGTGCCTGCACGGGTGCCACCGATTGCCTTGGAGTAGGAAAGTCCGACTGCCATGGCGTTGCCAGTTGCATCCTGCTCGACAGCAATCAGGTTGGGAACACCCTTGCCTGCAACGTACTCGCGGCGAACCAGGTGACCTGGACCCTTTGGTGCCACTAGGAAAACGTCAACATCTGCCGGAGGCTTGATGAAGCCGAAGCGAATAGCAAAACCGTGTCCGAAGACCAGTGCGTCACCCGCGGAGAGGTTTGGCTCAATGTCATTGGTGTAGAGGTCGCGCTGCTTAGGGTCCGGAGCAAGTACCACAATTACGTTTGCCCACTTGACCGCCTCGGAAGGAGTTAGCACGTTTAGGCCCTGCTCCTGTGCCTTGGCACGGGACTTTGATCCCTCTGGTAGACCAACTACGACGTCAACGCCGGAGTCCTTCAGGTTTAGAGCGTGAGCATGACCCTGAGAACCAAATCCCAATACGGCCACCTTGCGTCCCTGAATGATGCTCAGGTCGGCGTCTTTGTCATAGAAGATTTCTGCCACTTCTTATTTCTCCTTGTTTGGTAGATCTATTTCTTAGCGAAGCACTTTTTCGCTCATTGACTTAGAGCCGCGAGAGATCGCGATTGCTCCAGACTGAACGAGTTCTTTAATGCCGAATGGTTCGAGCACCTTCAGAAATGCCTTGCACTTAGCGGTGTCGCCGGTGACCTCGATAACAACCGAGTCGCTGACCACGTCAATAACTCGGGCACGAAACAGCGTAACGGCTTCGAGCACCTGAGAGCGAGTGGCGGCATCGGTTTTGACCTTAATCAACATGTGATCGCGGGCCACCGAATTGTCCTGCTCGAGCTCAACGATCTTCAGAACGTTGACAAGCTTGTTCAACTGCTTGGTTACCTGCTCGAGTGGTTGTCCGTCAAGACTTACCACGGCGGTGATTCTTGAAACACCCTCAACCTCGGTGGTTCCAACGGCCAAAGACTCGATGTTGAAACCACGACGCGCAAACAGTGCGGCGACGCGGGTCAAAATACCTGGCTTATCTTCAACCAGTAGTGAGAGTACGTGCTGACTCATTTACTCGTCCCCTTCCCAGATCGGTCTGGCATCGCGGGCGTACTGCACGGCGTCGTTGGAGACTCCGGCGGGGACCATTGGCCACACCATCGCATCTCGACCAACGATGAAGTCGATCACCACTGGGCGGTCGTTGGTTTCCATGGCCAACTTGATGGCTGGGTCGATCTCCTCTTCCTTCTCCACGCGAATCGCTAGGCAGCCGTAGGCTTCAGCGAGCTTGACGAAGTCGGGGATCATCAGGGTGTCAGTTCCGGTGTGCAAATCAGTGTTGGAGTAGCGCTCGTTGTAGAACAGGGTCTGCCACTGACGGACCATTCCCAAGGACGAGTTATTGATGATCGCAACCTTGATTGGAATGTTGTTGATCGCGCAGGTCGCCAACTCCTGGTTGGTCATTTGGAAGCAGCCATCGCCGTCGATTGACCAAACCAAACGATCCGGCTGAGCAACCTTGGCACCCATCGCGGCTGGAACCGAGTAACCCATAGTTCCGGCTCCACCTGAGTTAACCCAGGAGTTTGGACGCTCGTAGTTAATGAACTGTGCCGCCCACATCTGATGTTGACCAACACCGGCGCAGTAGATCGCCTCAGGTCCGGAAAGCTCACCGATTCGCTTGATAACGGTTTGCGGAGCGAGCTTGCCGTCATCGAGATCGACATAACCAAGTGGGTAGCGCTCCTTGAGCCCATTGAGGAACTGCCACCATGCCGAATAATCGGGCTTGGTGCCACCGAGCTGCTTTTCAAGCTCAGCAATCAACATCGAAATTACGACCTTGGCATCACCAACAATTGGGACATCGGCGTGACGAATCTTGCCAATCTCGGCTGGGTCAATGTCAACGTGAATGACCTTTGCCTCTCGGGCAAAGCTCTTTACGTCTCCGGTCACGCGGTCATCGAAACGGGCACCCAGAGTGATCAGGAGATCCGATTTCTGAAGTCCGGTCACCGCTGGCACGGTTCCGTGCATACCTGGCATACCAAGGTGATTAGGGTGCGAGTCAGGGAAAGCACCGCGCGCCATCAAGGTGGTGGTCACTGGAGCGTTGATGAGCTCGGCAAGCTTGAGAAGCTCCCGGTGAGCGCCAGCTCTGATCACACCGCCACCAACGTAAAGGATTGGCTTCTTCGAAGCCAGAATCAGCTCTGCTGCAGCAGTTACCTGCTTGCCATGCGGGTCGGTAACTGGCTTATAACCAGGTAGGTCAACCTTTGGTGGCCAGTTGAATTCAAACTTTGCGTTTTGAGCATCCTTGGCAACGTCAACCAAGACTGGTCCTGGGCGACCGGTGGTTGCAAGCTCGTAAGCAGCTGCCATGGTCGCCGGGATATCTTCTGCCTTTGTAACCAAGAAACTGTGCTTGGTGATTGGCATTGTGATGCCGACAATGTCGGCCTCCTGGAAAGCATCAGTTCCGATGGCGTGCGAGTTCACCTGACCGGTGATTGCAAGCATGGGCACCGAGTCCATCATCGCGTCCATGATTGGGGTCACCAGGTTAGTTGCTCCTGGTCCGCTGGTTGCGATGCAAACTCCGAGCTTCCCGCTGGCTGCCGCATAGCCTTCTGCTGCGTGGCCTGCGCCCTGCTCGTGACGCACCAAAATGTGACGAATCTTGCTGGAGTCCATCAGTGGGTCGTAGGTGGGCAGAATTGCGCCACCGGGCAAACCAAAGACGGTGTCGACACCCAGCATCTCCAAAGAGCGAATGATTGCTTGCGCTCCGGTGAGGGTTTCGGTAGCCATCGAATTCCTTATCAAGTCGGTATTAACCGCAGAAAGCACCTTCTGCGGCAGATCTGAATAGCTTGGAGTACTTCCCTAGAACACCGCGGGTGTAGCGCGGGGGAAGCGGCTGCCAGTTCTGTCTGCGGGCAGCCAGCTCTTCTTCGTCGACCAGTAAGTCAAGAGAACGAGCTGCAATGTCGACCCTAATTAGGTCTCCATCGCGCACCAGGGCAATAGGTCCGCCATCGGTTGCTTCTGGTGCTATGTGTCCGATGCACAGGCCGGTTGTGCCGCCTGAGAATCGTCCGTCTGTCAATAGTAGGACATCCTTGCCCAATCCTGCACCCTTGATTGCTCCAGTGATGGCGAGCATCTCGCGCATACCAGGCCCACCCTTTGGACCCTCGTAGCGAATTACCACTACGTCACCGGCGCTGATCTCGCCGCGGGAGAGTGCATCCATGGCTCCCTGCTCACGATCAAAAACGCGAGCTGGACCCTCGAAGAACTCGAGGTCAAACCCTGCAGTCTTTACAACTGCGCCCTCAGGAGCGATGGTGCCGTGAAGGACGGTGATACCGCCGGTCTTGTGGATTGGGTTGTTCATCGCACGGATGATCTTGCCGTCTGGGTCTGGTGGGTTAATGTCTGCCAAGTTTTCGGCAACGGTCTTACCGGTAACGGTTAGGCAGTCACCGTGAATGAGACCGGCATCAAGCAGGGCCTTCATTACAACCGGCACACCACCGACGCGGTCGACATCGTTCATTACAAACTGACCGAATGGCTTTAGGTCTCCAAGGTGTGGCACCTTGTCGGCAATTCGGTTGAAGTCGGAAAGTTGAAGGTCAACCTCGGCCTCACGGGCGATTGCTAGGAGGTGCAGCACAGCGTTTGTCGAACCACCAAAGGCCATCAAGACAGCGATTGCGTTTTCAAATGCCTTCTTGGTCAGGATCTGACGTGCAGTGATGCCCTTAGCAATCAGGTTGACAACGGCCTCACCCGAGCGGTGAGCCCAGGCATCGCGACGACGGTCTGCAGAGGGTGGTGACGCGGAACCAGGAAGGCTCATGCCGAGCGCTTCACCGATCGAAGCCATCGTGTTAGCGGTGTACATACCGCCACATGCGCCTTCACCCGGACAGATCGCACGCTCGATGCGGTCCAAATCCTCAAGACTCATCTTGCCGGCCTTGCAAGCACCGACTGCCTCGAAGGCGTCGATGATAGTGACCTCTTTTTCGGTGCCATCAGAAAGCTTTACCCAGCCCGGAGCAATCGATCCGGCATAGAGAAATACCGATGCCAAATCCAAACGAGCAGCTGCCATCAACATGCCAGGTAGGGACTTGTCACAGCCGGCCAAAAGGACTGAACCATCCAAACGCTCAGCCTGCATAACGGTCTCAACCGAGTCCGCGATTACCTCACGAGAGACAAGCGAGAAGTGCATACCCTCGTGACCCATTGAGATACCGTCAGAAACCGAAATGGTTCCGAACTCAAGTGGGTAGCCCTTGGCTGCGTGCACACCCATCTTGGCGGCATCGGCCAGCCGATCCAGTGAGAGGTTGCATGGGGTTACTTCGTTCCATGACGACGCCACACCGATTTGCGGCTTTTCCCAGTCCTCGTCACCCATTCCGACTGCCCGCAGCATTCCGCGCGCGGCAGCCCTTTCAATTCCATCCGTTACAACGTGACTACGAGGTTTCATTGGGCTTGGCATAAACCAATCTTAGCCACCAATAAAGGGGGTAGCCTAGGTGAGTGGAATCCCAAGACACCACCAAAGTGCCTACTGGTCTAGCGCTTTACACCGAGGCCGCTCATCGGGCGAGTGCCGAGGTGATTTACAGCTACTCAACTTCCTTTGGTGCTGCCACCAAACTGCTGCCAAAGTCACTTCGTCATCACATCGAAAACATCTACGCGATGGTGCGGGTTGCGGATGAGATCGTCGACGGTTCCGCTCAGCAGGCGGCTCTAAATGCGGCGAACCTCGATCCCGCTCTAGAGCTCGACGCCTTTGAAGCCGAGACCTACCGGGCAATGGAGCGAGGTTTTTCAACCAACCTGATTCTGCACTCTTTTGCAGTAACCGCGCGCGAAGTCGGCATTGCCAAAGACATTGTTGAGCCGTTTTTCTATTCGATGCGCCAGGACCTGACTGAGTCCGAGCATGATCAAGAATCATTTGAACGCTATGTCTATGGCTCTGCCGAGGTGGTTGGTTTGATGTGCCTTGCGGCGTTCGTGCAGGGTCAGAGCTACACCCAAGAGCAAAAAGTTCAGCTAGTCAAGGGTGCCAGAGCGCTTGGCAGCGCATTCCAAAAGGTGAACTTTCTTAGAGACCTCGCTGCAGACTTTGGACGGCTAGGTCGCTCCTACTTCCCAGGTGTCAACGTCAACAACTTTGATGAGGCAACCAAAGAGCGATTGGTTCAAGACATCGACAATGACTTGAGTATCAGCGCCCAATCGCTACCGCTTCTTCCAACCTCTGCGAGAGTCGCCGTTACCGCCGCTCAGCTTTTGTTTGCCGAACTAAATCGCAAAATCGGAAACACATCGGCCAAGGATTTGATTAACACCCGTATCAGCGTGAGCAATTTCAAGAAGTTGATCTTGGTCGCCCGCGCGTTTTTAGGAGCTAAGCCATGAGTCAAAAAACTGCCATCGTAATCGGTGGCGGCATCGCCGGACTTTCCTCTGCCGCCCTATTGGCCAAGGCTGGCATGAAGGTGACCCTCTATGAGGCAAAGGAGTCCCTAGGTGGACGCGCCTACCTCTGGGAGAAGGATGGCTTCCGTTTTGACATGGGACCAAGCTGGTACCTGATGCCAGATGCTTTCGAGCAGTTTTACAACCTAATGGGAACCACCGCGAGCGCCGAGCTCGATCTAGTCCGACTCTCCCCCGCCTACCAAACGCGCAATGAGGGTGAGGGCGACAAGCTTCTGATGAGCGAGAACGTAGACGAGATCAAGTCCATGTTTGAGTCCATCGAGCCTGGAGCAGGAGCTGCCTTGCAGCGCTACCTCGACAGTGCCGAAGATGCCTACAAGCTCTCAATCAAACACTTCCTCTACACAAACTTCCGAGACCCACGAAGCTTCTTCCACCCAGAGGTGCTTGCGAGACTCGGTGAATTCCTGAAGCTCCTAGTGACACCACTTTGGACCTTCTCTGGGAAGTTTGTAAGAGACGAACGCCTGAAGAAGATGCTGAACTTCCCAGCGGTATTTCTTGGTGCATCGCCCTATGACACCCCGAGCATGTATCACCTGATGACTCACGTTGACATGAATCAGGGAGTCTTCTACCCACGCGGTGGCATCTACACAATCATCGAATCCATCGAGCGCCTTGCGAAAAAGCAAGGCGTTGAGATTCACACCTCCTCACCGGTTCAGAAAATCCTGGTCGAGAACGGCAAGGCTGTTGGAGTCAAGGTTGGAGAGTCTGAGATTCGGGCCGATGTTGTTGTGGCAAGCGCCGATTTGCACCACGTCGAGACCAAGCTGCTAGATGAAAAGCACCAGACCTATCCGCAGCGCTTTTGGGACAAGAAGGTCCCAGGTCCATCAGCACTTTTGATTTACCTGGGCATCAAGGGCAAGATTTCTCAGCTGGATCATCACACACTGCTCTATACCAAGGACTGGGCATCGAACTTCAAAGAGGTCTTCAGAAAGGCCGATGGCAAGAGCAAGGTGCCGTCACCTGCATCGCTCTACCTCTGCATGCCATCAAAGACCGATTCCAGCGTTGCCCCTCAGGATCATGAGAACCTGTTTGTCCTAGTTCCGATTGCAGCCGATCCTGCCATTGGTCGCGGTGGCATAAATGGCTCGGGCGACCCAGAGTTTGAGGCTGAGGCGGATCGCATCATTGATCAAATTGCCCAGTGGTGTGACATCCCAGACCTTAAGGAGCGCATTGTGGTGCGAAGGACAGTTGGTCCTGCGAACTTTGAGTCTGAGCTAAACGCCTGGAGCGGAACCGCACTGGGCATGGCTCACACCCTCACCCAGAGCGCATTCTTTAGACCATCCAATAAGTCCAAGAAGGTCAAGAACCTGCTCTACACAGGTCACAACACCATCCCAGGCATTGGCCTACCGATGTGTCTAATCGGAGCAGAGTTGGTTTATAAGCACCTGATCGATGACCGCAGTGCCGGCCCAACCAAGGGTGAGCTATCCCCAGTCAAGAGCTGGAGAGGCCTGCAGTGATTCAGGAGGTAGTCCCCTACCTTTACCTGATCGCACTGATCCTCTCCATCTTGGGAGTTGGGCTTTTGGACTTCACCCACAAGCTGGCTCTGTTCGTTGACGCCCGGGCAACCTTGCTCGCAGTTACCATCTCGGTGGCAGTGTTTTTGGCCTGGGACATCGTCGGGATAATCAACGGCATCTTCTTCCGCGGTGATGCGCCACACCTAAGTGGCATCCTGCTCGCCCCCGAACTTCCGCTTGAAGAGGTTTTCTTCCTCACGCTTCTTTGCTACAACACCCTCGTGGTTTACAGGTGGGCGTCCAAATGAGCTATCCAGAGTTGACGGCCTTGGTGTTGGGTATTTTCGCTCTCTACACAGTCTTGGTTCGCAAGCAGCTACGAGCGAGGCCGGTCATCATCACGAGCTTGGTGATGCTGACTCTGACGCTGATCTTCGATAACGTGATCATCGGAACCGGGATAGTGGCATACGACCAAGAGAAGCTCCTAGGCATCATGCTTGGCTATGCACCCATCGAGGACTTTGCCTACACTCTGGTGGCTCTGGTGCTGACCCCATCGCTATATGAATTCTTTAGGAGAGGTTGATGCTGAAAAAGCTCTTCATCTCATCTCGTCCAATCTCTTGGATCAATACCGCTTTCCCATTTGCCGCAGCCTATTTCTTGGCGACGGGAGAGCTAGATACCAACCTGCTAATTGGCAGTTTGTTTTTTCTGATCCCCTACAACCTTTTGATGTATGGGGTGAATGACGTATTTGATTACCCCTCAGATCTGCGTAACCCAAGAAAAGGTGGCATCGAGGGTGGCCTCTTAGAGCCCAAGTATCACCGGCCCACCCTTTTGATTTCCTTCGGCTTAACAATCCCATTTGTGATCTACCTGTTGCTGGTTGGGGACCTGCTCAGCTCGGTGGTCCTGATGGTGGTTTTGTTTTCGGTAGTCGCTTACAGCCTCGGTGGCCTTCGATTCAAAGAGATTCCGTTTCTTGATTCCTTCACCTCAGCCATGCACTTTGTTGGCCCCATGCTCTTTGGTCTCACTCTTGCAGGAGCGAGCTTTGATCAAAGGATCTGGCTAATCACCTTTAGCTTCACCCTCTGGGGCATGGCTTCGCATGCTTTCGGGGCGGTGCAAGACATTAGAGCCGACCGAGAGGCCGGTATCGCGTCGATTGCCACCGTATTGGGGGCCAAGGCGACCGTTCGAATCGCATTTTTCATGTATTTGGTAGCGGGGGTGGTCACCCTGTTCCTTGGTGATCGCTATCCGCAGGCTGCGCTGGCAGCTCTTCCATACCTATTCGTGGTTGGTCGCGAATGGGGCATAACGGATGAAAACTGCGAGGTAGCGAATCGTGGATGGAGACGATTTATCTATTTGAACTTTTTGGCAGGCGCGATCGTCAGTGCCGTAATCATCGGACCTCAACCCAGCTAATCAGGTAGCGCCTAGAAAAACTCGGCGCACAAAGTTTGCAAGACAGTGGCCGCTGCGGTTTTCTCGAGCGGTAGTGCTCGTGATCTTGGGGACAACTTCCCCGCCACTTTGCAACTTCAGAGGCCAGCGATGACCCGTCGATCCTCTCGTGGCGATAGCCGATCTCACTGGCCTTCTGTCGCCAGATCTTGCCGTGACCTGCGCTCTTACCGACCAATGCATGGGCAATCTCATGCAGCAGCACCTGTTCAATTTGATCCATGTCAGCAGCAGCCAAGAGGTGCTTAGAAATGGTTATTCGGCGCTTGGTGTAGTCGCATAACCCAGCCCTGCGAATCGCTCTATCGAATCCGAAGGAGTAGTTCACGATGCCGTGCTTTTGAAAAAGCTCGGTCGCTAAAGCGATGACTTTGGTTTCCACGCTGCAAAGACTATGGGTTTGCGGGTATGTTTTTGGGCAATGACAAAGCGCAATCGACCCTGGGGCTATAACCCAAACAGCTCAACACCTACCTCACGTGAGCTGCACCCGGACACCATCGCGGTCCGCGGCGGCCTGACCAGAACGGGTTTTCAAGAGACCTCCGAGGCGCTATTTCTCAACTCAGGATTCACCTACGACAGCGCAGAACAGGCAGAGGCCAGCTTCGCTGAAACCGAAGAGCACCACCTCTACTCCAGGTTTTCAAACCCAACTGTCCAAATGTTTGAGGAGCGTCTAGCTCTAATTGAAGGTGCGGAAGCCGCACACGCAACCGGTAGTGGGATGAGTGCGATGTTTGCCTCTGTGGCCTGCTTGGTTTCCGCCGGCGATCGAGTAGTGGCATCCGGCGCTATGTTCTCCTCCTGCTATGTAGTCCTAACCGAGATCTTGCCGCGCTGGGGCGTCGAGGTTGAGGTAGTTATCGAAAACACCCAGGACGCTTGGGAGAGGGCACTCAGTAAAAAGGCGAAGGCGGTCTTTATCGAGACTCCTTCAAACCCACTGATGGAGATTGTCGACATCGCTATGGTCGCAAAGCTCTCTCACTCAGCGGGGGCACTCTTGATCGTTGACAACGTCATGGCATCACCGGTGCTTCAAAAGCCATTGGAGTTTGGTGCCGATGTCGTGATGTATTCGGCAACCAAACACATCGATGGTCAGGGCCGGGTATTGGGTGGAGCGCTACTGGGCTCCAAGGAATACATCGACCAACACCTAAAGCCATTCACCCGTCACACCGGACCATCTCTTTCGCCTTTCAACGCCTGGGTGCTACTGAAGTCGCTTGAGACCATGGAGATGCGAGTTCACAAGATGGCTGATTCCGCTTTTGAGATTGCGAAGGCGCTCTCCGGTGCAAAAGGAATTGCCAAGGTGCACCACCCATTCTTGGACTCTCACCCTCAGCAGCAGTTAGCAAAGAGACAAATGCTCAAGGGTGGGACGACCCTAGCTCTTGATCTTGAGAGCAAGGACCGCGCCTTTGAGTTGATGAACCGACTGGAGGTCATCGACATCTCGAATAACCTCGGAGACTCGAGGTCCCTTATCACTCACCCTGCATCTTCGACCCACCGCAGACTCGATCCTGAAACCAGAATGCGCATGGGTATCGGCGATGGCACGTTGCGACTCTCAGTTGGGCTTGAAAACCCAGCAGACCTTATCGAAGATCTAGTTACTGCCCTCAAGCGCTGAGCGCATCCGACGAACCGCTTCGGTAATTCGTTCCTTTGAGCACGCAAAGTTAAATCGCACGAAGGTTGAATATTCGTCTTTGGGAGCATGATCTTCTCCAGGGACCAAGGCCACCCCGCGGCGAAGAATCTCGGCCTGGGGTTTCGCCAGCTGGTATTCAGTTAGATCAATCCAAGCCAAGTAGGTTGCCTTGTGGTCAAACATCTTGGCCTTGGGGAGCTGCCTTTCAACCTCAGCCCTTAAATGGGCCAGGTTTTCCTGCAATCGAACATTCGTCTGATCAATCCAGTAGTCGCAAGCGTCATAGGCGACTGTCATGGCAAAAGCACCCAGTAGTGAGCTGCGCCAGTGCATAGCCTCCGGAATACCTTGAATTCGCTTGGCTACCTCATCGGATTGATAGATCAGAAAGCCTGCTTTTAGGCCAGCAGTATTCCAAGCCTTAGAGCTCGATGTGATGACTACGCCGTTTCTATCTGCTCCTTCAATAGTCAGGTAGGGAGTGAAGCTTTCAAAGCTAAGTGGGGCGTGAATCTCATCCGAGATCACTAAAACCCCGTATTGGTTTGCCAGGTCGGAAATGGCTTGGAGCTCTTCGGCCGAGTGGATAGTGCCGACTGGGTTTTGCGGTGAGCAGATCATGTAGACCTTCACGCCTGATTTGAAGGCTTCCTCGATCGCTTCAAGATCTAGCCGCCAAGAGTCTCCCTCAAGTCGAAGTGGAGCATCGTGCTCGACAGCACCAACCTCGTGTATCCAGTGATAAAAGCTCGAATAGACCGGGGAGTTGATCAATACCCGCTCGCCTGGTTTTGTGACCACACGCAAAATCTCTACCGCTGCAACGCCAACATCGGTGGCGAGTTTCAGGTTCGGCTTGTGAATCTGCCAACCCCACTTTGCGAGCGCATACTTCTCAAAGGCAGTGGCAAGCTCGGGGATTGGTCCAAGGTAGCCAAGGTCAGAGCGAGACACCAGATCGTGGAGTTTCTCGCGAATCTCGACAGCTACCTCAAAGTCCATTTCCGCGACGTGCATCGGAAGAACATCGGCCGGGTAGCGACGCCATTTAGAACTTGAGCGGTTAGCAAAGTTTCCGAGCGAGCTCTCTTCAAATGTCATTTTCTATTCAATCCCTAAAACTCATAGGTCAACAAAAGCACTGCAATTGAGAACATCACCAAAGCGATGAAGCCATCGAGCACCCTCCAGAATTTCGGAGAGGAAACAAATCTAGAAAGCAGTTTGGCGAAGTAGCCAAGCGAAAAGAACCAAACAAAGGATGCGGTGGCGGCGCCAAATGCGAACAGCCAACGCTCATCGCCAAACTGATTACCAATGCCGCCAACCAAAATCACGGTGTCGAGGTAAACGTGTGGATTTAGGTAGGTCAGCGCAGCCACGGTTGCGATTGCCTTACCCAAAGTGATGCCGGATCCTGAACCAGCCTCCAATGATCCAGGCTTCAAAGCCCTTCTGAGTGCCGATACGCCGAACCATGCCAGGTAGGCAGCTCCGACGTAGCGAATCACCTCAAGGGCCAGCGGGTAACCCTGAATCACAGCACCCAGGCCAGCAATGCCAACGATGATTAGAAGCGCATCAGAGATCGATGCAAAGAGCACGATTGGAAAGATGTGCTCTTTACGAAGCCCTTGCCTCAGCACGAACGCATTCTGAGCACCGATTGCGATAATCAGCGAGAGCCCCGTCAAAAATCCAGTGGTTGCAGAGATCAAAGCTTCACTCCCATCGCCTTGGCATCCAATCTTGCCGTAAGGGCCATATGGGGCACCGTCAAAGCCCAAATCACGACCAGCAAAAGCCACAGCAGCTCTTCCGGCAAACTAAAGTCAGACAAGAGTGCCCAGCCGATCGTGAAACCCAAAACCAAAACCAAAGCTGGCACACCAGCGATGAATGCTTTGAAAAAACTGGCCCAGCGGCGGCCTGATTCATGCAAGCGCTGGGCGCTTCGTAGCTCTAGGGTCAATCGGCCGGTATGCCGAAGGGCGTGCCACAAACCGAAGTAAAAAGCGAAGGCAACAAGTGGCGGTGCAACAAGACTGATTCCAAGAAGTAGCAGCAAGTCAATGACCTCATCGAAGCGACGTTTTAGCGCCATGAGGCCAACCGCAAAAAGATTCAGGGCGATTACCGCCCACAAAAGCTCTGTCTCAAATCCTGCGGCCCAACCAACAAGACTTGGGTTTACTGCCTGCAGAGCCTCGGCCGCACCTTCGGTTAGAAGCGGGATAAACACCGGTGTGAAGCCCGCGGCGAGGGCATAACTCAGGCGAGGTAGATTCTGGATTCCTTTGCGGCTTTCAATCTCTTTGATGAAGGAGGCATCACCAATACCGAAGTGAATTGCACTGATCAAGACGATGAGTTGAAAACCAAGCAGGTTGTTTGCAATCAAGAACCAGATCGCCAGACCGGTTACCGCGAGATAGCCAGCGATAAACAAGGTCATCTTCAAGAGCTTGAACTTTGGCACGGTAACCAGGTGGTCGACAGCCCCATGCGGGGTTCCGACAGCCAGGGCAAAGAGAGCGAGAACGACCTGCCAAATAATCTGTTCAGGGAAGAAAAAACTCAACGGAATTGAAATAAAAGTGCCGAACAAAATGCTGTATCTAGAGATGGTTCGAAGTTGAACCAGCAGCTTCAGTTCTGATTGCAGCACAGGGCTGAGTCTAGTCTCAGGAGCAGTATGTTCGGGCAGTGGTCTTACATGGCGATGCTGCTGTTTGTGGTCTTCGGATCCTGGTGGCTCGAGTGGGGTTTCAAGATTCGAGTCTTGAGAAACCCAATCCGATTACTGACAACCATTCTTCTTGTCGCACCTTGGTTCATCATCTGGGATGCCTATGCAATTTCACAGGGTCACTGGTTCTTTGACCGCGATCAAATCCTTGGCATCTATGGCCCGCTGGATATCCCGCTCGAGGAATACCTGTTCTTTGTCTTGATCCCGGTCGCTGCAATCCTCACCATGGAGGGAACCCGCTCTGCTTACCGCATGCTGCTTGCCTACCGAGAGAAAAGAAGTGAGCTGGTGAGTAAATGAGTTACACAGTTCTTGCCCTTATCTCGGTAGCAATCGTGATCTTCATAGAGTCAGGCATTTTGAAGACAGGTCTTTTCGCTAGGACAAGCTTCTACATCGCCTACTCGATAGTGATTTTCTTTCAACTCTTGACCAACGGTTACCTAACCGGCACCGAAATTGTCACCTATGGCGAGAACGCGATTATGGGAATTCGAATCGTGAACGCCCCGCTAGAGGACCTGCTGTTTGGCTTCAGCCTGGTGGTGCTCACAATGTCAACTTGGCTCAAGCTCGAGGGCTTGGGTTCAAAAAGAACAAAGCAAGCAGCTAGAGAAATGGAAAACGCATGAGCGTAAAAGTCGGAGATTCAGCCCCTAAGTTCACCCTGAAGAATCAAGACGACCAGTCAGTCAGCCTGGATTCACTAGCCGGTCAAAAGGTAGTGGTGTACTTCTACCCGGCGGCATCAACCCCGGGCTGCACCACTCAGGCCTGCGAGCTAAGAGACAACATCAACACCTTGAAATCAGCTGGCTACACGGTCTTGGGAATCTCCCCTGACCTGCCTGGCAAGCTAAAGAAATTCAAGGACAAGGAGAACCTGAACTTCGACCTCCTCTCCGACCCAGACAACGCCGTGCAGCAGGCCTATGGCGCATACGGAGAGAAGAGCATGTACGGCAAGACCTACATGGGCACCATTCGATCAACATTCGTAGTAGATGAGAGCGGCGCCCTAACCCACGTGCTTTACAACGTGAAGGCGAAGGGTCACATCGAGATGCTCAAAAACGAGCTAGGTATCTAACCGCGCAGCGGCAGCAAAACCCCAATAGCAATAAACACCGAGCCAAAGACTCGGTTGAAGTTTTTGCCAACCTTTTTCAGCCATGGCGTGATCCTGTCGGCCAGCGCAGCGACCGTCAATTCGTAGCAGAACTCGATAACGAAGAACGTGGCCGCCATTATCAGGAACTGCCACAGCAGAGGTTTCTGAGGCTCAATGAACTGCGGCAAAAAGGCTACAAAAAACAAGATGCCCTTGGGGTTTGAGACAGCTGAGTAAAGGCCTGCTTGAAAAAGCGACCAAGGTCTCGACTTACCGCCCTGCGATGTTGCCACTCCGATCGGTTCCGACCGCCAAACTTGGATGCCAAGGAAAACCAGGTATGCGCCGCCAAGCCACTTCAGCCAAAAGATCAGCTCGGCATTGGCTGCAAGCATGGCACCGATACCAAACATGGACAACCCGATGACAATCGTGAAGCCAACTCCCCCACCCAAGATTGTCGCGACCGTTCGTTTGGTTCCGTAGAGCGCGCCATGAGTCAGCGCCAACAAACCATTAGGCCCCGGGGTAAGGGACAGACCAAGCGCAGCCGCCGTGTAGAGAAGCCAGTTGCTCAGCTCCATCAATACCCCAACTCTGGATCAACCACTCCGGTTAGTTGGTTTCCCGCAATCCAAGATCCGACGTTTACCCTCAATCGCTGAGCAAAAAGTCGCTCAACAATCGGTTTCGTGTCAGCGGTGTGCGGGGTAATAATCAGATCTTCCCTACCCCACATCGGGTGACCCTCATGTAGCGGTTCTGGGTAGGTGACATCCGTTGCGGCACCAGCGATATCCCCCGAATCCAAAGCGTCTAAGAGGGCTTCCTGATCAACAACCTCTCCTCGAGCCACGTTCACCAGATATGAGTCGTCTCGCATAACTGAGAACCTTGGGCCTGAGAACAAGAATCTGGTCTCATCGGTCAGAGCGCATGCGAGAAAGACAAACTTTGCCCTAGCTAAGGACTCATCGAGCCTTTCAAATGGGACCACCTCGGCCATGCCGTAGGTATCAAAGGGCTCACTCTCACGCTTTCGAACTACTTTGATCCGGGATCGAAACGGAACCAGAAGTCGCACTAGCTCCTGAGCAATTCCGCCACCTCCAACGATTACGACTTCCTCGTCATAAAGCGACTCAGCATGTTTTTTACCCCAACTCAGCGCCTTCACCCGTTTGGGCAATATTCGACCAAGGGCCATAGCCAACATAAGCGCGTGTTCAGCAACCGGTTCAGAGTAGGAGCGCTTGGCAGAGGTGAAGGTGACTGGTAGGTGGAGTAGGTCTGCAAAAGCATCTACTCCGGCGAAGGGTAGCTGCACCCAACGCAATTGGGGATTCTCGCGGATCGTCTGTGCTAACAAATCTGGCTTTGAATAATCGGTCCAAATTAGGGCCTCAACTTGATGACCGAGTTCGGATAACTGGCCACCAGCGGCTTCTATAGCCGCAACATATGAATCGAACCGCTTGGGTTCAAGAGCAATCAGGTTATTTGTCACTTGGAGAGCGCATCCACCTCACGCTGCACTGCATCGTGCAGCTCTTGCGCGCTCGGGCCGGAATCGGCACCTGGATAGCCGCCGTCATAGGTGCCATGCAGTCCTGGATTCAGACTCACTTTGAAGCCGTTTGCGTGAGCCCCGCGAATACTTGAAATTAGGCATAGCTCTGACTGCACACCGCAGGCTTCAATCTCAGTGATGCCGCGAGCGCGAAGCTCATCGGCCAAATCTGGGTTGGACTCAAAAACGTTTTGGGTAGTCTTTCTAACCACCAGCTCCTCTGGCCGAGGGTTGATGACCAAATCCCACATCGGAAGACCAGGGGCGTCTAGTTCATCCTCTGGTCCATCGTTTTGGACAAAGATCACTGGCTCCTCAGCCATGCGAGCCTGAAGCACTCGATCACCAATTCGAGACAGCAGCTCGGCTTTATTCGGAACAGCCCACTTGCCTAGGAACAAGCTTGCCTGTACGTCGATCACCATCAGCGCTTTAGTCATCGGAATCTCCAATCCCCCACAGCTTATTGCCCCTAGTGTTTAGCTATGGATATGAATTGCCCTCACTGCAGCGCAGCAATTACACAACACGATTTCAGATGCCCAGCCTGCGGAAAGCTCACCGCAAAATCACGCGAAGACCTCAACAGGGTTGACCCCAGAGTCTCAAGGGGTATTGGCTGGAGCTTGATCGCGGTGGGGTTGCTCGGCTTTGTTTTTGTGATTGCAAACAGTGGCACCACTTGGTTTTCTGGCCTTGACTTCGTTGGACCTATAGCGCTCTGCGTCGCCGGCGGCTACGCACTCTCAACCGTTAAAAAATAACTAGTAGCTAAGGCTCACCTGGTTGCCCCAGGGGTCCTCAACCAGGACCAAATTTGTCTCGAGCTGCCTCACATCAGACCTACTCAATCGCTCTACAGCGGCACCAAACACCTGGTCATTTGGCAGAACCAGTGAAACGTCTCTGAGACCGAGCGTGGGCTGGCGTCGACCAGCCCCACGAGATCGCCAAATATTCATGGCCATGTGGTGGTGATAACCGCCCACCGAGACAAACAAGGCAGTCCCACCCCAGTCCATCGTCACGTCAAACCCGAGCAGATCGATATAGAAATCCTTGGCCTGAGAAATGTTTCCGACGCTGAGATGAACGTGACCGATGACGGCTGCGGACAACTCAGCCTCAGGGTCAAGGTTTTCGGCAATATACTGATTGGGGTCGAGCCTCAACGTATCCATCTGAACTTGGCCGTGTTGCCACGACCAAAGCGTGCGCTCTTTATCGAAGTAGAGTTCGACACCGTTGCCCTCTGGGTCATCGAAGTAAAACGCTTCAGAAACTAGGTGGTCGGCTGACCCAGTGAAAGACCCTGGGTGCTTGGTAGCGACTGATGCCACAGCCGAAGCCAGCTCGGATCGAGACGAAAACAAAAACGCGGTGTGGAAAAGACCGGCCTCGCTGGGTCCAGCGTGACGCAGTTCCGGAGCATGTTCCAAGATCAAAGCAGTTCCCTGATCGCCGCCCAGGACCTTGGAGTTGAGAGTCTCACCGACCAACTTCAGTCCCACCGCACTGATGTAGTAATCGGACATCAAATCAAGATTCGCAACCCGCAGGGTCACAGGACCCATGGTTAGGGAGTCAGCTAGTTTGGCCATGGCATAAGTCTAGGGGGTCTAGACAAATTTGTGAAGTGCGTAAAAAAAATCGGCTGAGATCAGTTTGAGCGGGCGTGAAGGCGCGTAATTTAAGAATCAGTTAAATGAAAAAGTGCGCCCCCTGGGACTTGAACCCAGAACCCACTGATTAAGAGTCAGTTGCTCTGCCGATTGAGCTAGAGGCGCAACGAGGGGAAATCCTAGCAGTTGAAATTGAGCCCTGCAACGAACTTTTTTCGCAAACGCTATTGGCGAACTGAGACTCGGGCCAGCTTTCGGATGAATAATGTTTCTATAAACCAAAGCCGAGGTGTTGATGTCCGACGTAGTGCAGCGACTGAGTCCTGGAGATAAGGCTCCAGATTTCAGCTTGTTGAATCAAGATGGCGAAACTAAGTCACTCTCGGACCTACTCGGAACCAAAACCGTTCTCTACTTCTACCCCGCTGCAGGGAGCCCCGGCTGCACCAAAGAAGCCGCCGATTTCCAAGATGCTTTGCCTCAATTCGAGGCGAAGGGCTACAAAATCGTGGGTGTCTCGCCTGATCCCGTAAAGAAGCTGAAGAGCTTTGAAGATGCACATGAACTCACCTTCGCCCTGCTTAGCGATGAGAACATGGATGCGCACCGCGCCTACGGCGCATATGGAGAGAAGTCTCTCTACGGACGTATCTACAAGGGAGCTCTGCGTTCAACAATCTTGATTGATGAGAATGGTGTGGTGGTCGACGCCCTCTACAACGTAAAGGCGACCGGCCACACCAACATGCTGCTCAAGAGAATCGGCTAGTCCTTACCGAATTCCACTCTCACCTGTCTCGAAAAAAGCAGGTAGAAACCCAACGCCGCAGGGATCAAAAGTCCCCAGCCGATAACCGGTGAGGCAAACTCTCCGGAAAAGCTTGCGGTCGCAATCGAAGCGATCAATAGCTGTAAAACCATGGCTGCCGTGTGAGACCAGCGCTTGCGCCTGGCTAGTCCAAAAGTTATGTTGCCGGCCCAGAGTGAAGCCGCGATCAAGAGTCCAAAGAGGAAGAGCGAGCTCGTCAAAGAGAAGGTGTTTCCCTGCAAGATTGCTAAGAGCGACCAGAGTGTAACCGCGATGAGCGCGAAAGATTCCATCGCCAAGATAGCTATTGCCACGGTCAGTTTTATGTTCATGCTCGCAATTTTGGGTCTTGATTTATGGGCTTCGGTGTGAAACCATTTTGGACGTTGCAGATGTGACTTTACCCCACCGGGATACCTCCTGTTTCGACCCTTAGGAATAACAGAACACTATGGATATGCAGTGGCTAAACCAGGCCCGATGCCTCAATGAAGACCCTGAGCTCTTCTTCCCAGTAGGCAACACTGGACCAGCGCTAGAGCAAATCGAGCAGGCAAAATCAATCTGCAGACAGTGTTCAGTTTCGGCTCAATGCCTCGAGTACGCAATCAAGGAAAACCAGGACACTGGTGTTTGGGGCGGACTCAGCGAAGACGAGCGCAGATCCCTAAAGCGTCGCTACGCACGCGCACGCCGAGCAGGCTAAACCGGTAGGTCAATAACCACCTTGGTCCCGCCACGAATTGGCGAGGTCCAGTTAATCTTTCCGCGCAACTCCGACTCCACCAGGGTTCGAATGATCTGCGTGCCCAAACCGCTGCCAACCTTGCCCTCAGGCAACCCAGCACCATCATCAATAATCTCGATGTGAAGGTTTTGCTTCTCCCGCTCCGCGCTTACGGTGATAGTGCCAGACCGATCGCTCAGACCATGCTCGACCGCGTTGGCAACCACCTCGGTCAGCACCAACGCCAATGGAGTTGAGCGAGCAGCCGCCATGTCTCCAAAACTCCCCACAAATTCGGTCTTCACTGTGGTGTGATAACCGGCGATCTCGGGGATCAAGAGCAGGATTCGTTTAAAGATCTGATCGAAAGAAACCTCTTGGTCAATGCCTTCAGAGAGCACATCGTGCACAACTGCGATTGCGCTCACTCTGCGCATCGCTTGCGACAGCGATTCCTTGACCTCTTCACTCGAAGTCTGCCGCGACTGAATCCGCAAAAGGCTCGCGACAGTCTGAAGGTTGTTCTTGACTCGGTGGTGGATCTCACGAATCGTGACATCCTTCGTGATCAGTTCACGCTCCCTGACCCTAAGCTCGGTCACATCTCGACATAGCACGATCGCACCGATGCGCTCTGAGCCCTTGGTTAGCGGGATCGAGCGAGCAGCGATCGTGAAATCTGGAAATTCAATGTCGGTGCGCCAAGCTGCCTTGCCGGTCAAGACCAAAGGGAGACCCTCGTCTATCTGAACCAACTTGGACTGGGTGCCAGTGATCTCCTCGGCAAGCAATCGCCCCTCAAGTTCACCCTGAAGACCTGCTCGGTTGAAGACCGACAACGCATTTGGGCTGGCAAAAATAATCCGTCCGGCTTGGTCTAGTCGAATAAAGCCGTCGTTTGGTCGAGGAGCCCCACGCTTGGCTGCGGTGCCAGCCTCGGGAATTGGAAACTCACCCCTGGCCACCATTTCCAAGAGCTGCGTTGCACACTCGTTGAAATTGATTTGCAGTCGGTTGGTATAGCGAGGCTGCGAAAGATTCGTGTGACGGGAGATGACCGCCAGCGGTTTCTTGCTACCTGGAGCTAAAACTGGAAAAGCGGAAATTCTTGCGGATAGGTCGTCAACTTGTGTGATCGAGCCAGAGACCTGAGCCTCACCCGATGAGAATGCAGCCTCAATCAGTTCGATCCAGTCGTAGCGAGGAGAGCTGTCGGTGAGATCTCGATGAAAGAGCGTGGGAGCAGTGGATGGTCTGGCGTGAGCGAAGGCTTGAAGCTTTGCTCCCACTGGAACCCAAAGCACTAGGTCTGCAAATGCCATGTCGGAAATGAGTTGCCAGTCGGCAATCAGCGATCGCAACCACTGCTGTTGCTGAACGGTCTCACTCACGATTCTCGAGTCTACCCTCGCGGTGTTTGATTAGTTCGATCGCCAGCGCTCTGATGGCTTCACGCAATTTGGAGTTTTTGGCAATCATCAATAGCGGTTGGGATTTCAACATGGACTGATCCACAGCCTCTGAATCATCCGGCAAGACTGAGATCAACTCCTTGGATAGCAGTTCATAGAGGGTGTCGCGGACCTGCCTAGCTGGGTCTCTTCCCAGCACCGAGCTTCGAAGGCGATTGGCGATCAGCTCGTAATCACAGGTTAGATCCCTGACTGCCATGAGCGTGTGATTCACAGATACTGGGTCGCTCCCTGAGACCATCAAGACCCTGGTTGATCGCTCTAGAAGGCTCGCGGTGGGCTGGTTTCGCTCAATGGACGCCTCGAGTTTTATGAGCCCTCGCTCTAGGTCTGAATCTAAATCCAAAACCACGAAACTGTATTGCCTGGAGATCCAATCAAGCAGTGCGTTTATTGCTTCACCATCAAACTCTGGCCAGCGCGCAGGTTGAGATATCCCGCTGATCAAAGCGAGTGAGTGATTGCCAAAACAAATCTCGTGGCTGAGCCGAAGAAACTGCTCTTGGTCGAGTCGATCTTGTCGAGCTAGGCGCAAAAGCCCGAGAATTCCGGGACCCGGTTCGGTGATGCCCAACCATGGGGCAATGGCCGGTCTGCGGGTGGAGCAATCCACAAGACAAACCTGGTGCCCCATCGAAGCAAGTTCAAACGCCAAGTTCACTGCAAGATTGGTTTTCCCACTTCCGGCGGAACCCCAGACCGAAACGATGGAAGCATCTCGCTGCAGTGACTCAGGCTTGGGTTCTACCCTGCGCTCCAAATCAATCAAGCTCATGACACCGGCACCAAGAAGATCGAACTCTCCTGGGAGATGGCCTGCATCACAAAGACTGACTGTTCGATGCCAAGTCTTATCTCGATCTCAGGAACGTTGTCGGCAAATAACCCCTCTCCCTCCTCAATAGCCAGCACCTCCGCGCGCTCCACCAGGCGCTGCATCTCAAAGCCAGTCTCCCCCTCGAGTGCTCGCCAAACCGAAACAAAAGAGCCGACTTTGGAAATTGCGGGTCGAAGCTCGGGGACTAAACGAAGTGCTGTGAAATTTGGATCCAGTTCGCCGGTCAGGTCGAAGGCGGACAGCAGCTCACCCTTACGAACCACTCGCACAACGCTTTGATTGCTGGGCAACTGATCTGCCCTTATGTAATTTTGAATCTCACCTAAATCAAGGGGAACAGAAACAAAGTCCTGCTCGCTCAGCACGCTACCCGGTTTGATGTCGGCCGCGGCAACTAAGTATTCCGGCAAGGGTTTTGCCAAGACGCTGACCACAAGTCCAACACAGACCACAACTCCGGCTCCAGCCAGTATCAACCAATTGGGGATTTTTCTTCCCATTCGAATCGCCATGCCAACAGATTGGCAAGAATCGAGAAACTGTGCGGAGGGTTTTCCACAGGATCAAATTTGGCCTTTTCTCGCAGGCTTCGGAGTTTTCCACAACCTGGGCTTGACCCTTTTCAGTTTCATTTGATAAGGCCAAACTACTGCCACGACTTATGAAAAAGGGGGCCTTATGTCAGACCAAGTCGCTACCAAGAAAGTTGACCCAGCACCGTTCTTTGCCGAGATCTCTGCTGCTTACATTGAAGTTTTAGCGGGGGTGAGAAGGCCTGAGCAGCTGGCAAGGTGGCTCTCTGACAGGACCTACTACGACGTCTGCCAACGAGCACAACGGGAAGCCAGACAACGCGCTCTAACCGGACTGCGATCCAGGCCCGAGGTCTGTCTGAAGACAACCCAGACCTTTCTCACGGATCACCACGCCTTTCAAGGCGTGGTGATCCTTCGTATTAGCGGGGTAACTAAGGCAGTTTCGATTAGGGCCGAGCTGGTTCACACCAGGTATCGGATCACCGACATCAGCCTGATTTAGCCGCGGAAGAAGCTACTTCCAGAGCCATCCTTATTTTGCTGCGGCTTGGCAGGTTCGGACTTTGCCGGAGTTCCTGGTTCGCTTGGCGCAGTGTAGGTCAGACCCTGCGGGATTGGCTGTGGCTGAACCTCGGTCACCGTCTGCTTGATTTCGACGTTGAACAGGAACTGCACTGCCTCTTCGCGGATGCCGGCCATCATGTCCGAGAACATGTTGTAACCCTCGCGCTGGTATTCCACGAGCGGATCTCGCTGAGCCATTGCACGCAGACCGATTCCCTCCTTGAGGTAATCCATCTCATAGAGGTGATCGCGCCATTTACGGTCAATTACCGAAAGCATCACGCGGCGCTCGAGTTCACGCATGACCTGCTCACCAACGTCCTCGGTTCGCTTCTGATAGGCAAGTCGAGCATCGGAGAGCAGCTCCTCGATAAGCCATGAGACTGAAACCTTGGAGATCGAACGAGCCTCTTCAAGAACCTCATCAACCTCAAGACCAACCGGGTAAATCTGAGACAACGTATTCCATAGGCCTGGCAGATCCCAATCGTGAACCGAAGTGTCGGTCACTTCATTGCGAACCACCTCGGTGACAACCTGCTCCAAGAACTGCTGGAAAGTGCCAGAGATGTCGTCGCCCTCGAGGATATGACGGCGGTCTGAGTAAATTGCCTCGCGCTGGCGGTTCATCACATCGTCGTACTTGAGGATGTTCTTGCGAATCTCAGCGTTTCTAGCCTCGACCTGGGACTGCGCTGAGGCAATGGCCCGAGATACTACCTTTGACTCAATCACGGATTCATCCGGCACCGATGAGCGGTTCATCAAAGCCGCAGCCGCACCTGAATTGAACAATCGCATCAAGTCGTCGGTGAGTGAGAGATAGAACCTGGATTCACCCGGGTCACCCTGGCGACCGGAACGACCGCGAAGCTGGTTGTCGATGCGGCGGGACTCGTGACGCTCGGTGCCCAGTACGTAGAGTCCACCTACGGCCAGCACCTTCTCAGCCTCGGTAGCGACCTGAGCTTTGATCTTTTCGAAGATCTCGTCCCAAGCTTTTTCGTAGTCCTCGGCCTGCTCAACAGGGTCAAGACCAAGCTTGTGCATCTCGGCAACAGCCAAGAACTCGGCGTTACCACCGAGCATGATGTCGGTACCGCGACCGGCCATGTTGGTGGCTACGGTTACCGCTCCGAATCTACCCGCTTGGGCAACAATGGCTGCCTCTCGAGCGTTGTTCTTTGCATTTAGAACCTCGTGCTTGACACCACGCTTGGCTAGCAGCTTCGAGAGATACTCGCTCTTTTCAACCGAGGTGGTACCAACCAGAATCGGCTGACCGGTCTGGTGGCGAGTGGCGATGTCCTCAACCACCATGCGGAACTTGACCTCTTCGTTTTTGAAGATCAGGTCCTGCTGGTCAAGACGAATCATCGGCTTGTTTGTCGGGATTGGAACCACACCCAACTTGTAGGTTGACATGAATTCTGCGGCCTCGGTCTCGGCAGTACCAGTCATACCGGAGAGCTTTTGGTACATCCTGAAATAGTTCTGCAGAGTGATGGTGGCAAGGGTCTGGTTCTCGGCCTTGATGGCCACGCCCTCCTTGGCCTCAATCGCCTGGTGCATGCCCTCGTTGTAACGACGACCTGGCAGGATGCGGCCAGTGTGCTCATCAACGATCTGAACCTCGCCGTTCACCACAACGTAGTCGCGGTCCTTGCGGAACAGCTCCTTGGCGCGAATCGCGTTGTTGAGGAAAGAGATCAGCGGGGTGTTGGCTGACTCATAGAGATTGTCGATGCCCAGGTAATCTTCAACCTTGTCGATACCGGACTCCAGCACACCGATCGTGCGCTTTTTCTCGTCAACCTCGTAGTCAACCTCAGCCTCAAGCGTCTGAACCAGCTTCGAGAAGACACCGAACCAGCGGTTTACCTCTGGAGAGGCAGGACCAGAAATGATCAGTGGGGTCCTTGCCTCATCGATCAAGATGGAGTCAACCTCGTCGACGATGGCGAAGAAGTGACCGCGCTGCACGAGGTCTGACTTATTCAGCGCCATGTTGTCGCGCAGGTAATCAAAACCAAACTCATTATTGGTTCCATAGGTAATGTCGCACTCATACTGCGCTCTGCGAACCGAAGGCTCCTGACCTGAAACCAGGCAACCAGTGGTCATACCCAAGGCGCGGAACACACGGCCCATCAACTCAGACTGGTAACCGGCAAGAAAGTCATTCGTGGTTACAACGTGAACGCCCCTGGCAGGAATTGCGTTCAGGTAAGCAGCGGTGGTTGCGACCAGCGTCTTACCTTCACCGGTTTTCATCTCAGCGATGTTGCCTAGGTGCAGGGCGGCACCACCCATGAGCTGAACATCAAAGTGTCTAAGACCAATCGTGCGCTTGGCAGCCTCGCGAACTGCGGCAAAGGCCTCAGGGAGTAGGTCATCCAGAGTCTCACCGGCTGCGTAGCGCTCACGGAACTGTCTGGTCTCATCACGTAGCTCTTCATCAGTTAGACCGACAAAGTTCTGCTCGAGAGCGTTGACCTCCTGCGCAATTGACTGGAGCCTACGAAGTAGCTTTCCCTCACCCGCGCGCAGCAGTTTGTCAATGATTGACACCAAAATGATCTCCCTTAGGTTTCGGGTGCAATTGTAGTTGCTGGGGCTTTTATTAGCTCAGGCTGATTACCCCGTAGCTGTAACCCTTGCGTCGATAGACCACAGCATTTTTGCCCGTTTCACTGTCCAAAAACAAGTAGAAGTCATGGCCTACAAGCTCCATGTGATCAACCGCCTGCTCCTTGGTCATCGGGTTAGCAGGAAACTCCTTGGCACGGATCGTAATCGGAGAAGTTAGGTCCGCTGGGACCTCTTCTTCCTCGACACTCACCCTGACATCTAGTGGCTTAATGTCCAATTGGGCAAAGTCCGCTGCTGCAAGCTCGCTCGCACCTAGGTTCTTGTGATTTCCACCACGGTGGATCTTGTGTTTGTCCGAATAACGACGGAGTCGCTCAACCAACTTGCCAAATGCGATGTCAAAGGCAGCAAACTTGTCGACTGCTCGAGCCTCTGCCCTGACCACATGACCTGGTTCATAAACAGTCAGTTCGACTTGGTCCTCAACTCCGGTTGAGTGGTGCTCGTGGCGAGTTATTTTCACGTTGAGCTCCTGCGGCCGATGCGCGTACTGCTCAACTTTTGCTGATTTCTCGGCAGCGTATTCCTTGAATCGCTCCGAGACATTGAGGTTTCTGGCTGAAATTCTGAGATCCACGGTTGCCTCCTCGGGGGCTTCGATGCCCTGTCTACAAACTACGCCTTTTTCAAATCTGTTGGGACAAATTCCTGAAATCTCATAGCTAGCACACAGCCGGCCACCACCTCACCCCCAGCTTCAGTTGCAGCACGGTGGAGCTCTCTAAGCGTGGCACCGGTTGTCATCACGTCATCAAAGAGCAGCACCGACTCCCCCGCCAGGCTTGAAAGCTCGTAAGCACCTGAGAGGTTTTGCGCACGGTGTAGAGCGCTCAGCGTTCTCTGATCGGCCAGTCTTTTGAGTGCTCTTGCGCTTCGGACCCGCAGGCCAAGCTTGTTGGCAACCAACAGTGCTGGATGAAAGCCCCTCGTGCGGTAGTTCCGGGGATTTCTCGGTGGCACCACAACAACCACATCCGTTAACCCCTTAGCTTCCAAGTAGAACCTGGTTGCCTTGGCATAGTGCGCTGCTAAGGCAGTGACACCCTTGTCTTTAAATGCAACCATCGTCCTCAGCCGATCATCATCCAGTGGAGTTAGGTAGTGCATCGGGACCCCTGACAGAGCTACGACCCCGGGCTCAGTCAGGTGCTCTGGGCAACACAGGACCGAGCTCTTGCCGCAACAAACACACTTCACCGGAGCAATAAGTTGCAATAGGGCATCCATCACCCTGCAATCATCACGTCAGTTATTTGACCTCCGGCTAAGAGAATTTGTGTTGTTGATAAGCGCGAGTTCTTAGAAATTGTTAGCGAAGCTTCGCAATGTCGGTCAGCTCTGATTGCAGCCTGCGCCAAGAGCCACCGATCAGATTCCAAAGCTCCCCGTTGGTGCCGAGAAGATAACTTGATCCAGTCGCCTGTCCGGCAACGACCTTTGCCCCTCGGACCACTGGCGTTGGCAGTAAGACCCTGGGTCCAAACAACGGATAGTCGGTGAGGGAGCTCGAGCGCGGTGAGGTCTCCAAGATTCGCAGCGTCACCGGAGATTGCCAGGTGAGTGAGACTGGGCTTTGCAACGGAGCCTGGATTATGGTTCCAGGATTGATGGTCGATGGGTTATTTCGAACATCCCTTGCAATCGTGAATATCTCAAGGCGAACCTCGCCTTTATTCTTCACAATTACAGCAAGCCTTGAGCCCTCCGGACTTAGCTGAGCGCTAATTCGGGTTCCAATGACTGGTAAGACCAAAGACGCCACCTGGTTTGAGCCATCAAAGACCTGAACATCGGACCCTGATTGCTCAGGCACGATCCAAAGTAGATCCTCCGAGTCAAACTCCAGCGAGACCACATTGCTCACTTTGGAAATCCGTTGGCTCTGAACACCAATTCCTGAACCAACCATCAACTCAACTCCATCAGGGCCAGCAAAAGCCAAGAGGTTGCCAGAGCGAGCGCCGGCCAAAAGTGTCGGATTGGAGAACTGAACTAGGTTTGCGGTTCCGGTGATGGCAAGTGAGTCTGCTGGTCCGATTCGGTAAACAGCATCCGATAGAGCCAGCACCTCAGACCCGCTTCGAGCAGGGGACAGCTCTGCCGGGACAATGTCTTGCCTGGAGCTATTCACGCTCAACACAACATCAGAGACCCCGGAGAGCTGAAGCAGGGTTGCCCGAAGCTGAGAGAGCATCAAGCGGCGATTGATCGCATCTGCGCTGAGTGCTACCGAGTCGAAGTCAACCTCGGCAATACCTTGCTGAATCTTCACCGCACCAATCGTTAGCTTGGTGCCCTCCGGAATGGCACTCTGAACCCCGAGCATCAAATACTCCGATGGTCCTGCCAAAAGTGCATTTACCAATCTGGTTCCGGTTGAAGCGCGCGATGGGAACCAACGAAGATCTGGAACCAGATCACTACCGCGAGTGTCGAGGAAGTAGATGTTGTATGGCTTGAACACCACCTGGAAAACCGGTGGTGTAACCACGGTTAGGTTTGGTGCGGAGTCAATGCGCCACTGACCATCTTGCTGAACCAGCTTGAACCGAAGAGATGTTGTGTCAGCCGCCTCATAGCTTGAGTAGCGACCGTGCTCATCAAGCCTGGCTTGAACATTGATAGCGACCATCTGCAGCCCAGGTCCACCCTCGCGGAATGTCGGTGCTCCATTTCGAATCAATACCTGGTTATCAGGTTTCCACTGTTGAGCGAAGTCGCGGCTTAGAAACTCTCTTGCCACGGCGTAGTCGTTTTGCGGACCAGTTCCAGCGGCCAAGAAGCCACTGACAATCTCTCGAGGAGTTGCACCCTCAAGTGGTCCCGATGGGGTGTAGTAAGCAACCTCTTGCTGTTCGGACGCAGCAATCTCAGGTCCGGATTTAACATCCAACCCAGTTGGTATCGCGGCGCAACCCGACAGAGTCAGAATCGCAAGCAGGGCGATTAGCTTTTTCATCACGGCTCCATCGATCTTGGTGGTAGCGGCAGTGGTGAATTGGCAATGACCAAGTCTGAACGCTTCGGGAGCGTGAGCCTAAAGCTCGAACCACGCTTGGGCTTTGACCAAACCTGCAACCAACCGCGGTGCAAAATCGCATCCTCCTTGGAGATGGCGAGCCCCAGCCCCGTACCGCCCAAGGAGCGCTGGCGAGCTGGATCAGCCCTCCAAAATCGGTCAAAAATGCGCTCCAGCTGCTGCTTGGTCATGCCGACTCCAAAGTCGGTGACACATACCGCTACCGCCGTTGCATTCTCGCCAACCTCAACCTGAATCGGCTTACCCTCGCCATGTTCGACGGCGTTAGAAAGCAGGTTCACGATTAGGCGCTCAATACGTTTTGCATCTAGCTCTGCCTCAACAGCCCTGGCTGGCAATAGAACCTGGATTGGCATGTTTCTGCTGGCCGCGAGTGGCTCAATGCTTGCAATTGCTGAACCAACTACAGCATTTAGGTCTCTGACCTCAAGCTCTGCCTGGACCGCTCCGGCGTCGTAGCGCGAGATCTCCAATAGATCAGCGAGCAGTCTCTCGAATCGATCAATCTGCGCTTGCATCAGTTCAGCCGAGCGAGAGAGTGCAGGGTCAAGGCCTTTGCGATTGGCAAAGATGACCTCACCGGCAAGTTTGATAGTGGTGAGTGGGGTTCTCAACTCATGGGAAACATCTGACACGAAGCGACGCTGCATCCGTGACAATGAGTCAAGCTTTTGAATTTGCTGCTGCAGGTTGGTGGCCATTTTGTTGAAGGACCTTGCCAACTGAGCCACGACGTCGTCTCCGCGCTCGGCAAGCCGCTCATCCAGATTTCCCTGAGCCAGCAGCTCGGCCGCCTTGGCAGCCTGCTCGACCGGCTGAATGACTCTTCTGGTCACCAGGTAGCTAACTAGGCCGATGATAAAAATGAGAAATATGCCACCGATCGCCAGAGCTGACTGCACCAAGGACAAAGCTTCTTGCTCTGGTGAGAGGTCATAGACCAGATAAAGCTCGAATTCTCCAGCCAATGGGACAGAGATAGCCCCACCCACCGTTACTCCCGGAACAGTGATACCGTCTCGAACCAGGCCAACTGGGGTGTAGCTGAGGATTGCTGGGTTCTCCCGAACCTTGATTCTCAGCTCCTCGGGGATTGAGTTCAAGTCCAAATCTGGCGAGATAGGCGATTGAAATAGCTCGAGCTGGGGCTGACCAGGAGATCGCAAAAGTGCCACCTGACGATTGGCCGAAGATCCCGAGACTTGTAGCGTTGGCACCACCGAGTTCAAAACCGTCTGCAGGCTGGTCTCGTCATTGAGCGAAGCGGCAGCAATTGTTGACTGCACCGAGCCGATTGCACGCTCGGTCTCAGAGAGAATCTGCTCCACTCGGTTTTGATAGAAAGCATTGGCCAGCGAAAAAGATAAGAAGCCACCTAAGGTGACAAGTGCCAAAAAGCTAAGGCCAAGTGTGGTGAGAACCGCTTTGGCCGTTAGAGATTTTCTAAACCACTTCACGCAGCGTCGGTACCAACTCGGTAACCGTGGCCGCGAACCGTAAGGACGATCTTCGGGTTCTCTGGGTCAATCTCGATCTTGGAGCGAAGTCGCTGCACGTGAACGTTCACCAATCTGGTGTCTGCCTTGTACTGGTAGCCCCAAACCTGCTCCAGCAGCATCTCGCGAGAGAACACTTGCTGTGGCTTAGTAGCAAGGGTGTGCAAGAGCTTGAACTCAAGTGGGGTGAGAGCAATCGGCGTATCGCCACGCTTTACCTCGAAGGACAACGGGTCCAAAGTGATCTGACCAACCTGAAGGTTGGAACCCTCATCGACTACTGGTCGAAGTCGAGCCTTGATTCTCGCGAGCAGCTCGGCTCCGTTGTGTGGCTTCACTACGTAGTCATCGGCTCCAGCCTCGAGACCACGCACCACATCCTCGGTGTCACCCTTAGCGGTCAACATAACAATTGGAGTTCCGCTGGTTGCCCTGATTTGAGAACAGACTTCGATGCCCGACTGGCCTGGCAGCATGATGTCCAACAACACCAGATCAGGGTTTGACTGGTTGAAGATGTCGATCGCGCTCAGGCCATCCGCAGCAAAGATTGGTTCGTAACCGGCCCCGGCTAGGACCAGGCCAACCATTTCGCGCAGTGCATCATCATCGTCAACGACAAGAATCTTGTGAGACACTGCGACCTCCTGTTAGTAGCGGTAGTGATCCACCTTGTAAGGACCATCAACTGCTACACCAATGTATCTTGCCTGAGAGGGGGTTAGTTTTGTCAACTCGACGCCCAATGCATCGAGGTGCAAGCGTGCAACCTTCTCATCTAGTTGCTTTGGCAGGATGTGAACTCCAAGGCCATACTCTGCAGCGCGCTGGTAAAGCTCGATCTGGGCCAGCACCTGGTTAGAGAACGAGGTAGACATCACGAATGAAGGGTGACCGGTAGCGTTACCAAGGTTCATTAGTCGGCCTTCGGACAGAATCAGCACGGCGCGACCGTTTGGCAGTCGCCACTCGTGAACCTGAGGCTTGATCTCTACCTTCTCAACACCCGGTATCTGAGCGATTCCGGCCATGTCGATCTCGTTGTCGAAGTGACCAACGTTTGCCAAGATTGCGAGGTTCTTCATTTTCAGAACGTGCTCTGGTCTGATGATGTTCTCGTTGCCGGTCGAGGTCACAAAAATGTCAATCTGGTCAATCACGGACTCTAGGGCCGCGACCTGGTAGCCATCCATCGCAGCCTGCAGTGCACAGATCGGGTCAATCTCAGAGACGATAACCCGAGCGCCCTGGCCACGAAGTGCCTCGGCACAACCCTTGCCCACATCGCCGTAGCCGGCAACGAAGCAAACTTTGCCACCCATTAGAACGTCGGTCGCACGGTTTAGACCATCTGGCAGGGAGTGACGGATGCCGTACTTGTTGTCGAACTTCGACTTGGTTACGGCGTCGTTCACGTTGATAGCTGGGAACAACAGTTCGCCACGCTTGAAAAACTCATAAAGGCGGTGAACACCAGTGGTGGTCTCCTCGGAAACACCGATGATGTCGGCTGCCACTCTGGTGTAGTAGCTGGAGTCACGCTTGAGCGATTCGGTCAAGGTGTCCAAAATCACACGGTACTCGTGTGAGTCATCAACACCAGCTGGTGGTACTGAACCAGCCTTCTCAAACTCAACGCCCTTGTGTACTAACAAGGTGGCGTCGCCACCATCGTCCAAAATCAGGTTTGGCCCATCAAAGCCCTCTGCGGAGAAGTCGAAAATCTTCTCGGTGCACCACCAGTACTCCTCCAGAGTCTCGCCCTTCCAGGCGAATACCGGGGTTCCAGCTGGGGACTCGGTGGTTCCCTTACCAACAACAACTGCGGCAGCAGCCTCGTCCTGGGTGGAGTAAATGTTGCAGCTTGCCCAACGAACCGAAGCGCCCAGCTCAACCAGGGTCTCGATTAGCACGGCGGTCTGCACGGTCATGTGAAGTGAGCCTGCGATGCGGGCTCCCTTGAGTGGCTGGGAAGGACCATACTCCTTGCGCAGCGCCATCAGACCTGGCATCTCCTGCTCGGCTAGACGAATCTGGTGTCTACCAGCCTCTGCGAGGGAAAGGTCAGCGACCTTGAAATCAAATTGGGTAATGGTCTGGCTCATGTGTGCCTCTTTCGATGATCGATTCAAAGATTGCGTATTGCTTTGATTGCTTTGTCTCGAATCTCAACCATCGAGGCCTCGTGGCTGGACTCCACGTTAAGTCTAAGCAATGGTTCGGTGTTTGAGGGACGAATATTTGCCCACCACCAGACATTTTCTGATTCAAAGCTGAAAGTTGTACCGTCAAAAACCTCTTCCGTTGCACCAACTAGCGACTCACGCACGCGCTGCAGGGCAGCATCGCGGTCCTCAACGGTGGAGTTGATTTCGCCTGATGCAAAGTACGGAGTAAAGCGCTGACCTAGCGAAGAGGCCAGCTCCCCTGAACCTGCCAGTTCTGCCACCAGGTGCATCGCTGCCAGCATGCCGTTGTCTGCCCCCCAGAAGTCTCTGAAGTAGTAGTGGGCGGAGTGCTCTCCACCGAATACCGCACCGGTTTCAGCCATCGCATCCTTGATCAGAGAGTGACCAACCTTGGTCCTAAATGGCTTTGCTCCGCACTGTGTGATGACCTCTTCGACAGATCGCGAGGTCAGCGCATTGTGAATGACTGTGATGTCACTCTCACCGAGTGCCTGAACGCGCTCAATCTCGCGCTTTGCAACGATGGCAGCAACCGCTGATGGACTAATGGCATGGCCTTTTTCGTCGATGGCAAAGCAGCGATCTGCATCGCCGTCAAAGGCAAGTCCAAGGTCCGCGCCATGCTCCAAGACTGCACGTTGCAGATCAACTAAGTTCTTGGGGTCGAGCGGGTTTGCCTCATGGTTTGGGAAAGTGCCATCGAGCTCGAAATACATCGGGATAATCTCAAAATCCAACGCTGGCAGACCAGCAGCCGAACCGAACACGGCTGGCACAGTCAGACCACCCATGCCGTTGGCGGCATCGACGACGATCTTTAGCTTTCTTGCGCCCTCGAGCTTTACCAACGATCGCAGGTATTTCACGTAGTCCTGCATGACATCTACTCGAACGCTCCGACCCAGCGAAGCGACGGCTTCGATGCCATTAGCCAAATAGTCCTGTGCCCGCTCGGAGATTCCACTTAGGCCGGTGTTCATTGAAATTCCACGCGCTCCTGCGCGAGAGAACTTCATTCCGTTGTAGGTCGCTGGGTTGTGGCTGGCGGTGAACATGACGGCCGGCAACTGCATGATTCCAGAGGCGTAGTAGGACATATCGGTGGAGCAAAGCCCCAAGACCTTTGATGATGCGCCACGCTTGGCAGCACCTTTTGCAAAACTCTCGGCGAAGCGCTCGGAGCTATCGCGCATGTCATAACCGATGACTAGCTCTTTACCCTCGAGACCCAGTTCGTCGGCGAAGCCAGCGCCAAACGCCTCCACGACCTCGTCGGTGAGCTGTGAACCCACCAAACCACGAACGTCGTAAGTCTTTACAAAGTCGCTGAACTGAACCAAAGAACCCCTCTTAGCTGTAATGAGCAGGGCAAGAATACAATGGCGGCATGGACCAAGGCCCGATTAGCCGCGACCGCCACGGTCGTGGGATGCGCCGTCCACTACCGTCCAAGCTCTTTCACCACGGCATCGCCCGCAAGCACTTCTTCGAGGACGTGGTGACTGAGACATGCGAGTATTTGAAGGAAACCTTCCCTGAGAAACTCTCAAAACTCAGCTGGGAAATCGAAGATGTGCCTCAGGTCAGCGAACAGGAACCAATCCGTCGCTTCATGGCCAATAAAGAAAAGATGCAAATCACGCTCTATCGAATTCCGATTCAACGAATCGGAAAGATGAGAATTAGCGACCCAAGATTGCAAATTGAGCAGGCAGTTATCTCTGCGGCTGCAGCACTAATCGACGCCGACCCTTGGGATTTGATTCACCCGAATTAGCGAACGAATACCTGGATGCTCTCGCCGATGTTTCGCATCTCGGTCGGCTGTATAACGGCATAGCCCGCGTTCGACAGAACGTTCAAGCTCGCCATGAAGCCAAATCCGGCAATCTTCAGTGGACCCCGCTCAATTGGGACGAGAAGGCTCGAGCGACCGGCAACGCTGACCTCCTGGCTTGTCGAGCTTTCGATTATCAAATTGATGGGCTTCAGTCCAGGGTTTGAAATCACTAACTCGGTGCTACCTGGAGCCTGAAGGTAGAGATCTCGCTCGAAGACCGATGTTGGCAGTAGCCATTCAAAATCCACCTTCGGAGAGATCACGTCGTTTCGAACCGACAGCACCAGTTCTGAGGCAGCTTCGAAACTGATCAGACTTACCCCAGCGGGCAGGTTGAGTGTTTCCTCCAACAAAACACCAGCCGGGACCCGAATTTGAATCAGCTCAAAGTCATCGGAGTTGATGGCCTGCAGGTTTAGCTCAACATCTTCAAGGCCTGGGTTGAAGACCCTAAGGGTCGGAGATTTGATTGCATTTTCTCCAACCACCAGACCGGCAATTGCGCCTTGACTTATTGGTTGGGTAGGCGGAACCAGGGCCACTCCGGTGGCACTCAGGCCACTGACCTCACGAAGTTGCATGAAGGCGGCAACTGGTAAACCTGAGGTTTGGTAGCGAAGCACAAAACTTGACTCCGCTGAGCTCAACGCAACCAACGAGACCAGCTTGTGTTCTCCGGCGGCGAGTGAGATTCGATCGGTCGCGACCTCAGACTCGAGCACCAACTCAAGATCAACCATTAGGTCGACATCATTTGGATTTGCAAGGTGTAGGACACTCTCGCTGCCAGGGCCAGAATCCCCAACAACGAAGTATCCGGAAACCTGGGGCATCGGGCAGTAGCTGGCTGCAAGGCCACTAAGTCTTTCCCTCGAGATAGCCTGCGTTTGATTGGCTGAAAGCAACTTCGTGGACTGTTCCTTGCCCTCAACGCTTACTAGCAGACCGCCGTTTTCTTGAGCCTGAGCATCAGCCCCCCAAAGATTGAATGTGGCTTTGCCAACTCTTTCGATAGCGCCAAGGTCAGTTCCCTGCTCGCCACCCACCTCAGCTAATGGCCCTGGACAGTAAGCATTTAGGGGCATTGGGTCAACACTGGCGGTGGCTTCAACTGCCCCCCGCTGCTCAGGCACCAAAGGCTTAGGGAGCTGAATTAGTGCAAAACCCAATCCCACCAAAGTGAGGTAACCGATGATTCTCAGAGCTAACTTCATCGCTCACTCCTTCTCGAGCGGCGATAGCCCCGCACCACGGCCGGAGTCGGCAGTGCTAACAACCCGGCAACCGCAAGGCTCCAGATCAACTCTTGCCTGAGAGGCTGTGGAGTCGAGTTCGGTGCTACTGCAGACACGACCTCGGTTCTCCAGAGTGCTCCAAATTCAGATCGACCAGCAGGTTGCAAAAACTCCATGGAGCCGATTGCCACCTCGGTCTGAGCCTGTGTCTGTGGGTCGGTGGAATTGAGCAAAATGAAACTGATGCCCAGCTCCTGAATCAGGGCTTGAATGCCATCTGAATTACCCGCAATCAAACCAGCACTAAGTTGCGCAATTTGCTGGGCTGGAAGTTCTGGTTCCAAATACTTGCTCGCGACAGCCCGCTGTTCAAGTTGTAGGCCATCGCCCCAGACCAATTCAGCTTCAAGGTTGTCGCCTTGGCTAAGTTTCAGAGTCAAGACGTCCCCTTGGTTGGCTTTGGATTGCGCAACGACAAGGGCAGGCATCAATCTCGACTCTCGAGCATCCAAGCGCTCAGTCGAAACGCTCTGCCAGCCTGCAAACCCAACGAAGAGTGCAAAAACCAATCCAGTGGCGACAGCAACTGGTTTGTTGATCTGAGAGATGCCAGAGACTGCCAGGACCAGCGCAATCAAAGTTGCCACACCGAGCTGAGCCAGCTGTGAGCTGACCTCAAAGTAGCTAACTGCCAAGAGGCCAAGAATTAGAGCCAATCCTGCGAGCCAGCGTCCCGTTTTTGCTGCCGCCAAACCAATTAGCAGGAGGAAAGAAGACCCGAGAAAGTAGACCGACCAGTTAGCAAGCTCTATCGAGAGTGCAGGCAGTGCTGACCAAGCCGGAATCAAGGCCAGCTGCATCGAGCCCTTCTCAAACCAGAACTGCACCCAGGGGTAAAGCACCAAGACGCTTGGTACAAGCGCCAGCAGTTGAAGGTGAAGGCGCCTTGGGTTCACTAGTCCCAAAACAACAAAGTAGAGACTTGCGACCATGGCGAGGCTTGGGCTGGAAACGGATAGTCCAAAGAGGCTAATAGCGCTCAAGCCCGACCAGCGAAGCGCCCTGGCATTGGTATGGCTCTGCATTGACCGGAGTGCAAATAGCAAAGCCAACGGGGCAAATAAGGCCGCAGTCAGGGAGACCAAGTTTGCGCCCAGCGCTGCCCCCAGAACGAATGGTGAGAGCGAGAAACCAAGGCCGACAAGGGTTCTAAGCCAAGGCTTTTGAACAAAGGCCGCGGCAAACTGCCAAGCGACGAAGTAGCCGAGGGTTGGTCCCAGAAATAGCCAAAGTGAAACTGCCCAATCCGAGCCAAGCGGGGAAATGGCTGCGAGAGCCAGTAGCACCCAGTTGAAAGGATCGGTTGGAGCGGCCAAGCCACTTCCAGATTGCAGTCCACTTGCACCGGTTTGGGCAAAGATTTCACCTAGGTCGGCACTAAGCGGCAATAACCAAGACGTGATTATTGGACCCTGTGGCCAGATGGGGAAACTTGCAAGTAACGGGATCAGCGCAAACCAAGCCTGGTTACTCGCAAAAATGCCGTTTGGCGGTTTGGGTTCATCGGGCAGCTCAATGAGCGCGTCAAGCTTGCGCTGCCTGATTTGCTTCGTCGTTGCAAGCAGGTTGGCTACCGGCGCCAAAGACCCCAAGCCTCGAGTGATGGATCTCGCCTGCAGTCTCTGGGAAAGTGTTCCCCAGGCCCAGAGCCAGCCGCGCAGCTGGCCCAGAATTCTTCCTGGGCGCTTGGTCCAAAGGTGAAACGGGATGCTCACCAGCGCAATCAGGGGCATGAAAAAGTACAGCGATAGAACAAATGGCAGTGGCCAAAGCGTGGTGGCAGTGTGGATGTGAGCTTTAGCACGCGCCACATATCTGGATCCACCAAGCCAGCTCTTTTCTCGCATGCCAGCTAAGGAGAGCCCGGCGTGCAGCACCCTGGCACTTGGTTCCACCATTACTCGGTATCCCGCCGCTCTGGCTCTAATACCCAATTCCAAATCGGAGGCAAACAACGGAGTCGAGTCCTGCACTCCACCAAGACGATGCCAGGCCTCGAGTGCAATCAGCATGCCAGCGGTTGAAGTGGCCAACACATCAGCCAGCGCGTCATGCTGACCCTGGTCGTACTCATCTGCGACCAACAAGAACGGCTTTCCAGTTCGAGTGGCGGTTAGCCCGAGCTGTTGGATTCGACCCGGGTCATCAAAGTGCAGAAGCTTTGGCCCGATGATCGCAACCGAAGGTGAAATCTCGGCCGCTTTACCCAACTGTTCGAGGGCTGAAATCTCGGCCACGGCATCCTCATGCAAAAGCCAAAGCCAGCCAAAGTCTTTAGGGAGGGCATCAATCGCCGCATTCACGGCGGCTCCAAACTGTATGTTGCCCGGGGTGATTAGCTGGAAGCCTGCGGCCCTCACCAGCTCCATGGATTCAAGATCAGCCGCGGTTTCAACAACTATGACGTGTTTGGGTCGCAGTGACTGAGCAGAAAGTGCTGATAGAGATGCCTTTAGGTAATCAGGTCTGCCGTGAGAAACAACAACAGCCGCTACCGAAAGTGCGGACATAACGAACTAGGCGCGCTTGCGAAGGCGACGACGCTCACGCTCAGAAAGACCACCCCAGATTCCAAAGCGCTCATCGTTCTTCAACGCATACTCCAGGCACTCTGACTTCACGGTGCACTGAGCGCAGATGCGCTTTGCGTCGCGAGTTGAGCCGCCCTTTTCTGGGAAGAATGCTTCGGGATCGGTCTGGGAGCAAAGAGCATCTGCTTGCCAGGCTAGGGGATCGGTCTCGCCATCACCGTATGCCCCAGAAACCCCCAGCTTTAGGACATCGATAAACCAGTTTGCAGGCACCTGACCGCGTTGTTCCATGCCTTTTCCCTGCCTTCTTGTGAATCTTGTTTGTGTAATTACAACGGTGTAAGTATGCCCGTGTCAAGTCCAATATTTTGCGCCAGTGAACAATTGTTACCAAAGCCTCAAGGTAGCCTTTAGACATGAAACTCTTGGTCACTGGCGGTGCTGGCTACATTGGCTCTCATGTTGTTCGGTCAGCCGAACAAAATGGTCACGAATGCGTCGTAATCGACAATCTCTCGACCGGAGTAAGCTCAAGAATTAGCTGCCCTCTGGTGCAATTAGATCTCGCTGCACCAACCGCGGTGGCAGACCTAAATGCCCTAATGAAAGAGCACCGCTTCGATGCGGTGATTCACCTCGCCGCTAGAAAGCAGGTTGGTGAGTCGGTTCAGATTCCTGAGACCTACTACCTCGACAACCTAGGTGGCCTGGCGAATCTGCTGCTCGCCATGAAAGCCAACGACGTCAAGAAGCTGGTCTTCTCATCCTCTGCCGCAACCTATGGAATGCCAGATGTGGACAAGGTCGATGAGGACTACCCGGGAAGACCAATCAACCCATATGGCGAGACCAAGCTCATCGGCGAGTGGATGGTCAAAAACGCCAAGGTGTGGGGCCTGCGCGGAGTGAACCTTCGATACTTCAACGTGGCGGGCTGTGGGCCAAAGGAGTTGGCTGATACCGCCGCACTAAACCTGATTCCCATCGCAATCAACGCACTCAAGGCTGGCAAAGCGCCCATTGTTTTTGGAACCGACTACCCGACCCCAGATGGAAGCTGCATCCGTGACTACGTGCATGTGCAGGACCTTGCCGAGGCTCACGTTGCAGCCGTCGATTACCTGGAGCGCGATGACCGCCCATTTGACACTTTCAATGTTGGAACCGGTGAGGGGGCCTCAGTGATCCAGGTTCTGGATCAACTGAAGATCTCGTCGGGCATCAACTTTGAGTACCAAATCTCAGATCGTCGCGCCGGTGACCCGCCACGACTAGTAGCCAAAGTGGAGCGAATTCAAGAAGTGCTTGGCTTCAAAGCCAAGCACGGCCTTGAAGAAATTGTTTCCTCGGCTTGGGCTGCTAGCTAGGAACCTTCAAAACCTGACCAACCCTGATCAAATTCGGGTTGGTGATTCCGTTGAGTGTGGCCAGTTCAGTTGCGCTCACCCCAAGTGATCTTGCGATGCTGGTAAGGGTGTCCCCCGACCTAACCGTGTAGGTCTTGGGCTTAGTAGTCCCAGACGACGTGCTCGGCGATGTGGTCGAGGTTGCGGTCGAGGCCACTGGTGGGATCTTCAAGATCTGACCAACCCTGATTGTGAATGGTGAGACCAGGGCATTGGCCACGGCTATAGAGGTGGTGCTGACCGAGAACTTGCGAGCAATTGAAGTCAGGGTGTCACCCGAGACGACCGTGTAGGACACCGTTGCGGATCTGGTCGGAGTTGGCGTTGGTTTAGGTGTCGCTGATGTGGTTGGGGAGACAGTTGGCTTGGGGGTTGGCGTTACCGTTGGTTTAGGAGTTGGGGTAGGGGTCGGAATCACTCCCCCAAACTGGAAGCCTTCAAACTCTGCGCTTGGAATGTCGGAGTTTGAGGCCAGGACTGCGGTCGCACCAGCCTTGGCACCATCTGGAATCATTCCGGCAAAGAAGTCGCTGGCTTGAACCAAACCGGGAGCGTCGCCTCTGAGTGCGGCAAACTGTGTCCAGTTTGCAATTCTGCGCTTTTTGCCATCCTCGATCAGGAACAACTTGCCGGATGCATCACGCATGAATTGCCCCACTGGCTTGCCAATCTTGAACGAGGCGCAGGTCGATACAGCTAGTGGGTATGCCTTGCCCGGGAACTCGTCAAGGGCTGCAGCAGAGATTGGGTAAAGCGTTCCGTTATCCAGAAGGTACCCAGCGCCGGAACAACTGACCTTTATGGTGTTGAAACCAGTGCGAGTTGTGAGTCGATCGAGGTCGGACTTTTCAATCACAAAGGTCGGAGCCTTGATTTGAGCGCTGGCTTGGGCTGGTGAAATCATGCGCACCTTGCGGCCTAGATCATCAACCAAGAACAACTGAGATGAGCTATTCGATCGGACCAACACACCTGGGGCAAACGCATTGCCCGAATTAGTGATGGAGTTGATGGCAGCCATAGGTAGTTCAATCGGTTTGGCCTGACCCAGTAGCTCCAAGAACTCGGTTCGCATCGCGGTCGTTTGAATAGTGCTGCGACCTGCCGCATTTACAAAGTAGCTGAGCTTGTTTCCCTTGGAAGTCACAACGGCGGGAGCGGCAAGGACTCCGGAGGCATCGGGGATTTTTCTCAACGCATCATCTGGCAATTGCAACACCGCGCTGGTCCAGTTTGAAGCGTCGGCGACCAGCAACTTGCCCATGGATGTGAGTACGAAGGTGGACCCCGCGCTGTCAGATACAAAGCCGCGCACCAGCTTTGTCTCACTCGAAGCTCCTAGTGCAGAAATCTCAAGGGAGACACTGGTTGATTCAAACCAAGTCTTGAGCGGCAGGGTGGAAACCAGGTTGGAGCCAAATCGGTATGCGGTGCCCTGGTAAACCATGGCTAGATCAGAGCTAGATGCAACTCCGAAGAGCACAAGGTCTGAGGCAAGCGGAGCACCCGAGCTTAGGCCGATGATCTTTCGAACGTCGAGTTTTGTAACTGGAATCGCCTCGCCACCAACTGCGCGGAGTGCGAGATCTCCGACCACTGCACGATAGCTACCACCCTCAATCCAATACCGGACCGAGTCGGTCTGAATCACACGAGTGAGGTTGCCGCCACTTATGAAGACATTTATTTGCGCTGAGGTGAGTGGGATAGCGCTGTCGCAGTTCAAACCAAACTGGGTGGCGATGTTGCAATCGACCGAGTAACGCAAGCCATCAACCAGCAGGTAAATCTCTTGGGTCTCACGGTTTTTGACCAGCTGGCGCATTTCCCCGGCGGTGGTGAAGCTATCTAGGTATGCCTGGGAGATAGTGCCCAGCGGCCCAAGCGGAGCCAGGTTTTCTAAAAGCCGGGGGTCGGTAACCAAATACTTCTGGTTGTCAACGATCAAGAAGGTTTCGCTACCCTCGGCCTTCAGAAGATAGCCACCGCCGATGGGTGATCCAAACCAGTCGTGGTAAAAGCGCCAGAAGTTGCGGTTTCCATAAGCGCTGCAGCTGTCTCCCGTGCCATAGAGATTTGCAAGTGCCGCTTTATTCGGGGTGTATGGCGTGTAGTAGTAGAGATTGGCTGTTGCCTGAGATTTCAGAGGGAAAGTGGTTGACCCACACGAAGCCTTTGGGTTGTAGCGCATCGAAATGGTGCGACCGGGCTTCCAATAGGTGAATGAGCCATCTGGATTTCCATACCAGCGGAACTGCTTGGCTGCTCGATAAAGCTGGTTGAAAAGACCGACATAGACCTTTCCACAGATACCTGGATCGGAATCAGGGCAGCCAAACCCCATAGCCGCGCGATACATGTATTCAGTTGGCTTGGTCGAGGTGACAAGACCCTGCTCTTTTTGCAAAGTGACGATCAAAACCTTGGGGCTAATGCCGCATGCTTGAGAGATCGCATAGATGACCTCAGCGGCGGAGGCGTTGGCCTTGGCCGGTATGGCTTTGCATGGACCGACTTCCTTGGGTGCAGTCGCAGGGGTCTCGGGAATGCTGGTCTTGTAGTTCTTTAGACAATCAATTGCCGGATCGGTGGCACGACAGCTACTGACCCGAGAATCAAGAAAGCTTTCGACCTGCTTGAGGGTCATCGAACCAAAGTCGTAAAACACGCTGTCGGAGATGATTAGGCCCGGATCAAAAGCGCTCCCCGGGGGTGCTGCCTGGGCTGGCGCAGTGGCCACCGGCATGGCAATAAAGCCAACAGCAACGAGCGTTGCTGAGGCGATAAGTCCGAGGAACTTACGCACTAAGGGATCACCACCGAGCTAGCTGCCGAAGTGCCGACATAGTTATCCGAGGAGTAGCTGACGGTGACAATCCCCTCCCCCGCTACTAGGTCTTTTAGGGGGATTTCAATGGGGTGACACTGGGTGTAGTCAGCGGATGGCTCCGCCTTCACGTTGAACTTCTTGTCGAAGTTTCCAGACTGGTAGCGAACCGTGCAGGTGCCACCTGTGTCGATAACCGATGGCATGCGCGCCACCACGGTCAAGACACCAAAATCAGGTTCCGCGACCGCCATGATGATTTCTACGTCAGTCTTCTTGGGCTCTGGTTTCTGAGTTTCAGTCTCGGTTGGTTCAGGTTCTGCGGTCTGAGTTTCAGCAGGGTCTTCAGTCTCAGAGGGGGTCTCGGTGGCGGTCTCAGATGAAGTGGGTTCGCCAGAAGGTTCCTCAGGCAGTGAGGTAGCGCCCCAGTTGGGATAGAACAAAGAACAACCGGTGAGCAACACAGCACTGGCTGAAAGAGTTAGAAACGCAAAAAACTTAGTCAAAGCTCACCTCCGGCCAGCTTCAACCCTAGGTTGAGAAGCTTGGAATTGGCTCCAAAAACCCAGCGGTTCGCGATTATTGCAGGCGAGATCGAAGATCTGAGTTCTTCTGAGCCACGATTTCCTTGAGCGATTCACGATACTCATCAAGCTTCTCGCGAAGGGCTGCATCGCTCGCACCGAGGATTCTCAAAGCCAACAGCGCAGCGTTCTTTGCTCCATCAATTGAAACGGTCGCAACTGGCACCCCTGCTGGCATTTGAACAATCGACAGCAGGGAGTCCATTCCATCTAGCTTTCCCAGTGACACCGGGACCCCTATGACCGGGAGTGAGGTAACCGAGGCAATCATGCCCGGTAGGTGTGCCGCTCCACCTGCACCGGCGATGATCACACTAAAGCCCTGCGCTGCTGCCCCGGATCCCCAACTGAGCATCTGCTCGGGAGTGCGGTGGGCGCTTAGTACCTGCACCTCGGCCGAAATGCCAAACTCTGCCAACTGAGTGTGGGCTGCCTCCATGACTCTCCAGTCGGAGTCAGAACCCATAACGATTGCGACTTTTGTCACTTAGACCTCCTGGCCTCTGTTGTAAATCAAATCCCTTGCATTACGAGCCTGAGTCAAAAGCTCCGCTGCATCTGACCCCACCAAGTTCAGGTGACCCATCTTGCGACCTGATCTTGGTTCCTTTTGATAGCTGTGGAGCTTGATCTTGGGAAACCTTTGCATGGCGGCTGGGAAGTAGTCGACCAGATTATTTTCCTGATCAACGCCCAGTAGATTCACCATCACTGCAACTTCAGCACTCATTGAGGGGTCTCCGAGGGGCCAACCTAAAACTGCCCGCAGATGCTGTTCAAACTGCGATGTAACGCAACCGTCCTGCGTGAAGTGGCCTGAGTTGTGCGGGCGCATTGCCAGCTCGTTGATTACCAAGTCACCCATGGATGTGATGAACATTTCAACTGCCAGAACACCAACCACCCCCAAGCCCTCGCTGATTCGCTCTGCGATTTCAGCCGCGCTGGCTTGGAGAGCGGCGGAGCCAAATGGTGCGACGACCTCAGAGCAAACGCCATCTTTTTGATAGGTGCTGGCAAGTGGCCAAAGCTTGAATTCACCGGTTGCTGAGCGTGCCGAGAGCTGTGCGCACTCTGATACAAAGTCGACCTTTTGCTCAAGCAGCAGTGCGCCTCCGTAGCGGTCCAGATCAGCCAACCAATCCTCGATTTCACCGACTGCCGAGATCACTCGAACACCCTTGCCGTCATAACCACCAATTGGCGTCTTGACCACGATCTTTGGGCCGTGTTCGACAAGAAACTGGTTGACCTCTTCCGGGCTTGAAGCTCTCCTCCATGCGGGCATCGGTAACCCAAGCTGAGCTAATTTTTCGCGCATTACCAGCTTGTTTTGAGCGTGAATCAGGGCCGCAGCTGAAGGCCGGACTGCAACTCCAAGGTCTTCAAGCTTGCGAAGCAACTCTGTTGGCACATGCTCGTGATCAAAGGTGAGAGCATCTAAACCTTGAGAAAACTCTTCAAGATTTTTGTAGTTCAAATAGTCGCCAACTCGATACGCGGCTTGGTGTGCACTGGAGTCCTCAGACTCAGTGAAGACTCGCAGCTCAATGCCGAGGTTGATGGCAGCAGGGTGCATCATGCGGGCAAGCTGTCCGCCACCAATCACGCCAACTACCGGCACATAACCTCCTTGGGAACCCCTAGTTTCTCAGATGAATGATGTCGGCGGCCGAAATTACGTGTTTTGCATCAGCCTGAATAATCAGATTTCCCGAGGCGTCGATATCTATCGCTGTTCCCCGAATCTGCTCACCCGATGGAAGCAACGCCATCACCTCGGTGCCAAGGGTGCTGGAGTGCTGACGAAATTCTTCAGCCGTGTTAGCTACGGCCCAGGTTGCATCGGATTGAAACTTTGCGTAGCGGGCGCGGAACTGCGTCAGTAGCTCAGAGAGCACATCGTCAAAACTCGCGACCGAACCAGCTTCCTCGAGGGCGGTTGCATTCTCTGGTGCTTCGGCTTGCTTCTTTAGATTCAGACCAACACCCAAAATCACATCGCCCCCCACCGCCTTGGCCAGGATGCCGGAAATCTTCTTCTCACCAACCAAAACATCATTCGGCCACTTGATTTTGGGGTTGGAGTCAGCTGCGAATAGGGCGATGGTTGCTCGAACGGCAGTCGCCATCATCAAAGTCAGCCAACCCTTTTGCTCCTGGGTCTTGGGTCTAAGCAATAGCGAGAGCGAGATTGAGCTGCCAGGCTCAGAAACCCAGGTTCTTCCGAGCCGACCCTGGCCGGCAGTTTGGCTGGCCGCAACGAAGGCGGAGAAGTCATCCAACACCGACCTGTCGGCGCGCTCGAGAGCGAGATTGGTCGAGTCGATAGATTCAAAAAAATCGAGCCTAGGTACCGCCAGTTGGGATTTTGTGAGCACACCAAAACGCTAGCGGAATTCAGAGTGTTGTAGGGATTCACAACGAATCTGAGATTTACTTGTAGCTAGTGCTAAAAAGCGGTGCGCTCTCGCCCCGATAAAGTAGGCGAGCAACGAGGAGCAGACGTGTCACAGAGCCCAGATCTTTCAACCACCTCAGGGAAGCTTGAGGATTACCGCGCCCGCTACAACGAAGCGGTTACCGCGGCTGGTTTGGCTGCCATCGAAAAGCAGCACGCTAAGGGCAAGCTCACTGCTCGCGAGCGAATTGCAATGCTCTTAGATGAAGGCTCCTTTGTTGAGTTCGATGAGTTTGTTCGTCACCGCTCCACGGCATTTGGCATGGATGCCAAGCGCCCCTACGGCGACTCCGTCATTACCGGAGTGGGAACCATTCACGGTCGCCAGGTTGCAGTCTTCTCCCAAGACTTCACCATCTTTGGTGGCTCACTTGGTGAGGCCGCTGGAAACAAGATCATCAAGGTCATGCAGCACGCCATCAAGACCGGCGTCCCGCTGATTGGAATCTTGGATTCGGGTGGCGCTCGAATTCAGGAGGGTGTCATCGCCCTGGGTAAATACGGTGAGATTTTCAAGCTCAACACCATGGCATCGGGTGTTATCCCGCAGATTTCAATCATCATGGGCCCAGCAGCAGGTGGCGCGGTCTACTCCCCTGCTCTGACCGACTTCGTGATCATGGTTGATAAGACCTCAAACATGTTCGTCACTGGCCCGGATGTCATCAAGACTGTCACCGGCGAAGACGTTGGCATGGAGGAGCTTGGTGGAGCAAGAGCCCACAATGAGACCTCAGGTGTTGCCCACTACCTAGCTGATGATGAAGCCGACGCAATCGACTACGTGAAATCACTCGTGGGTTATCTCCCAGAGAACAACCTCAGCGAGAGCGTGGTTTATCAATCTGAGTCTGAGCTTGAGATCACCGAGGCTGACAAGAAGCTTGACAGCATCATTCCGGACTCTCCGAACCAGCCCTACGACATGAAGACGATCATCGAGGCCCTGGTTGATGAGGGTGAGTTCTTAGAGGTGCAGCCGCTCTTCGCACCAAACATTCTGATTGGTTTTGCTCGAGTTGATGGTGCAAGCGTGGGCATCGTGGCGAACCAGCCGCAGCAGATGGCTGGAACCCTCAACATCGATGCCGGCGAAAAGGCCGCCAGATTCGTTCGCTTCTGCGACGCCTTCTCGATCCCGATTTTGACCCTGGTGGATGTCCCGGGTTACCTCCCAGGCACCGACCAGGAGTGGGCCGGAGTAATTCGTAGAGGAGCCAAACTGCTCTATGCATATGCCGAAGCCACCGTGCCTTTAGTCACAGTCATCACCCGCAAGGCATACGGCGGTGCCTACATCGTTATGGGTTCAAAGCAGCTGGGCGCGGACATCAACCTGGCCTGGCCAACTGCCGAGATTGCGGTCATGGGTGGCCAGGGGGCAGTAAACATTTTGTTCCGCGACAAAATCAAGGAAGCCCAGGAGCAGGGTCTCGACATTGCCAAGGTGAGGGACCAGCTGGCCAAGGAATACACCTACAACGTGGCAAGCCCGTTCTTAGCGGCCGAGCGCGGCGAGCTCGATGGCATCATCGAGCCCTCCCAAACCAGGACCGCGATCATTCGCTCACTGCGTGCACTCAAGACCAAGCGCGCCAGCCTTCCTCCTAAAAAGCACGGAAACATTCCGCTCTAATGAAGCAGTACACCCCGGAAGAGATCCAGGCCCTCATCCACGTCAAAGGCGGGGATGCCGAGGAGCAAGCAGCTGCCCTTGCGGTGGTTGAGGCAGCCATCTTGGAGTCAAGGCGTTTGGGAAGAATCGCGCTTCGTCCCCCAAAAACCTCGTGGCACCGTTCGCAAGAGCAGCTTCGTGGTCAGCTTTCCGGCGGCTGGGGCAGCTGGCTCGGTAAATAACTGTCCCCCAAAGAAGGGGATAAAAATGTCCGTTTTTGGCTCGCAGCCCAATGGCAATTTCAATAGCTTTTTCTAAGGACCGCGAAGGTAGTAAGGGTGCCTGGTCCTCGATCCAATTGGATCGCTGGGGTGTGGGGCGGAGAAATCCGCCCCTTACACCTTTAAGCCCTCAAGAATTAGAGCCTCAAAAATAAATCAGGCCGATCCGCATCCTTGCGAAGTGCAGCCATCGTTAGGCGCCAACTCTCACCGGCTGAAGCCCTAATCACAACTTTGCCCGTAGTCACCCTGTTGAGCTCTCGCGCCACTCGTTTCAAAATCTTGTCAATCTCAGGTTGCGCCAACTCATCAAAACCGCCGTCATCTAAAAGCTGCACTTCAACACCTCGAGACCTGGCAGCCCGAGCTGCCCGAATCAAGTCAGAATGCATAAGTGCTCGACCTCGGATTTGATCCCGAAGTTCATGTTCTTTCAAAACCGCTTCCATGCGGTCTTTGACTGAGAGCTTGCCGCGTCGCTTGGCAATTAATTCAAGAAGCGGCAGGGATTCGGCGAGTGTCTCTTGAATTCGAGCTTGGCGTTCTTGTCGAGCAGCTGACGTTGCAGCGGTGGCGGCCTCAGTTGCTACCGCCTGCTCCAAAAACTCTTGTGCCGCGTCAGCGGAGCGAGCCAAAAGCGTTGCGGTTGCTTGGGCAGCTAGAACGAGCAAAAATGCGCCAACCACTCCCGAGCTGAAGGCAACGTCAAGACCACCCCAGATGAGCGTCTGCACGATCAAGAACAGCGTTCCACTCCAGGCGATGAATGGATGCTGTCGCACCGCAACAATTGCCATAATCGTGGCGACTCCGGAGACGTGCCAGGTGGTGTAGCCATAGGTGGCATTCGGGTAAATCGCAGCCGACATGAAAAGTGGCACAAACAAACACGCAATCAAAACCCACCACGCCACCGCGTTCTTGAGGCGAAGTCCGGGCATTGATGCCACCGCCGCGACGAGGGCAGCCAGGTAGATAGCAATTGCGATCAGGGCATAGCCGGCATCACTGTATGCGCCTATGTTGGTCAGACCCAAGATGGCGTGGTAAAAACCAAAGGCTAGGGTGAAAAGGCTGAGCGCAAGACGAGGAATCTGAATCATGCGGTCCACTCCAATGAAACCGTGGTTCCCTCACCCGGGGCTGACTTCACGCTAGCTCTACCGCGGACCGCCTCTAGCCTCGCGAAGATGCTTGTTTTTACGCCGATTCGATCTCTGGGAATGCGATCAAGTCGGAAGCCGACTCCGTTGTCTGACAGTTCAATTCGAACACCATTTCGTTCAAGAGATCGCAGGCTCAATCGAATTGAATCTGCCTTGGAGTGTCGGCCTGCATTATCAATGGCCTGGATGGTTGCCTCGGTGAGCGCTTGAGCAACCTGTTGCGGGATTGGTTCGGTGCCACCAGAGAGAGTGTCGACCTCAATCTTTGGGTTCATCTGCTCAGCTACGCGCTTGAGTGCTCGGAACAAACCAAGCTGAGTCACGGTGGCAGAGACATCGGGATCTTTTTGGGCCTGCCGCAGCGAAGCGATTGCTTCTCGGGCCAGCTTCGCGGCTGACTGCTCGTCTTCTTTGGATTTTGCCTTAGCTGCCAATAGGAGAGTGTTCAACACTCGGTCGTGAACCAGTGCATCGATGCGCTGACGCTCACGCTCTGTTGCATCCGTCGATGCTTGAGACACCGCAGCCTGAATCACGGCCGAGTTGGCGAGGTCCACCTTCTTGACCGAGTCACGAACCAAGATGAACAGACCCAGAATCGTGCCACCAAACAAGAAGATGTAGGTCGAATCTTGCAAGGTCACAATCGGATCGGCACCACCGCCGTAATAAGAGGTGTTGAGGAAGAACCAGATCAAGGTTGTCAAAAACAAATACAGCAGCGAGATCCATGGTCTGGCGACAACTCCCATCGCGACCACGCCCATGCCGATTACCCACCAGATCCAAGGTTGGAACTCAGATGGGAGCAGGGCAGGATCCATAATCGCCAGCGGCCAGCTCACCATGTAGAGAAAAGAGAGTGCGCCGTAGGCGTACAGAAATCGATCCGAACCAATTCGGGACCAGGTGCTGGCGATGATCACCATCACTGTCACAAGTAGCACCCAGACCGTGGCCTGACCGTAGAGAGTCAGAAGCTCAAACTGACCAAAAGCGTTGGCAAAGGTTTCGACACTTGCCAAGGTGATGGTGAGTGCGAACAGTCTCCTGATCAGCTGCTCAAGTTTGGAACTGGCAGCAGAGGAGAGCTGGGTGTTCACTAGAGCATTTCTCCAGAGAGAATCCCATCCTCAACAGCACGCTTGAAAAGATCAACCTTGGTCGCAGCCTCACGACCTAACCTTGCATACTTCACGCGAACTCGATCGATGTGCTCTTTGGCACTGGACTGCTTGATTTGAAGCTCGTAGGCAACCTGCTTCAAGCTCATGCCGGAGGCGTATAGCGATAGCACCTCACGCTCCCGAATTGAAAGCTTGGCCTCTTTGAAGAGTAGATCGGCGTCGATCATGGCCGAGGTCTCCGGGTTGTTGATGATTACACCCTTGGCTGCTAGGCGAATAGCCTCGGCAAGCTCTGCCATGGGCTGAGACTTTGGCACGATCGCGGTCGCGCCTGCCCTGAGTGCGGCGCGCATGAGAGATGGCTTGTCTGCGATTGAAAAAATCAAGACTGCCGGACCGGCCTCAACTAACTGCTCTACGTTTTCTGAGACCAAAGACCCGTCAGCCAGTGAGAGGTCGGTAACCACAACCTCGACATCCTTGCCCTCAATTTGTGTCAACAGTTCGGGCACGGTGGGAGCAGAGCCCATCAGTTCAAAATTGAATTCTTGGCACACTCCGGCAAATCCAAGGCGCACCGCTTCATGGTCATCGACTATTGCTACTCGTACTGGGTCCATGAGAAATAAGGCTACTCCCGACTAAGAGTTGCAACGCACTCAAAGTGGTGCGTGTGGGGGAAGATGTCGAAGCTTTCCAGTCCCCTTAGTTGGTAACCTGCGGCAAATAGTTGCTTGAGATCGCGAGCGAGAGCCACCGGGTCACAGGCAACATAGACGATGTTGCGAGGCTCGAGTTTGGTGAGCGCAGAAATCACCTTGCCGGCTGCTCCAGATCGAGGTGGATCCATGATCACGGTGTCGTAACCGGGCTTGGTCCGCTTTAGAAATTCCAACACATCGAACTTCTCGAATTTCAAGTCATTCAAATCACGCGCACTCTTCTCGCCATCTGAGACAGCCTGCTTGTTGTTTTCAACAGCCAAGAAGCGAGCGCCGCCAAATGCTTGGGCAATTGTTGCGCTGAACAATCCCGCACCGGCATAAAGGTCAAGGTTTTGCTTTTCCGGGTTGAATCCAACCGACCGCACCGCTTTGATAACCGCTGCGGTCAAGGCAGCTGGAGCATCGGTGTGGACCTGCCAAAATGCTCCAGTGCTGAGGCGGAAAGTGCGATCTGCCACGCGCTCAACCAGTCGCTCAGAACCATTGACCTTTTTATCAACCAGCCACTGCAAATCCCCAGTGGAGCTAGCGGCGATGGAAATCTTCTCAACTCCAGACCAGTTTTTGAGCTGCAGTCCCAGCTCTTCGATCTCCTGAACCGCAAGGGGGAGATCCTTGGTGAAGACGATTTCGTTGCTTCGGATACGACTTGGTCCCGCTGTGCCCCCTGCGTCAACATTGAGTTGAACCCTGGTTCGATAGTGCAGTCCACCCCGATCGGCATCCGATGGCATAGCTTGCACTTCAACCGATTTCTCAATCCCGGCCATGCGCTCAAGCGCCTCGGTTAGCACCTGAGACTTCAAAGTGCGCTGATGCTCGAGTGCGATGTGCCCAAACTCAGCACCGCCAGCCCCTTGGGAGGCAGCCTTCCAGAAGTGCTTGACGCGGTGCTTGCTGGGTTCTAAGACCTCTATGGTCTTTGCCCTCAAAAAACTCCCCTGATCCTGATAGACCTGAGCCTTGACTCGCTCACCATCGATGGCATCGTCGACGAAGACAACCTTGCCCTCGTGTCTCGCTACGAAAATACCGCCGTGCGCCACGCGCTCAATTTCTAATTCCAGAATCACCTGCCAAGTGTTCCACAGCTAACCTTGGGAATGTGCAAAAACTAGTGCTTGCCTCAACATCGCCCGCTCGCAGAAAGCTGCTGAGCGATGCAGGTATCAACTTTGAGACGATTGCCCCCGGAGTCGATGAAGACGCCATGGTGGAGCTACTCAAGCCCCAGAGCGCCGGGGAACTAACCGGCATGCTCGCCAAAGCCAAGGCTGAAGCCGTTAGCTCGCAGTTTGAGAACTCGCTTGTATTGGGCTGCGACAGCGCGCTCGAATTTGAAGGTGAGATTTTAGGAAAACCGCTGGTGAAAGATGTCGCCATCTCTCGCTGGATCAAGATGCGCGGAAAGTCCGGGGTATTGCACTCCGGTCACCACCTGATCGACACCTCGAGCTCGAAGGGTACGACCCTGATTACCCAAACCAAGGTTCACTTTGCAAATCTCAGCGACTCCCAGATCGAGAAGTACGTGCTAACCGGGGAGCCACTGAACGTGGCTGGAGCCTTCACCATCGATGGACTTGGCGGGGCTTTTGTTGAGCGGATTGAGGGCGACTACCACACAGTGGTGGGATTATCGCTGGTCGGGCTTCGCCAAATGGTCACAGAACTAGGACACGAGTATTTGGACCTTTGGAGCTAATCCAAACAAAACGCCAGTTTTTTTGTGGCTAGCCGCCAAAATAACCCGAGAAATCGCCAATAAGCTATCGGATTATGAGCTTTCGCCGCATTGAGAAACTACTGATCGCCAACCGCGGCGAAATCGCAATTCGCATTATTCGCGCCGCCAAGGACTCAGGAATCCTGACTGTTGCTGTCTATGCCGACGGTGATCGCGACGCTCAACACGTCAAGCTCGCCGACGAGGCATACGCACTATCTGGTGTCACCGCAGCGGAGACCTACCTCGTAATCGAAAAACTCATCAAGGTTGCAAAGCGCAGCGGAGCGAATGCGGTTCACCCCGGTTATGGATTCCTCTCTGAGAACGCAGACTTTGCTAGGGCAGTGATCGACGCAGGTTTGATTTGGGTTGGACCACCACCGGCCGCTATCGAGCAGCTTGGAGACAAGGTTTCCGCTCGCAAGGTTGCTGAAAAGGTTGGTGCTCCACTTGCCCCCGGAACCATCAACCCGGTTGAGAGTGTTGCAGAGGTCGAGGAGTTCGTTGAGAAGTATGGACTACCTGTGGCCATCAAGGCCGCCTATGGCGGTGGTGGTCGCGGCATCAAAATCGTGCGCGAGGGCTCCGAAATCAAAGAGCTATTTGAATCCGCTACCCGCGAAGCGATTGCCGCCTTTGGTCGCGGTGAGTGCTTTATCGAAAAGTACCTAGACAAGCCAAGACACGTTGAGACCCAGTGTTTGGCAGACGCCTACGGCAATGTCGTAGTGGTCTCGACAAGAGACTGCTCGCTGCAGCGCAGACACCAGAAGCTAGTCGAGGAAGCTCCTGCTCCATTCCTGAATGCGGATCAAAACCAACGTCTCTATGAATCCTCAAAGGCCATCCTCAAGGAAGTTGGCTACCAGGGTGCTGGAACCTGTGAGTTCCTAGTTGCTCAGGACGGCACCATCTCCTTCTTAGAGGTGAACACTCGCCTACAGGTGGAGCACCCGGTTTCTGAAGAGGTGACTGGTCTTGACCTAGTCCGTGAGCAGTTCAGAATTGCTCAGGGCGAGAAGATCGAGTACTCAGACCCAGAGGTTCGTGGCCACAGTTTTGAATTCCGAATCAATGGAGAGGATCCTGGACGCAACTTCCTGCCAGCTCCTGGACCGGTTCACCTATTTCAGGCACCCAGTGGTCCGGGTGTTCGAGTTGACTCCGGGGTAGTTTCAGGCGATGTCATCAGCGGCAACTTTGACTCGATGATGGCCAAGCTAATCGTGACCGGTGACACCAGAGAGCAGGCTCTCGAGCGCTCTAGACGAGCGCTTGCTGAGATGCAGGTTCTAGGTCTACCGACCGTGCTGCCGTTTCACCGCGAGATTGTCTCCCACCCTGCATTCACGGCACCCACCGGAGATTTCAAGGTCTTTACCCGCTGGATTGAAACCGAGTGGGATAACCAGATCCCAGCCTGGAGCGGTCAGGCCGAGGATCTGCCTGAGACCGAGCCAAGACACGAAATCGTGGTTGAGGTTGCAGGAAAGCGACTAGAGGTATCGGTTCCAAAACGCCTGTTGGTGGGTGAAATCGGATCAGCCGCAGGTCACGCACCAAAGCGTGCCAAGAGCGCATCTGCCTCCACCCACACCGGAGCCAAGGGCAACAGCCTCACCGCTCCGATGCAGTCAACAGTCGTGAAAATCGCGGTGACCGAAGGTCAAGAGGTTGCAGAAGGTGACCTAGTGGTGGTTCTGGAGGCCATGAAGATGGAACAGCCGCTAACCGCTCACCGCGCCGGCAAGGTCAGTTCAATAAATGTTGAGGCTGGCACAACCATTTCGGCTGGCACCAGAATCTTAGATATCGTCGACTAGTCGATTGGTTGGTGCAGGGCTGATGCAGCTTCTGCGATCGAACCAGATAGCGATGGGTAGACGGTGTAGGTTCTAGCCAACTGGTCGACCGTGAGTCTGTTCTCAACCGCCATTGCAATCGGATAAATCAAATCGGATGCTCGCGGTGCAACCACGACACCTCCGATTACGGTTCCCGAGCCAACTGAGGCGTAGAGCTTGATGAATCCCTCGCGAATACCTTGCATCTTTGCCCTTGGGTTCACCTCGAGCATGACCTTTTCGATTTCGCCACGTACCAAGCCCTGCTCAATTTCAGCCTGTGACCAGCCAACCGAAGCAATCTCGGGAGAGGTGAAGACGTTGGAGGCAACGTTGCGCAATCTGGTCGGAGCAGCAACATCACCCATCGTGTGGTAGACGGCAGTGCGACCCTGCATCGCGCTCACGGATGCCAGGGGTAGCGCAGTAGAGCAATCTCCGACCGCGTAGACGTTGGCTCTGGAGGTTCGAGCGACCTTATTCACAATTATGTGACCGGACTCGGTCAAGCGAATTCCAGCCTCCTCTAGCCCCAGGCCTGCGGTGTTTGGAATCGCACCAACCGCCATGAGGCAGTGCGAACCCTCGACAACTTCACCGGTTGCAAGAGTCACCCTCACACCAGTTTTGGTGCGCTCGACTTTCTCGGCACGGGATTGGTTCAAAATCTGCATACCTCGGCGTCGGAAAACACTCTCGATCAATTCGGCAGCATCGGCATCGTTTCCAGGGAGAACTTTGTCGCGCGAGGAAATTAGTGTGACCTTGCTGCCAAGGTCGAGGTATGCAGAGGCAAACTCGGCTCCGGTAACGCCGGATCCGACAACGATCATGTGCTCGGGAAGCTCATCCATCTCATAGAGCTGCTTCCAGGTGAGAATTCGCTCACCATCTGGCTGGGCATTTGGAAGCTCTCTAGGGTGAGCACCGGTTGCAACGATGATGGTCTTAGCCTCAATCCGCTCTGCTTCACCACCCAGAGTTGGCTCAACAATGACGTGGTGATTGCCATCTAGCCGTCCGCGACCAGAGATGATTCGAACACCCTCCTCTTTCAAGGTGGTGAGCATGTCCTCAGACTGACTCTTAGCCAAGGCCAGCAGGCGCTTGTTCACGGCCGCCATGTCCACCTCAACCTTGGGGTGGACTTCCTTGCCCTCAAGCGAGAAGTTCACACCGAGAGTCTGAGCAAGCGCAACGCGCTGTGCTGCTTCGGCTGTTGCAATCAGGGTCTTTGAAGGGACCACATCGGTTAGCACTGCGTTGCCCCCGATGCCGGACTCCTCGACAAGAACCACTTCGGCACCGAGTTGCCGAGCAGCTCTAGCCGCTTCGTAGCCACCTGGGCCGCCGCCGATAATGACAATTCTGTGTTGTATTGAGTTTGAGCTCACCCTGACATTCTGGCGTAGTTGTGGCACCGCTTGGGTTAGCTAGACTGATTTTCATGGTAAATCCGCTCAATGACGCGCAAGCTAATCCCTTTGAAATCGCCAAGCAGGCAGCCCAGCAAATCGCTGAAATCTCAGGCATCGAAAAACACGACATTGCTCTGACCCTAGGTTCTGGTTGGGCAAAAGCTGCCGACCTAATTGGTGAAACAGTCAGCGTCATTCCTGCCACTGAGATCATTGGATTTTCAAAACCAGCGGTTCACGGCCACGTTGGAACGCTGCGCTCGGTGAAGCTCCCCAGCGGCAAGATGGCCCTGGTCATCGGAGCTCGAACCCACTACTACGAAAACCACGGCGTGCGTGCAGTGGTTCACTCTGTCCGCACCGCGGCGGCAACCGGTGCAAAGGTCATGATCTTGACCAACGGTGCGGGGGGCATAAAGCCAGAGTGGGCAGGTGGAGCAGCCGTTCTAATCTCTGACCACATCAACCTCACCGCCAACTCACCGCTTGAGGGCGCAACGTTCATCGACCTGACAGATCTCTACTCCAAGCGACTTCGCGCGCTGGCTCGCGAAGTCGATCCAAAGTTGGATGAGGGTGTTTATGTCCAATTCCGCGGACCTCATTATGAGACGCCTGCCGAGGTGCAGATGGCCAAGATAATGGGTGGCCACATCGTTGGCATGTCGACAGCACTAGAAGCAATTGCCGCTCGTGAAGCTGGCATGGAGATTCTTGGTATGTCGCTGATAACCAATTTGGCAGCTGGAATCCAGACCACCCCACTGTCACACGAAGAGGTGATCCAAGCCGGCAAAGATGCCGAAGGTCGAATCTCAGAGCTGCTTTCGAAGATCGTCGCAAAACTCTAATGAACTATCTAGAGGCTGCTAAAGCCTGGCTTAGCCAGGACCCAGATCCACAAACCAGAGCTGAACTCAAGGCACTAATTGAGGGCAATGATGCTTCTGCCCTCGAGTCAAGATTTGCAACGCGCTTGGAGTTTGGAACTGCGGGACTTCGCGGTGAGCTTGGCGCTGGTCCCAACCGTATGAATCGGGTGGTGGTCGCTCAAGCTGCGCTTGCGATAGCCAGGTTCCTTTTGGCCAATAAGTCGCAGTTCCAAGACCCGCACGGTGAGCTGAGCGTTGTAATCGGATACGACGGCCGAATCAACTCAGATGTCTTTGCCAAAGACTCGGCTCGGATCTTCGCCGCTCAGGGCATTAGGGCCAGGCTGTTTGACTCGAAGGTCCCCACGCCGGTTGCCTGTTTCACGGGAGCCAAACTGGGTGCCAGTGCCACGATTGTTGTGACTGCAAGCCACAACCCCCCTAGGGATAACGGTTACAAGGTTTACCTGGGTGGCCCGCTATTTGGATCCCAGTTAGTGCCGCCTCAGGATGCTGAAATCGCAGCACACATCACCGAGATTGCTGACACACTTCGGTTCGAGGAAATCCCGATGTCTGAAGACGTAGGGCTATTGGGTCAGGCGGAAATCGATGAGTACATCGCACGTGCCAAGCAGCTCTCGCTTCACGCGGCAGCTGCAGAGCTGACCCTCACCTATACAGCCATGCACGGTGTTGGCTACCGAGTCATCAAACCCATCTTTGATGAGATGGGGCTGAACTGGGTTTCTGTGGCTGAGCAGCAAGAACCAGATGGCACTTTCCCAACAGTTAGCTTCCCAAACCCAGAAGAACCAGGGGCTATGGATCTGGCTCTTGAGACGGCCAAGCAACATGGCTCGGACTTGATTATTGCCAATGACCCAGATGCCGATCGTTTAGCGGTAGGAGTCAAATCTGGCGATGGATATCGCATGCTTACCGGTGATGAAGTTGGGCTCATCCTGGCCGAGGAGCTTGTTCAGTCAGGTCGAGCAAATGTAATTGCAAACTCGATCGTTTCCGCAAGCCTCGCTGGCCTTGCCAGCCACTACGGGGTTAGATACGAACAAACCCTGACTGGCTTCAAGTGGATTTCAAAGGTGCCAAACCTGGGTTATGGCTACGAAGAAGCTCTGGGCTACTGCGTTGACCCATCCCATACTCCGGATAAAGACGGAATCACCGCCGCGGTGGTGATGGTTGATGTCGCAAGACGATTGAAAGACCAAGGGTTGTCATTACTGGACCACCTTGCAAAGCTCTATGAACGCTATGGCTACCTCAAAACCGGTCAGATATCAATTCGTGTTACTGATCTCAGTGTTATCTCCAAGATCATGCGTGGGGTCAGAGAAAACCCGTTGACTGAGGTCTTAGGAAGCTCGGTCGAGTTTGAAGATCTAGCGCTAGGGCTAAAGCTTCAAAAGACCGACGGTGTGATCATTTCAAATCAGAAGCTGAGGATGATCATCAGACCAAGTGGCACCGAGCCTAAGCTCAAGTGCTACCTGCAGCACCTGGGAGATTCCGATCAGAGCGCAGCCGCCGGACTGGCCAGTCTTAGGGCTTTCGCAAGCGATTATCTGGATAGTCTGAAATAAAGCGCTTCACGCTCTGAGGCACCTCAAGGGCCGCAGTTTCTTCATCCGCCGGGGTTGGCTCTCCAACCACAGTCCTCAATGGAACTAAACCGGCCCAGACTCCGGTGCCCAAATCCTCCGGCTCGTCTTCAACAACTCCGTTAGAGATCTTCACCGAGGTCTCATCTAGTTCAACCTCGATGATCAAAGTCGCTGCAGCTTCCTTTTTCGTGCTCGGCCGAACCTCTTCCATGCGGCCTGGCAAAATGGCATCACTGATGGCATCTAGTGCCCAGGCCTTCTTGTCATCCTCGACCAGTTTCGCCTCACCGAAAATCACGGCGGCGTCGTAGTTCATTCCCGAGTTGAAGGTGCTGCGGGCGACCTTCAAGGCGTTGAGCTTGGTGATTGAAATACACACTTTGGGGTTTTGCGCCAGGGCACGCATCAACCGTGACCCCGAAGAACCATGCAGAAACAGCGTGTTTCCAACCCGACCATAGGTCATTGGAATCACGAGTGGGGCATCGTCAAAGATGATGCCGACATGGGCAACCAGATTTGAATCCAGGATGCGATATAGATCCTGCTGAGAAAAAGATGCTTTGTGAGCGATGCGCTTTAGGGTCGTCCGCTCAGTGCTTCCAGGTGTGGCCATAGCCCACAGATTACCCGAGCGAGAGCTCCAACTTGCTTGTGAGCTCTGCCAAATCAAAGATGTTTTTCACCGGTATTACCTCAGAGCGGATGCCCTTCAGTTTGGAAACTAACTCCTCGGTGGCCAAGACGATTTGGGCTGGAGATTCCGCCTCCAACGCCTGCTCGATGGACACCGCCTGAACCTCAGCTTCAATTCCGAGCTCTAGCAGCACTCGATCGGCATTTGACTTGAGCAAGACACTAGTTCCGATGCCCGCGCCGCAGACTGCATAAATCTTCATGAAACGAATGTAACCTGCGGTCCTTAGAGAAGTCTCCGAATAACGCTCTCAGCGGAAGCATTTTGCAACGAATTCACAATTCCAGGAGTAGAAATCCAGGCTGCAAATTCAGACAGTAGTTCTAGGTGAGAATTTGCGTCCGCGGCAGCAAGGGCAAACAGAAGCGTTACCGGGTCATTGGTCGAGCCAGATTGCACGCCTTGGGAAAAAACTGCCAGCGCCAGGCCGGTCTCAATCACCGAAGCCGATGGCTTGGCATGAGCGATTGCAATACCGGGAGCGACCACAAAGTAGGGGCCGAGCTGATTCAGATTCTCTAGGACCTCGAAGGTATAACCAGGCAGCGCTTTTCCATCCTGAACCAAAAGCTCCACGGCCAGCGAAACCGCTGCCTCAAAGCTCTCGGCCGAATAATTGATTGAGATTGAATTGGGTCCAAATGCGCTAGCTAGCGGCACTGGCAAAACCAATCTCAATCATGTCCATCAACTCTTCACGCTCGGGAAGGCCCTGGAAGGCTGCAGCGGCGGCGTTGAGCTGGAACTGCTCCAGATCAGCCAGGCTGTAGCCGAAGGTGTCGACCAAAATCTCTAGCTCCTTGGTGAGGTTAGTGCCACTCATCAAACGGTTGTCGGTGTTCACCGTGACCCTGAAGCCAAGCTCATACAAAATGTCGAATGGGTGATCGGCCATTGTGTCACCCAACATCTCAAAGGCACCGGTCTGCAGGTTTGAAGATGGTGAAGTCTCGAGAGCAATCTCACGATCGTGAACCCACTGAGCTACTGGACCTAGAACTACCAAATCGGTGTCACCCTCAGTTCTTGAAAACATGATGTCTTCGACAAGGCGAACACCGTGACCGAGACGAAGTGCTCGACCGGAGATGATGGCGTCTTTGATTGACTCAACACCGTCTGCCTCACCGGCGTGAACGGTGACTGGGAAAAGCTCACTTGCGAGGTAGTCGAATGCAATCTTGTGGCGAGCCGGCATAAAGCCCTTCTCGGCACCTGCGATGTCAAACCCGACCACACCATTGTTGCGGTGACGAACCGCTAGCTCAGCGATTTCTAGACCACGGTCAGCGTGACGCATAGCGGTGACGAGCTGCCCGGTGCGAATGAATCCCCCTCTGGCCTCTACCTCTTCCATGCCACGCTCAAGACCATCTTGAACAGCCTCAACGGTCTCATCGAGTGACAAACCCTTTGCTAGGTGCTGCTCTGGAGCCCAGCGCAGCTCACCGTAAATTACGTTGTGCTCAGCTAGGTCGAGAACGGCCTCGTAAGCGACTCGCTCTAGCCCCTCGCGGGTCTGCATTACCGCAACGGTGTGATCAAAGGTCTCCAGGTAACGAACCAGCGAACCGGAGTTAGCGCTCTCGGAAAACCAGTTGCCGAGCTCGACCGGGTCAGTAGTCGGCAGCTGGTGCCCAACCTCTGCAGCAAGCTCAACGATTGTGCTTGGACGCAAGCCACCGTCTAGGTGGTCATGCAGCGAGATCTTTGGAAGTGACTTGATGTCCAATGCTTGTCCTAACTGATTCGATTCAAGATGAGCTTACGGCTTACTGCCTGCTCACCAATTTCAAAGCTCTGCTCAGCCAACTCGATAGCTCTTGGGAACTTCTCCTCGGTATCGGTGAACAGAGTCATCAATACTTGACCGGCCTCAACTCGATCTCCTAGCTGAGCGTGAAGTTCGATGCCGGCACCAAACTGCACGGCATCTTCTTTACGCTCGCGTCCCGCACCGAGGCGCCAGGATGCAACGCCAACATCAAGGGCGTCGAGCTTGGTAAGCACTCCAGAGCTTGGAGCCAAGATTTGAGTGGAGTGCTTTGCCTTCGGTAGCTCGGCATCAGGATTACCGCCTTGCGCGGCAATCATCTGACGCCACTTGTCGTAAGCCTTGCCATTTTGCAGGTTCTCCCTTGGGTCTGCATCAATGCCAACCAAGCGCAACATCTCCGCAGCAAGTTCGACTGTGATGTCGACAACATCTGAGGGTCCGCCACCCTGCAGCACCTCAATTGATTCCTCAACCTCAAGGGCATTACCGATCTTGCGACCAAGCGGGGTGGACATGTCGGTAAGAAGCGCCGAGGTCTTTACTCCAGCATCTTGACCAAGCTGAACCAGAGTCTGTGCCAATTCAGTGGCACGATCCAAGGTCTTCATGAATGCGCCGGACCCAACCTTCACATCCAGCACCAGAGCCGAGGTTCCCTCGGCAATCTTCTTGGACATGATGGATGAGGCGATCAATGGAATTGCCTCAACAGTGCCGGTGACATCGCGAAGTGCATAGAGTTTGCGATCAGCTGGCGCTAGACCAGAACCAGCTGCACAGATAACCGCTCCGACCTCTGCCAGCTGAGAGTAAAGCTCGGTGTTTGAAAGACTCGCCTGCCAACCAGGGATTGCCTCGAGCTTGTCCAAGGTGCCACCGGTGTGACCGAGACCGCGACCGCTCAGCTGTGGCACGGCAACCCCGTAAGAGGCAACCAAAGGAGCCAGTGGCAAGGTGATCTTGTCACCAACACCACCGGTTGAATGCTTATCTGCGGTAGGTGCCTGTAATCCCTGGAAATCGAGCCGCTCCCCCGAATCGATCATTGCAAGAGTCAGATCCCTAATCTCGCGACGGTTCATGCCGTTTAGCAAGATTGCCATGGCCATGGCACTCATCTGCTCGTCGGCGACTGAGCCCTGGGTGTATCCGGCTACCAACCAGCGAATCTCATCGGTTGTGAGCTCACCGCGCTCTCGCTTTTTGATGATCAGTTCAACGGCACTAAAACTCACTTGCGCTCCAATAGATCTTCTGGCCCAAAGGCATCGGGCAGTACCTCGTAGATGGTCTTGATTCCAGAGACCGTGTTCAAAAGCATCCCCGGTGCGTGGTGCTCATACAGCAGCTGACGACAGCGACCGCAGGGCATGAGCTCGTTACCGTGCTTGTCGACACACGCAAAGGCCACCAACTTACCGCCTCCGGTTCTAAACAGCTCGCTAACCAAAGAACACTCGGCACATAGCCCCAGTCCGTAGGATGCATTTTCAATGTTTGCGCCGGTAATCAAGCGGCCATCCTCGGTCAAGGCTGCTGCCCCAACCGGGAACCCCGAATACGGAGCGTAGGAAGAATCCAGTGCCTTGATTGCCGCAGCCTTTAGCTCGGCCCAGTTGATGTCCATTACTAACCCTTGGTGTATGGCTGAGCCAGCGCCTTCGGAGGTCTAGAGCGACCTACGAAACCAACCACAGCGATGATGGTCACTACATAAGGAACCATCGTGATGAAATCAGATGGAATACCAGGGCTAACCTGGTTGGCCCAAACACGCAGGATAATCGAGAAGCCGAACAGCAGCGCTGCGAGCGATGCGTAAATCGGGTGCCAGCGGCCCAGGATCATTACCGCAAGTGCGATAAAGCCAACGCCTCCAGACATCTCTCGACCAAAAGCACCGCCGCCACCGATCGTGAGCGCTGCACCTCCGAATCCAGCAATCGCGCCACCGAGGGTGACCCACCAGAAGCGAGTCCTGCCTACGTTCACACCAACGGTGTCGGCAGCCAGCGGGTGCTCGCCTACGGCACGGGCACGCAAACCGAGCTTGGTTTTGAACATGACAAACCACAGAAGCGGAACAATCAGTAGCGCTACGTAAACCGTAAGTCGGTTCTCAAACAACACTGGTCCTAGCACTGGAACATCGCTGAGCAATGGAATCTTGATGATGTCCAGAGTTCCTGGGAAGTTCACGTTCTCGCTGTCTTCAGTGAGCCACTGTTGGTACAAGAAGTTGGTGATACCGATGACCAACACATTCAGCACAACGCCAACGATGATCTGCTGAGCGAGGTACTTGATCGCGAATACCGCCAGCACCATCGATAGCAACGCCGCGGCAACCATCGCTGCGATGATACCTAGGGTGTAGCTCTTGGTGATGGTGCTCACCACAGCGGCCATGAAGGCACCGGTGAGCAGCTGCCCTTCGATGGCGATGTTCGTGATTCCAACTCGCTCGCTCATGACACCGGCCATCGCACCCAGGATGATTGGCACAGCCAAAACCAGCGCGGTGCCAGCGATAAATGCGACGGGAACCGCGTTGCCGGTGGCAAGCCAACCCAAGAGCGCAACCACGCCGATAAATCCAAAGACAATCGATACCCAAATCGGTGTCTTGTGATTACGGACCGAGTAGAAGATTGACAGCCCGGAGAGTAACAGCATTAGCGCACCCGATACGGTTCCAAGCAGCATGGCATCGACATTGATGCTTGGAAGCTGCACTGCATCCTGACGACGGGACAGTTCAAATGCCACCTCACCTGGCCTGCCGGCAATGCCGAAGAAGTAGAGCACTAGAAGCCCGAGGGCTCCCATCACGGATGGTGCCTTGTAACCGACCTTTTCTTCCTTGGCTAGATTCACTTGGCACCTCCTCTCTTGAACCACTTGGCGGTGATGGCACCGAGCGCATTCGTGGTTTGTGGTTTAGGCAGCCTGAACATGGCGCGAATCAAAGGTGGTGCGGCGATGAACAAAACGATTGCTCCCTGCACGATGCCGAGCACCTCAGGAGATACCCCAATCACCTGCATCGATGGTGCGCCCGCCTTGAAGGCACCGAAGAGCAAACCGGCAAGCAATACACCCGGAGCAGATGATCCGCCCAAGAGCGCAACCGTGATGGCATCGAAACCAATGTTGGCGTGGGAGGAAGGGGTCATACCAATGTTCACACCCAGTGCCTGGTTGCCAGCGGCTACTCCCACGAAAGAAGCGGACAGACCCATCGCCAAGATGTAAGTTCGATCAACGCTGATACCCGCAGTCTTAGCAGCATCTGGGTTGAAACCAACCATGCGCAGACGGAAACCAACGGTGGAGCGCTCCATCAACCACCAGTAGACGACCACTGAAATAAGGGCGATTACTAGACCCCAGTGCAGGGCATACTCATCACCCAGAAGCTTGGGCAGCATTGCGGTTGCGGCAGGTGGATCAGCCTTTGGGTTTCCGGCGGAATCCTCGGCCTGCAGTAGCAGTGGATCGCGCATCAAAAAGGTAAAGACCGAAAGCGCAACATAGTTGAGCATGATCGTGAGGATTACCTCGTGCGCTCCGGTTCTGGCCTTTAGGTAACCAACCAGAGCACCCATCAGGCTCGCCCCGAATACACCGGCAATCATCGCGACGATCATGTGGATCAAAAACGGCAGATCCATGCGGGTTGCCACAAAGGTCGCAAAGATCATGCCAAAAATCAGCTGTCCGGTGCCACCGATGTTGAAGAGGCCGACCCTAAAAGCCAGACCGATTCCCAGACCTGCCGCAATCAGTGGGGCTCCCAGGCGCAAGGTCTCAGTCAGTGGGCGAAGAGCCTTTTCTAAGGTGTCGGCGTCTGCGTTATAGATGGCTCCTTTGAACAGAGCGCCATAACCGGCAGACACCACATTCCAGGCGGCGGCAAAAGCATCGCCCGGGCGCGAGAAAAAGTAACCCAGCGACTCGAGGAACTCTTTGTTGGAACCGATCATGAAGACCGCACCAACCAAGAAACCAAGCAAAACCGCGAGGATGGTTCTAGTGAACCCTCCGGCGAGAATCTCCTTCATCGCCTGCGAAAAACGTGCGTCTTTCTCGCTCATGCGCCTACTCCCGCCATCATCTTGCCCAAGGTTTCCCTCGAGCTATCTGGGCCAACAATTCCAACAATCTGACCGCGATACATCACAGCGATTCGATCCGCCAAAGCCAGCACCTCATCAAGTTCGGTGGAGATCAAAATCACCGCCTTGCCCGCATCGCGCTCGGCGACGATCTGCTCGTGAATGAACTCAATCGAACCGACATCTACACCTCTGGTGGGCTGTGCGGCAATCAACAGGTTCACGTCCCTCGAGAGCTCTCTGGCAACCACGACCTTCTGCTGGTTACCACCGGATAGCTTGCCTGCCGGAGTGTCAATCGAAGGAGTTCTTACATCGAAGCGCTCAACGAGGTCGGTTGCCACCGACTTGCGAATGGGGAAGTTAATGTTCAGCCCCTTGGTAAATCTGGAGCGGAAAGACTGGTTCAGCATCAGGTTCTCGGAGATGGTGAACTCTCCCACCAAACCGTCTTTTTTGCGGTCTTCTGGGACATAACCGACACCGGACTCGAGAACAGTTCTGACCGAAGCTCCGGCCAGCTCCTTACCCAAAAGCTTGATGGATCCGCCCTTGATTGGGTTTCTCAGTCCCAGCAGCGCCTCAGCCAATTCGGTCTGACCATTTCCTTGAACACCAGCAATTGCCAACACCTCACCGGCCTGGACACTAAAGCTGATGCCGTTGACAGCTCGCTGCAGGCGGTCATCCAAGACCGAGAGGTTTTGAACCTCAAGAACCTCATTACCGAGTTTCGCCGGTTCCTTATCAACCGTAAGGTCGACCTCACGACCAACCATCATGGAAGCAAGCTCTGAGGTAGAGGCGTCAGGCGATGCGGAGCCAACCACCTGACCGAGACGAATTACCGTGATTCGGTTCGCAACCTCTTTCACCTCACGAAGTTTGTGAGTGATGAAAACGATTGAGGTTCCACTCTGAGCCAACTGACGCATGATGCCCATGAGCTCATCAGTTTCCTGAGGCGTCAACACAGCGGTCGGCTCATCTAGGACCAAAACCTTGGCATCGCGCGAGAGCGCCTTGATGATCTCCACACGCTGCTGCACGCCAACCGGGAGATCCTCAACCAGGGCGTCTGGATCAACATTGAATCCAAAGCGTTCGGAGATTTCAATTACACGCTTGCGAGCGGCAGCCATGTCTAGCGTGCCGCCAAAACCGGTGGGCTCATTTCCCAAGGCAACATTCTCAGCAACCGTGAAAACCGGAATAAGCATGAAGTGCTGGTGGACCATACCGATACCGGCAGCCATGGCATCGCCCGGACCGCGGAACTGCTGAGGCTTACCATCAAGCAGAATCTCACCCTCGTCGGCCTGGTAAAGACCGTATAGGACATTCATAAGGGTGGATTTACCGGCGCCGTTTTCGCCCAGCAAAGCGTGAATTTCACCAGGCTCAACACTGAGGCTGATCTGGTTGTTTGCTACCAATGTTCCAAAGCGCTTGGTTATCCCGCGCAGCTCTAATTTCACTTGGCACTCCTTCGTGCAGACACTCTATTGTGCCAAAGAAAAGGGCCGCGGAGTTTCCCCCGCGGCCCCAATCGTTTTACTGAATTACTTCAGTGGGTCGATCTCGCCGGAAATGATGCCAGCCTCTAGCTCTGCTAGGCGAGCCTTGACCTCGTCAGAGACCTTGGACTCGAACTCGTATAGCGGGCTTAGACCGGTTCCACCGTTTGCAAGGGTTCCAACATAAGCGTCACCGGTGAAGGCGCCGCCAGCTGAAAGCTCAGCAAGGATGTCGTATACAGCGTTGGTCATGCGCTTCTCAGCTGAGGTTAGAACTAGTGATGCGTACTCAGGTGAGGTTAGCGCGATGTCCTTGTCAACACCGATCATTACGGCGTCGACGCCAGCTTCCTTGATTGCCTCAGAAACTGCACCGAACTGGAAACCAGCTACTGGGAAGATCACGTCAGCACCAGCAACTAGCTGTGCAGCTGCGATTGCCTTTGAGGTTCCGGAGTTAGGGGTGAAGTCACCCATGAAGTCACCCTTGTCTGGGGTGGCTGGGTCCCAACCGACAACCTTCACGTCGGTTCCGGTCTCCTTGCCGTAGGCCATTGCACCGTAGTAGTAACCAGTCATGAAGTCGGTTACTGCTGGGATGTTAACGCCACCGTAGGTACCTACAACCTTGGTGGTTGAGTAGGCAGCTGCTAGGTATCCAGCTAGGTAGCTGGACTGGTTCATGGCGTATGAAACTGGCTTTAGGTTTGCGTTGCCCTCGCTCCAACCATCGATGGTCACGAACTGGACCTCTGGGTTAGCAGCTGCAGCAGCGTTTACGTCTGCAACTAGTGCAAAACCAACTGCGAAGGTTACGTCACAGCCCTGGTCAACCATGGCCTGTAGGTTTGGCGCGAAGTCCTCCGGGGTGTTGGACTCTGCTTCTGCAATCTGAACGCCTAGCTCAGTCTGAGCCTTCATTAGACCGTCGTAAACGGACTCGTTGAAGGACTTGTCGTTCCAGCTACCCTCGTCAGAGACTGCACACGCTAGGTAGTCCACGGTTGGAGCAGCGCTGGTCTCAGTCTCGCTGGCGGTCGGCTCTGCCTCTGGTGCGGCAGCGCAACCAGTCAGCACAAGTGCCGATGCGCCCAGCAGGGCGAATGCGGCGGATGCATTCTTTAGCTTCAAGGTTTCCTCCTGAAATTTGGATGGCGCGGATGCGCCTGATTTGGCTTTAGCCTAGCCGTTCAAATCTCGCTCGAGCAGGCTTAGTCCTTCAAGAAACAGAACCTTATTGAATTCGTTACAAAAGCCCTTAGAGCAGCTCCGAGTGACCGGATTGCTTCAATACATCCACCAGAGACTTGACCTTTTGCGCATGCTCCTTGGTGGTTACCAATAGGGCATCCGGGGTGTCTACGACGATTACGTCCTCCAGGCCGATCAGTGCCACCAAGCGATTGGTATCGCTAACCAGAATTCCCGAGGAGGAGTCCGCAAGCACCTTGCCGTGACCCAGCACAGCGAGGTTCCCCTTGCGGCCCTGGGACTGTAGTTCTGCGATGGCAGCAAAGTCACCAACGTCGTGCCACTCGAAAAGTCCCGGCACCACCGCAACCAGACCATCGGCGGCAGCCGGCTCGGCAATTGCGTAGTCGATGGCAATCTGAGTGAGTCTTGGCCACAGCTGAGCCATCAGGCTCTGGCGCTGCGGGGTGTCCCAACCTTCAGCCAGCTGCATCACTCCAGCGTGCAGACTTGGCTGGGTCTTCTGAAGCACCTCGAGCAACAACTTGGCTGGGGCGATAAACATGCCGGCATTCCAGAGGAATTCACCAGACTCTACGTACTTGCGTGCAAGTTTGATGTTCGGCTTCTCGACAAACTCACGAACCTCACACGCGGTTTCTGAGTCGAGTCTGTCTCCCTTGTGAATGTAGCCAAAGGCAACCGAGGCCTCGGTGGGCTGCAGGCCGATGGTCACGATCTTGCCGGTGGCGGCCACCTCGACGGCCTCGTGCACTGCCTTTTGAAATTTCGTATTGTCGGTGATTACGTGATCCGCGGCAAAGGAGCCGATGATGACATCCGGTTCACGCTGCATCAAAACGGCAGCAGCCAGGGCAATTGCCGCGGTTGAGTCCTTGGGGCTAGGTTCCAAAATCAAATTTTTGGAACCTAGATCGGGTAATTGCTCCGCCACTGCGTGGGAATGCACATCACCGGTGACAACCATGATGCGCCCATTGGCAATCGGAGTCAGGCGGTCCCAGGTGTCCTGGAGAAGGGTTTGCCCGCTACCGGTTAGATCATGCAGAAACTTGGGGGCACTCGCCCTTGACAGTGGCCACAGCCTAGATCCCACGCCCCCGGCAGGAATTACGGCGTAAAAACGCTCATTTGGAGATTGATTACTCACCGAATCACCCTAAGGCAATCGGTGATTTAGCGGAAGATAGCCACCCGCAAGCGGTTAGACTTTTATCTAATCCCTTACTATCCATGGAGGCTAGCGTGGCAGTTCGGCCAGCGGGGACCCTTTACCGAGGCAAAGTCGGAATGTGGTCCTGGGTGCTTCACCGCATCACCGGTGTTGCAATCTTCTTCTTCCTTCTTGTCCACGTGCTGGACACTGCCCTGGTTCGCGTCTCTCCGGATGCCTACAACGTGGTCATCGAGTCCTACAAGACCCCAATCATCGGCATGGCTGAGCTTGGCCTGGTCGGCGCGATCTTGTTCCACGGCCTGAACGGTCTTCGCATCATCGCGGTGGACTTCTGGTCTAAGGGAACCAAGTATCAGAACGTGATGTTCTGGGCCGTGATGATCATCACCATCGTCGCTGTGGCTGGCTTTACTCCAGTTCACCTAGCCCGAGTCTTTGGAGCGCACTAATGAGCGTTGTAATCGAGACCCCAAACACTCCACGCACTCGCAAGGGTGCCAACTGGGAGAAGTACGGCTGGCTATTCATGCGCGTCTCCGGACCGCTACTGGTTGTTTTGATTTTCACCCACCTGGTCGTGAACCTGGTTGTGGGAGATGGCATCAAGGCCATCGACTTCGCATTCGTTGCTGGCAAGTGGGCTGACCCGTTCTGGCAGGTCTGGGATTTGGCGATGCTCTGGCTCGCCATGATCCACGGCACCAACGGTATGCGCACCATCGTGAATGACTACACCGAAAAGGTAAAGGTTCGTAAGGCCCTGATCACCACGTTGTGGTCGGTGTGTGGCCTACTCATCATCTTGGGCACCCTGGTCATTTTCACCTTTGACCCATGCCCAGCCGGCGCAGCATCCGAGCTTCTTCCATCCTTCTGCCCAGCTATCAATTAGTTAGGAACAAAGTGTCAAACCAAAACGTGATCAATCACGAGTATGACGTTGTAATCGTTGGCGCTGGTGGTGCCGGTATGCGCGCCGCTATTGAGGCTGGACCACACGCCAAGGTTGCGGTGGTTTCCAAGCTTTTCCCAACCAGAAGCCACACCGGTGCTGCCCAGGGTGGCATGGCTGCAGCTTTGGCAAACGTCGAAGAGGACAGCTGGGAGTGGCACACCTTCGACACCGTTAAGGGTGGCGACTACCTAGTTGACCAGGACGCTGCTGAGATTCTGGCCAAGGAATCAGTGGAAGCCGTTATTGACCTAGAAAACATGGGTCTACCTTTCAACCGCACCCCAGATGGCAAGATCGATCAGCGTCGCTTTGGTGGTCACACCCGCGATCACGGTAAGGCTCCAGTTCGCCGTAGCTGTTATGCAGCTGACCGCACCGGTCACATGATCTTGCAGACCCTTTACCAAAACTGTGTAAAGCTCGGCATCGAGTTCTACAACGAGTTCTACGTGCTTGACCTAGTCATGAACGATGGCAAGCCTGCAGCGGTTGTCGCCTACGAGCTAGCAACCGGAGACATTCACGTGTTCGCGGGAAAGTCGATCGTGTTCGCAACCGGTGGTTTTGGAAAGATCTACAAGACCACCTCTAATGCCCACACCCTGACCGGTGACGGCGTTGGCATCATCTTCCGCAAGGGCTTGCCACTTGAGGACATGGAGTTCTACCAGTTCCACCCGACCGGTCTTGCCGGACTTGGCATCTTGCTCTCGGAGGCTGCTCGTGGTGAGGGTGGCATCCTTCGCAATGCATCCGGTGAGCGCTTCATGGAGCGCTACGCGCCAACCATCAAGGACCTAGCTCCTCGTGACATGGTTGCTCGTGCGATGGCCAACGAGGTTCGCGAGGGCCGCGGTGCTGGTCCAAACAAGGACTACGTCCTACTGGATCTGACCCACCTTGAGCCTGCAGTGATTGATGCAAAGCTTCCAGACATCACCGAGTTCGCTAGAACCTACCTCGGCGTTGAGCCATACACCGAGCCAGTTCCAGTATTCCCAACCGCGCACTATGCGATGGGTGGCATCCCAACCAACATCAAGGCTGAGGTGCTTTCCGACAACAACACAGTGGTGCCTGGTCTTTACGCCGCTGGTGAGTGTGCCTGTGTCTCTGTTCACGGAGCCAACCGTCTAGGAACCAACTCGCTACTGGATATCAACGTGTTTGGTAAGCGCGCCGGACGTTACGCGGTCGAGTATGCCAAGACTGCGAAGCAGGTTCCGGTTCCAAAGGATGCTGCAGCCGATGTGGTTGCGATGCTTGAGAAGGTTCGCAAATCAAAGGGGAACGAGAAGGTGGCTCAGCTTCGCAAGGAGCTTCAGGAGACCATGGACAAGAATGCCCAGGTTTTCCGCACCGAGGAGACCTTGAACGAGGCTTTTGACAAGATCCAGGAGCTGCGTGCCCGCTACGAGAAGATCTCGATTCAGGACCAGGGCAAGCGCTTCAACACTGACCTGCTTGAGGCAGTGGAGCTTGGCTTCCTGCTTGACCTAGCCGAGGTAACCGTAATCACTTGTCGCGAGCGCCGCGAGAGCCGTGGTGCTCACCTGCGCGAGGACTACCCGAACCGCGATGACAAGAAGTTCATGGTTCACTCCATGGCGTACAAGACAGAGAAGGCAGACAAGGCCACCAAGACCAACATCAAGGTTGATTGGAAGCCTGTCGTAATCACCAACTACCAGCCGATGGAGCGTAAGTACTAATGGCAGAGCAAGCAGTAGCTGAGGTCACCTCTTTCAAGGTAACTCTCTTCATTCGTCGCTTTGATCCTGAGGTTGACCAGGAGCCAAAGTGGGTCGACTATGACGTCGAGATGTATGGCACCGACCGTGTGCTAGACGCCCTACACAAGGTGAAGTGGGAGATTGATGGCTCACTTACCTTCCGTCGCTCTTGCGCTCACGGTGTTTGTGGTTCCGATGCAATGCGCATCAACGGTCGCAACCGTCTGGCGTGCAAGACCCTGATCAAGGACCTAGACATCTCCCAGCCGATCTACATCGAGCCAATCAAGGGACTTCCAGTCGAGAAGGACCTGATCGTAGACATGAACCCGTTCTACCAGGCCTATAAGGATGTAAACCCATTCTTGATCGCCTCTGACAAGCCTCAGAAGGAGCGCTTGCAGTCCCCAGAGGATCGTGCTCGCTACGACGACACCACCAAGTGCATCCTGTGTGCTGCCTGCACCACTTCATGCCCAGTGTTCTGGACCGATGGTCAGTACTTTGGACCGGCTGCAATCGTGAACGCTCACCGCTTCATCTTTGACTCCCGCGATGAGGCTGCTCAGGTTCGCCTCGACATCCTTAACGACAAAGAGGGTGTCTGGCGTTGCCGCACCACCTTCAACTGCACCGAGGCTTGCCCTCGCGGTATTGAGGTGACCAAGGCGATTGCTGAGGTAAAGCAGGCAATTCTTCGCGGAAGACCATAGGACCCTATTCGGTTTCACTTCTCATGAAGCCATCTAGAAGAGAAGTCCTTGGAGTTTCGGTCGCGTCATTAGCCGCCGTGAGCCTTGCCGCTTGTGCGGCAGAGCCAGAGGTTGCTCAGACCACTCCCCCGAGTGCAACCGTAAACCAGGCTCCTGCGGAAGCAGTCGGAGAGATTTTGCTCGGTCCAGCATCAGAGATCATGGTCGGCTCGGGAAATAAGTACAAGATCGACGAGATGCTCACGATCTTGGTGACTCAACCAAAGGCCGGAGACTTTCGAGGGTTCAGCGCCACCTGCACACACTCCGGCTGCATTGTCTCGGGTGTAAGCGATGGTGAGATTGCCTGCGGTTGCCATGGAGCAAGGTTTGACCAGGAGACCGGAGCCGTGCTGGCTGGTCCAGCAAGAACCGCGCTGGGTCGAATCACCATCGAGCTTCGCGGTGATGAGCTCTACGCCATCGTGTAACTCCTAGGCTTGTCTGATGCTCACTATCGCAACCATCAACGTCAACGGCATCCGCGCAGCCTCTAAGAAGGGCATGGCCGACTGGTTCAAGCAGTCAAACGTCGACATGATGTGTTTGCAAGAGGTTCGAGCACCTCGGGGTGAGCTGGAAAAGGCAGTCTTCGAAGACCTCGGTGTCAACTGGCACATCTATGACCACGAAGCGAGCGCCAAGGGTCGAGCCGGGGTGGCCATCGTGTCAAAGCTCCCCGCCTTGGATGTCAGAACAGACTTTGGACCTGAAGAGTTTGACTCTGCGGGCCGCTGGCTAGAAGCCGATTTTGAGACCCCTAAGGGCATCCTCACCTTAGTCAGCTGCTATGTCCACTCTGGAGAAGCAGACACCCCGAAGCAAGTTGAGAAGTACAAGTTTCTTGAGGCTATGGAAAAGCGCATGGCTGAATTGATCAAAGCCAACCCCCTTACCGCAGTGGTTGGCGATCTGAATGTCGGCCATACCGAGCTGGATATCAAAAACTGGAAGGGCAACCTCAAGAATGCTGGCTTCTTGCCGCAGGAGCGTGCCCACTTCGACAACTTCGCAGCTCAGGGTTGGGTTGACCTTGGTCGTATTGCTCACCCAGGCGTCCCTGGTCCCTACACCTGGTGGTCATACCGCGGCCAAGCATTCGATACCGATGCCGGCTGGCGCATTGATTATCAACTCGCCACCCCGCAGCTAGCTGCGCTAGGGCAGAATTATCGGGTTGATCGTGCTCCGAGCTACGACACCAGATGGACCGATCACAGCCCGGTTTTAGTTGACTACGACCTCTAGGAATCTAATGAAGCCCAATTTGCTCTCCGGCATGCAGCCTTCGGCTGCGAGCCTCCACCTAGGCAACTACCTTGGTGCGCTGACCAACTGGGTAAAGATGCAGCAGGACTACAACGCCTACTACGTAATCGTTGACCTGCACGCCATCACGGTTCCTCAGGACCCTAAAGAACTTCGCGAAAATACTCGTCGCACTGCCGCCCAATACATCGCAGCTGGTATTGACCCGGAGAAATCTGCGCTATTTGTTCAGTCCCATGTTCCTGCGCACGCTCAGCTGGCTTGGGTATTGAATTGCATCACTGGCTTTGGTGAAGCCAGTCGCATGACTCAGTTCAAGGACAAGACTCAAAAGGGTGGTGTTGAGAATTCATCGGTTGGTCTCTTCACCTATCCGATTTTGCAGGCTGCGGACATTTTGCTTTATCAGCCCAAGGCAGTTCCGGTCGGTGAGGATCAGCGCCAACACCTTGAGCTCACTCGTGACCTCGCCATGCGATTTAACTCCCGCTTCGGCGACACCTTCGTGGTCCCAGAGGCTCACATTTTGAAAGAGACAGCAAAGATCTACGACCTTCAGCTGCCTACCGCGAAGATGTCTAAGTCGGCCCAGGACCCCAAGGGTCTGATCAATTTAATGGACGAACCAAACCAGGTTGCCAAGAAGATCAAGAGCGCGGTCACCGACACCGATGGTGAGATTCGTTTTGATCGCGAGCAAAAGCCTGGAGTTTCAAACCTGCTCGGTATCTTCAGCGCAATCACCGCTGAGAGCATTGAGTCATTGGAGAACCGTTTCGCCGGCCAGGGATACGGGGCCTTGAAGACCGAGTTGGCAGATGTCGTGGTTGAGCACCTGACTCCGATTCGTGAACGTGCCGTCGAGCTCCTCGCTGATAAGGCCCAGCTCGATGCCCTGCTGGCACTTGGTGCTGAAAAGGCAAATGAAATCGCCGAGAAGACCCTTGCAAAGGTCTACGACCGTCTGGGTTTTGTCCGCCCTTAGCCGAATGGGAATTTCCCTAGGCCAAGGAGTATTGTTCTAAGTAACACAGTTCTTCGGGGTCAGTGAAAATCTGAGCCGGCGGTTAAAGTCCGCGACCCGACTGAGGACCTTGCAGCCAGCAGGGCAGCTTCAGGCGGTTGATTCGGTGAAATTCCGAAACCGACGGTTATAGTCCGGATGGGAGAAGAGCTCAGGGTGCTCGACGCCCTCTATTTTCGCGTCCCCGCGGTGCTGTGTAGCTAACCGTTAGGGGACTTTTTGCTATACGAGCAAGCACTCAAACAGGGCATGACTAGAGCCCTGGAGCTTGCGCTACGCGGACCAGCACACGGGGTGAATCCTCAAGTTGGAGCCGTGATCATGGCTGCCAATGGCGAGATCCTCTCGGAGGGTTGGCACCTTGGAGCAGGGACGGATCATGCCGAAGTCATGGCCATCAAAAACCTCCGGGCAAAACTCCCCTACCCCTTCACCTCCAAACTCACCGCGGTTGTCACCCTGGAGCCCTGCAACCACACCGGCCGAACCGGACCTTGTGCGCAGGCTCTGATTGAAGCGGGGATCTCCAGCGTGGTTTACGCAGCGAGTGACCCAGGCGATGCTTCAAGCAACGGAGCGCAAACTCTTCGAGATGCAGGTGTCGAGGTATTGGGTGGCTTCATGGCCCAGGAAAGCGAGCAGCAGAGCAGAGTTTGGCTAACCGCAAATCGTAGACAGCGCCCCTTTGTCACTTTGAAGTGGGCAACCTCACTGGATGGTCGAGCTGCAGCAAACGATGGCACTAGCCAATGGATTACTGGTCCTGAGGCCAGAGCCGATGTTCACTTGCGTCGCTCCAATGCCGATGCAATCCTGGCTGGGACCGGAACTGTTTTGGCAGATGATCCAGAACTTACCGCCAGAAAACCCGATGGCAGCTACTACGAACACCAGCCTCTTCGAGTGATCCTTGGAGAACGCGACATCGAGCTTTCAGCCCGGGTTTTCAATGACCGGGCTGAGACTTTGCACCTCAGAACCCGAAACCTACACGGCGCATTAGCAGAGCTCTGGGCCAGAGGCATAAAGCACGTTTTTATTGAGGGTGGCCCAGAGGTCGCGAGCCGATTTGAGCAGCTAAACCTGGTTGACGAGTACTTGATTTACCTAGCTCCAGTGCTGCTTGGTGGAGAGCGAGTAGCCCTGAGAGACATCGGCGTGGGGAGCATCCAAGATGCTCACCGACTAGAGATTTTCGAACGTCACTTACTTGGTGACGATCAACTTCTAATTGCAAGGAGAAGCTAAATGTTCACAGGAATCATTGAAGAGCTGGGCAAGGTGTTGGCGATTGAAGAGCAGCCGGACGCGATTCGACTCACCATCGGCGCCAGCAAGGTACTCAGTGATCTTGGCCGCGGCGACTCCATCGCCTGCTCCGGTACCTGCCTAACCGCAATTGAGATTGACGATCGCTCCTTCACTGCAGATGTGATGCTCGAGACTCTAAAGCGCACCTCGCTTTCTGAGGTGAAGGTCGGCGATCCAATCAACCTGGAGCGTGCAATGAGTGCCGCAACCCGATACGGCGGTCACGTCGTGCAGGGTCACGTTGATGGTGTTGGGGAATTCGTATCTCGCGAGAAGAGCGAGAACTGGGACTGGGTCAAGATCCGAGTCCCGCGGGAACTTCTGAAGTATGTGGTGATGAAGGGCTCAATCACCTTCGATGGAATATCACTGACCGTGAACGGAATTGAGGACGATGTAATCAGCCTCTCGCTGATTCCAGAGACCCTGCAGATCACCACCCTCGGTTACAAAAACCCGGGCGACAAGGTAAACGTGGAGGCCGACATCTTGGCCAAGCACATTGAGAGATTGTTGGAATTCAAATGAAACTAAGCCCAATTGAGGATGTGCTGGAGGCACTGAAAGCGGGCAAGCCAGTCTTGGTCTCGGACGCCGAGGATCGCGAGAACGAGGGCGATGCCATCATCGCCGCACAGTTTGCCACCGAGGAGTGGTTGGCTTGGATGATTCGCCACACCTCCGGTTACATCTGTGCTCCCATGACCGAGGAACGGGCCAATCAGTTGGACTTGCCTTTGATGTGGCCCAACTCGCAAGATCCACATCACACCGCCTACACCGTGAGTGTTGATGCTGCCAATCGTTTCTCAACCGGCATCTCCGCTGCTGACCGAGCGCTAACCGGTCGAGTACTAGCGGATCCAGCCTCAACCCCGATTTCGTTGATTCGGCCCGGGCACGTTTTGCCGCTGCGCGCCAAAGATGGTGGCGTGCTAGTTCGTCCTGGCCACACCGAGGCAGCGGTTGATTTGATGTTGCTCGCCGGCCTTGAACCAGTGGCTTTGATGGCCGAGATGGTTAACGACGACGGAACAATGATGCGGATGGCGGAATTATTTGAGACTGCCACGAGGTTTAACCTACCTATGACTACTATTTCTCACCTCAAGGACCATTTGTCCAAACGCAGCGGCACCGAGCCTCAGGCTGCGAACCGCATCCGCCTTGAGGCCGAGACCCTACTTCCAACCGTTCACGGTGACTTCACTGTTCGCGGTTACTACGACGTAAAGACCACCGCTGACCACGTTGCCCTTATCGCGGGTAAGCCAACTGGCGAGAATGTTCTAATCCGTATGCACTCGGAGTGCATCACCGGTGAAGCCTTTGGATCGCTCAAGTGTGAGTGTGGTCCACAGCTCGACGCTGCCCTTGAGGCAATCCAAGCCAATGAAGAGGGTGGCGTTGTCATCTACCTTCGTGGCCAGGAAGGTCGCGGTATCGGGCTTCTGAACAAACTAAAGGCCTACTCGCTTCAGGAGAAGGGCATGGACACTGTCGATGCAAACCTGGCTTTGGGGCTTCCATCGGAGGCTCGTGAGTACGGTGCAGCCGTTGCAATCTTGAAGGACATGGGCATCAGAAGTGTCCGTCTACTTACTAACAATCCGGCAAAGCGTGCCTTCTTGGATGAGGCTGGCATCAAGGTCACCGAAACAGTGCCATTGATCGTTGGCCTTGCCGAGCAGAACCGTGGGTATCTTGAAGCCAAGCGCGAGCGCATGGGCCACATGATTCCCGCTAATCTGAAGTAGTGAGTGGTTCTGGAGCACCGCAGCTAGAGGTTTCTGCTGCTGGAAAAAAGATTTATGTAGTAGCTACCTCTTGGCACACCCGTGTCATGGATGGCTTGGTTCTTGGCGCAATGCGGGAGCTAGAAAAGGCCGGCGCCGAGGATGTTCAGGTTCACAAGGTCCCAGGAGCATTCGAGTTGCCACTTGCTGCCAAGTGGGCCTTTGATCAGGGAGCCGATGCGGTAATCGCTCTCGGCGTTGTGATTCAGGGAGAAACCCCACACTTTGACTACGTCTGTGACTCTGCAACCACAGGCCTAACCCAGGTTCAGCTGGAGTATGGCAAGCCCATCGGTTTCGGTCTTCTCACGGTTGACGACGAAGCTCAGGCAATTGCGCGCGCTGGTCTAGAAGGCTCAAAAGAAGACAAGGGCGCTGAGTCGGTTCAGGCCGCACTGCACATGCTTTCTCTGATTAGTTAGTTAGCCTTGGACTATTAGTCCAAAGGAGAAAAAATGGAACTAACTGCTGAGATTGTGCGCAACTCACTAATCGTTTTGCACTTCATCGGTTTTGCCGCCGTGTTTGGTGGCTTTATGACTCAAATGAAGGCCATGGCTCAGGGAGCCGCAAAGATCGTCCCAGCCATGGTTCATGGCGCATGGACCCTGCTCGCCACTGGACTATTGCTAGTTGGTGTTCGTGAGTGGATGGCGATGATGGAGTGGGCGCCAGAACTGAACCACATGAAGATTGGCATTAAGTCTCTGGTCCTAATCGTGCTACTCGTCCTAATTCTTCTGAACAAGAAGAAGGATTCGGTTAAGGCTCCAATCTTCGGAACCATTGGACTTCTAGCTGTCTTAAACGTAGTGCTAGCTGTTTTCTGGTAACTCAGATAGAGAAAAACCCCAGCCGCTGGCTGGGGTTTTTGCTATCTCATGAATAGCTCTCGCAACCGTCTCGTGGTGAAGACCAAACCAATTGCAATCATGACTGCGAAGTAAGCGAGGTGACCAAGGAGTGCGACTGAAATGTTGCCCAGGGTCAGTGCTCTGACCAATTCGACACCCTGCCACAGCGGCAAGGCCATAACAATCGCCTGAATCCACTCTGGGTAAACGCTGACTGGGAAAAAGGTTCCAGAGAACAAGAACATGGGTAGTAGCGCAAAACTCACCCACTGCATCTGCTGGAAGTTCTTCATGTAGCTTGTCACCGCCATGCCAAAGGAGGCAAAGCCGAAGGCGATGATGGTTGCAGCAGGAATGGCCAAAATGCCCCACCAGCTGGTAACTAAACCAAGCGGTGCGGCGATCGCCATGAAACCAACCGAGTATGCAGCACCGCGAAGCAGCGCCCAGGCAATTTCACCCAAAGCAACATCGAGTGGTCCCAATGACGATGAGAGCACCATCTGGTAAACCTTGCCAAAGTGCATCTTGAAAAAAACGTTCCAAGTGGCATCGTAAATAGCACCGTTCATGGCGCTGGTTGCCAACAGAGCGGGAGCGATGAAAGCGGCGTAAGTAACTGGGTTACCATTCCCGTCTGTCACATTTCCGATCAGCTGACCAATACCAAATCCAAACGCAGCCAGATAAAGCACCGGCTCAACAAAGCCCGACACAATCACTAACCAGTTGGAGCTCTTGGCGGCATAAACGGCACGCTCGATCATCACTCGAGCGCGGCCTGCATAAACCGCTGAGCCGGCTCGTTGCGCTCGCTTTTCGGCTATGGCAACTGCCATGTTCACTGTCATTCCGGCGATCATCGTGACAACCTTTCGGCAAACTTCGGATAGGTAAATGCCATGCCTAAGACTCCAAGAAGTGCCAGATAGCCGATGTGGACGAAGAACATCGTCGGCTCAACCGGCATGCCATAGCTGAGGTTTCTGCCCAGCTCGGTGGCATGCCAAAGGGGAGAAATCCAACCCAGTGGCTGGAGGTAGATAGGCATCTGCTCTAGCGGGTAGAAAGTGCCCGAGAACAAAAACATAGGTGCGATGACGAATCGGCCGATGATGGCGAAGTAGCCCTCATCCCTTTCCAGTCTCGCCGTGATGGCAAGCATCACCGCCGCCCAACCCCAGGCAGCCAGCATCGAAGATGCCAATAGGCCCAGCACGCTAGAAAACGGCACAGCACCGAATGCTAGGAGTACGCCCAGGTATAGGAGGCAAGTAAATAGCCCTCGACCCAGAGCCACAATCATGACTCCATCGGCGATCTGACGGGCAGAAACCGAGGTCGCATTGATGGCGAAAAATAGCTTGTCCCAGACAAAACCATCCATCGTTGGGAAGGTGACCTCGTCCATGACTCCCTGGATTGCGGCCGAGGCGAGAAGCGCTGGTGCAACGAACTGCAGGTAGCTGACGCCCAGGATCCCTTGACCACCAGTATTGGCATCAACCAGTGCTCCAATTCCAAGACCCACGGAAATCAGGTAAAGGATTGGGTTTCCAAGACCGAACGCGAAGATAGCGCCCATCCATTTGGACATCGAGTAAAAGCGATATTCGGCAACTCGCAGTGCACCGTATTTCACGGCCCGTTTTGGATCCACCACCTTGCCGGGTGCAAATCTCAGATCACTCATTAGTCGACCAGCGTCCTACCGGTAAGTCTTAGGAACACGTCTTCCAATGAAGAGCGTCGAACCAGCGAGGTGATCGGGTTCTTACCCGATTCAATGATCTTGGCAAGTAGCGCTTCGCCCTGCTCGGTGTAAATGAGGATGCGGTCTGGTAGCACCTCGATGCGATCTCCCATGCCCTCTAGTTCCTTGGCAAAAACCTCGTTGCGGTCAGCTCCAAAGCGAACCTCAACGACCTCCTTAGACGAGTACTGCTTGATTAGTTCGGCCGGTGATCCCTCGGCCATGATCTGACCCTTGTCCATCACGATCAAGCGGTCGCAAAGCTGCTCGGCCTCATCCATGTAGTGGGTGGTAATGACCAAAGTCACACCCTGCTCCTTGAGGCGGAACAGGCGATCCCACAGGATGTGTCTTGCCTGAGGATCTAGGCCGGTGGTTGGTTCATCCAGCAGCAAAATCTCTGGTTCATTTACAAGTCCGCGGGCGATCGCAAGTCTGCGCTGCATGCCACCGGATAGGTCATCAGCCTTGGAATTTCGCTTGTCCTGCAACTGAGCAAAGTCCAGAAGCTCCTCGATCTTGCCCTTGAGCCACTTGCGAGAAAGGCCAAAGTAGCGGCCGTAAACCATTAGGTTTTCCCAAACCTTGAGCTCGCGATCTAGCAGATCCTTTTGTGGCACGACTCCAAGGTGAGCACGAATCTCAGGGCCCTGAGTGTTTGGCTCCTTGCCCAGGATCTCTAGCTCACCCGAGCTGCGCTGTGAAACCGAGGAGATCATCTTCATAGTGGTGGACTTACCGGCACCGTTTGGACCCAGGAGACCAAACGACTCTCCGCGGTAAACCTGGAAGTTAATACCGTCGACCGCTACGAAGTCCTTGTAGCTCTTTTTCAAATCTTTGGCACGAATTACGATTTCGCGCTGCGTGTTTTGCGACAATCTGAACTCTTTCTGATGCCCGACACTGGGCAGCCCTACAGGCTATCAAAGTGAGGACCGAGATGAGGTAACGAACACGCTCCAGATTTGTTACCCAGCGTGAGATATGTTTGAGCGGTGAAAGAGCGATTGGGTAACCGCCGCACCTCAGGTGACGAGCAGTACTACACCCCGCTCCAGCTCGCCAACGAGCTGGTTCTTGACCTGCTGGACAATCATCCTTCGCTGAAAGCCAAGCCTTTTCTCGAGCCCTCCGGGGGGACCGGCAGCTTCATCAAAGCTCTTCAAGAACAAGGGATTGCAGACATTCTGTCGTTTGACATTCATCCCAAACACCCCGGGGTCAAACGAGCGGACTTTCTTGAGCAAAAACTCAATCGCAGTGATTATGTGGCTATCGGAAATCCCCCCTTTGGTAGAAACAACCAACTCTCCGTTCCCTTTTTCAATCACGCTGCCAACTTCACCAGTCATATCGCCTTCTTGGTCCCACGCTCCTGGCGCAAGTGGTCTGTAATAAACCGTTTGCACCCCAACTTTCACCTGGTTTCCGACATGGATGTCGAGGTCATCTATGAGTCTGATTCTGCTGAGCCGATCGCAATCCGCAACGACCTGAGAAGTTGCTTTCAGCTCTGGGAGCGCAAAGATCAGCTCCGGGAAAAGATATCCGTGCCGCAATCTGGACTGATTCGCAAAGTCTCTGCTTCAGAGGCCGATATTGCGTTTCGCTGTTTTGGCTTTGGAGCAGGCAGGCTCTACAGAGAATTCGAGCGAAAGCCAAATACCACCCTGATGTTTTTGGCTGTCAGAGAACCGTGGGTGCTCGAGCTTTTAGAGGGCTTAGATTATTCAAAGTTCGCTCACAACACCGCCTATACCAAGGCTGTCTCATTCCAGGAGATCAACTACTTGATCAACGAGAAGCTTTGGGGAGACGGTTTCAAGACTGGAGAAGTACCCAATGAGTGAGTATTACCAAGACCCAACCCAGAACCCACGCTCACGCGAATACAGGGGGCCAAGGGCAAATCTAAAAGACCTATTTCCCTACCTGAAAGATCACCGGAAAGCGCTCTACCTCGCCCTAGGCCTTTCGATAATCGCCTCAGCACTAGCTCTCTCCCAGCCTTTGGTTGTCGGCCAGCTGATCAGCGCAGTGGAGAAACAGCTCGACATCTCGACTTTGGCACTGGCGCTGGTCGCCCTGATCTTGGTCGCTGCCCTGGTAAACGCATTCCAGTACTACCTGCTTTATAAAACAGGTGAAGGTGTCGTGCTCACCACTCGCAAGGCCTTAGTTGGCAGGATGCTGCGACTACCCATCTCCGAGTATGACCGTAGACGAGTTGGAGACTTAGTTTCCAGAGTTGGATCCGACTCCACCTTGCTGAAGTCAGTACTAACCCAGGGTCTTGTTGACGCCGTTGGTGGCCTCTTGCAATTTGTTGGTGCTATCGCGGTGATGGCCTTTATCGACCCGATTCTTCTGATCTCAACCCTCGCAGTTGTCTTCACGGCGGTCGCGGCCATCGCACTGACCGGTCGCAAGATTCGCTCCGCTACCACCAAGGCTCAGATGCGCGTTGGAGAGATGAGCTCAGCCGTTGAACGCGCCCTGAGCGCCATTAGAACCATTCGTGCCTCCAGGGCTGAGGCCAAGGAGGCAGAGGTGATCGGCAAGGCGGCCCATGCCGCCTACGACCAGGGAATCGCAATCGCCAAACTCTCGGCAGCCGTGGCGCCAATCGCTCAGATCGCTTTCAACACCGCATTTATCGTGGTGCTGGGACTGGGTGGTTTGCGAGTTGCCTCGGGTGCAACCGAGATAGCGTCTTTGGTCACGTTCGTCATCCTGCTGTTCTTCATGATTGGTCCACTGATTTCAGCATTCGGCGCCTACACCTCGGTTATGGGTGCCTTGGGTGCGATGGCAAGGATCAACGAGATCATGGTGCTGGATGAGGAAGAAACCTCGGTCAGCGGCAGCCACGTCCCGGTTTCCAAGACAGCCATTGAATTTCAAGAGGTGAGCTTTAGCTATGAGCCCGCCGAAGGCGAAGAGCCGGTAGCAATTCTCAAGGGTGTCAACCTAACCATCCCACGAGGATCAAGAGTGGCGTTGGTGGGACCATCCGGTGCGGGTAAATCAACCATCTTCTCTCTAATTGAGCGCTTCTATGAGCCCACCGCAGGTCGACTGCTCCTGGATGGTCAGCCAGTAACAGAGTTCTCAAGAGCAGAACTCAGAGGGCAAATTGGCTATGTCGAACAGGATGCTCCGGTGCTCGCCGGAACCATCAGGGACAATCTGCTCTTGTCAAAACCAGAGGCCAGCGATGCCGAGCTAATTGAGGTGTTGCGCATGGTAAACCTTGAAGAAGTCTTGCAGCGTGAAACCCGTGGCTTAGATGCAGAAGTCGGTGAGAACGGGATCATGCTCTCGGGTGGTGAGCGTCAGAGACTTGCCATCGCGAGAGCGCTGCTCGCCGCACCACCGATCTTGCTTCTGGATGAATCAACCAGCGCGCTCGATGGCCCAAATGAACAGCGCATGCGCGAGGCAATCGATGCAGTCGCCAAGGATCGAACCCTAATCGTGATTGCTCACCGACTATCAACAGTGGTCGACTCGGATCAAATCATCGTCTTACAGGCCGGTGAGGTGGTCGGTGTTGGAACTCACTCTGAGCTCGTAAAGAGCACGCCACTGTATGCAGAATTGGCCAAGCACCAACTTCTGCTCTAGGGATAGAGTTGGGGTATGAGCTTCCGAATTGATCCGGAGGCGGCAACGCAACGAAGCTATGCACAGTCGCTTGACGCCAACGACCCACTCGCAACCTTCAAGTCTGAATTCTTTGTCTCAGACCCAGAGCTTTGCTACCTCGATGGCAATTCGCTTGGGCGATTGCCGAAGAAAACCGTTGAAGCCGTGAATCACTTCCTGGTCGAAGAGTGGGGCAAGGAGCTAGTAGATGGCTGGAGCCATTGGATTGACCAAGCCCAACCCGCCGGTGACCTATTGGCAAGAACAGCCCTTGGTGCGGGGCCGTGTCAAACCCTGGTATGCGACACAACTAGTGTGAATTTTTATCAACTTTGTCTGGCAGCAATCTCAGCAAGACCGGGTCGCAAGACAATCATCATTGACTCTGCCAACTTCCCAACCGATCGCTACATCCTCGAGGGCATTGCAAAGTCTCACTCGTTAAATCTGGTCACACTAAACACCGATGGCATGGGTGGCCCCGGAGCGGTTGAAATTGATTCTCAAGATGAAATGATCTCGCCCGAGGAGCTAGAAAGACACCTTAGCGAGGATGTGGCACTACTCACTTTGCAAGCCATCAACTATCGGTCCGGCGCGCGCCAGCCGATGAAGCAGATCAATGCGTTAGCAAAGAAATACGGCGCGCTGGTGGTCTGGGATTGCTCACACGCTATTGGCTCAATTGAGTTGGAATTTGAGAAGAACGATGTGCAGCTCGCGGTTGGCTGCACCTATAAATATGGAAACTCGGGCCCTGGCTCACCAGCCTGGTTGTTCGTGTCTAAGGAAATTCAAACCCAGCTTCGAGTCCCGATTCAAGGCTGGTTTGCTCAGGAAAAGCAGTTTGAGATGGGCCCCTTCTTTGAGCCTTCAGACACCATTCGTCGATACCAGATTGCGTCCCCTTCGATCATAGGAATCCGAGGAGTCGAGGTTGCCTTTGAGATGATCGGCAGAGCCGGAATCGAAAAGATTGCTCAAAAGGCCGCTGTTGGTACCGATTTGATGATCGCCCTGCACGATGCTTGGCTTGCGCCACTGGGTTTTGCGCTTGGAACACCGCGGGATTCAGCCCAGCGTGGAGGTCACATCATCATCAAGCACCAAGATGCCAAGTTAATTGCTTATGCCTTGCGCAAAATCAGCAACGTGATTCCGGACTATCGCGAGCCAGGTTCGATTCGACTTGCTATCTCGCCGCTGGCTACCTCTTACGAAGAGGTTTATGAGGGTTTCGAGAGGCTACGCGAACTGGTTAGCTCAGAGCAATACAAGAGTGTCTCAATGGATGGAAACCGAGTCACCTAATGGCAACTGTCGCACTAGCGCTGGGCTCGGGTGGAGCAAGGGGCTACGCCCACATTGGTGCCATTCAAGAACTTGAGGCACGTGGCTTTGACATCGTTGCAATCTCTGGAACCTCAATGGGTGCGATGGTTGGCGGCCTATATAGCGCGGGCAAGCTACCGGAATTTGCATCCTGGGTCACCTCGCTAAAACAAACCGATGTGATTCGTCTTTTGGACCCATCGCTATCTGCCCCTGGTGCTATCAAGGCCGAAAAGGTTATGAACAAGGTTCGTTCCATTCTTGGCAAGGTGAGAATTGAAGAGCTGAACATCCCCTTCACTGCGGTTGCCACCGATGTGATGCAGGCCAAGGAAGTTTGGTTTCAACAAGGGCCGTTAGATGCAGCAATCAGAGCCTCGATCGCTATCCCTAGCTTGATTTCCTCGGTCACCGTGGGCGGACGATTGATGGTCGATGGTGGTCTACTCAATCCGCTTCCGATCGCTCCGCTAGCCTCCAATAAGGCGGACTTGGTGATAGCGATTTCACTTTCGGGTCCGGGCAAGGACCACCCGATGGGCAACCCATCAATCATCTCCAGCGACAAGCGCGCATCACGCTCTGACACCGAGACTCAACAGCTTGCAAAGATACCCAAGGGCATCAGCACCTTTGAGGTGATGGAGCGCTCTATCGAAACAATGCAGAGCATTATCACCAGGTATCGAACCGCTGGGTATCCGCCAGATTTGTTGGTAGAGATACCAATCGATTCGATTGGAATGTTGGAGTTTCACAAAGCCAAAGACCAAATCGAACTTGGTCGCAAACTAACCGCTAGAGCAATTGATAACTGGGGCAGCAAATGAGTCACGACAAGCACGTCAGCTACACCTCATACCTCAAGGTCGACGAGTTACTGCAATTGCAACACCCGCTTAGCGATGGCCCAGAACACGATGAACTACTTTTCATCACGATTCACCAGGTCTATGAACTTTGGTTCAAGCAACTGCTGCATGAGGCCAGCGCATTGCAGCTATCACTTGAAAAGGGTGAGACTCACCGCTCGATGGCAATCCTTGGTCGAATGCGCACAATTATGAAGACCTGCGTCTCACAGCTAGACATATTGGAGACCATGACTCCACTGCAGTTCAACTCTTTCCGTGACCGACTAACATCAGCGTCCGGCTTTCAGTCCGCTCAGTTTCGCGAGCTCGAAGCCGTCCTAGGTCGCAGAGATCAAGCCGGAGCCGACGCCGATAAGAAATCAGGTATGGGCATGGCCGATCACCTGGTCCCAGGCTCCCCTGCCCGCCAGCGCGTGGAGGCGGCAATGTCTCGAGCGTCACTTTGGGACTCTGCACTTCGCTATTTCAACACTCGAATGCCGATGCCTGAGACGGCGCTGAATCGCGATGTGACTAGAGCGTGGGAACCAAATGAACAGGTGCAGCAAGCGTTGATAGAACTGCATCGCAACGACCCGGAAGCGTCAATGATCGGTGAGGCTCTAGTTGATCTTGATGAGGGCCTGCAGGAGTGGCGCTATCGCCACGTCAAGATGGTCGAGCGCACCATTGGCAGGAAGATGGGCACCGGCGGATCATCGGGAGCCGGCTACCTGGCCAGCACGCTTTTCCACCCAGTCTTTCCAGATCTTTGGGCGATCCGCTCTCAGTTCTGAGCTGACCTAACCACGTTGCTCACCAGCATCGCTCGTGTCATTGGCCCGACCCCACCAGGGTTGGGTGAAAGCCAACCGGCAACATTTGCAACCTCTGGGTGAACATCGCCAACCAGTCCAGACTCGGTGCGGCTGATGCCAACATCTAAAACAGCAGCCCCGGGTTTTACCCACTCAGGTTTTACAAAGTGCGCAGCGCCAAGGGCGGCAACGATGATGTCGGCACGTCTTAGGTGCTCAGGGATGTCCTTAGAAGCACTGTGCAGGGTGGTCACGGTTGCGTCTACGCCCTTACGAGATGCGAGCAGACCGAGTGGACGACCAACGGTTAGACCTCTTCCGAGCACGACCATTTCCTTACCGGCAGTTGAAATGTCATAGCGCCGAAGCAGTTCAAGAATTCCGTTTGGCGTGCAGGGAAGCGGTGAGGAGATCTCACCTGAAATATTCATGACCAGCTTGCCTAGGTTTATTGGGTGCAGGCCATCAGCATCTTTAGCTGGGTCAATAAGCTCCAGCATCGCATTTGAGTCCATACCCACCGGTAGTGGAAGCTGAACGATATAGCCGGTGACCTCCTTTGCGGAGTTCAAGTCCTTGATAGCGGTGACCACATCAGCCTTGGTGGCAGTTTGAGGTAAGTCAATTCGAATTGACTCGACTCCGACTTCGGCACAGTCTCGGTGCTTACCGGCAACATATGACTTGGATCCTGGATCTTCACCGACCAGCAAGGTTCCAAGACCCGGGACGATCCCCTTGGACTTGAGCGCAGCAACCTCGATGGCCAGTTCAGCCTTAATCTGCTTGGCAATTGCCAAGCCATCGAGCTTGATTGCAGTCATTCTCAGTAAAGCGGGAACGCTTCGGTCAACTTGCGAACACGGGCGCGAAGCGGAGCAACATCTGCTCCCGGCTTCAGGGCTTCAGCGATGATGTCGGCCACCTCGGTGAATTCGGTTGCACCAAAACCACGGGTAGCAAGGGCTGGTGCACCAATGCGAATACCAGAGGTAACCATCGGTGGGCGAGGGTCATTTGGCACCGAGTTCTTGTTCACGGTGACGCCTGCGTGATGCAGGATGTCCTGAGCAGTCTGACCATCAATAGCTGCGTTTCTGAGGTCTACCAAAACCAGGTGCACATCAGTACCGCCGGTCAATACGGAAATGCCGGCCTCGGTGATGTCCTTCTGCATCAGGCGGTCAGCGATAATGCGAGCACCCTCGATGGTTCGCTGCTGGCGCTCCACGAAATCTGGCTGCATTGCAGCCTTGAAGGCCACTGCTTTTGCGGCGACCACGTGCATAAGTGGACCACCCTGTTGACCTGGGAACACTGCCGAATCAATCTTCTTGGCGTACTCGGCCTTGGACAGAATCACACCCGAACGAGGTCCTGCCAAAGTCTTGTGAACTGTCGAAGAAACCACGTCGGCGTATGGGACTGGTGATGGGTGTAGCCCGGCTGCAACCAAGCCTGCAAAGTGGGCCATGTCAACCCAGAGCTTCGCACCAACTTCATCCGCGATCGATCTAAAAGCAGCGAAGTCTAGGTGGCGGGAGTAGGCAGACCAACCCGCGATCAGAACAGCTGGCTTGGTCTCTAGAGCACGCTCGCGAACAATGTCCATGTCGATCAGGTGAGTGTCTGGGTGAAGCTCATAAGCGTGAGCCTCGTACATCTTTCCGGAGAAGTTCAACTTCATACCGTGGGTTAGGTGACCACCGTGTGCCAGCGAAAGACCAAGAATGCGGTCACCTGGGTTTGCCATAGCCATCATCACGGCGGCGTTCGCTGTGGCACCCGAGTGTGGTTGCACGTTCACGTGCTCAGCACCAAACAGCTGCTTAGCGCGCTCACGAGCTAGCTCCTCCGCGATGTCCACGACCTCGCAGCCACCGTAGTAGCGCTTGCCTGGGTAACCTTCGGCGTACTTGTTGGTCAGGACTGAGCCCTGAGTTTCCAAGATGGCGCGCGAGACAAAGTTCTCAGACGCAATCATCTCGAGGGTGTGACGCTGACGGTCCAGCTCCTGCTCCAAGACGGCAGCAATTTCTGGGTCAACCTCGGACAAGGGGGCATTGAAGCTAGCTGGCTGTGTGGACATGGGCAGAGTTTACCAGTGGGCAAGCGGGTTTCAGGCCCTGTGACTCAATAGGATTGAGCCCATGTCGACTAAGGAACACTGGGTTCTCACCTTCATTTGCCCAGACCAACCGGGAATCGTTCACGCCATCTCTGGAGCGGTGGTTGGAATCGGCGGCAACATCACCGAGTCGAAGCAATACACCTCACTAGATACCGGTCGCTTCTTCATGCGTCTGCAGATTGAAGCGGACATCACCAAGGCTGATTTTGAGAAGCAGTTCGAGGCCATCGCAACCAAGTTCCAGATGGAGTACACCCTAGATTTTGTGGGTCGCCCAATGAAGACCATCGTGTTGGTGAGCAAAGCCGGTCACTGCCTAAATGACCTTCTTTACAGGCAGCACTCTGGCCTCTTGCCCATTGAGGTTCCGATGGTTTTTGGTAACCACCCAGACTTGGCTTCGATTGCTGGCTTCTACTCGATTCCGTTTGAGCACAACAAGATTGAAACCGCCATCGACAAGGCACTTTTTGAAAAGCGCCTGCGCGAATTTATTCGTGAAAATGAGATTGAGCTGATTGTTCTAGCTCGCTACATGCAGATTCTCTCGCCCGAGTTCTGCAAGGAGTTTGAAGGCAAGATAATCAACATTCATCACTCCTTCCTACCTGGCTTCAAGGGCGCAAACCCTTATGCCCAAGCTCACGCTCGCGGCGTGAAGTTGATTGGCGCTACCGCTCACTTTGTCACCGAGGATCTGGACGAAGGTCCGATCATCGAACAAAACGTGACGAGAGTTGAGCACTCCGATTCCAAACAGCATCTGGTTCAAATCGGACAGGACGCGGAGTCAAAAACCCTGACTCAAGCGGTCAAGTGGTTCGCCGAACACCGCGTCCTGCTAGATGGTCAAAGAACCATCATTTTCCGATAGTTCGATAGGCACCATAGCCAATCAGTCCAAGCAGCAAGCTTGCGATGGCCACCTCAAGCCAGGGCCAACTTCCCTCTTTCTGAAGTTCCAACTGTGGTCCTGAAACTACCGTCTGAATCTGAGGCTCCGGCTCCGCAGGAGTTGCAGTTGACGGGACGATCTCTGTGTCCGCATCCGATACATGGCCTATGGCTTGCTGGGATTGCGCTGTCCTCAGGGGATCGCTTGGAGCTTCAAGCTCCTGCAACACTGCCACCTCAATTGACTCAAACTCCTCCCATGAACCACTTGAGTCAACAACGGGTAACTCGACTTCCTCTGAGTCCGAACCAGGTTCGACCTTCACCGATTCTGATTCGGTTACCTCTTCAGACTGGGTGACTGCTTGGGAAATGCTGCCTGATTCAGTTGCAGGAGCTGGTTCAGGTGTTGGTTCAATCACAATCGCCGGGCCGGTTGGCTGCGGTTCTGCAGGCGGTGCAACAGGTTCTGGTTGAACTGGCACAGGTGTGGGGTTCACCGCCCCAGGTTCCGGCGCTGGCGTATTCGGAATCGACTCTAGTTCCGGGACTGGGTTCTCAAGGTCAAATCGAACCAACCCCTCCCCAACTGGGTTACCGACTAGGTCTGTGATCAAAGCCAGGTTCACACTCCAACTCAAGGATCCATGACCACACAGCTGGGTTTGAGCATTCACCTCCTGAGAGCAACTCATGCTGCTCGAGACGCTAATGGCGTCAAGTGCAATCTCGACAGTCTCGCTGAATTGCAGCATGAGTTGGTAGCTAAATGTGGTGACGCCGCTAAAGGTTGCGATGTGACTAAATGTTGGCGGAGTGAGGTCCACTTCAAAGCTGACGCTTTGAAGTGAAGGTCCGACATTGCCCCAGGAATCATTCGAAACTGAGCCCAACACCGAGACGGTTTTCACGCCTTCCGAGCACGAACTGAGTATTAGGTTCTCCAGGGTTAGCTCGGCCTGACAATCTGGCAGATTAAAAGATTCGAGGGTCGGAACCAACTCGGAGTAAGTGATTGGGATTACCACTGCAGAAGCCGAGTAGCGCTGGGAGGGCTGGGTCATGCGCAGGGTCGGACCGAATAGGTCATTGTGCGCATAGGCAGTTTGGGCGGTGAGGGGACCGAGCTCCCACTCTCCAACGGAACCCGCCTTTAGCGTCAAGCCAATGTCTCCGCCAGAGCAATTGCGCAGTCTGATGTTCGCGGTGTTTAGGTTGATGGCAACCCGGTTTACCTGGCAGCTTCCGAGGGCAAATTCAAAGTCATCAACACTTAAGTTTTGAATGTTTTGGTTCATGACCAGGTCGAAAGACATCTCGGTGAGATTGGTTTGCGCACCGGAGAAAGCTAGAACTGAGGGAACCATTTGGTAGTAGAGCATGACTCGCCCATGCCCCCAGTTGAGACCAGATTCGAAGCTTGAGTTGGTCACGTAATCGGGATGCGCGTATGACGATCCGCCACCACCGCCCCCGCCGTCAGACCCAGTCTCATCGTCGTCACCGCCGCCGCCACCACCGCCGTACCAGCCGCCACCACCGCCGCCACCTCCGGCGTGAAGACCGAAACCACCAGCTCCTCCAACACCGAATAGGCCAGATGTTGGCATGACCCCGAAGGAGTTGTTCACACCAGCATCACCGCCTTGAGAGGCGGTACCACCCTTTCCAGCTAGGCCTTGGCCGTCCGTGCCGTTGGATCCGACTAGGCCACCGGCCCCACCTGCACCTCCGGCAAAACCGCCGCCGCCTCCTCCGCCGCCGGCGACAACAATTCGACTCTCGAGCGAGGAGTCCAAACGAATGTCGGACGCACCGCCACCTGCACCCTCATTGTTTCTTGATCCACCCGAGGCACCGCCTCCGTTGTATCCACCGGGTCGATTGGCTCCCAGGCCACCAGCACCGCCGACTTGGATGATCAACTGATCTGGCAGGTTCTGCAGGTAACCCTGAGCTAAGGCTCCGGCTCCGCCGCGAGCTCCAGAGGCTCCATAGATCTCGTAGCGAATTGCTCCGATGCCATCGGGAACCTCAAAAACTTGAGGGGTGCCGGTGTAGTAGAAGGACTGGACACAAAAGCCGTTGTCGCATTCCAGTGCGGCCTGAGCGGGCATCACTGGGAGCGCGGCGATTGGAAGTAAGGCAACAAATAGGGCATGAAGTTTTTTCATGCGCAAAAAGTAAAACCCCCTGCAGAAATCTGCAGGGGGTTTTCCACAGGCTTGAAAAGCCCCGTGTTTTACTAGCCCAAACGAGCCTTTAGGTTCTGAGCGAGGGTTGCCATGAACTCCTCGGTGGTCTGCCAAGCCTGCTGCTTGCCAACCAGTGCGGCAAGGTCCTTGGTCATGTGACCAGCCTCAACAGTCTTGATGATTACATCCTCCAAGGTCTCTGCAAAGTGCTGAACCTCTGGGGTGCCATCAAGCTTGGCGCGGTGCATTAGGCCTCGGGTCCAAGCGAAGATCGATGCGATCGGGTTGGTCGAGGTCTTGTTGCCCTTCTGCCACTCGCGGTAATGACGGGTCACGGTGCCGTGAGCTGCCTCGGCCAAAGCGGTCTTGCCATCCGGAGTGGTGAGCACCGAGGTCATCAGGCCTAGGGAGCCAAAGCCCTGAGCAACGGTGTCGGACTGTACGTCACCGTCGTAGTTCTTGCAGGCCCAGACGTAGCCACCCTCCCACTTTAGGGATGCGGCAACCATGTCATCGATCAGGCGATGCTCGTAGGTGAGACCGGCGGCTGCAAAGCGGTCCTTGTACTCGGCGTCAAATACCTCCTGGAAGGCGTCCTTGAACGCACCGTCGTAGGCCTTCAAGATGGTGTTCTTGGTTGACATGTAAACCGGGTAGTTGCGAGCCAGGCCGTAGTTGAATGAGGCACGAGCGAAGTCACGGATTGAATCCATGTAGTTGTACATACCCATTGCAACACCACCGTGTTCTGGGTACTCGGCAACAGTCCAAGTCTGGCCCTCGGAACCATCAGCTGGGGTCCAGGTGATGGTAACAGTGCCCTTGCCTGGAACCTTGAAGTCAGTTGCCTTGTACTGGTCACCGTGAGCGTGACGACCGATGATGATTGGCTTAGTCCAACCAGGCACGAGTCTTGGCACGTTAGAGATGATGATTGGCTCGCGGAAAACCACTCCGTCAAGGATGTTACGAATGGTGCCGTTTGGGCTCTTCCACATCTTCTTCAAACCAAACTCGGTAACACGAGCCTCGTCTGGGGTGATGGTGGCGCACTTCACACCAACACCGTGCTGCTTGATTGCGTGTGCTGCGTCGATGGTTACCTGGTCATCGGTTGCATCGCGGTTCTCGACCGATAGGTCGTAGTACTCAAGTTCTACGTCTAGGAAGGGGAGGATTAGGTTGTCCTTGATGTCCTGCCAGATGATGCGGGTCATCTCGTCGCCGTCTAGTTCGACGACCTTGCCAACCACCTTGATTTTGCTCATGATTCTCCTGAAATATTCGGCGCCAAACGCGCTAAAACAGCCTTGCTAAGCCTATCGGTTAGCATTGCCAACATGCACTCAAGATTGAAGTCCATCGCCAGTTTGCTCATTGCCGCACTTGCTCTGAGCGGCTGTTCCTCGCAGCAATCTCAACCTGAGGGTTATGTTGATCAGGTCGGTGTTCAGCTATTTATGTATAACTGGGACTCGGTGGCCAACGAGTGCGAGTACCTCGGCGAGATCGGCGTTGATTGGGCATTGGTCGCACCCCCGCAGGAGCACATTCTTGGAGACACCTGGTGGACTATCTACCAACCGGTGAGCTACCAGCTCGAGAGCCGTTTTGGCACCCGCGAAGAGTTCGCTCAGATGGTCAAGACCTGCGGCGATAACGGGGTCGACATCATTGCTGACGCGGTCATTAACCACATGGCCAACAACAACGGTTTTGGCTTCGCCGGCACCGAGTTCACCAAGTATGACTACCCCGGTCTTTACTCACTCGAAGACTTCCACGATTGCAACCTCACCTTTGACGACTCAATCCAGAACTACTCGGATAAAGCTGAGGTTCAAACCTGCGAACTCTTGGGTCTACCAGACCTAGATCAATCAAGACCAAACGTGCAGGAAAAAATTCTCGCCTACTTGAATGACCTGATTTCTCTTGGAGTCAAGGGCTTCCGTTTTGATGCTGCAAAGCACATGGCGGCTGAGGACCTACAGACCATCGTCGACCAATTGCCAGCGGGAACCAGGATCATCCACGAGGTTATTCGCGGAGCGGGTGAGCCGATCCAGCCCGAGGATTACCTGGGCTCTGGAGACGCCTGGGAGTTCACCTACGCCCACGCCCTCAAGAGCTACATGGAGATGGAGATGATGGTCCCCGAAGGTTTGGACCTTCGCTACATCGGTCACGTTCCGAGTGAGAGCGCAGTTTCATTCGTGTCAAACCATGACACTGAGCGCAACGGCAAGACTCTCAACTACAACAACATGGTCGATTTCGAACTCGCGACCATGTTGCTGCTAGCCGAGAACTATGGTCAACCGATGCTCTATTCCTCCTACGCCTTCGCAGGTCATGACGATGGCCCCAATCAGACTGAGGCAGGCGTTGACGATGTCAGCTGCGAGGTTGACGAGTCTGGCCACAGCGCCGTAAAGGACGGCTATGCACCCGGAGAGTGGATTTGTCAGCACCGGTTCGCATCAACCAAGGCAATGCTGAAATTCAGGTCCGCAGTCATCGGAACCTCGGTCGATCAGGTTTACCAGGTTGACTCCAGCTTTGGATTCTCAAGAGGCGACAAGGCGCTGTTTGTCATGAATGTCTCCAGCACTCAAGAGGCAGCCATCGAAATGGCAACCAGCTTGAAGGATGGCGAATACCTGGATGTGCTCTCGGGTGAGAAGTACGAGGTTTCGGGAGGCAAGTTCGTGACCAACCTGCCAGCCAAGAGCGCTATCGCGCTTATCAAGGGCTAGACCAGGGAGTCTTTCCAAGCCTTGTATAGCTTGGCAAACTTGCCGGTTCCTGAGGCCAGCTGCGTTGGTGAACCATCTTCGATTACCTCGCCGTGCTCCATAACCAGAACTCGATCAGCGATCGAGACAGTGGAGAGTCGGTGAGCGATGATGATCGCGGTTCTACCTGCCAAAAGAGTCTTCAAGCCCTGCTGCACCATGCGCTCCGATGGGATGTCCAACGAACTGGTTGCCTCATCCAGAATCAGCACAGCGGGGTTGGCCAAGAATGCTCTGGCAAATGAAATCAGCTGTCTTTGGCCTGCACTAACCCTGCCACCGCGCTTATTCACATCGGTGTCATAGCCATCAGGTAGTGAGCGAATGAACTCATCTGCTCCCACCGCCTTGGCGGCGGCAACAACATCTTCGAAGCTCGCTTCTGGACGACCCAGCAAGATGTTGTCTGCCACTGAACCGGAGAAGAGATAAGCCTCCTGAGTCACCATCACCACCTCGCGCCTGAGGTCGGTGTTCGCAACATCTCTGAGATCAACACCGTCAATCTGAACGTGCCCGGCACTTGGGTCATAGAAGCGAGAGATTAGCTTGGCAAGCGTCGACTTGCCCGCTCCGGTGGTGCCGACCAGGGCAATTGTCTGACCTGCAGGAATTTCGAGATCAAGCTTTTTCAAAACCACTGGGCCGGTGTTGTATTTGAATTCAACGCCGCGGAAGTTGATTGCACCCTTTGCCTTCTCGAGTGACATTGGAGTCTTTGGTTCTGGTACCGAAGGCTCTTCCTCCAGCACCCCAGAGATCTTCTCAAGCGCGCTTGATGCCGACTGGTAAGAGTTGTAGAAGATGGCGATATCTTCCATCGGATCGAAGAAGCGCTTGGCATACAAAATTGCTGCGGTTAGAACACCAATTCCAAGATCACCCTCAATGACTCGCAGACCACCAACCAACAGCACCGCGGCAACCGTGATGTTTCCAATCAGGATTAGACCAGGGTCATAAATACCGAAGAGCTGAATCAGGCGAGCGTTGTAGCCGCGGTAATCCTCGACCAAACCACCGAAGTGCTGCTCGTTGCGTTTTTCCTTTCGGAACGCCTTCACTGCTCGAATACCGGTCATGGTCTCGACAAAGTACTGAATCAGTTTTGCTGAAGCGACTCGTTGCTTGCGATAACCGAGATTGGTTTGAACCTGGAACCACCTGGTCAAAATACCGAGCGGTAGCAGCGAAACCAATAGCACCAAGAACGAAATCGGGTCCAGCAGTAGCAATGCGATAGCAGTGAAGAGCATGAACAAAAGCCCCACTACCAGCTGACCCATGCCACCGGCCAAAAGCTCCTTGATCGACTCGAGGTCCGAGGTTTGACGAGCAATCACACGTCCGGCGGTGTAGCGCTCGTGGAACTCGACGGAGAGTTTTTGGGTGTGCACAAACATGCGATTACGCAGCTCGAACAGCATCTTTTGCGAGACCTTGGCGGTGATCATCAAGAAGTAATAGACCAAGACCGCTGAGAGCAGTGCAGCGGAAAGGTAACCAGAAACCACCAACCACAGTGATCCGGTTCGACCCTCGATAGCTTGGGGCAAGGCCCAGTCGATGCCAAGTGCGATTAGCGCCGGTCCGGCAACTCGCATCGCGGTGGAGAACAAAACCAAAGTCGCGGCCAGGCCCAGCCTTCGCTTCATGGGGCTGAGCATCGAAAACAAAAGCTTGCGTGAGCGGGCTCGGATGTAGCGAGATTCCTCTTTGGAGAGATCTGTCTGCTCCTCGTTGTTGGTGCCCTTTAGGTTCACAGATTCACCTCCCGCTCTTTTGCCTCTTGTTCTAAGGATGAGATCACATAGCGGTAGTGATCACTCGATTTCAAGAGCTCCTGGTGAGTCCCAAAGGCGGTGATGCGCCCCTCTTCCAAAAGTGCCACCTTGTCCGCGAGCATCACGGTTGATGGACGGTGCGCAACAATCAAAGCCGTGGTGGTGGTGAGCACGTGCCTCAGCGCATCCTCAACCATCGCTTCGGTATCAACATCTAGCGCTGACAGTGGATCATCCAAGATCAAGACTTTTGGCTTAGCGGCAACTGCTCTTGCCAGTGCGATGCGCTGGCGCTGACCGCCAGAGAGGCTCAAGCCCTCTTCACCCAAAGTTGTGTCGAGACCATTTGGCAGGTCATAGACAAATTGAGCCTGGGCAATCTCGATCGCCTGTGCCAAATCTTCCTCGTTGGCATCGGGACGCCCGAGCAAGATGTTCTCCCTAATCGGTAGCGAGAACAAAGTGGCATCTTCGAAGGCCATCGCTAGGTGCGCTCTTAGCTCTGCCCTGGAAAGATCTCGGATGTCGGTGCCATCGAGCAAGATCTGACCCGAGGTCACCTCATGCAACCTGGTGGTGAGGGCAGTCAACGTTGTCTTGCCGGATCCGGTGATTCCAATCAGGGCAACTGACTCTCCGGGTAACAGTGTCAGATCAATGCCGTTGAGCAAATCAGGTTTATTCGCGGGAGTGTCTGGGTAGCGGAAATGAACATCCCGAAACTCCAAGAGCCCCATCGGCCGATCAATTGTCTTTGGGTGCTGTGGGTCTGAGATCTGGATCGACTCATCCATGACCTCGAAAAAGCGCTGAGTCGCACTCTTGGCCTCGAGTGTCATCGACAGCAAAAAGCCAAGTGATTCAGTGGGCCAGCGCAGTGCGATGGTGGTGGCAAAGAATGCGACCAAGCCACCAACGCTCAAATCCCCTTGCGATACCAAGTAGACACCGGCCAGCATCGAAAGACCAACTGCAATTTCGGGCAGCATGATCAGGTAACGCCAGAGGTTAGCCACCGCCTTGGCCTTGGTAATTTCAGTTTGCTTGAGTTCGAAAGCCTGTTCCGAGAACTGCTTTGCCGCAAATGGACCGCGGCCAAAAGCCTTCAAAACTCTGACGCCGTGAACGGACTCTTCCACTCTAGTTGCCAGGTCTCCGGACTGATCCTGAGACTTACGAGCAATCTCGCCATATTGCTTTTCAAACTTGAATCCGATTACCCAGATCGGAATCGAAACCAAGAAAAAGATCAGCCCCAACCAAATTGAATAGCTGAACAAAATCAGCATGCCAACCACGATGGTGAGGAAGTTTGCGATAAACAGCACTAAACCAAAACTTAGCCATCTTCGAATCAGACTCAGGTCTGAAACAGCTCTGGAAAGTAGCTGCCCTGAAGGCCAGCGATCATGGAACGAGACCGGTAGGTCTTGCAATTTTGCATACAGCGCATTGCGCATGCCCGCCTCAACGTGGGTGCCCGGGGTAAGGACAAGCCATCTACGCAAAAGCACAAAGATTGCCTCTGCTACACCCATCAAAAGGATTAGTCCAACCGCCGGGAACAGGGCGTCGTAACCACCTGAAACTAGAGAGTTCACGAGGTTCTGCAAAAACTGCGGGATTGCCAGGGCAAACATGTGAGCGGCGATAGCGGCCAGGATTCCAAAGCTGATTCGAGGCAGAGCCTTTTTTGCGTATGGCACCAACCGCCAAAGAGTCTTGGCCGTGCTTAGCTGAGATTCAGGCAATTTATCTTTCTCTGCCACCCTTGAGGCAGCCCTTCAGAATACCAGTAACAATCCGTCACACTTGTGCACTATTCCCCACCGGCTTGTTTCAATCTACGAACCGGAAAGGAGTGACATGTCAGTCACCGATCAGTATCTAGAGAACAACAAGAAATACGCAGCCAGCTTTCAAGGACCGCTTCCCCTGCCACCGAGCAAGCAAGTGGCGGTTGTTGCCTGCATGGATGCTCGCCTAAATGTGTATGGAGCGCTTGGGCTAAACGAAGGTGAAGCTCACGTTATTCGCAATGCTGGTGGAGTAATTACTGAAGACGAGATTCGCTCGCTGGCTATCTCGCAGCGCCTGCTTGGTACCAAGGAGATCATTCTTATCCACCACACTGATTGCGGCATGCTCACCTTCACCGACGATGGCTTCAAGGCTTCAATCCAAGAGGAGCTCGGTCAGAAACCAGCCTGGGCAGCGGAGGCCTTTAGTGACTTGGATGCTGACGTGAGACAGTCAATCTCTCGAATCAAGAACAGCCCGTTTATCCCGAAGAAGGATTCAATCCGCGGCTTTGTCTTTGACGTCGCAACCGGATTACTGAACGAGGTCAAGTAGTTAGTGGAAAAAGTGGCGTTCCGCGGTGAAGTACATGGTGACTCCAGCCTTCTGGGCTGCAGCAATGACCTCTTCATCGCGGACGCTTCCTCCAGGCTGAACCACGGCCTTCACTCCAGCAGCAAGCAAAACTTCTAGACCATCTGCAAATGGGAAGAAGGCATCCGATGCCGCAACACTTCCAACAGTTCGCTCACCCGCTCTAGAGACTGCTAAGCGGCAAGAGTCAACTCGGTTGACCTGACCCATGCCAATTCCAACCGCAGCCAAATCCTTAGCCAAAAGGATTGCGTTTGACTTCACTCCGCGACATGCACGCCAGGCAAATTCCAGATCCGACAAGGTTTCTTGATCAGCCGGGGAGCCTGAAACCAAAGTCCAGCCAGCCGAATCCAAGTTTTCAAAACCATCGGAGTCCTGAATCAAGACACCACCGGAGATTTGACGCATTTCGACCGCAGGCCTTGAGTAGCCAGAGTCGAGCTTGAGGATTCTGAGGTTCTTCTTGTGCTTCAATATCTCGAGCGCTCCGGGCTCATAGTCCGGCGCCGCAATCACCTCGGTGAAAATTTCAGCTACCTGCTGCGCCATCGCTGCAGTGACCTTTCGGTTTGCGGCTATCACACCACCGAATGCAGAGACCGGATCCGTGGCGTGGGCCCTTAGGTGTGCGGCAGCAATTGCATCGGTATCGGAATCTGAGCCAATAGCAACACCGCATGGGTTGGCGTGCTTGATGATCGCAACAGCTGGCTCGATGAAATCATGAGCAACGCGAAGTGCGGCATCAACATCTACGTAGTTGTTGTAGGACATCTCTTTGCCGCCGAGCTGAATCGCTTGGGCAACTCCAGGTTTCTCACCCTTATCGCTGTAGATCGCTGCGGATTGATGGGAGTTCTCGCCGTAGCGCAGAGTTGAAAGGAGTTCGAAGCTCTTCACGATTCGACGTGGCTTAGCTTCGCTCTCAATCTCCGAAGCCAACCAAGATGCCACTGCGGAGTCGTACGAGGCGGTGTGGGTGAATGCCGATAGCGCAAGCTGTTTGCGCAGTTCCAAAGATGTTCCCCCGGCTGCTACTGCCTCGATTACGGAGGCATAGTCGGCTGGATTCACGACGATTGCCACATTGGCATGGTTCTTGGCCGCTGCGCGAACCATTGCCGGGCCACCGATATCTATCTGCTCAACCGCGGCGTCCCCGGTGATGCCCTGAGCGATGGTTTGAACAAACGGATACAGATTCACAACTACCAACTCAAAGGGGAGGATCTCAAGATTCTCCAGTTCACGCTGGTGATCTTCAAGTCTCAAATCCGCCAAGATGCCGCCGTGGATCTTTGGGTGCAGGGTCTTCACGCGACCATCGAGTGACTCTGGAAAACCGGTGACGCTGCTGACCTCGGTGACTGGCAATCCAGCATCAGCGATTTGCTTGGCGGTGGAGCCAGTTGAGACCAATTCAACCGAGTGTGAAACCAGGGCAGTGGCTAGCTCAATCAAGCCGGTCTTGTCAGAGACCGAGAGCAGTGCTCGCTTAGGTGCAATTAGATCGCGGTGTGAGTAGTCATTCGGATTACGACCAGCACCAGCCATGATTAGTCCTCCAGCGTGATTTCGTTAGCAGCAATCTCGTAAACCAAGCGAACCAACTGCTCCCGCTCGACCTCCTTGATTTTCTCGTGCAGCTCGAGCTCGGAGATCCCCTGCGGAATCTCGATCTCGCGCTGTACCAGGATTCTGCCTGTGTCAACACCCTCGTCGACCAGGTGAATAGTGGAGCCGGTTTTGCTTACACCGGCTGACAGTGCATCGCGAACGGCATGTGCCCCAGGGAACTGTGGCAATAGCGATGGATGCATGTTTATTAACTTGCCGCGATAGCGATCCACGAAGGATGCGGGCAAAATCTTCATAAACCCTGCCAACACAATCAGATCTGGCTGCAGGATATCGATGTGCTCTGCGAGCCTGGCAGCCCAAGCATCACGGTTAGCAAAGTACTTGTTTTCAACCACGAACGTGGTGACATCGAACTCTTCGGCATGAGCCAGACCCGAGGCGGGATTGTCAGCTCCAACACCCAATACCTTGGCTGGGAACATCGGGTTATCGCAGGCTTCCAAAAGCGCTCTAAGGTTCGAGCCAGAACCTGAAATTAGAACCACAATCGAAAGCATTGCCAAATTCTACTTTCGCCTGGGCTTGTCGGGATCGTAGGGGGCAGTGATGATCAGTGAGGCCAAGAAGCTAGGAATCAAAACCTCAATAAACAGCACCATGCCAAACTGCAGCACGTTGACTCCAACCTGCTCAAACCGACCAGGACCTAAAGACCCTGAGGCGAAGGCTGCCAACAGCATTGCGCTGGCGGAAGCAATCACTGCGGTGGTACCAGCGAGCGCGATAGAGGCGGTCAACCGCGTTGCATACTCGAAGCGGATCTGGTCGACATATCTGCGAATCAGAAGCGTTCCGATGAATGATGCGAGCACCGGAATCAAGATGAACAAAATGCCACGGTCAAACCCACCGGTCGGCAGCGCTGCGAAGATTGGGAAGGCGGGCATTGGTCCAAGTGCCGAAGCAAAAGGGCTAACGCTGGAACCGATGCCAATCGAGAAGCCAGGGCCAGTAAGCCAAGCCATCGCATAGACAATCAAATTCGGTAGCAGCGCAAGCTGACCTAGGGTCACCATTACTCCGCCGAGGACAGAAACTCGAAGCCCCTCGTAAAGCCTTACGACTTCGATCCATCCAAAACCGAGTGCGAGAGCAAGCATGAAAGCGGAGACGGCAGCCATAACCGCCACAACACCCAGACCGACTCGGGAAGCTGGCGATAGCACGGTTCGAATCGACCAGTGCAGCCTTGAATAAATCGCGAGCAGGTTAGTCCTGATCCAAACTCGCTCTTTCGCCTCAGCGCCATTAGCGCCCTCGAACATTTCATAGCGCGATGCGAAGGTAGAAGAAATGATTAGCAATCCACCAAAAAATACCGCGGGGATCAGAAGCGGTTCCCACTCCCCAACCAGCACGGCCTCGTTGTTGACAAGTGCGGATGCGCCCAGCCCAATCAGACCAAAGCTCACCGCCCCACCCACCCATGCGGGCCAGATTGAAGAGGCGGCAGAAAGTCGGTAGCCGACTCGAATCACCATCAGTGCCATCAGCAGGGTCAAACCAAGCGGCATGGTGGTGATGGTGAACTCGGGAAACTCAAGCCCCAGGAGTTTTCCCTCGGAAACCTGCAAGGGGACACCGGTCGCCAGCAAGAAGGTGAAGACAGCGACCTGAAGGGCAACCAGCCAAGAGGTAGAACCGTCGCCCTCGATGAGCCAGGTCAGGGTGAGCGGAGCGATGGTTATGCCAATGCCTATTGCCGCGATTATCAGCGCTTGAAGCGCTGCGATCGCGAAGCTCAGCCCCCGGTTCAAGGCCTACAGCTTGGAGATGATCTCGCGCATCAGCGCAGCGGTCTCGGAAGGAGTCTTGCCGACCTTTACGCCGACAGCCTCAAAGGCCTCCTTCTTGGCCTGCGCGGTTCCAGCAGAACCGGAAACGATCGCACCTGCGTGACCCATGGTCTTACCCTCTGGAGCAGTGAAGCCTGCAACATAGGCAACCACTGGCTTGGTGACGTGCTTCGAGATGTAATCGGCAGCCTTCTCCTCAGAGTCGCCACCAATCTCACCAATCAGCACAATCGCCTTGGTCTCAGGGTCATTCTGGAATGCCTCAAGCGCATCGATGTGGGTGGTGCCGATAACTGGGTCGCCACCGATACCGATTGCGGTTGAGAAACCGATGTCACGAAGCTCGAACATCATCTGATAGGTCAGGGTTCCAGACTTCGAGACCAAACCAATCGGTCCCTTGCCGGTGATGTTGGAAGGTGTAATACCTGCGTTTGACTGCTCTGGGCTTATGATGCCTGGGCAGTTTGGACCAATCAATCTGGTCTTCTTGCCCTTTTCAACGTTGTATGCCCAAGCCTCTGCTGAGTCGTGCACTGGGATGCCCTCGGTGATAGCCACTGCTAGTGGAATCTCGGCGTCGATGGCCTCGATGATGGCAGCCTTTGCAAACGCTGGTGGCACAAAGATAACCGAAACATTCGCGCCGGTTGCAGCCATGGCCTCCTTGACGGAGCCGAATACTGGGAGTGACTTACCGCCAACCTCAACGGATTCGCCAGCCTTGCGAGGGTTTACACCGCCCACGATGTTTGAGCCACCTGCAAGCATGCGCTGGGTGTGCTTCATGCCCTCGGCACCGGTCATACCCTGAACGATGATTCGGGAGTCTGAATTTAGATAGATAGCCATTTGTCTTCTCCCTACTTGTTCGCTAGCTCAGCGGCCTTGTCAGCGCCACCATCCATGGTCTCGGCAAGCGAGACCAGTGGGTGGTTGAACTGAGCCAAAATCTCGCGACCCTTTTCCACGTTGTTGCCGTCGAGGCGAACAACCAGTGGCTTGGTAGCGCGGTCACCCAAGGTGTTGAGCGCTCCAACGATTCCGTTTGCGACTGCGTCACAAGCGGTAATTCCACCGAAGACATTGACGAATACGCTGCGAACCTGTGGGTCATTCAAGATCACGTCTAGACCAGCAGCCATTACCTCAGCCGAGGCACCGCCACCGATGTCGAGGAAGTTTGCAGGCTTTACACCACCGTGGCGCTCACCTGCATAAGCGACTACGTCCAGGGTGCTCATTACAAGACCGGCACCGTTACCGATGATTCCAACCTCACCGTCAAGCTTGACGTAGTTGAGATCCATCTCTTTGGCCTTGGCCTCTAGCGGGTCAAGCTGGTCGCGCTCCATCTCTTCACGCTCGTGACGGAATTCGGCGTTGTCATCGAAGGACACCTTGCCGTCTAACGCAACAATCTCGCCACCCTTGGTTAGAACCAGTGGGTTCACCTCCACCAGGGTTGCATCCTCGGACTTGAAGACGTCGTAAAGCTTCACGAATACATCTGCAACGGCATCCACCAACTCGGAAGGGAACTTAGCAGCCTGAGCAATCTCAACTGCCTTTGCCTTGTCGATGCCCGATACCGCTGAAACCGGAATACGTGCCAAAGCCTCTGGGCGCTCTACCGCGAGCTGTTCAATCTCCATGCCGCCCTCGACGCTGCAGAGCGAGAGGAAGGTGCGGTTTGAACGGTCTAGCAGAACAGAGAAGTAGAACTCACGATCAATCTGAGCACCCTGGGCAATCATCACGCGCTTTACAACGTGACCCTTGATGTCTAGACCGAGAATCTGCTCGGCCTTCTCCTTGGCTTCAGCTGGAGAGTGGGCAACCTTGACGCCACCTGCCTTGCCGCGGCCACCGGTCTTAACCTGGGCCTTTACAACTACTGTGCCACCGATTGCTGCGGCAGCTGCCTCAGCCTCTTCGGGGGTGTCTGCGATACGACCCTGAAGCACGGGAACGCCGTACTTTTCAAAAAGGTCTCGGGCTTGATACTCAAATAGATCCACGGTTTTTCCGTTTCAGAAAGGGACAACTTTTCAAAGTTTAGCGAGAAAACCAGGTCAGGTTCGGGCACTAAAGCTTTTCAATGGGAGCCATCTTCACAAGCAGTCGCTTGGTTGGCCCAGAACTGAATCTAACCTCAGCGGTTTGGCGTGGCGGGGTGCCAGCAACGGCGATTACCTTGCCCTCTCCGAAAGCCTCGTGGCGAATCCGGTCTCCCACCGCAAGCTCCATGTCCTTGTTGTCTCGGACCGCCGCTGGAGTGTTGATTGCCCCTTGCCAGGTGCTGCGCTGCTGAGGAGCAGCTGGCCTAATAGCCTCACGCTGAGCACCTTCGATTTCCAGCAGCTCGGCTGGAATGTCATTCAGGAATCCCGAGGGGATGAAGCTCGCGGTGTTGCCAAACAGAGTGCGCTGCAGCGCATGAGAGAGAAACAGCTTTGCCTTGGCCCGAGTGAGCCCGACGTACATCAAGCGGCGCTCTTCCTGCAAGCCACCAGGCTCGTCGAAGGCTCGAACGTGAGGCAGAGTGCCCTGCTCAAGACCCATGAGAAACACCACCGGGTACTCCAAGCCCTTGGCTGTGTGCAGAGTCATCAGTGAGATCGAGCCAGACTCGTCTTCAATCTCATCGGCAGCTGCTGCCAGTGTGACTTCAGCGAGGTAATCGGTGACTGTGCCCTCTGGGTTCTGAGCCTGCCAGTCATAAAGCTGACCCAAGAGCGCATCTAGGTTTTCAACCCTGGCCTCATCTTGCGGATCACGAGAGGCCTCGAGTTCTGCTCGGTAGCCGCTGCGCTGCAAAATCATTTTCATGACATCTGCTGGGCCGTCGGTTGCACTGAGCGCATCCATCTCATTGAGTAGGTCTGCAAACTCAGTTATCGCTGCCGTTAGCTTGGGGCCTAGCCCCAAATCTCCAACGTGCGAAAGTGCCTGACGGAATGAGATCTCGTTAGATCTTGCGAACTGAGCGATCTTGAGCTCGGTTTTCTCACCAATGCCCCTCGCCGGCAGGTTGATAACGCGCCGGACTGCCTCGTCATTTCTGCCGTTTGAAACGGCAGAAAGATAGGCGAGAGCATCTTTGATCTCTTTGCGCTCGAAGAACTTGAGACCACCGATCACCGCATAAGGAATGCGTTGGGATTTCAGTTCGGCTTCTAAAGCTGGGGTGAGCGCGTTGGTGCGATAGAGCACTGCCATCTCGGAGTAGTTGACTCCCTGGTCAGCCATGCGCTTGATTCGATCAACCACAAATGCCGCTTCATTGCGCTCGTCGTAACCAGTGAAGAGGGTGATCTTCTCGCCCGAACCCGAGTCCGTCCAGAGGTTTTTCGCTGGACGGTACGGGTTTTGTGAAATAACAGCATTTGCCGCGGACAGAATGTTTTGAGTGCTTCGGTAATTCTGCTCCAACAGGATGGTTCTAGCTCCTGGAAAGTCGCGCTCAAACTCAGTGATATTGCGAATGTCTGCTCCGCGGAAGGCATAGATCGACTGATCTGAGTCACCCACCACCGTTAGATCAGCAGCTGGGATAACCTCGCCGGTGCGCTCATCGAAGTTTGCATACTCTTCAGGCAGTGGCCTGGTTAGCTCCCGAATCAGGGCGTATTGAGCGTGGTTGGTGTCTTGGTACTCATCAACTAAAACGTGTCGGAAACGCTTTTGATAGCGAGCGCGGACTTCTGGGTAAGCACGCAAGAGGTGCACAGTCTCGGAAATTAGGTCATCAAAGTCGAAGGCGTTATTGCGCTTGAGCTCAGAGGAGTAGGCCTGGTAGACCTCTGCGACAATGCGCTCCTTGGGATTTGAGCGATCGGCATTTCTGGCAAAGTCCTCGGCGTCTTTGAGCTCGTTCTTGGCATTAGAAATAATCGCGGCAGCCTGCTGCGGCTTGATGTCTGCATCCTCAGCACCGGCTTCGCGCAGCAGTCGCTTCAGAAGCGCTCGGGTATCTCCGGTGTCGTAAACGGTGAAGTTTGCATCGTGACCAAGTCGGTCAGCCTCACGTCGAAGAATCTGCAGGCAAGCTGAGTGGAACGTCTTGATCCACATGCCCTCACTGGATTGACCAACCAAATGCTCGACACGCTCGCGCATCTCTGCAGCAGCTTTGTTGGTGAAGGTGATGGCCAAGATTTGTGAGGGCCAAAGCTCCCTGGTTGCCAACAGGTGGGCGATGCGGTGGGTGAGCACTCTGGTCTTACCACTGCCGGCACCGGCCACAATCAAAAGCGCTTTCCCGCGGTGCAGCACAGCCTCACGCTGCTGAGGATTCAAGCCCTCTAGGAGTGCGTCTTGATTTGGGGTATCAAAAAGGTCTAACTGCATCGCAGGTAGCCTAGAGGGTGCGACCGACGCTTTTGAGCAGAACATCCGGTTGATCAGCGAAGATGCCGTCAACACCAGTTGAAGCCAAAGACTTGAACCAAGAGTCCACATCACCCTGGGCAGTTTCCACCCTTGCGGTGTAGGCGAAAACGATTAGATCCAAAGCTTTCGCTCTTGCTACAAAGTCAGCTGTCAGCATTGAAAGCGCAACCGATACCCCATCAAATTCTTGGGCGATCTCGCCAAGTAGCTCGTCGTTCAAATCAAACTGACCCTCGGGCAGGGTGTCTGGAGCCGATAGGAAGACAAAGTCTGGACCTGGAATGCGATCTCGCAGCTGACGCAAGATATCAAATTCAAAGCACTCGATGGTGATCTTGATGCCCCGAGTCACATAGTCGCTTTGTTCAAGCTCCTTTGCCACGGCCGTAACAATATCTAGCCCGGCTGACTGAAACTGCTTGCCGTATTTCACTTCAATGATCAGGTGTCGGCCATCAAAGTTTCGATTGGCTAAAACCTCGGCGAGCGTTGGAATTGGGTATTTGCCATCATGCGAGGCGCTCTGGGTGCGCTGAGGATAGCGCTCCTTCACTCTTAGCTCGCTGAGCTGTGCGAGTGACCAATTTGAAACCAGGTAGTCATCACCCTCGTAGGTCGTGGTCTTGCGCAGGTCATCATCGTGAAGGATCACGGGAACTGCATCTGCAGTCATTACAACGTCAAACTCGATCGCATCGCTACCGAGCTCGAAGGCAAGCTCGAATGAGGCCATTGTGTTTTCAGGCAGGTATCCACAGGCACCGCGATGCCCAAAAACCAACAACTGATTACTCCCACTCGATGGTGCCGGGGGGCTTTGAGGTGATATCCAAAACCACTCGATTCACACCCGCAACCTCATTGGTGATCCGGTTGGAAATCTTCGCCAGTAGGTCATATGGCAACCTCGACCAATCTGCGGTCATGGCGTCTTCTGATGAAACTGGTCTGAGCACAATCGGGTGACCATAGGTTCTGCCATCCCCCTGAACACCTACTGAGCGAACATCGGCTAGGAGGACGACCGGGCACTGCCAGATCTGGGCATCCTGACCAGCCTTGGTGAGCTCCTCGCGCACAATCGCATCAGCCTCGCGCAATAAATCAAGACGCTCTTTGGTGACCTCACCGACGATTCGAATGCCGAGACCAGGTCCTGGGAAAGGTTGACGCTGAACGATCTCCGCAGGAAGCCCAAGCTCGCTTCCGATTGCACGAACCTCGTCCTTGAAGAGGGTGCGAAGCGGCTCGACCAATTCAAAGTCCAGGTCATCTGGCAGACCGCCTACGTTGTGGTGGGACTTGATGCCTGCCGTAACCCCACCCCCGGATTCAACAACATCTGGGTAGAGGGTGCCCTGGACTAGGAACTTGATTGGCCGGTTGTCAGCCTTGGCCTCGGCCACCAACTTGCGCTCTGCCTCTTCAAAGGTGCGGATAAATTCGCGACCGATGATCTTGCGTTTGGTCTCTGGGTCTGACACCCCAGCGAGCGCCGAAAGGAACTTCTCCTGGGCATCAACGGTGATCAAACGAATGCCGGTTGCCGCAACATAGTCGCGCTCAACCTGCTCGCGCTCTGACTTGCGAAGTAGACCGTGATCTACAAACACCGCAGTTAGCTGGTCGCCAACAGCGCGGTGGACAAGTGCAGCTGCAACTGCCGAGTCCACGCCACCGCTCAGACCGCAGATCACCCTGGCATCGCCAACCTGGGCACGGATCTTTTCGACCTGCTCCGCAATTACGTTGCCAGAGTTCCAGGTTGGTTCGATACCAGCTCCCTGGTATAGGAAGTTTTTCAAGACCTGTTGGCCCTGTTCGGAGTGCTTCACCTCTGGGTGCCACTGCACACCAAAGATGCGCTTTTCAACATTTTCAAAAGCGGCCACCGGAGTGGTTTCGGTAGAGGCTAGGACCTCGAAGCCAGCTGGAGCCTGCACCACCTGATCGCCATGGCTCATCCAACAAATCTGCAGCTCAGGCTGGCTGCCAAGTAGCACACCACCGTCTGAGAGCTTTAGCTCTGTGGCACCATACTCGCGCTTACCGGTTTGGTCGACTTTGCCGCCAAGTGCCTGAGCCAAAACCTGGAAGCCGTAGCAAATGCCCAGAACTGGAATCCCGAGTTCGAGAATCTTTGGGTCAAGCTGCGGAGAACCGGCTTCATAAACGCTTGATGGGCCGCCAGAGAGAATGATGGCGGCTGGGTTCTTGGCCTGTACCTCGTCGGCTGTCACGTTGTGGTGCACGATCTCGGAGTAGATGTTTGCCTCGCGCACCCTACGCGCGATTAGCTGCGCATACTGCGCACCAAAGTCAACTACCAGTACCGGCTTCATGCGCCACGCTCCAACTTCTCAAGCTCTGCCTTGGCAACCTTGGCATAGAGCGCCTCGGTGTAAAAACTAAGTAGCGGCACGATGCCACCCAATGCGATAAAGATGAATCGGGTGAATGGCCAGCGCAGCAGTGTCCACAATCTGAAGTCGGCCAGCAGGTAGACCACATAGAGCCAGCCGTGAACAATCAAGATCCAAACCGTGAGGTTCACGCCAACCTCTGGTAGCCCCTCACCCTCGACTCCGTAGCTCTCAAAGGTGATAAAGCCGTTTGGTCCCAACAGCCACAGGTCATAACCCAAAAAAGGCAATCGACGAATACCCCAGGTGATCATCAAAAGCAGCAAGAAGATGCCGGTCACATATGACGACACTCGGTAAAAACCGATGACTTTATGAAGCTGTTCTGATTTGGCCGACATAGCTAGGAAGTCTAATCGGACTAGAGATTAGCTAGCGCGGCCAGCACCTTGGACTTGGCCTCCTCGGCAGTGGTTGCACTAAGAGCTAGCTGAGCGATCGATTCAGCCTGCTCGTGAGTAACTGCCGACAATGCAGTCCTAACCGCACCGACCTGACTCATTGAAGAAGAGACTGACTTGAAGCCAAGGCCAGCTAGCACGACAGCAAAGGCAGGGTCCGAGGCGCTTTCGCCACACACGCCAGAGGAGATGTTGCCCGATAAGGAATCAGCCGCAATCTTCTCCAGGGCTCTGATTAGCGCTGGCTGCCAAGGATTCAGCAGTGCGCCCAAGGCGGCGTTCATGCGGTCAGCTGCAAACAGATACTGGGAAAGGTCATTGGTTCCAACAGAGATGAAATCGAGCTGACCTGCAAGATCACCGAGTGAGAAGACCATCGATGGGGTCTCCACCATGACTCCGACCTTGAACTTACCGGCGGCTTTTGCCAGGCCTGCAAACTCAAGGGCCTCCTGTGAGGTGGCAATCATTGGGGCCATGACCCAAACTTCACGACCGGATCGTTCTCTCGCGATTTCCAGGCTGGCTAGCTGGTCGAGGATGAACTGACGGTGTTCTTGAATCAAGCGATAGCCACGAACCCCCAGAGCCGGATTCTCCTCGTGAGGCATGTTCAAAAACGGCACTGGCTTATCACTGCCGGCGTCTATGGTTCTAACCACTACCGGACCCTCAGGGGCAGCCTTCAAGATTTCGGTGTAGCTATCGGCCTGGGACTCTACGGTTGGCATTGCGGTTGCCGATAGGTACAGCAATTCCGTGCGGAATAGACCAACACCGTTGGCCGCCGTAGTTGCCGCGGTGATGGCATCGCTGAGCGAGCCGATGTTGGCTCGCACCGGGATGATCGGCTCGACACTCTTGGCAACAAAGCTGATCGACTTGGTGGCCATTGACTCATCGCCATCCACCACAACGCGATCCCCAACTGGGTCAACTAAGACCATCTGGCCGTCAATCAAATCTGCAGCTGAACTGCATGACACGACTGCGGGGATCGACTTAGAACGGCAGATGATTGCGGTGTGAGAGGTCGGACCACCCTTCAAGGTCACAACTCCAACCACCGCCTTTGTGAACTGAGCGGTGTCTGCCGGGGAGAAATCCTCACCCACCAAAACAAACGCACCTTCTTCAGGAAGGTCCAGTCCCAGGTGAATGCCGTGGATGTGAGCCGCAACTCGCTTGGCCAAGTCTCGAAGATCAGCAAGACGCTCTTCAAAAGCAGCGTCACCTGAAAGCAGCTCGCCAAACTCATCGACCGCCATTAAGAATGCGGTTGCTGCGCTCCAACCCTCATCGATTTGAGCTGCGGCGGTTTCGAAGAGATCTTCATCCTCAAGCAGCATCTTAAGTGCCTCAAAGATCTCCGCGCTGGTTTCCCCAGCCTTCTCACCGAGGTGATCTAGGTACTCAGCAACAGCTGACACTGCGCTCTTGAGAATTGACTTCTCTCCCTCGGAGTCACCCTGGTGCTTGTGAGCCTTAGGAAGCTCCTGTGCTGGCTTGACGCGGAACACTTCGGCTCTGACAGCATTGAGTCCAACACCCATTCCGCTGAGAATGGCGCCTGCGGTTGCCACCACTAGCCCTTCAGAAAGTCTTGAATCTGAGCAATAAGAGCGTCGGCTTGACCCTGGTCTTCAGTGTCAACCTCTACCAAAAGCTCCTCGCCGGTCTTGGCCTTAAGGGCCATCATGCGCAGTGGGGAGTTTGCCTTCACCATCTCTTCACCGGCTTTACCGATGCGAACTTCGAGGCCGGACTCTTTGACAAGTTTTACGATTTGACCTGCAGGTCTGGCGTGCAAACCAATTGGGTCTAAAACGGTTACAGTGGCGGAAACAGTGGACATTCGAACCTCCCGCCTAAATGCTAGCCCTCTTCAATGATGCGTAGTTGTTCATCTCGAACTAAACGCCACCAAATATAAAAAGCAGCCAGCGCGAAAAACGCCCACTCGACGGCATAAAAGGCAGTCAGCCAGTTGATCTCAACCTCTTGCTGACGAATACCGATCGTTATCTTCTCAAGGCCTACATCAATACCCTCTTGAACTATGAGATAGGCCGGATAGCTCTCAAACTCTTCGCTGGAGTAGAGGTTTATGAGTTGGGCCAAAGAGAGCGACTGCAAAACTCCGTCAATGCTCTCGCGTGGTGGTTCGGTCGGCTCCACATAGCCGGTGATGGTTACCGCTTCAGCCTTCAATGACTGAGCAACCGACTTGGCTTTTTCAAGCGATGTCGTAAAACCAAGCGCAAGCGTCAAACTACGCTCTCCCACCAGCGAATTACTCACTACCCAGTAGCCGGGTAGCTGTTGTTCCCCCAACAGCTGCAAGCGGTTGGCAACTACATAGGCATTTTCTGGGTCGATCACAGCCTCGACGGTGGCCAACTGATCAAAGACATTTTTGGTGATTGGACCTGGCTGGATCATTTCATCCAGTGGCTTTGCCGGCGCATCAGAGACTTCAACGCCAACCACTCGGAAAGTCCGCTCCAACTGCCACTGCATCAACAGCGCAAAGATTGCGGCGATCGTGACGGCAGCAAGCAGCGCCAAGAGCCACTTGGGTCTTTTGGCAACTTGCCAAAAACTTGGATTCATTACTCGTATTTGTTTACGACAACATCCACGCGCTGGAACTCCTTGACATCGGAGTAGCCGGTGGTGGCCATCGACTTACGAAGTGCGCCCATTAGGTTTTCCGTGCCACCGGCTGAGGTTGCAGGTCCGAGCAAAATGCTCTCCATGGTGCCGTGAGTGCCAACCCAAACTCGCTGACCACGAGGGAGCGATTGACTAACCGCCTCATTACCCCAGTGCCAGCCACGACCGGGAGCGGCTGCAGATCTAGCCAAAACCGTGCCGAGCATCACTGCATCAGCGCCACATGCGATCGCCTTGACGATATCTCCAGAGGTGCCAAGACCACCGTCTGCGATCACGTGCACATAGCGACCACCGGACTCATCCATGTAGTCGCGACGCGCTGCAGCAACATCGGCAACCGCGGTCGCCATTGGTGCGTGAATTCCCAACACCTTGCGAGTAGCTGTAGCAGCGCCACCACCAAATCCAACCAAGACACCAGCGGCACCGGTTCTCATCAGGTGCAAAGCCGCGGTGTAGGTGGCTGCACCACCGACGATCACCGGCACATCCAACTTGTAGATGAATTCCTTGAGATTCAAAGGCTCGCGACTCTTGGAAACGTGCTCTGCAGAAACGGTGTTCCCGCGAATTACAAATAGGTCTACGCCAGACTTGGTCACTATATCAGCAAACTCCGCAGTGCGCTGCGGTGATAGCGCTCCTGCAACCGTGACTCCTGCAGCTCGAATCTCTCCGAGGCGAGCCTTGATCAGGTCGGGCTGAATTGGCTTGGAGTAAACCCGCTGCAAGACCGCAGTGGCATCTTCATCTTTGGCGGATGCAATTTCTTCAAGCTGCTGAGTTGGATCCTCGTAACGAGTCCAAAGACCTTCGAGGTCCAATACTCCAAGACCGCCAAGCTTTCCCATTTCGATTGCGGCCGCAGGGCTCATGGCAGAGTCCATCGGGGCAGCAACTACTGGAAGGTCAAAGCGATAGGCATCAATAGCCCACGCGGTCGAGACATCCTCTGCATCGCGAGTTCTTCTGGTCGGGACGATTGCGATGTCGTCAAAGGCGTAGGCAACCTTGGCGCGCTTGGACCTACCGATTTCGATTTCGTTCACAGCGCTCTCCTATCGGGTGCCGTAATTTGGCGCTTCGATGGTCATTTGAACATCGTGCGGGTGGGACTCGCGAAGACCAGCCGCCGTGATGCGGACAAACTTGCCCTTGGTCTGTAGTTCTGGGATTGTGGCTGAGCCGACATATCCCATCGAGGCTCGTAGACCTCCGACCAGCTGGTGCACAACCGACGACACAGTACCGCGGTAAGGGACGCGGCCCTCGATGCCCTCTGGAACCAACTTGTCTTCACGAAGTACATCGTCTTGGAAGTAGCGGTCCTTGGAGAAGGACTTGCTCTGCCCACGGGACTGCATTGCACCAAGAGATCCCATGCCGCGGTAGGTCTTGTACTGCTTGCCGCCGACATATGTAATGTCGCCTGGGGCCTCATCGGTACCAGCCAAGAGGGACCCGAGCATCACGGAGTTTGCACCAGCAACCAATGCTTTTGCGATATCTCCCGAGTACTGCAATCCACCGTCTGCAATGACCGGCACACCAGCTGGGCGAGCCGCCAGGGCTGCCAGGTGAACTGCGGTCACCTGTGGCACACCAACACCGGCAACTACTCGAGTGGTGCAGATTGAACCAGGACCAACGCCAACCTTTACACCATCGGCACCGGCGTCAATGATTGCCTGGGCACCCTCACGAGTTGCGATGTTGCCACCGACAATGTCGGTGTGCTTGGCAAATGGCTCAAGCTTTAGCTTTCTGATCATGTCCAAAACTGCGGAGTTGTGACCGTGGGCAGTGTCAACCACCAGCATGTCGACACCGGCTTCGATCAAAGCCATTGATCGCTCCCAGGCATCTGGACCGACGCCGACGGCGGCACCAACTAGCAAACGGCCAGCGCCATCCTTGGAGGCGTTTGGATACTTCTCGCTTTTATCGAAGTCTTTGACGGTAATAAGGCCACGGAGCTTGCCATCTTCATCAATTAGCGGCAACTTCTCGATGCGGTGCTGGGCAAGAAGTGCCATGGCCTCGTCTGGGTTGATGCCCGCCTTGCCAACAATCAGTGGCATCGGAGTCATTACATCTTTAACCAAGGTGGTGGTGCGCTGCACCTCTAGTACAAACCTCATGTCGCGGTTGGTGACAATACCGACCAACTTACCCTCTTCATCAACCACTGGAAGGCCTGATACGCGGTACTTGCCGCACAGGTCATCAACTTCTTGAATGGTTGCGTATGGGGTGGTGGTGACAGGGTGAGAGACCATGCCGGCCTCAGAGCGCTTCACAAGATCCGCTTGGTTCGCCTGCTCCTCAATAGAGAGGTTGCGGTGCAGGATGCCGAGACCGCCCTGTCTCGCCATGGCGATGGCCATACGAGCCTCGGTAACCGTGTCCATAGCTGAGGAGATCAAAGGGATGTTGACCGAGATATTCCGAGAAACCTGGGTCCTGGTGCTCACTCCAGATGGCACCACATCTGACTGACCAGGAAGCAGTAGTACGTCGTCGTAGGTGAGTCCAATGAGTGCAAATGGGTCCTGAAGCTCCAAGGCTGATCCTCTGCTAGAAACTGGCTGGCTTTCCCCCAGTCTACCTTTGACATATAAGTGGCAAAGAGTTAAACATTTTGGAAACAGTTAACGCAGTAATGTTTTGCTTCGGGGCTGGAAAGATCCGGGCCCGCTGCTAAAGTGATTCAGTACCCAAGAGGTATGTGAAGAGCAAAGTGGCTCTTACGAATTGGAGGACATGTGACCTTCCTCTCGCGCAGTCTCAGACTGCCCCAACTATTTTTTGCCACCCTGCTGATTGCGCTGTTGAGCGTGGCAGGTTTGGGTCAATCAGCAGTGGCTGATGCCGTCGGCGAAGACCAGCCCTATGCAATCACTGGAAACGTGAAGCTTGACGGCGAACCACTCGCCGGCATCCGCATCACCGTGACTGGTGGCTCCTACGAGGCTGAGGTCGTTACTGACGCTGAGGGACGCTGGTTTATCGGTATTCCTGACACCAATCCCTACACGGTGACTTTGGACGAGACCACGCTGCCTGAGGGCATTGCAGTGGTCGAGGGCGGAGCTTCGCAAGAAGTGCAGATTGGTAAGAGTGACCGTGTAGTCAAGAACTTCTTCATCGGCGAGGGAGTTAGAAACGCCTCAGGTGGCTTCGAACAGTTCCTTACCCGCTTGGTCTACGGCATCAACTTCGGTTTGATGCTGGGTCTGGCCGCGGTTGGTCTGTCCCTAGTCTTCGGCACCACCGGTCTTTCGAACTTCGCGCACGCCGAGATGGTCACCTTCGGTGCGCTGATGGCTTTCGTATTCGGTGTGGTCTTGCCACTACCAATCTGGGTTGCTATTCCGCTAGCGGTCATCGTCTCAGGTGCCTCGGGATGGCTTTTAGACTCCGGTCTGTGGCGCCCACTGCGTAGGCGCGGTTTGGGACTCGTGCAGCTGATGATTGTTTCGATCGGTCTATCGCTAGCAGTTCGCTATGTGTTCCAGTTCTTCATCGGTGGAAGCACCCTGCAGCTGCCTGGCTTTGACTCACCAAAGATTCCAATCTTTGGCACCCTGGCACTGAGCGTCATCGACATGGCTTCGATGGGCATCAGCCTTGCGGTGATTCTTGGTTTTGCTTGGTGGCTGATGGGCACCAAGACCGGTAAGGCAACCCGTGCGATCTCGGACAACCCAGATCTAGCCGCTGCTTCCGGCATCGACGTGGAGAAGGTAATCCGCACCGTCTGGATCGTTGCTGCAGGTCTCGCAGGTTTGGCCGGTGTCCTCTGGGCCTACTTCCGTCCAGGCATCAAGTGGGACATGGGAGCTCAGATTCTGCTTCTAATCTTCGCGGCTGTCACACTCGGTGGCCTCGGAACCGCGTTCGGTGCGTTGGTAGGTGCTTTGGTTGTGGGTGTCTTGGTTGAGACCTCATCGCTGATCATCCCATCGGACCTCAAGTACGTCGGTGCCCTAGTGGTGCTCATCGCGATTCTGCTCTTTAGACCACAAGGTCTACTAGGTCGAAAACAAAGGATTGGTTAGGAGGTAGAGCCATGAACTGGGAAGCAATTATCAACAACACAGCAGCCGGTCTGCTAACTCCAACCACGATTGCCTTTGCACTGGCAGCTCTTGGTCTTGCAATGCACTTCGGTTTTGCAGGTCTATTGAACTTCGGTATCGCCGGCTACATGGCCATCGGTGCCTATGGCTACGCCATCGCGGTCTTGTCATTTGGACTGCCATGGTGGGCGGGCATGCTCGTAGGCATGGTCGGCTCGGTACTGTTCTCGATCTTGCTGGGTATTCCAACCCTGCGACTCAGAGGGGACTATCTAGCGATTGTCACCATCGCTGCAGCCGAGATTCTTCGTCTTTTGTTCCTCACCACTGCGTTCGAGGATGTAACCGGTTCGGCCGATGGTCTCTACGGTTACAACTCAAGACCTGATGGCTCGGGCTTTGCAAACTCCAACCCATTCCCTCCCGGGGACTATGGCTTTGGCCCATGGGTTTACAACGCTGAAACCATCTGGGTGATTGTCTTTGGACTAATCGTGCTAGCAGTTTGCACCTTCCTACTCTGGGCCCTGATGCGCTCCCCTTGGGGTCGCGTAATCAAGGGAATCCGCGAGGATGAGGATGCTATCCGCGCCCTGGGTAAGAACGTGTTCAACTACAAGATGCAGGCACTGGTTATCGGTGGAATGTTTGGATCCTTGGGTGGCATGGTTTTGGCCGCTTACTCCAACGTCTCACCGGGTGTCTACGTGACCTCGCTGACCTTCTTCGTGTGGACAGCACTGCTACTTGGTGGCGCTGCAACCATCTTTGGTCCAGTGATCGGTTCGATCATCTTCTGGGTGCTGCAGGCATTCCTAACAAACATTCTTCCCGAGTTGGCAATTGCGGGAATCCTTCCGGTTTCGTCTCAGCAGGCCTCGACCCTGCGCTTCGTGCTGGTTGGAATCGGTCTGATGCTGCTTGTGATCTACCGACCACAGGGCATCTTCGGAGACAAGAGGGAGCTGACCTTTGTCAAGTAATCCAACCCCACAGAAGACCACTGGCCTACACGTAGGCCAGGCAGCCCCGGGCTGCAAGAAGGTCGATCCGATTCTCACTGTCAACAACGTCAAGAAGACCTTCGGTGGTCTGACCGCCGTCGATGTTGAACACCTCGAGATTCCTCGTGGTGCCATCACCGCTCTGATCGGTCCTAACGGTGCCGGTAAGACCACGCTGTTCAACCTACTCACCGGATTCGACACTCCAGACACTGGCTCCTGGGACTTCCAGGGCACCAGCCTTTCGGGTGTGCCATCTTTCAAGGTGGCCCAGATGGGTCAGGTCCGCACCTTCCAGCTAACCAAAGCACTGAGCTTGCTCACCGTTTTGGAGAACATGAAGCTTGGCGCTAAGGATCAGAAGGGCGAGAGCCTTATCAACGCGCTACTGCCCTCGCTTTGGAAGAAGCAGGATGAGGCAATTGCCGAAAAGGCGATGGAGCTTCTCAAGCGCTTCAAGCTCGATGCCAAGAAGGATGACTTTGCAGCATCCCTCTCTGGTGGTCAGCGCAAGCTTCTTGAAATGGCACGCGCTCTAATGACCGACCCAGTTCTAGTGATGCTAGATGAGCCGATGGCCGGTGTGAACCCTGCCCTTACTCAGTCGCTTCTAGAGCATGTGCTTGGCCTCAAGGAACAGGGCATGACCGTTCTGTTCGTCGAGCACGACATGCACATGGTTCGTCACATCGCCGACTGGGTGGTCGTAATGGCCGAGGGTCGCGTTGTTGCCGAGGGAGCTCCTGACACTGTCATGAAGGAGCAGGCCGTTATTGATGCCTACCTGGGCGCTCACCAGGACACCGACCTTGGTGTAGTCACCGGTCGTATCAAGATCGTTTCCGAGGGAGATGCAAAGTGACCAGAGTTGTAGACGTAAAGAATCTGGTTGCCGGATACCTACCGGGGGTAAACATCCTCAACGGCGCAAACCTATACGCCGACAAGGGTGAGCTGATCGGAATCATCGGACCAAACGGTGCTGGTAAGTCAACCCTGCTAAAAGCCATCTTCGGCCTTGTGAAGGTTCGTGAAGGATCCATCCAACTAAACGGTGAAGAGATCTCTGGCCTAAAGCCAAACCAGTTGGTTTCAAAGGGTGTTGGCTTTATCCCACAGACCAATAACGTCTTCCCATCGCTAACCATTGAAGAGAACCTGCAGATGGGTATCTTCCAAAACCCAAGCCAATACAACCAGCGCTTGGAATTCGTAGTTTCCATCTTTGCTGAGCTAGGCAAGCGCCTAAAGCAGCGCGCTGGCTCGCTCTCCGGAGGTGAGCGTCAGATGGTTGCCATGGGTCGTGCTTTGATGATGGACCCAGCAGTGCTGCTCCTTGATGAGCCATCGGCAGGTCTCTCACCAGTGCGTCAGGACGAAGCTTTCTTGCGTGTATCCGAGATCAACAAGGCTGGCGTTACCTGCATCATGGTTGAGCAGAATGCCCGTCGTTGCCTCCAGATCGCAGACCGTGGTTATGTTCTAGACCAGGGTAAAGATGCGGTTGTTGGCACCGGTAGAGAGCTACTGAACGACCCACAGGTCATCGGCCTTTACCTTGGAACCCTAGGCTCCTAATCCCCGTTTATTAGGCGCGAAACCCCTTCAGCGATGAGGGGGTTTTCGCTTTGGGAGGACTATGGCCCTCCATCGCCCTTCGTCCCGCAAGTTCCTGCCAGGCGACTCAAGCCACAATCGCATTCCCTCTCCAATAAGCCTCTTGGCCGACCAAAAGGCATGCTCACAGAATTAAGAAATCCCTCCCCCGGTTGCCCGGAGGAGGGATTTACTTTTGTCTAGCGGACTAGAACTTAGCCACGGATGGTGCTTGGCTTGTTGTTCTCGTCGAACTGCTGGATCAGGATGTTACCGTCAGTTGGGTCTCCGACCTCGTTGAAGGTAACTGCGCCTGAAGGACCGTCGTAGTCGGCGGTGCCACCAGCGGCAATGATGTCAGCACACTCAGCGAAGCTGGTGCACTTCTGGCCCTCACCGGAACCACCAGAAACTTCCTGGAGCTTCGCGGAGATGTTTGCACCCTGGGTGCTACGAGCCTCTAGAGCTGCTAGAGCTAGCAGAACTACAGCGTCGTATGACTCAGGACCGTAAGCAGCGAGCTGTAGAGGCTCGTTGCCACGTGCTTGCCAGTTCTCGTCCATCTTCTTTAGGAAGTCGCCGATCTTTGACTCGTTAACACCTGGGTAGGTACCCTTTGCACCGGTTAGGGTGCCAGCTGGGAAGTCTGCTGAGTAGTCGGTTAGGTTACCGTCAACAAAGTAGAGGTTCTCTGCAGGGAACTGAGATACCAGCTGAGGAACGATGGTCTTTGCCTCGTCGAAGGTGATCAGAACGATTGCGTCTGGGTCTCCGGCAAGTGCCTCGTTGATCTGGCTGGTGAAGTTGGTGTCACCGGTGTTGTAGGTAGGTGCAGCTAGAACCTCGCCACCAGCTGCCTCGAAGGCGGTGGTAACGAACTCAGCTAGACCGGTTCCGTAGGAGTCGTTCAGAACGATCATCGAGATCTTCTGGTGTCCGTCCTCAGCGATTAGGTTTCCTAGAACCTCACCCTGTAGCACGTCAGAAGGTGCGGTACGGAAGTACAGACCCTTGTCCTCGTAAGAGGTGAATGCAGCAGAGGTGTTTGCTGGGGAGAACTGAACTACACACTCAGCGATCACGCGGTCGATGAACTGTAGTGAGGTACCGGAAGACGCAGCACCCACGATTGCCTGAACACCTGCGTTCAGTAGACGTGGGATCTCGGTGTCGTAGGCCTTGTTGTCGGTGTCACCGGAGTCGCCCCAGGTTAGGTCGATGGTGATGCCCTTGCCAGCAGCGTTGATCTCGTCAACTGCGAGTGCAACACCGGCCTCCTCAGGTGGGCCGAGGAATGCGAGGTTACCGGTCTGAGGTAGTGCAGTACCTAGCTTTAGTACTAGGTCTCCGCTCTGCTCAGGACCAAGCTCACAACCGCCAGCGGTGGTGGTCGCGCTGCAACCAGTTAGAACGGCTGCGCCAAGTGCGAAAACACCAGCTGCAGCAACGCTCTTCATGGCAAAGCGTGACTTCTTCGTAGATTCAGTCATTCTTGCTCCTTGAAATAGCAATATAAAGGCAAGCCAGAATCGTCGACTCTGACCGCTTTCTACAGCTTAGCCACGCCAGCGCACTTGGCTAGAGCCGATTTCGAAGAAGATTCGGCGATTCAGAATTTTCGATTCGAAATCCGTTGCATTTATGTTTTGAAAATGTCCAAATAGTAATTTTTGGATTCAATCCACTTCGGATTCAGTTGTTCAGACCCCTTTGTTAGCGGTATGTAACAATTCCGTTTCAGCGTTTCGAATGTTGCCTTCTGTTTCCTAGTGCATCGAGTGAGAGCACGACAAGAGATACCCAGACCAAGCCAAAACCAATCCACCTGACAGCCGGCATCGGTTCTTGCAAAATAAAGAAGGCGGTCAAAAACTGCAGGGTCGGAGTCAGGTACTGAATAAAACCGATTGAGCTGAGCGGAATCCTCGATGCCGCAGCTCCAAACAAGATCAGTGGAACTGCTGTGAGGATGCCGAAGGCAACCAACACCGAGAACTCCCAAACTCCACTGAAGAGCATGATTGGGGTTGAAGCCGCAACCACGGCAAATTGAATAATCGCAATCGGCATCACCAAAGCGGATTCAATCGCAAAGGATTGCAGTGCCTTGACCTTGCCACCAACCTTGTTTTTCGCTAGCGAGTAGATAGCAAAGCTGAGCGCCAAAACGAATGCAATCCAGGGTGGTCGGCCGTAGTCAAAGGTAAGGACCAGAACCGCCACCAACCCGAGCCCCAGCGCAATCCACTGATTTCGGCGAAGGCGCTCACCGAGGAATACGACCGCAAAAACAATCGTGATCAGGGGGTTGATGAAATAGCCGAGCGAAGTCTCAATGGTGTTCTTGGTCGCTACGGCTACAACATAGGTTTCCCAGTTGATGAAAATAAAAATTGCAGCTACTAATAACCAGCGAAGACGTTTGGGGTTTCGGATAAGTTCGACCACCTCACCCCAACCACGTGTGATTGTCAGAAGCAGCGCTGCAAAACCAAATCCAAACACCACTCGCCAAACCACAACCTCAAACGGATTGGCAAAAGTCGATGCGGTGATGATGAGTGGGAAAGAGCCCCAGATTAGATATGCCGAAACCCCCAGGAGTAAACCAGTGGTGAGCTTCGACGCTTTGGGCACGGCCTAACTCTAGCGCTAATAGAAAAGGCGGCCCCGAGGGGCCGCCTTTTGCATAATGCTCTGTTTAGCGCTCGATGATCGCTAGTACGTCGCGAGCAGAGAGCACTAGGTACTCCTTGCCTTCGTACTTCAGCTCGGTGCCGCCGTACTTTGAGAAGATGACACGGTCGCCAACCTTCACGTCGACTGGAATGCGAGCACCAGCCTCGTTGAAGCGGCCTGGGCCAACTGCAATAACCTCAGCCTCCTGTGGCTTCTCCTTTGCGGTGTCTGGAATAACCAGACCGGATGCAGTTACCTGCTCTGCCTCAACTGGACGAACAACAATTCGATCTTCGAGTGGCTTGATAGAAACCGACACTTTGACCTCTTCTTTTCTAAAGATTTGTCTTTAGCAAACTCGGGATGCGAGTGCTAATAAAAGATTAGAACCTAATTAGCACTCAGTCAAGGCGAGTGCTAGTGATTTGCCGATAGCGTTGAGATATGAGCCAAGTTGACAGGTTGCTAACTCCTCAGGGGTTTGCACTGTTGCGCTCTTTGGAAGCTCAGGATCTGAAATCAGACCCAATCAAGCTCATTGAAAAACTTCGCAAAGCCGGTCACGATCCAGAGTTGGTTTCACAGGTTCTAACCCAACTAAAGCTCAGGTCCCGAGCCACTTCTAAGTTTGGCGAATTTGCAGAGCAAATGCTCTTCACTGAGCCTGGGTTGGAACAGGCAACCAGGCTGAGCGTCGCCGCTCACCATGCGGGTCGGTTTTTAGAGGCCCGAGTTAGCTCTGTTACTGACCTGGGTTGCGGCATTGGTGCTGACGCACTTGCCTTTGCAGCCGCGGGGCTGAAGGTAGTTGGGGTTGAACGCGATGAGGCTACCGCAGCCCTTGCCAGTTTCAACCTGGCGAGCTTTGAAAACGCAGTGGTAGTGCATGGTGATGCCACCGAGCATGAAATCACAACCCAAGGGCTGTGGTTTGATCCAGCTAGGCGAGACCTTTCACACACCGGAGAGCGGCACAAAGTTCTATCGCCGGAAGATTTCACGCCAAATTTGAACTGGGTTTTTGACCTCGCCAGAACTAAGCCCAGCGGAGTCAAACTTGGACCGGCATTCCCATTAGACCTGATCCCCGAAGATGCCCATGCCGAATGGGTCTCGCACTCGGGAGATTTAGTTGAACTAGCGCTTTGGTTTGGTATGGGACGCGAGGGTCAGCGCAGTGCACTTCAGATTGGCCAGCAAAGTCATCGGTATTCGGCCATGGAGATCGTGCTAGCCGAGCTTGGCTCGCTGGATCGATACCTGTATGAGCCGGATCCCGCGATGATTCGATCGGGCCTGATGGGTAACCTCGCTAACGAGTTGGGACTTAGGACCTTCAGTTCCGGGATCGCCTACCTGAGCTCTGCCACCAAAGTGAACTCCCCCTGGCTCAAGGGTTTTGAGGTGATTGCAGCATTGCCACTCGATGAGAAGAAGATTGCGAGTTGGTGCCGAGAGCACGAGATTGGGGTCTTAGAAATCAAAAAGCGCGGAGTGGACACAACTCCAGAGCAGCTTCGACCAAAGCTTCGACTTAAAGGAACAGGCACCGCCACCTTGGTTCTCACCAAAGTAGGCGGTGCCCGTCAAGCACTTTTCTGTCAGCCCATTCGCTAGATGGCTCTCCTAGCGAAGTGACTATCGATCACGCCACATGTGCATGCCGTCGAATCCGCGTTGGAATTCGAAGAACTCAGGTCCACCCGGCTGGAGTCCGAGAACACCTGAGTAGATCAGTGCTTTAGAGATAACACCCAGCGCTACGAAAATAATCCAGAACGCAATGTGGAGATATCCGACTACCAAACCTGCAATTGCTAGCCCTCTACCACTCTCGCCACTGCGCTTGAGCTGAGCCAGCGAAACGTGACCGGTGATCACCGCAATCAATGCACCGACGCCGCTGATGGCGGCTGCTAAGGAGACCACCGCAAGGGTGTTCAGCCTGGTGAAGTCAAACTTCTCTTTTTGCTGCGGAGTTGAAACTTCTGGCTCCTGAGCCACAGGTTCGGATTCTTTTTTGTCTGCCATTTGAAAACTTCTTTCTGTCCGTCGGACAGGACAAGTAAAGTCCTCAAAACTGGAAGTTGTTTGGAAGAAAGCTGGGAGAAACTAGGGAGTCTGAACCGTGGTCACTTCAAGGGTTGATTCAGCTCCGAAGCCCAGTGAGCTTGGCTTATGACCAGCCATAACTAGTTGGGCACCCAAAGAGGCGATCATCGCACCGTTGTCGGTGCAGAGTGAGAAGCGCGGAATCCTCAGCTCAATCCCTGCCGCGTTGCAGCGCTCGGTGGCAACTTCACGCAATCTCGCATTCGCAACCACGCCACCACCCAGAAGTAGTCGTTTCACGCCATGTAGCTCGCAGGCATCTAAAGCCTTGGTTAGCAGCACGTCAACAACGGCCTCCCTGAATGAGGCTGCTACGTCGGACGGGTTGATCTCTAGCCCATCATGCTCTGCCTTTTCCACGTAGCGAGCGACCGCCGTCTTGAGGCCAGAAAACGAGAAATCAAAGCGGTGCTTGGCCATGTCCTTGGGAAGCGATAGACCGCGTGGAAAGCGGATGGCTTTCGGGTCTCCGCTCTGGGCAAGTTTGTCAATCTGTGGACCACCGGGGTAGGGCAACCCAAGCACGCGTGCCACCTTGTCAAAAGCTTCACCGGCGGCATCATCAATGGTCTCGCCCAACAGCTGAGCATCACCCAAGAGATCTCTGACCAGCAACAGTGAGGTGTGGCCGCCAGATACCAACAGAGCAATCGTTGGAAGTTGAACGTAACCGCGCTCTAAAACATCGGCACCAACGTGGCCAATCAAGTGATTCACCGCATAGATCGGTTTATTGTGCGCGAGTGCAAGACCCTTGGCAGCCCCAATTCCAACCATCAACGCCCCAGCCAAGCCAGGCCCGTTTGCTACGGCAATAGCGTCGATGTCTCGCATCGCCACCCCGGCCTCACCGAGGGCCTTTTCCAAAGTCGGCTTAATCGCCTCAAGGTGAGCGCGGGCCGCGACCTCGGGGACAACTCCCCCATATTTTGAGTGCTCGTCCATCGAGCTGTGCAGGGCATTTGCAAGCAGGCGATTGCCGCGAACGATCCCGACTCCGGTCTCATCGCAGGTGCTCTCGATACCAAGAACCAGTGGCTGGTGAATCTTGAGGCGCATGATCAGGGCATCAACATCATCGGGTTGGTAGTAGCGTTTGCGAACATCGATGCGCTCAAAACCAATTGACTTATAGAGCCCGATTGCCACCTCGTTGTCCACTCTGACCTCGAGCAATACCTGCTCTGAACCAAGTGCCTGAGCCTTGGCCAAAAGCTCTGTCATCAGGCGCTTGCCTAAGCCCTGGCCACGAGCTTGCTCCGCGATGGCGATGGTTTGGATGTCGGAACTAAACGACCCTGGGATCGTGCTCAGCCCGGCATAGCCAACTAAATAACCATCGAATAACCCAACGTACTCACAGTTAGATGAGTCCAGCTCAGCACTCATTGACTCAGCGCTCCAGGCATCAGAGGGAAACGATGAGTGCTCAAGCTGCATCACCGCATCCAGATCAGCACTCGTGAGTTTTCGAATTTCCACTAAGCGCTCACCTTCTTTCCTGGCGAGGGCGAAACATCTGGAGAACGCAGATACAAAGCCGAGGTGTCGCTGAGATCGATGCCCTTTGACAAGGCATGCTCCGCATACACTCCGAGCAATCCAGCATCGCACCTGGCAGTAATCGATTGGTAGTCGGCAAACTGCTCAAGCTCTTGGGGGCCTAAAACACTCGGGCCAAACACCCGCTCGCCAGCCTGATAGGCAGCGACGAATAACTCACGCCGCTTGGCATCAGAGCTGAGCACAAATTTGCCATCGCCCAGCGAATGGGCAACCGCGTCCAAAACCATAACTCCGTAAGCCGGGATTCCAAGTGCACCTGAGATACCAAGGCCCGCCGCCATACCAACTCGCAGCCCGGTGTATGGGGCTGGGCCGCGCCCCAAAACCACAGCGGTGATCTCACTCATGTCTACTGATGCCTCGGCGAGCGCCGCCTGTATGGCGAGACCAACATTTTCGGCATGACCAAAGGGGTCATCAAACACTGAAATTGAGCGAACCCCATTTGAGATGACTGCGGCTGAGGTGCCAGCAGAGGTGTCAATCGCGAGAAGCAATCTCCACCCCCTCCCAGCGTGAACCGTTACCCAAAATTGAGACTTCGCGCACATCGTCTAAAGCAGTGCGATCGATGTTCACAGTTAGCCAATGATCGGCAATGCCATCGACATAGTCCCTGGCCCACTCCACAACCACGATCGAGTTTGCAAAATCGATATCTAGATCATCGAGCTCGAGCGCGGACTGCAGCCTATAGGCATCAACGTGAACCAGCTTCGGTCCAGCGGTTGTTCGATGGGTCCTGGCCAAAACGAAGGTAGGAGATTGGACCGTGCCCTGAGCGCCAAGGCCCTCACCTATCCCTCGAGTGAGAGTGGTTTTGCCTGCACCAAGTGGTCCGTTCAGTAGCACTAGATCACCGGCACTGAGGACACCGGCGATTTGAATACCCAGTTCGTGCATTTGATCTGGGTCAGAGATAACAAACTTCATCGCTGAATGTAAACCCGATCAGCGCGACCACCAATCCTGGTGACAATCTCATAGTTGATGGTTCCAGCACTCTGCGCCAAGAGCTCAACCGGGACCCTCTCACCAAAGATCTCAACCTTGGTACCAAGTGGATACTCGTCATCGCCCAGGTCGATCAAGAACTGGTCCATCGCAACTCGGCCGACAACCGGGTAACGCTTATCAGCTAGGGCGACAAAGTGGCCGACTGAGACCCTCGGCATTCCCTCGGAGTAACCAAATGGCACCAGCGCGATGTTCGTGTCTTGCGCTGGTCGGAATCGATAGCCGTAGGAAACCCCTTGGCCTTTTGAGATGCGCTTTAGGTTGATGATTTCGGCGTGGGCAGACATTGCTGGAGACAGCCAATCAACTGCGCGGTCCTCAAATGGTGAAAGCCCATATAAGCCGATACCAATGCGCACCATGTCCAGGTGCATTTGGGGATAATCGATAAAGCCTGCGGTTGCTGCCAGGTGGCGCTGCAAGATTGTGACTCCGTGGCCGCTTGCCAGCTCAGTCGCCTCTTCGAAAAGCGCAAACTGGTTTAGATCATCGGCGGCTGAGGTATTTGAGAGGTGTGAAAACAGACCGAAGATCTCCATGCCTGCGATTCGCTCGAACAGCTTGTGCCAGTCGTCCCTCGCAAATCCATTGCGAGATAGCCCGGTGTCGACCTTGATGTGGATTTTTGCACCAACCGCCAATGCACCCTCAAGCGCATCAAAGGTTGAAATCCCAAGCTCGATATCACTCTGGGCCGCAAGCTCAAAGTCGTCATCTTTGCCAAGAAGCCAACAGATAATCCTTGCCTGGATACCACTGGCGCGAAGGGCGAGCGCTTCATCTAGGTCAGCCACCGCCAAGACATCAACTCCAGCGTGATCCAGTGCAGTTGCAACTTCGTGCATGCCATGGCCGTATCCATTTGCCTTCACTACGGCGCAAACCTCAGCGCTGGTGCGAGCCTTGAAGGCGCGGTAGTTTCTGACCACCGCATCCAGATCCACTCGTATTTCGCGCATCTAGCTAGCCTCCACCACAACAAACGCACTTGCAAGTTCTTGCTCGTGCGAGATGCTGACCAGGTATCGGTAGCCGAGCGCATCTAAGCGCTCTTTGGTTGCACCGAAAAATTCGAACTCTGGCTTGCCGTTGGAGTCCTTTGATAGAGCAATCTCATTCCAGTTCAAAAGCCTTGGATCGCCCAGAGCTTTTGCAATGGCCTCCTTCGCGGCGAATCTAGCCGCTAGGGAGTTGATAGGGAGTGAGTGCTCTGAAAAGTGAAAGAGTCGCTCTTTGAGGGCTGGAGTTCTGGAAAGCGCTTCGCTCAACCGCGAGATTGAACAAAGGTCAGTTCCAACCCCAACAATCACTACTCGACCGTAACGCTCTTTGCCAGATTTCTCGGCTGGTCGACATCTAGACCTTTCGCACTTGATAGCTCAAGAGCGAAGACCTGAAGGGGAATGACCGAAAGCGGAGCTGAGATCATGGGCTGGAGTGCTGGTACGTAGAAGACCTCGTGGGCAAACTTTGCGACCTCGTCATCCCCGCGCTCGGCAATCGCAATTACGCGAGCGCCGCGAGCCTTGATTTCTTGAATGTTCGAAATCACCTTGGAGTGAATCGCATCTGGTGCGCTCTGCGATGGCACCACAACGATGACCGGCTGACCCTCTTCGATAAGAGCGATAGGACCGTGTTTGAGTTCTCCGGCGGCGAAGCCCTCAGCGTGGATATAAGCAAGCTCTTTGAGCTTGAGCGCACCCTCCATCGCAATTGGGAACCCGGTATTGCGGCCAAGGAACAGCACTGACTTGGCATTTGCTAGCTCTTTACCAAGCTCACGCATGCGGTCAACCGATTCCAATACCTCTTTGACTGCGCGCGGCAACTTCAGTAGCTCCTTGCCAAGCTCGTTCAACTCTGGCTGAGGCATGCTCTGTCGAAGTGCGGCAAGCGAAAGAGCGACCAGGTAACCGGCGGTGATTTGAGCGGTGAACGCCTTGGTTGATGCCACAGCAACCTCAGGACCTGCGTGAGTGTAGATGGTTGCATCAGACTCTCTGGCCAAAGTTGCACCCTGGGTGTTGCAGATGCTCAAAACCTTGGCACCGCGCTCCTTGGCGTAGCGAATTGCCATCAAGGTGTCCATGGTCTCACCGGACTGACTGATGGCAACAACCAAGGTCTTGTCGTCAATGACTGGGTCGCGATAGCGCAGCTCATGAGCAAGCTCAACGGTGGTCGGGAGCTTTGCCCACTTTTCGATGGCGTACTTGGCAACCTCACCTGCGTAGGCAGCTGTGCCACAGGCGGTAATGATGATGCGGTTTACATCTTTTAGAGTGTCTAGACCGGCGAATTCGCTCAGCTTCACAGAGCCATCTGAACTCAGACGACCCATCAAGGTGTCCGCAACGGCCTGCGGCTGATCAGCGATTTCCTTAGCCATGAAGGATGACCAGCCACCCTTGGAGGCAGCCGATGCATCCCAGCTCACGGTGAACTCATCGACTTCAACCGGGTTGCCAGCAAAATCAATGACCTTCACAGAGTCGGCACGAAGTTCAACAATCTGATCTTGACCAACTGATGCTGCCCGCTTGGTGTGTTCAACGAAGGCGGCAACATCGCTACCGAGGAAGTTCTCGTGCTCACCAAAACCGATCACCAACGGTGCGTTTCGACGGGCCGCATAAATGACGCCCGGGTGGTCTTCATGAATGCAAAGCAGGGTGAATGCACCGTGAAGCCGGTTGACTACCGATCTGAAGGCGGAGGAGAGATCGCCCGAAGCGTCATACTCGCGAGCAATCAAATGCGCTGCGACCTCGGTGTCAGTTTCCGAGGAAAACTTGACTCCTAGGGAAAGAAGTTCTGACTTCAGCTCGGAGAAGTTCTCGATGATGCCGTTGTGAATCAGCGATAGCTTTTGGTGCGAACCGCCCAGGTGAGGGTGCGCGTTGCCATCAGTCGGTGCACCGTGAGTGGCCCAGCGAGTGTGACCAATACCAATGTGGGCGTCCTTGATGGGGTTCTTTTCTAATTCTTCAACCAGAACCGATAGTTTGCCGGCACGCTTTCTTGTCTGCAGACCGACCTCTGGGTCGATTACTGATACCCCCGCAGAGTCATAGCCTCGATACTCGAGCCTTCGAAGGCCCGAGATTAGAACATCGAGGGAAGACCCTGGACCTACATAGCCCACGATTCCACACATGCGTCTAAATCTACGGCAGAATTACCCCTTGTGAGTGGAGCCCACGGCCTAGAGAGCCTTTCCCCCTACCTTGCAATAGATCGCGAGGACTGGGCGGAGCTTGCCAACTCCAGCGCGTTACCGTTGAGTGAAATCGAAATAGACAACATTCGTGGTCTGGGCGATTTCTTGGACCTGAAAGAGGTCCAGGAGGTTTACCTTCCACTGAGTCAGCTGCTCTCTATCTATGCCTCAAAGACCCAAGAGCTGCATCAGGACACCAGCAACTTTTTTGGCGAGAGGGCGGCGAGAACCCCATTCATCATCGGAGTTGCGGGTTCGGTCGCGGTGGGGAAGTCAACTGTTTCACGCCTTCTGAGAGAGCTGCTGCAGCGCTGGGATGAAACCAAGCACGTTGAACTGGTAACCACCGACGGCTTTCTTTATCCAAACGCTGAGCTTGAGCGCCGCGGAATCATGCACCGCAAGGGATTCCCCGAGAGCTACGACCGTAAGCGCCTGTTGCAGTTTGTCAGCGAGATCAAATCCGGCAAGACGGGCGTCAGTGCACCGGTTTACTCCCACCTCTCTTATGACATCGTCCCCGGCGAGGTAGAGGAAGTCACCACTCCAGATGTTTTGATCCTCGAAGGTCTAAATGTTTTGCAGCCACCCTCAATTGGTCAGGAGTTGGCGCTTAGTGACTTTTTCGATTTCACGATTTTCATTGATGCCGAAATCGCCAACATCGAGACCTGGTACCTAAACCGATTTGAGAAGCTTTGGGAATCAGCCTTCACCAACCCAAAGTCGTATTTCCACCAACTAACCACCGAGCTCACCAAAGATCAGGCCATGGATCGAGCTCGCGGGTTCTGGAAAGACATCAACCTCCCAAACCTCAGAGAGAACATTGAACCCACTCGATCACGAGCAACCCTGGTCATGCAAAAGGGTGAAAACCACCGAGTCGAAAAGGTTCTAATCCGTAAGGTTTAGAAATCAAAGAGCTCGGTTAGAAGGCTCTTCTTCTTTTTCTGACCGTAGTAATACTGTGGTTGCTGCTGCGGCTGCTGAGGCACTGAAGGGGCCGGCTTATAGAACGCCTGCTCGGCATCGATGAGGTGCTCCAACTCACCACGATCTAAAAACACGCCTCGGCACGAGGTGCACTGATCGATGTGGATACCGTTTATTTCGTAGGTGCGCATTCCCGCGCCGCACTTGGGGCAAATCAATTCCATTTGAGCTCCTCAGGAAGGTTTCCGTAATTAACCCCCATGGAGCTGAGAGATTGCTTAGAGGGAGCTGTTTACAAAGCTAACGTTGGCTTTGATAAGAGCCTTGGGCATTCTGGATGCAGCCTGAGCCCTAGCCTCCGAAGCTGAATAGTCAGCCTCAATCTGCTTGAAATGTTCTTCGTCTCCAGCTAGCGATGCCAGCCAGGTGAGCTCAGACTTGTCAGCCGCTAAATACATCCACTCGGCTTTGAAACCAAACTGCTTTCGAATTGGCATGACGTCCCGGTGCACCCAGGCAACGAACTCATCGGCCAGCTGCGGATCTAGCTCGTAGCGACGAAGTTGAAAGGTTTTCAAAGTGCGAGCCTGCGCTCAACAAGTAGAGCAATCCGATCAGCCCAGCTCTGGGCGGTGCCCTGATCTGAAGCTTCCACCATCACGCGAACCAGATTCTCGGTTCCCGAAGCACGAAGTAGTACTCGACCTCGGTCACCCAATTCTTCACTGGCCTGCAATACCAGGGCCTGCAACTCAGGATCTGAGTCGACCTTCGACTTATCAACCCCTGGGACATTGACCAAGACCTGTGGGAAGTTAGGCATAACCGCAACCAATTCGCGCAGCGACTTACCCGTTGCAGCCACCTGTGCGGCCAGGTGAAGACCCGTCAAGACTCCGTCACCGGTAGTTGCATACTGCGAGAAGATGATGTGGCCTGACTGCTCTCCACCGAGGGAGTAACCACCCTCGCGCATTGCTTCAAGAACGTAGCGATCGCCGACCTTGGTGTCGATGATTCCAATACCGGCATTCTGCATAGCAATCTTCAAACCGAGATTGCTCATGACGGTGGTAACCAGGGTGTTCCTAGCTAGCTGACCTGAGTTCTTTAGCGCCAGGGCTAGCACGGTCATGATGTGATCACCATCAACGATGGCTCCGGTGTGGTCAACGGCCAGGCACCGGTCCGCATCGCCATCGTGCGCAATGCCAAGGTCGGCACCGTGTGCAACCACTGCCGCCTGCAAAGCAGAGAGGTGAGTGGAACCGCAGCCCTGGTTGATGTTATTTCCATCTGGGTCATTGCCAATGGTGATGACCTTGGCCCCGGCGTCAGAGAATGCCTGAGGAGAGATTGCACTGGCTGCGCCATTTGCGCAGTCGAGGACAACCTTCACTCCATCCAGGCGATGTGGGATGGTGCCCAAGAGGTGAAGCAGGTAGCGGTCCTCGGCGTCTGCGAATCTGGTGACTCGCCCAACCTCGGAACCGATTGGAGTGAGGGCGCTGCCCAGCGCTGCTTCAATCTTGTCCTCGGTGGCATCGGGAAGCTTGTGACCACCGCGTGAGAAGAACTTGATTCCGTTATCGGGAGCGGAGTTGTGGCTGGCAGAAATCATGACACCGAAGTCAGCATCGAGATCAGCGGTCAGGTAGGCAGCTCCTGGCGTTGGAATAACGCCAGCATCGAAAACATCAACGCCGGATGAGGCCAGGCCTGCCGCTACGGCAGCAGAAATAAAGTCGCTTGAGATTCTGGGGTCGTGGCCGATGACCGCTCTAGGGCGATCGCCACGAGAGCGAGCCTCCTCAGAAAGGACAAAAGCCGCAGCCTGCGCTAATTTGAGCGCAAAATCTGCGGTTATGTCCTTGTTAGCGATGCCCCGAACGCCGTCGGTGCCAAATAGCCTGCCCATGGCAGAAGCGTATTCGTTAGCGCTTGGAGAACTGGCTAGCCTTGCGGGCCTTCTTCAAACCAGCCTTCTTGCGCTCGATAACACGAGCGTCGCGGCTTAGGAAGCCAGCCTTCTTCAGGGTAGGACGGTTGTTGTCCTTGTCAATCTCGTTTAGTGCACGAGAGATTCCAAGGCGCAGTGCACCAGCCTGGCCGGCGCTGCCGCCGCCATCGATGCGTGCGATTACGTCGTAAGCACCCTGTAGCTCAAGGACCTTGAATGGGTCGGTGATGAGCTGCTGGTGAAGCTTGTTTGGGAAGTAGTCCTCGAAGGTACGACCGTTTACGGTGATCTTGCCGCTGCCTGGTACTAGGCGAACGCGAGCAACGGCCTCCTTGCGACGGCCGGTGCCAGCACCTGGCTGGGATAGGTCTCCGCGTGAGCGCACGGCCTTAGCTGGTGCAGACTCGGTGGTGTAGGAGGTCTCTGCCTCGATTGCGGTGTTCTCTGCCACGGTCTAGTCCTTACTGGGCGATCTGAGAAATGGTGAATGGCTTTGGCTGCTGTGCCACGTGTGGGTGGTTTGCACCCTTGTAAACCTTTAGCTTTCCTAGCTGCTGGTCACCGAGAGAGTTCTTTGGCAGCATGCCGCGGATTGCCTTCTCGATTGCGCGCTCTGGGTTCTTCTCCAGAAGCTCGGAGTAAGTGGTCGCGGTTAGACCACCTGGGTAACCAGAGTGACGGTATGCCTTCTTCTGAGCAAGCTTTGAGCCGGTCAGTGCAACCTTGTCTGCGTTGATGATGATGACGAAGTCACCATTGTCCATGTGAGCAGCGAAGGTTGGCTTGTGCTTGCCGCGCAGCAGAGCAGCTGCGTGGGTTGCAAGACGACCTAGAACAACATCGGTGGCGTCAATGACGAACCACTCGTGGCTCAGCTCGCTGGCCTTTGGCGAATAAGTACGCACGCTAAATTACCTCGTAGTTTCTTTTGTGTGATTCCGCGAGATCTAACGCGGTTTCAAACCTTTCGGCATAGCCGAACCAAGGTGCAAGTTTAGGACAGGATTACCCAATAGGTCAAACGGAAATTTCCTCGCTGGAACGCAAATTTCTGGCTTTTTCTGCCTGAGAGCGCCACATGCTCGGATCTGGGTAGTCGACACCGGTCAATGCAAGTCCGTGCGGAGCCACGACTTTGAACTTGGAAACTCGTTTTGCAGCCTTGAGAATCTGCGCTAGTTCGCTGATTGTGAGCTTTTTTTGGCCAACTGCAATCAAGGCGCCGACCATCGATCTGACCTGGTTGTGACAGAAAGCATCTGCCTCAAGGTATACCTCGACATTGTCGGCAAAGCGGGTGACTTTCAGAGTCTTGAGATGTCTGATGGTGGTTGCTCCCTCACGCGGCTTACAAAAAGCCCCAAAGTCATGCAATCCGACCAAGACCTTCGCGGCCTCACTCATCAACTCGACATCCAGTTCCCCGGGGATCCAGAGCTCATAGCGCGAGCAAAGTGCAGAGCGAGGGGACAAGTCATCAACTATCAGATAGCGGTATGAGCGACCGACGGCCGAGAATCTCGCATCAAAGTCTCCCGAGACAGCCTCAATCGAGTGAATGACAATCTCGTTGGGCAAAAGGCTCTGCAGCCGTGATGCGGTGAATCCCGATCGTCCAGCCCTCTTCAGCTGCTCGGAAGTGATATCAACGTGGCAAACCTGACCAAGGGCATGCACTCCGGCATCGGTTCGACCGGCAACCCGCATGCCAAAATCGGCATCGTCGTCTCCGAAGATTACGCTCAGTGCTCTAAGTAGTTCACCCTGAACCGTCCTTAGTTCTGGCTGTTTGGAGAAGCCTGCGAAGTCAGTTCCGTCATAGGCGAAATCGATCCGGAAACGAGAAAACCCGCCGGTTAGACCAGCGGGTTCACTCATTTGTAGTCCTTTTGACTTAGGCCTTTGGCTCTTCAGCCTCAGCGCTCTCCTCGGCTGCAGGAGCCTCTGCTACCTCCTCAGCCGCTGGGGTCTCAACGACCTCTGCTGATGCTGCCTCGGTTGCCTCTGCCTCTACTGCTGCCTCTTCAACTGCCTCAACCTCGGCGGCTGCAGCGGAAGCTGCTGCACCAGCGGTTGCAACGTTGTTGACGAGCTTAGCCTTGTTGGTCTTTGGCTTTGGGTTCACTGCCTCGAGTACTAGCTCGATGACTGCCATTGGAGCGTTGTCACCCTTGCGGTAGCCGAGCTTGGTGATGCGGGTGTAACCGCCCTGACGCTCTGCAACCAGTGGTGCAATCTCGGTGAATAGCTCGTGAACCACACCCTTGTCCAGGATCTGAGTCATGACGCGACGACGAGCAGCTAGGTCTCCGCGCTTTGCGAAGGTGACTAGACGCTCGGCAACTGGGCGTAGACGCTTTGCCTTGGTCTCGGTGGTGACGATTCGCTTGTGCTTGAATAGCGAGGTCGCCATGTTGTTTAGCATTAGGCGCTCGTGGGCTGGACCGCCTCCGAGACGTGGGCCCTTAGTTGGGGTAGGCATTTCTTTCTCCTTGGATTTCTAAGCGTTTAGATCTGGTCGTCGTCGAATCCGCCACCGAAGTAGGCGCCATCGAAGCCTGGAACTGCGTCCTTGAAGCGAAGGCCTAGACCTGCAAGCTTCTCGCGGACCTCGTCAACAGACTTGGAACCGAAGTTACGGATGTTCATCAGCTGGTCCTCGCTCAGTGCGATCAGCTCAGAAACGGTGTTGATTCCCTCACGCTTTAGGCAGTTGTAGGAACGAACGGTTAGGTCAAGGTCCTCAATCGGGGTTGAGAGCTCGTTCGATGCAGCTACCTCTACTGGTGCTGGACCGATCTCGATACCCTCAGCCTCGCTGTTTAGCTCCTTGGCCAGACCGAACAGCTCAACCAGGGTTGAACCTGCGGATGCAACTGCATCGCGAGGAGCAATCGATGGCTTGGTCTCAACGTCGACGATTAGCTTGTCGAAGTTGGTGAACTCACCGGCACGAGTTGCCTCAACGCGGTAGGAGACCTTTAGAACTGGGGAGTAGATGGAGTCAACTGGGATAACGCCAGCCTCTGCATCTGGGTTGCGGTTCTGAGAAGCCTGAACATAACCGCGACCGCGCTCAATGATGAACTCGATCTCTAGCTTGCCCTTGGCGTTCAGGGTTCCGATAACTAGCTCTGGGTTGTGAACCTCAACACCGGCTGGCACCTGGATGTCAGCTGCGGTCACAGGACCGGCGGTGTTCTTGGAGAGGTGTGCAACAACAGGAGCGTCGTGCTCAGAGGAGACGACCAGGTTCTTGATGTTCAGGATTACCTCAACAACGTCTTCCTTGACACCTGGGATAGTCGAGAACTCGTGAGAGACACCCTGGATACGGATGTTGGTAACAGCGGCACCCGGGATGGAGCTTAGAAGGGTGCGGCGGAGGGAGTTTCCAAGGGTGTAGCCAAAGCCTGGCTCTAGTGGGTCAAGTACAAAACGTGAACGGTTTGTACCAAGTACTTCTTCGTGCAGAGTTGGGCGCTGTGCAATTAGCACTATTCGGTTCCTTTCATCTGAGTACCCGCTATTTGATACTCGTCTTGACACTCAGGGGGGTCACCTGAATGCGTGAATCTTTAGTTGTGGGTTGGGCTCGGTGCGCTAATTAGACGCGACGGCGCTTTGGAGGGCGGCAACCGTTGTGAGCCTGTGGGGTCACATCGGAGATTGAGCCAACCTCTAGGCCTGCTGCCTGAAGTGAACGAATTGCAGTCTCGCGACCAGAGCCTGGGCCCTTCACGAAAACGTCAACCTTCTTTAGACCGTGCTCCTGAGCCTTGCGAGCTGCTGACTCAGCTGCCATCTGGGCTGCGAATGGGGTCGACTTACGTGAACCCTTGAAGCCAACATCACCTGAAGATGACCAGGAGATAACTGCTCCGGTTGGGTCGGTGATGGTGATGATGGTGTTGTTGAAGGTCGAGCGGATGTGTGCCTGACCTGCTGGAACGTTCTTCTTGTCCTTGCGGCGAGGCTTACGAGCCGCAGCGGATGCCTTAGGTGCTGCCATTTTCTATCTCCTAAATCCTTAGCCGCTACTAGCGGGTTGCCTTCTTCTTGCCGGCCACGGTGCGCTTTGGACCCTTGCGAGTACGAGCGTTGGTCTTGGTGCGCTGACCGCGCACTGGAAGGCCCTTGCGGTGACGCAGACCCTCGTAGGAACCGATCTCAACCTTGCGGCGGATGTCGGCTGCAACGTCGCGGCGGAGGTCACCCTCTACCTTGTAGTTCTTCTCGATCTCATCGCGAAGTGCAACCAACTGGTCGTCAGATAGGTCCTTCACGCGGATGGATTCGTTGATTCCGGTGGTCTTCAGAATCTCGCTTGAGCGAGTGCGACCAATACCGTAAATGTAGGTTAGGGAGATAACCACGCGCTTGTCGCGAGGAATATCTACACCAGCAATACGTGCCATTTGGATGTTCTCCTGTGTAGTAGAAGGTCTGCAGCATCTCCATCTCAACCTGGCAGATTGAGCCCCGGCCTTCTTCCGAGGGTTAGTCCACTGGGGACTTGGGGATGCTCTTGTCTATTCAGTTATGGGTTAGGGCAATTAGCCCTGGCGCTGCTTGTGGCGAGGGTTCTCGCAGATCACCATCACGCGACCGTGACGGCGGATGACCTTGCACTTGTCGCAGATCTTCTTGACGCTCGGGTTGACCTTCATGCTCTTACTTTCTACTTGTAGCGGTAGATGATGCGGCCGCGAGTTAGGTCGTAGGTGCTCAGCTCTACAATCACGCGGTCTCCGGGGAGAATGCGGATGTAGTGCTGACGCATCTTTCCCGAGATGTGGGCTAGGACTAGGTGTCCGTTGGTCAGCTCCACGCGAAACATTGCGTTCGGTAGGGCTTCAACGACCGATCCCTCGATCTCGATAACGCCGTCTTTGTTGGCCATGCACTCACTTCACTACTTTTGTGACGTCACAAACACGCGAAAAACCAACCCAAAATTGAAAAGGATTTCACGCAGAAACGCCAAGGGAAAATCCTAGGGGAAATCGCGGGCGAATGCTAGTCCTAGAAATCAAAAAACTCTGGCAAATTTGCACAGCTTTTCAGTCCAGCGGCACGGGTGTCACACCAAAGGGCTTCAGCCCCTCTGCGCCACCATCCAAGGCGGTGAGAACCCAGATGCCTTTGGAATGGACCGCGACCGAGTGTTCCCAGTGGGCACCATCGGATCCATCCTTGGTCGCAACCGTCCACTCGTCCTCTTGAACCTGAGTTCTTTGGTTACCCGCGGTGATCATCGGCTCGATTGCAACACAAAGACCAGGCTCGACTTTTGGACCCAGATCTCGCACCCGATAGTTGAAAACCGCCGGATCCTCGTGCATCGAGCGACCGATGCCGTGTCCGACATACTGCTCCAAGATGCCAAAGTTGCCGCGATCGAGGATGTGCTTCTCGATCTCTATGCCAACTTCGTTTAGTCGCTTGGCTTTTGACAATGCTGCAATCCCGGCCCAAAGTGACCCTTCACAAACATCACTAAGGCGCTGACGCTCTTTGGTCTGAGTATCATCTCGACCGGGAACAACCATCGAAAAGGCGCTGTCGCCATTCCAGCCGTCGACCTCAGCACCGCAGTCGATGGAAACCAAATCCCCCGCTTCAAGCACTCGGTTAGTGGGGATACCGTGAACGACCTCGGAGTTTACGCTGGCACAGATGGTGTGGTAGTAACCGGGGACCAGTTGGAAGTTTGGAATTCCACCGCCATCGCGAATGGTCTTTTCCGCAATCTGATCAAGTTCAAGTGTTGTGACACCTGGCTTGATAGCGGCACGCACCGCTTCGAGGGCCTTTTGCGTCAGCAGACCAGCGACCCGCATCTTGCGAATCTGGTCTTCTGATTTGATCTCGTGCTTATTACGCATTGCGGCTTAGGCCACGGGCCTCAAGTGCTTCAATGATGCGCTCGGTAACCTCACTGATTTCACCGAGTCCGTCGATCATCGCAACCAATCCGCGACCGGCATAGATGTCGATCAGAGGAGCGGTCTGAGAGTCATAGACTTCGAGTCGTCTGCGAATCACCTCTGGGGTGTCATCGGCGCGACCCTCGATCTCGGCGCGCTTTGCAAGGCGACGGATCAACTCTTCGTTATCTGCAGTTAGCTGCACAACAACATCAAGCGAGCGAGAACTCTCATTCAAGATGGCATCCAGCTCGTGCACCTGGTCGACGGTTCTTGGGTAGCCGTCTAGCAAAAAGCCAAGACCTGCATCTGGGTGAGAGAGGCGGTCACGGACAAGCGCGTTAGTGAGGCTGTCTGGTACGTACTCGCCGCGGTCCATAAACGCCTTCGCCTGCTTGCCAAGCTCGGTTTCGTTCTTCACGTTGAAACGGAAGATGTCGCCGGTTGAAATTGCAGGGATCGAAAAAGCCTGGGCCAAAAGCGCAGCCTGAGTTCCCTTACCAGCCCCAGGAGGGCCGATCATGAGAAGTCGGGTCACTTAAGTAGACCCTCGTAGTTACGCTGCTGCATCTGAGCGTTGATCTGCTTGACGGTCTCAAGGCCAACACCAACGATGATCAGGATCGAGGTTCCACCGAATGGGAAGTTCTGGTTGGTTCCGATCGCGGTAAAGGCAACTAGTGGAATCAGGGCGATCAGACCAAGGTAGATGGCACCTGGAGCGGTGATGCGGCTGATTACATACTCGAGGTACTCGGTGGTTGGCTTACCGGCACGAATACCTGGGATAAAGCCACCGTACTTCTTCATGTTGTCGCTAATCTCCTCAGGGTTGAGGGTGATCGCTACATAGAAGTAGGTGAAACCAATAATCAGAGCTAGGTAGATAGCCATGTAGAGCGGGTTATCGCTCTGGGTTAGGTAGGTAGAAATCCAGGTAACCCATGGAGCAACCTGACCATTTGCATCTGGCTGGTTGAACTGAGCCAAGAGTGCAGGCAGGTAAAGCATTGAGGACGCGAAGATAACCGGGATAACGCCAGCGGTGTTTACCTTCACTGGGATGTAGGTGGACTGACCACCATACGCCTTGCGACCAACCATGCGCTTGGCATACTGAACCGGGATGCGACGCTGGGACTGCTCAACCAAAACAACCAGACCAACCACTACGAAACCAACTGCCATGACAATCACAAAGATCTCGATGGTGCGGGTCTGCAGAATCTGCAGTAGTGATGCTGGGAAGGTGGATGCGATAGAGGTGAAGATCAGAAGCGACATACCGTTTCCGACACCGCGCTCGGTAATTAGCTCACCAATCCACATGATCAAACCGGTACCGGCAGTCATGGTGATGACCATCAGGGTGATGGCTAGTGGGTCGGTGTTGACCAAGATTGGCAACGTACAGTCGGCACCAAACAGCGCACCCTGACGAGCGACCGCAATCAAGGTGGTCGCCTGCAATAGACCCAACGCGATGGTTAGGTAGCGGGTGTACTGGGTTAGCTTTGCCTGACCCTGAGGACCCTCTTTGTACAGGGTCTCAAAGCGTGGGATTACCACGCGAAGAAGCTGGGTGATGATCGACGCCGTGATGTAAGGCATGATGCCCAGGGCGAAGATGGATAGCTGGAGCAGTGCTCCACCGGAGAACAGGTTCACCAGTTCATAAAGACCAGAGGTCGAATTGCTTTGCGCCAAACACTGCTGGACGTTGGTGTAGTCCACGTTTGGGCTCGGGATAAACGAGCCCAAACGGAAGACTGCAATCATTCCAAGGGTGAACGCAAGCTTGTTGCGCAAGTCCGGAGTGCGGAATGCGCGAGCAATGGCCTGAAACACGGTGAACCTACTCCCCTGAAGCTATTTAGGCGTTGACGCTACCGCCAGCGGCCTCGATCTTGGTCTTAGCTGACGCGGAAACCTTGTCAACCGAGACCTCAAGCTTAACCGAGACGTCGCCATTGCCAAGGACCTTGACTGGCTCGCCCTTGCGGACAGCACCCTTAGCGACTAGGTCGCTTACGGTTACAGCGCCACCCTTAGGGTATAGCTCGGATAGCTTGTCGAGGTTTACCACCTGGTACTCAACACGGAACGGGTTCTTGAATCCGCGCAGCTTTGGAGTGCGCATTACCAAGTTCACGCCGCCACCCTCGAAGCCGAGGCGAGTGGTAGTGCGAGCGCCAGTACCCTTGGTACCGCGGCCTGCAGTCTTACCCTTCGAACCCTCACCAAGACCCTTACGAGTCTTCTCCTTCTTGGCACCCTTTGCTGGGCGTAGGTGGTGAAGCTTGAGGATCTGAACCTTGTCGCTCTTCTCCTCTGACTTCTTTGCTGCTGGCTTCGCCTTAGGGGCAGCCTTCTCAGCTGCTGGCTTTGCAGCGGCAGCAGCCTTTGGTGCAGCAGTCTTTGCAGGGGCCTTAGCCGCAGCAGCCTTTGGGGCAGCCTTGGTTGCCGGCTTGGCAGCAGCCTTAGCGGCTGGCTTCTTCTCTTCTGCCATTAGTCGATCTCCTCAACCTTTACAAGGTGGGCAACGGTCATCACCAGGCCGCGAACAGACTTGTTGTCTTCCTTCACGACGATGTCACCGATGCGCTTCAGACCCAGGGTGCGAAGTGAATCGCGCTGGTTCTGCTTGCCACCGTTTGAACTCTTGATCTGGGTAACTTTCAGACGAGCAGCCATTAGGCACCTGCCTTCTCAGTTGCAGGCAGTAGGCGAGCTGGTGCTACCTCTGCCAGGTTCTTGCCACGACGAGCAGCAACGGAGCTTGGCTCCTCTAGCTGGCGCAGTGCTGCAACGGTGGCGTGGACGATGTTGATGGTGTTCGAAGATCCGAGGGACTTCGATAGCACGTCGTGAACACCAGCGCACTCCAGTACTGCACGCACAGGACCACCGGCGATAACACCGGTACCCTCAGCGGCTGGACGAAGCAGAACCACACCGGCTGCTGCCTCACCCTGTACTGGGTGTGGAATGGTGGAGCCGGTGCGTGGGATGCGGAAGAAGTTCTTCTTCGCGTCCTCAACACCCTTGGCAATAGCTGCAGGAACTTCCTTAGCCTTGCCGTAGCCAACGCCTACTAGACCCTCGCCATCACCGACAACAACCAATGCGGTGAATGCGAAGCGGCGACCACCCTTAACAACCTTGGAAACACGGTTGATGGTGACAACACGCTCCAAGAATGGGCTCTTGGTGTCCTCGCGGTCACGGCGCTCGGTGCGAGGGCCGCGCTCACGAGAGCCACGACGCTGCTCACGCTCGTTCGGGTCAACGGTAGTGGTCTCTGCGACCACGGTAGCTTCTGCCACTTCCTGTTCCTTCTTCTCTTCGCTCACAGTGTCAGTCCTGCCTCGCGAGCTGCGTCAGCAATAGCTGCAACGCGGCCTGCGTAACGGTTTCCACCACGGTCAAACACAACCTCGGTGACACCTGCCTTGTTGGCGCGCTCGGCAATTAGCTTGCCAACGATCGCTGCCTTGTCGGTCTTGGTGCCGTTCTCCTTGCGAAGCTCGACCTCCATGGTTGAAGCCGAAGCTAGGGTGTGACCCTTGCTGTCGTCTACTACCTGGACGAATACGTGGCGAGCTGAGCGAGTGACAACCAGACGTGGACGGCTGGCGGTGCCTTCGATCTTCTTGCGCAGACGGTCGTGACGACGGCCACGAGCGGCTGACTTGGACTTACCTCTAGTACCGAGACCCATGATTACTTACCACTCTTTCCGGCCTTGCGACGTACGCGCTCACCCTCATAGCGAATACCCTTGCCCTTGTATGGCTCAGGCTTACGGATCTTGCGAATGTTCGCGGCAACCTCACCGACAGCCTGCTTGTCAACACCGGAGATAACGATCTTGGTGTTTCCCTCGACGGTCAGGGTGATTCCCTGTGGAGGCTCAATCACGACTGGGTGAGAGAAACCTAGAGCCAACTCAATGTTGGAACCCTTTGCGGCTGCACGGTAACCGGTTCCGATGATCTCCAAGGTCTTGGTGAATCCAGTGGATACACCGTGAACGTTGTTAGCGATCAGGGTACGGGTCAAGCCGTGTAGCGACTTTGACTTAGCCTCGTCGTCTGGACGAGAAACGATTACGGTGTTGTCTTCCAAGGTGGCCTTAATTGGCTCAGAGATGGTCAGGGACAACTCGCCCTTAGGACCCTTTACTGAGACGATCTGGCCGTCGATGGCAACCGTAACGCCCGCTGGTAGCGGGATCGGAAGCTTTCCAATACGTGACATGCGTGATTACCAGATGTAGGCGAGGACTTCTCCGCCTACTCCCTTCTTTGCAGCCTGGCGGTCAGTTAGTAGACCGGACGAGGTGGACAGGATTGCAATACCTAGGCCGCCAAGGACCTTTGGTAGCTCGGTGCTCTTCGCGTAAACACGAAGACCTGGCTTGGAGACGCGCTTGATGCCAGCAATGCTGCTCTCGCGGCTTGGGCCATACTTCAGGGTCACAGTCAAGGTCTTACCAACCTTGGCGTCCTCAACCTTGAAATCAGCAATGTAACCCTCTGACTTCAGGATCTCGGCAATGGTTCCCTTGAGCTTTGAGTAAGGGAGGCTCAGCGAATCGTGGTGAGCCTTATCTGCGTTGCGCAGCCGGGTCAGAAAATCTGCTACCGGATCTGTCATTGTCATTTGTTTATCTTCTTTCTCGAGATGGTTTCCCAGCGCTTTACAGGCTCAGGGACCTTTCTCAATTGGGGGTTTAGGACTTGAACGGGAAGCCGAGCGCACGAAGTAGCGCACGACCCTCATCGTCAGTCTTGGCTGAGGTCACGACCGTGATGTCCATACCGCGGACGTGGTCGATCTTGTCCTGATCGATCTCGTGGAACATGCTCTGCTCCGAAAGACCAAAGGTGTAGTTTCCGCGTCCGTCGAACTGGTCTGCAGATAGACCACGGAAGTCACGGATACGAGGAAGCGAAAGTGATAGCAAGCGGTCTAGGAACTCCCACATGCGGTCACCGCGCAAAGTCACGTGAGCACCAATTGGCTGGCCCTCGCGAAGCTTGAACTGGGCAATTGACTTCTTTGCAACGTTAACCATTGGCTTCTGACCGGTGATAGCGGTTAGATCGCGGATTGCACCCTCGATCAACTTGCCATCCTTGGCAGCCTGGCCAACACCCATGTTCACAACGATCTTGGTAAGACCAGGAACCTGCATTGGGTTAGCAAACTTGAACTCGTCCTGCAGTGCAGGAACGATCTCCTTGCGGTACTGAGCCTTCAGGCGAGGAAGCGCCTTGGTGGCTACCGCTGACTTCTTAGTGGCGGCCATTAGATTTCCTTCCCGCTCTTGCGTGCAACACGCACCTTCTTGCTCTCGCCGGTCTTGGCATCCTTCTCAACCTTGAAACCAACCTTGGTTGGCTTCTTGGTGCTTGGGTCTACCAGAGCGACATTTGAAATGTGGATTGGGGCTTCCTGAGTAACGATGCCACCGGTCTTGGAACCGCGGTCAGACTGGCCGACCTTGGTGTGCTTGGTTACTAGGTTTACACCCTCAACGATTACGCGGTTCTGCTCTACTAGAACTGCCAGCACGTGACCCTGCTTACCACGGTCACCGCCACGGTCCTGCTTGGCACCGGTAATGACCTGAACCAGGTCACCCTTCTTGATCTTCGCCATTTATAGAACCTCCGGAGCCAATGAAATGATCTTCATGAACTTCTTCTCACGAAGCTCGCGGCCGATTGGGCCAAAGATACGAGTTCCGCGAGGCTCACCATCATTCTTGATGATGACCGCTGCGTTCTCGTCAAACTTGATGTATGAACCGTCTGGACGACGAGTCTCCTTGGCAGTGCGAACCACTACCGCCTTGACTACGTCACCCTTCTTTACGTTTCCGCCAGGGATGGCGTCCTTTACGGTTGCGACGATGATGTCGCCCAGACCCGCGTAGCGACGGGTTGAACCGCCTAGTACACGAATCGTCAACAGCTCCTTGGCACCGGTGTTATCGGCAACCTTGAGCCTGGACTCTTGCTGTAGCACTTATTTCTCCTTGTTTTGTGAATAACGATTTCCGACCGTTATTCCTAGGGGTTACTTCGCCTTTTCGAGAATCTCGACTAGACGCCAGTTCTTGGTTGCAGATAGTGGACGGGTCTCACTGATTAGCACGAGGTCGCCGATGCCTGCGGTGTTGTTCTCGTCGTGTGCCTTGATCTTCTTAGATAGGCGCATAACCTTGCCGTAAAGCGGGTGCTTCTTACGGTCCTCAACCAAAACAACGATGGTCTTGTCCATCTTGTCGGAGACTACATAGCCACGACGTGACTTGCGGTAACCGCGCTCGACTTCCTTGACAACCTTTGGAGCCTTCGCTGCCTTTGGCTTCGCAGCCTTAGGTGCTGCCTTGGCGGCTGGCTTTGCTGCAGCCTTTGCTGCTGGCTTCTTCTCTTCAGCCATCTTTATGCCTCCTCAGCAGGCTTCTCAGCTGCTGCCTTCTTGGTCTTTGCTGGTGCTGCAGCGGTTGGCACGGCACGAATGCCGAGCTCACGCTCACGAAGCACGGTGTAGATGCGAGCGATGTCGCGCTTGACTGCCTTTAGGCGGCCGTGGTTGTCAAGCTGACCGGTAGCGGACTGGAAGCGCAGGTTGAAAAGCTCTTCCTTCGCCTTACGCAGCTCCTCCACTAGCAGGGAGTCCTCAACCTTGTCGAGGTCCTGAGGGGTGAGGTTCTTTGAACCGATCATTATGCGTCACCTTCTTCACGCTTGATGATGCGAGCCTTAAGCGGAAGCTTGTGAATGGCACGCATCATTGCCTCACGGGCAATGGTCTCGTTGACACCGCTGAGCTCGAAGAGCACGCGGCCAGGCTTGACGTTTACTACCCACCACTCCGGTGAACCCTTACCGGAACCCATACGGGTTTCGGCTGGCTTCTTGGTGAGGGAGCGGTCTGGGAACACGTTGATCCAAACCTTTCCACCACGCTTGATGTGACGAGTCATTGCAATACGTGCAGCCTCAATCTGGCGGTTGGTTAGGTAAGCAGGGGTTAGCGCCTGGATACCGTATTCACCAAAGCTCACCTTGGTGCCACCGGTTGCGTGACCGTGGCGCTTCGGGCTGTGCTGCTTGCGGTGCTTTACCTTACGTGGAATCAGCATGCTTAGCCTTCGCTTCCTGCTGCTACCGCAGCCTCAGGGGCAGCTGCCTGGTCGCGGCGTGGTGCGCCACGGCGAGGACGGTCGCCACCCATGCGGGGACCACGCTGGTTTGCCTGCACTGCTGCAAGCTCCTTAGCGGTTAGGTCGCCCTTGTAGATCCAAACCTTTACACCGATGCGACCGAAGGTGGTCTTGGCCTCGTAGAAGCCGTAGTCGATGTTCGAGCGAAGGGTGTGCAGTGGCACACGACCCTCGCGGTAGAACTCGCTGCGGCTCATTTCAGCGCCACCTAGACGACCGGCACACTGCACACGGATACCCTTTGCGCCAGAGCGAAGTGCGCCCTGGATGCCCTTACGCATTGCGCGGCGGAAAGCCACTCGTGCGGAGAGCTGCTCAGCGATGCCCTGTGCAACTAGCTGTGCATCAGCCTCTGGGTTCTTGACCTCGAGGATGTTTAGTAGCACCTGCTTGCCGGTTAGCTTCTCTAGCTCTGCGCGCAGGGTCTCAGCCTCTGCACCGCGACGGCCGATAACTAGTCCTGGACGAGCTGCATAGATGTCGATGCGAACACGGTCACGGGTACGCTCCAGCTCAATGCGGGATACACCAGCGCGGTCCAGCTTCTCCTGCAGGTAGTGGCGGATCTTGGTGTCCTCAACTACGTAGTCTGCATAGCGCTGACCCTTTTTGGTGGAGTCTGCGAACCAGCGAGAGCGGTGCTCGGTGGTGATGCCTAGGCGGAAGCCGTAGGGATTGACTTTCTGGCCCATTACTTACCTGCCTTCTTTGCAAACTCGTCTGGGGTTGCAACAACCACGGTGATGTGGCTGGTGCGCTTGTTGATACGGAACGCACGGCCCTGAGCACGTGGGCGGAAACGCTTCAGCGTTACACCCTCGTCCACAAATGCCTGCGAAATTACTAGGTCGTCCTCGTCCACAATTGCTCCGGCCGACTCGCCCTTGACCTTGGCGTTTGCAACAGCTGAAGCAACGAGCTTGTAAATCGGCTCGGATGCTGCCTGTGGAGCAAACTTCAAGATACCCAGGGCCTCAGTGGCCTGCTTGCCGCGGATCAGGTTGACGACACGGCGAGCCTTCTGCGGGGTCACGCGGATGTTACGCACCTTGGCGATAGCTTCCATCGTTTTATCCTTCTACTCTCTGTACGCCCCGGACTAGCCGCGGCGTCCCTTCTTGTCGTCCTTCACGTGTCCACGGAAGGTGCGGGTTGGTGCGAATTCGCCAAGCTTGTGACCAACCATGGTCTCGGTGACGAATACAGGAATGTGCTTGCGACCGTCGTGCACTGCGATGGTGTGACCCAGCATGGCTGGAACGATCATCGAGCGGCGGGACCAGGTCTTGATCACGTTCTTGGTGTTGGCCTCGTTCTGCGCGCGCACCTTCTTCATTAGGTGCTCGTCGACGAAGGGGCCCTTCTTCAAACTGCGTGGCATCTAGAGATCTCCTACTTCTTGCCGACGTAACGACGACGAACGATTTGCTTGTCGGATGGAAGGTTTGGCTTACGAGTGCGGCCTTCCTTCTGACCCCATGGGGTAACAGGGTTACGACCACCAGAGGTCTTACCCTCACCACCACCGTGTGGGTGGTCAACAGGGTTCATAGCGACACCACGAACGGTTGGGCGAACGCCCTTCCAACGCATACGGCCAGCCTTACCCCAGTTGATGTTGGACTGCTCAGCATTTCCAACCTCACCGATGGTGGCGCGGCAGTTTGCGTCCACGTTGCGGATTTCACCCGATGGCAGACGAAGCTGCGCGTTAGGGCCGTCCTTAGCAACAAGACGAACCGAAGCACCTGCGGAGCGGGCAAGCTTTGCTCCACCGCCTGGCTTTAGCTCGATTGCGTGCACAACGGTACCCACTGGGATGTTGCGCAGTGGCAGGTTGTTACCTGGCTTGATGTCAGCCTGTGGACCCTGCTCGATTGCATCGCCCTGCTTCAGCTTGTTTGGAGCCAAGATGTAACGCTTGGTGCCATCGATGTAGTGCAACAGCGCAATACGAGCGGTACGGTTTGGGTCGTACTCGATGTGAGCAACCTTTGCCGGTACGCCGTCCTTGTCATTGCGACGGAAGTCGATGACGCGGTACTGGCGCTTGTGACCGCCACCGATGTGGCGAGTGGTCACGCGACCAGCTGCGTTGCGACCACCGGTCTTCGGCAGTGGCTTTAGTAGCGACTTCTCAGGGGTTGAGCGAGTGATCTCGGCAAAATCTGCAACCGAGGAACCGCGGCGACCTGGAGTCGTTGGCTTGAATTTACGAATTCCCATTAGCTTCTATCCCTCTAGCCGATGTAGGTAAAGATGTCGATGGAGCCGGACTTTAGGGTCACGATGGCGCGCTTGGTGTCCTTGCGCTTACCTAGACCAAAGCGGGTACGGCGGGTCTTGCCCTGACGGTTCAGGGTGTTGATGGTGTCTACCTTCACGTTGAAGATTGACTCCACAGCCTGCTTGATCTCGGTCTTGTTCGAACGTGGGTCCACCTCAAAGGTGTACTTACCCTCGTCGATCAAGGAGTAGCTCTTCTCCGAGATGATCGGCTTGATGATTACGTCGCGTGGGTCCTTCTTCAGGCTCATGCTCGCTCCTCTGACTTGACTGCCGACTCGACAAACGAGGTCAGAGCGGCTGCGGTGAACACAACGTCATCTGCGTGTAGCACGTCATACGCGTTGAGCTGGTCAACTGGAAGAACGTGCACGGTCTGCAGGTTGCGTAGCGACTTGTAAGACAGCTCGTCAGAGCGGTCCAGCACAACCAGGATGTTCTTGCTCTGAGCAACCTGAGCCAAGAAGCTTGCAGCTGCCTTGGTAGAAGGTGCCGAACCAATTGCGAACTGGTCGATAACGTGAATGCGGCCAGCGCGAGCACGGTCAGATAGTGCGCCGCGAAGTGCAGCAGCAATCATCTTCTTAGGGGTGCGCTGGTCGTATGAACGAGGCTTTGGGCCGTGGATGATTCCACCACCGCGGTGCTGAGGCATACGAACCGAACCCTGACGGGCACGACCGGTTCCCTTCTGCTTGAAAGGCTTCTTACCAGAACCAGAAACCTCGCCGCGGCGAAGAGTGGACTGGGTTCCCTGACGAGCAGCAGCTAGCTGAGCTACAACAACCTGGTGGATTAGCGGAACATTGGTCTGAACGTCGAACAGGCCCTCAGGCAGGTCGATCGCACCGGACTTCTTGCCCTTTACGTCAATTAGGTCAACGGTAGGCATTAGTTCTCCTTCACAGCGTTACGAACGAACACCAGCTGGCCCTTAGGGCCAGGTACGGCGCCCTTCACTAGCAGTAGGCCTCGCTCGAGGTCAACGCCGTGCAGGGTTAGGTTCAACATGGTTACGCGGTCAGCACCCATGCGGCCGGGCATCTTCTTGCCCTTGATGACCTTTGCTGGGGTGGTACCGGCTCCGATGGAACCAGGCTTACGGTGGTTACGGTGTGCACCGTGAGAGGCAGAAACACCGGCGAAGCCGTGGCGCTTCATGCCACCGGCGAAGCCCTTACCCTTTGAGGTTCCAACAACGTCAACCTTGGTGCCAACTTCGAAGATGTCTACACCCAGTGCCTGACCAACCGAGTAGGTGTCAGCGTCTGCGGTGCGGATCTCTGCTACGAAGCGACGTGGGGTCACGCCAGCCTTGGCGAAGTGACCAGCGGTTGGCTTGTCGGTCTTGCGTGGGTCGATGGCACCGTAGGCAACCTGAATTGCCTTGTATCCATCGGCGTCGATGTTCTTGATCTGAGTGATGACGTTCTCGCCAGCCTCAATAACGGTGATAGGAACGAGCTTGTTGTTCTCGTCCCAGCCCTGAGTCATGCCGAGCTTCTTGCCCAGCAGACCCTTAACGGTCTTAGTCTCTGCAGTCATTCTCGTAATCCTTAGAGCTTGATCTCGATGTTGACGTCTGCTGGAAGGTCCAGGCGCATCAGCGAATCGACGGCCTTAGGGGTTGGGTCGATGATGTCGATGAGACGCTTGTGGGTACGCATCTCAAAGTGTTCACGGCTGTCCTTGTACTTGTGTGGCGAGCGGATGACCGTCACAACGTTCTTCTCGGTGGGTAGTGGCACTGGGCCTACTACCTTTGCACCGGCGCGGGTGACTGTGTCGACGATTTTGCTCGCCGAGGTGTCGATGATCTCGTGGTCATACGACTTCAGTCGAATGCGGATCTTGTTAGCCGCCATAATGACTCGCTTCCGTTTCTAGGTGATCTCTCGATCACACAGTTTTGGAGTCAACTCGATTCGCAGGCTGCGAATTTTATTGACTGCCGTGTTGCTGATGCACTGTTCTGCTGTCAACGCCCTATTTCTAGGGCTCGCTCCGACACCTTGACTCGGGCGTGTCGCAAGATTTTCACTCGCAATCACCCAGGAAAAGATCTCGGATAAGTTTTTGGTCCTTAGCTGCGGCCGGCCCAGTTACCTGTGCACACTGCCTGCAGTGGGCGAGCCAAGACGGCCCGCTACTCACGAACTTGTAAAGTCTGCCACAGCCCTAAGAGCCATTGCAAGTTAAATCAGGGGCAATTTTGCCCAATTTTCCAACTCTTTCGGACTACCTAGCTTGAAGACGAAGATTAGGTAATTCAGGTGCTGGAATCCACCCACCGATTCGATCTTCGAATTCGCCAAAGCGCTCACCCCGACTGTTCCACTCTTCACGAGCTTGAACAATCTCCTCATGCGTTCGGCCAATAAAGTTCCACCACATCAGGATCTTCTCGCCAAAGGGTTCGCCACCAATAAACATCAAAATCGATGGTTCGCCAACGCTAATCTCAGCGCTCTTCGCACCGGCTTCGATAAAGGCAAGGTCAGACGTATTCAGTTGGTCCTCGCCGACTCGCGCGGAACCAGAAGCGAGCACAAACCCATGCTCAAAGGCTGGGTCTAGAGGAATCTGGTGAACACCTGGCTCTAGTTGAAGCTCGACGCCAAGAAGTGGCGAGAACGTAGTGGTTGGGGAGATAACTCCCATGAACTCCCCCGCCAAAACCGTTGCTGCACCACCCGGGATAGAGAGTGTTGGCAGCTGTGACTGATGCTCGAAGGCAGGAGCAATCTCGATGGCATGCTTTGGCAGCGCGACCCATAGCTGAATGGCGTGCAACCTCTCGGTCGTTGGGTTTGAAAGCTCCGAGTGTGAGATGCCGTGGCCGGCGGTCATCAGATTTAGCTGACCAGGTTCGATGATTTGAACTGAGCCAATGCTGTCTCGATGTTCAATCTGGCCCTCGAATAGCCAGGTGACGGTTTGCAAACCAGTGTGAGGGTGGGAGGCTACGACCATGCCGTCGGTTTGGGTGGTGGGGCCAAAGTGATCTGCAAAACACCAAGCGCCGATCATGCGCAGCCGACCGTGCGGGATAGTGCGATTCACACTCACTCCAGTGCGGGTGGTGAGTTTGATTGGCCGCGACTGGATCAACATGTTCTAAGCCTAAACCCGGGCACTGGGATGGTAATTTTCGCACGAACGCACAAAAACAGGGTCAAAGGACGTCCTCTTGATTGGGATTTGGCTGTTTTTCGCTTGAACGCGCGAAAACACTTGCAAAATGTCCGACCGCAGGCCTAGAATCAAAGAAATTCGCATGTACGCGCAAAAAAGGAACACATGGACATCGCTGAACTCATCCGATCTCGTCGGAAGGACTTAGGGCTCACCCAGGCTGAAGCGGCGCAGTTGGCCGGCGTCTCTCCGCGATTTGTCTTTGATGTGGAAAACGGCAAGAAAACAATAGCCATGGACCGATTGAATCTACTTTTGGATGCGCTAGGTCTTGAGATGAAGGTTGGAGTTGCAAACCTTGAGTGATAAGACGGCGCTGGTCCTAAAGCAAGGGTTACCCGCAGCAACTCTCACTCAGAATGGGTCTGATGTGACCTTCGAGTACTTGCCCGAGTATCTGGACGCAAACGCACCCGCTATCGCAACCACGCTTCCCAAAAGTGAAATCAAGAAGACCTACTCTGCCGGAGCGACCCCCGCCTACTTTGCAGGGTTACTTCCCGAAGGACGAAGGCTCAACGCTATTGCCAAGCGACTAAAGACTTCAGCCAGTGATGATCTTGGCCTCCTACTGGAACTGGGCGGCGACGCAATTGGTGATGTTCAGGTGGTGGACCCTGATGAGCCGATTGCTCCCAGCACAGCTATAGAGCTTCCGAGAGACTTGTCGAACCTTAGCTTTCAGGAGCTGAGGGAGAAACACTTCGATTCTCGGGCTGCGGGGCTTCCGGGATTCCAAGACAAGATCTCGAGCAAGATGCTGAATGCACCGGCGAAGAAGCAGGGGCTTGAATACATCATCAAGCTAAACCCCATCGAAGCTCCACATGCAGTAGAAAACGAGTTCTTCTTTTTGAAACTTGCCAAGAGGGTCGGCCTAGAGACCGCTGAATTTGAGTTACTTGAAGACCGCGATGGTGAGCATGCCCTCCAGCTACTTCGGTTTGACAGAGTGATTGCCGATGGGCAGCAGATCCGGCTGGCGATGGAGGACGCCTGTCAGGTGATGGATTTCTACCCGGCGCAGAAATACGAGATTGGGTTCGAGGCGGTCGCGAATAATCTTCTGTTCCACACCCACGCCAAAAAGTTTGCCGCTCTGACCCTTCTCAAGCAGTTGGTTTTCAACTACCTGATTGGTAACGGAGATGCTCACGCCAAGAACTTTGCGATTTTGAAACTACCTTCAAGAGAGTGGCGGATCTCCCCTGCGTACGATCTACTCTGCACCGCCTATTACGAAGACCGAGATATGGCACCCTCTCTTGGGGGCAAGAAAACTGGTTGGAAGCGCAGCGATCTCGTTGAGTTTGGTGAATCCTTGCAAGTTCCGGCTGACGTGGTCCACTCGCTCATCGATGTCATGCTCGCCAGGCTCGGCACTTTCACCGAGGAAATCGATTCGGGTGCATTGCCCTTCCCGAGGCATCAAAACTACGACGTATCGAAGCTTTTGAGATCACGGGCCAAGGCGCTGAGTCGTTAGTTAAGAGTAAAACCCCCTCGGTTTCCCGAGGGGGTTTTGAACTTAGACCGAACTTACTTGTTGATCTTGGTGACGGTACCTGCACCTACGGTGCGGCCACCCTCACGGATCGCGAAGCGCTGTCCCTCTTCTAGAGCAATCGGCTGGATTAGCTCAACGGTCATGTTGGTGGTGTCACCAGGCATAACCATCTCGGTACCAGCTGGCAGGGTGATAACACCAGTTACGTCAGTGGTACGGATGTAGAACTGTGGACGGTAGTTCGCGTAGAACGGGTTGTGACGGCCACCCTCATCCTTGGAAAGGATGTAGACGTTGGCGTCGAAGTTGGTGTGAGGGGTTACTGAACCTGGCTTCACAACAACCTGACCGCGCTCAACTTCCTCACGCTTGGTACCGCGAAGTAGTAGACCTACGTTCTCTCCGGCCTCTGCGTAGTCAAGTAGCTTGCGGAACATCTCGATACCGGTAACGGTGGTCTTCTGCTTGTCGCGGATACCAACGATCTCGACCTCTTCGTTGACCTTAATCTGGCCACGCTCGATCTTGCCGGTGATAACAGTTCCACGACCGGTGATGGTGAAGACGTCCTCAACTGGCATTAGGAATGGCTTGTCGGTGTCACGAACTGGCTCTGGAACGTTAGCGTCAACTGCGTCCATGAGAGCTAGTACTGACTCGCCCCACTTAGCGTCACCCTCAAGTGCCTTTAGACCGGAAACGCGAACAACAGGAGCGTCGTCACCTGGGAACTCGTACTGGTTTAGAAGGTCGCGGACCTCAACCTCAACGAGCTCTAGGATCTCCTCGTCGTCGACCATGTCGGACTTGTTTAGAGCTACAACGATGTAAGGAACACCAACCTGGCGAGCAAGAAGCACGTGCTCCTTGGTCTGAGGCATTGGGCCGTCGGTTGCTGCTACTACGAGGATGGCACCATCCATCTGTGCAGCACCGGTGATCATGTTCTTGATGTAGTCAGCGTGACCTGGAGCGTCTACGTGTGCGTAGTGGCGCTTCTCGGTCTGGTACTCAACGTGGGAGATGTTGATGGTAATACCGCGCTGCTTCTCCTCTGGGGAGTTGTCAATCTGGTCGAACGCGTAAGAAGCGTTCAGGGTTGGGTACTTGTCGTGAAGTACCTTGGTGATTGCCGCAGTCAGAGTGGTCTTACCGTGGTCGACGTGACCAATGGTTCCGATGTTGACGTGCGGCTTGGTGCGCTCGAATTTCGCCTTAGCCATTGTGGGTCCTCCTGATGGATCCGTAGTAAATCATCGACCGGCAGGCCGACTCTGATTTGGGGTTTACAGACTTTCTATCTTAGTCAAAAGTCGAGTAGTAGGTCTACTCGCCCTTTGCCTTCTGAACGATTTCATCCGCGACGTTGCGTGGAACCTCGGCGTAGGTCTCGAAGGTCATCGAGTACACAGCGCGTCCAGAGGTCTTAGAACGCAGGTCACCAACGTAACCGAACATCTCCGACAGTGGCACAAGGGCGCGAACTACCTTCACACCGGATGCGTCATCCATCGACTGAATCTGCCCACGACGAGAGTTCAGGTCACCGATTACGTCACCCATGTATTCCTCAGGGGTACGAACCTCGACCGACATCATCGGCTCAAGCAGAACTGGTTGTGCCATACGAGCGGCCTCCTTGAAGGCCATCGAACCGGCAATCTTGAACGCCATTTCAGACGAGTCAACATCGTGGTATGCACCATCCAAAAGGGTCGCCTTGACACCCACAACTGGGTAGCCGGCTAGAACACCAGAAATCATGGCGTCCTTGATACCGGTGTCTACGGATGGGATGTACTCACGAGGAACGCGACCACCGGTGATGGCGTCGACGAACTCGTAGGTCTTGTCACCCTCGACCTCAAGTGGCTCAAGCTTGATCTGCACCTTAGCGAACTGACCAGAACCACCGGTCTGCTTCTTGTGGGTGTAGTCGTGCTTCTCAACGGTGCGACGAATGGTCTCGCGGTAGGCAACCTGTGGCTTACCTACGTTTGCCTCGACCTTGAACTCACGGCGCATACGGTCTACCAGGATGTCTAGGTGAAGCTCACCCATACCTGAGATAACGGTCTGGCCAGTCTCGTGGTCGTGCTCAACACGGAAGGTTGGGTCCTCTTCGGCTAGCTTCTGAATTGCTAGACCTAGCTTCTCCTGGTCACCCTTGGTCTTTGGCTCAATAGCAACCGAGATCACTGGCTCAGGGAAGGTCATGGACTCAAGAACGATCTGGTGGTCTGGGTCACAAAGGGTGTCACCAGTGGTGGTGTCCTTTAGACCAATGGCCGCGTAGATGTGACCTGCGGTTACCGAGTCAACTGGGTTCTCCTTGTTGGCGTGCATCTGGAATAGCTTTCCGATGCGCTCCTTGCGGCCCTTGGTTGAGTTGATTACCTGGGCACCTGACTCAACTGCACCCGAGTAAACGCGGATGTAGGTCAGACGACCAAAGAATGGGTGAGACATAACCTTGAAGGCCAGAGCAGCAAAAGGCTCCTTTGGATCTGGCTTACGAGTTAGACGCTTCTCCTCATCGCGAGGGTCTCCACCCTCAACGTTTGGAACATCTAGCGGTGATGGCAGGTAGTCAATAACTGCGTCCAGCATTGGCTGAACACCCTTGTTCTTGAAAGCCGAACCACAGAGCACTGGGTACATCAGGGAGTTCACGGTTAGGTGACGAATACCCTGCTTGATTTCAGCAACGGTTAGCTCCTCGCCACCGAAGTACTTCTCCATTAGCTCCTCGGAAGTCTCGGCAACAGCCTCAATTAGCTGTGCACGGTACTCCTCGGCCTTGGCCTGAAGGTCTGCTGGAATTGGCTCGATGTCGTAAGCCTTACCCATCTCTACGTCACCGCGGTAGGTAAGTGCACGCATCTCGACTAGGTCGACAACACCCTGGAAGTCGCTCTCTGAACCGATTGGTAGCTGGATAACTAGTGGCTTAGCACCTAGACGGTCAACGATGGTCTTCACGGTGAAGTAGAAGTCAGCACCGAGCTTGTCCATCTTGTTCACGAAGCAGATACGAGGAACGTTGTACTTGTCAGCCTGGCGCCAAACGGTCTCAGACTGAGGCTCAACACCTTCCTTGCCGTCGAACACAGCAACTGCACCGTCAAGAACACGAAGTGAACGCTCTACCTCAACGGTGAAGTCCACGTGTCCTGGGGTGTCAATGATGTTGATCTGGTTCTTGTTCCAGAAACAGGTGGTTGCAGCCGAGGTAATGGTGATACCGCGCTCCTGCTCCTGCTCCATCCAGTCCATGGTGGCGGCACCATCGTGCACCTCACCGATCTTGTGGGTAATACCGGTGTAGAACAGGATTCGCTCAGTGGTGGTGGTCTTACCGGCGTCGATGTGAGCCATAATGCCGATGTTGCGAACCTTGTTCAGGTCGGTGAGCACGTCTTGTGCCACGGTTGCCTCCGAAGTTTGTTTTTGCTTTTGGATTTGGGGTTTAAGTAGCACATCCGCCACTTCGCCCCTGAGGGCAAAAGGCGGATGTGTGGAAAATTACCAGCGGTAGTGAGCGAAGGCCTTGTTGGACTCTGCCATCTTGTGGGTGTCCTCACGGCGCTTCACAGCTGCACCTAGACCGTTGGAAGCGTCTAGCAGCTCGTTCTGCAGGCGCTCGGTCATGGTCTTCTCGCGACGCTGCTTGGCATACATAACCAACCAACGCATAGCCAAGGTGTTCGCACGGTGGCTCTTTACCTCGACTGGTACCTGGTAGGTCGAACCACCAACACGGCGGGAGCGGACCTCAACGGTTGGACGAATGTTGTCCAGTGCCTTCTTCAAGATTGCTACCGGGTCGTCACCGGTCTTGCGGTTGGTGCCCTCAAGAGCACCGTAGACGATGGCCTCAGCAAGAGACTTCTTGCCGTGCAGCAGGATCTTGTTGATCAGCTGGGAAACAACTGGTGAGCCGTATACCGGGTCGGATACGACTGGGCGCTTGGCTACTGGGCCTTTACGTGGCATTACTTACCCTTCTTTGCGCCGTAGCGGCTGCGAGCCTGCTGGCGGTTCTTAACAGCTTGAGTGTCTAGTGCACCGCGAATGATCTTGTAGCGAACACCAGGTAGGTCCTTCACACGACCACCACGGACTAGCACCATTGAGTGCTCCTGGAGGTTGTGGCCCTCACCTGGAATGTAAGCGGTCACCTCGGTACCGTTTGAAAGCTTGACACGAGCAACCTTGCGAAGCGCAGAGTTTGGCTTCTTAGGGGTGGTGGTGTACACACGGGTGCACACGCCACGCTGCTGTGGGTTTGCCTTCAGTGCCGGTGCCTTGGTCTTTGAGACCTTTGGGCTACGACCCTTGCGAACCAACTGCTGAATTGTTGGCACTATTTCTCCTTATTCGGCTTTCTTCGGCGCGTCAAAAAACGCATAAACCGAAGATTTCTTGACCCCGCCTCAGCGACTAGAGGATCTGGGCCCAATTCGTGTCTTCACACGAACCTTGCCAAGCATACTCGTAGCCGCAGAGGTCGGTCAAATAGTTTTTAGTTGTGGATTACTGCTCGTCCAGTGAGAACGGATCTGCGATTGACAGGCTGAGCTCCTGAGAGTCCAGGTCTGCCGAGTCGTAGGAAGCGTCTGACCAGATACGGTTCGGGTAGCGCTCTGCCTTTGCCTCTTCGGTGCCATCGACCTCGAAGTTGCGGTAGGCAGCAAGACCAGTACCGGCTGGAATTAGCTTTCCAATGATCACGTTTTCCTTTAGACCGACAAGTCTGTCCTCGCGACGGTCCAGAGCTGCCTGAGTTAGAACTCGGGTGGTCTCCTGGAACGATGCTGCGGACAACCATGACTGAGCGGCTAGCGAAGCGCGGGTCATACCCATAACTTCCTGACGAGCAGACGCTGGCTTTAGACCCTTCGATACAGCCTCGCGGTTCTTGGCCGCAAAGCGCTGACGGTCGATGATCTCACCTGGGAGCATGTCGGTGTCACCGGAGTCGATAACGGTTACCTTGTTCAGCATCTGACGAACAATCACCTCAAGGTGCTTGTCGTGTAGCGGAACACCCTGGGAACCATAGATCGCCTGGACACCACGGATGATCTCGGCAGCTGCCTCACGGGCACCCTTGATCATCAATACCTCGTGAGGAATTGGAGTTCCATCAACGATGAACTCTCCAGCCTCAACCATGTCACCCTTCTCGAACAACAGGTCATCTGTTGAGGAGACGGTGGTGATTGGTAGGTATGGGCTTAGCTTCTTGAAGGTCTTGGAAGCAGTACGGCTGAAGGAGTACTGCAGCGCTAGCTGCTCGGCTTCCTTCTCGGCTGCCTCACCCTGTGGGCGGACGTAGACGTCGTAGCTCTTGGTTCCGTTAGCGGAAACCTTCTCTACGATGTCGACCTTTCCGTTCCAGAAGGCCATAACGGCAACCTTGCCAGCCTGACGCCAACCAACACGGGCCTCAAGTAGGTCGGTAACACCGTTTAGACCCTGAGTGATGTCATAGGAGATCAGACGCTCAACACGAACCTTCTGACCACCGATGGACTTCAAAATGGTCTGCTTCTTAGCCTCAGATGCGGCACCACCGGTGTGGAAGGTACGCATGGTTAGCTGAGTTCCAGGCTCACCAATTGACTGAGCAGCGATGATACCGATGGCCTCACCAACAGTTACCTGCTGGTTGGTGGCTAGCGATACGCCGTAGCACTGAGCACAGATACCGGCCTCGGCCTCACAGGTTAGAACCGAGCGGACCATGATGGTCTCGATGCCGGCTTCCTTCAGGCGACGAACGGTACCGTGGTCGATGTTCTCGCCAGCCTTGACTAGGACATCCTTGCCAGCCTTGACATCAACCAGTGATGAACGACCGACGATGGATAGCTCAACCTCGTTCTCGCTCAGTAGGTCCTTCTCTAGACCGCGGGTAGTGCCACAGTCTTCGATCTGGATGATTACGTCCTGAGCGACGTCAACTAGACGACGGGTTAGGTAACCAGCGGCAGCGGTCTTCATCGCGGTGTCAGCGTTACCCTTACGGGCACCGGTGGCGTTGATGAAGTACTCGTGTGGGGTTAGACCCAGTAGGTAGTTACCCTTTACCGGCATCGGAGCAAAGTCACCAGAGGAGGTGGCAACCGGACCACGCATACCCATGATGGAGCGGATCTGTAGCCAGTTACCACGAGCACCAGAGGTAACCATCTTGTAGATGGCGTTGTCGTGCGGGATGGACTCCTGCAGTAGCTTCTGGATCTCGTTGGTCTCCTTGAACCAAAGCTCACCTAGCTCATCGCGACGCTCGAGGTCGGACTTCAGACCGTTGTCGAACGCTTCCTGAATCTTGGTGTGCTGCTTCTCAGCCTTGAGGATGCGGCTTGCACGCTCCTTGTCAAACTCGCCCTTAGGGTCGAAGTTTGCATCGGAGATGGACATCGATACACCAGAGCGAGTTGCCCAGTAGAAACCAGCATCCTTGAGCTTGTCTAGCGCCTGAGCAACCTCAGTGCGGGAGAACATCTCAACTAGGTCAGAAACGATCTGGCCGATCTGCTTCTTACCAACCTGCTGCTCTACGTATGGGTACTTCTCAGGTAGTGCCTCGTTGAACAGTGCACGACCGAAGGTGGTCTCCTTGAGCTCACCCTCGATGCGAATACGGATCTTGGCACCAAGCGCTAGTTCACCTAGGTCATAGGCCATCTGAGCCTCAGCCATCGAGGTGAAGGCACGACCCTCACCCTTGGCTCCGGCCTCTTCGGCGGTTAGGTGGAATAGGCCAATGATCATGTCCTGAGTTGGAGTTGCAACCGGACGACCATCGGATGGCTTCAAGATGTTGTTCGAAGCAAGCATCAAGATGCGAGCCTCGGCCTGAGCCTCTACCGATAGCGGTAGGTGGACTGCCATCTGGTCACCATCGAAGTCAGCGTTGAACGCGGTACATACGAGTGGGTGCAGCTGAATCGCCTTACCTTCAACCAGCACTGGCTCAAACGCCTGGATACCCAGACGGTGCAGAGTCGGTGCACGGTTTAGTAGTACTGGACGTTCGCGGATTACCTCTTCGAGGACTCCCCAAACCTGTGGGCGGGAACGCTCAACCATGCGCTTTGCGCTCTTGATGTTCTGAGCAAGACCCAGATCAACTAGACGCTTCATCACGAATGGCTTGAATAGCTCAAGTGCCATCAGCTTGGGAAGACCACACTGGTGCAGCTTCAGCTGAGGACCAACCACGATTACGGAACGACCGGAGTAGTCAACGCGCTTTCCAAGTAGGTTCTGACGGAAACGACCCTGCTTACCCTTGAGTAGGTCAGAGAGTGACTTCAGTGCACGGTTTCCGGTACCGGTAACTGCACGACCACGACGACCGTTGTCAAACAGTGCGTCTACAGCCTCCTGAAGCATGCGCTTCTCGTTGTTCAGAATGGTCTTTGGAACAGCACCTAGGTCGATGAATCGCTTTAGACGGTTGTTACGGTTGATCACCCTGCGGTAGAGGTCGTTGAGGTCGGAGGTCGCAAAGCGGCCACCGTCTAGCTGAACCATTGGGCGAATCTCTGGTGGTAGTACTGGCAGCACCGAAAGCACCATTGAGGTTGGTGGGGTGCCAGACTGCACGAAGCTGTTTACAACCTTCAGACGCTTGATGGCCTGGGTCTGCTTTGAGCCCTTGGTGGTTGCAATCTCAGCGCGCAGTTCAGCTGCAGCAGCCTCTAGATCGAACGCAGCAAGAACCTGCGTAACAGCCTCAGCACCGATAGCGGTGATGATGTAGTCAGAGAAGTAGTAGTCGAAGTGGTCAAAGACAACGTCGTTTGGAAGTAGCTGTCCAACCTCTGCGGTTAGGAACATCCTCCAAGCCAACTGCTCCTTGTGGAGGTTGGATGGACGCTCTAGACGGGCGTACTCACGAACGATCTTGTCGGTCTTCTTCTTGAAGTCAGACAGCAGCTTCTTGATCTTCTTGGTCTCGTCAGCGGTGCGGACAACAACATCGTCCTGCTCCTCATCGGTCTCCGCAGCCAGGGCACGAGCAGACCAGAATGCGTCAGCATCCTTCTCCTCGGCCATGATTAGCTGCTCGACACTCTTGACGAACTGCTTCTCAACCCAGCGAGGTGCCTCCCAGAACTTGTTGGAGATCTGTAGCTCCAAACCAAGCTCACGAAGCTCGGCGATCTCGGCAGATGCTGCAGCCTCGAACTCCTCATCGCGAGAGTCAACCAGGGCACGAATACGAGATACGTACTCCTCGCGGACTAGGTCGTACTCCCCGAGCTTTAGCTCGTGGTCGATGTCCATGACTCGGTAGGCAGCGAAGTAAATGATCTTCTCGAGATCCTTCGGTGCCATGTTGAGTAGGTAGCCCAGGCGGGATGGAACACCCTTGAAGTACCAGATGTGGGTTACTGGAGCTGCAAGCTCGATGTGGCCCATGCGCTCACGACGAACTGAGGACTTGGTGACCTCTACGCCACAGCGCTCACAAACGATGCCCTTGAATCGGACACGCTTGTACTTACCACAGGAGCACTCCCAGTCCTTGGTAGGACCGAATATCTTCTCGCAGAACAGACCGTCCTTCTCTGGCTTGAGGGTTCGGTAGTTGATGGTCTCTGGCTTCTTAACCTCACCGGATGACCAGGAACGAATGTCCTCGCTGGTTGCAAGACCAACCCGAAGGGCACTGAAGTTTTCTACTTTGACAGACATATTTCTTCTATTTCCTTTTGAAAATTTCGTTTCGGGTTACTGGTAGGTGTTGAAGTCGGTCTCGGCCGAGAGGTTCTCGTTGCGAGAGAGGTTGATGCCGAGCTCTTCTGCTGCTCGGTCGGTCTCAAACTCTTCGTCCTTGAGAACTACTACGCGGCCATCCTCGTCAAGCACCTCAACGTTTAGACCAAGGGACTGCATTTCCTTGGCGAGAACGCGGAAGGACTCTGGAATACCTGGAGCCTGGATGTTGTCACCCTTCACGATTGCCTCGTAGGTGCGAACACGACCAGCGATGTCATCAGACTTGATGGTTAGCAGCTCTTGCAGGGTGTGTGCAGCACCGTATGCCTGTAGTGCCCACACCTCCATCTCACCAAAGCGCTGACCACCGAACTGTGCCTTACCACCCAGTGGCTGCTGGGTAATCATGGAGTAAGGACCGGTGGAACGAGCGTGGATCTTGTCATCAACAAGGTGGTGCAGCTTCAGCATGTACTTCACACCAACTGCGATCGGCTCTGGGAATGGCTCACCGGAGCGGCCATCGAATAGACGTGCCTTACCGGTACCGTCGATTAGACGCTTGCCACTCTCACCAGGGATGGTGTGGTCCAAAAGACCTGCAACCTGGTTCTTGGTAGCACCGTCGAATACTGGGGTTGCAACCTTGGTGCCTGGCTCTGCGGAGTAGAGCTCCTTGGCCATGTCGTCAGCCCACTTGGCAACGCCCTTGACATCCCAACCCTGGCGGCAAGCCCAACCTAGGTGAGACTCAAGCACCTGACCAAAGTTCATACGACCTGGGATACCCAATGGGTTCAGCACGATGTCAACCGGGGTGCCATCCTCCATGAACGGCATGTCCTCGACTGGCAGGATCTTGGCAATAACACCCTTGTTACCGTGGCGACCAGCAAGCTTGTCACCCTCGGTGATCTTGCGCTTCTGAGCGATGTAGACAACTACGCGCTTGTTTACACCAGCACCTAGCTCGTCACCCTGCTCTGCGTCGAAGACCTTGACACCGATAACAGTTCCCTGCTCACCGTGTGGCACCTTCAAAGAGGTGTCGCGAACCTCGCGGCTCTTCTCGTTGAAGATTGCGCGGAGTAGTCGCTCCTCAGCGGAAAGCTCGGTCTCACCCTTAGGGGTTACCTTTCCAACCAAGATGTCGCCTGGGCGAACCTCGGCACCGATGCGGATGATGCCCTGCTCATCTAGCTGAGCAAGTGCCTCAACGGAAATGTTTGGTAGGTCTGAGGTGATCTCCTCTGGGCCCAGCTTGGTGTCACGAGCATCAACCTCGTACTCCTCGATGTGGATTGAGGAGAGCGCATCGTGCTTGACGATCTCCTGAGACAGGATGATCGCGTCTTCAAAGTTGTAACCCTCCCATGGCATGAATGCCACGAGCAGGTTCTTACCCAGTGCCAATTCACCGTTCTCGGTGGATGGACCATCGGCTAGAACTTCACCAAGCTCAACGCGCTGACCAACCTCAACGATTGCGCGCTGGTTGATTGCAGTGCCCTGGTTGGAGCGCTCGAACTTGCGGAGTGAGTAGTTAGAGCGAGAACCATCGTCGTTCATGATGGTGATCGCGTCAGCATCGATCTCCTCGACAACACCGGCAGCATCTGCGGTCACAACTGCTCCCGAGTCGATAGCAGCAATGCGCTCCATACCGGTACCCACGTATGGGCTCTCGGCGCGAAGCAGTGGCACTGCCTGACGCTGCATGTTTGCACCCATCAGAGCACGTGATGAGTCATCGTGCTCAAGGAACGGGATTAGCGAGGTGGAGACAGATGCGAGCTGGCGAGGGGAAACGTCGATGTAGTCAACGTCCTCGGCAGCAACCTCAACCATGTCACCACGGAAACGAGCAAATGCACGTGGCCCAATCAGAGTGCCGTCTTCCTTCACAGGAGTCTCAGCAGCTGCGATGACCTTGCCATCCTCAGAGGCTGCGTCAAGGTAAACAACCTTTGCGGTTACCTTGCCGTTCTTTACCTCGCGGTAAGGGGTCTCAATGAAACCGAAGGTGTTGATGCGGCTGAATGCGGTTAGCGAACCGATTAGACCAATGTTTGGACCTTCAGGAGTCTCAACCGGACACATACGACCGTAGTGAGATGGGTGAACGTCACGAACCTCCATCTGGGCACGCTCACGAGCGATACCACCAGGACCCAGGGCAGACAGACGACGCTTGTGAGCGAGGCCTGCCAGTGGGTTGTTCTGGTCCATGAACTGCGATAGCTGGCTAGCTCCGAAGAACTCCTTGATCGCAGATACAACTGGGCGCAGGTTGATAAGAGTCTGAGGAGTGATCGCCTCGATGTCCTGGGTGGACATGCGCTCGCGAACCACACGCTCCATACGGCTTAGACCAATACGAACCTGGTTCTGGATTAGCTCACCAACCGAGCGAATACGACGGTTAGAGAAGTCGTCGATGTCGTCTGGGCGAACTAGAAGCGAAACCTTCTTGCCATTCATCTTGGTGTTGAACTCAACATTGGTGCTGGCAGCAGGAATGTTGTTTGCCAGAGTCTGGTCAAACAAAAGCAGGTACTTCAAGGTTGCAACGATGTCGCTCAGGGTCAGGGTGGTGACATCTGATGCCTGCTCGATCTGGAGCTTGCGGTTTAGCTTGTGACGACCTACGCGAGCAAGGTTGTAGCGCTTTGACTCGAAGTAGGTGCTTCTTAGCCATGCCTCGGCAACCTCGGCACCGGCAGCCTCGCCGCGGACCTTGCGGTAAACCTCACGAAGAGCGTCTTCCTTGGACAGGATTGGCGAAGCGAATACCTTGGACTCGTCATACTCAAGCGTGCGCTCGATGATGTCCTCGTCGAACTTCAGAGCTAGCGGGTTGCCCTCAACGGCACCCTTGATGTCTGCAAACTCAGCACGGATCTCGTCCTTGGTCATACCAAGGGCCTTCAGGAAGATCGTTGCGGAGACCTTGGTCTTGCGGTCAACCTGCACCTGCAGGATTGGCAGACCAAATCTGGCAGCAGGCTTACGCTCGTCCTTTACCCACTCGGTTAGGAACTCGAGGTAGGAACCGCGGCTTGGAATGATCTGAGCCTTGTTGTTGCGAACGTCGAGGTTACCGGTGGTGTTGGTCGATACCGAGAAGTAGACACCAGGTGAGCGAACCAGCTGAGATACAACAACACGCTCGGTGCCGTTGATGATGAAGGTGCCCTTGCCGGTCATGACTGGGAAGTCACCCATGAACACTGTCTGGCTCTTGATCTCACCGGTTAGGTAGTTGGTGAACTCAGCCTTGATGTATAGCGGCTGGGTGTAGCTCTTACCCTTCTCCTTGCACTCCTCAGGGGTGTAGGGAGGGTCGAAGAGCATTGGCTCTGAGAAGGAAAGGCCCATCTTTGCATCCTGGGCAGCGTTAGCGCTGTCCTCGATTGGGCTGATCTCCTCGAAGACCTCATCAAGACCGGTCTTTGCCTCTGCACCGGCGATTTCACGCCATGCAGGTGCACCGACCAACCAGTCAAAGCTCTCGGTCTGAAGTGAGAGTAAATCTGGGATCTCGATTGGGTCTGGGTGCTTCGCGAATGTTGGTCTCATTGCGGAGCGAGAGTTCTTTGCGGACTTTACGGACTTAGCGTTTTTCGCAGCAGCCAAAGTGAATACCCCTAGGGAATCGTTGATAAGTAGGCGGGAAATTCGCTATCCAAACCACGTAACCGCTATTTGCTACGCGCCAATCGACCGCAATATGACGATGGGCAAAGGTTAGGGAAGCAAACCTCAATCCTAAAGGGTGCGAATTATGCTACGCAACTACTTTTTTCGCTCGATTTTTACTTTTTTGTGACAAAACTCAAACAAAAAAGTCCAGTCTCGACCTGACCAAGTTCTCAAAGCTAGAGACTCGACCATCGCAGGCTTTGAGCTCCAAATAGTCCAAAAACATCGATAGCGATCCATCCTCATGCTCCAAAAGCACGCAAGGCTCGCGCCCTGCCGAAGCGGCAAGTTCTTTATCGGTGCGCTCGTTCATGTGAACCAGACGAAACTCAATACCGAACTCAGTAAGAAGCTGCTTTTCAAGCTTCTTGAATTCAGACTTCTTCTTTATCGGCGAGTGAGTTATGTCACAAAGGTTGCATTCGCGAGCGCCGACCAGGTGACCCAGAACATAGGCAATCTCGCCTACGATTCCGCGGTTGGCTTTGTAGACACCGATTAGGCGCTTATCACTCATGGAGGAGTTGAACCCAAATCCCTCTGCGACACTTCCCCGCTGGTAACTTGTAGACATGAGAATTCTGATTACTGGGGGTGCTGGATTTCTCGGTTCCCACCTAGCCGACAGGCTGATTGAAAAAGGCAACGAAGTCATCGTCGTCGATAACTTCTTCACTGGCTCGAAAAGAAACGTTGAGCACCTGATTGGCAACCCTCGATTTGAACTTATTCGTCACGATGTGACATTCCCACTATTTATCGAAGTTGATGCCATTTATAACTTGGCATCCCCAGCCTCACCTGTTCACTATCAACGGGATCCGGTTCAAACCATCAAGACCAACGTCATCGGCGCTGTAAACATGCTCGGACTAGCTAAACGCCTGAAAGTACCGATCTTCCAGGCCAGCACATCAGAGGTTTATGGAGACCCGGAGGTTCACCCACAGCCTGAGAGCTACTGGGGTCGTGTGAACACCATTGGTCCGCGAGCCTGCTACGACGAAGGTAAGCGAGCAGCGGAAACCCTGTTCTTCGATTACCAGCGCCAACATGGCGTCAAGATCCGGGTCGCACGAATCTTCAACACCTACGGACCGCGCATGGCTGCAGACGATGGCCGGGTTGTGAGTAACTTCATTGTTCAAGCCCTGAGGGGCGAAGACATAACCATCTATGGCGATGGTTCCCAGACGAGATCGTTCTGCTACGTAGATGACCTGGTCGCTGGCTTTATGAAAATGATGGAAAGCGATAAGCCGCTACTCGGTCCAATTAACCTCGGCAACCCGGGCGAGTTCACCATGCTGGAGCTGGCTCAGCAGGTTATCGAGATCACCGGATCGAAGTCTCAGCTAAAGTTCATGCCGCTGCCCCAGGATGATCCAAAGCAACGTCAGCCCGACATCACAAAGGCAAAGGCTGAGCTGGGCTGGGAACCAAAAGTAGACCTGCGAAAGGGTCTTGAAAAGACCATCAATTACTTCAGTACAGTCGTCTAGCTATCTGCGCTTTTTGGCTTTCTTGGAAACGGGCTTCTGAGCAACAACCAGCTTGGGCTTTGAATCTGGCAACAGATTTAGAGATGCGATCAGCATTGCAATTAGAGCTAAAAGTTCAAAGGTAGCGGTGATCCTGGTGTAGCTCGTTCCCAGCCACCATTCCAAGCCACCGGACTGACCAAGAACATAGGTGACCACAGCAACGCCCAAGACGCCCAGGGGGGCCGTAATTGAGGCTATCGAGATTGGCAGTCTGGCGACAAAGCTTTCTCCCTTGCCCAGCATCGCTATCAAAATTGCGCTCAGCAGCGCGAGTAGAACGTAATTCATAGACCTGGGTTGAATGCCGTTTGTGAAGACCAGCTGAAGATTGTTAGCGACCTCCAAATCGCCACTAAACAGAAGCGGAAAGCGCTCGATAACTTCAGCTGTGTGGCCATTGTCTGGCATGCCGACATGATCCTGGAACCAAGACCAGCTAACTCGAACAATTGCAGGGGCAGCGAGTAGCGCAAGCGCTAAATAGTTCTTCTGAATGGCCTGGACCGAAAGCGCCAAAACCAAAACACCTGTTGCAAACCAGAATCCTTCTTGCTTGATGTTTGATGCAAGCAAGAACACTAGGGCTGGCAGCATCAAGTCCTGCCATTTTGAGCTCTTCAGTGACAGAACTAATGCGAATAACAATCCGACTAACGCGGCTTGAAGAGTGTCTTGGTAGCCAGCGTTGTAGTAACCATCGGCCAGGAGGGTAAGTGATGCTACGAAGATAAACGCAATGCCAAGCTTCAACACGAAGTGGGCCTTGGGTGCAAAAGTGTTTGCTAGCACCACTGCAGTCAGCAAACCAACCAGGATGACAAGAACGCCACTGATTCTGCTAGCTAGCCAAAGGTTCTCTGACCCGCCAGTCAGCTGCCAGCTCAATGTCATGAGAGCTGGTCCAGTGAATGGATAATCAGGCCAGTTTCCGGCAGGCAAGAACTGAGCTTCGAGGAAATACTCCGCTGGGCCGTTGAGCCATTTAGCGTGGTGAAACCAAATGCTTCTCGCATCCCAAGCAAGGGGCGCTGGCGTCGAAATCGATGCCATAGCGCTCATCAGCGCAGCAAGCCCCAAAACTCCAACCGAATACAAATCGGATTGGGCGACTTTGAGATTGGCAACGACCCGCTCTCGAACGGGCTTCAAGAAAAACAGAATCAGCTGCAACCCCACGATTATCAGCCAGACGCTCCAAATTGGGACATCAAACAAGATGTGCGTGAAGCCAGCGGCGAGTGCGGCAGCAGTTGCAAGCACTGGGCTCACAATGTAGGCGTTTATGCCGTTAGCAAGAAGCGCCGCGAGCGGGAGAAATGCCAACAAGATTGGAAAGATTACAAGTAAATCAGCCATTCTTCACCACCGTAAAGATGACTCCGCCACAATCCACTTCGTTTACCTTCTCGCCCTCTGGAGCTGGCTCGTTACCAATGTGGACTGTGAAGTCTGCACCCTCGTTCACCAAACGAACTCGTGGGTAAATGAGGTCCTGGACTCTTTGCCTGAGGTAAGAATCAGAATTACCGTCAATCAGGACATCGACTCGGTCCGGGATTACGGACGCAGCTTGATTCACGCACGCCAGGAAGTTCAATTCCCCCTGCTCTTGTTCGGTGACAGGAACCTGAAGTCGAGACAAGGTCTTATCTAGAAACACAAATGGAGAGAAGTTGCCCGCCGCAGGAGTCAATCCAATTACCAAGAGAAGGCTGAGCGCAGCAAGAACTCTTGGGCTCATTTAGGCCTGCTTCGAAAAGAGGTTGTATTTGATGATGCAGTAGATCGCTCTGACGCCATCTTTCCAGCCAATCTTTTTGCCCTCACCGTATGTCCGGCCAGAGTAAGAGATGCCCACCTCATAAATACGCAGATGTTTCTTAGCGATTTTGGCAGTGATCTCGGGCTCGAAGCCAAAACGATTTTCTTCGATGGTGATGGACTGAATTACCTCACGGCGAAAGACCTTGTAACAGGTCTCCATGTCGGTGAGGTTTATGTTGGTGAAGAAATTAGAGAGCATCGTCAAAAACGCATTTCCAACTGAGTGCCAGTAGTAGAGGACGCGATGCGGTTCGCCACCCATAAATCGACTGCCGTAGACCACGTCCGCCTTGCCATCAAGGAGTGGCTTCAAAAGCTTTGGATATTCGTTGGGGTCGTACTCCAGATCGGCGTCCTGGATGATTACGAAATCACCGGTCGCTGCCTGAATTCCAGTGCGCAACGCCGCACCTTTACCCATGTTCTTTTCGTGGAACTTGACTACATCTACTTTGTCTTTCAGCTTGCCAAGAAGTAGATCACGAGTGCCATCAGTAGAAAAGTCATCAACGACGATAATTTCTTTGTCTTTATAAGGCGAGGCGATTACCGCGTCTAGCAGGATTTCGAGTGTGCGGACCTCGTTGTAACAAGGGATAACTACGCTAAGTTTCAAACTGCCCCCAAAAGCCACATCTACCCTCAAACCTTACTACGCTCTAATGGTGAAACTTTTTAAGGCCGAGCTATCTAGGGAAGCTATCAAGTACCTGTTTGTAGGTGCTGCTGGGTTTGTGATCGACACCTCGCTCTTCAACTATTTCTCCATATTTGTTGACTTTGGCGCGGGAGCGGCAAGCCCCGTGGTTAACAAGACGATTTCGGCAATTGTTGCTATTACTTTCACATACCTAGCAAACAGCAGGTGGACATTTAGAAGAAGAAAAGGTCGCCCCGAAGGCATCAAGAGGATTCTGCTCTACGGCGCAGTAAATGCTGCCGGCCTCGGGCTGACATTACTTCCACTTGCCATCTCCAGATACCTTCTCGGCTTCGACTCGCTGCTCGCTGACAACATCAGCGCCAACATAGTTGGAACAGGATTAGCCTTGGTATTTAGGTTTGTGGCGAACAGAATTTGGGTTTTTCCCAAATGAAAATTGGTGTGAAGCGAGCCCCACGCCAGTGGCGGTGACGGTGGGATTTGAACCCACGGTGGACTTTCACCCACACAACTTTTCGAGAGTTGCACCTTCGGCCGCTCGGACACGTCACCGTGTGAAAGCTTAGCTCAAGCTCGCCTTGAGGCAAAAAACTCTTTGAGCACGGCAGTGCACTCGGATTCTAAGATTCCCGCCACTACCTCAACGGGTTTACCTAATCGAGGATCTCTGAGAATGTCATAAACCGATCCAGCTGCACCTACGCGTTCGTCCCAGGCACCGAATACCACACGCGGGATGCGAGCGGCAACAATAGCCCCTGCACACATTACGCAAGGTTCTAGAGTCACAAAAAGAGTGGAATTTTCAAGCCTCCAGTCTTTCGCGGCGTCCCCAGCGTGGCGAATAACCTCGATCTCCGCATGGGATGTCGGGTCGCTTTTTGACTCTCGTTGATTGTGAGCGCTGGCCAAGACTTCACCTGCATCGGAAACCAGGACAGCGCCGACGGGAACTTCTTCTCCTGCAGCTTTAGCTTCCTCTAAAGCGATGTGCATGAAATGCCCAAAGTCCATAGGCTTGAGCTTATGCGACTGACGGTAGCGAATCATCCCCTTATTACCCACAAAATCACGATTCTGAGAGACAAACAGACACCTTCACCAATTTTTCGTTTATTGGTTGAGGAGCTTGTGACGCTTCTGGCATATGAAGCCACGAGAGAGGTAAATGTGACCGAGGTTGAGGTCGAAACTCCGTTGGTAAAAACTCGGGGGCTGAAGTTGTCCCGACCGAGGCCAATAATCATTCCGGTTCTGAGAGCTGGCCTTGGCATGTTGGAGGGAATGACCAAGCTCCTCCCTACGGCTGAGGTTGGATTCCTTGGCATCAAGCGCAACGAAGAAACCCTAGAGCCTTACACCTACGCCAATCGACTGCCCGAAGACCTCTCAGATCGCCAGGTATTCATTGTCGACCCGATGCTTGCCACCGGTGGGACCTTGAACGATTCGATTGATTACGTCTTTGAGCGAGGGGCTAGGGATGCAACTTGCGTTTGCCTTCTTGGTGCACCCGAGGGTGTTGAGAACGTAAGAGCACACCTAGCTCAGAAATGGCCCAATAAGTCAGTGCACGTGGTGCTGGGATCGCTCGACGAGAAACTAAATGAAATTGGTTATATCGTCCCAGGCCTTGGCGACGCAGGAGATCGCCTCTACGGAGTCGCTGACTAGGAGTGGTTGGCGCGGTAGTCGGCTATCGCCATCCTGATACCCTCACGCAGCCGGGCCTTTGCCTTCCAGCCCATCTCGGATAGCAAAGAAACATCCAGCAGCTTCCTTGGAGTCCCGTCCGGTTTAGAGGTGTCCCAACGGGTCTCGCCTTGGTAGCCGACCTCCTCGGCGACGATTTGAGCTAGCTCCTTGATAGTGATGTCTTCGCCCACACCCACATTCACCTGCTGGGCGTCGTCGTAGTTTTCAAGAAGAAAAAGGCTCGCCTCGGCTAAGTCGTCGACATATAGGAATTCACGCAAAGGTGAGCCAGTTCCCCAGTTTGTAACTGAAGGAGCACCCTCAATTCGAGCAGTCTCGTATCGTCTAATCAGCGCAGGTAACACGTGAGACCCTTGCTCGGAGTAGTTATCTCCCGGACCATAGAGGTTTGTTGGCATGGCCGAAATCCACTGCTTGTGATGTTGGCGCCTGACGGACTTAACCTGAGTGATTCCGGCAATCTTTGCGATCGCGTAAGCATCGTTGGTCGGCTCCAAATGTCCGGTCAGAAGCGAATCCTCTTTGATTGGTTGTGGAGCAAACTTTGGATAAATGCAGCTTGACCCCATAAACAACAATCGCTCAACGCCGTATTTGAGCGCGGCATCCATGACATTGACTTGAATCTGCAGATTGACGCTTAGAAAGTCAGCAGGGTAGGTGTTGTTGGCCAGAATTCCGCCAACCTTCGCAGCAGCCAAAACCACATACCTTGGCTTTTCAGAAGCAAAAAACTCAAACACTGCATCGCGGTCAGTTAGATCTAGATCACTCGAAGACTTGCCAACTAGGTTCGTGAAACCGCGCTTTTGCAACTCTCGCCAAATGGCAGAGCCAACCATCCCTCTGTGTCCAGCAACATAGAACTTAGAGGTCTTGTCGAGCGGAAACTTCGAGGTCATAGGAACTTTGGCTTGTCGATCCAGTCAGAACCATCGTGCTTCAAGGCTTCAACATCTGCCTCGACCATGATTCTGGCCAAGTCTGGGGTCATGGTCTTGGCCTTCCATCCAAGCTCGCGCTCAGCAAGCGAGGCGTCACCGATAAGGGCATCCACCTCGGTTGGACGAAGGTAGCGGGAGTCAAACTCAACAAAGTCCTTCCAGTCCAATTCAAGGTGCTGGAAGGTGTAGTCCAGGAAGTCACGAATCGTTGCTGCATATCCGGTCGCCAGCACATAATCCATCGGCTTATCATGCTGAAGCATCCGCCACATGCCCTCGACATACTCAGGGGTGTAACCCCAGTCACGGACCGCGTCTAGGTTGCCGAGGTAAAGCTTTTTCTGAACACCAGCCTTTATTCGGGCTGCTGCACGAGTGATCTTGCGGGTGACAAAAGTTTCACCGCGTCGGGGCGATTCATGGTTGAACAAAATGCCATTCACGGCGAACAGGCCGTAGGCCTCGCGGTAGTTCTTGGTCATCCAATACGAGTAGACCTTCGCAGCACCGTATGGCGACCTTGGATAGAAAGGTGTCTCCTCATTCTGAGGTGGAGGTGTGGCACCAAACATTTCTGAGGAGGATGCCTGGTAAAAACGACTTTGAGGAGAAACGAGCCGGACAGCCTCGAGGACTCGAGTTGTGCCCACGCCTGTTATGTCTCCGGTGTATTCGGGTTCGTCAAAACTCACGCGAACGTGCGACTGAGCGCCTAGGTTGTAAATCTCTTCAGGTTGCAATTCTGCGATTAGGGAAACCAGGCGAGAGCCATCAGAAAGATCTCCGTAGTGAAGAATCATCCGAGCCTGACCGTCATGGCGATCTTGGTATAGGTGATTGATACGAGAGGTATTAAAGCTCGATGCTCGACGGATCAATCCGTGAACCTCGTACCCTTTTTCAAGAAGAAGCTCCGCTAGATATGAGCCATCTTGACCAGTAATTCCAATAATCAGTGCTTTTTTCAACTTCACTCCAACTGATTGGGTGCCCCCAACTGACCCCACAAGCCTACCCTTTGACCATTCGAAACAATTCGTAATGATTTGACATAGTTTGCAATCTTCCGCAAACTATTTGGCAATGACTACTCGAGCACAGCTAGACGGAGCACCTCAGGGTGCCATGATGCCCTGCTCGATGTGTATGTGCATGTGTATGTGCCGCTAATTCAACTGCTCACGAATTAGCCCAATGGCACCAGCACCCCGACAAACGCACGTGATTCGTGCATCAAAAACCGCACACTACACAAAAGGATCTGAGCCAAATGTCACTAAACCTAAAGACCAAGACCGAAATCAAGGGCTTCGCGCTGTACGTTGGTATTTCTGAATCTGACGCCGCAGCCGCCGGAGTATCACTTCAAGAGATTGCCGCGGCACTAAAGCAAAAAATCGCAGATCTAGTTCCAAACAAGGCTTCAGAGACCTACGCAACTGTCGCTATCGCACCAGCTGATGCACCCGGGAGAAACCTTGACATCACTAGGCTGGCCCTTCAGGAGCCACGAGCTACCAAGCAGAAGGTTCAACCCGTCCAGGAGGAAGACAAGGCTGCCAGGGGAATCGTTGTTGATCTAACTCGCAGGCGCTTGTTCGTAGACGGAAGAAATGCCCTGCTTACCTGCAAAGAGTTCGAACTACTCGCATTCCTGATTGAAAACTCTGGTAACACAGTTTCCAGAAGTGAAATCGCTGCTATCGCAGATCGCTGCGGTGAACCTACCCCGAACGCGCGAACCATCGATGTTCACGTTCGTCGCTTGCGTTCAAAGATCGCAGGCTACGAGGACATTGTTAGAACTGTCCGTGGCCAGGGGTACCGCTTTGATAAGCACCCTGACGTATTGATCGAGGAGCTTTAGACTTCACCGGTGCCACGAACGCTAGATTTCCGCGAGGGATTAGAGGTCATAACCAAGCTGACCTTGGAACTCGCGGATCAAATTCCGACTCCGATATTGCTGATTGATGGTCGAGCTGGATCTGGAAAAAGCACATTCGCCCAGCTGCTTAGAGATGAGATCTTCAAGGCCGGTGAGCCAGCCCCGACCGTAGTTTCAATGGATGATCTATATCCGGGCTGGGAGGGCCTACGAGAAGGCTCCAAATATCTGGAAGAGCGGATACTGGGTCCCCTTGCCAGCGGGAAGAAAGCGATCTGGCAGGTCTGGGATTGGGGTCGAAATACCAGGGGCAATGCTGAAGAACCTGGCAATGGTTGGAGAGAGTTCGCTGGCGGAAACATCTTGATAGTCGAGGGCTGCGGCTCTATCTCCCGACTGACCGCCAGCCAAGCGCAAGTGCGAGTATGGATGGACGCTGATCTCTCGACTCGAAAATCAAGGTTTCACGATCGAGATGCTGGGGCCTTTGATCAAAATTGGAGCATCTGGGCGGCCCAGGAAGATGAGTTCTTTGCAGAAGAAGGTAGCGAGTCTTTAGCTGACTTCACCTTAAAAAACTAGTTTGACCGGTTGGCTTTCCAGGTCCTAAAGCCGGCAATGATACTCAGGCCAATAACAACAGCTGCAATCGCATAAACGGTTGAACGAACCCATGGAATTGAATAGGCGAAGTAACCAGCCAAAGTGAGGCCGCTGCCCCACAGCAGGGCACCGACCAAGTTGGCAGAGAAGAACTTGTAGTAATTCATGCGCCCGATGCCGGCTAGGGCCGGAATGATAACCCTTGCCCATGGGATAAATCTTGCAACTACGATCGACCACCAGCCGTAGCGATCATAGAACTGCTCTGAACGCTCGATGCCGCGCTTAATCCACTGACCCTTGCGTTTGTCCAAGTAAGGGCGTCCGTAGTGGCGACCAAGGGTGTAACCAACTTGGTCCCCCAAGAAAGCCGCTATTCCAACACCTATGACCATAACCAGGATGTTTATGGAGTCTTGATGGGCTGCTGAAACCAAGCCTGCAGCGAATACGAGTGAGTCACCGGTTATAAACGGGATGAAGGCACCGATGAATAAACCTGTGCCAGCGAAAACAAGCCCAAAGACGGCCGCGTAGAAGAGAATTGGGCCGATTTGATCAAACCAACCGACGATGTCACTAGTTACTGACATCCGAAAAGTTGTTGGCACGGGTAGAAGTCTAACTTCTGCCAATTAGCGCGTAAGGCCGTGAAGGATTATCTCTTCCAGGGACTTGCGAGTTCTGGGAGCGGACTCGCGCTCTTGCAGCTCTGCAGGAACACCAGAGACATCGCCCTGCTTGCCAATGGCAATCACATTCACTACCCAAACTCCAGAGACTTCGAGGATGGCCTCAATGTGATCATGGACGATGCCGCCCATGTAGTGAGCCTTGAGACCCATCGCTTCGGCCTCAAAAACAACCTGAGCAGACATCAGACCTGCGTTGTAGAAGGCGATTGCCTTATCCCAGGGATTTCCGTCAGGTCGAACCTGATCTGCCATGACTACTACAAACGCCGATGCCTTAGGTGCCCAGGTTTGATTGAATCCGGTCAAGCCTGAGTGAGAAATAGCTTGGAACTCTGGAGTTTCACGAGTAAGAATTGCGAGCTTCCAAGGTTGAGCGTTGTTCGAGCTCGGTGCCCATCTGGCAGCTTCAGCCAAGGCCAGGACATCGCCATGGCTTAGTTCGTGACTTGTGTCGAATACCCTTGGGCTCCACCTGTTGGCGATCAAATCTGAAATGGGGACGATAGTTTCTGCAGGCTTTGAAATTGAATCACTCACGCTATAACCAACTCCACTTCGCTCCATTGACTTCCCAACTCACTTCTTCGCACTGAGATATAGACCTATCGAAATCAACGGGATTCCCAGCAACAAGCCTGGCGTGACAGGCTCGCTCAGGAAAAGTGTCCCAAGGAGCAGCGCGACGGCTGTGTTCACATAGGTGATCAAGCTTGCCTTTACTGGGCCAACTTCCTTGAGCAGCTCGAAGAAAATGACAAACGCGAGAGCTGAGCAAACAAGACCCAAAACTACTAGAGCGATCCAGGCATGAGCTGTTGGTTCAGCAACCAGCTCGCGCGGTAGCTCGGAAAGAGCGGACGGTGAATACACTAGTGCCACAAGAGCCATGCTCAATCCAATGACGCCCGATGTGGGAACCTCTCTCATCTTTACATTCGCCATGATTGGGGCAATCGCATAACCAAGTGCGGCCAATACGACCGCACTCACCCAAATCGGATCGATGTGCCCCAATAGAGAGTCGATGCCCACGAGAGCGACGACTCCGGTGAATCCGATCAACATGCCCAACAACGGAACCGGCTTGAGGGCAGTTCTGTCTTTGAACACAAGAGCCATAATCGCGACAGCAAAGAATGGGACGGTCGATACAAGAAGTCCAGATAGTCCCGAAGGTATGTGTTTGCCCGCCTCTGTTATCAGGAACCACGGCACAACCATTTCCAAAACTGCAAAAAGCACGACATATGGCCATGCTTGGAGAGCAGGTCTGATGCCACCTACCTTGATCGCATATGGGATCAGGACGACCGCACCAAGTAAGGTTCGGGCAAAGACGATTGTTGATGTCGAAAAAGACTCAAGTGCCCAAACAATAAAGAAATAAGGAAGACCCCAAAAGAGCCCAGCTAGAAGGAAAAGAATCAGACCCTTTTTAGACACCTGGCAAGACTACAGACTCAGCCGATGAAATGGGAATCGGGTGGACCCTAAGGTCCACCCGATCCGGTTAGTTAGTTTTTGAAACTACTTGATGGTGATAGTCGCCACGTTCTCTAGAGTGCCGTTTACATAAACAGCTACCGCAACGGAGCGACCTACAGCTGACTTGCGGCTGAATAGGTAGTTCTCGTTTAGAGAGGTGTACTTGTACCAGTTGCCACCAACCTTGACTGCAACAACTGCGCCCTTCGCGTTCTCAACGCGAACTGCCCAGCGGCCGTTGAAGGTGCCGATCACTGCGTTGACCTCAGGAGCTGGAGCAACTGCTGGGGCATCGATCGCAATGGTCTTCGTAACGGTGATGTCGTCAGCGGCAACGGCGGTTGGCTTGAAAGTTGCCTTTACGGTACCGGTTCCGGTCTCGCCAGCAAGCACTAGCACCTGGAAGGAGAACTTTCCATCTTCGTCAGTAGCAATTGAACCGACGTTGAATGGGAGGCCCTTACCAGTCCACTCCACCGATACCTTCTTGTCCGCTGTTGTAGCAACTGGGTTGCCATTAGCGTCGGTGAGAGTACCAGAGATTACGTTTGTCTGACCAGGCAACATGGTGGCAGATGCAATTGTGATGTTCTTTGCGCTCTGCACCTGTGCGGCAGTTACTACGATCTGTGAGGTGGTGGTAACGGTTCCCACAGTGAAGCTAACGGTGTGGGTTCCGGCCTTGGTGCTTGCGAACTTCAAAGAAAGATCTCCAGAGGAGTCAGTTCTTAGAGTCGCTGTAGCGGAGTATGTCTTGGAATCGGCCAGGTCCTGAATGAACAAGCCCGGAGCGGAAACCACTACATCTGAACCAGGATTTACAGCCTTGATTGCAATGGAAGTTGCGGACCAGCTGTACTTACCGCTCGCAGCTGCATAAGAAATGCTCGCAGAAGCGGTAGCTAAAGCTGAGCCAGTGAAGGCATTCGCAATCGTAGTGACCTTAATGGTGATGGTTGTTCCCGTGGTTCCGTCCACCCAAGTGTTGGTGTCTGGGTTTAGGGTCTGGACAACGGGCACGATGGTTGCCGAACCAGTCTTGGTAACTGGGTTTGCAGTGAAGTCAAATGATGCCTTACCTGCAGTTACAGTTGCATATGACACGGTCGGGTTTCCCTGGAATCCAGAGTCGCCACCTGCGGTCAGCTTGATTCGCTGATTCGTGCGGTCAGAGGCAACACCCCACTGGTCCTCAACATCGAAGTTCAGCTTCACTGCGGTTCCAGGAGTGGTTGAGTACAGGTCATACTCGTTCACTACCACAAAACCAGGAAGGTCTGGGTTCAAAGTTGCAGCCTTGGTAAGGTTTGATACCTCGCTAGTTACCGTGATCACGAAGTTAGCGTGAGCGTCAGTGATACCTGCGGAGGCTAGAGTGAAGCTAGCCTTGCCATCTGTTCCAGTGGTAAGCGACATTGCGGTTGGGTATGAGGTAGTAGCGGCGCCACCATCGATAGAGATGGTCTTGCCAGCATCAACACTCAAGCTTTCACCAGTGATTGCAACCTTCAAAGCCTCGCCAGACACAGTTGCTGAGTTGCTCATGGCAGTCACGGTCACCTTGTATGTCTTGTTTGGACGGACGTTGTAGGTCACTCCAGAAGTAGTGGTGCCGCTTGCAGAAACTGCATCGTCACCAGCCTCTACCAGAACCACAAGCGCGGTCGCGGTTGCACGAGACGCAGTTACAGTCACAAGGCTTCCGACACGAGAACCATCAGTCACCGCGCTTAGAGCGGCAGAGTGGTAACGAAGGGAGAACTCGTACTTTTCGTTTCCAGCAATAGTGGTTAGACCGGCAGATTGTGAAACAATTCCACCTCTAGCGAATGCCTGAGCTGCGGTGACGTTGTTGCCAACGAACGAAGTAGAGGCAGAGGTTGAGTAAGCCAGCCTGAACTGACCACTAATGTTTGCAAGGTTCACTCCAGTGACAGTGGCACTTACAGTTACCCCATTGGTGCCCACGCCCAGCGCAGAGTTACTGAGAACAGCGGTGAGTGCAGTTGGGTGAAGCAAGGTCACGCTCTGGGTGGTAAACCACTCGTCGGAGTTGATGGTGTCATTGGAGACGCCACCTTGGATGTCCTGGAAGGCGGTGACCTTCAGAGTCACTGCACTCCAAGATGCCAGTCCTGATGCGGAGCTGGCCTTGAAGTTAAGGTGAGCGACACCGGAAGCGTTTACTACTGCCGCAACGGTGATGGAGGTGCTTCCAGCCTGCATGTAACCCTGAGTAGCAGTCGGGGCTGAAGGTGAGGTGGATGTGATTGCGGACATGTCAGTAGCGGTCGCGCTAGCGCTGACCACGACATCCATGTTGGTTCCGGCAGTCTTCTCGACCTTGAAGATGACAGTGGTGTTCGCAAGCGACGTATTTCCAGGCTTCGCCTGAACGTAGATCGGGAAGTCATCCACCAAAGTACCTACAAATGCAGATGATGTGGTTCCGTTCTCGGCGACCGGGTAAACACCAATGTTTGCACCATCAGTTGCTGCCTGCGCCGGAGCGGAGACGAACAGTGATGCAACCAGGGCGAAGATCGCGCCAAGAGCCAAACCTCTGCGGTTTGAGTTCTTTTGCATAGTTTTCTTTCTTTCTTGGTTTACCAAAACCCATGGGGGAAATGGCTGTAAGAGCGAACTACCACCAACCAAGCAGGAGATATCCCACTCTTACAGGCTTAGGTAACCAGAGGCGGTCCCTCCCTGTTACTAAGGGGTAGGGGAGTCTATTTGGACATGTCTGAGTAATGTCCGGACTTGACCAAGATGGGGGACGAAACGCTCTCGCATTTTCAAATGTCTGGACTTTGAATGTATGTACAGGAACTAATTAGGGGGTTTCGAATGCTTGCACTCGAGTTCTTAGAGAACGCGACCGGGGTGATTACCTCATCATCAGACAGCTACGAATTATGCAGGAACGTTGTCCATGGAGATTTTTTGGGTGCGGGGGCATCGGGTTCTCAATTGGTTGCAATAGATCAGAAAGGCAGCCTGCGGGTAATTGCCTCTTACGGAAACTCATATCCGATTCCTGAAGGGCTATCTCTCTGGGATGACAACCCGATCTCCAAGGCACTGGGTTCTAAGGAAGTTGCATCCTTCGCTTGGGAGAACGCGTTCATTACGGTGTTCCCTTTTTATAAGTCGATGGCACCAGTTGGTGGCCTAGTAGTCGTTTCAGGAAAGAAGGTGGCGAAGCTAGAGGACTCAGCGAAGAACGTCTTGGCTCAGCTCGGTGCGTTCTACCTGGACACCAACGGACTCAACATCAAGCAAGGTGCTGTTCGAACAGAGGGAAACCCTGAGGAGTTGACCGATCGTCAGCGACAGGTGCTCAGTTACATGGCGCTGGGCCAAACCAATGCAGAAATTGCCAGAGTTATGTTGCTTTCGGAGTCAACCATTCGCCAAGAGACAGTCCGGATATATCGAGCGCTAGGTGTCAACAGTAGAACTGAGGCTTCCAAAAAGGGTAAGGCCCTCGGGTTGATACCAAAACAGTCACTGGCAAGCTAAACAGTTAAATGGATAGCCCCCCTGTTTCCAGGGGGGCTATCGGTTTTTTGGAGAGTGTTGAAACTACTTCACAACGATGGTTGCAACGTTCTCTAGCTGGCCGTTTACATAAACAGCAACTGCGAGGGTACGACCCTTAACCGACTTGCGGCTGAATAGGTAGTTCTCGTTTAGAGAGGTGTACTTGAACCAGTTGCCGCCAACCTTGACGGAAACTACTGAGCCCTTTGCGTTCTCAACGCGAACTGCCCAGCGGCCGTTGTAGGTACCGATAACTGCGTTTACCTCAGGAGCAGCAGCCTTCGCAACAGCGATGGTTAGCACCTTGGTGATGGCGTTAGCGGTGGTGCCGTCCTTCGAGTAGGTAGCGGTGATGACGACGTTGCCCTCATCAGCGGAACCTAGCAGAACGGTTACGGTTGCCTCACCGGAGCTGTTTAGCTTGGTTGGTAGTGCGCCAACGAAGCCAAGGCCAGTCACGGTTACACCGAAGGACTCGGTAGCAGCATCGTCAGCAGCGATTACGTTGCCGAACTCATCCTTTAGAGAGATCTTTGCAACGATGGTCTTGCCTGGCTCGATGGTGTTACCTGCAGCGTTAGAGGTTACGTCTAGCGCTGAGCCGTTGGTGCCGTTAGGGGTGTTCACCTTGATGGTGGTTGAAGCAGTCGCGGTGCCAGCAACATAGTTGAAGGTCGCGGTGCCAGCAACGTGCACGTATGCCGAGATGGTGAAGTTTCCGTTGCCATCAGCGGTGGTGGTGTAGGTGTTAGCTACAGCAGCCACGCCCTGAGAAGCGTTGGAGAACTTTGCACCGGTCGAGGTTACGGTTACAGACTGACCTGCGTGGTTTACCTTTCCAGTGATCTCAACCTTGTTGGTGAAACCAGCGGTGTTGCTGGTGGTTGCGCGAGCAACATCAACAGCGGTTGAGTGAGTTGGAGCAGTGGTGAACGAAGCTGCTACTGAGGTTGCCTTTACAACAACTACAGATGCGGTGACTGCGGTTGAGACAGTTGACCAGTTAAGGGTGCTGGTGTTCTGTGACTCAAGTGCGATGTTCTCTACGTTCAGGGTCGCTGCAGAGCTGGTTGCAGTGAAGTCAACCTTTGCTGCGCCTGCGGATAGGTTCACGTACTTGGTGGTGCCGTTGTAGGCAACTGCAACACGGTGGCCTGCAGGAGCTGCAACGCCCCACTGGTCAGCAACGGTGTAGTCAACCGAGAATGCGCCCGAAGGTGCAACGGTTAGGTAACCAGTGCCAGCAGCGGTCGCGGTGTACTGTGCGTCCTTCTGAGTGGTGGTGAACAGGTCAGAAACTACGTTCTGTGAAGTGAAGCGGAAGCCGATGGTTGCATCTGCAGCGAGGCCCGCGCTGGTCACGTTCAGGGTTACGTTTCCGCTTGCGTCAGTAGTTAGAGCAAGAGCGGTTGGTAGCTTCGCGCTGTCAGTGTAGGTCACACCGTTCACGGTGATGGTGGTGCTTGATCCCAGGGTCGCGCTGGTGGTGACAAGTGCGGTAACTGCGACACCTGCAACGCCAGAAGCGGTTGAAGTGTTGCCGTTTAGGACCTTACCGGTCACTGCGAATGCGGAGTTCTTGCGAACCAAGGTGCCCTTAGCGTTGTCGCTGGTTACTGCAGAAGCAGTAACAACAACAGCTGAAGCTGCGGTCACGGTTAGGGTCGAAGAAGCTGCGCCAATCTGAGTGGTTCCAACCTTTACAACTGCAGAAACAGTTGCGTTAGCAGCAAGCGCTGATACAGCGGTTGAGTAAACGCCGCTAGCCAATGTTGCGGAACCGGTAGCGGTGCCACCGATGGATGCAACGAAGGTAACGGAGCTCTGAACCTGGTCAGCGTTGATGTCAGTCAAGGAGGCGGTTCCCTTTAGAGAAGTGTCGCCCTGGATTGGCTGGGTTAGTGCAACTACAGATGCAACGTCAGAGTACTTCTTGAAAGAAATGGTCTGGGCTGACTGTGGCTCTGCTGCATCTACAACACCGTCGTTGTCAACGTCGATGAACGCGGTGACGGTAACGGTTACAGATGCTGAAGCGGTGGTTGCGCCGTCAATTGCTAGACGGAAGTAATTACGGGAGGTCTGGGTTGCGCCAGCGGCTGGAACTACCTCAGAGGTGGATCCGGTGAGGATCTCCTTGTCAACAAGCGCAGCGGTTGCGCTGGTGCTGGAAACAGCATCAACGTCGAACCCGGTCGCCTTCGAAACTGCATACTTCAGCTGAGCGCCGCCGGATGGGTTAGCTGAACCCAAAACGGTCTCTAGGGTGAAGGTCTCAGTCACGAGCGTGTTGTAGCCGGTACCTGCAGATGGCTTTAGCTCAAACGCTACGTTTGCTGATGCTGGTGCGGAGACCAGACCTGCGAACGCTAGTGATAGAGCGGAAGCAATCGCAAGACCCCTACGAGTCGTGTTCTTGAACATTCGTTCTCTTTCTTTCTTGGTTTCCAATCGGCCTTGGGGCCGATTGGTTTGAGAGCGAGCAAGCACCAACCAAGCAGGAGCTCACACACCCTCTAGTCCAAGATAACGGACATAATGTCCAGACATTACGATTTGGATACAAAAAAGTTTGAGCCTTTTTCCAAGGCCGCTATTTAGTAGTTGGACTTGATAGTCAAAGAAGAAGTAATTGGCGATGCTGCATCGTCGAGAACGATCTCGAGGCGGATCTTGCCATTGCCCAAAACAGAGTTCTCGATAACCACGTTACCGAGCTTGCCATCGGCATTTCCGACTACAAGATCCGTGGCACCGAGCATCAAAACCGTGCGGCCTTGAGAATCAGTAGTTTTTGATGCGATCCAAGTTTTCGGAAGTGCATAGAACATTGCGTCTCCGACCTTGAATTCAAACCAAGCTGACTGGATGCCGTTTTCGGTGTTTAGGTCGTAAACCACGTTGGCCTTTAGGCCAGCTGAGTTCAATACGCTTACCTCACCCGTGGAAGCGGAAACAATTCGGCCCTCAGTCTCTGAGGAGAGCGATTCGAGAGTCCGCGCTCCCAGAATCGGCTTCAAAGTTGCAACCATTAGCTCCTGCTCGGTAAGCAAGTCGCCCTTGGGCTCTGGTGTTGCCTGGGTAGTGGTGTTGACCGTTGCGGTCATTACAACTGTCTCAGCTTCGATAACTGAATCTGCAACCGGGGCAAGATCTGATGGTGAAGCTGGGGTTTCTTCTGCAACCTCAACCTCAGTCGGCTCTGAAGGAGAGGTGATGGTCGGCTCTGGAGCTGAGATCTCCTGCTCAGACACCGATGGTGAGAGGTTTGGCAGCACACCGATGGAGATTGCTAGAACCAGCAAGAAAGCACCTGCAGCAGAGACATACTTGCCGCTCTCGGCAGCTGCCTTGCGAGCAGCGATCGAGAGGATCTGAGACATCGATAGTCCTGCGGTCTCTGCCTCGCCAATAAGCGCCTTCTTGAATGCGGCGCGGGCGCGGAACAGAAGTTGACGGAATGCGTTGTCACTGAGACCCATCTGGGCAGCCACGACCTCTTGAGGCTTCTCCTCATACAGGGTCGCAATCAGCGCCTCGCGGTGACGAGGTTGGAGCTTGGCCAGCGCCATGGAGACAATCGCAGCGTCTTCGGCACGCTCAAGGTCCTGGCTGATCTCTGGGTCACTCGATGCAAACTCTGGCTGGTCATCAATTGGAGCCATGGTTGCGCGGCTGTTGGAGCGAATTACATCAAGAGCAAGCAGCCTGGTCTTCCACTTCAAGAACTTCAAAACTCCAAGCTCGGAGTCGAGCTCTGGAAGTGAGGTCATTAAATATAGGAATGCGTCTTGAACTACTTCCTCAACCTGTGATGGGTTCTGGAGGTAGCGACGAGCATGACGCTCTAGGTGTGGGCGAAAGCGAACGTAGATGCTCGCAAAGTCTTTGGCAGTCCAGTCCTTTAGAACGGCTGGAGTCAGTGAATCGGCAAAGTGCTCTCGAAATTCAGGTAGGCCAAACTCCTCGTCGGACTCCTCATCTAGGAGCTGCTCTAAGGGGTCTTCCCCAAAAGTCTTTGGGTCTTCAATGTTTGCCATACAAAAATCACTATACGCCCGTAGTCAATACCCGTTACGGTCAGGGGTTATTTGCCGTTTGCTAGGTAGACTCCCTGCTTGTGAAGGTATCGGTCATCGGCCTTGGATATTTGGGGGCCACACACGCAGTCGCTATGGCGGAGCTTGGTCATGAGGTTGTAGGTCTTGAACCTGACCCCAAGAAGCTCGAGGCTCTAAAAGCGGGAGTCCTTCCATTCCACGAACCTGGTCTCGATGAGGCTCTGTCTCGCGTATTGAAAACAGGCAAAATCACCTTTCAGGCCGAGCACAATCACCATTCAGCGAGCGCCGACCTCCACTTCATCTGTGTTGGCACACCTCAGCGCTCTGGCAGCGATGCAGCTGATACCTCCTATGTAATGGCCGCTGCCAAGGCGCTTGCTCCTCACCTCAGACCAGATGCTGTTGTTGCTGGTAAATCAACCGTCCCGGTTGGGACCGCGACCGAATTGCAGAAGGTAATGACTGAGATTACTGGGTTTGATGTGAACCTGGCTTGGAACCCAGAGTTTCTGCGCGAGGGAACCGCGCTAGAAGACTCCTTGCGACCAGACCGAATTGTGGTGGGCGCATGGAACGAGCACTCGGTTGAAGTGATCAAGGCCGCTTACGCTCCGATCTTGAACCTAGGTACGCCGTTCTTGGTTTTGGATGTGCCGACCGCTGAGTTGGTTAAGGTGGCAGCCAACGCATTCTTGGCAACCAAGATCAGCTTCATAAATGCCATGGCTGAGGTGGCAGAAGTATCAGGCGCTGATGCTGTTTCGCTCGCCAAAGCAATTGGTTATGACGAACGTATTGGAAACAAGTTCCTTAGAACCGGCATCGGTTTTGGTGGCGGTTGCCTACCCAAGGACATCCGCGGCTTTATGGCAAGAGCTGAAGAGCTCGGTGTTGGCTCGGCAGTCGAGTTCCTAAAAGACGTTGATGCCATCAATCTCCGAAGACGCGACAAGGTGGTCGCGCTTGCCAAGAGTGAGCTTGGGGATGTTCGGGGCAAGCGCGTAACCATGTTGGGTATTTCGTTCAAGCCAGACAGTGATGACCTTCGCGACTCCCCCGCACTTGAGATTGCTCAGCGACTAAGTCGCGAAGGTGCCGAGGTGACGGTTCATGACCCAGTATCACTCTCTGCACTTGCCGAAAAGGAACCGGCCCTTGGTCGTGAGGCTGATCTAGTAGAGGCCGTTCGTGAGGCGGACCTGGTGATTTTGGGAACCGAGTGGAAGCAATACAAAGACGCTGACCCTCACGCTCTTGGCGCGGTGGTTGCGAACAAGACAGTCATCGATGGCCGCAATGTGCTTGATGTTGCAGCCTGGCAATCAGCTGGCTGGAAAGTGATTGCGCTGGGTCGCAGTATTCAAAATGGCTGATCTCAAGAACATCTCATTTGTGATGCCCGTTCGGGATGAAGAGAAATACCTCAGGACAGCTGTTGAGTCGGTCTTCGCCCAGCAGGTGCCCGGCGAAATGGAACTGATCCTGGCCATTGCCCCCAGCAAAGATCAGACCATGGAGATTGCCATGCAGTTGGCAACCGAGTTTGGTGAAAAGCTGCAGATTGTCGAAAACCCTGAGGGCATTACCCCGATTGCGCTAAACCTTGCGATTGCCAAGGCTCGTTACGAGGTTGTGCTCAGAGTAGATGCCCACTCCGACCTAAGCGATGGCTATGCCGCTCTTGCCGTCGAGATTTTGAATCAAACCGGTGCTGCGAATGTGGGCGGCATGATGGTGGCCAAAGGCAAGAGTGATTTTCAATCAGCGGTTGCCTATGGCTATAACGACCGCATCGGGCTTGGCGGTGGGGCATTTCACGTTGGTGGCGAGGCTGGGCCCAAGGAGACTGTTTATCTAGGTGTCTTTAGAAAGTCAGTTTTAGATGAGCTCGGTGGTTTTGATCCGTTTTGGGTTAGAGGTCAAGACTGGGAGCTAAACCAGCGAATTCGCAAAGCCGATTACCAAGTTTGGTTTGATCCACGGCTGCAGGTTGGCTACTACCCCAGATCGAGTTGGGAAGAGTTGGCACGGCAGTTTTTCAAAACCGGTAGGTGGCGTGGTGCGCTAACTAGAAACAATCCCGCGGACTCCTCGGTTCGCTACTGGATTCCACCCATTCTGGTGCTGTCACTGGTTTGGGGATTCCCGCTTGGGCTATACCTACTCGCAATCGGAATCTATGTGTTTACCCGCAGTGGACCAAGCAATAACGTGAAGGCCTGGTTGATGCTGGTGCTACCAACCATGCACTTTGCCTGGGGCTTGGGTTTTTGGTGGGGCTTATTTAGAGGGGTATCGCGGGGGTAGCTGGTAGTTTTTACCCGTGAGTAACCGAGACGTAGTCATCTGCAGTTTTTACACCCCTGACGCCTACTATGGCGGCCACGCCAAAGAGCTTCGCGAGCAGCTTGACTCGCTGGGCATCGCGCACGAGCTTTTGGAAATCCAAAAGCGTCCCGGCGAAGACTGGGCCGATGTCACCAGACGCAAGATTGGCTTTATCCGCGAGATCTGTCACAAGCACCCAACCAAGATGGTGTTCTGGATTGACGTTGACTGCCGCATCACTCACCTACCCGATTTCATCTCTAACACCACCGCTGACCTAATTGGTTTCCAGCGCAGCTTTGGTAGCCCGCTTCAGATCGGCTATCACAACCGCACCCGCTTCTGGGAGCCAAGCTTCTGGGGCGTAAACGCCACCGAGCAGGGCCGCAAGCTAGTTGAAGATGCCTATGACCTGGAGCAGCGTGCTGATATCAAGGCAACCGATGACTATTTCTTGGAAGAGGCTTGGCGAGCAAATGCCAAGAAGCTAACTTTCCAGCTCATCCCCTCAACCTGCATCGTCAAGGACCGCAAGCTCGCTGAGCCTGGTGCTCGTGAGGCATTCTTCGTATTCGGTTCCTCGGGCAATGTTGCAGAGTTCAAGGACAAGGTTGTGCAGCACGGTGCTGGCAAGAAGTCCAGCCCAAGAAAGAAGCTTCTCAAGCAGGCGAAGAAAATTGAAAAGGCATTGCCGGACTCAATCAAGAAGCCACTGCGTCGAATTGCAGACTCTGCCGGCATTACCGGTGTGCTGACTGCAGGCAAGGCCAAGAGCATTGACCCTGAGCGCAGCCGTATGGTTGGTGAAATGCTCGGCGGTGGCATCAAGGGCGATGGTGCCCTGTTTATCAAGGCCAAAGCTGAGTTCGAGAACAAATACATCGCGAGCTTCGGTGAGGCATCAATCATTGAGGCTGCAGAGGCATTTCTCTCATACTCCGCCAAGGAGTCTGAGGACAAGATTCGTTTGGCCTGGTGGTCAAAGCCATTCCCGGGCAACTTTGGGGACTGGCTAAGCCCACTGATGATCTCGCACTACACCGATGCTCGGATTGTGCTGCAGTCACCGGTGAAGCCAGCCGCTAAGCCCCACCTGATTTCCCTTGGTTCGATTGGTCGTTTCATCAAGTCCAACTCGGTTGTGATCGGTACCGGTATCTCAACCGATGACATCGAACTAAATCGCAAGGCGCAGTATGTCTCGGTTCGTGGTCCAATCACCGCCAGAGTGCTGAAGCAATCTGGCGGTCCCGCCATCGAGGCCTTTGGTGACCCAGGTCTCGCGCTGAGCCGCGTCATCCCGGTGACTCGCGGAGCAACCAACGGCAAGATTGCATTTATTCGTCACTTCTCCCACACCTCAGCTCCGATGCAACTACCCGAGAATGTCGAAGAGCTCTCGGTTTTGATGTCTCGCCCAACTGACATTGCAGAGTTTGTGGGCAAGCTGGCTCAGTATGACGCAGTGATTACCTCGGCCATGCACGTGATGATCACCTGCCAGTCCTATGGAATTCCATGTGGACTGGTGACCTTTGAAGGTTATGAGGAGAACGTTCACGGCTCAGGAATCAAGTACGGTGACTACGCCCAGGGTGCCGGAGTTGAGGTAATGAACCCGCAGGTTGTGCCACTAGATCTTCGCAAGGCAAACCTCGACAACTTAATTCGAGACATCAAGGTCTCTGAGGCCAAGAAGGACGAAGTCATCGAGCACATCAAGGCAGGCATTGCAAAGGTTCGAAAGAAGTAGCTATTGCGCAAAATCTTTCAAGAACTATTTAGCTCTTCCAAACTCCTAGTCCCGAAGGGCAAGTACCGCACGCAGCTGGTATTGCTAGTTCTGATTGCAGCCTCGATTCCGGTTATTGAACTGCTGGTTGCCAAGCTCTTTACCGATCTGGTTGTCGATGGGGCTGACAAGCCGCTGGCCGAGATCATCGTTGCCGGTGTTGTGTTTGCAGTGCTTTTTATCTCCACAAGAACTGCCAACTATCTGCAGAAGACCTATCGGGTGAAGTTCTTTGACAAGGCATTCGGAGCGGACACCAGAGAAAAGTCCAAGACCAAGGAGTCTTGGGAGTGGGCTATGGGTCTTGAGCTAGTCAACGTACTTAGCTTTTTGACTCAGCTATTTGTAATTGCGTTCTTCTTATTTGCACTCAGCCCGCTGTTTGCAGGGCTAAACATGCTGCTGGTGCTGATCGTGCTTCAGGTAATGGGAGTGCTTTTCAAGCGTCAGCTAAAGAAGCAACGCGGCTTTGTTGAGAAAAAACGCGCCAAGAAAGAGGTCACTCCAGCAGAGCGCCTGGGATCTCGAATTCAGCAGGCCGAGTTCGGCACGCTGCTGGCAAGCTTCGGTGTAGTGGTGCTGCTTGGGGTATTGATTTGGTTCTCGCTTGATGGTCTGGTCACACTCTCCAACACCATCGTGTTATTCCTAGGTCTAAGACTTCAAAACACCACATTCTCATCGGTTAGCAGCTCCTTGATGAGATTTGCCCGAGCTAAGGCGAACAGCTTCTAATGATCAAGCTGACCCTCGGCTATTCGACCCTCGCAGATCGAGTGGGTAACATCAAGCCACCCCCGGAGCGTTTGGACTGGCGGGTCACGGTTATCATTCAAAATCCCGAGAACATGGCTTGGCGCGGCGAAGGCCTTGCCGAGCTCTTCACAAGAACCGACCTTGAGATCCACGAGCTCACCAACCTAGGCGTTGCCAAAAGTCGCAATCAGGCGATTTGGCACTGCAAGGGTGAATACCTGATCTTCTCCGATGACGACATCGAGTTCAATGAAGCGGGCCTCGAAGAGGCAGTTCGCTTCCTCGATGAAAACCCGGAGTATTCGCTGCTGCTCGGCCAAGCTGTAGACCCGGCTGGCAAACTGCGCAAGCAGTATCCAAAGGGTCGTGAGGAGCTCACCAAATACAACTCCGCAAGGGCCGCAACCTACGAGATGGTGATCAGGGTTGAAGCGGTGCGGCAACTTGGGGTTTGGTTTGATGAACGTTTCGGTGCTGGGGCTAAGAACTACCTTGGCGATGAATACATATTCATCGTTGACTTACTAAGCGCCGGAGCCAAGGCAGTGTTTATGCCAATCACTTTGGCGACCCATCCGTTTGAATCATCTGGGTCGCGCTGGGGAAGCAAAAAAGATCGCATGGCTAGAGCATCCGTGTTTGATCGAGTCTTCGGATCCAAGGCCGCAATGGTTAGGTTTGGCTTTGGGCTAAGGCGCATCAAGGAGCTTGGTGGCCCATTGAAATTCTTGCTCTTTGTATTTGGTCGCTAGCGAGTTCTGAGCACCAAAACCTGCGAAGCGGGCTGTCCCGAAGTATTCAGGGTTTGCTTCACGCCATCAATCCAAACCTCGACCTTGACGTCATAGCCGGCACCGGTGTTGCGCTTGATCAGGGCGTATGGCTTACCGGTCACGTTCTTCAGCGACGAGACGCTAATCCACTTACCCGCGATTCGAGAGATGAACTGGCTGCCCTCATAACCTTGCACGTAGATGGCGATGTAGCCATTGAAGGATCCGACGGTCACCTTTTTGGTAGTGACCGGGGTTGGGTTTGGATCAACTGGAGTGCCACCAACCGGGGTTGACTCCAAGACCTTTTGGGCTGCAGCGATGTCAACCATTGGAATCTGCTTGCGTACCACATCGTCGATCTTCTTGCCCGAGACCTTCATCGCTTCCAGAACTGTCTGAGCGGAGTGCAGCGGGAACTGCTGCCTCAACAGGGCATAGCTGGCAGCTGCGGTCGGTGCAGCGGCAGATGTGCCGCTGGCCTGCATGTAACCGTAGGTGGCTGCCGAGATTGCGTAATCGGGGGCCAGTAACTCAACCTTGGTGCTCATGGTGTTGTAGATCGAGATTTGGCCATTCTCATCAACCGAACCAATGGACACTGCCTCATCCAAACAAGTTGGTGCCCAGGACTCCACCGAGTCTAGGTAGAAGCCATTGCCGGCTGCGGCAAATGGGATAACCCCAACCTCACGAAGCTTTTTCAGCGAAGCTCGCACCTCGGTGTAGACCGGGTTGGTGTTGCAGTTGAGCAGGTCCTGACGAGATGTCAGACCCAGAATTCCAAAGGACATCGAGACGGCGACGATGTTGTACTTCTCGCGGTTTTGGTAGAAATACTCAAGCGCTGCAACCACACTCTTAGGTTGCATATCGGTGTTAGCCATCACGATCTTGGCTTGGGGAGCAACGCCACCTGGTGCCACCGAGTTTGGCTTACCGGCGACGATGCCAGCGACCATGTTGCCGTGGGTTTCCTCAGCAATCAGGGCACCTCTAAGATCACGACGCTGGCTGGCGGCAGCGAGACCGGTTTGAAACTTGGTGCCGTTTGGACAGGTTGCGGTGTTGTTGGTTTGGTAAACACAGATGCCGTCAACGACCTGACCATCAAAGTACTCGTGCTGCAGGTTCACACCCTGGTCAATCATGGCAATGGTCACGCCTTGACCGAGGATGTTCTTACTCCAGGCGGCGTTGATGTTGATGGCCTCATAGGCCTTCTCGATTGGGGCAGCTTGGGCTGGAGTGCTGAGCCCAATGACTACCAACAGGGCTGCCGATAGCAACCCAAGTATTCGCTTAGCCATTTGTAACTCCTATCCAACTGCCCGAAAGTGTAAATCTGAGAAGTCAGCATTTCCTGAGAGTTGAGTCTAGGCTTTAGCCATGACTCAGGCGCACTATCGTGTCAAAAAGGCCGTTATCCCAGTTGCTGGACTTGGAACTAGATTCTTGCCAGCCACCAAGGCGATGCCAAAAGAAATGTTGCCGCTGGTTGATAAGCCAGTAATTCAATACGTTGTTGAGGAAGCCGTCGAGGCAGGTCTTGATGACCTACTGATGATCACCGGCAGAAACAAAAATGCCCTGGAGAACCACTTCGACCGAGTGGCGGAGCTGGAGCAGGTATTGGCCGATAAGGGCGATGCCAAGAAGTTGTTCAAAGTTCAAGAGTCTTCTCAACTAGCCGACATTCACTACACCCGCCAAGGAGACCCGCGCGGTCTTGGTCACGCGGTCCTCAGAGCAAAGAGCCATGTCGGCAATCACTCCTTTGCCGTGCTGCTTGGCGATGACGTAATCGACTTTAGGGACCAGATTCTCCCCCGCATGCTCGAGGTTCACGAGCAAACCGGCGACAACGTGATCGCACTCATGGAAGTCCCAGAAGATCAGATCCACCTCTATGGTTGCGCAAGCATCAATGAGACCTCCGAGGACGATGTGGTGCAGGTAACTGGCTTGGTTGAGAAGCCCGCCCGCGAAGAGGCACCCTCAAACCTTGCAGTGATCGGCCGCTACGTGCTTCGTCACGAAATGTTCGACATCTTGGAGAAGACTGATCCAGGTCGCGGTGGAGAGATCCAGCTCACCGATGCCCTGGAGTATGCGGTTGAGCACCCAGAGATTGCAGGTGGTGTGCGAGGAGTCGTGTTCCGCGGACGTCGCTATGACACTGGAGACAAGCTCGACTTCATCAAGGCAACCTTGAGAATCGGTATCGACCGAGAAGACATCGGCAGCGATCTCAGAAGCTGGCTAAAGGACTTCGCTAAAGAGATTTAGTTCTCTTGCATTTCTCGGAGCAGTACTTCACCTGATCCCAGTTTTTCTCCCACGCCTTGCGCCAGACCATGGGTCTGCCGCAACGCTCGCAGTTCTTCTGCGGCAGGTTTTCTTTTTTTACTCCGCGCACGATGAGTTAAGCATTACTTAGGTCGTGGCAATTCCTAATTGGATCTGAGAAGAACTGATCCGACCTTTGCTCCTGTGCTGGAAGCGGATGTCACATATGAAATTGTCTTGAGACTGGGCCTTAGCTTCTTTGCAGCTGCACAAGTAGCCTCAGCTTGTTTCTTGGCCAACGATGCTTTGGCTTGTGACGAATAAATACCGGTACAGGTGAGCTCGGTCCCAGAAATCTTTGAAGCCAGTGCCTGTTTCAAAAATGTGTTCTGTGAGGCCGAGAGCTTCATGCCCCCCGGGGCAAAAGGCAAAAGGGTTGCCTGAACACCCTGGGAGATTTTCACCTTTACGCGCTTCTTCGAGAAGGTGAAGCCATTTGCGTTTAGCCTGAGCCAGCCGTCGGTCTCTGAGACCACCTTTGTAGCCACAACTTGCTTACCCGACTCGTTTGTTACTTGAACCGTCGCGGACACCGGAGCATTGCTGAACCCATAGAGGCATCTGGCAACATCGGAGCGAATTTGAAGGTTGTACTCGCCAAGATTTAGCGTCTGTCCATCTTTCGCATAGTGAAGGCCAGCAATGTCATAGGTGAGGTAGCCGGACTGGAAATTTGGCGGTCCAGCTTGGAAGACCGGCGCATTGGAGGTGACCATGCCAAGCAAACCTCTGTTGGGACCCAGGCAATCTTCACCGATAGAGCGACCAATGCCGAAAGACCACTCGAAGACATCTTCGGCAGCCGTATCCAAATGGTGCTTGCCGAACGCTTGAACGATCGCCATCGCCCCAGGAGCCGAGGACAGGTGGGTACGGAGCCCAGTAGAACCCACCTTCATGGCCTCGCACCAGGAAGTGCCGGCACACATTGCATCCTCCTGCGCCTTGCCATAAGCGTCCCAGTTCACCTTGAAGAAGACTCTGTGCGTTCTGGCGGCTTGGGCAGTCAAGGAGACAATCTGCACGCCTTTGCTCTTCCTAACCGCCAGCACCGGTTCGGTTAGTCTCCCCTTGAAAAAGCCACTCCACTTGCTGGAAAGCTGCAACTCAAGTTGCACATCCAAGTTGGCTAACCGAGTCTGGTCAGATTGGTAACAGACGGACTCGGTATTGAAATAGCACTTTGCGGCTGCCCCTTGTTCACCAACGGTTTTCGCATCATCGCTTTGACGTTGGACCATCCGGATTCTTTCAAAGTTTCCTTGGAGTGCGGTGACTGGAAGAAGTTCTACATCCAGAGCTCGAGTAAGAAAATAGCCCTTGGCAGAATCAAACTGATACTCACCTCGGATCGAGAGGATGAAATCACCATTTGGCCCGCTAGCGAGCAATGGGCCAGAGCCATGAGGTAGAAATTTGTCTGGCAATCCTGAAACCGTATCTCCGACGAGTTCAGTAAGCGAGTAGCTCTCACCGCTTATTGTCAGTAGCCTCGCGCAGTCGAATTCAGTAGGTGAATTGCAAGTGGTGAAAGTCAGGTTGGCAGATATCTGACGAGTATTGTCAGCTGCCAAATCGCATAAATCGGCAAAGCCGCTGCAGAGCACCTCGTCACGAGCACTTGCCCGCGATGTGACCCTTGAACTCCATGGACCGAATGAGGCATCGGCCAAAGAGATGTACTGACCACTGTTGAGCTGCATCGGATCGATGTCTTCTGGAATATACCCAGCCGATGCGGGCGTCAATGAGGTGAAAGCCATTAGTACGGCCCCTATGGCACAAAAGTGCTTCCTCAACGACTCCCCCAAGTGATTCAGTTGGAACTGACTACAACCCTGCCATTCAAGCTAGCAGTTTTCGTCTGCTTGGCGCTTGAGGTGAAGGTCAGCTTGGGGTTCAAACCCTGAGCATAAGCACACGCCGCCTTTGCTCTAGCTTCGGCAAGCTTCCTGTCAGCTGCCTTGACGAAGTAGGCGGTGCAGTTGGCAACAGAGTTTGCCTCGGTTTGTGACATGAGTGATTCGATGGCTGAACGTTGCGATGAGCTGAGCTTTGTAAGCTTGCCACTGAACTTAGCTAGGTTTGCGCTCACCTTCTTGGGCTGTGGGGCCTGGGTCAAAGTAACGCGGACTTCTTTTTCAGAGAAGGTGAAGCCGTAGGCGGCAAGCTTTAGCCAGCCATCACGCTCCGATACTTGAGTCGTTGCCACGACACTCTCGCCTGCAACGGTTAGCACTGAGACAGACGCTTGCAGAGGAGCACTGCTGAATCCGTAAACGCAGCGAGCGAAGTCAGAGCGCATCAAAAGGTCGTACGTGCCCAGGTTCAGAGACTTGCCATCCGTCCCGTGATGCAATCCAGCAACCGAATAGCGAAGTGATCCGTTTCTCAGCTCTGGTGGGCCCTCAGAGTAAGCGGTTGCGTTTGTTGTCACGACGCCAAGAGTTCCGTTGAACTTGGAGACACAGGGGGCCAGAGCTGAATTCTTGACCAAATCTAGGGTTCTGAAGCCCCACGAGGTTGGAGCTGCAACCGGGGTATCTGCGACGTGCTTGGCAAAGGTAGTTACGGCCTTGAGCGCCCTGCTTCCAAAAGGGTACAGGTAAGACTGAACGTTTCGATTGGCACCAGACTGACTCTCAGGTGCAGAGTTTGCGATTCTCGTTGAGATGTTGCAATCGCGCTTTTCCATGCAGTCATCCCAGTATTCCTGGAGGTCTGCAGGGAGCTGCCCAAAATAGCCGCCGTGATAGAGAGTCGGAACTTTAACCGGTTTAGCCGTCACGGTAATTGTGCTGATCCCAGCGGCCTCCTGTGTTTTGACAATCGGATCTTCGATGCGTCCATGGAGCCATCCTGTCGGCTCATTTGCCAGCCTGAGTGATACGGAGATTTCGCCGTCGAGACGATGCGCTTTCTTAAGCAAACAAGTGCCATCTTGTTCCCAAATCGCGCACCTGAATCGGCCGAAGTCTTGAGCTCCTCCGCCACAACCCACAATCTCGGTCTTACCGTTGTCCAACTTTTTCTCGACACATTGTGATATGACCCCGAAACCATTGACATCGATGACGCCGTCCCAAATGCCTTCGAGTTCTGAGACTGGGATCAGCTGAACGTTTATCTTGACGTCAATTAGCTGACCAGATCGGATGTAACCCTGTTTACCACCAACGAGCAGATAGAGATCGCCCGCGGCATGGGGTGCCCCAGGGATTCGCCAAACCGATGGTTGTCCAATTTCAACCGGCAGGAGCCTCTCGTCTCCCTTGAAAGCGTTTGGGTGCTCTGAGTAGACGTAGCGGTCAAATTCTGCAACGGCAGAACCTGAGTTGGTTTTGATAGAAAGCTGTTCAACGCAGTCGAACTGATTAGCACGCTCACAGTTAGCAAAGTTCGCATTGAACCTCATCATCTTCGCACCTGAGCAATTCAAGTCATCCAAGGACTCGCAACTCAGCTGCTTCGATGTGGACTCGTCAAACACCGTGAGTGAAGAGAAGAGCTGACCGAAATCAACCGTGTCTTCAATCACTATCGAATGGTGCCCTAGCTCAAATTCGTTGGGGAGCGGCCATTGCTCATCTTCGGCAATAGCAGGCACAGAGCTGAGAGCAAGAGTTAGCCCGAGGAGCCAGGGAACTAGTTTCTTCAATTTGAAACCACGGTGACTCGTCCATCAAGACCCTTCGTCCTGGTCTGCTTCGCGGTGGAGGTGAACTTCAGTTTTGGGTTCAGACCCTGTGCATATGCACACGCCGCCTTTGCTCTAGCCTCGGCGAGCTGCTTGTCGGCTGCCTTGACGAAGTATGCGGTGCAAGATGCGATCGAGTTGGCCTCGGTCTGAGAAATTATTGATTCGATGGCAGCACGTTGCGACGCGTTTAGCTTGGTTGCCTTACCAGTGAACTTCGATAGGTTTGCGCTCACCTTCTTAGGCTGAGGGGCCTGAGTCAGAGTGACGCGAACTTCCTTCTCCGAAAAGGTGAACCCATAGGCGGCAAGCTTTAGCCACCCGTCCCGCTCGTTCACAATGGTTGTGGCCACCTTCTCTTCGCCGGCGGTCCCCACTACTTGAACAGTCGCTGAAATCGGTGCCTTGGAAAAACCGTAGAGACAGCGAGCTACGTCAGATCTCATAACCATGTCGTAGGTGCCTAGGTTCAGCGTCTTACCATCGGCTTCATAGTGCATACCAGCAACTTGATAACTGAGATATCCGTCCTTGAATTCGGGCACACTGCCTGAGTAAACAGAGGCGTTGGTAACCACGAATCCAGCGATTGATTCAGAATCCGTGAGGCATTGTTGCGGCACTGCGTTCATGATTGTCTTGACTGACCAAAGGTTGTTCTTTCCGCTCGATTTATCCCCCATCGGGTCTCGAAGACGCTTTACGAACTCGAACCCCGTTTGGCCCCACGCATCAGACCACAGCGTCAGCGGCCCCTCGAGAAGACCGCTATAGCCGATATTCAAGGCTCGATAGCCAGCCACATCAACATTTCCCAATGCCGTTCGATAGCTGATTCGATTTACCTCAACTGGCTCGGCCTCCACGGATATGCGCTGGAATGTAGCCGATTTTGATACTTGAACTCTGGGGTCCTTCATTCGACCCTCAAACCAGCCGTTGATTTCAAGTGGGGCACGTACTTCAGCCCTGATTGCAATTCCGGAGGGAAAATCTGCACGAAGGCCGCACTTTCCCTCATCGGACCATAGGCACTGTGCAGCGCTCTCGATGTGTTGGGTCCCACTTCCGCCGGCAAAGTAGCGCTTTCCCTCCGCGTTTACGAATGTGTAGGCCCTACCTTGAGTGAACCTAGGATCGAACGCAGTCTCGTAAGGAGACACATCCAGAGTCATTTCATTAGCAGACCAGTTCCCATTTGCTTTGAAATAGGTGAGGTTGTAACGAACGACCAGGGTAAGAGTTTCACCGCCAATCGTTGCCGAGAATAGCGATGGCGTGGTAGCCAGTGGCAACGAACTTGAGGAAACGGGCTCTATCTTTCGATCGTTTCCATAGCCCACAAAGACAGCATCGGACCATGAACCTCCATCTCGGATGCTGAGCTTTTCAAAGCATGGGGTCTGGCTCTCGGATGCGCAGACTGGCATGAATAAAGAGGCTCCCTGGTGCTTTGCATCAGCGCAGACTGGATCAGCTGCATCCTCACAGTGAAATGACTCATCATCTGTGGCTGCCGAGATTGCACTGAAGTTGTTGAGGCCTTTCTCGGACACGATAATTGCCACGCTTCCAGCGCCAGTCGGGGGGTCTGGTTCGAATGCCAATTTCGCATTCGCGCTCAATCCTGTAGCGAGTAATAGTGCGACCGCGAAAAGGGTCGCAAGAGTTGAACGAATACCCCCACGTTGCATAGGTAAAGCGTAGATAACAGACAGGGCCTGAGAAAACCCTCAGGCCCTGTCTGTTTAGGGGACAGCTACTCGTCAGACGAGGTTGCTGGTTCAGGCTTCGGGGCCACTATTGTCAGCTTGGACTTGGCAGTGTCCATCATCTCGATCCAGGTGTTACCAATCGCAAGCTTGATGGGCTGGCCGTCTTCTGTCTTGAGCAAGATCGGGTCAGCTGACCCTGCCTTGGACCAAGTCGCCTTGAGGTAGTAGCCATTGGAGAAGATGTGAGCGATGCCGGTGTTATCAATCAGCTTGGCCTTTGGAATCGCGCCGTACTTTGGATCAATAAAGCTATTGTCGTGAACGACCTCTAGCACCACAACGTTCTTGGTGACAACACGGTCGCCACCTTCTTGGTAGTGCTCTTCCTTGTCTAGAGTGTGCAGCCAAGCTGGTTCTGATGCTGCTGCCCATGGGAAGGCTGCAGATCCACCCTCCCAAGTAGAGATGGTGCCGGGGTATTTGATGGTCATGCCGGTTGCAACAGTGCCAAGGGCAACCGCGCTCGGTGCTGCATCAAACTCAAACCCTGGGGTTGGAGCTGGCATGTCTTTATAGTTTTGCTGCAGCTGCTGAGCGCGGAACATCAGGTTCCATGGAGCCGAGCGAGACTTTTCACGGTAGTAGGTGTCGTTGGACTGCTCGGTGTCTTCATCGCTCATCACCAAACCGGTGTCCTTGGCAGCACGCTTAAAGGGTGACTGTCCTCCGGAGTAGACGAAGATGCCATTGAACGGATCGATGATTGCGGCATCGACTGGACGTACTGAGCGAATCGGTCCAATTGCCTCTGGCACTCTGGAGTGCCAGACCGGCAGCATGCGGGTCATGCCACCCTCAACGCGCGTCATATAGACGAGGTCTGCATCGTTTAGCGCAAGCTGTGGTCGACCTCCCCAGGTGTTGTCAACCTTGCCGAGCACTGCTGGGAGGGCAAGATGCGCAGCATCTTCTTCGGCATAGAGCACACCGGTTAGCGGTGCTGGGATGAATACTGGTTCTGGCTCAGGCTCAACAGTTTGAGTTGCCGTTGGGGTTGGGGTGAGCACCGGGGCTGAACAACCTGCTAGAGGTAATGCGATAAGTGCTGCGATTGCCAGAAGTTTTGAGCCAGTTTGCATTTGACCAAGTGTAAAACCTTGAGGGCTACTTGCGCCTCTTGGCGAAACGGTTCGCCAGTCTGTCGCGCAGAATTTCAACCGGTAGCAACAAGGTGGTGAACACCACGATCAGAAGCACAGTGGTCTCAAGGTTCTCTTTCACCAGCGGCACATTTCCAAGCAGGTAACCGGAGAACATAAAGACACCAATCCACAGCACAGCCCCAATGAAGTTGAGCTTGGTGAAGCGCTTGGTGTCCATCTTCGAGATCCCAGCGAGCATTGGTATCAAAGCTCGCAGGATGGGTAGAAAACGGGCCAACACAATAGCTCTAGTGCCGTAGCGCTCAAAGAACTCGTGCGTTTTAGCCATCACCTTCTTGTTGATGAAGATGTTTTCACGGCGTTCAAATAGCGGGGGTCCGATTTTGTAACCGACCCAGTAACCGGTTTGAGTCCCCAGGAATGCTGCAAGCCAAATCAACAAGAACCCCGCCCAGTCAGGAAGCCACAGGGTCGTGGTGGAGAGGGTTAGACCAGTTAGAAACAGCAGGGAGTCACCTGGTAGAAACGAGGTCAAAATGAAGGCGGTCTCGAGAAAAATCACAAAGGTGACTGCAAAAACGAAGTACGGTCCGAACGCGGTGATGATGTGTTCCGCGTCAAGCCAGTTCAATTGTTCTCCGTCTTTGGCCAACTGTTGCGGCCTCCCAAAGTCTAACTTCGGGACTCACCCTCAGACACCGCTTCACTGAGAACTAGCAGGGTAAAAGTTCACTGCTCCACGCACCCAAACCGTAACTCGCATGCCAACCTCGGGAGCAAACGGTCCATTTGATCTAGCTCTGATCTTTAGCTTGGGGGTCTGCACCTCAACCACAGCGTCGTGACCAAAGAACACTCGACCGACCACCTCTGAATCACCGCTTGGGTTTGGCTGCAGATAAAAGTTCTCCGAGCGAATCGCAACTACCCCACGCTCACCCTCGGTCACTGAGTTCAGTGCGGAGAGCTTTCCAAGGTCAGTCTCGATCTTGTCCCCAACCACGACCCCGTCGACCAGTACCGAATCACCAAGGAAGGTTGCAATCCCGAGATCCGCCGGAGCGTTGTAGATCTCGGTTGGAGCACCTGCCTGAATGATCCGGCCATCTCTGAGTACCGCTACCTTCTCGGCTAGTGAGAGCGCTTCTTCCTGATCGTGAGTGACAAGAATTGCGGTTGCATTCTCCGCTTTGAGAACTCGCTTCACATCATCACGTAGTCGCGCTCTGAGCTCTTGATCCAGGGCACTAAAGGGTTCATCTAGCAAAATCAATTTGGGCTTGGGGGCAAGTGCTCTGGCGAGTGCCACTCGCTGCTGCTGCCCACCCGAAAGCGATGCTGGCTTGCGATTGGCAAACTCCTCAAGTCCTACAAGTTTTAGGAGCTCCTGAACTCGGGCCGCCTTGGTTGGTGATTTGGCCAAACCAAATCCAACATTTTCTGCGACGCTCAGGTGAGAAAACAGCGCGCTGTCCTGCGGCACGATCCCGATGCCTCTGTGCTCAGGAGCAACAAACACCTGATCACCAGCTATCTGGGTGTCATCAAGCCAAATCTCACCTGAGGTGGGTCTTTCAAAGCCCGCAATCAGTCTTAGTAGCGTCGACTTACCAGCGCCTGATGCTCCCAAGATTGCGGTTAGCTCTCCCCTGCTGGCGTGCAACGAAAGATCGCTAAGCACACTCTTTCCGCCATAGGAGATAGCTAGGTTTGAGATTTTCAGCATCAGTCGCTCACCTCCGCTACCGCTTTTCTGGCCTGAGCGTTTAAGGCTAAGGCAGGAATTCCAGCGAGCAATACCAGAAGCAGGGCATATGGGGCAGCCTGAGCAAACTGCAGCTCTTCGGTTGCGCTCCACAACCTGATAGCCAGGGTCTGCAACTCAGTTGGTCGAAGCAGCAGTGTTGCCGGTAGCTCCTTCAAAATCGTCAATGACACCACAGCTGCACCCGCGATGATTCCCGGTGTTGCCATCGGCAACACCACCTTGTAAAGCGTGCGATTGCCTCTGACTCCCAGCGAGTTGGCTACCTGTTCCAAAGATCGTGGAACCTGAGCAATTGGAGTGGAGATAACACTGAGCGCATTGGGCAAAAACAGAATCAGGTAGGCAAAGACCAACATCCACACACTTTGATAAACCCAAGGCAGTAGGTTGGCACCAACAAATACCAAGGCCAGTGCGATCACAATTGCCGGCAGGGCATGGGTTGCCCAAATCGAAAACTCCACCGCGCGAGCAAGCGGGGATGGAAACCTCACTACCCAAATCACTACCGCTAACCCAACTAGCGCAATCAGTGCGCCGGACCCAAATGCCACCGTCGCCGAACCCACAAGCGCCTCGACAATCTCGCTTAGATCTGCGGTCGAGGAGCCGATGATGCTCCAGTTCAAAAGTGAATAGAGCGGCACTCCCACCCCAATAATCGCAATCGAAGTTAGAACGAATACGGCTGCTGGGTGCATTGTCCCCAGAGCAATGCGAGATGGCTTTTGCATTGCGGTGCGCTGCGGTAAGTAGTCACCGCGATAGCGGCGCTCAAACCAGATCACCATCAAGGTAAGCATGATCAAAACCAGTGCCAAGGCCGCTGCAGAGGTGCGATCAAAACTCAATCGATAGGCGTTGTAGATCGCTCTCGTGAAGGTATCAAACCGCAGAATCGAGATCGCACCGAACTCACTCAATGTATACAGCGCAACCAGCAGTGAGGATGCGGTAGCAGCCGGTCGCACCTGTGGCCAGGTGACTCGAAGCAGCACCTTGATTCTGGATAAACCAAGACTTCTTGCAACCTCTTCGGCAGATACATCGGTCCTAACCAAGGCTGCGGAAACAGCGATAAATACATAAGGGGCGGTCGCCAGACTGAGCACCAACCAAGCGGCAAAGAATCCGCTGAAACCAGGGAAGGTGGCAGTGAAGGCAAAGGCCATCACATAGCTTGGGATCGCCAGTGGCAGGGTAGCCAAAACCGCAAAGACTCCCGGGGCTCTGAGGTTTGTTCGAGTGACCAACCAGGCCTGCAAAAAGCCAATCACTAAGGCGCTCACGCTCACGCTGATAACCAGAACAACCGTGTTTGCCAATAGCTCCAGGGTCCTCGGCCGCAGTAGTTCAGCCACTGCCTTGTCAAAGCCTTGACCCAAGCGAATCAGCAAGTAGCCAAGCGGCAGCAGGGCCGCCAGGGAAGCGAAAACCCCCAGTGCTACAACAATGACTGGGGGTTTACGCATTATCTGGCTAGATTAGCCCAGCTTGCCTGATCAGCTCTAGAGTCTGCTCGAGGGCATCTAGGTCATTCAGGTCAAACTCTGGAGCCGGGATATCGCTAAGTGGAACCAAGCCCTCCAAAAGCTCAATCCCTGCCACCAACGGGTACTCACCGGTCTGCTCGACAAAGTACTGCTGGCCCTGCTGAGAAAGCAGGTATTCAACAAAGACCTTGGCATTTGGGTTCTCGCTGAGAATGCCAACACCGGCTACGTTTCTTAGGTTTCCAACATCCTGACTCTCAAACTGAGCAATCTTGGACTTTAGGTTCTCAACCCCGACCTCTTTGGCCTTGGCATACCAGTAGTAGTGGTTGATTAGGCCCAAATCGATTTCACCAGCTTCAACGGCATCCAAAATCGCACCGTTTTTCTCATAGACCACGCCATTGACCTTCATGGCCTCAAGCCACTGAAGGGTCTTCGCTTCGCCCTCAATCAATCGCATCGCCGTCACAAAGGCTTGGAACGAGGCATTAGTTGGTGCGATGCCAACTCGACCTTGGTACTCAGGGTTAGCAAGATCAAAGACCGACTTTGGCAGCTCGGTAACCCTCTCAGGGTTGTAGTTCAGGACTCGAACCCGGCCTGAAACACCGATCCAACTGCCATCTTTCGCTCCATACTCCGGCGAGACCAAGTCGCGAAGGCTCTGATCTAAAGTCTTCAAAAGCCCAGCCTTGGAAACAGCACCTAGCGCTCCGGCATCCTGGGCAAAGAAGACATCGGCTGGTGAATTAGCACCCTCCTCCAAAATCTGAGCTGCCAACTCTGCACTACCTGCGTAGCGAACCTCAACCTCAATGCCGGTGGCTTCGGTGAACTGATCAATCAGCGGTTGAACCAGCTCTTCGCTTCTACCTGCATAAACCACCAGCGGTTCTGAAGAAGCGGTCTCTGAGGCTGACTCAGTTGATTCGGTGGCGGCGGGGGCACAGCCTGCCAGCGAGAGTGCGGTCATAAGGGCGATTGCTGCCCCAAGTGATTTCTTCAATTGCTTCCTAACTAAAAAGAGCAGAGGGTCGCCCCTCTGCTCTGAATAGGTTAGGTAAACCTAACTACTTTGTCAATTGCCTCTTTTTGCATCGATTTCAGCAATCAGGTTCTCGACCAAACCCTTGATTTCGTCGCGGATTGGACGAACATCTTCAACGCCCTTTCCGGCTGGATCCTGCAGCTGCCAGTCAAGGTAGGTCTTGCCTGGGTAGAACGGGCAAGCATCACCGCAACCCATGGTGATGACGTAGTCAGATGCCTGAACATCCTCATCGGTCAACACCTTTGGCTTAGCTGCAGAGATATCGATCCCCAACTCAGCCATGGCTGCCACCGCTGATGGGTTTACCTGGTTTCCCGGCATGGTGCCGGAGGAGCGAACCTCAATGCGGTCACCGGCTAGGTGCTGCAAGAAGCCCTGAGCCATCTGGCTTCTTCCCGCATTGTGGACACAGACAAACATTACGGATGCGATTGGGTTAGACATTTTCTGCTTTCTTCTTGGTGATGGTTGAAACAACTAGTGCCAATCCCAAGCCCACAACCTGGGCTAGTAGGTAACTGGGCATTGACGCTGGGGAGATTGAGCTGGCGGCGTCGGAGAGCATGCGACCCAAGCTCACCGCAGGGTTGGTGAATGAGGTTGAAGAGGTGAAGATGTGCCCGGCAACGATCCAGAGCGCCACCGCAGCCGGAATTTGGTTCGGGCTTTGATCAACCAGTAGCAAAATCAAAAGCACCAATCCAAAACTGGCAATCACCTCACCAATGAAGATTCCGGTGCCCAGCCGATCGACCTCACTTATTAGAAATGCCGGTTTTTCAAACATTAGATTCGCTAAGGCAGCTCCGCTGATGGCGCCGAGAGTTTGAGCCATCAAATAGCCAAAAAAGGTGGCAACCCCCAGCTCTCGCCTTAGTAGGAATGCCAATGAAACTATGGGGTTGAAGTGAGCTCCTGAAATTGGACCAAAGGCTGCGATAGCCCCAAATAAAACTGCGCCCACCGAGACTGCGATCATCAATAGCCCTAGGGCTTCGGGAGCTGCCAACTCGGTCACCATGTGAGCTGCACCAAGCACCGTGGTGACAACCAAAGCCGTGCCCAAATACTCAGCAAAGAGTGGGCGAACAGCGATCATGGAATTTCAATCCTGAGTTAGTGTTGAACATAGACAAGTATCTATGTCTACATAGATGACTGTCTATAAGGGTTAGGTGAACAATTGGTGACCAAGATTCCACTTCAGCTTCTGGAGTGCGCTCCCGCACCAGGCGCAGAACCGTTGGCTCGAACCAGTGCTGAAAGCATTGCTGAGCTTTTAAAGGCAGTCGCTGACCCGACTAGATTGCAGCTTCTTGCCATGATCGCCAAAGCCGAGAAGCAAGAGTCCTGCGTCTGCGATCTAACTGGGCCATTGGCTTTGACCCAGCCAACAGTCAGTCACCACCTGAAGAAACTCACGGACGTCGGATTGATATCCCGCGAGCGCCGCGGCACTTGGGTTTGGTACTCGATCAACAGAGATCGCTGGGGCCAAATTGCAAATCTGTTCAACTAAAAGAAAGGCCCAGAAATGGCAAAGGTAGAAATTCAAATCGAAGGCATGACCTGCGGTCACTGCGCAATGAGCATTACTAAGGAACTGACCGCACTCGCTGGCGTCGGCGCGGTAAACGTTGACCACGCTGCCGGCAAAGCAGAGGTTGAGGTTGATGGCGTTAGCAATGACCAGCTCTCAGATGCAGTAGCCGAGGCTGGCTACAAGGCAACAGGTTTCGCAACCCTAAATGCCTAATAACCTGACCGAGCTCGAGATTGAGGGCATGACCTGCACAGCATGCGCCAGAAGAGTTGAAAAGAGCCTGAACAAGGTCCCCGGGGTTAGCGCTTACGTTGACTTCGCGACCGAGAAGGCCCACCTTCAATTCGACTCTGCCCTCGATCTCGACTTGGTCAAAAGGGCAGTTGAAGATGCCGGCTACAAGGTTGGTGAGGGTAAACCTGAACTTCAGGCACTGAAGCCCAAGCTGTGGATTGGTTCGGTGCTATCTGCACTAGCGATGGCCTTTGCCATGATTCCGCAGCTGAGCTTCCCAGACGTGCACTGGTTGGTATTTGCACTCTCAACACCGGTGTTCTTCTATGTGGCTGCACCATTTCACATCGCGGCCATCAAAAACCTGCGTCACCTCAGTAGCACCATGGACACCCTGGTTTCACTTGGCTCCACGGTTGCTTATGCGTACTCGGTCTATTTGATTTTCTCAGGCATGCACCACACCTATTTTGAGGTGGCGGCAGTTGTGCCAACTGTGGTGCTAATTGGTCGCTACATCGAGGTTCGAGCAAGACGCAGCGCGACCGACTCAGTCCGTGCGCTACTAGGTGCCATCCCCCAAAAAGCCATCGTCGAGCGTGATGGTATGCGGGTCGAAATCGATACTGCTGCAATCAAAAATGGTGATTTGGTTCTAGTTGCAGCCGGCGAACGAGTTCCAGTGGATGGCCTGCTGCAAAGTGCCAATGCAACCTTAGATACCTCTACCCTGACGGGAGAATCGCTCCCGGTGGAGTTGGTATCTGGCGCTCTGATAACTGCCGGCACCACATCACTATCTGGCGAGATAAAGGTGCTCGCACAATCAACCAGTTCGACTTCGAGACTCAGTCAGATTGCTGATCTTGTTCGCGAGGCAACCAGTCAAAAGACCAAGTTGGCTTCGCTAACCGATCGAATCTCTGCTGTGTTTGTGCCAGCGGTAATCGTCATTGCCCTTGCCACATTTATTGGCTGGGGACTTCTGGGTGATTGGACCAAGGGCTTTGAGGCAGCTGTCGCGGTTTTGGTAATTGCCTGTCCCTGTGCTCTGGGTATTGCCGTTCCAATGAGCCTGGTGGTAGCAACCTCAGTCGGAGCCAAGCGCTCAGTAGTGATTCGAAACCCAGATTCACTTAGGGACTTAGCCAAGACCAAGACAGTGATCTTTGATAAGACCGGAACCCTCACCGATGGTGAGCTCAGAGTTGTGAACTCTCGAGGTCTTGGCGGTGTTGGGGCAGCGACAATGTTGGCTTATGCCGCAGCGGTTGAGGCTGGATCGAAGCACCCCGTGGCAAAGGCAATCTCAAAGCTCTCCAGCGCAAAGACCGCAAGCGATGTCAAAGAGGTCGCAGGCGTTGGGTTGATTGGAATGGTGGACGGCATTGAAGTCCATGTTGGTAAACCGCAACGCTATGAGAACCAAGCCGAGCTCGATGAAGCGCTTTCGCTAGTCGGACCAAACACCCTGGTAGTTGTCTCCTGGGAGGGTTGGGCTCATGGACTTATCGAACTGAGCGATGAGCTAAGGCCAGGAGCCAAAGAAGTAGTCTCCGATCTAACCGAGCTTGGATTTGAGACCATGCTGCTTTCGGGAGATGCTCCCAGGCGAGTTGAAGAAGTGGCGAAGGTGCTGGGCATCAATTCGTTCCAAGGCGGAGTCAGCCCAGAAGAAAAGCTCGAAGTCGTAAAGCGCACCAAGGACAGCGTCATGATCGGTGATGGCATCAACGATGTTGCTGCTCTGAGTGCCGCCAGAGCGTCGATTGCCATGGGCTCCGGTGCCCATGCCGCTCAGGCTGCTAGCTCGATCACTATCTTGGACGACTCCCCCAGCGCGATTCCATTTGCGCTAAAGCTTGCAAAGCGCACCCATCGCAATATCTTCCAAAACCTAGGTTGGGCCTTTGGCTATAACGTGCTGCTAATTCCCGTTGCAGCGATGGGGCTGCTGAACCCGATGCTCGCGGGAGCTGCCATGGCCTTCTCCTCGGTATCAGTGGTGGCCAATGCACTTCGGTTGAGATGGCAAGATGGTAGTAAGACGAAGGAGTCGTAAGTGTTTACCCCCGCAGATGAAAAACGTGTTCTTGACCTAGTTCCAACCGGTGTTTTTGTTGGTGGTGAGTGGCGAGAGTCATCCAGCGGAAAGACTCTAGATGTCATCGATCCTGCGACCGGCCAGGTCCTGAAGACCATCTCAGATGCCTCCTACGAAGACGGTCAAGCAGCTCTAGCTGCCGCTCACGAAGCCCAGGCAGACTGGGCCAAGACCGCTCCTCGCGTGAGAGCGGAGCTACTTCGCGCAGCCTTTGAAAAAGTGACCGCGATGGCAGATGACTTTGCGATATGCTGATGTCGATGGAAATGGGTAAGCCATTTGCTGAAGCCAAGGGTGAAGTAGCCTACGGAGCCGAGTTCCTACGTTGGTTCTCCGAAGAGGCACCAAGGATCTACGGTCGCTACTCAACTGCCCCAGATGGCAAGAACCGCCTAATGGTCCTAAAGAAGCCGGTCGGTCCAGCACTTTTGATTACCCCCTGGAACTTCCCGCTTGCAATGGCAACCAGAAAGATTGCACCGGCCATCGCAGCTGGCTGCACCATGGTGCTAAAGCCAGCAGCACTCACTCCACTCACCTCGCAACTATTTGCAACGGTTTTGGAGGATCTGGGGCTTCCAAAGGGTGTGCTGAATGTAATCACGACCACTAACCCTCAAGAGGTCACCGGTCCACTTATCAAAGACGACCGACTCAGAAAGCTTTCGTTCACCGGTTCTACCCCAGTTGGTCGCAAGCTGATTGCAGACTCTGCTCACCAGGTATTGCGCGTTTCGATGGAGCTTGGTGGCAATGCACCGTTTTTGGTCTTTGAAGATGCCGACATCGATAAGGCAGTTGAGGGCGCGATGCTCGCAAAGCTTCGCAACATGGGTGAGGCCTGCACAGCAGCGAACCGATTTATCGTCCACGAAAGCGTTGCCGATGAGTTTGGTCAAAAGCTCAGCCAGCGCATGTCAGCTCTCAAGGTTGGCCGCGGTCTAGATGAGGGTTCAAACATCGGACCACTAATCGAAGAGCGTGCTCGTCAGGGTATTCACGCCCTCGTTGAGGATGCCAAGTCCAAGGGTGCCAAGGTTTTGCTAGGTGGGAGATTCCTTCCGGTGAGGGTTACTTCTACCCACCAACAGTGCTGGTTTCTGTCCCAGAGAGCTGTGACATTTTGCAAAATGAGATCTTTGGTCCAGTCGCACCAATCTGCACCTTCAAGACTGAGGCCGAAGCAGTCAAGATGGCGAATAACACCGAGTATGGTCTTGTCGCCTATGCCTTCACCAAAGACCTCAACCGAGGACTTCGCCTGGCCGAGGGTCTCGAGGTCGGCATGTTTGGTTTGAATACCGGCTTGGTATCAAACCCAGCAGGACCATTCGGTGGCGTCAAGCAATCAGGTCTTGGTCGTGAGGGATCACAAGAGGGTATCGAGGAGTATCTCGAGACTGTCTATGTTGGTATTGCTGACCCGACCGTTTAGTCAGTCAGATCTCTAACAAACTTCAAATCAGAATTCAAGATTCGCTGGTCTGACGTCAGAAACAGCATTCCGCGATGTTTTGCTTGAGCGACCAATGCCAAGTCAAAGGGGTCTAAGGTTTCCAGCTCTAACAAATTCGCTGCTACTCCAGAGTCGACTTGGAGCTCCTCAATACCCAGTGATTCAAGTTCCTGTATTTGCAACTCAGGAGATGGCCGAGTCGATCTTCTGTTCTTTAGGCTCAGCTCGATAAGGCTAAGTGGAGAGTAGAAAAGTTCAGAACGATTTAGCAAAGCGATTGTTTTCTTGCCAATTCGCCTATCAAGCGTTGTGTAAAAAACGAGAGCGTTTGTGTCAAAAAGGAGCTGACTCACTTTTTGTTACTTTGTAGTTCTAGTTCACTTTGTGAAATTGCAAAAGCATCAATCCACTCCTGGACAGGCTCATCGAAATCCTCGGACGTCCAGATATTCAGTGGCTTGAATTCACCAAAGAGCGGTCTGCTCTTCTTCGCAACAACATTGAGCTCCACGACCACTTTGCCGTTCCTAGCGATTTGAACCCTTTGACCGCTCTCTGCAAGTTCCACAAGTTTCGAGAGCTTGGTTTTCGCATCATGCATGTTGAATACGTAAGTCATGTGGAGAGCATAACTTAGCTAGTCTTAGCTAACTAGAAATATTGATATCACGGTGGGCAACCTTACTCAGATAGCCCCTGTAGAAATGTTGCTATCTCCTAGGTGTGTAGGCACTCGTGACTGCAGAGTCAACACTGGTTCCGATTGCGTTTGTAGCGACAACGGTGAAGGTATAGCTCACGCCCCACTTCAAACCGGTGAGTCGTGCAGTTGTGACATTCGCTGCAACATCAACCTTGCGAACCAGCTGACCGCGCTCCCAAACCCTCACACTGTGTGAGAGAAGCGGTGATCCACCATCTGGTGAAATGGTCCAGCTGATTCTGGCCGTGTTCTTGGAAAACGCTGCCTCGGTTAGGACTGGAGCAACTGGCACGGTCACTGACTCGGTTGGAACCTCGGGCTTTGGCTCAGTTGGTGCCAAGGCAACAACCTGAGCCAATAGGTTTGCGGTTCCGGCAGGGGCTGACGAGATAGCCGAACCTGCAGCACCGGATTCGATCACGAACTCAACTTGATTTGGAGCAAGGTAGCCCGCAGTCATTGCCGAGGCAACTAGTCCTGCAACGTGAGGGGAAGCCATCGAGGTGCCGCTGATCTGAGCTGTGGCAGTGGAAGATCCGATCCAAGCCGAGGTGATGGAAACACCTGGGGCAATCAAATCAACACAAGATCCGAAGTTTGAGAAGGATGCGAATCCATCGGTGCTGTTGCTGGCAGCAATAGTTAGCGCACCTGGAGTTCTAGCTGGTGAGGATGTGCAGGCATCAGCTGCCGAGTTACCAGCGGCAACCACAACCGTTAGACCCTTTGAAACCAAAGCCTCAACGGCTGAGTCGAGGGTTGAGCTCGCGCCACCACCCAGACTCATGTTCACAACAGCTGGAGTGCCAGCAGCGTGATTGCTGCCGATCCAGTCAAGACCGGAGATTACGCTCGAGAGATACCCAGAACCGGCACAGTCCAAAACCCTAACCGGGACAACTGTGGCCAGCTTGGCTACTCCATAGGTGGCACCTGCGACCGTTCCGGCTACGTGAGTTCCGTGACCATTGCAGTCATTCACACCGTTGGCATCTGAAACAGCAGTGAATCCGCTTGCGATGCGACCGGCAAACTCTGAATGAGATGTGAGCACACCCGTGTCAACGATGTAGGCCTTGACCCCTGAACCGGTGTTGGGGTTGGTGTAGCTCCCGGATAGTGGGAGTGCGGTTTGGTCAATACGATCCAGACCCCATGTAGCGTTTAGCTGAGTGTCCCCCGCGGCTGTTGGGTCTAGCTTGATTTCATAATCCTGCTCCACACTGCGGATCTTGCCGCTGGCAACCAGTGCCTTTAGTTGACCAGCATTTATATCAGCAACCGCGCCCGAAAATACGCCCTTCAAAGTCGTCTTCACTGGGATCTTGATGGCCTTCATGCCCTTGACTTGAAGGTCTGGGTCAACTCCAGCATTGAACCTAATGACATAGCGGGAAACCTCGCAAGACTCTGAGCTTGGCTTACCGGTCTCGATAAGTTCAATACAGCCAGGAGCTGCGCCCTTGACCTTGTTCAACGCCTTGGCCGCACTGGCCGCGGCCGCAGCTGCAGCCTTTGCAGATGCCGCCTCCTTGGAGGTGACAGTTGCTTCTTTAGTCTTTTCCTTTGCCTCGATAGCAGCTGCCTCGGCGCGCTCCTTGGCCTGGTCCAGGGCAGACTTTATGGCCGGGGTTGCTGCAGAGCTCTTGACCTGCTCTTCTAGCTTCTTCACTTCTTGCTCGGCAGCCTTCTGAGCGGCTACGGCTTCCTTGGCTTCTTCCTTTACGGCAACAGCCTCGGCTACCTTTTCCTCGGCAACATTCTTTTTCTCTTCGGCCTTGGCAACGGCCTGCTCTTGCGCCTTTTCGGCGACCTCGGTGTTAGGAGTTGGCGCGATGACCGGCTCTTTATCATTACCCTGCGAAGTCTTCTCGGCGGCAGGTGTGGTCTCTGGCCCCTTGCCCTTGCCGTTATTCGCGATGGCTGGAGTAGAGATTGCCAATGAGGCCAGCAGCACTGCCGCAATTAGTTTTCTCATCGTCATTGGGGGACTCCTTCTCTAGCCAATTCAAGGCTAGTTGATTTGAAACTATCCATGGAGCTCTCCACAGTTGGAGTGCTCAACTGAGCATCAAGTGCAGGAAAAACCCAAAGCATCAAGGCTGTAATGACCAAGCCAGTCAGTACAAGAAGTTGAATCCATTTCGCAAGCCTGTTTGCCAGGGAGCATCCGATAGAGCCAGGGAAAAATCACTTCACTAACTCCTCTGGTCTCTCGGTGGAAAACTCAACGAGCTTCCCCCACCAAGCCCAACGCCTGGTGGAGTTCCATCGAGGATCGCAAGATGTCAAGGTGATAAGTGACTCTCCGGCCTCGGCAAGGCCTTTGGGATTTGAATCTAGAACCCAAACCTCACGTTCTTGAATCTTCTGATCGGCGATCAGCTCATAGGTGAAAAAACCCGCCTTGGTTTGCACAAAAACCAAGTCGCCCGCAACCAACTTTTCGAATTTTGCGAAGGGTTCGCCATTTGTCGCTCGGTGGCCTGCGATCGCAAAGTTTCCTGGCTCACCCGGTAAAGCTGTCATCGGATAATGACCAACTCCAATTGACAGCGCTCTTCCGGAGACATCGGAGATGATTGGGGTATTCCAAACATCGGCTTTCAACCTTGGGATATACAAAAGCCCAATTGCTCGCTTTGGCGCTGAAGCCGACGTGACGTCAGGCTCCACAACCACATCAGATTGAGTGGCTTTGGATCCCGTAATTCAAACTCACTCTCAATCTGCAGTGCGAGTTCATTGGCGCTTAGGTCAGCACGAACATTTGAAAACCACACCTGATAGAGCAGATACAAACCAAGAAGAGCTGCCGCTATTAGCAGCAGCTCCCCAAGGGTTGCAATGAGTTTCTTAGTCACGCCTTCTCGATACTCGAATGGCTAGGTAACCAAATCCTGCCATCAGCATCGCAAGAAGTGCGAGCAGTCCGTTATCAAAACCAGTGTCAGCCAGCTCATTTGGCATGATCACGACAGCCTCAGAGCTTTCGGTTTCAAACTCTGGCTCTTGCTCAGCCTCAAAAGGAGCAAAGGCAATGTTAAACAGAGCAAGCGACGTGGTTCTCAAACAGGTAGTCGCGGTGCCGTTCGATACCAACAGCGCAGCACCATAGGTCTCATTTGGAGTACAGGGCAGGCTGTCATCCGAAGAGATCGGTGGCACTGGGTTAGCAGTACCGGTTGGTGATGGGGTTGGAGTGACCGTCGTTGTTGGCGATGGAGTCGGGTTAGCGGTTCCGGTCGGACTTGGCGTCGGAGTAGCCGTTCCCGTTGGACTTGGAGTTGGTGTCGAAGTTCCGGTAGGAGACGGGGTTGGCGTTGCAGTACCAGTAGGTGATGGTGTCGGCGACGCAGTGCCAGTCGGTGACGGAGTAGGTGATGGCGAAGGAGTGAACGGATTCAACTTGATCACAATCGGTGGGTTCGATGTGGTCGGAATTGGAGTCGGTTCAGCAATCTTTGGCTTCGTGGTCGGCTCTGGCCAGACGCAGTCCTCACCCTTCAGCGGTTCCGGCTTGAAGGTTGGAGTAACCGTTGGGGGTCGGAGTTGCAGTTGGGCTTGGGGTCTGAGTTGGAGTCGCAGTAGGCGAAGCCGATGGGGTAACCGTGGCCGTTGGGCTAGGGGTTGGAGTCGCGGTTCCAGTTGGTGTTGGAGTCGCGGTTTGAAGTTGGAGTAGGCGTCGGAGTCACGCTAGGAGTAGGTGAAACCGTCGGTGACGCAGTGGCCTGGGTGCTTGGTGCAGGAGCACCCTTCAACTTGGCGCAGATCACGATGTGTGAGATCGCCTTGTCGCCAGTCCTTGCCGCCTGGGTCAAAGATGCCGTTGGCGTTGATGTCAGCAAACACTCGCTGCCCTGGCTGAGGAGAAGCAAAGACAGTGTCGGTTTGGTAATCCTCGCTACGAGCAGTCAATGATCCTGCCTTCACGATTACGTTCGAGTACTCCCCACTCTCCCGCTGCTGCGCCAGCAGGCAACTGCAGTGGGTAAGGCAGGGTGAAGAAGTAGTCAGCGTCAGAGAATGGCTCGAGCTTCCAACACATTGCACCGTAACCAAGCTTCTGCCAGGTCAGCGGGTTGTTGAAATCTGATCCAGAGAACTCAGTGGTCGCGGTGAAGTCAGTGAACTGAGCATCCAGGAGCGATAGGTCCTCGCCAGTCTTGCTGGTCAGTACCAACTCACCGGAGGTCGAACCGGCACTTAGCTCGATGGTGCTGGAGTCTAGGGTCGAGGTTGACTTCGTCGGTGCTGCGGCTTTGAACATCTGAGTGACGGTGGTCTGTCCGACCTCAACCATGGTGTTCGAACCAAGTAATGGGTTAGCCAGAGCAGGCTGCGCCGCTAGCAGTGCACTTCCGACCGAACTGTTCATCACCGGCTCAAGCAAGAAGCCAAAGGTCTGCGAAGCAAATGTCGCTGCTGATGTGAACAGTCGAGTGATCACACCAACGAGTCCTAGCTCCGCATCTAAGGTTTCCGTCTTTGGAGTACAGAGCTTTGGCTCGGCTGGAATAGCTGGTCCTGGGTCTGAAGTTGGAGTCGGGGTTGGTGCAGGCGTGGTAGGTGCAACACCAGTGGTCGTGAAGTTCAAAATCGTGCCGCTGGCGGTGGTTCCGCTGTGCGCCATGGCCTTGAAGTAATAGGTGGTACCCGCTGTGAGGCCGGTAACTGCATAGGAAATTGATGCAGAGTTACCCGCCGTAGCAGAGGAGGGTGTTGCCGCAACTGGATTACAGGTAGCCAGGTTTGAGGTGGTGTCGTAACAGAACCAGAAGGTTGCAGTTCCCGAGCCAGGTGCGTAACCAGAACCATTCAGAGTTGCGGTGTTGTTCGTTATTGACGATGCAGCATGTGTCAGAACATCCAGAACTCCCTGAGCGCCGAAACTGGCGTCGTTTACGGTAACCGTCAAGGTGGCTGAACCAGTCTGGCCCAAGGTGTCGGTGACGATAATTGAAATAGTTGCAGAGCCTGTGAAACCGACAATCGCAGTAAATGTCACCTGGTTATTGGTGCGGGACCAACCACCGACTCCACCCTGATTGACTGGGTTGCCGCTTGCACAGGACCCCTGTGAGGAAGGGTTCTCAAGACAGTAGGTCAATGGAAGCGTTGATGAACCCACTGGTGTTAGTGTGACGGGAGAAGTCGTGGTTGTTGATGCTGAGGGGCCAGTGACAGTTGGAGCAGATGGGGCAGTAACGTTCACAGTCATTGTTGCCGTGCCGCCCTGGCCAATGGCATCCACAACCTGAACATTGATAGTCGCTGAGCCAGTGAAGTTGTTGTAGCTCAGGAAAGAAACTTGGGCGCCGCTAATCAACCAAGATCCTGCAGCCGTGGTGGTTGAAGAGACAGAGGCTGAGTTGGAGATCAGGTAAAGCGTGTAGCTCGTTGAAGCCGTGATGACAGGCGACAAAGTCACACGAATAGCTGTATTGGTGTTCGTTGTCGAGTTCTGGATAGTTGGTGCGGATGGCGGAGTGATCGTTATCGTGGCCGAATTGGATGCCACTTGGGATCGGGCATCTACGACCGCTATGTAAACAGTCTCGGTGCCTGTGAAATTCGCAGCTGGGCTAACGGAAACAACTCCCCCGTTGAACTGCCATAGAGCATTAGACGTGGAGACCTGGTTTACATTGCAAGATGCGGCAATCGGAACTGTTTCAGATATGCAGTAGTGGTAAGGGGCGGTGCCGCCAGCAACCGTCGGACTGATGGAAGCCTTTCCACCCTGCGGGACAGAAAGGTTTACAGCTTGGATGGTTGGCACAGAGTACACATTTACAGTCACTGTTGCCTGGCTTGTTCGGCCTCCAACATCGGTCACCTTGAAGTCAATGGATGCATTTCCCGTGAATCCAGCCGCTGGGGTGAAGATGATCGTTGGGCTTGAAGCCGAACCTCCAAGGCTCCAAGTGCCCTGACCAGTAACAGTCAGGGTTGTCACGCAACCCGACGGCCCTACAAAGCAGGTGGAAGCTATGCCGCTCTGGGCGTTTGATGTCTGCAGCACTGGACTCTCGGTTTGGGCACCCTCTGGGGTACTCATATCCACGGGGTAGGCGATGAAGGATGAGGTCACAGTTACGAAAGCCGAGGCAATCGTGGTCTTCACTGGATTCGATTGGTCCTTGACGCTGAATTGGATTGACGTCTCTTTTCCAGCACCCGAATTGAAGTTGCTGGCAGGCGTGAATCGCAATCTCTTACCGGCTGCCGTCGTGACTAATTGATATGAACCGACATTGTTTGCCGAGAAGCTGTCGTCCAGAGGGTCGTATTCCTTAACGCCGTAAGGGCCATCTGAGCAGTTAGCGGCGTTGGCTGGGTCAATCAGGCAGGTCTGAGTCCAATCAATGTCGGCTACTTGTCCGATAAAGGTGAATGGCGAAAAAGTAACAGCGTTATTGGTCGGCGTAATGGCAAAGGAATCATTGGCAGTGAACTCTGGAGTCGCGTTGTTCAGCACGTTAGACACAACGTTGTCAATGGTGTCCTGCTCGGTGTAAACAGAGGCCCCACTGGCAACTCGGGGAATCAAGATGTCGGATGAGAAAGGTGTCGTGTGCTTTATCAGGTTGCCCGAGGCGATGTAGGCAAAAGCGTTTATTTTGCTTGCAGAAGCGAGATAACTACCCGCGGTTTTTGCCGTGAACTCGTAAACGAGTGAGTAAAGTCCATTGCAGTTCAGGCTGCTAGGAGTCGTGGTCGTGCTGAGAAAAAGGACATCCTTGACTAGACCGTTGTCCCCGCACAAAGTGTTAGCGCTCTTAAATCGGACTGCCGTAAGGGACCAGGCATTGAAGTCGAAGTTAGCCAAAACAGTTACCGGTGCAAGGTTAATTTCACGATTACCCCTCGGCCCCGAACCAATTGTTCCCGTATTTCCCGTGAGTTTCACGTAAATACGTGACCCAGGTCCAACTGGAGTGCTCGAAGGAGCAGCTACTTGACCACTGTAAATCTTGTTTGGATTGGCTGCGATAGTCGGCTCGGAGCTAGCGATTGAGTCAGTTGCGGTGCACGAACCTCCAGGAAACTGGACCGTAACCGTGATCGTTGAAGGGTCCGCAGACTGGTTACGACTTGGTGGCACGTAAGGTTCATACAGGAAAAAAGCACTCTTCCCGGGCGAACCATTAATTTGGCCTAGGCCCTTGGAGGTTTCCTTCAGCGAGGAGATAGCTTTCGACTGACCAGTTGTAGCAGCAATGCTTACCGTAACTGCATTCGAAACGGTTGTGACCTTGTACCCCAGGTACATTCCGGCAAAGTCAGGGTTCGCCTTCTTGTCGATGTAAGCAAAATCTCCGTGAAGAGGTTCGACGGAAATGCCGTAGTTTGCAGCACAAGTTCCCGACAAACTCGCGGCAGATGCCGCCTCAACACTTGGTGACACTGGCGACTGGAGAAACAAGGTGCTGGCTAGAAGCGCTCCGATAATCCAGCCAGCCAGACCACGCCTACCAGCAAGCACTCTTCTACCCATTTGTTCCCCTCGGGTCATAAAACTAATCAAATCTACCGCCGGCGATGTTGTCATATCTGACACATACGGCTAGCCGAAGGTTTGCAGCGAAAATGGAACTAATACGTGTCGGAGTAGATTGAAATGGTGAAAAAAGTGCTGCTTCACCATGGTTATACCAACAAGCGACCAGAGGGTCATTGGCTTCGACTAACTGCCCAGACCCTGCGCAATCGGGGTCACCAGGTTTGGTATCCGCAGTTCCCAGCACCGGACAATCCAGTGACCGCTGACTGGCAAAACCTCATCTCGCAAGAAGCCGACATGATGGACGAGGTTCATGGCGGCGAGAAGATTGCCATCGCTCACTCACTTGGCTGCATGAACTGGCTGCTTGCCGCGAAAGAAGGTCGCTTCACTACGCCATTTGACCGCGTGCTTCTTGTTGCACCGCCAGACCCAGACCCGATCGGTCAGAACCCAAACATCGAAGGTGAGCCACTGGGCCTAAATGACCCTGACCTAGTCAATTCAGCTTTTGAATTTGCAAAGAGTTTGACCATCATTGCCAGCGATAAGGACCACTGGCTTCCAAGGGGCATCGGCATTTACGAAGAGGCTCTAGGACTCGAAGCGGTTATCTTCCCTAGTGCCGGGCACTTCTCGCTGGACGATGGCTTCGGGCCGTGGCAGGGACTGTGGAATTGGGTTGAGAGCGCTGACCCCAGGGATCTTAATTCGCGCTGATGCCCTTGGCTTTTGCCAAAGCGGCTACCCAAATGAGTAGCACTCCAGCGCCAAGTCCCATGGTGAGGGTTGTAATGATGGCCGCCTTCGGATCAGCCAAGACCATCAGGGTCAACAGGGTTGGCGAGAGGGCTCCGATTATTTTGCTCAGCATCATCACATAGCCCTGACGCTGGCCATAGCTTTGGGCACCGAAGAACAAAAGCGGCAGTGAGCCTCGAATGAACGGGTTCAAACCAACCCCGATGCCGTGCAAGATCACAAAACCAAGCAGGCCATTGACTCCAAACAGCAAAATCAAAATCACACCCAGCGGGTGAGCGGCAATTGATATTGCGGCGACCGTGATCGGTCCGGTTTTCTTGCCCAAGGCAACCAGCAGGATGCGAGCAAATACCTGCGAGGGACCAAGGATCACGGCGGCCAGCAACGCTAGCTGCTCACTTGCTCCGAGCTCGGTCAGCAAGAAGGGCAGGGTGGTGTTCACCGAAGAGACGATGAATCCTTCGAGGGCAAACATCAGAGCAAAAACAATTAGTAGTTTGTCGAACTTGAGACCGCGCTTGATGATCTTTTGAACCGGCCCAGTCATGGTGTCGATTTCGCGCTGCTCGCTGCGAGGGATCGTGGCATGCAGCGGTAGAGAAATAAATAGGTGCATAGCGGCCCAGAACAGCACCGCCGTTTGCCAACCAAATTCGGAGTTGATGAAGCTGGTGAGAGGCCAAGAAATGGTTGAGGAAAAACCGGCAAATACTGTGATGCCGGCTATAACTCGGTTCGAGTTCTCCTTGAAAAACGCAACTGCGGTCGCGAAAGCGGAGTCGTAATTACTCATCGAACCGCCAACACCAATTACCGCCCAGGCGATAAAGAGCATGAGTTCGTTGGTACTGAGTGCAAGCAGCACCAACCCCAGGAAGAATGCGAGATTGCCCCAAGGTAAAACCTTGCGGCCACCATACATATCTATAAGGCGACCGATCCTTGGCCCCACCAACCCGGAGACCAGAAGAGAAACCGTGAAAGCCCAGAAGAAGGTCTCGGTTGAAACCCCAATTGATTTTGAGATTGGGACTGCCAGGATGGCCGGCAGATAAAAACCGGACCCCCAACCGATGATTTGGGTTATGCCAAGCCGAAGCGTCAACCTTGAACTGGCTTGCAATTTACCTCGACCTTTGAGTAATTGCACTCAGTCTAAAACCGAAAATGTATTAGGTTAGGCGTGCCGAAAGGCGAGGCTAAATCTGGGGTAAAGCCGACTCAATGAAGAGGTTGAATCTCATGAAACACGCTTTGATAACCGGAGCAAGTTCGGGTCTAGGTTTCGAGTCCGCAAAAGCGCTTGCCGAGCTCGGTTATCAGGTGACCATGGTTGCTAGGCGCGAAGAGCGCCTAACCAAAGCGGCCGACCGCATCAGAGCGCTAAACCCGGACTCCAAAATCTCAGAGGTTGTTCTGGATATCTCCAACCTGGACTCGGTTCGAGAGTTTGCCAAGAGTGTCGACTCGGTTGATTTACTCATGAACAACGCGGGACTGATGGGCCCTGATTTCAAACTCTCGATCGAGGGCATCGAGTCTCAAATGGCAACAAACCACATTGGGCACTTTTTGCTCACCGCCCTGCTTTGGCAAAAACTGGACGCCGTGAATGGCAGAGTGATCAGCCTCTCCTCGGTGGTTCACCGCCGAGGAAAGCTCAAAAGCGCAGACGTGGATGAGCTGCGTGGGGCCGAGGAATCGAGTTATGACCGTTGGCAGCGCTATGCCGACACCAAGCTTGCCTGCCTTCTGTTTGCAAGAGAGTTAGATGTCAGAGCGAGACTTTCAGGTTCAAAGGTTCAGTCAATTGCGGCCCATCCGGGATGGGCAATCACCGGGCTGCAAGAGAACTTCCCACACCAGTTTGACCGATTTGCCCAAACCGCAAAAGCGGGTGCCCGAAGTCAACTACGCGCCGCGACCGATGCTTCGCTGAAGGGCGGAGAGTTTGTTGGACCAAAGTGGGAGCTGTGGGGTGAGCCCAAGTTGCTCAGGGGATCAACCCGATCAAGAAACCTCGAACTTGCCTCGAAGCTATGGGCCAGCAGCGAAGAACTTACCGGTGTGAAGTTCCTGGCCTAGGAGTAGGCTGGCTAGGTACTGCAAGGAGCAAAATTGCGTTCAATTTCACCGGAAGCCATCGTCGGCTCTCGGATCACAAATCAGAGTTTGCGCCGCTGGCTGCACTCACTTCCAGGTGTAGACAAAGTTGGCCTCGAGGCCAGAGCCGCATCGCTTGGGACTAGGTCAATCAAAACCTCATCCAAGGCCTGGGCATTAGATGCAGCTATCAAGATGATGGACCTCACCACCTTGGAGGGCATGGACACTCCGGAGCGAGTGAAGAGTCTTTGTCTGAAGGCACTCACCCCAGATCCAACCGACCTAAGCACCCCTCGTCCTGCTGCGATCTGCGTCTATGGCGACATGGTGAAATTTGCCAAGGCCACGCTGGGTGACTCCGGTGTTTACGTTGCCGCCGTAGCAACAGCATTCCCATCGGGCAGAGCGAGTTTGAAGGTGAAGCTCGAAGACACCAAGGATGCGGTTCGAGCAGGTGCGGATGAAATCGACATGGTTATCGATCGAGGAGCTTTCCTCTCCGGCGATTACCTCGAGGTTTATAAACAGATCGTTGCCGTAAAAGAAGCTTGCAAGCGAACTGATGGAAGCTATGCGCACCTCAAGGTGATTTTGGAGACCGGAGAGCTTCAGACCTACGACAACATCCGCCGAGCCAGCTACCTGGCGATGCTTGCCGGTGGCGATTTCATTAAGACATCGACCGGCAAGGTAAGCGTAAATGCCACCATCCCAATCACCATGTTGATGCTGCAGGCCGTTCGGGATTGGTATGAAGAGACCGGCGAACTAATCGGCGTGAAGCCGGCGGGCGGAATCAGAACAGCCAAGGATGCGATCAAATACCTAGTCGTTGTCAAAGAGACCGCGGGTGAAACCTGGCTGAACCCAGACCTTTTCAGATTCGGAGCCTCATCACTACTGAACGATGTTTTGATGCAGCGACAGAAGCTCAAGACTGGCCACTACTCCGGCCCCGACTATGTGACAGTGGACTAAAGGATGACCATGTTCGAATATGCACCAGCTCCGGAGTCTCGCTCCCTGGTTAGTTTTGAAAAGAACTATGGCCACTTCATCGGTGGCAAGTTCACAAAGCCGGCAAACCTCTACCAGACCATCAACCCGGCAACCGAAGAGGTTCTGGCTGAGATTTCGCATGGCAGTGACAAGGATGTTGATGCTGCCGTCAAGGCTGCTCGTCACGCCTATGAAAAGGTGTGGGGCAAGCTACCTGGTTCAGAGCGCGGCAAGTACCTCTATCGCATCGCCAGAATTATTCAAGAGCGCGGCCGCGAGCTAGCTGTAGCCGAGACTCTAAACAACGGTAAGCCAATCAAAGAGACCCGCGATTTCGATATTCCAACGGTGGCGGCCTGGTTCTTCTACTACGCCGGTTGGGCAGACAAGCTTGACTACGCAGGTCTGGGTGCTAACCCCAAGGCCCACGGTGTTGCGGCTCAAGTAATCCCCTGGAACTTCCCACTGATGATGTTGGCCTGGAAGGTTGCTCCGGCACTGGCTGCTGGAAACACCGTCGTGCTAAAGCCCGCGGAAAGCACCCCGCTGACCGCTTTGCTGTTTGCAGAGATCTGCCAACAGGCCGAGCTCCCAGAAGGCGTTGTCAACATCGTGACTGGCTTTGGTGACACCGGTGCAGCACTGGTCAAGCACCCAGATGTCAACAAGGTTGCTTTCACCGGTTCAACCGATGTGGGTCGAGTGATCGCGAAGGCGGTTGCCGGCACCAACAAGAAGGTCACCCTGGAGCTTGGCGGCAAGGCTGCGAACATCGTGTTTGATGATGCCGCTTTGGATCAGGCGGTTGAGGGTGTTGTAAACGGAATCTTCTTCAACCAAGGTCACGTCTGCTGTGCAGGTTCGAGACTTCTGGTTCAAGAATCGATTCACGATGAGTTTTTGAAGAAGCTCAAAAAGCGCATGGAGTCACTACGCGTCGGTGATCCGATGGATAAGAACACCGACATCGGTGCCATCAACTCACGAGCGCAGCTGGAAAAGATCGAGTCACTAGTGAAGCAGGGGGCTTCAGAGGGTGGTGAGCTCTGGGCTCCGAACTGTGAGCTACCAAGAAGTGGCTTTTGGTTCAGACCGACTTTGATCAGCGGTGTTGGACCAGCCAACACCGTGGCCCGCGAGGAGATCTTCGGGCCGGTTTTGAGTGTCATGACTTTCCGCACCCCAGCCGAGGCGGTGACCAAGGCCAACAACACCCCGTTTGGTTTGAGCGCAGGAATTTGGACCGAAAAGGGTTCGAGAATCCTCAAGCTTGCCGACCAACTAAATGCTGGTGTGGTCTGGGCGAACACGTTTAACCAGTTTGATCCGACCAGCCCATTTGGTGGCTTCAAGGAATCTGGCTATGGCCGAGAGGGTGGCCGCCACGGCCTGCTGGCTTATCTCAAGGGAGGCAACTGATGCGTCTAGATGTCAGAAAGACTTACAAGCTCTACATCGGTGGCAAGTTCCCAAGAAGCGAGTCTGGCCGCACCTACGAGCTAAACGATCACCAGGGTAAGTTCCTAGCCAATGTTGCTCAGGGCTCCCGCAAGGACGCTCGTGATGCCGTGGTCGCCGCTCGCGCTGCTCAACCTGGTTGGGCATCGGCGACCGCGTATAACCGCGGCCAGATCCTCTATCGCATCGCTGAGATGCTCGAGGGTCGCAGAGAGCAGTTTGTCTCCGAGATCAGAGCCATGACTGGAGTCTCTGCATCAAAGGCCAACGCCGAGGTGGATGCCGCCATCGACTCCTGGGTTTGGCACGCGGGTTGGTCCGACAAGATCGACTCCGTGGCCGGAAGCATGAACCCAGTTGCTGGCCCCTTCTTCAACATTTCGACTAACCAACCTACGGGGGTTGTCGCAGTGCTAGCTCCTCAAGAGAGTGCTCTAGTTGGACTGGTGAACTCAATCGCCCCGGCCATCGTGTCAGGAAACACGGTTGTGGTTGTGGCAAGCGAGAAACTCCCACTGAGCGCAATCACGCTGACTGAGGTGCTATCAACCAGTGACCTACCTGGTGGAGTTGTGAACATGCTCACCGGCAGCGAAAAGGAGATCGGCTCCTGGCTCGCCGCCCATCAGGACGTGAACGCAATCGATCTTGAGGGCTCGTCAAACGCGGTTGAGCTCGAAATTATGGCCGCGGAGACCATAAAGCGAGTTATTCGCGCTAACAGCTATGCGAGATTGGGCAATAGGGGATCGCTTGAGCACATTCTTAGCCTCATGGAGGTGAAGACGGTCTGGCACCCCAAGGGGCACTAGGAGGACTTCTTGAAAAAGCTAATAGCAGTCGGTTTATTGCTAGCACTGCTTCCGGTTGCGACTCCTGCAGCTGCCCTAAGCAACCAAACCATCACCAAAACGGTCGTAAACTCCGCCGCGACCATCTCAAGTGCCAACAAGAGTGCACTGAGTGCTCTTCTTTTCCAAAACCCGGCAACTACAAAATTGAGCTGTGTCGGGTTTACGAAATTGAGTCCCACCACCAAAGAAAAGACTGCCGCACTTGCCAAAGCTAAGTCTTTCTGCAGTTACGCAAAAGCCAGAGTGTCTTCGCTCTCGGTGACCAGCATCACCCAAACCACCAAGATCACCTCAAACATCGGCAAGGTGAATCTAGTTCTAACCGTTCCCAGCTATCCCGCAACTGCCCTCAGCTTTGACAATCTTGATGTCAACTGGGTAGCCAGAACTGCAACCAGCAGGGTGCTGGAGCGCTACGAGTCGAGTGCCCAATCCTCGGTGGCTATCGACTACCACGTTGGTCCAAATGTTCCCGCTGCTGGCGTTACAAGAGAGAAGTCGCTGATCACGAAAGCTTCGAGACTCTGGGCAGATGTCTTCACCAAAAACTTCACGGTTGTCCTGTTCAGTGAAAAGGATGCCGAGTGGGCAGAGCAAAAGCGCCTCGAGCTCGGCGGTGATCTGCCCGGTGGCATCACTGGCTATCTTGCGCGGTCTGGAGCAAAGGACCAGTGCATCCTGGGCTTTGCATCCAAGGACAAAGCTGGCAACCCGATCTACTTCAACTGCATTCACTCGTCTGGCAATCGCTATGCGATTGCTGATCACACCGCTATCCATGAGCACTTCCACATGGTGCAGAATTCGCTCTACAAACCAAATGTTCTGATGCCGCTTTGGCTAAACGAGGGTGCACCGACCTTCTTTGGTTTTGCTCTTGGCTATGGGTCAACCGATAGAAACGGTCGTCTGTCTGAGCAGTTCTACCTGACCTCACCAGCGTTCGACCCATTCGGGACCGGCACTGTTGACCCAACGAGATTTAGAACCTGGGCGAAGACTGCCTCAAACGAAGATATCGCCAAGGTATTTGAGCTAATGGAGGCTGACCCAGAGAACCGAGAAGCCTTCAATCAGTACGGACTTGGTGCGATTGCTGCACAGGCCCTGATCGCAGTTGGTGGCATCGAAGATTATCTGGACTTTATTCGGGCAACCAATCAAACCGATTGGAAGATCGCTTTCAAGAATCAATACGGTTTGACCCCAGCCGAGTTCTATCTAAAGCTCGCTCCTTATATAAGAAGCCTCGGCAACAAATACCTCTAAGAAAGCTTGGCTGGTCTTCCACCAACTAGCGTCACTGCAACAGCACCCCGTCTAACGCCATGCCTAGCCGCATCCTCAAAAGATGCTCCTTGCATTAGCTTTGCAACTAGGCCCGCGGCAAAGGCATCGCCCGCTCCGGTGGCATCGACGAGATCCGCCGAGAAGGCGTCGATGCGCTGAACGCTACCTTCTTGGGCGATAACAACTCCGCGCTCACCCAGGGTTAGCGCGACCATCTTGTAACGTTCAGCGAGCGCCGCAGCAATTACTTCAGGACGATCTTCACCGGTCAGAATTCGCCCCTCCTCCAAAGACGGAGTGATGAGGTCAACTCCCTGAGTCACGGTCAGGAATTTGCCAACCCCGAAGTCGTTGATAAATCCAGCGCTTCCAGGATCCAGAACCACCATTGACCCGGCAGCCTTGGCCTTTGCAATCAAGCCTGAGAATTCAGTCTCGGGAATGCTCCCAAAGAGCGAGTAGCCAGACAGATACAAAACCTCAGGAAAGTCTTTGATGGCCGAGGTGTCGAGCTTGGTGTTCGCTCCGCGGTCAGTTAGAAAACTTCGCTGCTGCCCCTCAACCAAAACCACGATTGACCCAGTGGGCAGCTTTTGATCAAACTGCAGGTTTGGGTTGACGCCATACGCGAGTAGATCTGTCTCGACTCGAGCTTTATCTGACTCTCCAACTCTGGCTACCAGCTCAACCTCTACTTTTTCTGACGCTAGCCAGCAGGCAAAGTTCGCACCAGATCCACCGAAGGAAACTCTGATGGTTGATTGGGTGTCGGTATCAGCCCGGATTGCAGAATGCGGCATGACCAAGATGTCTTCGATGACATCTCCAACAACCAAGGCTTTTGGCATTTAGTCGAGCTCGAGCTTTGACCAGGCGATAGCGATGTCGGCAGCAACCGAAACGTTGTTGCGAGCAAGATCTAGGTTCACCTCAAGTGAGCGGCCCTGCGATGCTTCAACAATGAAGCCCAGCAGGAACGGAGTCACGGCCTTGCCTCGAACACCGGCAGCTTCAGCTGCAGCAAATGCCTTGGCCAAAACCTCATCGTGTTCCCTCTTGTCCCAGGCCTTATCCGCAGGAACTGGGTTTGCAACCACGATGCCGCCGCCTTCGCCAACTAGGTCCTGTGCGGCCATGATCTTTGCGATCTCATCGGCTGAGTCAACGCTCCAGTCGAGAGTGAACTCAGACTCGCGAAGCCAGAAGCTTGGGAAGATCTTGGTGCCGTAACCAACCACTGGCACGCTCAGCGTCTCGAGGCGCTCTAGGGTTGCCGCGATGTCCAAGACGCTCTTCACGCCAGCGGATACGACAGCAATTGGGGTGTTTGCTAGCACGCTTAGATCTGCTGACTCATCAAAAGTTTCTTGGGCTCCGCGGTGGACACCACCAAGGCCACCAGTTGCAAAGACCCTTACACCGGCAAGACCTGCAAGGTGAGCGGTAGATGCCACCGTCGTAGCACCCGAGATTCCCTTGGCAGCCAAAATCGGGAGATCGCGCACTGAAGCTTTGGCGATGTCTTGATTGGCAATGATGTCGAGACCCTTGGCGTCAAGACCGATGTTCGCAACTCCGTCGATGACAGCGATGGTTGCTGGGACTACACCTTTGTCGCGCAGAATCTGCTCGAACTCCTGGGCTGCCTCGTAGTTTCTGGGTCTTGGCAGGCCGTGAGAGATGATGGTGGATTCAAGTGCCACCACTGGCTTGTTCTGGTTGATTGCGCGCTGAACATCTGGGTGGATTTTGATTAGGTCTTTTTGCACCCTCTAAGGCTACCTGCTGAAATCGAGCTATTGGCATGCGGAGCGCTACCCTTATAGGTCGGAAAGAGGTGCAAGTGAAAAGGCCATGGCTATTGACCCAGGTTGGTCAGCGCACCTCCATGCTGATCTCCTTCGCACTATCGGTTGTGCTGCTTTTAGCCCTGTTGCTTCAGAACGCCCTGGTGGAGAACCCTCGCTACGTTGTGACTCAGATCGATCGCACCGAAATCTCAGAGTGCGTGGTTTTGGAATGCGGACGCATTGAGGCAATAGGTGGCCTCGAGCCGGAGTCCATTGACGTCACAGCTGGCCAATTTGTAAACACGATCCGAATCGAGTTCGTGAATCACGGACGCCTAGTTGGCGAGCGTGAAATTTGGCTTGAGCTCAGAGATTCCTCGGGGAAGTGGCTTGAGGCCGGTAGAACAAAACTCAACCTGAACCCGAAGGGCAAGACCTTTGTGGAGTTTGGATTTGTTCAGAATGTGAGCGCAATTCGCTCCGGTGTGCTCTCCCTCCAGTACTAGCCGTTACCAAAACGTTATGACTCTCAGGAAGCACTCAGGATTCTTCTGAGGTTGTTAGTAAGCGTGAGTCGTGCAAAGAGGCGCGGTTCGCCGAGGAAGCTACAAACTTCGACGAATCAATGCTTCTGACTTACCTAAATCAGAAACATTGAAAGGATTCACGTGGGTTCACTATCTGAATTTATGAGCAATGGGTCGTACACCCTTGTTTACAACATGCTCTCTCTTGGTATCGCGAGCATGCTATTCACCTCCATTTTCTTGTTCGTAGCGCGTGAGCGCGTTGCACCTCGTTACCGCATGGCCGTAATGGTCTCCGGTACCGTGACCGCAATCGCTGCTTACCACTACTTCAGAATGTTCGACGACTTCAAGCACGCCTTCGGTACCGATGGCATGGGTGTAGTCGCCTACAACGTTGGATACCGTTACGTGGACTGGTTCCTAACCGTTCCACTGCTACTAGTTGAGACAATCGCCGTTTTGGCTCTGGCCGCAGCAGTACAGCGCAGCTTGCTAACCAAGCTAGTTCCAGCTGCAGCCCTGATGATCGGTCTTGGCTACCCAGGTGACGCTCAGCTAAACCTTCTATACGAGGGTGACGCACCACTATGGGGTCTGCTATCGACCATCCCATTCCTATACATCCTTTACGTACTATTCGTAGAGCTAGGTAAGGGTCTTGCAGGTCAGTCCGAGGCAGTCCAGCGCAAGATCAAGGAGCTACGTCTTCTTCTTCTAGCAACCTGGGGTGTCTACCCAATCTCGTTCATCTTCAACATGAACGCCACTGGCTTCGACGAGAGCGGCTTCGTTCTACGCGAGACTGGTTACACCATTGCTGACATCTTGGCTAAGTGTCTATTCGGCCTAATCATCTTCACCATCGCTCGTATCAAGAGCGCTGAGGATGACGCTGAGTTCGCTAAGTCAGAGTTCAAGCACTAAGCAACACAATGTCTAATGCCACGGCCGGGGAGCGATCCCCGGCCGTGTGCTTTTCTAGGAGGGGAAATGAAGAAGTTCAAAATTGACTGGGACGTAGTGCAAGCACTAGTCCTAAGTTTGAGTCTCCCAGCGGCACTGCTATTCGGTGCCCTGTTTCCAACACTCTTTGCTAACTACCGCTAACGCAGTGCATTTGGCCTGAGCGATTTGTAAACATCAAACCAAGCGATGCTCAAATAGCTCAGGACAAATGGCACTAGCCACTCTCCAATACCAATTGCACCCAGCGAGAATGCCTCGCGAGCAATCGGTAGCTGCACGATCAGAACCAGCGCCAGCAGGGCCAATCCAACTATCCACTTCACTGTTGGGTTCTTGCGCGTGAAGAAGATCTTGAAAGTTGGCATCGTCCAAGACCTATTGGTCAAGATTAAGAAGACATTCGCCAAAATCAAATAAACGAAGGTCAGTGTCCGCACCTGATCATCTTCGTACTCCATAGAGACGCCGCCGAGGAAGACTGCAGCCGCTATCGCCAACACCGACAGGCCCTGGAAAAGTGCAATGCGAAGAGTTTTCTTGGAGAACAGACCCTCATTCACCGGCCTTGGTTTTTGCTGCATGATCTTTGGATCTGCCGGTTCAGCCTGAAACACAATGGTGCAGGCAGGGTCAACGACCATCTCGATGAAGGCAACCATCGCTGGTAACAACACAATGGGCCAGTCCAGCACCAGGATTGGAATCACTGCCATGCCCAGTAGCGGCACATGGATCGCGAGGATGTAGGCAAAGGCCTTCTTCAGTGAGGCATAGATTGTTCGGCCTCTTTTGATTCCAGCGACTATCGATGCAAAGTTGTCATCGGTCAAAATCAAATCGGATGCTTCACGAGCGACATCGGTGCCGCGAAGTCCCATTGCGATGGAGATGTTTGCAAGCTTCAATGCCGGAGCGTCATTGATGCCATCACCGGTCATGACTACAACTTCACCTGCTGATTTCAGGGCGTGAATCACCCTTAGTTTCTGAGCTGGCGTTACTCGCGAGCAGATAGTTAGATCCTTGACCCTCTCGATCAGCTCGGCATCGCCCAGCTGATCAATCTCTTGCCCAGTCAAGGTGTTATTGGTCTCAAGACCAATCTCCTGGGCTATCTCGATTGCGGTTGCCGAGAAATCTCCAGTCATCATCAGCACTCTGATGCCTGCGGCCTTGGCTTCAGCAAGTGCCTCGGGAACCCCTGGCCTTACCTGATCACGAAGCGCAACCAAACCTTGAAACTCAAGATCTAGATCAGTTTGGTTTTCGGGAAGTGGTTGGTCTTTCGAGATTCTTGCTCCTGCAACAGCAAGGATCCTTCGACCACCAACAGCTAACTTCTCAACCTGATCAATTACGGATTTGGCATCGGCACCAGAGAGTCTCGCAACCGCCTCTGGAGCTCCCTTGCAGGCCAGCACATAGTGATCCTCTGCCTCCCAAACCATCGTCATCGCTAGTAGGTCATTGCCAAGGGCATACTCCTTCACCAGCTTCAATGAGTGTTCGGTGCTAAGAGTTGTAAACGCTGCATCGACAGGATCAAAGGATTTGGTCGGACTGGCGAGACCTGCAAAGAAGTTCAGGTCCTGCTCGCTGCCGGTTGGTAGCAGTTGATCTATCGACATTGAGTTCATGGTCAAGGTGCCGGTCTTGTCGGTGCAGATCACCGTGGCAGACCCAAGGGTTTCAATAACTGCAGATCGCCTTGCTAACACCTTTTCGTGTGACATTCGCCAGGCACCGAGTGCGAAGAACAGCGTTAGAACAACTGGAAACTCTTCGGGAATCATCGCCATTGCAAGAGAAAGCCCAGCCAGAATGCTGTCGACAAGATCCCCTCGTGAGAAGAAAACCACTGTGGAGACAAGTAACGAGAAGCTAATGGCGATGATGGCTATCAGCTTCACGGCCTTATCGATTTGCTGCTGCACCGAGGTGCGCTGAGGCTTGATGGTTTTGAGCGATACCCCGATTTGTCCAAGGGTTGTCTTGCTGCCTGTGGCTTCAATCAGGGCCTCGGCCCTACCGCTGACAACCAAGGTTCCCGCTGAGACCAGCTCATCGTGAGAGCGAGTGACCGCAAGCGACTCTCCAGTCAGCGAGGACTCATCGATCGAGAGATTGCTTGATTCCAGGACTCTGGCATCTGCAGGTATGCGATCGCCCTCGGCAATGCGAATCAGATCGCCAACCACCAGCTCACTCGCTGGAATCTTTTGCCAGACCCCATCGCGCTGCACGGTGGCCAAAGGCGCAGAGAGTGACTTCAGGGCTCGAAGCGCCTTCTCCGCTTTGCCCTCTTGATAGATGGTGGTCAAGACTATGAAACCAATCATCAGAGCTAAGACGGCAGCTTCGACGGGCTCAGCAATAAGAAATGACACGGCGGTGGCGATGCCCAAAAGAATCAACATTGGTTCGCTCAGAATCTTCAGCACCCTGAGCCAAGGCCCAGTTTTGGATTCTTTGACCAGCTGGTTTGGTCCATCCTGCAAAAGGCGAATTTTTGCAGCCTGGGAGCTGAGACCATGGGCTTGTTGAGTTGCCATTTTCTCAACCTAGCACCGAAGCGCGGCTTCGGTGCTGAAGCCTATTTTTCAAGCGTTAGTCTTGATAGGTGACCCACAATCTAGAGCCAAAAAAGTGGCGCGAGTTCGCGGCATCCAGGCGCACCACCAGAGACTTTCTACCCACCCCAGTTCCTGATGAGCTGATCGATATTTTGCTCGAAGATGCCATGACGGCACCTTCCTGGTCAAACACCAGACCGTACCTGGTTGCAGTTGCAAAAGGTGAGGTCAGGGATCGAATCAGCAAGGAGTTTCTCGCTCGCTGGGAGGCTGCGGATAAGGCTTTGGCAGCTGGTATCTGGGGCAAGATCAAACTCTTCTTTACCCGCTATGGACTACCCCAGTCTGATTACAAGATTGAACGCAACTACCCCAAGGATCTAAAGCCAAGATCGGCACGAGTTGGCGCTGAACTGTATGGTCACATCGGCATCAAGCGCGATGACCGTGAGGCCAGAAGTGCCCAGTGGGCAAGAAACTATGAGTTTTTTGGCGCCCCGGTTTCGCTCTTCATCTTCACGCACTCAGGTCTCGGTGTGCACTCGGTTTCAGATGCTGGATTGTTCATGCAGAACCTGATGCTTTCCGCTCACGCTCACGGTCTTGGAACCTGCGCTCAGGGAGCCAGTGCAATCTGGGCACCTCCGGTGCGAGCAGAATTTGATGTCCCCGAGCAATACAAACTGCTTTGCGGGATCGCACTGGGTTATCCATCTGACCACCACGTAAACAGCTTCAAAGCAGATCGACTGGACATTAGCAAAATCAAGCTGGAGGCTAAGTAATTGCTAAACATGCAAGACCCTGGGTTTATTGAAAACCCATACCCAGCCCTCAAAGAGCTTCGTGCTATCGGCAAGCCGGTCTGGGATGAAAAGCTGAACATTTTCCTGGCGGCCACGCATAAAGATGCCAATGCCGTACTCAGAACCAGATCGCTGGGTCGCATCTTTCAACCCAAGCAGCCAGCCACCACCTGGGAGACCTTCAACTGGCTCCACGCCGATTCGATCTTGGACTCTGAGCCACCAAAACACACCAGACTGCGCTCTTTGGTAATGAAGGCGTTCAACCCAAAGAAGATCGAGAGCCTTCGCCCAGATGTTGAGCGGCTGACCAACATGCTGCTGGATGCGATTGAGGAGAAGTTGCGCGCGGGCGGCAGTTTCGATCTAATTGCCGACTTTGCTGAGCCACTCCCAGTAAAGGTAATCGCCTCGATGCTCGGGTTCCCCGATAGCGATGAGCACCTACTAAGACCGTGGTCGCAGTCGATCGTAAAAATGTATGAGGTCAGTCCAAGTGACGAAGACAAGGCAGAGGCAATCAAGGCCTCAGAGGAGTTCGCCGAATACGTTCACTCGCTGATGCTTGAGCGCAAGCGAAACCCTGGCACCGACCTAATCACAGACCTTGCAATGGTTGAAGAGGATGGCGAAAAGCTAAATGCCCATGAGCTGATTGCCACCTGCGTTTTGCTTCTGAACGCAGGGCATGAGGCGAGCGTCAACGGCTTTGGCAACGGCATGGTTGCAACACTCAAAAACCCTGAGCAGCTAGCCCTGTTGAAGGCTAGGCCCGATGAGCTTGCAGCGACAGCCGTTGATGAGTTCTTGCGCTTTGATGCCCCGCTGCACCTGTTTGAAAGAACCGCAACCGAAGACACCGAGATCGGTGGGGTTGTGATCGCTGAGGGTCAAAAGATCGCGGCGCTCTTGGGAAGTGCTGGTCGTGATGAAACTGTGTTTGAGAATCCAGATCAGCTCGATCTCACTCGTGATCCGAACCCTCACATCGGCTTCGGTGCTGGCATCCACTTCTGCATCGGAGCACCACTGGCTCGAATGGAAATGACGACCTCGCTACCGGCTCTAGTCAAGCGGTACCCAAACCTTGAGCTCGCGGCAGAGCCGGTCAGAAGACCGACGTTTGTGCTACGTGGTTACGAGAGCGTTTTCGTCTCTGCCTAACCCTTGGTTGCACCAAGAGTTAGACCGGAAACAAACTGCTTCCTGAGGATAAAGAAGACGACCAAAGTCGGAATCGCGGCGATCATCGCACCTGCTGCCAGCAGGTTGTAGTCGGTTACGAACTCGCCCTGCAGACGTCCTAGTGCCGAGGTAATAGGTCGCTTGTTATCAGTCGACATCAGAACCAGCGCCCAGAAGAAGTCGTTGTAGATCCAGGTAGTCATCAGCACTGCCAATGAGGCTAGCGGTGGTCTCAGTAGCGGCAGCATCACCTTGAAGAAGTGGGTGAATACCGATGCTCCGTCAACCATGGCCGACTCGGAAATCTCTTTAGGAATCGTCTTCATATAGGACGAGAGCACAAAGGTTGCAAAGCCCATTTGGAAAGCGACGTGAATCAAAATCACACCAAGTGGTGAGTCATATAAGAATCGTCGATCCCCAACAGCGTCACCAATCGCAAGGTACATCTTGAACACCGGAATGAAGACCAGCTGCGCGGGTAGCAAGTTACCAGCCGTGAACAACAGCAGCATCGCAACGTTGAACTTGAATGAATACCTCGTTACGACGAAGGCGATGAGTGAACCAAATAGCAGGATTAGGAACACTGCCGGAATCGTAATGATTGCCGTGTTCCAGAAATACCTGGGCAGATCCATGCGCTCAATAGCGTTGGTGTAGTTGAAAAGACCAAGCTCCTGAGGTGGTGAAAAAACACCGCCGGCACGAATCTCAGAGTATGGGCGAAGGCTGGACCACAGCGTCCAGACAATTGGGAAGAGCCAAACCAACGCGAAGATTCCGATAAAGATCGAGATGATTCGATCCTTGATCTGCTGAGCGTGGGCTTTCTTCTTGTCCCTAACCATCATGCTCATCGGACGTCCTCCTTGAACTGCTGGTTCAGGTAGGTGATGATCGGCACGATTGAGAGCAGGAAGAGAATCACCGCGTAGGCGGCACCCTTCATCGAAGCTCCCTCACCGGCGATGTTTTCAAATACCAGAACACCAAGAATCGGGAGGCCGCCGCGGCCGCCATAGATGATGTAGACCATGTCGAAGGCACGCAGTGATTCGATGATTGTGATCACCAAGATGATGATGTTAACCGGGCGCATCGCGGGCAGAATGACCTTCAGGAAGGTCTGCCACTCGGTGGCACCATCCAAAGCTGCAGCTTCTCTGAGGCTGGCATCGATGGCCTTAAGACCAGCTAAGTAAAGCAGCATGATGTAACCGATGTGCCGCCAGGACGCCATGATCATGATGACCCAGATGTTGTAGTTGTCATCTCCAAAGAAGGAGATCGCCTCGGCAATTGGAAGGCCTAACAGACCATTCACAAATCCATCGGGTCTCAGTAGGAAGTTCCAGATGATTCCGGTCACTGCCAAGGAGAGCACTACCGGTAGGTAGTACGCGGATTGATAAAACTTGTGGCCGCGAATCTCTCGGTCAATCTGATACGCCAGCAAGACACCCAGCGGTGTTGCGATGACGAAGAACCAAAGAAGCCAGATCACGTTGACGCGAAGCGCGTCATAAAAGATCGGGGTGTTGAAGAAGATGTTTTCGTAGTTCGCCAGGCCTGCCCATTGAATGTCCTCGATCTTGATACCGGTCCAATAGGTAAAAGAGAGGTAGATGGTGGCGATGGCGGGGAACCAAACCAGTGCGATGTGCAAGAAGGTTGGGATTCCAATAAAGAAGCCAAGCGTGATCTTGTCACGCGAGGAAAAGAAGCGGCGGCGGCGAGCCACCTGGGTGTTCGCCGCCGCCGTTTTCAATTGAGACATGTTGCTCTTTGTTACCTATCGACTAGCTCAGAGCAGGTAGAGCATCCCACTGAGACTGAAGCGACTCAAGGATCTCGTTGGTGCTCGATGGGTCTTTGAACCAGCTCTGGAATGCAGGTCCAACAATTGGGCCAGCAAAGTCAGGGCGGGTGTCGCGGTCTAGGAACTGGGTGATGTACTTCGCCTCGTTCATAACAGCTAGCTGCTGCAGCTGGAATGCGTCGTAGGTTGAGGTGTCCTGGTTCTTGTTAGCCGAGGTCATAGGAATTCCGGTGTCAAGCATTGCCTGCATACCTTCCTTGTCTCCGGCGAACTTAGCTAGGTCCTTACCACCCTCGTTGTTTGCACCGTTCTTCGCTACACAGAAGCCGTCGATTGGAGCGTCGATGGTGTCGCGAGCGAACTCAGGGTTGATCTCTGGGAATGGAACTACCCATAGGTCGTCGTAGTCTTCCTGGCTCTGCTCCTTGAAGTTGGCACCGAACCATGAACCGTTGAAGAAGAATCCGGCCTGCTTCTGCAATAGCAGCTGCATTGCGCCGTCCCACTCAAGGTCCAAAACGTTGGTGTTCATGTAAGGCAGTAGCTTCTCCCAGTAGGAGAACACTTCCTTGACACGGTCATCGGTCCACTTCTCGCGACCTGCAAGTAGGTCGACGTGGAACTGGTATCCGTTGATACGTGCGTTCAGGATGTCGAAGGTTCCCATGGCTTCCCAGCCACCCTTGTCAGCTGAGGCTAGACCGATTAGGCCCTTGCCCTTTAGCTCGGCAAGTGCACCCATGAAGTCATCCCAGTTGTAGATGCTCTCTGGGTCTAGGCCGATCTCAGCCATCATGGACTTGCGGAAGTGAAGACCCCATGGGTACCAGCTCTGAGGCACGAAGTACTGCTTGCCGTCTGAACCGGTTGCAGCGATCTTGTAGCTCTCGTTGTACTGGTCACCAATCTCGTTCCAGACGTCAGATAGGTCTACTAGTAGGCCCTGGTCTGCGAAGAACTGCATACGGAAACCGGCCATCCACTGGAAGCAGTCGTCTGGGGTTCCCTGTAGGTACTGGGACAGGTTGTTCTGGAAAGCGTTTGACTCAGTTGCGTTGTAGGTAACTTCGTTACCGGTCTTTGCAATGTAAGCGTCTACTAGACCCTTCAACTGAATGGTTGGGGACTCGTCAACGGTACGTGCACCGAAAGCGATTGGGCCACTGGATCCACCAGTTGCACAACCAGCCAACATGGTGGCACCGGCGATACCTAGACCACCGGCAGCTGCACCCTTTAGTAGGGAGCGGCGGTCAACTTCGTGACCTGCGATTTTGTTCAGCATTGAACCTCCTAAGAATGGACTCTTGGCACCAGAGTAGCCCTGAGAATTTGCTAAAACAGCAGATTCTCGTAACGAAATTATCACGAAAAGACAAAAAAGAAACAAAACGGACAACATTGCCTCAAATTCTTCTCGGTGCAAGCGATCAGCAATGCCCCTAGAACCCAATAAACTCGGGCTATGCAGCACTACGACGTGGTAATTGTTGGCGGCGGACACAACGCCCTGGTTTCGGCGGCTTACCTTGCCAAGGCAGGTAAGCGAGTGCTGCTCTTAGAAAAGCTCGACTATCTCGGAGGCGCTGCAACTTCGAGCTACACCTTCGATGGTATTGACGCCAAGCTCTCCCGTTACAGCTACCTAGTGAGCCTTTTGCCCAAGCAGATTATTGACGACTTGGGTCTTGAAATCACTCTCGCCCCGAGGCGCTACTCCTCCTACACCCCAGACCCGCACGGGACAGCTGGGCTGCTGGTTGATAAGGCTGATCAGTCTGCGACCAGCAAGTCGTTTGAGGCCTTCTCGAAAAAGGACTTTGCAGCTTGGAATGCGTTTTACACCAAGACCGAGGCCATCGCTCAAAAGCTCTTTCCCACCGTCTTAGAGCCCTTAAAGACAAGATCCGAGGTCAAAGCTCTCCTTGGCCCAGACTTCGAAACATTCTTTGAAGGGCCGATCGGCGATGTCATCGCCGAGAGCTTTGAATCTGATTTAGTCAGAGGTGTGGTGCTAACCGACGCTCTGATTGGAACCTTCGCACCAAACTCGGACCAGGAACTCGATGCCAACCGATGCTTTTTGTATCACGTGATTGGTGGCGGGACTGGTGACTGGAACATCCCGGTGGGTGGCATGGGTCAGGTCTCAGGTTCAATAGCTGAGGCTGCAAAGCGCTTTGGTGCACAGCTACGAACCGGAGCACGAGTGCTATCCATCAGCCCAACTCGTGAGGTTGAGTTTGAAATATCGGGTGAGGTCCAAAAGGTTTCGGCTGACTTTGTTCTAAGTGGCATCTCCAAAAACCAGCTTTCAAAACTGATCCCAAACGTTGAGCCTGAGAAGGTTCAGGGCGCTCAGGTCAAGGTCAACATGTTGCTCACTCGACTGCCGAAACTAAAAGATTCATCGGTGTCTCCAGAGGCGGCCTTTGGTGGAACCTTCCACATCAACGAAAACTTTGACCAGCTTGAAGCCGCCTACAAGGCGGCTGAAAGCGGCGAGATCCCGGACCCACTGCCCTGCGAAATCTATTGCCACTCGCTCACTGACCCAAGCATTCTTGGCCCTGAACTCATAGAGTCAGGTGCTCAAACCCTGACCGTCTTCGCCCTTCACATGCCGCATTCTCTAGTTGCGAAATACGGCAATGACGAGCTCAGGGAGAAGGCCCAGGCGGCAGTCCTGAAGTCACTGAACTCAGTACTGGCAGAATCAATTGAGGACCTTATCTTCAAAGCTCCAAGTGGTGAGCTTTGCATCGAGACCAAGACCACCCAGGACCTAGAAGACGCGCTTGGTTTGCCCGGTGGAAACATCTTCCACTCTCCACTTAGCTGGCCATTCGTCGAAGACGACGAAGAACTAGCAACACCAGAATCGCGATGGGGAGTGTCGACCGGAGTGGACCAAGTCTTCTTCTGCGGATCAAGCGCCAGACGCGGTGGTGCTGTAAGCGGCATCGGCGGACACAATGCCGCGATGGCCGTTTTGGAAAGCTAGACCCAAACGTCTTCGACAGCCAAAAGCTCCTGAACTCGCGGTACCACCTGAGTGGCATAGAGCTCAATGGAGTGCATCAGCTTTGAGTGCGAGAGCGGTCCGTTTGAGTACTTGAGGTCAAAACGCTCAGCACCAACAGAACGAATCGCATAGGCGATCTTTTGGGCAACGGTCTCTACTGATCCAACATATAGCGAGCCGTGGTGCACCTCTTGCAGGTAGTGCGCCTTGGTGGTTGGACCCCAACCACGCTCACGACCAATGCGACCAAACATAGCTTCGTAGTGAGGCCAAAGTTCTTCGATGGCTTGCTCATCGGTGTCAGCGATGTGACCCGGGGAGTGGATAGAAACTGGAAGGTCTGACCGACCAAACTTCTCCAGCGACTCTTTGTAGAGCCTTGCAAAAGGAGCGAACCTTGCAGGGTCGCCACCGATGATTGCAAGAGCCATTGGAATACCCAGGCGCGCAGCCCGAACTACCGACTCTGGCGAACCACCTACACCGACTCGAAGTGGGATTGCGCCACGCTCAGTCTTGGGATAGACCTCTTGGTTTTGAAGTCCCGCTCTGGTTGTGCCAGACCAAGTAACCGGCTGCTCCTTGAGAAGCTCAACCAAGAGCTCAAGTTTTTCCTCAAACAGCACGTGGTAGTCGGATAGCTCGTAACCAAAAAGTGGGAACGATTCAATGAAGGAACCGCGGCCTGCGGTGATCTCAGCGCGGCCCTTGGAAAGTGCATCGATGGTTGCAAATCTTTGGTAGACCCGAACTGGGTCCTCTGAGGAGAGCACGGTCACACCGGTGCCGAGCTTGATGTTCTTGGTAACTGTTGCAATACCGGCCAAGACTGTGTCTGGTGCTGAGACTGCGAAGTCATCGCGGTGATGCTCACCGACGTTGATGGAGTTGAGGCCGAGCTCATCGGCTAGAACGGCTTGATCGACTAGGTCTCTGATGACCTGGCCTGCTGACTTTGGCTTACCGCTGTCATCAACGGTCATGTCTCCGAAGGTGTCTAACCCAAACTTGATTTCAGTCATGCGCTTAGTCTAGGGGGTCTAGACAACTTTCGCTAGGCTTCGGTTGCGGCTAGTTGTCCGCAGGCTCCATCAATCTCTTTACCGCGGGTGTCGCGCAGAGTCGTTGGGATCCCGGCAGCCTCTAGGGTGTCCAAGAAAATGTTCATCTGCTCTTTGGTGGATGAGGTCCAAACCGAACCTGGTGTTGGGTTGAGTGGGATTGGGTTTACATGGACCCAACCCTTACCTCTCTCATTGAGTTTTTGGGCAAGCAGCTCCGCTCGCCACTTGTGATCATTCATGTCTTTGATCAGGGCGTACTCGATTGAGACTCGACGGCCCGTCTTGTCGAAGTAGGCCTTGGCGGCATCGAGAGCCTCGTCCACCTTCCACTTCGAGTTCACTGGAATCAGCTCATCGCGAAGCTGATCATCTGGCGCATGCAGGGACAGTGCGAAGGTAAGCGGAAGGTCCTCTTGAGCAAGCTTTTCGATGCCTGGCACCAGACCAACCGTTGAAACCGTGATGTGTCTGGCGCTCATGCCAAGACCATTTGGTTGGGGTTCGACCATGGTCCGGATTGCACTCATCAACTTTGGGTAATTGGCAAGTGGTTCGCCCATGCCCATGAAAACAATGTTGCTCACGCGCTCATCTTCGTGACGCATAGGGCCAAGCTCGCCGGCTCTGATCGCCTCGTTCGCCCTGACCACCTGGTCGACAATCTCGGCCGCAGACATGTTTCTTGTCAGGCCGGCCTGACCGGTTGCACAGAAGGGACAGTTCATGCCACAACCAGCCTGAGAGGAAATACAAAGCGTGATGCGGTTTGAATAGCGCATCAAAACTGACTCGACTAGCGCTCCATCAAATAGCCTCCAAAGGAACTTGATGGTGTCGCCCTTGTCGGTCTTGAGTCTTTTTACCTCGGTCAAAAGCGGTGGCAAAACCTTCTTGACCAACTCTTCGCGACCCTCCTTTGGAAGGTCAGTCATCTTCTCTGGGTCCTGGGTGTAGTGGGTGAAGTAGTGGGTGGAAATCTGCTTGGCCCTAAAGCCTGGAATGCCGAGTTCTTTGATTCGCTCGGTGCGTTCCTCGATGGTTAGGTCGGCCAGGTGAACCGGTGGCTTACCGCGCTTTACCTCGTTGAACTGCAAAAGTGGCTTGCCACTCTCGTCTTTACGCTGAGTCCAGCCCTCAGTGCGGGGCTTTACCTGGCGAACATCAGTCATGGGACTCCTAAGACCAGATAAGTCTAGGTTCTAGAGAACTGAGCGTAGGCTGGTTGAGTGCTAAGACGCCTAATCGAAATCTCCCGCCCAGTGCTATGGATCAACACCATTGGCACCACCGTGGTGGGTATGTGGCTTGCGGGCTACCTGTGGGATTGGCGCGTGCTACCGATTTTGATTTGGGTAACTTTCCCATTCAATCTATTGATCTACGGCATCAACGACATCTTTGATCAAGAGACCGACAACATAAATGCCCGAAAAGGCGGCTATGAAGGTGCCCACATCTTCCCCAACGAGGTAAGACCAATCTGGATCACAACGGTCTTGACCAACGTCCCCTTCTTGATTTATTTCGCAATCACGCTCCCCTGGCAGGCCACGGCATGGATGGTTGCCTACTCACTTTTCTTCACCTTCTACTCAGCACCACCGCTTCGCTTCAAGGCGAGGAAGTACTTGGATGCACTTTCAAATACCGACTACGCCTTCCCGCTAGCATTCTTGCCGCTCGCTCTTGGTGTTGAGCCGAACTGGTGGTTGGTGATTGGCCTAATGGCATGGAGCGTTGCCAAGCACGCCTACGATGCAATTCAAGATATCCCGCAAGACAGTGACACCGGCATCGTCACCACCGCCGTCCACCTCGGAGTGAAAAAGACAGCCATTTGGTCAACCATCTGGTGGGCGATTTCGATTGCACTGTTTGCAGTTGTGAATATCCCAGTTGCGATCGCGAATGCCATCATCGCCTACCTATTGGTGGCACCGCTCTACAAAGAGCCAACACCTGAGAAGGCGCACTCCTTATATAAGTATTCAATTGCCTTCCCCTACGTCGCCGGAGCGGTCGGCGGCTTCCAGCTGGTCGTTGGGTTGGTTTTCGGTCTCTACCCATGAAACACGTAGTTGTCTTAGGTGCTGGACTCTCTGGTTTAGCGAGCGCCGCCCTGATTGCTCAGGCTGGTCATAAAGTCACAGTCATTGAGCGCAATGATTGGCTTGGTGGCAAGTCAAGAAGAGTTGAAGTTTTGGGTCAGCGCATGGATACCGGTCCTGCGCTCGTTACCTTCCCGGGGGTACTAGAAAAGCTCTATGCCGAATACGACCAACTTGGTGGCAACGCTAATCAAGTCGCTCCGCTCAAATTGAGCAAGTTGAATGAGGTTGGCGAGTACTTCTACAAAGGTCACAGAGTCACGATCCCGGTCCCTGAGAGTCACCCCTGGCATGCTCAGTGGCAGCGCTTTGAGAGAGAGCATGCTGACCTCGCGCAGGACATCACCAACCTTCTCACCACCTCACCATTTAGCGCTAAGTCGCTTCCTTCGGTGAGCAAGATCTTCTCTCGATACGGTCTAAACCTGACTACCGACAAATACCTCAAGTCGCTGACCTGGATGGACGAAGACCTCAAAGAGGTAATCGCCATCCACACCCTCAATGCCGGCATCGCCCCCAAGGACACCATCGCGCTCTATGCCTCAATCACCGCGGTGATGTCATCGCAGGGCATCTCGGTGCCAGAGGGTGGAGTGAACGAAATCGCGCAGTCACTGGCCAAACTCGCGAGAGCGGCAGGGGCCGAGATTCACCTCGGGGAAATTGTGACGAGCCTTTCAAAAGGCAAGGTCATCACCGACAAAGCTGTGTATCAACCCAATCTCGTGGTGAGCAGTCTGGACCCAGAGCAGCTGAGGATTGTGATGGGTAAAGAGCCAAAGACATGGCCCAAGCGATCCTGCTCTGGGGTGGCTATATATGCAGTTTTGAAAGAGCCACTACCTGAAAACTTTGTAACTCACTCGGTGGTCATGCCAGACAGCGGCGATGAACTGCATCAGGCGCTGTCGAAGTCTGTGCCCCCAAGACAGACCATGGCCTTTTTGAACTACTACCGACCAGGTGAGATTTACCCAAACCAAAATCCAACGGTCGCGGTTTTGCTAACCGCTCCGGCAGATGGCAAACACTACGACCTAAACAGCGAGTGGGTTAGAGCAGAACTGGATCGAATCAGCGATGTAGTTGGGCTTGATAGGCCAATTGACGAGCTCTTCGACGATTACATCACTCTGACCCCGGAGTATTTCTCGGCCTGGGGTGGACCAGGCGGTGCTCTGTATGGGAAGACTCGCAAACTCTGGCAATCAGGTCCTTTTCACTCGCCGCAGTACCGCTCCATTTTTAGACCCTGGCTTTACAAGGTCGGTGCCTCGGTTCACCCCGGCGGTGGCATCCCCGCGGTACTTGGCGGTGCGCTGAATGTTGCTCGGATGGTCATCAAGGCCAACTAACAACTGTTCGCAGCTTTTATCTGCTTCACATCAGCTGCTAGTTTCTGACTAGGAGGCGGCCATGGCCAGAGGACTAAAGCTTCTCTATGTTGAGAATGACGAAGCCCTGCTCGGCTTGCTCGGTAACTCCCTAGCCCTAAACCCAGCGATTCTCTCGATTTCTAGTGCCAGCTCATCGGATGCCGCTTTTGACCTTGCTAGTAAACAATCCTTTGATGCGGCGTTGATTGACATCTCCCTCGGACCGGAGTCGATCTCGGGAATTGAGTTAGCGCTTGGACTTAGAGAAAAGAATGAACACCTGGGTATTGTCTTGCTCTCGCAGCACATATCGGCCGGCTACCTAAGCTCACTCCCCGCGCAGTTCGGATACGGCTGGTCAGCAATTCAGAAGTCTGCAACCCTCTCAATTGAATACCTTGTCCAGGTTTTGCAGGCTACTGCGCTGGGCCTGAATGTCTCTGATCCAAATTCGCACTTTGAGCCCGCTGAAAGCGACAACCTAGCTGCCGCACTTTCACCAAGACAGCGTCAGGTTATTTCACTGGCAGCAACCGGGTTGGATGCTACCGAGATTGCAAAGCAGCTGTCTCTAGCTCCGGTCACCGTGAGGCAAGAGCTCTCGAAGTGCTACAAAATCTTGATTCCAAACCCACGGCCAGGGACCGATCTTAGAACCGCAGCGGTGCTTCGATTCCTGCGTGAAACCAGGGGCCTTGACTAGTGTTTGGGTTCTTTAGAAACATCGACCTAGTCTTTCGAGCCTGGCCACTTCGGCCGCTGCCGATGGCGGTGTTTCTGACCCTGTTTCAAATCCTGGTGAACTTTGCCACCGTGATTGCAATAGCTAGGGCAGCTGGGCAATTTGCACAACCGATTCAGATTATTGCCACAGTGCCATCAATTGTGATTGCTTTTGCGCTCGCACTCTCAACCCTCTTTGGGTTGAAGAAGCTTGGGGAGCGCTTCCCAAAATTCTTGAGTCGGATTTACCTGATGGGGGCAGTGGCATTCGGTCTTGCCATGGCGCTGGCTCGCAAGATCTCCATCAATGAGTACACCCCGGACTATTGGCGAGATCCCGCTTCTTTGGCGCGCATTTTTGCCATCTCGGTGCTTTTGTATTTCACAGTGCACATCACCCTCGGTGTCTCCAGCCTTCGGCTGGCAGAGCAGGTGAGCGCAGCCCAAGCTGCCAAGGCATCGCTGGAGATTCAGCGCGGAAAGTTGATATCCGCTCAAGAGGATGTCCGCAGGCAGATTGCAGATTTCCTTCACGACCGATTGCAATCGGACCTCGTGCTACTTGGCATGCAGATGCAAAAGTCTGTCGAAAAACTGGGTGATCAAGAACGCTCAATTGCCCAGGCCTACATCGATGAGATCGAGCGCATTAGACAATTCGATGTTAGAAACGTGTCAAGACAACTGGTTCCTGAACTCGATGGCCCCTCCCTTCGACCTGCCCTCGACGACCTGTTCTCCCGCTACCGCAAAGCCATCAATATTTCACTTCAGCTCTCAGAGCACGGCAGCCTAAAGCTCTCAGAAAAGTTGGCTGCCTACCGAATCGTGGAACAGGCTCTTCTGAATGCTGCCAAACATGGCAGTGCTAGCGAGGTTCAGGTTGAAATTCGAGAGCTAGATAGTGAAATTCAAATCACGGTTAGAAACGATGGCAGGCCGCTTGAAAGCGGATTGGTTCCCGGTGCTGGATTTGCAATCATCGATGAGTGGGTCAGCCAATTTGGAGGCGACTGGTCTCTTGGTTCTGTGGCCGATCGAACCGAGTTGAAAGTGTCACTGAAGCGGACTCTGTAAGCGTTAACAGTTAGCACTATTCTTAGCTGTGACTTAGCACTTGGAGGACTCTTGGCAGGCACAAGCATTCTGGTTTATGCGGAACGAGTTGGTGGCAATCTCTCTGAAATCGAGAAACTACTGCAGGGTCCTTTGAAGGACTTCGATGGCATCCACGTGCTGCCGTTCTTCCACCCATACGATGGCGACGACGCCGGCTTCGACCCAATCGACCACACCATCGTTGACCCACGTCTTGGCACCTGGTCTGACTTCAACCGCATTTCACAGACCCATGAGCTCACCGCCGATTTGATTGTGAACCATGCATCTAACCTCTCCCCTGAGTTTTTGGACTGGCAGGAAAAGGGAGACGCCTCTGAATACAACGGTCTTTTTCTAACCTTCGACACCGTCTTTCCAAACGGTGGCACCGAGGAGATGATCACATCCTTCTACAGACCTCGCCCTGGATTCCCCTTCACCGCTTACGAGGTTGCCGGCAAGCGTCGCTTGGTATGGACTACCTTCATGCCTAGCCAGGTAGATGTCGATATCAAGCACGAGCAGGGAATGGCTTACCTCAAGCGCATTCTTGAAGCGCTGAAGTCCGGCGGCGTAAAGGTAGTTCGCCTCGATGCCGTGGGCTATGCGGTCAAGACCCCGGGCACCGACTCCTTTATGACCAAGGAGACTTTGGAGTTTGTGAAAGAAATCACCGACCTGATTCACTCCTATGACATGAGGGTCTTGGTTGAGGTCCACGCTCACTACACCCAGCAGCTAGACATTGCACCGCTGGTTGATTTGATCTATGACTTCCAGACCGCACCGCTACTTCTGCACTCGTTCTTCACTGGCACTGTTGATCGGCTGGACAACTGGTTCAAGCTTCGCCCAAACAACTGCCTCAACGTCCTGGATACCCACGATGGTTATGGAGTCATCGATGGTGGTCCAATCGGTGGCCGTCCCGGCCTGATTACTCAGGACGAGATGGCTGAAATCTTCAAGGTGGCCGAGCGGAATACCGGTGGTCACTCGGCAATTGCCAGCGTGATTCCGCAGTGGTTCTCACTGCCACACCAGATCAATGCCACCCTGCCAAACATCGTCGCCAATGACACCGCCTACGTGATTATGCGTGCGGTGCAGTTCTTCTTACCGGGTGAGCCACAGGTTTACTACGTGGGGCTGTTCAACGGAATGGATGACCAGGAGCTATTCCGCAAGACTGGTCAAGGTCGTGATGTGAATCGTCACAACTACACCCCTGATGAAATTGCACAGGCTCTAGAGCAACCGGTCACCAAGGCCATCATTGCACTCGCAAGAGTTCGTAAGCATCCGGCATTTGAGGGTCAGTTTGGCTGGAGTGTCACCGGGGAGGACAGCATGGAGCTGTCTTGGACTAAAGGTGAAGACAAGCTGACCTTGAGCTTTGCGTTCAAGAATCCAAAGTTCCGAATTACTTCGGTCATCAACGGCGAGAGCACCGTTTACGAGGGAGTTGAAGGGCTGGCCAGCTTCTAGTTCTTGTCCCTGATCATCTGGTGAACCTCTTGTGTGAGCTTCTCGATTCGAAGCGATAGCTCGTGCACCTGCTTGGTTAACTCCAAATTCTCCTGATCCACCTGAAAGGTGTGAACCGCCAACTCAGAGTTGATCTGGTCTTCGCGCTTAGCTGCAATCAGCAGGATTGCCCCCTGGAGCGCTGCCACACAGGACAGCACCAAGTTCAACAAGATAAACGGGAACGGATCAAACCCGGAGTCCCCGTTGAAATACATCCAGACACCAAGAAATATCAGGGATGTGAATACGAAGGTCCAAGATCCCATCCCGTTGCGCAGACCATCAGCAGCTCGCTGTCCGATTGAAAGCTGTCCCTTGCCAAAGAGCTTGGTTGCTGGATGTTCGTGCCAACGAGTCATGTTTCTCCCAAAATCGATGAGTTAAGTATCTTGCCCAGCGAGCTATCTCTAGGCTTAGGGGATGCGCTTTGTGATATTTGTCATTGACGACCAAATAAACTCCGGCTCATCACACGAGATGGCGGCAATTGACGCCTTCAACGATGGGCTTCAGCAAAACGGCAACTGGATCTATGCTGCTGGAATCGCAGCTCCCACAAATGCCTTCTTGATTGACAACACAAAGGGTGAAGAACAGATCGAGTCTGGGTCACTTTTTGATTCAAACCAGTTCTACTCGGGCTTTTGGCTAATCAACGCCGACTCACTAGATCAAGCCAAAGAACTAGCCATGGCAGGATCTAAAGCCTGCAATCGACGCGTTGAACTTCGCGCATTTTTAGGACAGTAATTGAGTAATAGCAATACAAAATTCAGCTCATCCTTTCAAAAGCTTTGGTCTTCAAGTGCCGCAAGCAACGTTTCAGATGGTCTCCTAAAAACCTCTGTGCCACTGCTGGCTACCACCTTGACCAAAGATCCGTTTTGGATTTCCAGCATCGCTGCAATTGTGATGCTGCCGTGGTTGCTGTTCGCTATCCCGGTTGGCGGTCTAGTTGACCGAATCAATCGCCGTCAGATGCTGGCGGTAGCAAACAGCGTGCGATTGTCAGCAGCTCTGCTACTCGCCTTTGCCGTTGGCTTTGACTTCATCTCGCTGCCGCTATTGCTCCTGACAACGTTCATGTTTGGTGTTGGTGAGGTCATCTACGACACCACCTTGCAATCGATGATTCCGCAGGTTCTTGAGAAGGATCAACTAGAACAAGGCAACTCGAGATTGCAGGTCACCTCGGTCACGCTCGGAGAATTTGTCGGTGCGCCACTGAGTGGACTGCTGTTTGCCATCTCAATTACGCTGCCATTTTTCTTTGGGGCTCTTGGAGTTCTGGTTGCGGTGCTGCTGGTGCTCACCATTCCGCTGCAGTACGCAAACTCTGAGCCGGCTCCCAAAACCGAAGACAAAAAGAGTTTTTGGTCCGATGTTCGCTTTGGCATTCGCTACCTCTATGAGGACAAGACTCTGCTGAAGCTAGTTCTACTTACTTCGTCAATCGGATTCTTCTTCTCCGCCTCATCTTCAACAATGGTCTTGTTCCTGACCGAGACTCTGGATGTGCCCGTTGCACTTTTCGGAGTCCTGTTTGCGATGCCAGCATTCGGTGCACTTTTGGGTTCAGTGATCTCGCACCGAATTTCCAGAAGGTTTGGTAGGACTAAGGTGATGGCAATTTCGATGTCAATTTCATCGCTGCTTGTCATCTTCCAAGGGCTCTCGCCAAATTACTGGGTGCTCGCAGCTCTGGTAACACTGGGGACCGCGATCATCACCATGTGGAATGTGCTTCTAATGGCCACCTATCACCAGGTAATTCCAACCGAGCTTTTTGGTCGCATTCACGGCACAAGAAGAACTTTGGTTTGGGGTTTGATGCCGATTGGCTCGCTGCTAGGTGGTGCAATTGCGAGCATTGACCTGCGATTGCCATTCTTTGTTGGTGGTGCAATTTGTTTTGCGCTCTCGCTAATTGGCTTCCGCTTCATCGTCGGACTGCAGGGCAAAATCACCGAAAGTGAAAACGCCTAGAAACTGGCTCGTTGCAGCCTGTCTCGAATCGCTTCCGCTAGTCCTTCACCCTTGGGGGTAATCGCCACCACTCGACTAAGACCAAGCGCATCGGCTTGTCTTAGAGCGAAGTAGAGCTGCTGGGCATAGCCCTCAACATCAACTGGTGCAATCAGTCGTATCACTGAGTCCGGCGTCGGTTCGCTCGCAAGTGCAATCAAACCCTCACCCGGCGAAACAACCTGGTCTAACACCACCCTGGCATTTGGCGCATAGTGTGATGCGAGGGATCCGCTCACCCGAATATTAGAGCCACCTCTCGCGACCTCGCGATTGGTCACCTGCGTGATCATGTCGGCAGTAATCGCGCCGAGCCTTAGAAGTTTTGGAGTCTCGGTAGTGCAGTCGATGATTGTCGACTCGATGCCAACCTCAGAATCCCCGCCCTCCAAGATCACATCCTCTGAGGATAGGTATTCGCCAAGCTCCGCTCGGACTGCAGTCGCGTTGGTTGGAGAAACCTTGCCAAAGCGATTGGCACTTGGAGCCGCAGCGCCTAAACCGCCTAATTGTTCAAACTCACTCAAAAGCTTTAGTGCCACCGGGTGTGAGGGCACTCTAAGCGCGACGGTGTCCTGCCCGCCCGTTATAAAGTCCCCGGCAAGTTCTGTTCTTTTCAACACCAGGCTCATTGGTCCTGGCCAAAATGCCTTTGCCAATTGCTTTGCATACTCAGGAACTTCAGCGGCCCACTTGGTGATTAGATCGGAGTTTGAAAAATGCACAATCAACGGATGATCGGCAGGTCTTCCCTTGACCGCATATATCCTGGCAACAGCGTCAGGATTAGTGGCATCTGCAGCGAGACCATAAACGGTTTCCGTTGGCATAGCGACAAGGTGGCCCTCTTGGAGCGCCTTGGCAGCCCTTGAAATCTCAGTCACCACTTGGCTAACGGCTTCTTCTAACTTGGATTGTCGATGTCGATGACCTCACGGTCAAAAGGAGCTCTGGCTTTCCAACCAAGCTCAGACTCGATCCTAAATCTCATGCGATCACTGGCAGCGGGCTCGCCGTGAGTGACATAGGTCTGGGCCGGCGGCTTCGGAGCGGTTTTCATCCAAGCAATTAGCTCGCCAGAATCGGCATGCCCAGATAGGGTCTCGAGCTGGAAGACTTCGGCGCGTATCGGAACATCTCGACCGAAAATGCGAAGTGATGTTGCCCCCTCGGCCAACAGTCGACCTCGGGTTCCGCCAGCCTGGTAACCAGAGATCACAATGGCATTCTTGGGATCTGCTCCATAGGCGATGACGTGGTGCAGCACTCTGCCTCCGGTCATCATGCCGCTGGCGGCGATGATGATCTTGGCTCCCTTGCGATCGTTTAGCTCTTTTGATTCTTCGACGCTGTGAACCATCTTGGCAACTGAATACATAGCCTCGAATTCTTCGAGGTTGATTCGGTGCTCCTCCTGGTGCCTCCGATACATCGACGTGACATTTTCAGCCATCGGACTGTTTACAAATATCGGAACCGTTGGTATCTCACCGCGCTGCATCAAGCGATAGGTGTGCAGCATCAAGGCTTGAGTTCGACCAACGGCAAAGGCGGGAATCACGACCGTACCGCCGCGTTCTAAAACCTCTTTCAGAATTGGCTTGAGCTCTAGTTCGGGATCGATATTCGGGTGGTCCCGGTCACCGTAGGTGGACTCGGTGACCAGAATGTCGCACTGCCTGAGATCTGCCGGTGGATTCAAAAGTGGGTCGGCTGCTCTACCCATGTCTCCAGAAAAATGAATAACTTTGCCATTCACGTTTAGTGAGAGCTGGGCCGCGCCAAGGATGTGGCCGGCATGGATGTACGTTGCCTTGATGCCTGGGGTTAGCTCCACCTCTTTGTCAAAGTGCACGGTTCTGACAAGGTCCAGAGCATGCTCGACATCGTCCAGGTTGTATAGCGGCTTTGCGGGCTTGTGCTTTGAATAGCCCTTGCGATTGGCTCTTTCTGCCTCTTCTTCTAAGAGGTGAGCGCTGTCTCGCCACATGATCTCGCACAGCTCTGCGGTGCCGGTGGACATCAGAACCTGGCCGCGGAAACCATGCTTGACCAGGGCTGGAACATAGCCGGAGTGATCAAGGTGAGCGTGCGTGATCAGCACCAAATCGATGCTGTCTGGTGGAACCGGGAACTCTTGCCAGTTTTTTAGGCGAAGGTTCTTGTAGCCCTGAAACAAACCACAGTCAATCAAGATTCGCTTGCCGTTGGATTCAATCAGGTATCGGCTACCGGTCACAGTCTCCGTGGCACCTAAAAAGCTGAGCGAATTCTTTGGTCTGTCCATACTCAAAGCTTAGGACTACTGCTATTCAAACCGCAGAGCATCAATTGGCTCTAGGCGAGATGCGGTCCGGGCTGGCCAAACTCCGAAAAGAACTCCCACTGCCAAGGAAAAGCCCAGGGCCAGAGAAATTGTGTCCATACGAATCGAAAATTCCCAATCGCCCAAGATGGCGAGGAAGAATGCGGCAATTTCTCCAAGTATCAGCCCGACTACACCTCCGGCCAAAGACAGCACCACGGCCTCGATCAGAAATTGGGTGAGGATATCTTTTTGCTTAGCGCCAATCGCTCGGCGAACCCCAATCTCCCTGGTTCGCTCACGAACCGAGACCAGCATGATGTTCATGATTCCAATGCCACCAACGATCAAGCTGATCGCAGCAATGCCGGTTAGCAAAAGACCCAACGTGTCAGTGATGCTGCTAACTGCGGATAGCAGGGAGGCCTGATTGGTGATTGTGTATCGAGCATCGGTTGAATCAGATAGCCCGTATCGCTCACGCAGCAGTCTGTCTGCCGCAACCTGAAGTGCGTCAACACCCTCTGCGGTCGTTGCCTGAATCACGATCGAGGAAACGTAGGGGTATTGGCTAAAGATCTTTCTGGCTGCATCCAGGCTCACGTAAACCCGACCCGACGTTCCAAAACCAGCCTGGTCATCCAAGACTCCAACCAACCGGAATGCTTGACCGTTTAGTTTCACCGTCTCGCCCAGCATGGTTGCATCGAGGCCTAGATCATTGGCGGCATCGGCTCCAAAGACGACATCTCTAGATTGCAGCGCAGCAGGATTAGAAGAAAGGTATGAGCCGAGTGCCAGCTCTGGCTTTACTGCCTCGAAGTAGTCCTTGGAGACCCCGACCAATCTGGCACTTACCCGGGCCTCCGATGTCGCAATCGTGCCTTCGTTCTGGGACTGCATAAACATCACGGCAACGCCCTCGAGCTTTGCCAGAGCCTCGGCATCTTGCTCGGTCAACGCATCTGGAGCCATGGCTGAGATGTTGAGCTGATTAGTGCCAAGGGTGGCAAGAGATTTGTTGATGCCCTGTGATGCGCCATCAACGATTGAGGTGAGGGCAACGATTGCGGCAACGCCAATCACAACACCCAACATGGTCAATAGCGATCGAGTCTTTGTGGCCCAGATTCGATTGAGCGCTAGCCGTGCGGTGCCAAGCAGATTCACGCTGCACCCCTCTCGTCTCGCTCGATTTTTCCATCGCGCAAGAAAACTCTTCGAGGTGCGCTCGCCGCAATCTCAAGATCATGGGTGATCAAAATGATGGTTCTTCCATCTCGATGCAGCTGCTGCAGCAATTCAATTACCTGCGCGCCGGTTTTGGAGTCAAGAGCACCGGTTGGTTCATCTGCCAGCACGATATCTGGCTCGGTAACCAGCGCTCTGGCGATGGCGACTCGCTGCTGCTGCCCACCAGATAGTCGGTTGCGATCAAAGTTCAGGCGCTCAGCCAACCCCAGCTGCGAAAGCATCTCCGCGGCCCGCTGTCGCGCCTTGCCGGAGGGAATGCCCTGATACAAAAGTGGTGCCATTACGTTCTCGATGGCGGTGGTGTTGGGCAAGAGTTGAAACTGTTGAAACACAAATCCGATTGACTTGGACCGAAGCGCGGTCAGCTGATCATCGTTGAGCTCTTGGGTTGATGAGCCTGATATCTCAACTACTCCAGAGCTCGGCCTGTCGAGACAGCCAATCAAATTCATCATGGTCGACTTACCGCTACCGGAAGGTCCGACGATTGCAACGTATTCCCCGGTTTGAATCTCTAGATCGATGCCGTCTAGAGCGACCGTTACCTGATCGCCAACCAGGTATTCGCGTCGCACATCCTTGAGGCTGACAACAGCGTTAGTCACTCTGGCGCGCTCCTGGAGGAGGTCCAAAGTTCACAGGTCCCGGGATCGTGCCGCTGATACCCGTTATGACTTGATCGCCCTCGCTTAGACCTTTGGTCACCTCGGCGTAGCTATCGCCGAAGAGCCCAAGCTCGATGCTTACTCGCTCAACACTTTGGTTACCATCTTGGTCGACTCTCAGCAAATCAACCTGTGGTTCGTCCTCACCAACTAGAGCACTCAACGGCACGGCAAACACATCGGCCTTGGTTTCAACCTCAATCTCAGCGGTGGCACTCATGCCGAAGCGAGCTCCTTGCGGCAGCTTTGAAACCTGAAGCAAAACTTCATACTGCTTGATGCCGCTGACAGATTGGGCAACTTGGCCGACCCGAAGAACCTCTCCTGAAAACTCAGCATTGATGGCATCTAACTCAACGTTGGCAATCTGACCAAGCTTGACCAAGTCGGCATCGTACTCACTCACAAACACCGAAACGATTGGCTCATCGCTGCCGATGGTGAGAACTGAGGTTGCGGTCCTGAGCCCCGCCGAGGTATCGATCGATCGCACCACGCCGGAGTCAATAGCCTCGACTTCAACCTCGCGACCGAGTTGGTCAAGATAGGTGAAAAGTAGCTGACCGCTCTCAACCAACTCGCCCAGATCGACCTCGATGGATTCAACCTCTAGTGCTGCACCAAACTGGGCTGGGGCAGCGGGGGAACCATTCACGGAACTGAGAATTGGTTGCGCGGCGGTGCCATAGGAGAGTAATTCAGTCTCGGCTAACTGACCATTCGCGGAGACGGTCTTGATGACCTCGGTGCGGATCACCTCATAGGTTTCATACTCCGGCTTGGGGGCGAAATTGGGTGCAACGAAGATTGCTCCAACTGCGGAAATTGCAATCAGTAAACCTAGAACTATTGGCCAGCGCTTTTTACGCATCCTGCCCTCTCCTGCGCTGCGAAGCGCTCAATAGAGTCAACCCGCTCACACTACGAGCTGTTCCTGTGACTTGGCCCCGAGCCGACTGTGAATCACGTGACTAGGCTTTGTGAAATGGAGCTGGTGAGAGACGTCGCAAGGGTTTTACTGCTGAGCGAGCAAAACGAAATCTTGCTGCTTGCTGGCAGTGACCCGACTCAACCGGCAAAAGGTCACTGGTGGTTCACGCCAGGGGGCGGGCTGGAAGATAGCGAAAGTTTTCACCAAGCCGCAGCCAGGGAACTATTCGAAGAAACTGGGTTCCACGCTCAGGTTTCGGGCGAACCACTCTGGGAACGAGTAGCCAGTTTTGAATTCATGGGGCAGTTGTATCGACAGCGCGAATTCTTCTTCACCTTGCGTGCCCATCGGTTTGAACCCGCACCGGCACTGCTCACTGAAGTTGAGCAGCAATCGTTTCTTCGTTTCAAATGGTGGTCTTTCGCCGAGCCATCTCAAACTTCGGAGACTGTCTATCCGGTTGATCTAGCCGAGCGATTCGACCAGATCTTGAACCACGATGGCCTCACCACCACCGTCTTACCAGAGCAACGCATCAGCGGATAACCGAATAACACGTGTATGAGAAGTGCATAACAGGTGTATTGAAATTCCCTCTGCGGAACATGGGGTTTTAGCCTTCGGCTAACCAGCGCTCACCTTTGTGAGTGCTAGATAGGCGACGCTGATGAAGATCAAGGTTCTACTGCTTTCACTGCTAGTTGGTTTGGTCCAGACTCTAGTTCCGGTTGCGGCCCAAGCCAACGCTCCGCAACCTCCTGCTGGGCCGGTGTTTAACCAGGTTCAGCTGAAGGTATTGGCAGACAATGACTTCGCGGTCTTTATGGGTAATGACCAAGAGATCACCAGGTTGTTTTACCAAAACAACGTGAGCTGGTACGCGCAGGTTGATGCCATTCAGACCCTTGACGTCTACCCAATCAGTGGCGAAACCTTCATTTACATCCTGCCCATGGGTGGAAATGGCTATGTCCCCCCAGGTCAGGGAAACGGCGGTGAGGAGAACTGGTCGGGAGTTCTCAACAACATTCCACTGCTCGATTACCCAGGTGGTGAGGTGGCCGTGGGTCGCAGTGTCTCGGACCCAAAGGACATTCTGCACAGCGGCTACCTGATTCTGAATCAGCACATCACCGGCTTCACCAACAGTTCGGGAAACATCTCAAACGGTGACTTCAGCGTTTCCCTGGAGGATCTTCAGCCAGCAAGCCGCAATTTGATCTGGGGCGATGCTGTCAGGTCCTCTAGCCCACAGATTGCTGACCCATTCAACAGCTGCACGGTTGCGTGTAGCGGAAACCGCTTTTCCCCTGCAATTCCAAACGGAGCTTGGGACTTTCCAGATGGCACCGCTGTGCTGTTCCGTTATCCACTTAGCAATGCGAACCTTCCGGTGTCACCGGGAGATCGTCAGATCACAGTCTCCTGGAAGGACCCGGGGGCTGGAGGTGCAGTTGATGACTACCTAATCGAATACAAAGAGACCAGTCAGCCCGACTCCACCTACAAGGTTTTTGGAACAGTACCGGGCACAGCCAGAACTTCAACCGTTACCGGTCTAACCAACGGAACTGCATACACGATTCGTGTGTCCGCCAGAAACTCAGCCGGAGCAGCGTCTTCACTGGGTAGATCTGTAGTGCCAACCGGCACACCCTCGAGACCGACCAACCAGGCTTATGCTGCCGGTGACGGTTCGGTTTCAATTGACTTTGCTGCACCGGATAACGATGGCGGCATGGCCATCACCAATTACGCCTACTCACTTGATGATGGCCAGACTTGGATCACCCGAAACCCAGCATCGGTTGCCTCACCAATCACCATCCCGAACCTGACAAACTTCACCAACTACAACGTCAGATTGCGCGCACTTAACCCATTTGGTGCTGGGCCGGCATCGCTCCCAATCACGGTGAGACCTGGAATTACTCAAACCAGAACCTTGACCTATCTATCGGGCACTCTGGCAGAAACGAGCCCGTTGCCAGCCGGTGGCACTCTAGCGGTCGGTGAAACCTTCACCATTCCTGCCGGACCCACCAGAACCAACTTCACCTTCACCGGCTGGAAAGAGGGAAGCACGCTCTATGCACCTGGTGCTACCTACACGGTCGGAGCAACGAACCCGAACCTCACCGCTCAGTGGGTGCAGAACTCCCTTTTGGGTCTAAACACAAGTCAAGGGGCATCCAAGGTTTTGACCTGGAACATTGCGGCAAATCAAAGCATCGACGTGACGGTGGCCGCCGGTTCAAGTAACTCGGTCAGGATTCAAATTCCAAATGGCGCACTGGCGCCGGGCACCGAGGTGATCTTTTGGAGATTGCTAAATGACGAGCTCGCGAAGGCCAGAATCAATAACTCCAAGGACTACTTTGTAAACCTGGCTGTCACCTGGGCCAAGGGTGACGATGTCAATACGCCAAAGTATGTGGTTGACGCCAGCATTCCAATTCTGCTGACCATCACTAACCCCGACATCGTTGCTGGGGCAACCGCTTGGCAGATTGTTGGCGACACGGTTCGCGTGATTGGAAATGCCACTAGGAACGGTGAATTGGTTATCCAATTCACCGAAGACCCGGTGATCACCGCAGCCAACGTGCCACCAGCTCCAGCATTCAGCGCACCAGTTGCGACCGTTGATGGCTTCACCGTCAACATCACAAACTATGACGCTCAGTACAGCTGGGATACCCCAACCATCACGGCAGGAACAGTGACCGCTGGAGCGCCCTCGGGAAGTACCATCCCGCTGACAGTCACTGGACTAGCCCCTGGTCAGTCAGCCACGATTACTCAGAGGGCATTCCTAAACGGGGTCTATCAAGCGGGTACCTTGACCGGAAACTCGATAATCCCGGCAACCGCTCCACAGTCCAATCCGATCCGGACTACCCCGCTGCTGCCCGAAATCAACTCCTTCTCAAAACGAGTTTTGGAGGAGGGTGCCAGTGAGCAGGTAACGCTGTTTGGAAGAAGACTGAACCTGATCAGCAAAATCTCGATCGCCGGCCAACCGGTGAAGGTCGAGAGTTCGTCGGCAACCGAAATTACTCTTCGACTCCCATCCCTAAAGGTTGGAAAATACGACTTGGACATGGTCGTTGACGGCGGTGGTTCTCTAACGTTCCTCGAGGCATTTGAATCCATCGCGAAAGCCCAAACCGTTATTGAAGAAACTCCAGTACTGGAATCGCCTTCCCCAAGAGCCAGTTGGAGCCGAATGCGCCTTTCCGGCTTCCAGGGTGATCGATCAACAATTACCGCTTCGCTTGGCTCCCGATTGAGAGCAAAGGTCTCAGGCATGGGACAGGCGTCAAAGGTAATTTGCACCGGCACAACATCTTCAACCAAGGCAACCGAGTCCGATCGACTACTTGCCCTGAGCAGAGCTAAGGCTGCTTGCGATCGAATCAGAGCGATGTATCCAAATGCCAGCTACACCACAAAGGCTTGGCCGGCATCAGGTGTTGGGGCCAGGCACCGGTCAGTATTTATAGAAATATTCGGCTCAAAGGACTAATTGACATACCGGAAGCCGGGTAACTCGGGGTCCCTAGACTAGGCAAATGGTCAAGCCTCAGCCCAAACGCCGTTATGTCCCGATTGACATGAGCGCGTATGGGGCACTTGATGGCGAATGGCGAAAGATTGGTCTCACTGCCCCAGCTCGGAAGGCACTGGTAGACGCCAAGCTATACAAGGTCAGTGACCTTAGAAAGATCACACTGACCGAGCTAACCGAATTAGAAGGCATATCTAAGTCCTCGATCGCCCGCATCAAAGTGATCATGAACGCCAAAAAAATCAGTTTTCGCTAGCCCAATGGTTATAACGATTGAGCTACGTGGGGAAGCTAATCAACCAGCTAGACGTTCGATGATGAATGGGACTACATCTAAAGCAGGGCACTGATTTTCAATCGGTCTTCAATCGCGCTCGTCAGGCAGCACCCGAGGCATTTGATCAACAATCCATTCGCAACCTGATTGGTGGCGAATGGGTGGTATTGGGAAACCAGGCCAATCATCTCACGCCAGTTGATCAATCAACCATCGTGGGCCCATCCATGCTCAATTTGAAGCAGACTCAGGATGCCGTTCACAAGGCATCAAAGATGCACACCACCTGGGGCAAGGTAACGCTAGATGAGCGGAAGAACCGGGTAGCGAAAGCCGTCGAATTACTGCGCGAACACAGAGACACCATTGCACAGCTTCTGGTTTGGGAAATTGGTAAACCTTGGAAGCTGGCTTGTGCCGATGTCGACCGCTGTATCGAAGGCGTGGAGTGGTACCTCGGTGAAATCGATCGTCAAATTCAAGGTCGAACCCCGCTGTCTGGACCGGTATCAAATATCGCTTCTTGGAACTACCCGCTAAGCGTTCTGGTTCACGCCGAGCTCGTCCAACTGCTAGCAGGCAACGCGGTGATTGCTAAGACTCCAAGTCAGGGTGGGTTTCATGCACTAACTCTTTCGCACGCGCTGATGGCGCGGGCGGGTCTGCCGGTCACCCTGATCTCGGGTTCGGGTTCAGAGCTGGCTCCAGCGCTAGTTAGCTCACCAGAGCTCGGAGCCCTTGCGTTTGTTGGTGGTCGCAATAATGGTCGCGCCGCGGCTAGCTCACTGACTTCGCTGGCTAAGCGTCACATTTTGGAACAGGAAGGCTTGAACTCCTGGGGTATTTGGAACTACTCCAACTGGTCTGAGCTGGCAGCGCACCTAACCAAGGGTTTTGAATACGGCAAACAGCGCTGCACCGCCTACCCACGTTATGTGGTCCAGCGTGAACTCTTCCCAGAATTCTTAGAAATGTACCTGGAGGTAGTGAAGAACCTGCGCTTTGGTCACCCACTTGCGGTCCAAGATCCGAACGATGACTATCCGGATCTGCACTTCAGCTCCGTAATCTCCGCAAAGAAAGCCAAAGAACTAAACGAAGCCTTTGATGAGGCAGTAAACCGTGGTGGTGTGCCGCTTTACCGCGGCAAGCTAAGTTCAGGCACGTTCCTAGATGGGCAAGACACCTCGGCGTATGTGGCACCGATGACACTCTTGGAGCCTCCGAAGTCTTGGTCGATTCACCACTCCGAACCATTTGGGCCACTTGACTCTGTTGTTCTGGTTGACACCGAGGCCGAGCTACTTGCAGCCATGAATGTGTCGAATGGAAACCTGGTTAGCTCGGTTGCAACAGATGACATGGCCTTCGCGGAGAGGGTCCGAGAAGAGTCGCAAGCCTTCAAGTTTGGGATCAACAAGCCAAGAAGCCGTGGTGACAAGGCAGAGGTGTTCGGTGGTCGCGGTGCAAGCTGGCGTGGTTGCTTTGTTGGTGGAGACCTGCTGGTGCAGTCGGTAACAGAAGGTGAGGGCCGTCTGTACGGAAACTTTGCAGATGGATCTAGGTACCCAGAAGTTGCCTAGAAGTTAGGGCTGCAGCCGCTGCACCTGCCACTCGCTGACTACACCTGAATCGGCAATGGTCCGTGAGAACTCAATGCGGTCATGCATGCGATTAGAGCGACCCTTCCAGAACTCGATTCGGTTGGGGACGATCAAATAGCCGCCCCAGTGCGCAGGTCTCGGAACATCCTCACCCGGGTATCGCTCCAGCGCAGATTCGAACTGGGCATCCAGGGCTGCTCGAGACTCAATTGGCTGAGACTGGTGCGAAGACCAGGCAGCCACTCTCGACTCTCTTGGCCTTGAGTTGAAGTAGGCATCGGACTCTTCAGCACTCACCTTGTGTGCCCGACCTTGAATCAGAACCTGTCTGTAGATCGAGTACCAACCAAAAACACAGCTCACGTATGGGTTTGCAGCTAACGCCTCCCCCTTTCGGGACAGGTAGTTGCTGGCAAAGAAGAACCCCTCTTCACCCACGCCCTTTAGAAGAACGGTCCTTGAGCGCGGATGGTTTTCAGGATCCACGGTTCCGAGCACGAATGCATTTGGTTCATAGATGTTCGACTGCTCAGCCTCTTTGAGCCATAGCTTGAACTGCTCGATTGGATCAGCGAGCAAGTGTGATTCGTCCAACAGCTCCTGGCCGTAGTCTTCGTGACGCTCTAAGGATTCCATGTAGCCATTTTGTCACCCGACTAGCGCGAGATTAGGAGAGCTAACTGAATCCATGTGGGTGGGGGCTTTACCCAAAGAATGTTTTTCGCATTGACTGCCAATTTCCTCGCCAGGGCGTGGACAGGCCCCTCTTGTTACTTGCCGTATTGATCTGGCAGTTTCATTCCTGGGCCACCCGCTTGAAGTCCAAGGGGTCTGCTTCGACCGCTTGGTTTTTCCCAAGCCTCTTGGCGACCAAGTGCCGTCAGGTCAAGATATGGGTAGGCATTGTGAAATTGCTTTATCCCACGACCGACGATGTCATAGGTCAAGAAGACTTTTTTGCCAACTCTTAGAACATCACTGATTCCCGGCATCTCGGTGCCATTCAAATCCGCACTCCAAGGTTCTGGGTTGCCCTATGACCACGGAGTCCCGGTTCGCTCCAGATTAGCCTTGGTTTTGAAATGAAGGAGCTTCGCCACTGGGGCCCGCCAGATTGCCACCTGACTGAAGTTGCGAGCATGGAGCTGCCTGAGGTTTCCAATTCAATTGGAGTCGTTCTAGCTCCACCAATTGTCGGTGCTGAACGCTATCTTGCTCGCCTCTAAACGCCTACAAAGATTCTCGTATTGATTGGAGGCTCGCTCTCTGGCTTGAGGAGTTGAGAAGCCGTCTCGTTCATCGAAGTTGGCAAGCATAAAGTCACACCAGTCTTGCAAGTCTGAGACCAAATTTGGCTCCAACTGATTCCTCAAGGAGGATTCGCCTACCTCCACGAACGGCCAGCGCGTCCAATTGAATGAAAAAACAATCTCGTCTGGTCCCAAATTGACTAGCCTTGGCAGCTCGGTGTGTTTGTTGGGATGGAAGTTATCACTTTCTTGTTGTTAGAGGAGACGATGATAGTGGGGTTGAAGGTTTTTACATATTGAGGTGCCCCGTTTACGTATTTGAACACTACAAGTGGTGTGGTGTAGCACCTCTTTGATCCTGCGAAATTGATTACCAACGAGGGCGCAGCTAATGCATTTGTTGTGGCCCAAACCATAAAGTCATCCCAAAGTCCCCCGCTGCCCTTCTGGTTTTCCCACGCCGTTTGGTGCCTTGCTCTTATGTGTACATATCCCTCGGCGCTAGTGCCACACTTCAAATCCACTGCACCGTCTGCTGAGCTGTTCATCGTAGCGACTACTAAATCGGCAACGCCAGCATTACACAGACCGATCACGAGTGGGTTCAATCTGGTTTGAATTCGCGGTGAAGTTTCTGACGAACGATCAATAATGGGATCACCGGCATACCACTCACCAGTTGTTGCCGAGTACATAACAACTGTTCCGTCTGGAGGTGTCGACACAGCAGAATAAGCCCTGCCGGGAATCCCAAGCACCATTACCGACGCTATTGCGTAGACCGCAAACGCCATCAAGAGGCGCTTAGTCAAAACTGTTGAGCTAGGTTTCTTGATTTTTTACCCCCGTTACAAATGTTGAGATTCTACCTATCGAACATCTCATAAATATGTTCGGAAGTTATCAATGCGAGCATGTTCGCTCCAGTTTCCGAACGAATCATGAAAGACCAGTCTCCAAGAGTCGTCGAGACCAAGCTGTTGTCATCAAGAAGAACCCCTTGCACTTCCATCTACTTGAGGGCCTCAGGCATCTCACGAAGCTCGGAAAATACACTCCTCTGCTTTGCATTTTGACAGACTTTGAATTTCACTAGGTCCTCAGTCTTTGACCTAGTGTGAGAGCCAACCTTATGTGCTGGAATTCCCTTATCGCTAATTCGCTTCTTGGGGTTCGGTCTAGAAACCCCAAAGCGAGACGGCTGCGGCGGCTATTGTCATTTCGACAGGAAGGGTCGTAAAGGTGATTGATTCGCCTTTGGCTGCAACGTGCAAGACTGCCTCCAGCAGAGCCGAGGTTGAAAGCGACAGCGCCAATTGGCGACCATCGTCTAAATCAATCAGGAATTTGGCATGGAGATCAGCTTTGATTCCAAATTCATGGCCGAACTGTAGGTCGCCGTCGCGAAGGGTGGATTCAGAGAGTTTTCAGAGTGGCAGGGATGTCTGCATGGCCAGGCTGCTAATTTCGACTGATACTGATTCGAATCCAAGCGGAACGGAACCTAAAGGAATAATCCGGAAAGAGAAATGACGCGGCCGTGAAAACCGCGTCATCTCAGCGCGCTCGGAGGGACTCGAACCCCCAACCTTCTGATCCGTAGTCAGATGCTCTATCCGTTGAGCTACGAGCGCTGGGCAACGATGGAAGAGTCTAGCGCAAAACCATCCAAGAACTAAAGTCCCGATTTACTGCTGTGCAGAGATCAGATCGAGCAGGGTAAGCACCTGGTCGTAGTAGTTATTTTCAACATCATCCGAGAGCTTGACGATGATGGTGTTGGTCTTTGGGTTCATGAGCATGAACTGGCCGCGATAACCCTGGGTCAGGTAACTGCCATTTGGCCGGTGCCACATGTTTGCCCCAAAGCGCTCGGAACCAAACCCGCCAAACCAAACCTTGGCCGGGGTGGTCATGCGTGCATGCCAGTCCTCACTAATGACCCTCGCCCCAGCTTGTGGACCGAATGCAGCTCTGCCCTCATTTAGAAACACTCCACCAACCAAGGCGAGATCCCGAGCGGTGACATTGAAGCAACAGAACGACTTCTCCCAGCCACCCTCACGATCAACTGCCCAGCTGGCATCGTTGGCTGCGCCAACGCGCTCCCAAACGCTGGAGCCAAAGTAGTTAGACAGTGACATTCCAGAAACCTGGGTTACAACCATGCCCAACAGCTGGGTGTTCACAGAGCGGTACTCGTATTCCTCGCTACCCGGTTCGCAAACCACCTTCAGATTGTTCGTTAAGACAAAGTCCATGTCGGTGGTGGCGAACATCTGAGCCACTGGGTACCCCCAACCGGCAGGACCGGAGGGGTAATCCTCATCAATTCCGATGCAGGACTGCATGTCCAAAAGATGTTTGATGGTGACTTGATCTAGACCCTCAACAAATGCATATTGAGGTAGGTAGGTTGTGACCGGTTCTTGCTCACGAATCAGACCATCGGCTATCAGGTTTCCGATCGCCATGCCAACCATGGTCTTGCCGATGCTCATTGTGTTGATGAGCTCATTTTGTGAAAAGTCCTCTGAGTACTTCTCATAGGTGATTACACCGTCTCGAATTACCAAAAACGCCTTGGTGGCAGTTGCCCTGAGCAGGTCATCGACCACATAACTTTCGCCTTCAAACTCGAAGGTTTCGGGCAGCACCTCTGATTCGGTCGCAACCTCCCACTCATGCGGCAAAACCGAGGCTGGAATCACATGGGTGGGCATCAGCTCAGGTTGCTCAGATGGCACACTCTGCGCGAGCTGGTAGGCAGCAACAGGGTTTGGATACCTGACCACGAGAGTCAAGGAGAATGCTGTGACAGCAAGGGCGAGAATCGGGATGAGGAACCAAAACGAAATGAGTTTGAGAGTCTTTTTCATCGAAGGTGCGGACGAGCGATAGCTCGGATTACCGACTCCTCCTCTCTCGTCCCCCACGATCAAGCTTTCAAATGTTTCCCAATGCTAACCCTGAATCCCAGGTTGCGCTAAATCAGGTCTTGAGCGCTCTGTTCGTAACCGCAATTGACGCAGCCTGCAGCGCGGCCAAAAGGAAAAAGACTGACCCCAGGCCAGCAGTTGCTATCGAACCCGCCACCGCTGGAACCACAACCTGACCGAGACGATTTGAGGTGAGTCGAATCGAGATTGCGAGGCCGCGGTGATCGGGGTCCGAGATTCGAGAAACCCACGCCATAGTTGCCGGCTGTCCAATTCCCATAGCAAACCCTGTGATCGCTATCACAAGGGCAAGCAGATAGAAGTCGGTTACAAAGGCAATCGCAATCACCCCAAGTAGCGTCACGAGCGCCCCTGTGTTCAAGATGCGCTTCATCCCGAATCGATCGCTTATTCGGCCGAGCACAACCCTGACACCCATCGAGGCCAGTGCCCTGACTGCCAACAAAATTCCGATCTGGGTTGAGCCAAAGCCAAGCTGCCTTCCTAAAAGAGGCAAAAAGATCAGCATCACATCCACCACCGCAGTGGAAGAACCAGCAACAAAGATCGCCGACTTATAGCCCTTCACGGCCAGCACCTTGCGCACTGCACCAGCATCAAGCGATGCCCCGATGTGAACTTTAAGGGTTTTTCGAAACATCGAGATCACACTCAGAGCTGCACCGACAAATAGTGCGATCGCAAACCAAAGCGCGGCGTTGACATCAACTTCGACTCCTCCTCGATCTGCCAAGACCCCACCAAAGAAAGGTCCAACCGCGTGGCCAACCGATGCATAGAAAGTGAGCAGTCCAAAATTTCGCTCATACTTTGGATCCGCCGAGCGATTGGCAATCATGGTTTGACCACCGAGCATGGCAAACAGGTGGCCAATACCCAGAAGCGGCATCGCGATAAATAAAAACGAAAATGACTCGAAGAAGATAAGCCCCAGCGTCACAGCCAGTGAGACACCCGAACCAACCACTAACGCGGTGCCGTCACGACCTTTATCAACCCACTTGCCCATGACGATTGCAAATAGCAGCGGGGCAAGTGCAAAGGCCGATCCCACTAAACCCACCAGTGTCGCATCCGCTCCAAGGTCCACGGCTCGATAGGTGATCATTGGCCTAACGACATAAACGCCGGCTTGAATAAACCCCGAGTTAAGCAAAACGAGCAATAGCCAGCGGCTATCGCTCGTTCTTGCAGCCTTCATTTATGCGATCTTGTTTTTCCAAAGTGCATAGAGCTTTGGAATTGCAATCACGATCGCAAGCAACACGTAAACAGTCACTGAGAACGGGGTTGCAATCAAGATGCTTGGATCACCGGCAGATGCCTGCAGTGCTCTTCTGAACTCCTGCTCTGCCATTGGCCCCAGGATCACACCAAGAATCAAAGGTGTTACCGGATAACCGAATCTTCGGAACAGAAGGCCGAGTAAACCAATCACGAGAGCAACCCAGATCTCCCAAGTATCGCCATTGAGGACATATGCACCCACCAAGGCGAACAGCACGATGCCGCCATAAAGGTAAGGGGCAGGAATCAAAAGCATCTTGGCCCAAACTCCAGCAAGCGGCAGATTTAGAACCAAGAGCAGCAGGTTTCCAATAAAGAGCGATGCGATCAAAGTCCAAACCAACACCGGCTGATCGGTGAACAGTAGTGGCCCAGGCTTAATGTCGAACTGCTGGAAAGCAGCGAGCATCACAGCAGCGGTTGCGCTGGTCGGAAGGCCTAGTGCCAGCAGTGGCACCATCGCACCCGCAGCGTTCGCATTGTTGGCCGCCTCAGGACCTGCAACACCCTCAATTGCACCCTTACCAAACTCGTCGTGCTTCTTTCTTGCAAGACGCTTTTCAAGGCTGTAGCTCAAGAAGGTTGGAAGTTCAGATCCTCCAGCTGGCAATACACCGGTCGGGAAACCAATTGCGGTTCCACGCAACCAAGGTCCCCATGATCGTTTCCAGTCGGACTTGGTCATGGTGGCAAAGCCCTTGAATGCATTTCGATCGATTGGACTGAGCCGACCATAAAGCGCAACGTATAGAACTTCTCCAAGTGCAAAGAGCGAGACGATTAAGACCACAGTCTCAATGCCATCGGTCATCTTTGGTACATCGAAGGTCAAACGAGCTGCACCGGTCTGTAGATCCAATCCAATAAGGCCGAGCACTAGACCCATGCTGAGTGAAAGCAGGCCTCGGATTACTGACTGACCCAGAACAGCACCAACAGTTCCAAATGCCAAGACCATCATTGCGAAGAAGTCGGCCGGAGTCATGCGAACACCGATCCATGCAATCGCAGGAGATGCCATCGCAACGATTCCGGTTGCGATCGCACCCGCCACAAAGGAACCTATGGCGGCTGTTGCCAGCGCGGCACCCGCGCGGCCGTTGCGTGCCATCTTGTTGCCTTCGAGGGTGGTCATCACAGACCCAGACTCTCCAGGCGCATTCAAAAGGATCGAAGTGGTTGAACCACCAAACATGGTTCCGTAGTAGATGGCGCCGAACATGATCAGGGCTGCGGTTGGATCAACCGTCAGAGTCACTGGCAATAGCAGTGAGATCGCGAGCGCCGGCCCAATGCCCGGCAGCACACCCACCAGGGTTCCCAAGATTGTTCCCAACAAACCAAACATCAGGTTCGTCAGAGTTAGCGAGGCGGCAAAGCCTTCAGCAAAGTTTGCGAAATCCATTACCAACCACCATCCTCAACGGTCTCAGTTGGGGTTGGGATTAGGAAGTCAAATCCAAGTGGGAGATAAAGCTGTAGTCCTTGCGTGAATCCTATGAAGACCACCACGCTTACGATGAAAGCAACAATTGCCAAAGTGACATTGCGCTTCACCCCAATTGCTTTACCTACCAAAAAGTAGAGAACTGGTCCCATGACCAAGAAGCCCAAAAGCTCAATCAGCGCTGCATAAAGCGCGAGAGCGAGGACCACGATTCCAAAGGATTTCCAGTTGGCCTTATCGGATTGAGTTCCAGCCTCAATACCCTCAGGCTCACCCTTCGCACCGCGCAAGACCAAGATCAGCTGCAGAGCGGAGAGGAAGAACATCAAACCACCAACGATGTAGGCAAAGACCTTCGGTCCCACGAATCCAACTGCGTTGGACTCAACCATGTTGGTGGTGTCAACTAATACAACGATTGAAGTTGCAAAGAGGAAGCTGGTAAATACCAGCTCCCCCTTTGCTACCTTCTTTGAAGCTTGGGTCACAGAACTAGAGTCCTAGGTCGGTGTATAGCTTCTTGATCTTGGCCTCTTCACCCTCAAGCCAGCTCTGGTAGTCCTTACCGGCTAGCCAGTTGTTGCTCCAGACGTACTTCTTGAGGTTGGCCTTCCAGGCGTCACCATTGCGGGCAACGTCAAGGGCACGGATCACTAGGTTGCGGTCAGCATCGCTGGTTCCCTTTGGAAGCATGAAGCCTCTCCAGTTCACGGATACCATCTTGACGCCCTGCTCGGTGAAGGTCTTGGTTGGGATAGCAGCAACGCGCTTTGCGGAGCTGATGCCCAATAGACGAAGGGTTCCTGCCTCTACCTGAGCCTGGAACTCACCCCAACCGGAGATACCGGCCTTGGCGGTTCCGTTCAGTAGCGACGTGGTTACCTGAGCACCACCGGAGTAAACGATGTAGTTGAGGTCCTTGATCGATAGACCGATGCTCTCGTACATCTGAACTGCGGTGTAGTGGTCAATACCACCGAGGTTTCCACCAGCGATTGGCAGTGCAGTCTTCTTGGCCTTGATGTCCTTAACTAGATCCTGAAGGGTCTTGTATGGGGAGTTTGCAGGCACAACTACAACCTCGTACTCACCCATCAGGCGAGCAGCTGCAACGGTGTCAGAGTTCTTGAACGAAACCTTGGTTGACTGAACTCCACCAACCAAAGCGAAGCCCATGACCAACATCTTGCCGGCCTTACCGGTGTCGTTGTTCAGGAAGCTCGATAGACCAGTAGTTCCACCGGCGCCTGGCAGGTTGCGGTAGGTGGCGTCAGCGAGTAGAACACCCTCGGCCTTCATCGACTCCATCATGCGACGAGCAGTGGTGTCATAGCCACCACCGGCACCTGCTGGAACTAGTACATCCATGCCCTTTAGGGTTGGCCACTTGGCATACTGCCAAACGCGCTTGCCCTTGAAGCTTCCCTGCGGTGCGACCTTACAAATAAGGTCACTACCGTCAGCACCACGCTTTGCAGCTACCTGACCTGAAGTTGCACAGGCTAGACCGTAGCGTGCATTCTCAGCGCGGGTGTTTGCATTGGCCGCTGGGGCCAGGGTGATGGTAGAAGCAACCAACGCCAGCGTCGTTGCTGCGATAGCAATCTTCTTCACTATTTGTCCTCCAAATAAAAGTGGGACGATTTCCCGTTTGGAAATCGGCTTCGGAGGACGAGGGGATCGTCAATCAGCTAACCCCATTGTCAACCGAAGACTGAGTCTCTCCCGCCACTTTTTGGGTGACCAACCAATCCGGGCTTTTGGGCCGTGATGACGAACTGGTTGCCTAGGAATACTCCCTCAGTAATGGGGACTGTAGTAGAAAACGCTTTCAGAGTGCAAACAGAACACGGACAAAAAATTGTTTACTGTTTACCACTCGGCCAGATTGGCCTTATTCCTGGTGCTTGGCGGAGACGAGAGGATTTGAACCTCCGAGGGGCTTTTAAGACCCCTACCTCATTAGCAGTGAGGCGCACTCGACCGGGCTATGCGACGTCTCCTTGGTGCCTAGAAAGCCTACAAGAAAACTCCCTGGTGTTCGACCACTACTTTGAGCAGCTCTTTACTGATGCCTTGGTGCCCTGAACCCACTCTGGGAGAGTCTCCACAGGCTCACTCTCTGACACTGCTGTCTGACTTCCTTCAGTCGTAGCACTCTCGCCACTCGCATCTTCACCCTCGGCCACCACAGCTCCTTGACCGAAGTTTGCCTTGGCCAAAATCAATGGTTCATCGGCCGATATTTTCTCGAACAGGAACTGGCCCTGATCTTCGATCAGACCAACTCGACCGGAGTATGCGCCCTTCATGCTGTAGACGGGGAGCTTGATGAAGGTAATCATGTCGAGGTCAACATCGTTCACCTCGCGGGCCAAACCGAGCATCACGCCGATGTTGGTAAGCGAGTTTGAAAGCTGCATGTTTTCTAGGGCCGCGGTTCCGATGCGGAACATCTGGAATGGGTTGGTGAGAACGTTCTCACTCTTTAGCTTTCTAACCAGAGCAGAGAGAAAGACCTGTTGATTTGAAATACGCGATAGGTCGGAGCCATCTCCAACCCCGTATCGAGTTCTCAGGAACGCGAGTGCGCTCTGGCCTTCGAGAGTGTGCTCTCCGGCCTCTAGATAGAGCTGAGTCTTGTCATCGCTAATGTCTTCTGAAACGCAAACAGTCACACCACCGACAACCTCGCTCATTGCGATTACGCCCTTGAAGTCGATCATCGCGAGATACGGAATCTTGATGCCGGTTAGCGCCTGAATAGTTTGCAGGGTGCAGGCAGGTCCACCGGAGTTCATGGTCGCGTTGATCTGAACCAAGTCTTTGGCTGGGTATGGGTCTCCGCCATCTGGGTTTCTGCACTCCGGCTGGGGAACCATCAGGTCTCTTGGGAAAGAGATGGCAACGGCATTAGATCTGTCAGCGGTGACGTGAATCAAGATGATTACGTCAGCAAGGTTTGCGGTCGAGTTGCCGTAGGCGGTAGACCCCTGACCAGCTCGAGTGTCAGAACCAATGAGCAGGACGTTGATTGGGCCGTTGATTTCCTCAGGAGTTGGAAGCTGATATTCCTCCCCGTCGGTTGAGAACACATCGATACCGGAGGCACTGAGAGTTGAAGTTAGGTAGACGTAGCCACCACCCAATAGGGCAATCACGAGACCAACAACGCTGGCCATAGCAATTAGAGATTTCTTGAGCCAGCCTCTTCGCTTTGGTCTCGGCGTTGACGAAAAATCGTAATCCGGCTGAGTCACCAGAGAAGTCTAAAGATAAAAGTCTGAGTTGTCCCTAGGAAAAACAAAACCCGCCACTTGGCGGGTTTTGGCTGGCGGAGGCCGTGGGATTCGAACCCACGAGACATTGCTGTCCACTGGTTTTCAAGACCAGCTCCATCGGCCGCTCGGACAGACCTCCGCATGGAAGTTTAGTGGGCTAATCGAGAAACTGCAGCCCCTCAATTGAGCCAAGCACCTGAGCTACGCCGTCATCGTCAACCGAAGCGGTAACTGCGGTTGCCTCAAGCTTCACCTCATCGGGTGCCTGCCCCATGGCAAATGCGTAGCCACCGAGATCCTTTGCCCAGCGAAACATTTCGATGTCATTGCGGCCATCGCCCATCACTAAGACCTGATCGCCTGGGATACCGAGTTGTGCACGCAAACGCTCTAGACCGTGACCCTTGTCGATGCCTTGGGGAGCGATGTCTAGCCAAGCCGTGTAACCAATTGCATATGAAACCGACTGCAAACCAATGTCTGCAATGATGCCCAAGAATTCCTCAACATCATGATCGGGCGAGAGAACAACGACACGTGACACCGGGTGGTGAGAGAGGGTATCTAGATCCGCTTCGTAGTTTTGATCACCAAGTGAATAGGTTGGGAAGGGCTTGTTAAACCGGTAGCTGCCATCCACATCCTCAACCGCAAAGTGAGCGTTTGGAAGCTTTTCAATTAGCAGGCCAAGAATCTCAGCAGGGTCGAAAGTCTTGACCTCAACCACGTGATATCCGCGAGCGCCGCCAAGTTCGATCGTCACCGCTCCGTTGGAGCAAACTGCGAAACCCTCATCAAGGCCCAACTCTTTGATCACTGGGTAGGCATTCGCTGCAGCTCGTCCGGTGGCAATAACAACCTTGTGCCCAAGCGCCTGGACCCTTTTGACCTCATGCTTCACTCGCTCTGAAAGCGATCCGTCATCGTGCACGAGGGTGCCATCGATGTCTAGGCCAATGAGCCAGGGTGAGCTCATCCGGCTAAGCCTTTGGAGTGATGCGGTCAATACCACCGAGATACGGGCGAAGCGCCTGCGGAATCAATACCGATCCGTCGGCCTGCTGGTGGTTCTCCAAGATCGCAACCATCCATCTCGTGGTGGCAAGAGTGCCGTTCAAAGTTGCAGCGGTCTTTGGCTTACCCGATTCATCTCTATATCTGGTGTTGAGTCGGCGCGCCTGGAAAGTCGTGCAGTTCGAGGTTGAAGTCAACTCACGGTAGGTCTGCTGTGATGGCACCCAAGCTTCGATGTCGTACTTTCTCGCAGCCGATGACCCAAGATCTCCCGCTGCAACATCGATGACTCGATACGGCAACTCGCACTTTTGCAACATCTGCTCTTGCCAGGCAAGCAGCTTTGCGTGCTCCTGCTCAGCATCTTCAGGGCGGCAGTAGCTAAACATCTCTAGCTTGTTGAACTGATGCACTCGCAAGATACCCTTGGTGTCCTTGCCGTGTGAACCTGCCTCACGGCGGTAACAGGTTGACCAACCCGCGTAGCGGACTGGAGTCGAAAGGTCATCCAAAATCTCGTCACTGTGGTAACCAGCGAGCGCAACCTCACTGGTACCGGTCAAGAAGAGCTCGTCGGCAGGGAGGTAATAAACCTCCGCGGAGTGCTCTCCCAAGAAGCCGGTGCCCTGCATTACCTCTGGTCGAACCAATGTCGGAGTAATGAGTGCGGTGAATCCCGCCTCGGTTGCCTGGTCAAGTGCAAGCTGCATGAGAGCAAGTTCAAGTCTGGCTCCCAAGCCTTTCAAAAAGTAAAAGCGTGAACCGGAGATTTTGGCTCCGCGAGCGAGGTCGATGATGTCAAGCTGCTCACCCAAGTCCGAGTGCTCCTTTGGAGCAAATGCAAACTGTGGCTTAGTGCCAACCTCTTTGATGACCACGAAGTTCTCTTCGCCACCCTGCGGGACATCTGGGATTACGACGTTCTCGATTTTGAGAAGAATCTGGTCGAGCTCGTCTTGCGCTGCAGCGGCAGCCACATCGGCTGCCTTGACCTTGGCTGCTAACTCCTGGGCCTGAGCAACTAGTTCTGCCTTCTGCTCCTTAGGAGCAGCTGCCACCAATTTGCCGTGAGCGTTTTGCTCGGCACGAAGCTTTTCAAAATCGTTTAGCGACTGACGGCGCTGGGACTCGAGTTCGACGGCTTGGTCAACCAGGTCAACATTCGCACCACGTGCTCTTTGGGACGCTCGAATTGCTTCTGGGTTTTCGCGCAGCAAATTTAGGTCAATCACGGACTAAAGCCTACCTTTATTGACTTTGATGGCTCGGCAGCTTCGGATTTCCGAAGTGCTCAATGTTCCCCTTGAGGAACACCAGTTGGTGTGATTCCTAGGGCTCGGTGGCATGCTTTAGCTGTGGATTACAGGCTAAAAGTTCTAGTGGTTGATGATGAGCCACTCATCTCCGCACTCCTTCGTCAAACCCTTGAGGCAGCCGGTCATGAGGTTGAGGTTGCGAACAAGGGAGCGGAGGCGACTAAGCTCGCCAAAAGCTTCGACCCTGACCTAGTCCTCATGGATGTCGACCTTGGCTCAGGACCCGATGGCATCGATGTCGCCAGCTCAATCAAGTTCCAATCCCCAGCTGTATCAATTGCATTTTTGACTAACGTCTCCGAGCCAAGACTTGCTGGTAAGTCGGCCAAGCATCTACCTGCTGGAAGCGCCTACCTGCGCAAGGATCGGATCACCGATCCAGAAGTGTTGCTCAAGGCCATAGAGGAGACAGCCCGCGGACGCACCCGCCACCTCAGGGATGATTTATCTAGCGGACACAGTCTGAGAAAACTCAGCAATTCGCAGCTAGAAACTATTCGCCTCCTGGCCGCTGGCAAATCCAACGAAGAGATTGCTCAGCTCAGAGGAACAACGGTCAGAGCTGTCAGATTGCTCTTGGTTCGTGCTTATCGAGCACTTGGGATCGACGAACAGGGTGGTTCGGAGCGCCGAGTCAAAGCAGCGCTGGAGTATATAAAGGCCTCCGGTTTGCCAAAGTGAAAACCCTTGCCAAACAACTGACCTCCTCTCTAGGGGTGCTCAGTTCGTCTTGGAATCAGCTCGCTGGGGTAAACCTACTGAGTTGGAGATTCTTCATCTGGTTCCCAATCCTGCACCTGATGTCAGGTTTTGCCTATGAAGAAGCTCGCCTAGGTGTTCCGTTTGCTGAGCTAGTTCCATCTCTACTCCTTGCAGAGCTTGCCTTCTTCCTCTTTTACTTCTTGGGTCACGGCGTGCTCTCAAGGCTGAGCCCGGATCTTTATGGCAGCAATGGAAAACTTCTCGTGCTGGTCGGTGGATCGCAACTAATCCGAGGTCTGGCTTTTGAATCTAGCCTTGTTCACTGGGCACAAGCATCAACGGCTATCGATACCCGCAGACTCCCGGGTGATTTCACAGTGGGTGTTTTGGTCGCGATGGTTGTTGCCTATGTAATGACGGCCCAGGCCCTGTTCACCAAAAGTGCCGAAGAAATCGAGCGCGTTCGTGCTGAGCTAATTCGCCGCCGCGAGCTCGCTGCCCAAGCGGCGCAGCAGGCCGAGCAGATTTTGAGAAATCGCGCCCAAGAGGCACTGCTGGGCAAGTTAGACGAGGTCAAAAGCTTGCTCGCAAAGACTGATGTCGCAAAAAGTGCCGATCGATTGCGTCAACTAGTCGAGCAAGAGGTTCGTCCACTTAGTAAGGAAATTTGGACTCGGTTTGAGCTACTCGCAAAATCCGATGGGGATGGTACAAAGTTTTCGGTTTTGCCAACCGGGCCGAGGAATCTGCCGCTGAAAAGAGGCTTCCGACCCAACCTGGTATTCCTGTTTGCGAATTTGAACCTAATAACCACCGCAAACGCATTGGGTGGAACAACATTTGCCATGACCCTACTGCTATTTAGTTTCTCGATGCTCCCGCTAGGGGGCCTAATCCGGTGGGCAATTCCAGAGCAATACGAGCCGCCTTTTGCTCTTGGAATGCTGATCATTCTGCTGCTTACTGGCGTGATGCTGACACCAACTTGGCTGTATCTATTCAGTGTTGCTGAGCTGTTTCCCGGAGCGGTGGGCCTTCGGCAATCCGGCGCAGGTTTAGTCGTTCTTGTAAGTTTTTCCATCGCTATCCGAGCAACCTATGTCACCAGCCAAGAGCGTGGATTACAAAAACTGCAGGACCTGAACGACGAGCTAGCTCGCGAGATTGCTTTGGTAGAGCAAACTGTGTGGATTGCCAAGCGCAACTGGTCATTCGTCATTCACGGCACAGTTCAGGGAGCACTTACGGTCGCGCACTCTCGTCTCAAGCTCAAAGATCAAAATCCCGAGACTGTATTGCAACTGGTGGCGGCGGACATCGAAAAAGCCAAAGTCGCTCTTGAAAAGGGTTTGGTTGAGAGGCAGTCGGTCAAACAAGAATTCGCAGACTTGATCACCACTTGGGAGGGTGTCTGCCAAGTCAAAATTAAGTTCGACAACAATGCGTTCGAAGCAATTGATGAAACCGCAAAGATTTGCACGGTCGAGATCGTCAAAGAGATTGTTGGTAATGCCTTTAGGCATGGGCAAGCAACCCGAATCGATTTTGATATTCGGTTAGAGGATGGCAACGTTGAAATCACCGCAAAGAACAATGGAACCAAGGTTTCAAAAGGTTCCGAGGGTCTTGGCTCAGATCTGCTAAACGAATTGACCTCGCATTGGAGCATCGCTAATACGTCAGGAGGAGTGGTGGTTGAGGCCACAATCCCCTACCGAGTTAGCGAAGCGAATCTAGCCAGCGTTTAGCTTGTTCGTATGCGCTGTTGGTGTTGTTGCCCTCGTGCTTCGATTCACTCTTGTCAGCTCGTGGATACGACCCCAAGAAAATCAGGCTTGGGCTGAAGCGGTGAAGGCCCATCAGAGCTTCAGCGATTGCCTCATCTTCAATGTGACCCTGAGCGTCGATGTTGAAACGGTAGCGACCGAAGCGGTCTCCAACCGGTCTGGACTCGATGCGAGATAGATTCACGCCTCGAGCGGCAAATTGTTCGAGCATTTCCAGCAGGCCACCGGGCCTGTCATCCGGTAGTTCAACAATCACGCTGGTCTTGTCAGAACCAGTCTTTGGAGCCGGCTTACCACTTAGACCAAGCTCAACAAATCTGGTCTGAGCGTGCTTGTTCTCACCAATGTCGGAGACCAAAATCTCGAGACCATAAAGCTCAGCGGCCGCCTCTGCGGCAATCACGGCGTCAGCCGAAAAGCCTCCGGACAAGCTCTTGGCAGCTGATGCAGTCGAGGAGGCCGGGATGTGGCTGTGCTGATCTAGGTTTTTGGCAAGCCAGTTGCGGCACTGCGCGTAAGCGACGGGATGAGTAAGGACATCCCTCACCTGTGAGATCAAAGTTCCTGGCTTTGCCATTAGGTGAAACTGGACTGGAACTAAGTACTCTCCATAAATCTGAACACCCGGCATTTGAGCTAGTGCATCAGAGGTAGCGGATACGCCACCCTCGATTGAGTTCTCAATCGGCACAACCGCGCGATCTGCTGCTGATGACAGCACCATGTCGAGCGCCTCAGGCACCGAAGCGGTTGGCAAAAACGCAGCGGTTTGGGCTCCGGGGATTTGCCGAGCAGCCATTTCAGTGAAGGTGCCGGCAGGACCTAAGTAAGCGATGCGAATTGCCTTAGACATAGATAAAGATTAGGGGAGGCGCACAGCGAGCAAAAGCAATACCATGCTGTTATGTCCAATAGTTCTGGCATCCAAAAGCTCAGGACGGTGTTGCTCCTGGGTGGCATCACCTTTGGACTCAGTGCGCTTGCACTCTTGATTGCGCCAGAACTTTTTGCGCAGCTGTTGGCGCTTGCTCCCTCTAATGAGCTGAGCTGGTCATTAAGAATGATCGCGATAACTCTCGTAGCACTAACCGGCAACATGCTGGTCACTTCAAGAGTCGGAACTGATCAGGGAGTTTTGTGGGCGGCAAGAGTCATGCTTGTGAGCGCGTTTGCTCTTGGCCTTTTGACTCTGTTGATTCCCGCAGAGTTCACCTGGTTCACGATCTTGTATGCCCTAGTGGGATTTGGTTTTTCATTTGGTTACGCAGCTTTTCTTCTCAAAATCGCAAGGGGTAAATAATGCATCCACGTGCCGGTCAGCCCGCTCAAGCCCAAGACCTGATAAACGTTTCCAAGTTGGTGTCCAATTACGTTGACCTAGTTCCAGATGTCTCTGTGCCAGAGCAAAAAGTTAGCTTTGGAACCTCCGGTCACCGTGGAAGCGCTAACTCAATCTCATTCAACGAACAGCACATCCTCGCAATTACTCAGGCAATCGTTGAGTACCGAAGGTCCCAGGGAATCACTGGACCAATTTATGTAGGTCGCGACACTCACGCACTCAGCGAACCTGCTCAACAAAGTGTTCTTGAAGTGCTCGCAGGGAACGAGGTCGAGGCCTTGGTGGATGCAAGCGGTGGCTACACCCCAACCCCCGCAGTCTCGGTCGCAATAATCGACCACAACAGAAACACGAGCTCGCTGGCCGATGGCATCGTCATTACACCAAGCCACAACCCACCCGCTGATGGTGGTATCAAATACAACCCTCCTCACGGCGGACCTGCAGATTCGGATGCAACTTCAGTAATCGCCAAGCGCGCGAATGAGCTGATTGCGAATTCACTAAAAGAGGTCAAGCGAGCAGCGGCAAAGTCCAAACCATTTGACTATCGCGAGCACTACATTTCGCAACTCAATAACGTCTTGAACATGGAGGCAATAGCGGCGAGCTCAGTATCCATCGGAGCAGATCCAATGGGTGGAGCCTCAGTTCACTACTGGGGCGAAATTGCAGATCGATACAACCTGAATCTCACGGTTGTAAACCCGGAGGTGGATTACCAGTTTGGATTCATGACACTCGACTGGGACGGCAAGATTCGAATGGACTGCTCCTCCCCACACTCGATGGCCTCGCTGATTCAAAATCGGACTCGATACGACATCTCAACCGGAAACGATGCCGACGCCGATAGACATGGCATCGTCACCCGCGACCACGGCCTGATGAATCCAAATCACTTCCTGGCAGTATCGATTGATTACCTGTTCCAGAACCGACCACAGTGGTCAAGCTCTGCAGCGGTTGGCAAGACGATGGTCTCGTCATCAATGATCAACCGCGTTGTGAATAGATTGGGTCGAGAACTACTTGAAGTTCCAGTTGGATTCAAATGGTTCGTTCCAGGCTTATCAAACGGCAGCTTGGGTTTTGGTGGAGAAGAATCTGCAGGAGGTTCATTCCTCAGACGGAATGGGCAGGCATGGTCGACAGATAAAGATGGCTTAATTCTTTGCCTCCTAGCTGCCGAGATTCAAGCTACTTCCGGCAAGTCTCCGTCTGAGCATTACCAGCGACTCACGCAAGAGTTTGGTGCGCCAAGCTACAAGCGAGTGGATGCACCGGCATCGCTTGAACAAAAGGCAAGACTAGCCCAGTTGACTGAGGCTGATGTCACCGCTTCGAAGCTTGCAGGCGAAAGCATCACCGCTGTTGAGGCCAAGGCCAGCAGCGGCGGCGCACTCGGTGGCATCAAGGTTTCGACGGCATCCGCTTGGTTTGCCGCTCGCCCATCAGGAACAGAGAACGTCTACAAGATTTACGGTGAGTCTTTCCAGGGTGATTCTCACCTAGATCAGGTTCTGAGCGAGGCTCAGTTGCTTGTTGATTCGGTGGTTACCGCCAAATAGCCAGGAGCTGGGGGTAGACCCCAGAATTCCTCAAGGGTTTGTATTCCATTTGAGTGATACAAACGTGCGACTTCCTTTCCGACGTACCTAAGGTGCCAAGGTTCGTAGGCGTAGCCAGTTATAGACGTTGTGGTCTCCAGATAACGAACAATGAAGCCGTACTTCCATGAGTTCTCTGCGATCCAATTACCAGCTGGGGTGTTTCCAAAACAAGCCAGGATTGCGCAGCCCTGCTCTGGAACTGAAACGTCAGCGGCGAGGCCCGTTTGGTGTTCGGAAAATCCGGCCCTTGCGCTCTTTAGAAGCGCCTCTGCCTTGCCATACTGTCTGGCTTTCCCAATGAAAAGTTCTGCTTGATAGTCATAGGAGCGATAGGCGGAGTTCAAGAACAGTTTTCCTTGGCCAGCGGCGCTGAGACCCTTTGCCATTTCCTGAAGCGCTGAAGCGGCTTCCTGAGAAAGCACTAGCTTTCTCGAATTATCAAGAGTCTTTGAGTTCTCAACTTTGACAAGGTCATTCGGCTCAAAACTCTTTGGATTGATTTGACGGTGCTTGTTCACTACCACGAAAACTGAGTTTGGATCGTTGAGTTTGGCTCGAATCCAATCCGACTCTCGAATGGTGAAGGCAGGGGTTTCTAGTTCAGCAAGCGCCTCGAGTTTCTGCTTCACAACCCCAAGCGATCCTGCACCAAAAGCAGCTTGGATTAGCAGTGTCACGCCCGCAATCGCCATCACCAAAGGCGGACCGAACACGAAGGCTGGTCGGCGGTACAGGGGCGTAGACTGAGTCACCTAATTACCCTAAAACTTGGAGCAGGTTTGGCTTCGAAACCAAAGCGGGAAGCCGCAAATCAAAGCACTGGTGAAATGTCTCACCGTGAAGTGTTGGTAGTCCTAATCGGTCTGATGTCTGGCATGTTCCTCGCCGCACTGGATCAGTCCGTAGTGGGTGCCGCTATGCGAACCATCGCCGATGATCTAGGCGGGCTCTCAATGCAAGCTTGGGCAACCACTGCCTACCTGATCACCTCGACAGTGAGCACGCCTATCTATGGAAAGCTCGGCGACATCTTTGGCCGTCGTCCGCTGTTCTTGGTGGCTATCTCGATTTTTGTAGTGGGTTCTGTAACCACGGGTCTTGCCAACAACATGTTTGAGCTAGCGCTTTACCGAGCCCTACAGGGACTCGGAGCAGGCGGTCTGTTCTCGCTGGCCCTGACGATCGTCGCAGACATCGTTCCGCCCAGGGAGCGAGCTCGATACCAGGGTATGTTCCTGGCTGTGTTTGGCACATCTTCGCTGCTTGGCCCAATCATCGGTGGCGCATTCGCGGGCTTTGATCAACTGCTTTTCATTGACGGCTGGCGCTGGGTGTTCTTGATCAACATTCCAATCGGTGCCATCTCACTTTTCATGGTGTTCAAATTCCTACACGTTCCTCACAACCCAAGGCCTCAGAAGATTGACTGGTGGGGTGCTGTAACAATCGTTTTGGCAGTTGTTCCGGTTCTACTGGTCGCCGAACAGGGTCGAACCTGGGGCTGGACCTCCTTGCCCACAATTGCGCTCGGTTTGGTGGGAGTATTCGGAATCATCGCATTCCTGATTGTCGAGAAGCGGATGGGTGATGCCGCCCTGATTCCATTCTCTATTTTCAAGAGCCAGACTTTCGCCCGCACTCAGATCCTTGGCTTCGTAATTGGTATCGGAATGTTCGGCGGCATGATCGTGCTGCCACTGGTGATTCAGGTTGCCTACGGAGCATCGCCAACTGAGGCTGGCCTTTTGATGCTGCCGATGGTGGCTGGCATGATGACCGCCACCATCACAGCGGGCCGAGTCACGTCAAAGCTCGGTAAGTACCGCATTTTCTTCAATACTGGAACCGCAACCCTGTTCATGGGATATGCCTACATGTTCCTATTGCTCACCGCAGACACGCCAATCTGGGTTGTATCTATTGGGATGGTGTTGATTGGTCTTGGGCTTGGCCAGCTGATGCAAACCACCATGGTTGCCTCTCAGAACTCGGTTGAAGCCAAGGACATTGGTGTTGCAACCAGCACAACGACCTTCTTCCGTCAAATAGGCGGAACCCTGGGTGTTGCGGTATTCATGTCGATTCTCTTCAGCCAGCTCAAGGATCAGGTCTTGACGGCCTTCGAGAAGCCAGAGGTTCAAAAGGGTTTCGCCGAAGCATTGGCTGACAAGGAACTCCTTGCTGACCCGCAGAATGAAAAGATTCTCAAACTGCTGAGTGACCAGTCTGGAGCTGATGCAATCTCGGAGGACTCCTCCTTCTTGATTGGAGCAGACGATCGCCTTACCGCTCCATTCCGAATCGGTTTCGTCGAGTCATCGCTCGATGTTTTCCTAATCGCAGGCGGCGTTGTATTGGTGGCGTTCGTCCTGAGCTGGTTTATCAAGGAGGTCCCACTAAGGGCCAAGAGCGCATCGGCTGAAGCGGCTGCCGGGAATCACTAAAACCTAAAGCTACTTATACTGGGTGTTGACACGGGAGTTCGGTAAACCGGACTGAGAGGAAGACTGTAAGTCTTCGACCGTCAAACCTGATCTGGGTAATGCCAGCGCAGGGAGACATCTCTATCCCGTGCCTAACTGAGAAGAAAGGCACGAAATGAAAAAGATTGCGCTACTCGCAATATCAATCCTCACCCTTTCGGGATGCGCTAGCGAACCGATTGAAACCACAAAAGTGCGGCTTGCAACTCACGATTCCTTCGTGATGACCGATGAGCTGATTTCAGAATTTGAGGAAAGCACTGGATACGAACTCGAAATCGTGAAGGTCGGTGACACTGGCACCCTGACCAACCAGCTTGTGCTGACGAAAGATGCTCCGATTGCCGATGCCGTCTACGGCATTGACAACACCTTCCTGCCTGTAGCAACGGAGACTCAGCTGGCCGAGGAGTTTGCACCCATCAACTACGGTGATGTCTGCTTCAACTACGACGCTGAGTGGTTCGAGGCAAACAAGGTAACCACCCCGACCTCTTGGCGTGACCTTGGAAACGAGGAGTACAAGAACCTCACGGTCATCTCAAACCCAATCCTGTCTTCTCCCGGTATGGCATTTCTTGCCACAACTCACGCTGGCTTTGAAACAAGCGCTGAGGTCTTTGCCTACTGGAGATCCCTGCGGGATAACGGTCTGAAGATAGCCGCCTCCTGGACCGATGCTTACTTCACTGACTTCACTCGATACGGCGGAAAGTATCCGATCGTCCTCAGCTACGCGTCCTCGCCCGCGGCAGAACTAGTGGATGGTGTTGAGGGGTCCAAGGCGCTTCGAGATGAGTGCTTCCGGCAAACCGAGTTTGCCGGCGTCTTGAACAAGGCAAAGAACCCCCAAGGTGCGAAGGCGATTGTCGATTTCCTCAAGGCAGACGCCTTCCAGTCCTCACTGGCTTGGAACATGTTCGTCTACCCAGTCGCAGATGTTGAACTGCCCGCCGAATTCCAAACCACTGGAGCACCGGCGACCAGCACTATTGGAGAGAACCTCGACATTCAGGCCAACCGCGACAAGTGGCTAGAGGACTGGTCGGACGTCTTTGACAACTAGCCTTGAGCTTTTGCTCACCACCGCCCTAATCGCGGTGGTGAGCTCTGGCTTGAGCGTGGCAGTGGGTTTGCCGATTGGTTTTTGGCTTTCGGCTTTACCACCAACTTATGCGCGAGCGGTAGCCACGCTGGTGACGGTTCCGTTCTTGCTTCCACCATTCTTGGTTGGAATTTCAGTATCGATTTACACCAGCGAGCTCGAAGTGAATTCCACAAATGGAATGTTTCTTGTGCTGATTGCACACACACTAATGAATGCCGGTTTCATTGCAAGGGTGGTGGCCTCCAAATCTTTGGAGCGTGACCAAATTGATGCTGCGAGGCTGGACGGGGCGTCTAACTTTCAGATGCGCAGGCTTATCCAAATTCCACAGCTATTACCTTCAGTGGCGAGCGCGGCTTTGCTAGTAGCGCTTTACTCCTCAACCTCCTACGGTCTTGTGCTGACTCTCACTGATGGCAAAGTTCAGACGCTAGAGACCCAGATTTCATTGAGTGCACTTCAGTATCTGGATCTGGATCAGGCAAGTGTTCTCGCTCTGATGCAAACCGGACTAACGATTCTCTTCTTCATTGCAGCAACAAGATTCAGTGCACAGCCGGGATCTTTGTCTGAGATTGAACAAAGTCCTATCAACCCCGGATTGCCATCTCGGCTATCAGGGGTGCTGTTCTGCTCCGCCGTCCTCATGGTTCTACTAGCGGTGTTGCTCCGATCGAATTGGGGCGACGGGATTGTGGCAAACCTGAACAACCTTGGCTCAAAAGGAACTAGGTCCTTGCTGAACATCTCTGTTCTAGAAGCGGCAATAAATAGCGCAAGAAACGCACTTCTGGTGATCGCACTGGTTACTCCGATTGCTTGGGTACTAGCAAAGCGAAAGAAACCAAGGCTAATCGCGATTCTTCCAGCAGGCCTATCTCCGGTAGTCCTGGGATTAGCGGCTTTGGCCATTTCTGGCTACATACCCAGGGAGATAACCAGTGGTTGGCTACTACTTCCTCTGGTTCAGGTCTTGTTCGCTCTGCCCATCTGCTATCAGGTGTTGCATCCTGCTCGGCAAAACTTTGAACTGGAGCAAAGGGAAGCAGCGGCACTAGATGGCGCTGGAAAGTTGAAGAGCTTTTGGTTCATAGAGCTTCCTCAACTTAGAAGATCGACTGCCCTCGCCGCATCATTCGCTGGGCTGACCTCGCTGGGGGAATTCGGAGCGGCCAGCTTCCTAGCCTTTGGATCTAACGAGACCTTGCCGATAGTCATGTATCAATTGGCTGGTCGACCGGGAGGCGATAACTATGGAATGGTGATGGTCGCAGCAGCAATTTATATTCTGCTAACGGCATGGATTGTTTGGCTTTTGGCTAAGCCCGCGAAAACTCACAGTTGAGTTTTTGCAACCTGGCTTCAATCGTGGCGATTGATTCGGGGTTCTGATCTATGAGCACGAAGTTCCTACCCAGCTTGTGAGCCACCGCTCCGGTGGTGCCAGATCCAGCGAAAAAGTCGAGCACCAAATCGCCTGGTCTTGAGCTGGCTGAAATGATTCGCGAGAGAATCCCCTCAGGCTTTTGAGTCGGATACCCGGTCTTCTCCTTGCCCGTTGGTGACACGATCGTGTGCCACCAAACATCGGTTGGTAGTTTGCCCAGTTCGGCCTTCTCCTTGGTAACAAGTCCGGGTGCCATGTATGGCTCCCGATCTACTGCGCTTGAATCGAAGTGATAGTTCTTTGGGTCTTTGACATAGACCAAGATGGTGTCGTGCTTCGCTGGCCAACGTGATTTGCTGCGAGCACCATAGTCATAGGCCCAGATGATTTCATTCAGGAAGCATTCTCTGCCAAATAACGCATCCAAGAGCACCTTTGCGTAATGCGACTCCCGATAGTCAAGGTGAAGGTAAAGCGTTCCATCATTTGCTAGCAATCGCCAGGCCTCTTCAAGACGAGGTTCTAAAAACTCCCAGTAGTCGACGAATGCATCATCGTAAGAGAGAACCTTCTCAACGACCTGCTCATACCTAGTGCCCTTAAAGCCAAGTCGACCGGACTCACTGACTCGTGACTTTGCCGTCGAGCGAACCTGTTCTCTGCCGGTGTTAAAGGGTGGGTCGATATAGATCAGCTGGACGCTCTGTGAGGGCATAGATTTGAGTAGTGGGAGGTTGTCCCCCAACAGAACGCGATTCGCTGACACGTTAGAAGGTTAACAGCATGGAGCCGAAGGTCACCCACGATTCAAACTCTCACCGCTTTGAGATTCACCTCGGTGATGAGCGAGTGGGTCTTATGGACTACAGCCTGCGCCCCGGAGAGATTCACCTAGTGCACACGGAGGTCAATCCCGAGCACCAGGGCAAGAACCTGGCAGCCATTCTGCTCAGAGAGTCCCTTGCGGCGATTAGGTCAGAGCAGATGGGCAAAGTTGTGCCTGTGTGCTCTTACACAGTCAAATACATGGAGAAGCACCCGGAGACTCAGGACCTTTTGCTGAACCCGATCGAGGAAGCAATTGCAGCCTGCCGCTGGCCCGGGGCCAAAAACTAGTCCCAGTTACTTGGGGCAGGCTCCTTACCCTTTGGGAGCTGAACATCAGCCGCCCACCGCAGAACCCACTCAGGCAACACGGGGTCTTCGCCAGGCCAACCGCCGGATCCCTCCATTACCTCTTTCGGGGTAAGGATTCCCCAGCTGCGCTTGAGGAAGCGTCCGCGCATGATTGCTCTGGCATAGATCTCACCGTTGCGCACAAAACGCTGCTCAATGTAATAGGCGATGTCGTCCCAGCCAATGACTTTGGTTTCGAGGTCGAACTTCTGCCACGGCTCCAAAGACTTGCGATACGTGATCGTGGAGTTGACCACAATTGGGTACCAACCCAGCTTGCGCCACTTCTGCCAAAAACCGGTTCTCAAGCCTTGGTCATAGCGACCCAAGTCCATCAGAGTCAAAAAGACTCCGTTGTTCATGTGGTTGTAGATATCTAGGTCAGTTGGCCAAACCCGAAGGCTGATGCTTGATACCTCATCAATGCGCAGCTTCGATCTGCGCCTGTATGTCAGGATGACATACAGGATGCGGAACCAGAGTTTCACCAGATCACTACACGTTCTTCTGGCTTGAGATACATCTCGCTGTCTTCTTCGACACCAAATGCCTCGTAGAAGATATCGAGGTTCTTGACTACCTGGTTGCATCTGAACTCAGCCGGTGAGTGTGGGTCTGTAGCCAAACGCTGAATCGCAATCTCGTCACGGCTTAGGGTTCTCCAGCACTGGGCCCAGGCCATCAAGAAACGCTGCTTGGCGTCATAGCCATCGATGACTTCTGGCTCTTTGTCGCCGAGCCAAAGCAGGTATGCCTTCCAGGCAATACCAAGGCCACCAAGGTCACCGATGTTCTCGCCAATGGTCAGCTCGCCATTGACCTTGTACTTGTCATCTAGTTGAACGGGAGAGAGCGCGTTGTACTGCTCGATGAGTGAGCGGGTGCGAGCCTCGAATGCCTTGCGGTCTGCCTCAGTCCACCAAGAAACCAGTCGGCCATCACCGTCGTACTTCGAACCCTGATCGTCAAAGCCGTGACCAATCTCGTGGCCGATAACGGCTCCGATACCGCCGAAGTTCATAGCCATGTCTGCCTCTGGCGAGAAGAAAGGTGGCTGCAGGATTGCCGCTGGGAATACGATCTCGTTTAGGCCAGGGTTGTAGTAGGCGTTTACGGTCTGCGGTGTCATGTGCCACTCTTCACGATCGATCTTGGATCCGATCTTGTTGGCGTGGTAGTCAAACTCCCAACTGTTGACGTTGGCAACGTTTGTGACCAGGTCATCTCGGGAGATCTCGATGGAGGAGTAGTCCTTCCACTTCGATGGGTAACCAATCTTTGGATTGAACTTGGATAGCTTCTCCAAAGCCTTGACCTTGGTCTCGTCGCTCATCCAGTCCAGGGCCTTGATGCTCTGCTCGTAGGCCTTGATTAGGTAACTGACAAGCTCGTCCATCTGGGTCTTCGACTCAGCAGGGAAGTGCTTGTCGACGTAAAGCTGTCCCACTGCTTCACCCAGTCCACCCTCAACCAAAGCAACTCCACGCTTCCAGCGCGGACGGTTCACTGGCTGGCCGGTTAGCTTCTGACCATAGAAGGAGAATCGCTCCTCAACGAAACCACTTGAAAGGTAAGGGGCATAGGAGCGAATCAAGTCCGAGGCCATCAGCAGCTTGAAGGCTTCGAAGTTCTCCTGGGTCAGCAGTGCGGAGAGTCCCTCGAAGAACGAGGGCATCATCACGACGTTGTTGTCCAGCAAGGTTGGCTTAAGTGATGCACCAGCTAGGTATTCCGACCAGAGAATGTTTGAACTCAGATCGTTCAGCTCGGCAATGGTCTTTAGGTTGTAGGTCTTCTCAGCATCGCGGGAGTCAACGCGGTTCCAGTGAACCGCAGCGATCTTCTCCTCTAGTGCATAGACGGTCTTTGCAGCAGTCTCGGCCTCAGCCTTGTCCCAACCGGCAAGCTCAAACATCTTGGCTAGGTGAGGTAGGTATGCCTCGCGGATCTCCTGGTACTTCTCGTCGGTGTAATAGTCCTTATCAGGAAGACCGATGCCGCCTTGGTAAAGATGAACCAGGTAGCGCTCTGGGTTTCCTGCATCGTTGTCAACATAAGAACCCCAAAGACCCGAGACACCAGCACGCTCAAAGGCGCCGATCATCTGGAAGAACTCGGCGTAGTCCTTGATCTGAGAAATGCGCTCAAGTCCTGGCTTGAGTGGCTCAGAACCGAGCTTTTCAATTCGATCCTCATCCATAAAAGAGGCGTAGAGGTCACCGATTTGCTGTGCCACACCAGGAGCTGGGCTCTTTGCGACGTCCTCAATGATTCCGCGTACCGCTAGCTCAGAGTCATCTCTGAGCATGTGGAAGGAACCATATAGGGCTTGGTCCTCTGGGATCTGCGTCTCATCTAGCCAACGTCCATTGACGTGGCGAAACAGGTCATCCTGTGGCTTAACTTCGTGCTTGATTGCGCCTAAATCTAGGCCTGGCTTCATCGACATAGCCCCTAGTCTAAGCACCTTTTGGCTGATTAGACTGGGCATATGGCTCTGAACAAAATCATCCTTTATTACTCTTTCGCCCCGGTAGAGGACCCGAAGGCGGTCATGCTCTGGCAAAAGACGCTATGCCAGTCCTTGAATCTCAAGGGTCGAATTCTGATCTCGAAACACGGCATCAACGGCACCCTCGGTGGTGACATGGAGGATCTCAAAAAATACTGCAGGGCTACCAAGGAGTACCCCGGATTTGGCAAGACCGACTTCAAGTGGTCGGAGGGAACCGGCAACGATTTCCCGCGTCTGAGCGTGAAGGTCAGGAACGAGCTCGTTGCATTCACCACCCCAGAAGAGGTAAGGGTATCGAAGGCCGGAGTTGTGAACGGTGGCAAGCACCTAAAGCCTCACGAGGTAAATGCCCTGGTTGAGGAAAAGGGTGACGACGTCGTCTTCTTCGATGGCAGAAACGCTTTCGAGGCCAAGATCGGCAAGTTCAAAAATGCCGTAGTGCCAGACGTGCAAACCAGCCACGACTTCATCAAAGAAATCGAGAGTGGTAAGTACGACCACCTCAAGGACAAGCCGATAGTTACCTACTGCACCGGCGGCATTCGCTGCGAGATTCTTTCCGCGGTGATGATCAACCGAGGTTTCAAGGAGGTCTACCAAATAGAAGGCGGCATTGTTCGCTACGGAGAGCGTTTCCGTGACAAAGGTCTGTGGGAGGGTTCGCTCTATGTCTTCGATGGCCGCATGAATGTCAACTTCTCCGACGAGGCAAAGACCATCGGCGAATGTGAGACCTGCAAGCAGCCCACCTCAAGTTTCAGAAACTGCTCTGACCTTGGTTGTCGAGATCTGATTTTGCTTTGCGATCACTGCAACGAAGATCCGGTAAACCTAGCTTGCAAGCCTGAGCACACCAGAGGCAAAAGACTTCAAGAAGTTGGCTAAAACTAAACCCCGTCCGAGTTCGGACGGGGTTTAGTTTTTGGCTTAGTTAGTGGTTGTGGCCGCCGCGTTCGCCGCGCTTCCCCTTACCTTCTTTGCCATGCCCACGACCCTCGCCTTTGCCGGCCTTGTGAGCTGGCATGTTGGCCTTGGTCTCGGCTGCCACGGTCGCCGAGTAGGCAACGGTTAGTGGCTTGGAAGCAGTAACGGTTGCAACACCCGCATCATCAACCTTGATGGTGACAATCGCAGGCGCAGAGCCATCGGATGGATATAGTGCGACCCGAGTGGTGCTGCCGGCATCGCCTGCATGCAGGCGAAGAGTCTGAGTCAAGGTTGATCCGCTGATTGCGGTGTCATCGTGACCACGACCCATACCCAAGTGAATACGGTGGCTCTCGGACGGAGCTGCTGCTGGGGCGGTTGCCCCATCGGCTAGAACATAAGCACTGAAATAAGCACCCATCGAAACCGCTCTTGAACTGGTCACCGTCGAAGGAATTCCGGTGATAGTTGCTGAGATGGTCGCATGGGAGTGATCTCCGCGCTCGTGCTGGTGGGTACCGACAGTTGCGGAGCTGGAGCTTGACGCCTGGGACGGGATAGCCATTGCTACACCGCCGGCAGTTATTGCAACTGCTAGTGCAATTGCTGCACCGGTTGTTTTCTTCATGATTCTCCTTGTCTTTGGTGACAGGGTCGAAGTTAGAGACGAAAAATCAAAATCCTGCTGAAAGTCAGGATGCCTTGCCCTAACTGCCAGCTGGAACTCAGAAAAGTCTTTTGTCTGATAGCTGGCTTAAAGAAACTTCCAACGCTTGAGCTCCCACCCAAAGCGAATTGAAAGCAATCTCAACAAAACGATCACAACGGCACCGATCAAAACATCCAGCGACTGTGGGATCTCGAGGTAGCTAAGCAGCACCACTAGCCAACCACCTGTGAAGGCCAAAACGGCATAGGGCTGGTGATCGTGGAATGCTCTCGGAACTTCGTTCACCAATACATCTCGAAGAACACCACCCACGGTTGCTGTGACCACACCCATCAAAACTGCAACCATCGGGGAAGCCCCAGCCTCCAGGGCAACGTGTGTTCCTCCAGCAGCGAAGGCCCCCAGGCCAATTGCATCTGGGAGCAGAATCGCCCTCTCAGTGAGGTCGATGTGGCGAGATTTGAAAAAGAATGGCAGCGCTAGACCAATGCCAATTAGCGCCCAAACCCAGAACTCTTGTTCGACCCAGAAGAATGGTCTGCGGTCTAGCAATACATCTCTGAGGGTTCCACCACCGAAGGCGGTGATGAACCCCACCATCACAACGCCCACCAGATCAAACTGCTTTCGAGCAGCTTCGATGATTCCGGAGAGGGCAAAGCCAACTACCCCGATGATTTCGAGGCTGATGATTAGGAATTGGGTAGTGATGGGATTCCCCCTTACGTGCGCGAGGCGGGACTTGAACCCGCACGTCCTTGCGGACACTGGCACCTGAAGCCAGCGCGTCTGCCATTTCGCCACTCGCGCTAGGCCAGCAAATAGTTGGCCGAGCGCATTGAGATTAGCAGAGAAATAGCGGTCTCGGGAAGGGTCGCTGGGTAGACTAACCAACACCTGAGCGCGCAAGGAAGAGGTCTCGGTTGAGCTTTTTAGAAAAAGCTGAGGAGCGCATTGAGCTGGCATTTGGCTCGGTGTTCGCTCGGCTATCTAAAGCCGAATTGCAGCCGGTGGAGATCACCCAAGCTGTGCGCAGGGCTATGGATCACGCGGCCAAGCAAATCGACCTCACCAGAGTTTTAGTTCCACACCGATACCTGATCCTGGTCTCGGGTCACGACTCCGCTCGAATTTCGCCTGCCATGCTGCTATCGATCAAGACCGAGATTGCAATGCATGCGGCCAAACAGGGGTATCGCCTGGCTGGCGAACTCACTCTCAAACTCGAGGTGGACCCAAAGCTGCCAAGGGGTCAGGTTCGAGTCGGTAGCGCATCGTCCACAAGCTCAGTTCAATGGGTAGCCGCTTTGGTGGTAGCTGGCAAGAGATTGCAGCTTCAAAAGGGCACCACCACTGTTGGTCGCGATCAGAGTGCGGATATCGCCATCGATGATCGGGGTCTGAGCCGTGTGCACTTTGAGGTTGCCTGGAACGACCAGGGTGCTGCGGTTCGAGACAAGGGCTCAACCAATGGCACCTTCGTTGATGGCATAAGGATTCAAGAGGTTGCGCTTACTAACGGCAACAAGATTATGGCCGGTCGCAGTGAATTTGTGTTTGAACTCATCGCGAGGGAGTCTAAGTGAGTGAACTTGCGCTGTTCCTGGTTCGAATTGGCTTCGTTGCCGTGCTGTGGATATTCATCCTCAGCTTGCTTTCGGTAATTCGTGCCGACCTATACGGCCGTCGAGTCATCAGCAAGATTGCAAAACAAAATGCCCCCAAGCTTCCTGGTGGACTACCTGGATCGGTGGCTTCTCTGGGGCTTGAGGACTCAGACAGTTTTGAGCCCACCCACATCGCAATCCTCTCCGGTCGAACTGCCGGCACCAGCATGGAGCTTGAGGATAAGACCGAGATTTTGATTGGTCGAAGTGCGGGTTGCGATCTGGTGCTTTCGGACGAGTTCTCCTCAAACACTCACGCCAAGCTAATCAAGGTTGGCGAGGACTGGGTGCTGCAGGATCTGAGCTCCACCAATGGCACCTTCTTAGATGGTCGCAAGGTGACTACCCCAGCCACCATTAAGGCTGGCATGACCATTCGAATCGGCACCACAAACTTTGAGTTGAGGTCATAAGCCTTGGCAATCAAGACCGTGGGCTATGCGGCAAGCGACATCGGTAAGCACCGCAGCTCCAACCAGGACTCCGGCTACTGCGGCTATCAGCTGTTCTTTGTTGCCGATGGCATGGGCGGTCACGCTGGCGGTGACATTGCATCCGCGATTGCCTCTCAGCGAATTGCACTGGCGGATGCTAAAAGTGAAACCGTTGAAGAAGCGATCGAGTCTCTAAAGCGAGCCATCCTCGAAGCCAACCAGATGCTCTCGGCAACAGTCGTGGATCACCCCGAACTCGAGGGCATGGGTACCACCTTCTCCGGCATGCTGCGCCACGGCAACCAGATGATCATCGCTCACATCGGTGATAGCCGCATCTACCTGGCACGCGATGGTGAAGTTAAGCAGATCACCAATGACCACACCTTCGTTCAGAAGCTCGTTGACATGGGCCGCATCACTCCAGCCGAGGCTCTTGTTCACCCACGTCGCAGCGTATTGATGCGTGTGCTTGGAGATGTGTCGGCGGACCCAGAGATCGACATTGCTATCTATGACGCTATGCCGGGTGATCGCTGGATGCTTTGCAGCGATGGTCTATCTGGGGTTGTACCGGATGGAGTTATGAATCGCATCCTCACCTCCAAGGTTCCAACCGAAGAGGCAGCCGAGCTTTTGGTTGGGGAGGCCTTGGAGTTCGGAGCCCCGGACAACGTCACTGTTGTGATCACGGATGTGGTTCGCTCTGCGGTTCAAACCGACATTGAACCAGCCGCCCTGTTTGTTGGATCAGCTGCCAACGAAGTTGTAATTGAAGAGCGCAAGGGCAGCAAGATCCTGCGCTTGTTCTCGCCAAGAAACCTTCTGGATCTGCTGCAAACCCCAGAGGATCCAACGCAATACGCTCCAGAGTCAGAGGAGCTTTTGAACAAGATCCTCTCGGAGACCAGGCGCAAGATTCGATTCAAGTCAGCAAGAATCATCGCCAGCTGGCTACTACTCGCTTCGGCACTAACGGGCATCGGCTACATCGCTTACGAATACACCCAAACTCGATACTACGTCTCAAGCTTTGAGGGCAATGTCACGATTTATCAGGGCATTCGTGAATCGCTTGGCCCATTCAAATTCTCGGAGCCTTACTTCGTCTCTGAGATCGAGGTTGGAAGTCTTTCGGTTTTCCAACAGGATCTGATTGAGCGCTCAATCTCGGCTGAGTCTTTAGAGGATGCTCAGCGAATTTTGGATCAGCTGCGTGAGGCCCAAAATGAGTAACACTTCCCTCACCTCAGCAATACCCAAGCTTCTAAAGGCAGTCCCCCGTTCACGCAATTTCGAAGCGGTACTGCTGTTTTGGGTCTCTGGGATTTTGGCTTTTGCGCTCGCTCAGATACAGCTAGCGGTGTTGCAGAAAATGCAGCTTTCGCTGCTGTTCTATTGGGCACTACCGACCCTCGGTGCTCTGGCCGTGCACCTGGTGCTGCGAAAGCGCGCGGTGAGTGCCGATGGCCTTATTTTGCCGCTGGCATTTTTATTGAATAGCCTCGGCATAGCCATGATCTATCGCCTAGATCTAGCCGAAGCTGCGAGAGGTGGCACCGCGCTGTTTGCCGATCGCCAGGTCTGGCTATCGGTTCTAGCCATGGGAATTGCAGCTTTAGTCATCTGGTTGGTGCCGAACCACCTGGTGCTTAGGCGCTACCCGTATGTCGCGGGAATTGCAGGATTACTGCTTTTGACTCTGCCTGCACTGCCGGTGATTGGAAAAACCCGCAATGGTGCGACGCTCTGGATTGGGATTGGTGATTTCACGTTCCAGCCCGGTGAAATCTCCAAGATCTTGCTGGCCATTTTCTTTGCCGGCTATCTCGTTTCTCGCAAAGACTCATTGAGTGAGATTGGCTCGCGAGTGCTTTGGATGAGAGTGCCAAGAGCCAAGGACCTCGGACCGGTTTTAGTGGTGTGGTTTGCAACCGTTGGAATCTTGGTCTTGCAGCGTGACCTTGGCACCTCGGTGCTCTACTTCGGATTGTTCTTGGTGATGATCTACACCGCCACCGGAAGAGCTTTTTATGTCGGTGTCGGGGTCACGATGATGCTGACCGGTGCCTTGGTGGCATCAAGACTGTTTGATTATGTCTCGAGACGTTTTGACTCCTGGCTCGATCCACTTTCCGTTGACAACTACAACGCTGCGGGTGGTAGCTACCAGCTGGCGCAAGCGCTGTTCGGTATGGCAAATGGTGATGTGATTGGAGCAGGTCTCGGCGGAGGCTTCCCACAGCTAATTCCTCTGGCCGAAAGCGACTTCATCCTCGCGGCACTGGGCGAGGAGCTCGGTCTCGCGGGTGTGTTCTCGATTCTTGCGGTATTCCTATTGCTCATCTATCGCGGTCTCAGAATCGCCAACTCGCACTCCGATGACTTCTCGAAACTTCTAACCACCGGACTCTCCTTTGTGCTTGGTTTGCAGGTGTTCGTGGTGGCTGGCGGAGTTATGGGGCTGCTGCCGCTTACCGGTCTAACGGCACCATTTTTGGCAGCCGGCGGTTCATCGCTTTTGGCTAACTGGGCACTCGTTGCACTTTTACTGGTGATATCTGATTCCTCCACCAGGAGGGCAGCATGAACCGACAGGTGAGAAGAGTTGGCTTAGCGCTGGTTGTGATGTTTCTCGCGCTATTTCTCATGGCCAGCTCGATTCAGGTGCTGAGGGCGGACTCGCTCTACTCGGATTCACGCAACATCCGAACCTCATACGAAACCTACAAGACTCAGCGCGGACCAATCTTGGTTGGTGGAGTGCCGGTAGTTGAGTCCGTGCCATACAACGATGCCTACCGATTCCTCAGAAACTACGAATCGGTTATCTACTCTCCAGTAATTGGCTACTTCTCGCTGTTCTCTGGTTCAAATGGCCTTGAGCGTGCAATGAACTCTTATCTATCTGGTCAGTCATCCGCTCAGTTCTTCGAGCAGATCAACGCGCTACTTGATGGCAAGCCGGTTATTGGAGCTGCGGTTGAGCTAACCCTAGATCCGGCTATTCAAAGAGCTGCTTGGGATGCCTTGGGTAATCGCAAAGGTGCAGTGGTTGCGATTGAGCCCAGCACCGGAAGAATTTTGGCAATGGTTTCAAAGCCAACCTTTGATGCCAACCAACTTGCCGGTCACCTTTATGAACCCGTCAACGACGCCTACCAGCTCTATGACAAAGACGAAGATCAGCCGCTAATCAACAAGGCAATTGCTGGTGATCTCTATCACCCTGGTTCGGTTTTCAAGTTAGTTGTTACTGCAGCGGCGTTGGAGTCTGGCCAGTTCTCCACAACTACTCAATTCCGCAACCTAAAGAGCTACACATTGCCGGGCACTCAAACTGCGATTCGCAACTCCGGTGGTTCAACCTGTGGCAAGGGTGACACGGTCACCCTCGAGGTCGCTCTGATTAAGTCCTGCAACATCCCATTTGCAATGCTTGCAACCGAGCTTGGCGATGATCGCATTCGTGCGATGGCAGAGCTGATGGGCTTTGGAGCCGATCTAAGCATTCCACTCAAGGTAACGCCGAGTGTTTATCCCGACAACCCGGATCTATCTCAAACGGCCCTGACTGGATTTGGCCAATTTGATGTTCGGGTGAGCCCACTACAAATGGCGATGGTCTCCTCGGCTATCGCCAACCAGGGTGTGATGATGCAACCACAGCTGGTCGAGATGGTGGTCGCCTCAAACCTAAACGTGTTGCAAGACCCGGAACCAAAGGTGCTATCTGTTCCACTATCCAGACTCAGTGCTGGCTATCTCACTCGCATGATGGTTGATTCGGTGGAGGTCGGAGCAGCCACCAGAGCGGGCATCTCCGGGTATGCGGTGGCGGGCAAGACCGGTACCGCTCAGAATGGACCGACCGATCCATACACCCTCTGGTTCACTGGATTTGCCCCGGCCGAGGCACCCAAGGTTGCGGTAGCTGTTGTCGTTGAAGACGGCGGAGGCATTGGTCAAAACGGCACCGGTAATCAAATTGCAGCCCCGATCGCGAGAGCTGTCATGAAGGCGGTGTTGGAACGATGAAGCCTGCAGTTGGTCAGCTCTACGGCGATCGTTATCGCCTCAAGCTCCGCATCGCCATCGGCGGCATGGGTGAGGTTTGGCAGGCGGAAGATGAGCTAATTCTGCGCCAGGTAGCTATCAAGATTTTGAAAGAGGAGTACCTAGGTGATCCGCTGTTCTTAGAGCGCTTCCGTTCCGAGGCCAAGTCAGCGGCGCTGGTCGAGCACGAGGGTATTGCGAATGTTTACGACTACGGCGAGGACACCGGTAGTGCCTATCTGGTGATGGAGCTGGTGCCGGGCGAATCGATGTCGCGCCTGATTGAGCGTGAAAAACGCCTGAGTGAAGAAAAGGTATTGGACATCATTGCCCAAACCGCCAGAGCACTGTCGGCTGCGCACTCAAGAGGGCTGATCCACCGCGACATCAAGCCAGGAAACCTGCTCATCACCCCTGAGGGCAAGGTAAAAATCACCGACTTTGGAATTGCCCGAGTTGGTGACCAGGTCCCGTTGACCAAGACCGGTCAGGTGATGGGCACCGTGCAATACCTAGCTCCCGAGCAGGCAACGGGTAAGCCATCCACCCCGTCAACTGACCTTTATTCACTCGGAGTTGTTGCCTATGAGGCTCTGGCTGGCAAGCGCCCATTCGGTGGTGAAAACCAGATGGCTATCGCGATGGCTCACATCAACGAGATGCCACCAGCACTGCCAGAGGACATCGATCCTAGGGTGCAGAACCTGGTGCTTTCCTGCCTCGCCAAAAAGCCAAATCAGAGACCTGAGTCTGCGAGCTCGCTAGCAATCAGAGCCGAGGCGCTGCTTCGTGAAAAACGCCGCCCCGGTTACAGCTCGCCAAGCTATCCGGTGGGTAAAGACGAGACCACCGCAACCGAGATCATCCCCACCGACACCGCCGAGCTTCCAAAGGCACCGATCGTCTGGCCATGGCTTGCGACTTTGGGGCTGTTGCTCGTGACTGCGATTGTCGTGATTGTTGCAATCTTGTCTGAGCCAGACACAGACTCGATTCCTAGCCCGAGCCCGACTCAGACCGAAACTGAGGAGCCGAGCGCTGAAGAAACTCCATCTGAGAGTGAGCCGGTCGAACCTGCCTCGGTTTTGATTCTCAGATCCGACATCATCGGTGAGAACCTCTCTGATGTCACTGCTCGTCTGACCGAGCTTGGCATGAAGGTGAACGCGATTCCGGGTGAGCTGATCCCGGGCACCGATCCAAGAGTTAGGACCGTGTATGCGGTTTCCCCAACTGGGAACATCGAACGCGGCACCGTGGTTGATGTCACCTACTACGTTGGTGAAGTTTCTAACCTTCCGGTTGAGATTCCTGAGGACCCTGCAGACCCTGCGTCCGAGTCAGGAAACGTAATCGAGGGTGAGACTCAAAGTGAGCCGGTGGCGGGGGATCAGTAAGTCGATGATGGACGAGTCCTAACCAAATAACTCAGAGATAAAACTAAACTTTTCCAAGGCAGAAAGAGCTGTTGTGAACGAAAACGAGAGACTGATAGCGGGGCGCTACCGTCTCGGGGCACTAGTGGGCCGCGGCGGCATGGCTGAGGTATTTGAGGGTTATGACACCCGCCTCGGCAGAACTATTGCCATCAAGCTCTTGAAGTCAGATCTAGCTAACGACGCCAATTTCGAATCCAGATTTCGCCAGGAAGCACAGGCCAGTGCTCGCATGGCACACCCCACCATCGTCCGCGTCTATGACGCTGGTGAAGAAGAGTCTGTCGATGAAAATGGTCAGACCAGAAAGACTCCTTTCATTGTCATGGAGCTGGTTCGCGGTCGACTGCTTCGCGAACTAATTCACGAGGGTCCAGTCGAAATTTCAAAGGCCGTCAAATTCGTCTCGGGAATCCTCACCGCACTCGAGGTTTCGCACTCGGCAGGCGTGGTTCACCGCGACATCAAGCCAGCAAACGTCATGGTCGTAGACGGTGATCAGGTCAAGGTCATGGACTTCGGCATTGCTCGCGCAGTGTCAGACAACTCCGCCACTCAGGCTGCCACCGCCGGAATCGTTGGCACTGCTCAGTACTTCTCTCCTGAGCAAGCTCGCGGCGAGGGAGTCGATGCCCGAACCGATCTCTACTCAACGGGAGTAATCCTCTACGAGCTGTTAGCTGGTAGACCACCGTTCCAAGGTGAGAGTGCGGTTTCTGTTGCCTACCAGCACGTCTCGGAAGCAGCAGCTGCTCCTTCGCAGTTCAACCCGAACGTTTCTGCCGAGCTTGACGCTGTCGTACTGCGCGCGATGAGCAAGAACAAGGAGGAGCGCTTCCAGTCGGCCGCCGAATTCCGAGAGCACCTTTTGGCTGCCAGCGCTGCTTTCCCCACTGCGCCCAGAACTCAGGTTTATGTTGCAGAGAAGACCGAACTGATTACTAACCCCGTAGCTCCCATAACCTCGGAGCAGAGTGCAGTTGACGAGATTTTTGGCTCACTGCAAACCGCTCCGACTCAAGCCGTGACGACAGAGGCGACCAAGCTAAACGCTGGTGTGCTTTGGGGTCTGGGCACCGGAGTCGCAGTGATCTTGGTTGGTCTATTGGTTTGGCTGTTCTCTTTGGGTGGCGCCTCGAACCCATCCGTGAACCCAGGTGGCATCACGGTTGCAAATGTTGAGGGTTCGCTATACGACGATGCCTATAACACCCTGATTGGCCAAGAGCTATTGGTGCTTCGCGTGTATGAAAAGAGCGACACCGTGCCAGAGGGCGTTGTCATCAGACAGGAGCCGATTGCCGGCACGAATGTCTTGGCCAACACCCCAATCACGCTCTATGTCTCAAGCGGTGCAACTGAAGTGGTGGTGCCAAACGTATTGAATGTGGCAGAAGCACAGGCAGTGGCCATGATCGAGGGGCAGGGTCTGACCATTGGAACCATCACGGTGGTTTCCTCGGCGACCGTACCTGAGGGTGTAGTTATCGCTACCGACCCAGCCGTTGGCGGCCGACTACCGCTTGGAAGTGTGGTGAACCTCACGCTTTCTAACGGTAAGGTCCTGGTTCCAGACGTCAGAAACCTCTCGGTTCTGGAGGCGAGAAGCATCCTCACTGCTCCAACCATTGGCTACACGGTGTCTATCGAGATCATCGATTCCGCCACCTGCACCGGAACCCCTGGCAACGTGGTTATCGAGCAGTCGATCTTGCCTGGTGAGGCAGCTCAGCTTCAGAACATGGTGCTGTACGTGCAGTGTGTGGGTGCGAGCCCAAGTCCAAGTCCGACGCCATCGCCGACTGAGACCACTCAGGGCTAGTTAGAGATTCTTGGGGAGAGGGTCTTTGCCTTCTCCACAGCTCCCTCTAGTCCAAGAGTCTCAAGCCAGTTGGCAAGCATCAGATAGCCACCCTCGGTCATTACCGACTCTGGGTGAAACTGCACTCCATAAATGGGTTTTGATTTGTGCTGCAGTCCCATGATCACTCCAGACTCGGTCTCCCCTGTGACGACTAGATCCTCTGGAACGGTGTCTTTTACTACTGCAAGTGAGTGGTAGCGAGTGGCGTTGAAGCCTTGGGGCAGTCCTTGAAAAATCGTGCTGTTCTGGTGGTTGATCTTGGAAACCTTGCCGTGCATCAACTCGGGAGCACTCTCAACGGTCGCCCCCATGGCCTCGGCAATTGCCTGATGTCCTAGGCAAACTCCAAACACTGGGAACTCTTTCTCCAAAGCCAGCTTCACGGTTGGGATGGAGAGTCCGGCCTCAGCAGGGGTGCCGGGACCAGGAGAGATTAGGACAGCGTCAAACTTTGAAATTAGGTCTGGTAGTTCTGCCTCGGAGACGGCGTCATTTCTGACAACTTCGGTCTGAGCACCCAACTGTTGCAGATAGCCGTTGAGGGTGTAGACGAAGCTGTCGTAGTTATCTAAAACAAGAATCCGGACCATTTGCGGAATAGCCTAATCCAGCCTCGATAGGTAAACTTCTACGCATGCCTGAATCACGTTCAAGACGCAAGCCAAAGTCCGAAGCACCAGCACGCCCAGTAGTTGTTGGCGAGGAAGAGGCCGAGAACCCAACCTGGTACAAAGCGACCATGTTCGGTTTCATGATTGCCGGTCTTATCTGGATCTTGACCTTCTACATCTCCAGCGCCCGCTACCCACTGGGCAGCGCCACTCCACTGGATCTGTCGAACTGGAACATCCTGATCGGCTTCGGCATTGCGATGGTGGGCTTTGTTATGACCACCAAGTGGAAGTAATTAGATCCACTGATCGACTTTGAGCAGCGTTGCCGCTGCAAGACCAACCCAAATTAGAACCAGGCCAATCGCTCTTTGAGCGCTGAAGCCTGGTTTTCTATTTGACGCATAAACCAGCGCAACCAATAGCCCCGTGATCAAGCCACCGAGGTGACCCTCCCAGGAGATGCCCGATACGAAGAACCCCATAGAAAAGTTGATGGTAATCAGGGCAAAAATTTGTGACGGGTTTCCACCAAGACTTCGCAGAATGATGAAGTAAGCACCCATGAGGCCGAACAGTGCACCGGAGGCCCCAACCACCGGAACGGCCGGGTCGGAAAGCCACAAAACCGCTACCGAACCACCAATGATTGAGGTTAGGTATAGAAGAAGAAAGCGAAGCGCTCCCAGCATTGGCTCAAGCTGACGCCCGAATATCCAGATCGCATATGAGTTCAACAGGATGTGCCACGGGCCACTCCAGTCGTGAACAAAGCCCGAGGTGAGCATGCGCCACGGCTCAAAAGGAGCGAAGATCGGCGCAAAAAAGAACTGATTGGTGAACAGATATCCCAGTGGGGATATCTGCCCGAGCCAAATCAGACCATTCAGCACCAGCAGTGCGCTGGTGATTGGGGTTGATGCGCCTTTGAGGCGAAGCATTAGACCTTTTCGATGGTGATGCTTGAAATCACGACGTCCTCTAGCGGACGGTCGCGGCCATCGGTAGGCAGGGTCGCGATCGTGTCAACCACCTTGCGGCTTGCCTCGTCGGCGACCTCACCGAAAATGGTGTGACGACCCTGCAACCAGGTGGTTGGAGCAACGGTGATAAAGAACTGTGAACCATTGGTGCCTGGACCTGCGTTTGCCATAGCTAGCTTGTAGGAGTCCTGGAAGGTTAGCTCTGGGTGGATCTCGTCACCGAACTGGTAGCCAGGGCCACCCATACCGGTGCCGGTTGGGTCTCCGCCCTGGATCATGAAGCCATCGATGATGCGGTGGAAGATAACGCCTTCGTAGAGGCTCTTGCCGCTCTGCACTGAACCGGTGCGAGGGTCCTTCCAATCAATCTCACCGGTGGCAAGACCCTCGAAGTTGGCTACGGTCTTTGGTGCGTGAAGACCGAAGAGGTTGATCTTGATGGCACCGTGATTGGTGTGCAAAGTTGCAACTGAAGTGTGTGAAGTCATGGGGACATTCTGCCACGGCAATGGCAATTGCATATTGTTGAACAGGTGTTTAGTATTTGAGTGATGGCAGCAGACAACACCAAAGAGCGATTGATTGACATCGCCACGAAGACGTTCTCTGAAAGCGGGTTTGCCACTACCTCACTTCGTTCTATCGCAAAGCTTGCGGGGGTAAGTCCCGCCCTATTGGTTCACCACTTTGGTTCCCGGGATGGACTGATTGAGCAGTGCGTGATGCGTGGCTTGGGTCTATGGGTGGCGGAGAAGCAGGGATTCGTTGATGTCTCGCTATCCACAGCTCTAGCTCAATGGCAGGGAGCGATCGATAAGCATGGGCCAAAGCTTCAGTTCTTTCGGCAAGTACTGCTATCAGGTGGGCCGGCAGCGAACATGTTGTTCCGACGAATGGTGCAAGAAGCAGAAATCATGATCAGAACTGAACAGGCCAAGGGGAACATGCGCAAAGTGGACAACGTCTCCGATCTGGCGCTGATCATGACCCTGCACGGACTAGGTCCACTGGTCCTGCAAGACCAAGTGAATTCTTTCCTAGGCGGCAGTTTCTATGAGCCCGAATTGGGGGCACGACTGGCCGGAGCAAACCTAGAGATTTATAAAAGAGGAATTTACAAATCAAACAAGAAGAAGAAAGCGGGCAAGAAATGACCGTCGCAATCAAGTTTGACTCTTTGGTCAAACAATATGGAAAGCAACAGGCGGTTGCCGGGCTTTCCGCAAGCATCATGGCAGGAAGGATTACAGGCTTCTTGGGCCCAAACGGTGCGGGCAAGTCAACAACTCTGCGCTGTTTAGTCGGGCTAAGTGATCCAAGCTCAGGTTCCGCTGTGATTCTGGGAGCTCCTTACAGGGATCTCGAAAACCCGCTGTCAAGAGTCGGAACAGTTTTGGATAGCCGCGGATTTCACCCTGCTCTAACTGGTCGTCAGAATCTGAAGGTTGTTGCAGCCGCCGCAGGGATCGAAGACTCTCGCGTGGATGAGGTGCTCGAACTTGTTGAGCTAGCTGATGCCACCAACAAGCGAATGAAGAACTACTCGCTGGGCATGAAGCAACGTTTGGCCCTAGCTGGGGCAATTCTGGGAAACCCAGAAATTTTGATCCTTGACGAGCCAGCCAACGGATTGGATCCTGCGGGTATTGCTTGGCTAAGACGCTTTTTGCGCTCCATGGCTGAGCAGGGGAAGACCATCTTGGTCTCGTCGCACCAGTTGGCTGAGATGCAGAACACCGTTGATGACGTTCTAATCATCAATAAGGGGAAATTAATAGCGCAGGGCACGATGTCTGAAGTTAAAGGTGAGGGCACCCTTGAAGAGGCCTTTTTGCGTCTAACCGAGGGAGGCTCAAAGTGAATCTATTGAAATCTGAATGGCGCAAGTTTGTCTATGTCCGCGCCAACTGGGGTCTAGTAATAGCAGCCACCTTCATATCCGCACTATCGGTGGCGGTGACCCCATTCATCATTGATTCGCAGGGTGAAATGTTTGGGTTTGGCCTTGATTCTCAGGAGGCGATTGACTCTGTTTACGCTAATGGGATCTCTGGCTATGTGTTCGCCATCATCCTCGGAATCATGCTCATGGCGGGTGAGTTCCGTCACGGCACTGCAGTTGCAACCTTCCTAACTGCGCCAAAGCGTGGATCTGTCGTTTTGGCCAAGCTAGTAATTGCGGCGTTGAGTGGCATCTTGCTTATGCTCGTCTCTGCATTAGTCTCCTTCCTGGCCGGATACATCGCACTACTGCAGTTTCCTGAGGCAGCCAGCCCATCCGAGACGTTGTTCCTCAACACAATCACGGCATCGGTGATTGGTGGAGCCGTTTTGGCGATCATTGGTGTCGCACTCGGTACCCTGGTAAGAAACCAAATGCTGGCGATTGTCGGCGCATTGGTCTACTTATTCATCATCGATCCAGTGCTACTAGCGCTGCTGCCTGATGCCGGTAAGTGGCTACCTAGTGGGCTTATCACAGCGATGCTTGCAATAGATGTTGATGCAGCACAGTTGGGAATCGACACCAACTCCTACCTCTCACCGTGGTTGGCAACAGTCGTGTTGGTTGCCTACGGAGCTGTTTTCGCTGTCACTGCCTGGGCAACATCCCTAAAGCGCGACATCGAGTAATTCCGCTGGCCCTGGTGGTTAGATGGTGGCATGAGCAATGTCGCCATCATCACCGGGGCCGGATCAGGATTTGGCCTGGACCTTTCCAAAGAGTTAGTTCAGCGCGGCTGGATTGTCTACGCAACCGACAAGGACGAGGCTGCGCTTTCAAAACCGGCGGCTCTGGGGGCTAAAACCCTGCGCACGGATGTCACCTCAGATAGCGATGTTCAATCCGCTGTCCAGCAGGTGATTGAGACAGAAGGTCGCGTTGACCTGATGGTTGCTAATGCTGGTTTTGGAAACTTTGCATCAATCGAAGAAACCACCCCTGAAAAAGTCCGCGCACTATTTGAGGTGAACGTTTTCGGCGTTGAGCGCTGCATTCGTGCGGTGCTACCCCAGATGCGAGCCCAACGCAGCGGACGAATCCTGATGACCGCAAGTGTTGTTGCCCACGTCTCACTTGTTGGTCTTGGTTGGTATGCAGCCACCAAGCACTCTGTTCGCTCAATCGCCAACGCACTAAGGCAAGAGGTAAAGGCTTTGGGCATCAAGGTTTCGGTAATTGAACCTGGCACCGTGAGAACCAATTTCGATCAGGTGGCTTTTGGGCACCTGAGAGACTCTCGCTCGATCAGTGACTACGACTCGGTAATGAATGGATTCAATAAGTACCTGGGTGGCCTGTATCGCAACTCGCCCGGACCAAAGCAGGTTGTGAAAACCATGGTTAGGGCGGCAACGGCCAAGAATCCACGTCCGATCTATCCCGCCAGTTGGGATGTCCGAGCGCTCAAGTTCGTCTTTTACGCATTTGGTCGGCGCATCGTTGACTCGGTAGTGCTGTGGCTAGCAAGGCACTAAAGCTCCCGGTTGGGAGCTGGGTGATTATTGTCGCGTTTCTGGCCTCTGGCACTTTGCACCTAATAAACCCAGCTGGATTCATGTTCCTGCTGCCCAATTGGACTCCAGAGCCATACCTGTTGATCTATCTGTCTGGCATCGCGGAACTCGCCTGTGCAATCGGGTTACTGCTCAGAAAAGACTGGTCCCGTTACCTGACAATCGCAACGCTTTTGGCAGTCTGGCCAGCGAACTGGTGGTTCGCGATAGACGCTTTGAATGGCGATATGTTGTTGGCGGTAGTGGCATGGCTGAGGCTTCCGCTTCAGATACCACTAATTCTTTGGGCGTGGCGACACCCCGTGAAAACGGCTTAGGTCTCAAATTTTTTCCAGCTGACATTCAGAACAGCAACTAAATCTGGTGTTCGGGTTACCGAATAGGCACAAAATAGGCAGTTTTGTCTACAACCTACAAAAACAAAGCTAGAAATTTAGACGTTTAGCTATCTGAAATGCCATGTAACTGATAGCCGCCTGAGTAATCTGAAGCAGTAACCGCTTTCAGTGAAAGGGGGCTAAACGCAAAGGTGCGTTAGGTCGACGGTTGACTACGCCAGCGTTAGGAATGTTATGGCCCACCCAATTACCACCCCAGAAATCGTCATCGTTGAAATCGATGCAGAAACCAAAGAGCAGGCGGTTCGCCAATTAGCTGAGAAATTGCTCGCGGCGGGACGCCTCACCGGTCTAGATGAGTACCTTGCTGCCGTTGCTGCTCGCGAAGAGCACTTCCCAACCGGAATTGAGGGTGGCGTTGCCATCCCACATGCCCAGAGCGATCTAGTGACTATCCCTTCGGTTGCAGTTGCAACCACCTCGAAGGGAATCGACTTTGGTGCTGATGACGGCGCCTCTCACCTGATCTTCTTGATTGCAGCTCCAGCCTCTGGCGAGAACACCCACCTTGAGATTCTTGGCTCACTCGCGCGCAAAATCATGCATGAGGAATTCCGTGACCGCCTGCGCGCGGAGACTGACGGATCTAAAATCGCAGAAATCGTCACCCAGGAGGTACAGAAGTAAATGGCAAAGATCGTATGCGTCACATCCTGCATCACCGGTATCGCCCACACCTACATGGCAGCGGAGGCTTTGGAGCAGGCTGGCAAGAAGCTAGGCCACGAAGTTCTCGTTGAGACTCAAGGTTCCGCGGGTTCAAACCCACTAAAACAAGAGGTCATTGACTCAGCTGATGCTGTGATCTTCGCAGTCGACCTCGAGGTAAAGGACCGCAACCGTTTCAACGGCAAGCCATACATCCAGGTCCCAGTTGCCAAGGCAATGAAGGACGGTGTTGGACTTGTAGAGCAGGTTTTGGCCATGGCAGCAGATGGCACCGCACCCAAGGTTGGCGAAGGCTCAGCAGCCAAGTCAGCAGAAAAGGCTCCTTCTTCAGAACCAAGCCAGAAGAAGGGTGGCTTCTTCGGAAGCCTATTTGGCAAAAAGTAAAAATATCCCTGGTCGGCAACCGCCGGCTGGGAAACGCAATGGAGCTATAGGAGGCCCATCGTGACTAGCGCAAGCACTGGCACCAAGGTTCGTCAATGGTTGATGACCGGTGTTTCATACATGATTCCATTTGTTGCCGCAGGTGGAATTCTCATCGCCATCGGATTCCTGCTCGGAGCTATCGGGTTCGGAACTGACGGTATTCACGCGTACGACGCAGAGAAGATGCAGATTGCAGGTGACTACGACGTTCTAAACATCGGTTACTGGGCATTCGTTATCTTCTGGTTCGGTAAGGCTGCATTTGCCTTCTTCGTTCCAGTTCTAGCTGCTTACATCGCGTATGCAATCGCTGACCGCCCAGGTCTGGTCCCAGGTTTCGTAGCCGGTGCACTTGCTACCGGTCTTGACGGAAACCCACTGGGCACCGGCACCGGCTTCCTCGGCGCAATCCTCGGTGGTTTCATCGCCGGTGGTGTTGCTCTATGGATCAGCCGCTGGTCAGTACCAAACTGGATTCGTCCAGTTATGCCAGTAGTTGTAATTCCACTACTCGGCTCTCTAATCACCGGCCTTGCAATGGTTCTAGTTCTGAAGGCTCCAGTTTCAGCTCTAATCAACGGCCTCACCTCATGGCTTAACGGTCTATCCGGCGGTGCGCTTGCAGTTCTAGGTCTAATCCTGGGTCTGATGATGGCATTCGACATGGGTGGCCCTGTCAACAAGGTTGCTTACACCTTTGCCGTTACTGGTCTAGCTTCTGCTGGTGCTGCTGCATCCGCAACCGAGTTCCAGATCATGGCAATCGTTATGGCTGCTGGTATGACTCCTCCACTAGGTCTTGCTCTAGCTACCACCCTTCGCAAGAAGGCATTTAGCGAGTCCGAGCAGGAGAACGGTAAGGCTGCATGGCTACTAGGTGCATCCTTCATCTCTGAGGGTGCAATCCCATTCGCAGCAGCTGACCCAGCTCGCGTTATCCCATCGATCATGATCGGTTCCGGTGTGACCGGTGCAATCGTTGCTCTATTCGGCAACGAGCTTCGTGCACCTCACGGTGGAATCTTCGTGTTCCCACTGGTTAGCGACTGGTTCACCTATGTTCTCGCAATCGCCATTGGTACCGTAGTGACCGCTCTGCTGGTCCTGGTTGCCAAGGGCATCGGAAACAAGGCAAACGCCTAAGCACTAAATCAACAAGCAAGGCCCCTGGAATCCCAGGGGCCTTCGCTTTGCTTGCTAGCATTCGTTAGCTAACTAAATTAGGTGGGCTGATGCACGTAGCGATCTTCACAGATCTGCACCCGATGAGCCTTGGTGGACTGCAAACCTCCGTTCGACTCCAGCGCAAGTACCTTGAGCGCATGGGGGTCGAGGTGACAATTTTCTCCTCCAAGAGCTCTAAAGCCGAACCCAGCGACAAAACCGTAATCCTCCCATCGCGCAAGGTCTCCCCGGACGGCGAATACGCAACCATGTTCAATGTTCAAAAGGCTTATCAGGTTGCTAAGCGAGAGTTTGATCGCCGAAAAATCGACATCATTCACCTCCAGGGTGATTTTGCTACTGCTGCGATTGCCCTAAAACTGGCAAGAGACTTCGATATCCCACTTATCCACCACGCTCACACCAACATCGATGTGGTGTTGGAACGCATCCTGGGCAAACGACTAAACGCCAGATTGTTCAATTTTGCCGCTCGGCTTTACACCTCGAATACCGGACTGCCTAAGACCTCGGTAGACAACGGCTGGGAATACATGGCCCTCACCTACCCAAATGCCGATCTAGTTATGGTTCCGAGTAATCACTTTGCTCAGACCATCAAAGACAAGGGCATCGCGAACAAGGTTGAGGTTATGCCCAACGGTGTCGACGACGATGCAGTGGCAAACATCTCTCGCAAATTACCCGTGCCGGGCCAGCCGATTCGATTTATTTGGGCGGGTCGCTTTCTGAGAGAAAAGCGCCTGTTGCAAACAATCAGGGCCTTCAAAAAGGCTGGATTGAATGCGGAGCTTCACATCTATGGCACCGGCCCATTGGAAAAACCGGCCAAGAGTCTTGCCCGAACCCTGAGGATCTCTGACAAGGTGAGCTTTTTTGGTCGTGTGGATAGGGACCAGATGATGCAGGCCTTTGCCGATTCGGACGTGGTTTTGCAAACCTCCATCGGCTTTGAGACTCAAGGTATGACCGTTTTCGAAGCGGCGGCGTTCGGGACTCCGGCGCTGTGTTGCGATAAGCGCGTGGCCTCAGAGCTGAAAGCAGGACACTACTGGGTCACAGACGATGAGAGCATCGAATCACTGGCCAACGCCATGCAGCAGGTTCACAACGACATTTCATCGGGAAACGCCAAGCGAGACTCGTCTGATCCCGGATGGCTCCTTCAATCCCGCATCACAGCAAAGATGGTTGGCATCTATACGGGTTTGATCCAAGCCAGGCGCTAGCGGCCGAGGATTCGCAACGGCAAGCGAAGTAGCTTCAAGCGCTTCGGCGTTCTGCCCAACGGCTCTAATTCGGCAAAAGGCTCTCTGGATTTCGTCGCAAGTAGCACGAGGAGAACCCAACCCGCTTCGATCAAAAGCCTGGATTCCGTAAGCGATTGGGCAGCAATCACTAAGAAACCAAAGAGTGGGTAGAGATAAAGCGGACTGGTGTGTCTCACGGCAACTGCCCAGAGTCTTACAAAAACCGCAATCATGAGCCAAACCAATAGTCCAAGACCCAAGACTCCCAGCTGCATCCAGATATCTAGATAGGCGTTGTGGGCCTGATACATCGGAACTCCATTGATGGAAATCAAGCCCTCGAAAGGCTCGGTTCCTGGAATCCAATAACCAGTCCAGCCCCAGCCCTCTATGGGTTTTTCCCAAATCAGGCCTAAGACCTTCTCCCAAATCTCAAATCTGCCGGTCGCATCTGGAGAGCGACCTAGGAGGTCGAAGACCCAGTCACGGAAAACAACCCCGAACAAAGTGGCTATTCCCAAAGCCAATAGAGCTATCCGATAGATGCGGTGACGCGTTGGTCTCGGACGACCCTCGGAGAGGATCGCGACAATTGCAGCGAAGGAAATTAGACCTACGGCGACTGTCATGCCGGCACTCTGTGCCAATAAAGCCATCGAGAGCGCTAGGGCTAGCGATAAACCGGGGAGCCACTTGGATCGATCGGTGACAATCAGCTCGATTAGAAAAAGCAGGGCACCCAGTACTGAAGTGAAGGCGAGCAGGTTTGCATTTCCCATGATTCCCTGGATTCGCTCCAGCTCAAAAAGGTTTCCCTGCACCCACAGATAGCTGGCATGTGGAGGTTCCGAACCGGAATAGTTTGGAAACAGTGGGGCGATTGGCCCAGCGAGCGCCGCGTAGATCTCAATTAGCAGTGAGCTACTTAGCAAGAACCGAATGGTGTTGCTAAGGATGTGGAGTAACTGTCTCCAACTGAATTGATTTGCCAAGAAAAGTGCAAAAAGGCTGGCCGTTATTTGGAGGCCAAGTGTGACTAATGTGATCGCTTGGTATTGAGACCAAATCACGCTCAAAAGCATCAGCAGCATTAGGAACGCTAATGGCAGCGGGATTCGAGCCAGGGTCTTTGCTGGATTCTTCACTGCAAGAGCAATCACGGTCCAAATAGTTAGGGAAATAACGACAGCTGACCAACCCCACCAGCTAATTGAATATCGAATGGCGTCTGGGGCCAACACGGTAAACAGTCCCAGGTAGGCCAAAAGCGCGGCCACTTTATAGCGCTTCGAAGTGCGGTCAAATGGGATCCGAATCGGCTGTGTGATTGGGATCGATGAGGTAATTGACTTCGCTGACATAATCTCTAACTGCCCAATGGGCTAGCTAAGAATACCGCCATAGACTTTGGACATGGACCTCAAATTCCCAGCTGTAACCAATCCTGAAGCCGTTCCCTCGCTGCGCTGGGGAATCGTCGGGCCGGGTGGCATTGCCAAGGTATTCATGGCTGCCGTGCAGAAGCACACCAAGCAGCAAATTCACGCGGTTGCCTCTAGAACCGATGGCCTTGCCCAAAGCGTTGGTGGCGAGTTTCACATTCCTCTAGTTCTCAATAGTTACGAGGAGCTGGTAGCTCACCCAGAGGTAGATGCCGTATACATCGCAAGCCACATGAAGGACCATTTTGAGCATGCGATGTTGGCCCTGGGTGCGAACAAGCACGTTTTGATCGAGAAACCAATCACCTACCAGCCTGCCGAGGCCAGAGAGATTTTTGCCACAGCAAAGTCCAAGGGGCTGCTCGCCATGGAGGCAATGTGGACTAGGTATCTGCCCCAGTCCTATTTGATCCGCGAGTTGATCGCGAGCGGTGAGCTGGGATCACCTGAACTTTTGACCGCATCCTTTGCAACAGACAACAGGGCAATCCCAAGGCTTTGGCAAAAAGGTGGCGGCGGTATCGCATTCGACATGGGCATCTACCCAATCGCCATCGCCCAGCAGTTTTTGGGCAACCCAATCAAAATCACTGCTCGCGGTCAGGTCACCGAAACCGGCATGGATGCTGAGTCTCACGTACTTCTTGAGTACGCATCTGGAGCCAGGGCGAACCTTGTCATGTCGGGCATAGCCTCTCTTCCAATCACCGCGTCCTGCTCATTCGAAAAGGGTTTGGTCTTGATTGACGAGCCATTCTTGGCACCATCGGGTATTCGAGTCAGGGACAAAGAGTTCTATTTCTCAGAACGGGCAATCAAAGACAATTCTTCGATCCAGGGTCACGAGGGCTTGAGCTACCAGGCAACAGAGTTTGCCAGGTACGTGGCTGAGGGGAGAACCGAGTCTCCGGTTCACACTCACGAGGACACTGTGGCAAATATTGAGGTCGCACTAGAAATTACGACCCAGCTTGGGGCCAGTCCTTTTTAGGCGGTTTCAACCAGCTGAGCGACTCGTTGCGGAGAAATTCTCAAAAGCACACCAATATCGCGCATGCTCAAACCCTCGTCACGGAGTCTTGAGACAACATCACGAATCTCCCTGGATGCCTCTTCCTGGAGTCTGCTTGCCTCGCGCATCTTCTCCTGAGCCTGTTCAAGATCACACATGATGCCAGGCATTGAAGTCTCAACCTTGACGATCACATCGCAACGATCGATGCCCTGATACTCGTGAACCAGATCCTTGATTTGCTCGGTTGCAAGGTCTAAGCGCTTGCTTGAAATCAGCAGATTGTCTAGCTCCGGGACGCGAACGCGCCAGGCGCCCGCCTTGCGTTCACACTCTGCTTTGATTTCCATCTTCAAAAGAGTATCAAAACAAGAAAAAATAATGTAGGGTTGTCAAGAATTATCAAGCCCCTCTAGATAAAAAAGGATTCAAGTGGACATTTTCATCATCATCGCCGGATTTGCAGTTTCGGCTTTCACCGCATTCGCATTCTTCAAGGCTGGCAAGTTCAAGGCCACCTCCAGCAAGGAGACTTTGCTTAAGGCAGGTTTTGGCTGGATTGAGAAGATTCCATTCGGTGTGGTCCGCCTAATTGCTTGGCTAGAAATCCTTGGTGCAATTGGTGTGGTTGTTGCTCCTATCGGTTACCTACTCGGCTACGCGTGGGCAATCTGGTTCGCAATCGCTGCAGCAGTTGGTTTGGCTCTCACCATGGTCGGTGCCATTTGGGTTCACGCAGCTCGCGGTGAAACCAAGTACACCCTGAAGATGAACCTCAACTTGCTAGTTGCCTCATTGGTAACCGCAGGTAGCTGGTTCGCCCTAACTCTGATCTAGAAACCGAAACGGCGGGTCGGTCATCCGACCCGCTTTTTCATTTAATCTGGCAAACTTCAACTGGTAATTGGAGGGCAAGCATGAGTAAAAAGTGGACTTTCTTGGGTCACCACGCTCACGTACTAATTGCCATCGACGCTAACCCGGACTACAAGATCGAAGAGTTAGCCCAAATTTTGGGTATTACAACTCGATCTGTCGTGAATGTTTTGAATGACCTGGTTGAGGGTGGCTACCTGGATAAATCCAAGGATGGCCGTCGTAACCACTATGAAATCAATCGATCTCAACCCCTTCGTCACCTAACCAGTGCAAACAAGACCGTGGGTGACCTAATCGAATATCTGGGCAAATTCGAATAAATCTTGGAGTTTTGGAATAATTAGAAAATAATAGAAATATATTTCTAGTAATTATTTTCTAATAAGGAGACTCTTGGACGTCCCACTCTGGCTATGGCTAACCGTTTTTGGCTTGATTCTTGGCATGCTCGCCGTCGACCTATTCGCCCACCGCCACGCATCCGTCATCTCTTTGAAAGAGGCTGCCTGGTGGTCAGTGGTTTGGGTTTCTCTGGGCATCGCCTTTGGCGGTCTGATCTGGTACCTCTACGGTGCAGAGCTCGGCCAGCAATATTTCGCAGGATTTGTGATTGAGAAATCACTCGCCGTCGATAACGTCTTCGTTTGGGCGATTATTTTTGCTGCGTTCTCTGTGCCAAGACAGTTCCAGCACCGAGTGCTTTTCCTGGGTGTTTTGGGAGCCTTGATTTTCCGAGGCATCTTCATCGCACTCGGCTACACGCTTATCAAGAGCTTTGGCTGGGTTCTTTACCTCTTTGCTGCATTCTTAATCTGGACAGGTATTCAGATGATGCTCAAGCGCAATGAGCACATGGACCCCACCGAATCCAAGTTCCTGAAGCTGTTCCAGCGCTTCATACCGACCGCAGACAAGTTCTATGGGCAAAAGCTCCTTGTGCGTAAGGCGGGTGTCGTTTTGGCCACACCGCTATTACTGGTACTGGCTTTGGTGGAGTTCACCGACATCATTTTCGCTGTTGACTCAATCCCGGCCATCTTTGCCGTCACTGATGAGCCATTTATTGTCTTCACGGCTAACGCCTTCGCGGTATTGGGTCTTAGGGCTATGTACTTCTTGCTCGCTGATCTGATTCACCGATTCGTGTACCTGAAGGTGGGTCTCTCGGTAATTCTGATTTGGGTCGGTATCAAGATGGCACTTCACGATGTCTACAAAGTCCCAACCACTCTGTCTCTAGCAGTGATCATCGGTGTAATTGCCATTGCAGTGATTGCCTCCTTGATCAAGACCAAGGGGCAAGCCCGTCACGAGGCCGAGGTGGAGCACAAGCAGGTGTTCGAAATTGCGACCGAAGAGGAGATTTCACAGCTCGAGCCAGTATTTGGAAAGCGGACTAAGAGCTGATGCTTTGGGAGGTTGCGCTTCAAAACCTAACTTCCCCACCGGTATTGGCATTCGCGCTCGGACTGATTGCTGTCGCGATCAAGTCTGATCTGCGTCTACCAGAGGCCGTGTATCAGGCGCTCTCCATTTACTTGCTCCTCGGTATTGGTATCAAAGGAGGCGTCGCCCTTTCCCAATCAACACCAGGCGAAATTTGGCTGCCAATCCTAGGAGCACTGGGTTTAGGTCTCGTGGTGCCTTGGTTGGCATTCCAGGTATTGGGGCTAACGACGAAGCTTGACCAAATCAACCGTGGTGCGGTGGCTGCCCACTACGGTTCAACCTCCTTGGTTACCTTCACCGCAGCGCTCATCTTTTTAGATGCCCAGCAGATTTTTGTTGAGGGATACGTCACTACCCTGCTCGCGATCCTCGAGATTCCCGGCATCATCGTCGGACTAATGCTGGCATCCAAGGGTCTTGGTCGCTCAGTCAACTGGGGAGAGTCACTGCGAGAGGTGTTGACCGCGCGATCCATTGTGCTGCTGGCCGGAGGTCTGGCTCTGGGGCTGATCACCGGTACGGCTGGCTACACAAGGATTGAGCCCTTCTTCGGTGCCCTGTTCACTGGGGTGCTGACACTCTTTCTTCTTGAGATGGGGATTGTTGCTGGTCGAAGAATCCCGGACATCAAATCTGCGGGCATCGGTCTAGTTGGCTTCAGCCTAGGTTTCCCACTCCTCGCAGGATCCCTGGGGGTCCTGACCGGTCACCTGACCGGAATGGGCATTGGAGGCAGTGCTGTGCTTGGAGTTCTGACGGCCTCCGCCTCATACATTGCAGCGCCAGCCGCAGTCCGACTGGCATTGCCAGAGGCAAGCCCAGGTATCTACCTAACGGCTAGCTTGGGCATTACGTTTCCCTTTAACCTGATTGTTGGGATCCCGCTTATGGTTTCACTAAGTGGGCTAGTGGAAGGTTTGGGGCTGTGAATCTCAAGCAACGCAAGTTGGTGACAATCGTTGCCGAAGCAGCACTGGAACCGAGATTGATTCGGGATATCACTGCTCTTGGCGCAAAGGGCTACACGATCTCCCCCGCCCATGGGGCAGGACCCAGAAACCAAAGAAATGGTGACCTTGAAGGTGGCAACATCAGGATTGAAATCGTCGTGAACAACGAGGTCATGGGCAAAGTCCTAGAGCTTCTAGAGACCAATTACTTCCCGCACTATGCCTGCTCGTGCTGGGTGAGCGCCGTTGAAGTACTCCGGGATGAGCGCTACTGACGCTTCCTTTTTGGCCAAGTCAGAATTATTGAGCTGATAACTAGGCCTAGAAAAGGGATGATCCCGAGGGCCCAGCTGACGCTAATTCCCCAAGCGGCCAGTAAACCGGTAAGCACGTTGAAAACCATCGAAACCCAAAACTTTACTTTGCCGATTCTGGTCAAGATGGCCATGGCCACAGTCAAAAGACTGAAGACAATCAATCCGAGAAATATCGCGCTGACGAGAGCTGCTAGCGATTCCATGTCTAGATTCTGTCCTAACTAACCCCTGTTTTTCCGCTTGAGCAAAAAGAAAAGGTGTGGGAGTAGCGATCCCAGCAAAAGCGTTAGGTAAAACTCCCAGACATCGGAACCAAGAGAGACCAGGAACAAGAGCCCCCAGACCTATGTTCAAAACAATCAAAGCCAAGAACCCGAGCCTCATTGATCCTCCATAAATGCCAAACCCCTGGCTAGCCAGGGGTTTGGGTGCGGTCAAAAACTAGTTGATACCTGGCTTTGCCTGGTCCTTGCACTTGCAGCTTCCTCCGCAGCAATCAGTCATAGTCAACATAATTACCACCTCCGACTTGAGTATAAGCCTGCACACCAGAGATTTAGTGCCCCAAGCAATAGGCTTCAGCCATGAAAATTACTGTCTCGACCTCTGTTTCAGCGCCACTAGCTACCGTATGGGCTGCTTACGTCACACCAGAGGACATTGTTCAGTGGAATGCCGCTTCAGACGATTGGCACACCACCTCTTCAACTGTTGATTTGCGACCCGGGGGTAAGTTCAGCTCTCGCATGGAAGCCAAGGACGGGAGCTTTGGCTTCGACTTCGAAGGAAGCTATACGAACGTGATAGACCACGAGCTAATCGAGTACTCCTTCGGCGATCGTGGAGCCCAAGTGAGATTCGAAGAAGCTGACGGTGCAGTTCTGGTAACGCTTGAGTTTGATGCCGAGACCGAAAATCCTGTTGAGATGCAGCGCGAGGGCTGGCAGGCGATCTTGAATAACTTCAAGCGGCACGTAGAGGGTAAATAGCTGCGAACACAGCGCTTTTTGGAGGTGTTTCAGTGACTGAGACCGTGGCTGAGGAAATCGATGGGATTATTGCCAGTCAACCGAACTGGCGCGGTGAGACGCTCGCCGAACTAAGGGCGCTGATTCTCGATGCCTATCCAGAAATCAGAGAGGCAGTGAAGTGGAAAATGCCTTCGAAACCCCTTGGTTCCCCAACCTGGGAGGCGAATGGGATTGTTTGCGTTGCTGACTTCCTGAAAAACGCCGTGCGGCTAACTTTCCCAAAAGGTGCGCAAGTACCCGACCCATCCAAACTCTTCAATGCTCGCCTAGATAGCAAGGTAGCGCGAGCAATCGATTTTATAGACGGCGACAATTTTGACCGCGGACAGTTAAAGCTTTTGATTCGCGCGGCAGTCGAGGTAAACGAATAGAAAAAACCCCTCCCGAAGGAGGGGTTTTCACTTTGTGGAGACTAGGGGGGTCGAACCCCTGACCCCCTGCTTGCAAAGCAGGTGCTCTACCAACTGAGCTAAGTCCCCATAGCGAGCAATTTCCCAGTGGAAAGTGCTCACCGTGGGCCTAGGAGGACTTGAACCTCCGACCTCTTCATTATCAGTGAAGCGCTCTAACCACCTGAGCTATAGGCCCGTAGAGCATCACAACATTACTAAAGATTGTCAAAAGTGACAAACCAAAGTTTTTAGTTGTTTGTAAAGGTCAGCGCGATGCCCCCAACAACCTTGCCAATGACGTTGAAAATGGCCGCCCAAACAGCCGCAAGCGCGGTGGTCAGGATGATGTTCAACAGTGCCAGCGAGACCGCGGTTCCCATTACATTTCCGAGCGAGAAGTCTGACTCCAGGTTCACTGGAGTTGACTCGCCAAGGATTGATGAAAGCAGTCGTCCGACAGAGGCAAAGATTCCGCTGTTTGAGAGAACCGCCCAGATCAAGAATGCGCCGACCAGCGTGGCAATGGCGAGAGCCAACGATACGAAGAAGCCGACCTTTACCGCTGACAGCACGTCGATCGAATAAAGCTTGAGGCTTACCTTCTTGACCGGCTGCTTTGGGGCGCTACTCCGCTTGAACATCGACGCCATCGGTTACTCCTTCGGATTCGTTATCCCCCGAGCTTTCAAGGTTTCGCTCGGTATTCCTAGCTAACGAGAGTACAGAGTCTGACTCATCGAATCTAGCGAATACGACCCCCATGGTGTCACGGCCCTTTGCAGGCACTTCATCAGCGTTGGTTCGGATTACCTTGCCAGATGCCAGCACAACCAAAACCTCATCGGTTTCATCCACGATCAGAGCGCCAACCAGGTCTCCACGCTTCTCGTCCAGCTTGGCGACCTTGATACCGAGGCCACCACGCTTCTGAACGCGATATTGATCAGCACTGGTGCGCTTTGCATATCCACCCTCGGTGACCACGAACACGAAGCCAGCCTCGCCAATAACGCTTGCGCTGAGAAGTTCGTCGCCCTCTCGGAAGGCCATACCGATTACACCTGAGGTGTCACGGCCCATTGGTCTTAGCGAATCATTGCCCGCACTGAAGCGAATTGACATTCCCTTGCGAGATACCAGGAGCAAGTCATTCTCTTCACTGACGAGCATCGCGTTCACAAGCTCATCGCTTTCGCGAAGCTTGATTGCGATGATGCCACCGGATCTAGGGGTGTCGTAAAGCTCAAGAGCGGTCTTCTTCACAAGGCCGGATCTGGTTGCTAACACCAGATATGGAGACTGCTGGTAATCCTTTAGATCCAGCACCTCGACCACTCGCTCATCAGGCTGTAGTGCAAGCAAGTTGGCCACGTGCTGGCCCTTGGCATCTCTTCCACCCTCTTGAACCTCATAAACCTTGGAACGATAGACCCTGCCCTTATTAGTGAAGAACATGAGCCAGTGGTGAGTAGTGGAAACGATGAAGTTCTGAACCACATCGTCGGCACGCAGAGTTGCACCCTTTACGCCCTTGCCACCACGGTGTTGAACGCGGTAATTGTCGCTGCGGGTTCGCTTAATGTAGCCACCAGCGGTCAGCGTGACCACCATCTCCTCTTCAGGGATGAGGTCTTCGATGCTCACGTCGCCATCAAAACCAGGCATGATCGCAGTGCGGCGCTCATCGCCATACTTAGCGACGATCTCCTCGAGCTCTTCGGAAACGATGGAACGCTGTAGCTCTTCACTTGCGATGATCTTGTTGTACTCACCGATCAAGCGCTCGAGCTCGGCGGCCTCATCGATAATCTTCTGACGCTCTAGCGCAGCCAGCTGTCTGAGCTGCATGTTCAGGATGGCTCTGGCCTGCAGCTCATCAATTTCCAGCAGCTTGATCAGGCCGTCACGCGCATCCTCAACAGTTGAGCTCTTGCGGATCAACGCAATTACTTCGTCCAGTGCATCCAGCGCCTTGAGGTATCCGCGAAGGATGTGGGCTCTTTCTTCGGCCTTGCGGAGTCTGAACTGAGTTCTGCGAACAATGATCTCAATCTGGTGCTTTACCCAGTGGGTAATGAAGCCATCGATCGCCAAAGTACGAGGAACGCCGTCAACCAGGGCCAACATGTTGGCACCGAAGTTTTCCTGCAGCTGGGTGTACTTATAGAGATTGTTCAAAACAACACGAGCAACGGCATCGCGCTTGAGCACAATTACAAGTCGCTGACCAGTTCTACCTGATGTCTCGTCGCGGATATCGGCAATTCCCGCGAGTTTGCCTTCCTTTACCAGCTCGGCAATCTTCAAGGCCAAGTTGTCCGGGTTTACCTGATAAGGGAGCTCGGTGACAACCAGGCAGGTTCGTCCGTGAAGTTCCTCAACGTTTACAACCGCTCGCATTGTGATCGAACCGCGACCGGTGCGATAGGCATCTTCGATGCCCTTTCGACCAAGGATTTGCGCTCCGGTTGGAAAGTCCGGACCCTTGACAATCTTTAGCAGCTCTTCGACCAGGGCCTCGCCCTCAAGAGCTGGGTTCTTCAGCGCGAACTGGGCGGCCTGTGCGACCTCTCGGAGATTGTGTGGCGGGATGTTGGTTGCCATACCAACAGCAATACCGATAGACCCGTTGACCAATAGGTTCGGGAATCTGGATGGCAGGATGGTGGGCTCTTGTGTGCGGCCATCGTAGTTGTCCTGGAAATCAACGGTTTCCTCGTCGATGTCACGCACCATCTCCATAGCAAGAGGAGCCATCTTGCACTCGGTGTAACGAGGGGCAGCGGCCGGGTCGTTTCCTGGAGAGCCAAAGTTACCCTGGCCGGAAACCAACGGGTAGCGGAGGTTCCAGTCCTGAACCATGCGAACCAAGGTGTCATAGATGGCAGCATCACCGTGAGGGTGGAACTGACCCATGACATCTCCAACAACACGGGAGCACTTCGAGAACTGCTTCTCTGGGCGGTAGCCACCGTCATACATTGCATAAAGCACGCGGCGGTGCACCGGCTTTAGGCCATCTCGAACATCGGGTAGGGCGCGACCGACGATAACGCTCATTGCGTAGTCGAGGTAACTACGCTGCATTTCGACCTGAAGGTCGACCTGTTCTACCTTGTCAATCTGATTTTCAGTCATTTTTCAAATCTCCTAAGGCCTAGATGTCCAAGAATCGAACGTCTTTGGCGTTGCGCTGTATGAAGTTTCTGCGAGATTCGACGTCCTCACCCATCAACGTCGAGAAAATCTCGTCAGCTAGAGCGGCGTCATCAAGGGTGACCTGAAGCAAGGTTCTGGTCGCCGGGTTCATGGTGGTGTCCCACAGCTCGTCGTAGTCCATCTCTCCAAGACCCTTATAACGCTGAATCGCGTTCTCCTTAGGGATCTTCTTGCCAGATGCCTGACCTTCAGCAAGCTTCAAATCACGCTCTGCGTCAGAGAAGACATATTCGTGTTCAGCGTTTGACCACTTGATTCGGTACAGCGGAGGTTGTGCCATGTAAACGTAACCGTGCTCGATTAGAGGTCTCATGTATCTAAATAGCAGGGTTAGCAACAGGGTTCTGATGTGCTGACCATCAACATCCGCGTCTGCCATCAAAATGCATTTGTGATATCGGATCTTCTCAACGTCGAAGTCTTCACCGATACCAGTTCCGAAGGCTGTGATTAGTGCTTGGACCTCTGTGTTTGCGAGGGCTTTGTCGAGTCTTGCCTTCTCAACGTTCAAGATTTTTCCGCGAAGCGGCAAAATCGCCTGGGTTTCGGGATCACGACCACGTACCGCAGAACCACCGGCCGAGTCACCCTCCACGATGTAAATTTCAGAGACTTTGGGGTCTCGAGAGGAACAGTCGCGAAGCTTTCCTGGCATTCCACCAGACTCCAAAAGCCCCTTACGACGAGTTGCCTCGCGGGCCTTTCGCGCAGCCAGTCGAGCGGTTGCGGCTTGAATTGCCTTCCGAACAATTTCCTTGGCTAGGTTCGGGTTGCGCTCAAACCAGTCACCGAGCTTGTCATTAACAACTCGCTGCACAAACGCCTTGGCCTCGGTGTTGCCAAGCTTGGTCTTGGTCTGACCCTCAAACTGTGGCTCGGTTAGCTTCACCGAAATAACCGCGGTTAGACCCTCACGAACGTCATCACCAGTTAGGTTGTCGTCCTTTTCTTTCAACAGGCTCTTCTCACGAGCGTATTTGTTGAGTAAGCCGGTCAACGCAGCACGGAAGCCCTCTTCGTGGGTACCACCCTCGTGGGTGTTGATTGTGTTTGCGTAAGTGTGGACACCCTCGTTGTAACCGGTAGTCCACTGCATCGCGATTTCAACCGAGAGGTTCTTCTCCTCGGTCTCGGCTTCAATGGAGATGATCTCGTCGTGCACAACCTCAACCTTTTTGGCTGCGTTTAGGTACTCGACATAATCACTTAGACCGCGCTCGTAGTGATACGTGTCGTTTTGACCATCTCGCTCGTCCATCAGCGAGATCCTCAGTCCCTTGTTTAGGAAGCACATCTGCTGGAATCTCTGGCGCAAAGTCTCGTAATCAAACTCGACGGTTTCAAAGATCTCTGCCGAGGGCACGAATTCGATGGTGGTTCCGGTTCTATCGGTCTCTTCACCCTTAGCCAATGGGGCGTCTGGGACACCAATTGTGTAGCTCTGTCTCCAAACAAAGCCTTCACGGTGAACTTCTACCTTCAGGTGAGTGGAGAGGGCGTTTACAACCGACGCTCCCACGCCGTGAAGACCACCTGATACCGCATAGCCGCCGCCACCAAATTTTCCACCTGCGTGCAAAACGGTCAGAACAACCTCAACTGCAGGTTTCTTTTCGACAGGGTGCATGTCGACCGGGATACCGCGGCCGTTATCGGTCACCTTGATGTGACCCTCTTTGGTGATTACAACCTGGATGTTGTCGCAGTAGCCAGCTAGTGCTTCATCAACAGAGTTGTCGACAATTTCATATACGAGGTGGTGGAGGCCGCGCGGTCCGGTGGACCCGATATACATTCCAGGGCGTTTTCTAACAGCCTCTAGTCCTTCAAGGACCTGGATGGCGCCAGCGTCATAATTTTTTTGTGGTTCTGACATATTAAGTTGCTTTCCGGTCTGGGTTAGTTCCGGTGAAATGCGACCCTGGGGATCGACTTATATTCGGGTTGACTAACCCCTGAATTCTACCTTTGAGCACTGACAATGCTGGGATATCGGCATCATCCGTAAGTGTCGCGAGGACCCCTTCCGGGGACAGATCTGGGTCCCTTTTTCCAGCTCGGAACATTAGGCCCAATAATCTTCAGTTTTTGAACCCCAAGGGTTGGAAAATCAGAATTTATTCGCTCCAAAAGTTGAGCTTCTAAAAGTCTTAGCTGGGTTGCCCAAGCCGTGCTGCGGCAGCGAATCGTCAGCTCGCCATCACTGAGATCCTCAGGAGTCGATGCGTCTGCATTGGTCTTTCCCACCACCTTCTCCCAGTTTGAGAAAAGTTCTGCTTTGGTGATGTTCAAACCCCAGTTGAAATTTGAGAAAAGTTGTTCTACCGAATTACCCGCCATTACTGGATCTCGACCTTTGTCAAAGGGCTGAGACCCTTTAGATCTTGAGTCACGACGTTTTTGATCTCGGGTGACGAAGTTTTTCGAGCTACCCAGAAACTCTCGAAAGTAACGGTCTATAGGCTCAAAGTTGAGCAATTTGGCCACCTCTAACAACCTCGAACTCCCTGGCCCAGTCAATCTCTGGCGTGGACGCTCTGTCTGCACTGGTGATGATTACTTGCTCATAGTCGGAAACGAACTCAAGCAGTCGATTTCTTCTGCCTGAGTCCAAAACAGCGAAGACATCGTCGAGGATCAAAATAGGGTCGCCGGTCAGAGTGTCTTGTCTCAACAACTCTGCCATGGCTAGTTTCAGACCTAGCGCTAAAGACCAGGCCTCACCTTGTGATGAGTGCGTGCGAGTTGGTAAACCTGATTTTGAGATCAACAATTCGTCCCTATGTGGACCCACTAGGGTGAGACCTCTTTCGATCTCCTTGTTTCTGACCGCTTTGAGTTTCTCGTGAAACATTTGCTCTAGTTCAGCTGCATTAGCTGAAGTTAGGACCTCCCCGGATTCGTCGTTTCCGATATTTAGCTCTAGCTGAAGCTCGATCGCCTCGCTGCTACCAGATAAAGCGGCGTAGAAACGCTGCAGTAGAGGAGCGATAAGTTCCAATAACTCAAGTCTTGCCAATGAAATCTGTGTGCCTAGCTTTACAAGCTGTTGATCCCAAATATCTAGCGTGGTGAGGTCTATATTTTGCTGTCCCTTAGCGCTTTTCAAGAGAGCATTGCGCTGCTTCAAAACCCGGTCATAGTCCGACTTAACGAGAGCAAGCCGTGGTTTTAGCTGAGAAGTAGATTGATCCAGAAACCTTCTTCTGTCTGCACGATCTCTCCTTATTAGATCTAGGTCCTCGGGCGCAAATATCACCGTCTTTATGAGCCCTAGAAACTCACTTGTTCGCTTTTGCTGGTTGCCATTTATGAAGTATTTGTTGCTGGTGCCGATGTTTATCTCTGCGCCCAAAAGCAGTGTTCGTTCTTGATTTTGGACCTCGGCAACAACCACCGCTTTGGAATGGCCGGTTTGTAGAAGGGTCTTGTTGTCTGAGTTTCTGTGCGATTGCAACTCAGATAGAAAATAAATAGCTTCAGCGAGATTTGTTTTGCCGTTTCCGTTATCCCCAAACAGCAGATTCATGCCTTCCGAGAACCCGACATCTAGGTTTGCGTAGTTTCTGAAACTCTCTAGCTTTAGAGATCTAACCCACACTGCTCAGAGCTAACTAGGAAACTAGGAGGTTTGGTTGTAGCAGGTATTTGTAGTTGTTGTCGGAGTTTGCAGCCGTGATCAAAACCGGTCCTGGTTTGTTTGGATTGGATGGGTTTTGGGTGAACGCGATTTTTACGTTCTGGGAGTCAACTCCAGAAAGGGCATCAGACAAGAATTGAGGTCTAAGCGAAACGGTGGTCTCTTCTCCGCTCAGTGATGCTGGAACCTGCTCTGAGGCCTCCGCAACATCAGAACCTATCGATTCGAGGCTTAACTCAGATTCTGTGAACTTGTATCGAAGCGGCTTTTCGCGATCTACAACTAGGGCTACTCGCTTTGTGGCGTCGGCCACGTCCGAAGTCTTCAAAACTGCGAAGTGTTCTGATTGGGCAGGGAAAAGTTGAAGCACTGCAGGGTATTTGCCCTTTATCGTTGCAGTTGACACACTCTTCGAGCCCGCGCTAAAACCAACCAGATCGCGTTCGTTTGCGGAAAAAGCGATTTCCAGATCTCCCTGGTGGGAAAAGGTTTTCGCTATTTCCTGGAGAACTCGTGCTGGGATTAGAACTTCTTTTTCGGTTGCAGCACCCTGCCATGGCAGCGATTTGACGGCAACACGGAAGCGGTCAGTGGCGACCAGAGTGAGATCCTTCGCAGTTGCACTAATCATCACAGCCGTAAGTACTGGTGTTACTTCTTCTTTTGACGCCGCAATTGCTACTTGGGCGACAGAGTGGGCGAAGTCTGCGGCCGAAACCTTGCCTGATGCTGTTGGCATTGCTGGTACGTCTGGGTAGTCGGTAGTTGACATGGCAGAAAGGGTGAATTTGCTACTACCGGAGCTCAAACCAAGTCTTGATTCACTTAGGTTGAAAGACACGGTGTCTCCAGGAAGTTTGGAAACAATCTCAGCGAGAAGTCTGGCTTGGACAAGAACGCTGCCCGGTTGATCGACAGCGGCAGAGATTTCCACCTTCGCGGAAACTTCGTAATCAAATACGGATAGAACAACCGCATTGTCCTTGGCTGAGATCATCACACCAGAAAGCTGGGGAAGTTGTGGTTTTGGGGAGAGCATTCGAACCACAAATGAGATTGCGTCTGAGAGAACTTCTCGATCAGCTTGAAATTTCATAGTTTCTTCCTAGGACGGTTCTTTATCTTGTCACAAGAAGCACACAACTAAGGAAAAGCAAAGTTTTGTGATTTTCAAAAAGTTCTATATCTCTATAAAAACAACATTAACCACTGTTGAAACTGTTCATAAGTTTGAACTGCTCTTGTAATTACTAAAAACTACAACGGTGTAAGTTGTTCACAGCTCTGTGGATAAATCTGTTGATAACTATTGTGAATGTGGATAACTTTCTCTATTTTCACAATCTCAATCGCTTTAGTAACAATAAAACCCCACTTATCCACAGGTAAGCAGGGTTCTTTCCACAGTCTTTTTTGAAAACTATTTAGTTTCTTCTTTGATCTTTTCGATAATTTCAGACACCTGGTTATAGATGTAGCGACGCTCCCTCATCAGTTCGCTTACTTTTTTGGTGGCGTACATAACTGTGGTGTGATCGCGACCACCAAAATGAGTGCCAATTTTTGGTAGCGAAAGATTTGTTAGTTCACGACAAATATGCATTGCAATTTGTCTTGCCAAGGCGACCGCTTGCTGTCTTCCAGAACCAGTGATTTCCTCCGGGCTGAGCTTGTAGTACCTGGCAGTTGCAGTGATGATGGACATTGGCGAGATCTGAGTCCCGTCTGATGCCGAGTAGCTGTCCTTTAGGACCAGCTGGATTAGATCCATGTCTATTGGTTGGCGGTTTAGGTTAGCGAAGGCTGTCACGCGGATGAGGGTTCCCTCAAGCTCGCGAATATTGGACGAAATCCTCGTTGCCATGTACTCGATGACATTGTCTGGGATTGAAATTTTTTCTTGAGCGGCTTTCTTTCGCAGAATGGCGACTCGTGTCTCAAATTCTGGAGCTTGAATATCTGTAATTAGACCCCACTCAAACCTGGAGAGCATGCGCTCTTCAAAACCGGCAAGTTGCTTTGGTCTCAGGTCCGACGTAATCACAACCTGCTTGTAGTGATCATGGAGTGCATTAAAAATGTGAAAAAAGGCTTCCTGGGTTTGATCTTTTCCCTGAAGAAACTGAATGTCGTCCACAAGCAAAATGTCTACATCTCTGTAGTGGGCCTGGAACTCAGCTGTCCTGTTGTTCTGAATCGAGTTAATGAAGTCGTTAGTGAACTCTTCCGAAGATACGTATCGAACTTTTGTTTTTGGCTTTAGGTGCATGGCGTAGTGGCCAATTGCGTGAAGAAGGTGTGTTTTACCAAGTCCGGAAGATCCGTAAATGAAGAGCGGGTTGTATGCCTCGGCCGGCGCTTCTGCAACCGCGAATGCAGCAGCATGAGCAAAACGGTTGGAGCCACCGGTCACGAAATTCTCAAATGAGTACTTTGGATTCAGCCCCGACGCCACCGCACTCGGCACTGGTCCGGTAGCGGGATCCCGCTCGTACTCGATAACCCTTGGCTCATAGGCCACCTCGGTTTTGACCGACACCTGCAGCTGCTCGTTCGTTATGGCGATGAAACTTGTCGGGCCACCAAATTCAGCTAATTCATCTAATGCACCCAGGATCTGCTCGCGAAGGCGCTGTTGCAGCATGACCCGTGTGGTCTCGTTGGGGACCTCTAAATAAAGCGTGTCGTCGAGCACACCTTTCGGAACCGCCAGATCCAAGTGACCTTTGAGGTGAGGGGTTACCAGCTCATCCAGCGCCACTCGAGAAACCAGCCTGTCCCAGGCGGTTACTAGCGCTGCGTCGGCCACGATGCTCCTAAAAACTGAAGGTTATCCACAGATTTTTGCACAGATCTAAAGGTTGTGGACAAACCCTAGATTTTCTGTGGATAACTTGTAAAGCGAATCC